>NZ_JBSKJR010000003.1:0-334039 GCF_053709675.1 Enterobacter sp. UPMP2052
AATTAAACTTCGTAATGAATTACGTATGTTCACTCAGAGACTTGGTATTCATTTATTGTCCGAAGACATTAAGAATCCATGTCACTTTGAGTGCCCACACAGATTGTCTGATAAATTGTTAAAGAGCAGTTGCGACGCGCTTTAGCGCTCTGTCGCGAGGTGGCGTATATTACGCTTTCCTCTTTCAGAGTCAACCCTGAATTTCAGGATTTTTTCTCTTCAACCGACCGGGTTGTCTGTGAAGTGATTCACATCCGCCGTGTCGATGGAGGCGCATTATAGGGAGCCACCGAGGAATGACAAGCGGAAAAATGCATTTTTATTTCAACCGCTCACCTTTTCGCCAAAAAGCCTATTTCTGATGCTTTTTTATCTCTTTTGGTAGCTCGGCCAGACTATTAATCACCCAGTCAGCTGCGTTTTCTGCTTCGGGGGTCACCGGTTTGCCAGTGCGCACTAATATTTTGGTCCCCACACCCGCCGCCGTTGCCGCCTGCATATCTTCCAGCTTGTCGCCCACCATATAAGAGGCGGCCATATCGATATTCAGAAATTCCTGCGCAGAGATAAACATCCCCGGGTGCGGCTTACGGCAATCACACGTCTGGCGATACTCTTCTACTGTTCCCTGGGGATGATGCGGACAATAGTAGATACCATCAAGGTCAACGCCCCGATCCGCCAGCGACCAGTCCATCCATTCTATTAACGTCTCGAACTGTGCTTCGGTAAATTTTCCACGCGCAATGCCAGACTGGTTGGTGACCACCACCAGCGCATAGCCCATCTCTTTCAGCTGGCGCATGGCCTCTATTACGCCCTCGATAAACTCGAACTCATCAATCTCATGAACGTAACCGTGATCCACATTAATGGTGCCATCACGATCGAGAAAAATTGCGGGTACTGATTTTGCCACCGGTTTGCTCCTGAAAAAGGCATGTTCGGCTAGTATCTCATGAATCGCAGCGCAATAAAGTGCTCATCGCACAGAGTTGGATTGATTTAGACGTCTGGATGCCTTAACATCCGTTTTGTTTACGGTCATCACCCGTATCTGGCAGAACAAAATGCCACGGCTAACTTACATACGATAAAAATAATCTAATGATTAAACTTTCCAATATCACCAAAGTGTTCCAGCAGGGGAACCGAACCATTCAGGCGCTGAACAACGTCAGCCTGCATGTTCCTGCTGGTCAAATTTATGGCGTCATTGGCGCATCGGGTGCAGGTAAAAGTACGCTGATCCGTTGTGTTAACCTGCTTGAACGCCCAACCCAGGGCAATGTAGAAGTTGGCGGTCAGGAACTTACCGCGCTCTCAGAGAAAGAACTCACTAAAGCGCGTCGCCAGATCGGCATGATCTTCCAGCACTTTAATCTGTTGGCCTCCCGCACCGTTTTTGGCAACGTCGCATTGCCGCTAGAGCTGGACAATACGCCTAAAGAAGAAGTGAAGCGTCGCGTGACCGAGCTGCTCGACCTCGTAGGTCTGGGCGATAAACATGATAGCTATCCGGCTAACCTGTCCGGCGGTCAAAAGCAGCGCGTCGCCATTGCCCGTGCCCTGGCAAGCAACCCAAAAGTGCTGCTGTGCGATGAAGCCACCAGCGCATTAGACCCGGCCACGACCCGTTCGATTCTCGAACTCCTGAAAGACATCAACCGTCGCCTGGGGCTGACCATCCTTCTTATTACGCACGAGATGGATGTGGTGAAACGCATCTGTGATTGTGTGGCAGTGATCAGCAACGGTGAATTGATTGAGCAGGATACGGTGAGCGAAGTGTTCTCTCACCCGAAAACGCCGCTGGCGCAGCAGTTTATCCAGTCAACGCTGCATCTGGATATTCCCGAAGATTATCTGGAACGTTTGAAAACAGACGCAACGCCTGACAGCGTCCCGATGCTGCGCATGGAGTTTACCGGCCAGTCGGTCGATGCGCCGCTGCTGTCGGAAACCGCGCGCCGCTTCAACGTGAATAACAACATTATCAGCGCGCAGATGGATTACGCCGGTGGCGTGAAGTTCGGCATCATGCTGACGGAAATGCACGGCACACAGGAAGAAACCCAGGCGGCAATTGCCTGGCTGCAAGAACATCATGTAAAAGTAGAGGTACTGGGTTATGTCTGAGCCGATGATTTGGCTGCTGGTTCGCGGCGTTTGGGAAACGCTGGCAATGACCTTCGTATCGGGTTTCTTTGGCTTTGTGATTGGCCTGCCGGTCGGCGTGCTGCTGTACGTGACGCGCCCGGGGCAAATCATTGAGAACGCGAAGCTCTACCGTACGCTCTCTGCGCTGGTGAACATCTTCCGTTCTATCCCGTTCATCATTCTGCTGGTCTGGATGATTCCGTTTACCCGCGTGATCGTCGGCACCTCTATCGGTCTGCAGGCGGCTATCGTGCCATTGACCGTCGGTGCGGCACCGTTTATCGCCCGAATGGTGGAAAACGCCCTGCTTGAAATCCCAACGGGCCTGATTGAAGCGTCCCGCGCAATGGGTGCCACGCCAATGCAGATCGTACGTAAAGTCCTGCTGCCTGAAGCATTGCCGGGCCTGGTAAACGCAGCCACCATTACGCTGATTACCCTGGTGGGCTATTCTGCGATGGGTGGTGCAGTCGGTGCCGGCGGTTTAGGCCAGATTGGCTACCAGTACGGTTATATTGGTTATAACGCTACCGTAATGAATACCGTTCTGGTATTGCTGGTTGTTCTGGTTTATTTAATTCAGTTCTCTGGCGATCGCATCGTCCGGGCTGTTACGCATAAATAACGTTACACACAACACAAACTCGATGAGTTAAGGATAAAACATGGCGTTTAAATTAAAGACCTTTGCAGCGGTTGGCGCGCTAATTGGCTCTCTGGCACTGGTGGGTTGCGGTCAGGACGAAAAAGATCCAAACCACATTAAAGTGGGCGTTATTGTCGGTGCTGAGCAGCAGGTTGCAGAAGCCGCCCAGAAAGTGGCGAAAGAGAAATATGGCCTGGACGTTGAGCTGGTGACCTTCAACGATTACGTTCTGCCAAACGAAGCGCTGAGCAAAGGCGATATCGACGCCAACGCCTTCCAGCACAAACCGTACCTGGATCAGCAGATCAAAGACCGTGGCTACAAGCTGGTTGCGGCGGGCAATACTTTTGTTTACCCGATTGCCGGTTACTCCAAGAAGATTAAATCGCTGGACGAACTACAGCCAGGCTCGCAGGTGGCCATTCCAAACGATCCTACCAACCTTGGCCGTTCCCTGCTGCTGCTGCAAAAAGTGGGTCTGATCAAACTGAAAGAGGGTGTAGGTCTGCTGCCGACCGTACTGGACGTGACCGAGAATCCGAAAAATCTGAAACTGGTTGAGCTGGAAGCCCCTCAGCTGCCGCGTTCACTGGACGATGCGCAGATTGCGCTGGCCGTGATCAACACCACCTACGCCAGCCAGATTGGCCTGACGCCAGCGAAAGACGGTATCTTTGTTGAAGACAAAGACTCCCCATACGTTAACCTGATCGTTACCCGCGAAGATAACAAAGACGCGGAAAACGTGAAGAAATTCGTGCAGGCATACCAGTCAGAAGAAGTTTACCAGGAAGCGAATAAAGTGTTTAACGGCGGCGCTGTTAAAGGCTGGTAATCTGACTTCAGTGTAATATCATCAAGACGGGCTTATGCCCGTCTTGTCATTTGTGCGGGCAACTGATTCAATATCTGACGTTTTGATTATCCACTGAGGAACTATTATGCGTGCTTTACCGATCTGTCTTTTAGCACTCATGCTGAGCGGCTGTTCTATGCTAAGCAGATCTCCTGTTGAACCTGTTCAAAGCACTGCAACCCCGCCAAAAGCGGAGCCAGCGAAACCAAAAGCCCCTCGACCTGCCCCGGTTCGCATTATTACCAAAGCAGACGATCTCGTCGGAAAACCATTCCGTGAGCTGGGTGAAGTCAGCGGCGAATCCTGCCAGGCAACGAACCAGGACTCTCCACCGAATATCCCGACAGCGCGTAAACGTATGCAGATTAACGCGTCAAAAATGAAAGCCAACGCGGTGCTACTGCACAGCTGTGAAGTGACCAGCGGTACGCCAGGCTGCTACCGTCAGGCGGTTTGCATCGGTTCTGCGCTGAACATTACGGCGAAATGAGTTCGTTTCAGTTCGAGCAGATAGGCGTTATCCGCTCCCCCTATAAAGAGAAGTTCGCCGTCCCACGCCAGCCTGGTCTGGTGACCAGCGGCAGCGGCGAGCTTCACTTAATCGCGCCTTATAATCAGGCCGATGCGGTACGCGGACTTGAGGCGTTCAGCCACCTGTGGGTTGTCTTTGTCTTTCACCAGACAATGGATGGCGGCTGGCGTCCTACCGTTCGCCCTCCTCGTCTGGGCGGAAATGCGAGAATGGGCGTGTTCGCGACCCGCTCAACCTTCCGTCCAAACCCGGTTGGCATGTCGCTGGTCGAACTGAAAGGCATACGCTGTGAAAAGGATCGGGTGATACTGGCGTTAGGCAGTCTCGACCTGGTGGATGGCACACCGGTTATCGACATCAAGCCGTATCTGCCTTTTGCTGAGGCCCTGCCGGAGGCCCGTGCGAGCTATGCACAGGACGCGCCTCATGCGGACATGCCCGTCTCTTTCACACCGGCGTTGACGGACACGCTCAATCAGCTTGAAAAACGCTATCCTCGTCTGCGGGACTTTATCACGGAAGTGCTGGCTCAGGACCCCCGTCCCGCCTACCGCAAAGAAGAGGAGTCCGGGAAAACGTACGCCGTCTGGCTGCTGGATTTTAACGTTCGCTGGCGCGTCACCGAGGCCGGTTTTGAAGTGTTTGCCCTGGAACCCAGGTAATTTTAATCTCCTCTCTTTTGGCATCTTTGCCACACTGGTAAACTAAACCACTTTTTTTGTGTCAGGCTGGCGTTTCAGCCTGTTCCAATAGTCGAAATGGAACCGTAACAACATGCGTACTAGCCAATATCTGCTCTCCACTCTGAAGGAGACACCTGCCGACGCCGAGGTGATCAGCCACCAGCTGATGCTGCGCGCCGGGATGATCCGCAAGCTGGCCTCCGGGTTGTACACCTGGTTGCCGACCGGCGTGCGCGTCCTGAAAAAAGTCGAAAACATCGTGCGTGAAGAGATGAACAACGCCGGTGCAATCGAGGTGTTAATGCCCGTGGTTCAGCCCTCTGAACTGTGGCAGGAGAGTGGTCGCTGGGAGCAGTACGGTCCCGAACTGCTGCGTATTGCCGATCGCGGCGATCGTCCGTTTGTTCTCGGTCCAACGCATGAAGAGGTCATTACCGATCTGATCCGCAACGAGCTGAGCTCTTACAAGCAGCTGCCGTTGAACTTCTTCCAGATCCAGACCAAGTTCCGTGACGAAGTGCGTCCACGTTTTGGCGTTATGCGCTCCCGCGAATTCCTGATGAAAGATGCTTACTCTTTCCATACCTCTCAGGAATCTCTGCAGGAGACCTACGATAAAATGTATGAGGCTTACAGCAAAATCTTCTCCCGCATGGGTCTGGATTTTCGTGCTGTACAGGCTGATACCGGTTCAATCGGCGGTAGCGCATCCCACGAGTTCCAGGTTCTGGCGCAGAGCGGCGAAGACGATGTGATCTTCTCTGATTCCTCTGATTACGCTGCTAACATCGAGTTTGCAGAAGCCCTGGCACCAAAAGCGCCACGCGCCGCCGCAACCGAAGAGATGACGCTGGTTGATACGCCGAACGCCAAAACCATCGCCGAGCTGGTTGAGCAGTTCAATCTGCCGATTGAGAAAACGGTTAAAACGCTGCTGGTTAAATCGGCCGAAGGCAGCGCATACCCGCTGGTTGCCCTGCTGGTGCGCGGCGATCACGAGCTGAACGAAGTGAAAGCAGAAAAACTGCCGCAGGTCGCCAGCCCGCTGACGTTTGCTACGGAAGCAGAAATCCGTGCCGTCGTGAACGCCGGTCCTGGCTCGCTGGGGCCAGTAAATATGCCCGTTCCCGTGGTTGTTGACCGTACGGTTGCTGCAATGAGCGACTTCTCTGCAGGTGCCAACATCGACGGCAAGCACTACTTTGGCATTAACTGGGATCGTGACGTCGCGACACCAGAAGTTGCGGACATCCGTAACGTGGTGGCGGGCGATCCAAGCCCGGACGGCCAGGGTACGCTGATGATTAAACGCGGTATCGAAGTGGGCCATATCTTCCAGCTGGGCGATAAGTACTCCCGCGCCATGAATGCGGCGGTTCAGGGCGAAGATGGTCGTAACCAGGTGCTGACCATGGGTTGCTACGGTATCGGGGTCACGCGCGTGGTTGCTGCCGCTATCGAGCAGAACTTCGACGAGCGCGGTATCGTCTGGCCGGACAACATTGCGCCGTTCCAGGTAGCCATCCTGCCAATGAACATGCACAAGTCTTACCGCGTTCAGGAGCTGGCCGAGAAGCTGTACGCTGAACTGCGCGCGCAGGGCGTTGACGTGCTGATGGACGACCGTAAAGAGCGTCCGGGCGTGATGTTCGCCGATATGGAACTGATCGGCATTCCGCACACCATCGTTATTGGCGATCGTAACCTCGACAGCGACGAAATCGAATACAAATACCGTCGTAGCGGCGAGAAACAGATGATCAAGACCGGCGACATTCTTGATTACCTGATGAAAGCCATCAAAGGCTAAAAAACAAAAACCCCGCTCAGGCGGGGTTTTTTATTGGCTCACGAAGACGCTATTTACTGCTACAGTCTTTACCCGCAGCAAAGCTCGCGTCTTTATCAACCACCAGCGTTTTCACCATCTCACCGCTATCCGGGTTAGGCTCCAGCGTAAAGTGACCGTCAACCGTCAGTAAGACCGGCTTACTGTCATTCCCGCGCGCGACGGCATAATCCCGCTCCAGCTGAGCATTGTTTGCCACGCTGACTTTCTTACCGGTGGCACAGTCGGTGAAGATCGCCGCATCCGCCATATAGAAGTACATTCCCCGCATCGCCATTGGCGTAGCAGGCAGCGCCGCTTTCACCGGCGCGAGCGTGTAATTAAATTGCGACTCAATCGGGTTGCCCTCGCGATCGAGCATCTCCATCCCCTCACCTTTGGCGCGGAAATAGGTTTTATCACCCGTGGTATCGGTCAGCACCAGCTTCTCGGCGGTACGTGCCCATTTTCCGTAGCTCGCAAAAGAAGATGGCTCCTTTGCGCCCTGATAGCGCTGGTTCATGACCCAGGTGCCATCTTTTTCCAGGAAGAGCGTGGTTTCGATTCCTTCGCAATCCGCACACGGCAGTACGCCGCGCCAGCTCTGCTGCATCGGTTTTAACGCTTCAGTAGGCGCGGCCTGCAAGGCCTGCGTTTCCGAACGGTTGTTACACCCGAAGAGTGCGAACAGCGTGCTGACGGCTAATGCTGAAAATAGTGCTTTTTTCACGATGGATCCCTTATGAAAAAGTGTGTTCCTTTTCGTCACTCCACAGGGCGACGAACTTTTCCGCGTAGTGCTTTTACCGAGGATTTTTGCGACTTCGTTGATAACCGGCGCTCTTTCGAAGCGCGGGTTGGTCGCGTAGCCCGACGGCTTTTTTGCTCTGCGGTTAACTCTTTTATGACGGCCACCAGCCGGGAAAGCGCCGCTTCGCGGTTCAGTTCCTGACTGCGATATTCCTGCGCTTTGATAATTATCACGCCATCGCTGGTAATCAGATGATGGCTGGCGGCAAGCAAACGTTCTTTGTAATACTCTGGCAGGCTGGAGGCCCGAATGTCAAAGCGCAAATGGATAGCGGTTGAAGCCTTGTTAACATGCTGTCCGCCCGCGCCCTGCGCGCGGATCGCCGTGATCTCCAGCTCGTTATCAGGAATGCTGACGTTTCGGGACAAATCAATCATGACGCTGGTTGCCACGCGGTTAAATGGATTTCCAGATTATTCTGAGAATCAGAGAGCCAGATCGCACCATCCTGAATAGTTGCCTGCAACACCATGGTCCTGCTGGCGAACGCGCTCAGCTGCGCCAGCTGCTCGTCATCCAGATACCAGACGGTGAGATTGGTAAACTGCGCACTTTTTTTCTTGTTCTGCTGCCACCAAATCTCCGCAGCACGTTGATTATACGCAAATAACGCCACTTCCGCTGACTGCGTACACGCTTTTTTTATCCGACGTTCATCCGGCAGACCGAGTTCGATCCACAAATCAATGCCCAGATGATCGTTGCGCAGCCAGGCTTCTGGTTCATCTTCCGCGCTTAGGCCACGGGTAAATTGCAAACGGTCATCAGCATACTTCACCCACGCCAGCAGGCGAAGCATCATGCGCTCCTGGGTTTCAGACGGATGACGCGCCAGCGTCAGTGACGCATCCAGAAACTGGTTGCGGTCGAGATCCGCCACATTAACCACAGCTTTATAAATTGTCGCTTTCAGCGCCATGAGAGAACTCCTTTCGTATAAGGCGCACAGTGTAGCGAAAATAGCGGCAAAAGGCTGTTACGAGGTGATGAACAGGCCGCTATCAAGGCTCTGATATTGCTTAAATGAGTATGGTATAGTCACCTTGCTAAACCGAGTTTATCTTCGTAGGCTTAATGTTATCTCACAGTAAGCCAGTGCGCTGGCAGGAGGGGATGTGAACAATTATTGTGAGCTAATTCGCAAACGGTATGCGGAAATCGCCAGCGGCGATCTGGGCTATATCCCGGATGCGTTGGGTTGTGTACTCAAAGTGCTAAATGAAGTGGCCTCTGATGAGAGTCTTTCAGAATCGGTCAGGGAAAAAGCAGCGTATGCTGCAGCGAATCTACTGGTGAGCGATTATGTCGATGAATGAAACTTATCAACCCATCAATTGTGATGACTATGACAACCTCGAACTCGCCTGCCAGCATCATTTAATACTGACGCTGGAACTCAAAGATGGCGAAGTGCTGAAGGCGAAAGCCAGCGACCTGGTTTCACGTAAGAACGTGGAATACCTGGTAGTGGAAGATGCCGGCGCGACGCGCGAGCTTCGCCTGGATAAAATCGCCAGCTTCAGTCACCCGGAAATCGGCACCGTTGTGGTGAGCGAATCCTGATGAACATTAACGGGCAGCCCCGCTGCCCGTTACACCGTCCACTGAAAACCAACCCCCTCTTCTGCCCACCCGTCTTTCGTCACGAATACGCCCGCCGCCGCAATCAACGTCTCGCCGTAAAACAGTAGCGGTGTGGTATCGCGCAGCCAGGGCGGCACATTGTTCTCCTGCCAGATTTTCTTCAGCTTACGCCCGCCGTTGCGCCCGACAATGTGCAGCACACCGCTGGCCTTAAAGCGCACGGTAACAGGTTCATCGGCATTGGGTAGCCGCACGTGGCCCGGCGTGGTCAACGAAACGGTTCCCCTCTGATAAGGTAGTTCCAGCACGTCATGGGGTGACGGCCAGGCCAGCACCACATCGGTAAGCGAAGGGGTGGATTTTACCCACCACAGCCGGCCTTTGTAGCGCCTGACCTCAAAGCCATTGAGATACACACACGGGGCGGCATCTTCCCGCGCCTGAGCAACCTCCTCCCAGATACGGTGTAGCATGGCGCGCGACGGCATAGCCGCATTGTGCATGGCCAGCCAGCGGCGCAGAAGCGCCGCGCGCCGCACCGGGGTCATCGTCTCAAGCGGCGTAATCGCCAGCGCCCCGTCACCGGATGTCAGGTCGGATAGCGCGTCGCTCAGCAACTCATCCAGCAGCGTTTCCTGCTCAGCGCAGAGTGCGGCGCTGCGGGCGGTCGCTTCAGCAAAGTGCCCCCATCGCTGGGTCAACAGCGGCAAGACGCGCAGACGCAGGAAATTGCGATCGTAGCTGTCGTCCTGATTGCTCTCATCTTCAATCCAGCTCAGCTGATGCTGCTGCGCCCAGGCTTCAAGAGACGCGCGCGTTTCGCCCAGCAGAGGACGTAGTAATTCTGTGCCGCCAAACGCGGTACGCTCAGGCATGGCGGATAACCCTGCCGGGCCACTTCCCCGCTTGAGCGCCAGCAGGAATGTCTCACACTGATCATCAAGGTGTTGCGCCGTCACCAGCGCCTCGCCGGGCTTTAAAGTGCGGGCAAACGCGGCATAGCGGGCTTTACGCGCCTGCGCCTCAATGCCCAGCCCTTCATTTTCGAGTAAGACACGCTCCACGTGCAGCGGGATCGCCCACGCCGCGCACAGGGCGTCGCAGTGCGCAACCCACTCATCTGCATAAGGACTCAACCCGTGATGAACATGAATAGCCCGAATCTGAACGTCGGGCTCTCGATCGCGCCAGTGCATCAGGCGATGAAGTAACACCGTGGAATCCAGCCCACCGCTAAACCCCACCAGCAGCTGGCGGTACGGCGAAACGGCTTGCGCAATATCAGATGAGGTCATAAGCAATTACACATAAAAAAATGCCCGAACTGGTCGGGCATTATCACATATACCGGCGTTTACTGCTGGTAAAGCTCCAGCGGCAGACCGTCCGGGTCGTTGAAAAAGGTGAAACGTTTACCGGTAAACGGATCGACACGTATGGCTTCGCATGCCACGCCGTGCGCCTCCAGATGCTTCACCGCGCTATCAATGTCCTCTACGCTGAAAGCAAGATGGCGCAGGCCACAGGCTTCCGGACGAGAAGGACGCGCAGGCGGGAAAGGAAAGGAGAACAGCTCAATGACATACTGGCCGTTTAACGCCAAATCGCCTTTCCAGGAGTCACGCTCTTCACGGTACGCCTCGCTTAACAGCTCAAAGCCGAGAATGTCACAATAGAAAGCCTTACTTTGCGCGTAATCGGTGGCAATGATCGCAATATGGTGAACCTGTTTTAAACCCAGCATAGCTTCTCCTTTTCATGATGCCTGAACGTTACAACCGGGAACCTGCGCCTGGCAAGCGGCCAGCTTCATTTTAGGACCCGTACCCAGTACACGCCGTTTTCATCCCGTTTGGCACCGTGAATGTCGGTCTCAAAACCAGGGTAGTGTCGCCCAACCGAACACAGCATCAGCAGGAAATCGAGAACCGCCCGGCTCTCTTCGACAATCATCTCACCCGGCATCAGCAGCGGCACGCCCGGCGGATACGGCAGGATCATATTGGCCGACACGCGCCCGACCAGGTTTTCCAGCTCGACGGTCTCTACCTCGCCTTTCACCTGATGCTGCCAGGCCTTGTGCGGCGTCAGCTTCATCTCAGGCAGAACGTCGAACGCCTGCAGCATCAGACGCGGCAGATCGTGCTGGCGGATCAATTTGTGGATCCCCTGCGCCAGATCCTGAATGCGCATGTTGCGATAGAAATCAGGATCTTCCGCGTAGAGATCCGGCAGCATGTTCTTCACCCGCAGGTTCAGATCGTAGGCGCGTTTAAACTCCATCAGACCACGCAGCAGCCCCATTGCGCGGGTTTTATCGATCCCGATGCTGAACAGGAACAGCAGGTTGTACGGCCCGGTTTTCTCCACCACGACGCCACGCTCATCGAGGAACTTCGCCACCAGCGCGGCGGGGATCCCTTCATCGCTCATCACCCCTTGCTCGTCCATGCCCGGCGTCAGGATCGTCACTTTCACCGGATCGAGGAACATATGGTCCGGGTCGGCATCCCGAAAGCCGTGCCAGCTTTCGCCGGGCGCGACCTGCCAGCACTCAGCCTCATCAATCTCTTCAGGCTGCCAGATGTCGAAGAACCAGCCGTCCGCTTCATCTTTTAGCCGCTGAACTTCTTTGCGGAAATGCAGCGCCCGTTCCACTGAACGATTGATGAGACGCTTGCCGGGATTACCCCGCAGCATCGCCGCCGCCGTTTCAATCGAGGCCACCAGCGGATAACTTGGCGAGGTGGTGGTGTGCATCATAAAGGCTTCGTTGAAGGTGTCCTCGTCGTATTCGCCTTTAATGTGGATCAGCGAGGCCTGAGAAAACGCCGCCAGCATCTTGTGCGTCGACTGCGTTTCGAAAAACACTTTGCCCGGCACCCGCTCGCCGCTCATCCCGCTTTTCCCTTCGTAAATCGGGTGGAAATTGGTGTACGGCACCCACGCGGAGTCAAAGTGGATCGACGGCACGTCCAGGGTCTGCTTGATCCAGTTGGTGTTGTAGAGCAGACCGTCATAGGTGGAGTTGGTGATCACCGCGTGGATCGGCCAGCTTGCCTGCGGGACGGACGCCACCTTGGTTTCAATCGCCGCATGCGTAAACTCACGGCGCGGAATACCACCCAGAATGCCGAGCGCGTTACGCGTCGGCGACAGCCAGATCGGCACCACATCGCTCATCATCAGCAAATGCGCCAGAGATTTATGGCAGTTACGGTCGATGAGCAGCGTGCTTCCGGCTGGGGCCGCGTACATCCCGACGATTTTATTTGATGTCGAGGTACCATTGGTCACCATGTAGCTCTGCTCGGCACCAAACGTGCGGGCGATATACTCTTCGGCTTCCAGATGCGGGCCGGTGTGGTCGAGCAAAGAGCCCAGCTCGGTGACCGAAATCGATACATCCGCTTTAAGCGTGTTGCCGCCGAAGAAATCATAGAACAGGCAGCCGACCGGGCTTTTCTGATACGCCGTGCCCGCCATATGCCCCGGCGTACAGAAGGTATATTTGCCTTCTTTCACGTAGGTAAAAAGCGCGCGGGTAAACGGTGGGGTGATGTTATCGAGATACTCTCCCGTGTACTGCTGAATGCGGGTGGCAATGTCTTCCGCCACGCCAAGCGAGTATTCAAAGAACCACAGCGCCATGCGCATATCGTGAGCGCTGACGTCCATTGTCGAATGCGTATTGATAAAAGCGTACAGCGGAAGATACTCGTTCAACCTGTTGATGTCGCTGCACAGCTCCAGGTCGTATTCGTCCCAGTCAAAAATGACGCCGCAGATGCGCGGGTTATGTTCAATGAACTTCAGCAAATCCGCACTGTTATGCGGCCAGATAAGCTGGTATCCGCGGGACTGCAGGGCTTGCTCCAGCTCCTTGATGGGCTCGTCTTTATAAAAGACGCCGTGCGGCCCCATAATGGCAATGATATTCACGGGCTACCTCCTTGAAAAACATTAGGTAAGCATAGCCCGGCTAAACCGCAGGTATAAAAAAAGCCGCAACACTGTGCGGCTTTTCAGATAAATGTCGCGCTTACGCGTAACCGTAGGTCATCAGACGCTGGTAACGACGGTCGAGCAACTCTTCTTTGCTCAGCACGTCCAGATCGGCCAGATCGGCCAGCAACTGTGCTTTCAGGGACGCGGCCATCGCTTCAGGCTTACGGTGCGCACCGCCCAACGGCTCTGGGATCACGGAGTCGATAAGCTTCAGCTCTTTCAGACGCGGGGCAATGATGCCCATCGCTTCTGCTGCCAGCGGCGCTTTATCGGCGCTTTTCCACAGAATGGACGCACAGCCTTCCGGGGAGATAACGGAATAGGTGCTGTACTGCAGCATATTCACTTTATCGCCCACGCCAATCGCCAGCGCACCACCAGAACCCCCTTCACCGATAACGGTGCAGATGACCGGTACGCGCAGGCGAGACATCTCACGCAGGTTGCGTGCGATGGCTTCAGACTGACCGCGCTCTTCCGCGCCAACACCCGGGTATGCCCCCGGGGTGTCGATGAAGGTGATGATAGGCATATTAAAACGCTCAGCCATCTCCATCAGACGCAGGGCCTTACGGTAGCCTTCTGGAGCAGGCATACCAAAGTTACGACGGATTTTCTCTTTGGTTTCGCGACCTTTCTGATGACCAATGATCATCACCGGACGCCCGTCGAGACGCGCAATCCCGCCGACGATAGCTTTATCGTCTGCGTAAGCGCGATCGCCTGCCAGTTCGTCAAATTCATCAAACGCCAGGCGGACATAATCCAGGGTGTACGGGCGCTGAGGATGACGCGCCAGCTGGGCAATCTGCCATGCGCCAAGATCGGCGAAGATTTTGCGCGTCAGCTCTACGCTTTTTTCGCGCAGACGATGCACTTCCTCGTCGATGTTTATATCCAGTTTTTCATCCTGACGGCTTACGGCTGTCAGAGAATCGATTTTCGCTTCCAGCTCTGCAATCGGCTGTTCGAAATCAAGGAAATTCAGACTCATAGTATTCCTGTATTAGTCAAACTCCAGTTCCACCTGCTCCGAACCAATGAGGCCACGGAGATCGTTCAGTAAACGATCGCTCGGAGAGACACGCCACGCTGCACCAAAGCGCAACCGCGCGCGTGCATCCGCCCTCTGATAGTAGAGATGTACTGGAATTGTCCCCGAGCGGTGGGGTTCCAGAGACTGACGGAGTCGGTTTAAAAGCTGGTCATCAATTTGCCTGTCCGTCAGCGAGATAGCAAGCCCGCGAGCATATTTTTCACGGGCTTCGTCAATATCCATCACTTCGCGGGCGGTCATTTTAAGCCCCCCACTGAAGTCATCAAAGCTGACCTGTCCGCTGACGATAAGTATGCGGTCTTTTTCCAGCAATTGCTGGTATTTATCCAGCGCGTCGGTGAACAACATCACCTCCAGACGCCCGGAACGGTCATCCAATGTACAGATGCCAATACGATTGCCGCGCTTGGTGACCATTACCCTTGCAGCAATCACGAGCCCCGCAGCCGTGGTGATTTTACCACGATCTGTCGGATGCATGTCTTTTAGCCTGTTGCCTCCGACATAGCGCTCAATTTCTTTAATGTACTGGTTGATCGGGTGCCCCGTCAGGTACAAGCCTAACGTTTCACGCTCACCATCCAGCACCACCTGTTCTGGCCAGGGCTGGCAGTTGGAATACGACTGCTCAATCTGCTCTGGCTCTTCCGCCAGAACGCCAAACATATCGGCCTGGCCTATCGCTTCTGCCTTCGCGTGCTGATCGGCCGCTTTCAACGCATCGCCCAGCGAGTTCATCAGCGCGGCACGGTGCGGCCCCAGCCTGTCGAACGCCCCGGACATTATCAGTTTTTCGAGCACGCGGCGGTTAAGCTTTTTAGTGTCAGTCCGGGCGCAGAGGTCGAACAGCTCGCGGAAATAGCCGCCATTGTTACGCGCCTCGATGATCGCCTCGATTGGACCTTCACCGACACCTTTGATCGCGCCGATCCCGTAGACAATCTCCCCGTGCTCGTTCACGTGGAAATGGTAAAGCCCGGAATTGATATCCGGCGGCAGGATCTTAAGCCCCATGCGCCAGCACTCGTCGACCAGGCCAACCACTTTCTCGGTGTTGTCCATATCGGCCGTCATCACCGCCGCCATAAACTCAGCCGGATAGTGGGCCTTCAGCCACAGCGTCTGATAGGAGACCAGTGCATAGGCAGCGGAGTGGGATTTGTTAAACCCGTACCCGGCGAACTTCTCTACCAGGTCGAAGATTTTCATCGCCAGTTCGCCGTCAATGCCGTTCTTTTTCGCCCCGTCCTCAAAGATAGAACGCTGCTTGGCCATCTCTTCAGGCTTTTTCTTACCCATTGCACGACGCAGCATGTCCGCGCCGCCAAGGGTGTAACCTGACAGGACCTGGGCAATCTGCATGACCTGTTCCTGATACAGGATGATGCCGTAGGTAGGCTCCAGTACCGGTTTAAGGCTTTCATGCTGCCACTGCACGTCGGGGTAGGAAATCTCTTCGCGCCCGTGCTTACGGTCGATAAAGTTATCCACCATCCCTGACTGCAGCGGCCCCGGACGGAACAACGCCACCAGCGCGATCATATCTTCGAAGCAGTCGGGCTGCAGGCGCTTAATCAGGTCTTTCATGCCGCGGGATTCAAGCTGGAAGACGGCGGTGGTCTCCGAGCGCTGCAGCATGTCGAAACTTTTTTTATCATCCAGCGGGATGGCGGCGATGTCTATCGGCTCCAGACCCTGCTTCTCGCGGCGCGGGTTGATCATCTTCAGCGCCCAGTCGATGATCGTCAGGGTGCGCAGGCCGAGGAAGTCGAACTTCACCAGCCCGGCGTATTCCACGTCGTTTTTATCGAACTGTGTGACCGGGTGATGACCCGCCTCGTCGCAATAGAGCGGCGCAAAATCGGTAATTTTAGTCGGGGCAATCACCACCCCGCCCGCATGTTTACCGGCGTTACGCGTGACGCCTTCGAGCTTACGCGCCATGTCGATCAGCGCTTTAACTTCTTCGTCTGCTTCGTAGATTTCCGGCAGCTGCGGCTCGGCTTCAAAGGCTTTTGCCAGCGTCATGCCGGGATCGGGCGGCACCAGCTTGGAGATGCGATCGACGAAGCCGTACGGATGCCCCAGCACGCGGCCAACGTCGCGGATAACCGCTTTCGCCGCCATCGTACCGAAGGTAATAATCTGCGATACCGCATCGCGGCCATACATATCTGCAACGTGCTCAATCACCTGGTCACGTTTCTCCATGCAGAAGTCGACGTCGAAGTCGGGCATGGAGACACGTTCAGGGTTAAGGAAACGTTCGAACAGCAGGTCAAACTCCAGCGGATCGAGGTCGGTGATTTTGAGCGCGTACGCCACCAGCGAACCAGCACCGGAACCACGGCCCGGGCCTACCGGCACGCCGTTATCCTTCGACCACTGGATAAACTCCATCACGATCAGGAAGTAGCCGGGGAACCCCATCTGGTTGATAACCTGCAGCTCAATATCCAGACGTTCGTCGTAGGGTGGGCGCTTCTCTTTACGTTCCGCTTCATCCGGGAAGAGAAATTCCAGGCGTTCTTCCAGCCCTTCTTTCGATTTCACAACCAGGAAATCTTCCGTGGTCATGTCGCCCGTCGGGAACTGCGGCAGAAAATACTCGCCGAGACGCACGGTCACGTTACAGCGCTTGGCAATCTCTACGCTGTTTTCCAGCGCTTCCGGGATATCAGAGAAGAGTTCACACATCTCCTCTTCCGTGCGCATGTACTGCTGCGAGGAGTAATTTCGCGGACGTTTCGGATCGTCGAGCGTGAAGCCGTCATGAATAGCGACGCGGATCTCGTGCGCGTCAAAATCGCCTGATTCCAGGAAACGCACATCGTTGGTTGCCACAACGGGCAGCCCGCGCTGTTCCGCCAGGGCTACGGCGGCATGCAGATAGTTCTCTTCATCCGCGCGACCGGTGCGGATCAACTCAAGGTAATAGCGATCCGGGAAATGTTCTTCGTAGAACGACACGCACTGGTCCACCAGCGCGCTGTTGCCGCGCAGCAGGCATTTGCCGACGTCACCCATGCGGCCGCCAGAGATCAGCAGCAGGCCTTCATTCAGTTCGGCCAGCCAGTCTCTGTCGATCCACGGCCCCAGCGCGCCATAGCCGCGCTGATAGGCTTTTGAGATAAGCAGGGTAAGGTTCTGATAACCCGTGTTGTTCATCGCCAGCACGGAGATTTGCGTCATCTCATCGCCAAGCAGTTCGCTTTGCACATGAAAATCCGCGCCGACGATAGGTTTCATCCCCACGCCATGCGCCGTTCCGTAGAACTTCACCAGGCCACACAGGTTGGTAAAATCGGTGATCGCCAGCGCAGGCATGCCAAGCGCGGCCGCCTTTTTTACCAGCGGCCCGGTCTTTGCCAGCCCATCGATCATGGAGTAGTCGCTATGCACCCGCAGGTGTACGAAACGTGGTTCAGCCATCTTCAGATTCCGCGTTACTTAATTGCTTGCGTCTTGATTCAGGACACCCGTGCCAGCGCACGTTTTACCGGACCAAAACTACGACGGTGGTGTTCGGTGGCGCCATGTTCAGCCAGCTTTTCCAGATGGAAAGCCGTAGGATATCCCTTGTGCTGGGCGAAACCGTACAGGGGATAAGTGAGATCCAGCGCAGCCATTTCGGCATCGCGCGTCACTTTAGCAATGATTGACGCCGCGCTAATTTCCGGGACCCGGCTATCCCCTTTCACTACCGCCATTGAAGGCACAGGCAGTGCCGGACAGCGGTTGCCGTCAATCAGGACGTATTCAGGGGTTATTTTCAGCCCCGCCACCGCCCGCTGCATCGCCAGCATGGTGGCATGAAGAATGTTCAGCTCGTCAATTTCATGCGGCTCAGCGCGCCCAAGACTCCAGGCCAGCGCCTTTTCCTGAATCTCGTCAAAGAGCGCCAGTCGGCGCTTTTCAGATAATTTTTTTGAATCATTCAGCCCAACAATCGGGCGAGCAGGGTCGAGTATTACCGCTGCAGTAACCACAGCACCGACGAGCGGGCCCCGCCCCACTTCATCCACGCCCGCCACAAGGTGCGTGTGTGGATAAACAAATTCCATCATTTTGCTAACTCCAGCACCGCTTCAGCCGCTTGCTCATCGGCATTACAGCGGATCTGCTGATGCAGTTCACGGAACGTCTCGTGCATAAGATGGCTGGTCTTGCCATTTGCCAGCAGCGGAAGTAGCGCATCGGCTAACGCCTGCGGCTGACACTCTTCCTGCAGCAGCTCTTTTACCAGCTCGCGCCCGGCGAGTAAATTAGGCAAGGAGACATAGTCGGTTTTCACCAGACGTTTCGCCAGCCAGAAGGTGAAAGGCTTCATGCGGTAACCCACTACCATCGGGCATTTCGCCAGCATACACTCCAGCGCGGCCGTACCGGAGGCCAGCAGAGCGGCATCGCTCGCGACCATCGCCTCACGGCCCTTTCCATCCAGAAGATGAATGTGCAGATCCGGCGCAACCTCCGCTTTGATGCGTTCAAACTGCTCGCGGCGTTTCGCATTAACCAGCGGCACCACCACTTCAAGATCGGGATAGGTCTGGCGTAGGATCTGCGCCGTTTTCAGGAAATCGGCGCTCAGCATCTCAACTTCTGCGCCACGGCTGCCCGGCAGCAGAGCCAGACAGTGGGTATCATGGGGGATGCCCAGCACGTCACGCGCCGCGTTTTTATCCGGGTCCAGCGGCATGGCATCTGCCATGGTGTGACCAATAAAACGGCATGGCACGTTGAATCTGTCGTAAAACGCCTTTTCGAAAGGCAGGAAAGCCAGTACCAGGTTGGTAGACCGTCCGATTTTGAAAACGCGTTTCTGTCGCCACGCCCAGACGGACGGACTGACGTAGTGAATGGTTTTGATGCCCTGTTTTTTCAGATTCCCTTCGAGGGTAATATTGAAATCGGGCGCATCGATACCGACAAACACATCGGGTTTGAGATCGGTAAAACGGCGTGTGAGATCGGCACGAATGTGTAACAGGCGACGCAGGCGGCCCAGCACCTCAACGATGCCCATCACGGCCAGCTCTTCCATCTCATACCAGGCTTCGCAGCCTTCGGCCTGCATCAGCGGGCCTGCCACACCCACAAAGCGCGCATTGGGTACACGAGCCTTGAGGGCGCGGATGAGACCTGCACCAAGAATATCGCCGGAGGTTTCTCCGGCGACCAGGGCTATCGTAAGCGGACGACTGTCGACCATTAACGAATCAGACCCCTTGTTGAACGGTCAAAGAATTCCATGAACGCGTTCACTTCCGGGTGCTTATTCGCCAGCTCGGCAATTTCCGGCTTCGCCTCTTCCAGCGTTTTACCGTTACGGTACAACTGTTTGTACGCGTTGCGGATCGCTGTAATCGCTTCGCGGCTAAAGCCACGACGCTTGAGGCCTTCGATGTTCACGCCAAACGGCGTGGCATGGTTGCCCTGCGCAATCACGTAAGGTGGGACGTCCTGCGCCACACCGGAGCATCCGCCGACCATCACGTGCGCACCAATGATGCAGAACTGATGGACAGCCGTCATGCCGCCAATGATTGCGAAATCATCAACCGATACGTGTCCCGCCAGCGTTGCGTTGTTGGCGAGAATACAGCGATTACCCACGGTACAGTCATGCGCAATGTGTGCATTTACCATAAAGAGGTTGTCGCTGCCCACCTTCGTCAATCCACCGCCCTGAGTTGTTCCACGATGAATGGTGACGCTTTCGCGAATACGGTTACGATCGCCGATTTCCACACGGGTCGGCTCACCAGCATATTTAAGATCCTGGTTAACTTCGCCGATGGAGGCGAACTGATAGATCTCGTTGTTGCAGCCAATAGTCGTATGACCATTCACCACGACATGAGATTTCAGTACTGTACCCTCACCAATTTCAACATGGGGTCCAACAACACAAAACGGGCCAATGTGAACGTTAGCACCAATAATGGCGCCGGTTTCCACAATCGCGGTAGGATGAATAAAGGCGGATTTATCAATCACGTATCAGGCCTCCCGGCTACGCGCGCACATCATAGTCGCTTCACAAACAACTTTGCCGTCAACCGTTGCAACGCCTTTAAAGCGAGTCAGGCCACGACGCGTTTTTTCAAAAGTGACTTCCATGATCATCTGATCGCCAGGCACAACCGGACGCTTGAATCGCGCTTCGTCGATGCCGGCGAAGTAATAGAGTTCACCCGGCTCCAGTTTACCTACGCTTTTAAACGCAAGGATACCGGTAGCCTGCGCCATGGCTTCCAGGATCAACACACCCGGGAAGATAGGCTTACCAGGGAAGTGCCCCTGGAAGAACGGCTCGTTAACGGAGACATTTTTCACTGCGCGCAGAAAACGACCTTCTTCAAAATCCAGCACACGGTCTACCAGCAAAAACGGGTAGCGGTGCGGCAGAAGTTCTAAAATCTCTTCAATATGCAGAGTATGAGTGTCAGTAGTCAAAATACTCTTCCTGTCAAATGTACTAAGTAGCAATAATAACACGGCCTGCCGGTTTATAAAAAAGCCGACAGGCCGAGAAAATGAGCGTTAAACGGGTGAACGCTTAGTCTTGTTGATCGATCTTGCGCTCAATGGCTTTGAGTCGCTTGCTCATATCATCAATATTCATCACCAGTGCAGCTGTTTTACGCCATACCTTGTTCGGTTGCAGCGGAATGCCAGAGGAATAGACGCCGGGTTCAGTAATAGGACGCATCACCATGCCCATTCCCGTTACCGTCACCTTGTCGCATATTTCCATATGGCCATTGATCACGCTGGCACCGCCAATCATGCAGTAGCGGCCAATTTTCAGGCTGCCTGCCATGATCACGCCGCCCGCAACGGCAGTATTGTCGCCAATCACAACGTTATGTGCAATCTGACACTGGTTATCAATGATAACACCGTTACCAATGATGGTGTCGTCCAGCGCGCCGCGGTCGATGGTCGTACATGCGCCGATCTCTACACGATCGCCGATAATAACGCGACCAAGCTGCGGGATCTTAACCCAATTGCCACGATCGTTGGCATAGCCGAAACCGTCAGAGCCAATCACCGTGCTGGATTGAACGAGGCAATTCTCGCCCATCTCAACGTCATGATAAATGGACACATTGGCCCAAAGACGGGAGCCTGCGCCAATTTTGGTATTTTTTCCAACGAAGCAGCCCGGACCAATGACCACGTTATCGCCCAGCACAACGCCAGATTCGATAACGGCATTTGCGCCAACTGCCACGTTGTTACCCAGCTGAGCCGTCGGGTCGATCGCTGCGCTGGCAGCAATGTTTTGCGCCGGCTGCGGCGTGGTATCAAGAATTTGGGCCATGCGTGCGTAAGTCAGGTAGGGATTTTTAACTACCAGTGCAGCGCCTGTGGCAAACGGAAGATCGTCCTGCGTCATCACAACGGCGGACGCCTGGCACTGGGCCAGATGTTCACGGTACTTAGGGCTTACTATAAAGGTAATGTTGCCCGCTTTAGCAGATTGCATGGACGCAACAGCGGTGATGACGATATCGCCATCACCGTGTAATTCTGCATCCAACTGCTGAGCTAAATCAGCCAGTCGAATTGAAGGCATTACTTATTTAACCTGTTTCAGAACATCAGCGGTGATGTCTTTAACATCGCTGCTGTTGAAAGCGACGGCATTCGCATCCACAACCAGATCGATGCTCTGATCGGCTGCTACTGCTTTAACAGCAGACTGAATACGGGTAACCAGTTTACCGCGCTCTTCGTTAGAACGACGCTGACGATCCTGCTCGAAAGCCTGCGCTTTCTGGGAGAAGGTCTGGCGCTGTGCCATTACGTCTTTTTCCAGCTTGCTGCGCTCGCTCGCTTTCATGGTAGAACCATCACGCTGCAGACGCTGCATTTTAGTCTGGAGGTCGCCTTCCATACGTTGCAGTTCGCCAGCACGGCCTTTAAATTCGTTTTCCAGAGTCGCAGAAACACCCGTTTTCTGTGCAACCTGCTGGAACAAATTACCCATGTTGACGATTGCAATTTTGTCTGCTGCCTGAGCAGAGGTTGCCATCGCTAAACCGAGACCTGCAGCTAATAACCACTTTTTCACAATTAACTCCTTACCATCCCATTGGCACCCGAAGGTACCGTTCTTTGCGTGGCAAGGCGATCGTTTTACCGATCGCCGGTTGTCAGCGCTACACTGCCAACGCATTCCATTGCAGCGGATTATTACCAGGTTTTACCAATGTTAAACTGGAACTGTTCCGCTTTATCTCCATCATATTTCTTAAACGGCTGGGCGTAGGAGAAGACCAACGGCCCCAGCGGTGACATCCATTGTAATGCGATACCTGCAGACATGCGAATATTGCTCGGATCGCTGTAGTCCGGAACACCTGCTGCACGCATCTGGGCAGTGTTCTCCCAGTTGGTATCCCACACCGTACCGGCATCCCAGAAGATGGAGGTACGAACAGAGTTCGCATACTTGTCGCTGATGAACGGCGTCGGCGTGATGAACTCGAGGCTGGCGACGCCCATGGCGTTACCGCCCACTGCATCATCAGAGCTACACACTTCGGAAGAAGATGATTTGTAGCAGTTATCCTTGTCATTCCCACCGTAGTAAACCGCTTTCGGACCAATATTATTGGACTGGAAGCCACGAACGGTGCTTGAACCACCGGCGTAGAAGTTTTCATAGAACGGCAGTTCTTTGCCGCCCAGGCCATCACCGTAGCCCCAGCGCGTACGACCCAAAACCACCCATTTGTGATCGTCATCAATTGGGAAGTAGGATGCGGTATCCAGCGTCACCTTGTAGAACTCGTTATCGGAACCCGGAATGGTCACTTTACCATTCAGGTTTACGCGCGAGCCCTGCGTCGGGAAGAAGCCACGGTCCAGACGGTTGTACGTCCAGCCATAGTTGAACGTGAAGTCATCGGCGGCAAAGCCGTTGTTATCGCTGCTCTTACTCGCTGACTGACCGATGGAGTCCAGATAACGCCACATCGCCACCTGCGGTTGCATATTGGACAGGTCGTTATGCACATAACCTAAGCCCGCACGCAGGGTGTTGTATTCGTTGACCGGGAAGCCGAGCGTACCGTCTACACCGTAGCTTTTGTTGGTATAGGAGGACAGATCCGCGTCGTCTGCTTTAAAGTCGTTATAGAAGATACGACCGCCCAGGCTCACACCGTCAACGGTGAAGTATGGGTTAGTAACAGAGAACTCGGAATAGGTCTGGTAGTCGTTTTTGGTGCCGTTGATGCCGACAGAGTAACCTGTACCCAGCCAGTTATCCTGCTGGACACCGACCTGGAAGCTTACGCCACTTTCGGTACCGTAGCCGACACCGAAGTTGAAGCTACCGGTGTTACGCTCTTTAACCTTATAAACTACATCCACCTGGTCCGGGCTGCCTGGTACACGCTGCGTATCGGTATCAACCGTTTCGAAGTAACCCAGACGGTTCAGACGCTCTTTCCCCTGGTCGACCAGGTCGCTGCCCAGCCATGCCCCTTCCATCTGGCGCATTTCGCGACGCAGAACGGAATCTTTGGAGGTGTCGTTCCCTTCAAAACGGATCTTACGCACGTAGAAACGGTTGCCCGCATCAACGTTGACGTGAAGCTTAACGGTTTTCTCAGCATCGTTAATTTCTGGCTGAGTCTGCACGCGCGGATAAGCATAACCATAACGGCCGAGCAGCTTCTTAATGCTGTCTTCCATCTTGGTCACTTTAGACCCGCTGTACAGATCGCCTGGCTGAATCTTCGTCAGTGATTCGATTTCAGCAGAATGCCCCGCCAGGTTACCACTGACTTCAACACCTGAAAGCTTGTACTGCTCGCCTTCAGTGATGTTAATGGTAATGTAGATCCCTTTTTTGTCCGGCGTCAGACTGACCTGGGTCGAATCAATGTTGAAACGCGCGTAGCCGCGATCCAGGTAGTAGCTGCGCAGGGTTTCGAGATCGCCCGCCAACTTCTGCTTCTGGTATTTACGATCGCCAACGACGTTCCACCACGGCACTTCGTCACGCAACTGGAACGTTGAGATCAGTTCATCAGTGCTGAACGCGTGGTTGCCCACAATGTTGATCTGCTGGATCTTCGCAGAAACACCTTCCTGGAAGACCAGCTTAAGGTCAACACGGTTACGCGGCAGCGGTGTCACAACCGCTTTCACGCTGGCGCTGTATTTACCCACGCTGTAATAGAAATCTTCCAGACCTTTTTCAATGTCTGAAAGGGTTGTGCGGTCCAGAGATTCCCCCACACGAACGCCGGATGCTTCAAGGTTTTGCTTGAGCATGTCATCTTTCACCGACTTGTTGCCGGAGAAAGTGATACTGGCGATCGTTGGACGTTCTTTTACCTGAACCAGCAGCGTATCACCATCGCGCAGGACGCGGACGTCCTCAAAGTTGCCAGTGGCAAACAGAGCGCGGATGGTGTTACTGATGTCTTCATCATTAACCGTATCGCCGGGGCGCACAGGCATACTGAGGAGGGCCGCACCAACGGCGACACGCTGAAGGCCTTCGAAATGAATATCTTTCACTACGAACCCGTCAGCACCGTATACGGTGGCGCTGCTAAACAGCAGCGACGCTATGAGCAACTTTTTCATCGCCATCGTTATTATGCGTTCTTCCTAACTAACTCTCTTACAACCGAGAGAAATCATTGAAAAGTGCAAGCCCCATTAACAGCACCAGCAAAATCGAGCCAATGCGATAACTAAAGTCTTGAACTCGCTCGGATACCGGTCCGCCTTTTAGCTTTTCAATCGCTAAAAACAGCAGATGGCCCCCGTCTAAAACGGGAAGCGGGAACAGGTTGATTATCCCGAGGTTCACGCTAATGAGCGCGAGAAACATGAGATAGTAAATCACCCCGAACTCCGCTGACATTCCAGCCCCCTGAGCAATCGAAATAGGCCCACTGAGGTTGTTCAGTTTGACATCACCGGTTATCAATTTCCCCAACATGTTGACCGTTAGCTTCATCAGTTGCCATGTTTTATCCGTGGCTTCAAGGATGGCGCTAAACGGCCCATACTGGCGTATTGTCTTGTACTCGTCTGGCAGTGGGATCACTTTCGGCACGACGCCAGCAAACCCTTCCGCCTTTCCGCTACCTGATTTGGTATCCGGAATCAGCGTCAGTGAGAGCGGACTCCCCTGCCTTTCCACGTCCAGCGCGAGCGATGTACCTGGATTATCGCGCACCAGAGTAACAAAGGTCATCCACTCTGTTAATGGCTGACCATCGACTTTAACGATCCTGTCACCCGCTTGCAAACCCGCTTTACTTGCCGCCGAATGCGCTTGTACTTCGGCTAATACCGGCTCGATCTGCGCGCCACGCGGGCGAATCCCCAGTGCAGCGACCGGATCTTCTTTGTCAGGCTCGAAACTCCAGTGGCGTAAATCCAGCACTTTTTTCTGCCGCTGGTCAGATCCAAAATCCGAGACGCTGAGCGTTGTCTGCTCATCGCCAATTTTGGAAACCAGCTGCAGTCGCACAGCATCCCAATCAGGGGTTTCGATACCATCAATGGCTTTAAGTTCCATCCCCGACGTAATTTGCGCATTTGCCGCGATGGAGTGAGGGGCAATTTCCCCCACAACCGGACGCACGCCAGGCACACCGATGATAAACACCAGCCAATACGCGAAGATAGCAAAGATGAAGTTAGCTACCGGACCGGCAGCAATGATGGCAGCACGTTGCCCAACCGTCTTGTTGTTGAACGCGCTGTGGCGAAGTTCCGGGGCAACAGGCTCAACACGTTCGTCGAGCATTTTGACATAGCCGCCCAGCGGAATAAGCGCAATGACAAACTCGGTGCCATGCCGGTCGGTGCGCTTCCAGAGCGACTTACCGAAACCGATCGAGAATCGCTCTACCCGCACTCCGCAGCGACGAGCAACCCAGAAATGGCCAAATTCATGCACGGTAATCAGTACACCCAGTGCAACTATGAACGCCGCCAGATTCCAGAGAATGCTCAGCATAAAACCTTCCGTTAAATCGTCCCGAATACCAGTAAAAGCAGGCAAGCAAACACTGGAACAGCTGCCGTCAGGCTGTCAATACGGTCCAGTATACCGCCGTGTCCTGGAATAAGGTGACCACTGTCTTTTATCCCTGCTTCACGCTTGAACATACTTTCGGTGAGATCGCCCAGTACCGAGGCCAGCGCAGCAAAAATAGAGCACACCAGCAGCGTTGACGGCGCAACCTCAAGATTCGCCCAGACGCCGTAGCCCCAGGAGATGATTGCTGCGGTAAACAGACCGCCAATAAAGCCCTGCCAGGTTTTGCCCGGCGACACTTTCGGTGCCAGCTTATGTTTGCCGAACAGTTTACCAAACATATAGGCCCCAGAGTCAGCCCCCCACACGAGAATCATCACATAAAGCAGCCATAACGCGCCGCTGTAGTGGTTTTCGTCGTAGTGCCAGGCGCGAAGGGCAATCATACCCCAGAAAAAAGGCACGATGGTGAGCAGACCAAAAATCAGGCGCAGCACCTTAGAATGACGCCATATGGCCGCCGAACCGGGATAGAAAAGCACCAGTAACAGCGCAGCCACCCACCAGGCCAGCGATATCCACAGGGATCCGGCCACCAGCGGCTGATGAATATCATGGTGATACTCAGGCAACGTAAACAGCATCAGAGCCAGCACAAAGCCACAGAGCACCGCCAGCCAGACTCGCTGAGTGCGCGAGGTAAAGCCGCTAAGCTGTCCCCATTCCCACGCGGCCAGCATGCACACGACCAGCGTCACAATAGCAAATCCCACCGGTGGCAGTAAAAACAGTGCCGCAATGACAATGGGTATTAATACAAAAGCGGAAATCAGGCGATACTTCAGCAAAAGCTACCCCCATCAGGCTTTGTCGCCACCAGGCTCGGTGCCGCCGAAGCGACGCTCACGATTGGCAAAGGCATGCAGCGCACCTTCAAAGTCTTGTTCATCAAAATCGGGCCAAAGAACATCAGTAAAGTAAAGTTCGGCGTAGGCTATTTGCCAAAGCAAAAAGTTACTTATGCGATGTTCTCCCCCTGTCCTAATTACTAAATCTACAGGTGCCAGTTCATTCATGCAGATTTGCTTATTCAGCGCCTCTTCATCAATTTGGTCCGGTCTCAGTAACCCTTCCTGAACCTGTTCGGCCAAATGCCGAACGCCCTGGATAATATCCCAGCGTCCGCCGTAATTCGCCGCGATGTTGAGCGTCAGGCCGGTGTTATTTTCCGTCAGCGCTTCTGCTTTGCGAATCCGTTCTTGCAAACGTGAGTTAAAACGACTGGTCTCACCGATAATCCGCAGACGGACGTTGTGGCGGTGCAGGCTTTTTACTTCGCTGTCGAGCGCCC
The DNA here is from genome assembly GCF_053709675.1 of Enterobacter sp. UPMP2052. Taxonomy (NCBI): domain Bacteria; kingdom Pseudomonadati; phylum Pseudomonadota; class Gammaproteobacteria; order Enterobacterales; family Enterobacteriaceae; genus Enterobacter; species Enterobacter sp. UPMP2052. Next base: position 27,548 of record NZ_JBSKJR010000003.1, read on the forward strand.
ACACGAACAGTTCCATCAACGCAGTCACTTCCTGCGCGGGTCGATTCCAGTTTTCACTGCTAAAAGCATAGAGCGTTAACGCATCAATGCCGTTGTTGGCGGCAAAAGAAACGGCGCGGCGAACAGATTTCGCCCCGGCTTTATGCCCAAAGGCTCGTATCTTCCCTTGTCTTTTCGCCCAGCGGCCATTGCCATCCATAATGATTGCAACATGGCGACAGCCATGCGCTGGCAAGTTCTCGCTTATTGGTTGGTTCGCAGACAACATAACGCGTTTTTAGTCCCTGAAAAGGATGTAACGGTACTCAGGAATACTGAAGCCTGTACATAAAAAAGCCGTGTCAAACCACGGCTTACCTGACCACATAAAGTCAAATGCCTGCGATCAGGTGGCGCTGACTATATCACTGAAGCCCAACGCTAACAAATGGCACAGCCACTACCGCTTGCTTTATCACCAGCTTGCGAGACGTGTCACCTGTTTACGCGCAATAATACGCGCTTGTGCATCGACCGCCAGCACCTCCTCCACGCTTTGTGGCTCGCGCAAATCCATCATCTCCAGCACCGTCAAATTAAGCGAGGCGATGTCGGTAAAACGAATCTGCTGATTGAGGAAGGCATCAACGGTAATTTCATTGGCCGCATTGAGCGCCGTTGTCGCAGCTTGCCCTTGATCGAAGGCCGTCATCGCCAGCCTGAGGCAGGGATAACGCTCATAGTCAGGCTCGCTAAAGGTCAGTGCGCTCAGCTTGCAAAAATCGAGCGGTTTAACCCCGGATTTAACGCGCTCTGGCCACGCCATGGCGTGTGCAATCGGTGTGCGCATATCCGGTTCGCCCAACTGTGCCAGCACACTGCCATCCTGATAGCGCACCATGGAGTGAATCACCGACTGCGGGTGGATCAGCACTTCCATCTGTTTCGCTGACGCATTGAACAGCCAGCGAGCTTCAATGTATTCCAGACCTTTGTTCATCATGGTGGCGGAGTCGACAGAGATCTTACGTCCCATCGACCAGTTCGGATGACGGCATGCCTGATCCGGCGTCATTGCGCTCAGTTCAGACAGCGGCGTCTCGCGGAACGGGCCACCAGACCCGGTAAGCAGAATCGACACAACGCCATTCTGCTCCAGGTCAGCGTACCCCAGGTTCTGTTGAAAAGGTTGCGGCAAACTCTGAAAAATCGCGTTGTGCTCGCTGTCGACCGGCAAAAGGCGTGCGCCACGCGCTTTTACCGCCTCCATGAACAGGCGTCCACAGGTGACCAGCGACTCTTTATTGGCCAGCAGAACATCTTTACCGGCATCAATCGCGGAAAGCGTCGGCAACAGCCCTGCCGCCCCGACGATAGCCGCCATAACCTGATCGACCTCATCCAGCGCCGCCATATCACAGGCCGCCTGTTGTCCGCTCAGCACCTCGGTGCGGCTGCCCTTTTCCAGCAGCTGGGCTTTTACCTGGCGAGCGCTCTCCTCGTCATCCATCACCGCAAAGCGGGGCGTAAACTCCAGGCACTGCTCGACCATACGCTGCACGTTCTTGCCCGCCACGAGCGCGGTCACGGTGTAGTGTTCAGGGTTATGGCGAACGACGTCGAGAGTGCTGCAACCGATAGAGCCGGTCGAGCCAAGGAGTGTTAAATGCTTCATGAGATGCCCGAAAAAAAGTTAGACCCGATAAAAGCAAAACGCCGCCAGCAAGACACAAGGCCTCTCTGAACGGCGTTTTATCAGTGTACGACAGAAATCAGAACTGCATCAGTTCCGCTTCTTTATCTGCCAGCGCCGCATCAATTTTCTTGATCGCTGCGTCAGTCATTTTCTGCACGTCGTCCTGAGAACGACGGTCATCATCTTCACTGATCTCTTTTTCTTTCAGCAGTGCTTTCACTTTGTCATTCGCATCACGGCGTACGTTACGCACAGAAACACGACCCTGCTCAGCTTCGCCACGCACCACTTTGATCAGGTCTTTACGACGTTCTTCGGTCAGCGCTGGCAGTGGAACGCGAATGTCGGCGCCCGCAGAGCTTGGGTTCAGACCTAGGTCAGAGGCCATGATCGCTTTCTCGATCGCCGGGCTCATTGAACGGTCGAATACGTTGATTTTCAGCGTACGGGTGTCTTCTACCGTGACGCTCGCCAGCTGACGCAGTGGGGTTGGCGTACCGTAATATTCTACGATGATGCCATCCAGCAGGCTTGGAGAAGCACGGCCAGTACGGATTTTGCTGATTTGGTTTTTGAACGCTTCTACGCATTTGTCCATGCGTACTTCAGCATCTTTTCTGATGTCGTTAATCACGTTACGAATCCTTGAAAACTTGTCTCAGGCAGACTATCCGCCAGCACAGCGCTACAGGTGTGCTAAGTATAGTCGCGTTTAATTCATGACAACGCCAAAGGCGCGCCCGGGTAAGATACCACTACAAAATAAAGCGGAATCTTACCTGTATTTATCGCCGACGGAAATTATTCCGTGATCAAAGTGCCTTCTTTTTCGCCCATGACGACGCGACGGAGCGCGCCAGGCTTATTCATGTTGAAGACACGGATCGGCAGTTTGTGGTCACGAGCCAGCGTGAAGGCGGCAAGATCCATTACTTTCAGCTCTTTATCCAGCACTTCGCTGTAAGACAACTGATCGTACATGGTCGCAGACGGATCTTTTGCCGGATCGGCGGTAAATACGCCATCCACTTTGGTCGCTTTCAGCACCACATCGGCTTCGATCTCGATACCGCGCAGGCAGGCAGCGGAATCGGTGGTAAAGAACGGGTTGCCCGTACCGGCGGAGAGGATCACCACGCGGTTGTTGCGCAGCAGGCTGATAGCTTCTGCCCAGCTGTAGTTATCGCATACGCCATTCAGCGGAATAGCGGACATCAGGCGAGCGTTCACATAGGCACGATGAAGCGCATCACGCATTGCCAGGCCATTCATGACGGTTGCCAGCATCCCCATGTGGTCGCCCACAACGCGGTTCATCCCCGCTTTCGCCAGACCAGCACCACGGAAAAGGTTGCCACCGCCAATGACCACGCCAACCTGAATGCCCAGTTCGACAAGTTCTTTGATTTCCTGTGCCATGCGGTCAAGGATGCTTGCGTCAATACCGAAGCCTTCCGTTCCCTGCAGCGCTTCGCCACTCAGCTTAAGCAGAATGCGTTTGTACACGGGTTTTGCATTGGTAGCCATGTTTCTTTCCTGAGACTGTCAACGATTAAGATGGGGGTTAATTCTGGCGACATGTTATGTCGCAAACCAGCACAGCGGTAGTAGAGCCTGTCTGATTTTGTATGACGGGTGACAAAAAGAAGCCGCCCTCAGGCGGCTCCTTTTCAATCATTAAGACTGCTTGGACATTGCAGCAACTTCTGCTGCGAAGTCAGTCTCAACTTTCTCGATGCCTTCGCCCACTTCGAAGCGGATGAAGCCAGTTACGTCAGCGTTGTGCTCTTTCAGCAGCTGAGCAACAGACTTGCTTGGGTCCATTACGAAAGGCTGGCCAGTCAGAGAAACTTCGCCGGTGAATTTCTTCATGCGGCCTTCAACCATTTTCTCTGCGATTTCTTTTGGCTTACCAGACTGCATCGCGATGTCCAGCTGAACCTGGTACTCTTTCTCTACCACTTCAGCAGACACGTCTTCTGGCTTAACGAATTCTGGTTTGCTTGCAGCGATGTGCATTGCCAGCTGTTTAACCAGCTCTTCGTCAGCGCCTTTAGCCGCAACCAGAACACCGATACGTGCACCGTGCTGGTAAGAACCCAGCACGTCGCCTTCCAGGGAAGATACGCGACGGATGTTGATGTTCTCACCGATTTTAGCAACCAGCGCAACACGCTCTTCTTCGAACTGTGCTTTCAGCACTTCAACGTCGGTGATTTTGCCCGCAACAGCTGCGTCCAGTACTTTGTTCGCAAATGCCTGGAAACCGCCATCTTTAGCAACGAAGTCAGTCTGGCAGTTAACTTCCAGAATGATGCCGTAGGTGCCGTCGATTTTGGTGATGATCACGCCGTCAGCAGCCACGTTGCCTGCTTTTTTAGCTGCTTTGATCGCACCGGATTTACGCATGTTTTCGATTGCTAGCTCGATGTCGCCGTTCGCTTCGGTCAGCGCTTTTTTGCAATCCATCATGCCTGCGCCTGTACGCTCACGCAGCTCTTTTACCAGGGATGCGGTAATTTCAGCCATTCTTAAATCCTCGGGAGATGTGAACTGCCCGGCCAGAAGCCAAACAGTATAAATTGAAAAAAGGGGCCGAGAATTGGCCCCTATTCATACACGGTACTAATAAGGGGTAAAACCTTATTATTCAGCTTCTACGAAGCTTTCTTCCGCCTGAGTAGCCAGATCCTGAGAACGGCCTTCACGAACGGTAGCAGCTACAGCGCCCAGGTACAGGCTGATAGCACGGATTGCATCGTCGTTACCCGGGATAACGAAGTCAACACCGTCCGGATCGGAGTTGGTATCAACGATAGCAAATACCGGGATACCCAGGTTGTTAGCTTCTTTGATTGCGATGTGCTCGTGGTCTGCATCGATAACGAACAGCGCGTCTGGCAGGCCGCCCATATCTTTGATACCGCCCAGGCTGTTTTCCAGCTTGTCCAGTTCACGAGTACGCATCAGCGCTTCTTTCTTGGTCAGCTTGTCGAAAGTACCGTCCTGAGACTGAGTTTCCAGATCTTTCAGGCGTTTGATTGACTGACGAACGGTTTTCCAGTTGGTCAGCATGCCGCCCAACCAGCGATGGTTCACGAAGAACTGATCGCAGCTGTTAGCAGCTTCTTTCACAGCTTCGCTTGCAGCGCGTTTAGTACCAACCATCAGAATCTTACCTTTACGGGAAGAGATCTTGCTCAGCTCAGCCAGGGCTTCGTTGAACATTGGTACAGTTTTCTCAAGGTTGATGATGTGAACTTTGTTACGTGCGCCGAAGATGAAAGGCTTCATTTTCGGGTTCCAGTAACGGGTCTGGTGACCAAAGTGAACACCAGCCTTGAGCATGTCGCGCATGGAAACAGTTGCCATGTTTAAAACCTCTATAGTAAAAGTTGGGGTTATGCCTCCACGTATCCCATATTACCGACCCCGAAGGGCACCCCGGAATATGTGCCGATACGTGTGTGTTGTTACACATAGTGAGATTATCGCTTCCGTCCAGACTGTGTATCTGAAATGGATCGGAAGTCCGGCGCGCTTTATACCACAAAACACGACCAGAAACCAACAGTTGTTGGCTGAGTGTGCTGTTAATGATTCTCAATTTGGCACGGGACGCGCCGGGCTGATACCATTGACCCTACTCAGACTAGTATTGTCGAAAAAATCGACACCGATGGACAGATTACATGGCTATCTCTATTAAGACCCCTGAAGAAATTGAAAAGATGCGCGTCGCCGGTCGTCTGGCCGCGGAAGTGCTTGAAATGATCGAGCCGTTCGTCAAACCGGGCGTGAGCACGGGCGAACTGGACCGCATCTGTAATGATTACATCGTGAATGAGCAGCACGCGGTCTCCGCCTGCCTCGGCTACCACGGTTTCCCGAAATCCGTCTGCATCTCTATTAATGAAGTGGTGTGCCACGGTATCCCGGATGACGAAAAACTGCTGAAAGATGGCGACATCGTCAACATCGACGTGACCGTCATTAAAGACGAATACCACGGCGACACCTCGAAGATGTTTATTGTCGGCAAGCCAACCATTCTTGGCGAGCGTCTGTGCAAAGTGACGCAAGAGAGCCTCTACCTGGCGCTGAAGATGGTCAAGCCGGGCATTCGCCTGCGCACGCTTGGCGCGGCCATTCAGAAATTCGTTGAGGCGGAAGGTTTCTCCGTGGTTCGCGAATACTGTGGTCACGGCATTGGCCGCGTCTTCCACGAAGAGCCACAGGTGCTGCACTACGATGCGGATGACGGCGGCGTGGTACTGCAAAAAGGCATGACCTTCACCATTGAGCCAATGGTCAACTCAGGCGATTACCGCATCCGCACCATGAAAGACGGCTGGACGGTGAAAACCAAAGACAGAAGCTTGTCTGCACAGTACGAGCATACTATTGTGGTAACAGACAACGGCTGCGAAATTATGACGTTGCGCAAGGATGACACCATCCCGGCGATACTGACGAATATTGAGTGATAAAAAGCCGGCGATTGCCGGCTTTTTTAATGGCGATAGTTTTTTCTTATGGGTGGCGCACGATGAGTAATCTTTTACCCGAACAGTATGCTAACACAGCCCTTCCCACCCTCCCCGACCAGCCTGATAACCCGGGCGTCTGGCCGCCGCACGAACTGACCTGCGCCCACATCAAAGCCCACATGGAGGTGTTCCATCGCTGGCTGGGCAGCGCGTTCGACGCGGGTATCTCTGCCGAGCAGCTGATCGAAGCGCGCACCGAATTTATTGACCAGCTTCTGCAGCGCCTGTGGATCGACTATGGTTTCGGGCAGATTGGCGACCTGGCACTGGTTGCCGTGGGGGGCTATGGCCGCGGTGAACTGCATCCGCTTTCGGATATCGACTTACTGATCTTAAGCCGCAAAAGGCTGCCGGACGACCAGGCTCAAAAAGTGGGTGAACTGCTGACCCTGCTGTGGGACGTGAAGCTCGAAGTGGGCCACAGCGTACGCACGCTGGAAGAGTGTCTGCTCGAAGGGCTATCGGACCTCACCGTCGCGACCAACCTGATTGAAACCCGCCTGCTGATTGGCGACGTTGCGCTGTTCCTCGAACTGCAAAAACACGTCTTCAGCGACGGTTTCTGGCCCTCGGAAAAATTCTTTGCGGCCAAGGTCGAGGAGCAGAATCAGCGCCACCAGCGCTACCACGGCACCAGCTACAATCTTGAGCCGGATGTCAAAAGCAGCCCTGGCGGCCTGCGCGATATCCATACGCTGCAGTGGGTCGCCCGCCGGCATTTTGGCGCCACCTCGATGGACGAGATGGTCGGTTTTGGCTTTTTGACCGAAGCCGAGCGCAACGAACTGAACGAGTGTTTACACCTGCTCTGGCGCATCCGTTTTGCGCTCCATCTGGAACTCACCCGCTACGATAACCGCCTGCTGTTCGATCGTCAGCTCAGCGTCGCCCAGCGCCTGAACTACCGTGGTGAAGGCAACGAGCCGGTTGAGCAGATGATGAAGGATTTCTTCCGCGTCACCCGCCGCGTCAGCGAGCTGAACCAGATGCTGCTCCAGCTTTTCGATGAAGCGATCCTGGCGCTGACGGCTGACGAAAAACCGCGCCCGATCGATGATGAATTCCAGCTGCGCGGCACGCTTATCGATCTGCGTGACGAAACGCTGTTTATGCGCGAACCGGAAGCGATCCTGCGCATGTTCTATACCATGGTTCGCAACAGCACGATTACCGGCATCTACTCCACGACCTTGCGCCACCTGCGCCATGCGCGTCGTCACCTGCGCCAGCCGCTGTGTTACATCCCGGAAGCACGCGCCCTGTTCCTGAGCATGCTGCGCCACCCGGGAGCCGTCAGCCGCGGCCTGCTGCCCATGCACCGTCACAGCGTGCTGTGGGCCTATATGCCGCAGTGGTCGCATATCGTCGGCCAGATGCAGTTCGATCTGTTCCACGCCTACACGGTGGATGAACACACCATCCGCGTGATGCTTAAGCTTGAGAGCTTTGCCCAGGAAGAGACACGCTCCCGCCATCCGCTGTGCGTCGAGCTGTGGCCGCGTCTGGCGCATCCGGAACTGATCCTCATCGCCGCGCTGTTCCACGACATCGCCAAAGGGCGCGGAGGCGATCACTCGGTGCTGGGCGCACAGGACATTCTCAAATTTGCCGAGCTGCACGGGCTGAACTCCCGCGAGACGCAGCTCGTCGCCTGGCTGGTGCGTCATCATCTGCTGATGTCCGTTACCGCTCAGCGTCGTGACATTCAGGATCCTGAAGTCATTAAGCAGTTCGCCGAAGCGGTCCAGACGGAGAACAGGCTGCGCTATCTGGTGTGCCTGACCGTGGCTGATATCTGCGCCACCAACGAAACGCTGTGGAACAGCTGGAAGCAAAGCCTGCTGCGCGAGCTCTATTTCGCCACGGAAAAACAGCTGCGCCGCGGGATGCAAAACACGCCGGACATGCGCGAGCGCGTGCGCCATCATCAGGTTCAGGCGCTGGCGTTGCTGCGTATGGAAAATATTAACGAAGAGGCGCTGCATCAGATTTGGGCGCGCTGTCGCGCCAACTACTTTGTGCGCCACAGCCCAAACCAGCTCGCCTGGCATGCGCGGCATCTGCTTAAACATAATTTGTCAGAGCCGATGATCTTGCTCAGCCCGCAGGCAACGCGCGGCGGGACGGAGATCTTCATCTGGAGCCCTGACCGGCCCTATCTGTTTGCCGCCGTTTGCGCCGAACTGGACAGGCGAAACCTGAGCGTTCACGACGCACAGATTTTCACCACCCGCGACGGCATGGCGATGGATACCTTTATCGTACTGGAGCCGGACGGCAGCCCGCTGTCGTCGGACAGGCATGAAGCGATACGCTTTGGGCTGGAACAGGCGATCACCCAGCGCAGCTGGCAGCCGCCGCAGCCGCGCAGGCAACCGGCCAAACTGCGACCCTTTAACGTCGATACCGAGGTCAATTTCCTGCCGACCCATACCGACCGTAAATCGTTCCTCGAACTCATTGCGCTCGATCAGCCAGGGCTGCTCGCACGGGTCGGCCAGGTTTTTGCCGATCTGGGAATTTCGCTTCATGGCGCCCGAATTACAACCATTGGCGAGCGAGTAGAAGATTTATTTATAATCGCCACCGCCGACCGGCGTGCCCTTAATAATGAGCTGCAACTTGAAGTACAACAACGGTTGACAGCGGCCCTCAATCCAAACGATAAAGGGTGACGTGTTTTTTAGTGAAATGGAAAGAGTAAACAATGCAGCAGTTACAGAACGTTATTGAGTCCGCCTTTGAGCGTCGCGCCGAGATCACTCCGGCAAATGTGGATACCGTTACCCGTGAAGCCGTAAACCAGGTGATTTCTCTGCTGGATTCCGGCGCACTGCGGGTCGCAGAGAAAATTGACGGTCAGTGGGTGACTCATCAATGGCTGAAGAAGGCCGTGCTGCTCTCTTTCCGTATCAACGATAACCAGGTTATCGACGGAGCAGAAAGCCGCTACTTCGACAAAGTACCCATGAAATTCGCGGACTACGACGAAGCGCGTTTCCAGAAAGAAGGTTTCCGCGTGGTGCCACCTGCGGCCGTGCGTCAGGGCGCGTTCATCGCACGCAATACCGTGCTGATGCCCTCCTACGTGAACATTGGTGCTTACGTTGACGAAGGCACCATGGTGGACACCTGGGCGACCGTGGGTTCTTGCGCGCAGATCGGTAAAAACGTTCACCTCTCCGGCGGCGTCGGCATCGGTGGCGTTCTGGAGCCGCTGCAGGCTAACCCAACCATCATCGAAGACAACTGCTTCATCGGCGCACGCTCTGAAGTGGTTGAAGGCGTGATCGTTGAAGAAGGCTCCGTGATCTCCATGGGCGTGTACATCGGTCAGAGCACCCGTATTTACGATCGTGAAACCGGCGAAGTGCATTATGGCCGCGTACCGGCTGGCTCCGTGGTGGTTTCCGGCAACCTGCCGTCAAAAGATGGCAAATACAGCCTGTACTGTGCGGTTATCGTGAAGAAAGTGGACGCGAAAACGCGCGGTAAAGTGGGCATCAACGAACTGCTGCGCACCATCGATTAATCCGTTCGACAATACGCCAGACGTAAAAAAACCCGCCTTCTGGCGGGTTTTGTTTTACTAGGCTTTCGCGATAACGACCGGCACGCTTTTGTAGGCTGGCGTCAGGCTTTCCTTATCGACCGCCTCCAGCGACAGCAGGACATTCGCCTCCGGCAGATACGCCCCTATCGATCCGGCTGCCATGTTGTAGATCACCACCGTCAGCCCCCGCATTTCGCGCCCTTCTGCTGGCATACCCTCTTCATTTAGCGCCTGAACGTTGACGACATCGCCCTCCACCAGCCCGCGCGCCGTAGCTTCGACCTTGCTCAGGAAGACGACATCACGGCGACCGGTGATCCCGCGATACCTATCGTTCAGCCCGTAGATCGTGGTGTTGTACTGATCGTGGCTGCGCAGCGTCGCCAGGATCAGCGTATCGTCAGGCCGATGCGGATGCTCAGCACAGACATGGCGCCCGACAACAAAGTTTGCTTTGCCATTCGGCGTGTGCCACTCCCGACGTGACGCTGGCGTGTCCATACGAAAACCGCCGGGCCGGGCAATACGCGCGTTGTAATCGGCAAACGCCGGGATAACGGCCTCAATGGCCTCGCGGATCAGCGCATAGTTCCCGCACATCGCCTCCCAGTTCAACGGGGAGTTCGGCAGCGTGGCGCGTGCCATTCCGGCGACGATAGCAGGCTCTGACTTTAACGCGCGCGAGGCTGGCTTTAACCCGCCGCATGAAGCATGGACCATCGACATAGAATCTTCGACGGTCACGGACTGGATGCCCGTCGCCTGCATATCCCGCTCGGTTCTGCCCAGCGCAGGTAACAGGTAGTTATGCTTCGCCAGCAGCAGGTGCGAGCGGTTAAGCTTTGTGGCTATGTGGACCTGCATATCCAGCTTTTTCATTGCCGCAAAGGTGCGCTGTGGTTCCGGCATGGCCACTGCCAGGTTGCCGCCCATGCAGATAAGCGCTTTGGCATCGCCACGCTCGATCGCCCGGATACTCTCCACGCTGGAACGCCCGTGCTTGCGCGAAACCTGAATGGAAAAATGCTCTTCCAGACGCTGCAGGAACGCTTCCGGCGCGGCTTCGTTGATCCCGACCGACCGGTCACCCTGCACGTTAGAGTGACCACGCAGCGGGCAGATCCCCGCGCCGGGTTTACCTATGTTGCCCTTGAGCAGCAAAAGGTTAACGAGCTGCTGGACGTTTTCCGTGCCGTTTTTATGCTGGGTGATCCCAAGCCCGTAGCAGACGATCGTCGCGCGCGACTTGTTGTAGCTTTCCGCCAGGTCTTCCATCTGGCTGCGCGTCAGCCCGCTTGCCTGCTCCAGCTCAGCCCATTTGCACTGGCGCAAATCCTGATACAGCGCCGGATAGCCGTCGGTATGTTCTGCGATAAACGCATGGTCAAGGCAGGGCGACTGGTTTAGCAAGGCCCGGGCTTCGTCCCTCTCAATGAGGGCTTTCATTATCCCTTTGAGCAGCGCCGCATCGCCGCCCATTTTGACCTGGTAATAACGATGGCTCAGCGTCGTTGCCTGCCCGGTAAGCATCTCTTTCGGACTTTGCGGGAAACTGAAACGCTCAAGCCCCCGCTCAGTCAGCGGATTAATCGAGATAATTTTGGCGCCGCGTTTAGCCACCTCCCGCAGGGTAGTCAGCATTCTCGGATGGTTGGTCCCGGGGTTGTGTCCGATGCAGATCACCAGATCGCAGTGCTCAAAGTCGTCCAGTTCCACCGTCCCTTTTCCCAGGCCAATCGAGCGCGTCAGGCCTGCGCTGGTGGGGCCGTGGCACATGTTGGAACAATCCGGGAAGTTAGTGCTGCCGTATTCGCGCGCAAAAAGCTGGTACAGGAACGCCGCCTCGTTAGAGGTACGCCCGGAGGTATAAAACTCTACCTGTTCCGGGGAAGCATAGCTGCGAAGGCGCTCGCCGATTTCCCGGAACGCCACGTCCCATTCCACCGCCTGCCAGCAGTCCGTCGCGGCGTCATACTTCATGGGATGGGTCAGACGCCCCACGTTTTCCAGCGCATAGTCGCTGTAATGCCAGAGGGCAGAAACCGGATGGCGGCTAAAAAACGCAGGCGAGGCTTTCTTGCTGGTGGTCTCCCAGGAAACGGCCTTCACGCCGTTTTCACACAGCTCCATGGATGCCCGATGGCCTGGGTCAGGCCATGCGCACCCCGGACAATCAAAGCCCGAGACCTGGTTCATCTTAAACATGGCGATAATATCGCGGGCTACGGCACGCTGTGAAAACACCGACGCCGCGACGGCTTTTACCGCGTCCCAACCCCCTGCCGGGCCCTGATAGCCACCGATCCCCTGAACACCTTTTTTCATTGCGACTGCTTATTTACCGACAATTTCTGATGGCGGCTACGGTAGCAATTTCACTCTCATATTGATTTCCTCTTGACGAGGTAGCCAAAAACTACAATAAACGAGTTAGATTACTGTTCCCTCCCTGAGCGCAGGCAGGCGAATACTGAGTATGGATTTTCAAAGATGCGCCCGTTTCTGGCCTGCTCTTTTACGTGCAGTCGGGAAGCAATCAGGATCGACTCCGCGAATTTTGAATCGGAGAGTGGCAAAAAGGGATTTTTTCGTTAATTATTCAAAGGTTATGTTGAGATAAAGGGTACCGCTATGTACGACAATCTGAAAAGTCTGGGCATTACCAATCCTGATGAAATTGATCGTTACAGCCTTCGCCAGGAAGCCAACAACGATATTTTGAAAATCTATTTTCACAAGGACAAAGGAGAGTTTTTCGCCAAAAGCGTGAAGTTTAAATACCCGCGCCAGCGTAAGACCGTTGTAGCCGACGGGATCGGCCAGGGGTACAAAGAAGTTCAGGAAATCAGCCCTAACCTGCGCTACGTGATCGATGAACTTGATCAGATCTGCCAGCGCGATCGTACTGAAGTCGATCTCAAACGTAAGATCCTGGATGACCTCCGTCATCTGGAAAGCGTTGTCACCCATAAGATCAGCGAGATTGAAGCGGATCTTGAGAAGCTTACGCGCAATAAGTAACGGTGCGGCCCGATGCCCTCACCCCGGCCCTCTCCCACAGGGAGAGGGCCGGGGTGAAAACCGCGCACAGCATCATCTCTGCTCATCCAGTTGAAGCGCCACGTACAGCAGCAGCCGGTCGTCGAAATTCCCCAGATCCAACCCCGTCAGCTCCGAAATTCGATTAAGCCGATACTCCAGCGTATTACGATGAATAAACAGCGCTTTTGACGTCGCCAGGGGCTGCACGTTATGGCGGAACCACGCCTGCAACGTCCGGCGCAGCAGGCCGTTATTATCCATCGCTTTCAGACGCACCAGCGGGCGCGCCAGCTCGTTGGCCTGCCAGCCGCCGCGCAGGCTGTCGAGCAGCACCGGCAGCATCAGATCCTGATAGAAATAGCTCCGGCTCTCCGGCATACGCTGCTTCCCCACCATCATGGTGGTACGCGCGGTGCGCCACGATCGGGCAATGCTTCCTGGTCCGGTGAAGTAATTTCCCAACGCCACGCGAAAACGCAGCTGACCGTTCTCTTTCATGCGCGCAATCAGCTGATCCACGCGGCGGCGGTGGTCTTCCGCATCCCAGCGGCCAAACGCGTTCAGCGCGGGCTTCAGCACCACCATTTCGGTCAGGGAGACGATCGCCACCAGGTTATTGCGCTCCGGCGTCGCCAGGGCATTTTGCAACTGTTGCAGCTCCGCCATCGCGCTGTCCACGCCAAGCTGGCCGCTGTCCACTTCAATAACCGCTACCACGCGCGGCTGATTAAGATCGATACCCAGCCGCTGTGCCCACTCGCTCAGCGCCGGGGTGTGCTCCTCCGCCTGAATCAGGTTCATGACCAGCTCTTCGCGCAGGCGGCTGTCCTGAGCCAGCAGGTGCATCAGGCGAGACTGTTCCAGCATCATCTCGGCGGTCATGCACACCAATTCGCCGTATTTACGCAGCGATTCAGGTTCGCCGGTCAGGCCGATCACGCCAACGATTTCGCCTTCAAGACGCAGCGGCAGGTTGATCCCCTGGCGCACGCCGTGCAGGTGTTTCGCCACCGCATCGTCGATATCCACCACGCGGCCCTGGGAGAGCACCAGCAGCGCCCTTTCGTGCAATTCACCAATCCGCTCACGGTCGCCGCTGCCAATAATGCGCCCGCGGGCATCCATTACGTTGATATTGGTATCAATGATGCGCATGGTGCGCGCCACGATATCCTGCGCCATTTTGGTATCGAGATGCCAGCCAGCCATGTAACCCTCCTGTGAGCAGAGCTCAAGCATAGGGGAGTACCGACAGCGCTGCATTGTGCAGATGCACAAACTCAGGGAGAGAAGTATGGACTTGTGGAAAGGGTCACAGAAAAGCGAAAAGCCCCTGCACGCAGTGTGCAGGGGCTCGAGGGGATTACTGCATCAGCAGATAGATAGAGGTATCACCACGCTGAATATTCAGCGCCAGCACGGAAGGTTTGCTGTCGAGAATTTTGCGCAGTTCAGCAATGTTTTTCACCGGCTGCTGGTTAGCACCCATGATGACATCGCCTTTTTTCAGGCCGATACGGGCAGCCGGTGAATTCGCCTTCACGTTATTCACCACCACGCCTTTATCCTGGCCTTTGTTGCTCATCTCAGCCCCTTCGATACCGCTGAAGATGGTGCTGGAATCTACCTGATTCTGGCTGCTCTGCTGCAGCTCCAGGCTCACGTTAACCGGCTTGCCGTCACGCAGCAGGCCAAGGGTCACTTTGCTGCCGATAGGCATGGAACCCACTTCGGCGCGCAGAGCGGCAAAGCTGCTGATCGGCTTACCGTTCAGGGAAGTGATCACATCACCCGCTTTGATGCCCGCTTTCGCCGCAGACGAGTTCGCCATGACCTGGCTTACGAATGCGCCGCGCTGAGCGTCAACTTTCATGGCTTTCGCCAGTTCGGAGTTCAGTTCGGTGCCCATAATCCCCAGCTCACCGCGTTTCACCTGGCCATACTGCACCATCTGCGCGGTCAGGTTTTTCACCATATTGCTTGGGATAGCAAAGCCGATCCCGATGTTGCCGCCGTCCGGGGCGAGGATCGCGGTGTTGATACCAATCAGCTCGCCGTTCAGGTTCACCAGCGCACCGCCGGAGTTACCGCGGTTGATGGCCGCATCCGTCTGAATGAAGTTTTCGTAGTTTTCCGCGTTAAGGCCGCTACGGCCCAGCGCAGAAACGATTCCGGAGGTCACGGTTTCACCCAGACCAAACGGGTTACCGATAGCGACCGTGTAGTCACCGACGCGCAGGGCATCAGAGTCAGCAAGCTTAATCGCCGTCAGGTTTTTCGGATCCTGAATCTGGATCAGCGCGATATCCGAGCGCGGATCTTTTCCGACGACTTTGGCGTCGAACTTACGGCCATCGCTCAGCTGCACTTTGATGGTGCTGGCGTTATCAACAACGTGGTTGTTGGTCACGACATAGCCTTTCGCGGCGTCAATAATAACGCCCGAACCGAGCGCCATGAATTTCTGCTGCTGGCCGCCACCGCCCTGACCGTCATCCCCTGGGCCACCGCCCTGACAGAATGGGGAGCTCTGGAATGGCGAACCGTCCTGGCAGAACGGTGAGTTATCACCAAAGAACTGCTGGAAGTTACGCGGCATGCGCGGCGTATTGACGGTGGTGCTGCCCTCAACGTTGATACTCACCACCGATGGCATCACCTTCTCGAGCATCGGTGCCAGGCTTGGCATCTGCTGCGCGGTTGCTGCCGAAGACGCGGTCTCGGCTGCAGTAGCAGACAGAGGAGACAGCGCTAAACCTAAACTCAGAGCCAGTGCACTCATTGCTAACGTGGTTTTTTTCATGTTTCTCAATCTCAATTTACAGATAACGCAAAATTGCTGTGTAACTCAGATTCGTTTTATACCGCTTAGTTCCGGGATTAAGTTTATGGAAAAAGTAAAAATTTATTGGTCGTCTTTACAAAACTCCGGGCTTATTCAACCGCCATCAGCTTGCGGTATTCATCCCAGGCATACAAATCTGTCATGCCGCTGATATAGTCCTGAATAAGGCGGCAGCGATAATAATATTCCATCACCGGCCATTGAGCAGCGTTCCGGTCCAGTTTACTGATGGCTTCGACATAGGCCAGACGATGGCGGGTCGACAGTTTTTGATACAGCCGGGATTCAATCGGAATTCGCCGCACGCGCTCGTTTTCCACCAGCTCGCTAAATTCATCGACGGATAATTGCAGCAGGGGTTGATAAATGTCGAGCAAACCGCTGATCACCCGGTACCCCTGCAGCTCCAGTTGCTCCACGTCCGGGTGGCTGAAAACGTGGCGCACCGCGACATTTTTATAGAGCTCAAGCAGTTGGCTATAGCTGCTGTCATCTTCCAGCAACGCGTGATTAAATTCGCCGCTGTAGACCATCGGCAGGTTATCAATAAAACGCGAGGCGGCATACGGCACCAGTTTATTTAATGTATTGACCCGCAAATACATAAAGAACTGATCTTCCGTACTGCGGCTCAGCGTATTCGCACGCGATTTCTCCCAGGCATTTTCTACGACCTGCGCAAACAAAGACCCTTTTTCATGTTTACCCCAGGCGTCATAAAGATGCTGATAAAGTTCTTCGACGCTAAATATTCTTTTCTCTACGGCGTCTTCGAGGTCGGCCACACAATAGGAGATGTCGTCGGCAGCCTCCATAATCCACGTCAATGGAAAGCGCCCGTTCGGGGTCAATGACAACGCATTACGCAGCCGCGCTATATACTCTTCTTCGGATAAATAATAACCCGGTTTCTTCATCAGATAGCTGTGGGTGGCGGGCGTTTCCCCCATCCACCAGGCTGGCCGCGTATATTTGAGGATGCAGCCCACCTGTGCCCACGTCAGGTTCATGCGCATCAGGGTGTGCACCAGACGAATGCCCTGAGCATTCCCTTCGAAATGACACAGATCCTGACGCACCTTGCGCCGCAGATCGTTTAGCCCCTCTTCCCCTTCGCGCAGGCGTAAATCCCGCACCACGCAGCGGTCGTCGCTGAGCGGCTGGCTGCTCGCGTCCGTGGGGAAGAGTCGCTGTTTAAACCAGTCATTGATGGCCGCCTCGCCGAAATGACCAAACGGTGGATTGCCGATATCGTGCATCAGGCAGGCCATCTCGACGATGCTTTCGAAAGGCCCGGTCAGCTCGTCAAGGTGATAGGTCTCCAGCAGCCGCTGCTCTTTGAGGCGGCTCAGAATTTCTTTGGCGATGTAACGCCCCACCTGCTGAACTTCCATAGAGTGCGTCAGGCGCGTGCGCACCGCCGCGTTACGTTCCAGCGGGAACACCTGCGTTTTTTGCTGCAGACGGCGGATCGCCGGAGAGTTAATGATGCGCCCACGGTCGCTTTCGAAGATGCGCAAAATCTCATGTTCGCTCTTTTCGCCCTGCGGCGAACGGAAACGACGGTGCCAGTTAATTTTGGTTCGAAAATCGATTGGTGACATGTGCTCCCCCGCGTGAGAATGCGTTTCCTCTTAACCGCATGATAGACTATGCCCCTTAACAAGGCACATCGCGAGTAAATCTATGAAAATCGGCATTATTGGTGCAATGGAAGAAGAAGTTACGCTGCTGCGTGACAAAATCGAGAACCGTCAGACCCTTTCGCTGGGTGGCTGTGAGATCTATACCGGCCAGCTGAACGGCGTTGACGTTGCTCTGCTGAAATCAGGCATCGGTAAAGTGGCTGCGGCGCTGGGCGCCACGCTGCTGCTCGAACGCTGCAAACCGGACCTCATCATTAATACCGGTTCTGCGGGCGGTCTGGCGCCGACGCTGAAAGTGGGTGATATCGTCGTGTCTGACGAAGCGCGTTATCACGATGCGGACGTGACGGCCTTTGGCTACGAGTACGGCCAGCTTCCGGGCTGCCCGGCAGGCTTTAAAGCCGACGATAAACTGGTTGCCGCCGCGGAAAACTGCATCGCTGAGCTGAACCTCAACGCGGTTCGCGGGCTGATCGTCAGCGGTGATGCCTTTATCAACGGTTCTGTAGGCCTGGCGAAAATTCGCCATAACTTCCCGCAGGCCGTGGCCGTTGAGATGGAAGCCACCGCTATCGCCCACGTTTGCCATAACTTCAGCGTGCCGTTCGTGGTGGTTCGCGCCATCTCTGACGTGGCCGACCAGCAATCGCACCTGAGCTTCGACGAGTTCCTGGCCGTTGCGGCAAAACAGTCCACGGTGATGGTGGAAACCCTGGTGCAGAAACTGGCTCGTGGGTAAAGGGATCGTAAGGGCGCTGAGTGCCCTGCTTCTGCTCGCCCCGGCCTGGCTGTTCGCTGCGCCGCGCGTCATCACCCTCTCGCCGGCAAATACCGAACTGGCCTTCGCGGCCGGGATCGTCCCCGTCGGCGTCAGCAGCTTTTCAGACTACCCAGCGCAGGCCGCGGGCATCGAACAGGTCGCCACCTGGCAGGGAATGAATCTGGAGCGCATTGTGGCGCTAAAGCCGGATCTGGTGCTGGCCTGGCGCGGCGGCAATGCCGAACGTCAGGTTAACCAGCTTGCGTCGCTTGGGATCAAGGTGATGTGGGTAGATGCGGTGAGCATCGAGCAAGTTGCCCAGGCGCTGCGCGCCCTCGCCCCTTTTAGCCCTACGCCGAAAAAAGCCGAACAGGCTGCACAGCAGATGCTCAGCGACTATGCGGCGCTGAAAGCCAGATACGACACTCCCGCTAAAAAACGGGTCTTCCTGCAGTTTGGCAGCCAGCCGCTGTTCACCACCGGCAAAGGCTCCATTCAGAACCAGGTACTTGAACTCTGCGGTGGCGAAAATATCTTTGCCGCAAGCCGCGTGCCGTGGCCGCAGGTCAGTCGGGAACAGGTACTCGCCCGGCAGCCGCAGGCAATTGTGGTGGTCGGAAATGCGAGTGAGATTCCTAAAATAGAACAATTCTGGCAACGCCAGCTCAAAATTCCGGTAATCGCCCTAAACAGCGACTGGTTTGAACGCGCCAGCCCGCGTATTATCCTCGCCGCAAAACAACTCTGTGCCGCGCTGGCAGAGAGTCATTAACATCGTTACAGGCCCCCTTTCGAGGATTTCAGGATGCTCGTGTATTGGCTGGATATACTTGGCACAGCCGTTTTTGCTATCTCCGGCGTGTTACTCGCCGGGAAACTGCGCATGGATCCGTTTGGCGTGTTAGTCCTGGGCGTGGTCACGGCGGTTGGCGGTGGGACGATCCGCGACATGGCGCTGGCCAACGGTCCGGTATTTTGGGTCAAAGACCCAACCGATATGGTGGTGGCGATGGTCACCTGTCTGTTAACCATCGTCCTGGTGCGACAGCCTCGCAGGCTACCCAAATGGGTGCTTCCGGTGCTGGATGCCGTCGGCCTGGCCGTGTTTGTGGGCATCGGCGTAAACAAAGCATTCCTTGCCGGAACCGGCCCGATGGTGGCGATCTGTATGGGGGTGTTAACCGGCGTAGGCGGCGGCATCATTCGCGATATTCTGGCGCGTGAAGTCCCGATGATCCTGCGAACGGAAATCTACGCGACGGCCTGTATTATCGGCGGGATCGTTCATGCGACGGCGTATTACACCTTTGCCGTTCCGCTGGAGAATGCGGCGATGCTGGGGATGGTGGTGACGCTGGTGATACGTTTAGCGGCGATACGCTGGCACCTGAAACTGCCGACGTTTGCGCTGGATGAAAATGCCAGATAACTGTCGTTGATAAGCCCGGTGGCGCTACGCTAACCGGGCCTGTATGTGCATTCAGCTTTAGATGCTGAACGAAGAACCACACCCGCAGGTGCTTGTCGCATTTGGGTTGGTCACCACAAAACGCGAACCTTCCAGACCTTCGGTGTAGTCAACCGCACCGCCCACCAGATATTGCAGGCTCATCGGGTCAACCACCAGCGCGACGCCCTGCTTCTCGATAGTCATATCACCATCGTTCACCTGGTCGTCAAAGGTAAAACCGTACTGGAAGCCGCTACAGCCGCCGCCCGTAATATAGACACGCAGTTTCAGATCCGGATTGTCTTCGTCGGCAATCAGGGTTTTCACTTTGTTGGCTGCTGCTTCGGTAAATTGCAGCGGCAGCGCTACGTCATCACTCATCTTATGCTCCCATGAATACTGCTTACTGCGATTGGGTAAAAATCACCCAATTCTTTTGTTCATTATCTAATACCCTGGTAATTCATTCAAGTATTCTGCGTCGAGGCCTGTTCAGCCTCCTGTTTCGCCAGGGTACGGGCAAGAATGGTGGAGTATAGCGGTTTTCCACCGAGGAATTGGGCTAATAGTGTCGCGCCGAGGCAGGTAATGATCATTGGCAAAATGAGCTGATAATTGTCGGTCATCTCAAGAACCAGCACGATCCCGGTCAACGGGGCGCGAAGCGAGGCCGCCAGCAGCGCCCCCATTCCCGCCACCGCAAAGGTCCCTGCCTCGAGATGATACGCCGGAAAACCCGAGGCCGCCGCCATGCCAAACGCGGTACCCAGCAGCGTGCCAAGCGCCAGCATGGGGGCGAAAATGCCGCCAGGCGCGCCGGAGGAAAAGCACAGCACCGTGGTAATAACGCGCGAGATAAACATAAACAACAGCAGCCCAACGCTGAAATTGCCCGCCACCGCGATGGGGATCAGCCCGAACCCGCCGCCAACCGCATTCGGCTCGATAAACCCAAGGATGCCGCAGGCCCCACCCAGTAGTCCGCCCACCAGCACCCATTTGGTCGTATTGCCGCCGTGAATGCGCTGGAACATATCCTGCGCGCGCAAAATAAGCGTGTTGAAAAGCGGGCCGACGACGCCAAAAATCATCCCGAGCACCAGGTAAAGCCACAGGGTATTGACCGGTGCATTGGTCAGCTTGCCGACTTCAATGACGGCTCCTTCGCCATTGAAAATCCGAAAGACAATGCTCGACATGATTACGCCGGTGAACACCGCTTTAATCGAAATCAGGTTATAGCGAAACTGGGCGCGCATCTCCTCAATAATAAACAGGATGCCCGCCAGCGGCGCATTAAACGCCGCGGAAAGCCCCGCCGCCGCACCGGTTGCCAGAAGCGTATGACGCGCCTCGGCGCTGCGCATGCGGAACAGATCGCCGATCATGCGCCCGACGTTACCCCCGAGTTGCACCGTCGGCCCTTCCCTGCCGAGAACCATGCCCGCCCCGAGCGTGCCCATGCCGCCGATGAATTTTACCGGGATCACGCGCCACCAGCGCACCGGACGCATCTCTTCGAGCGCCCCCTCAATTTCCGGGATACCGGATCCGCCCGCCTCCGGCGCGAATTTGCGCACCAGAAAATACCCCACCATCGCCAGCAGTGCCGACAGGCCAAACGCCCATACCCAGACCAGCCACTCGCGATCCGCATACCCGGCGATGGTGCCGATACGCCAGTTGAGCACGCTATTGACCGCCCTTTCGAACGCCACGCCCAGCAGCCCCGCAACGGTGCCTACCACGGCGGCGGCCAGCAAAATAGCCAGCGGAGTCTTATCGCGGTTAAGCAATCGACGAATGCTGATGCGTCGCTGTGCACGCGTAAACTGTTGTTCTTCAAAAGAAGGAGAGTCTGATTTCATGTCCGGTTCTTTTATCGTCATACAAATTGCCGCAAGGATTTTACCAGAGACTGCGCCATCGTCCTCTGAATAATCCTTAACAATTGTTTAGGCGTTATTAGGGCAAACATTTCATAACCCTCCGCGGATCACTTAGAATAGTGTGCTTAATCATTTTATACGAACCAGGAACCACGCCATGAGCAAGTCAGAAAACCTCTACAGTGCAGCCCGCGAGCTTATTCCAGGCGGCGTGAACTCGCCGGTTCGCGCCTTTACCGGCGTAGGTGGAACGCCGCTGTTTATTGAACGCGCTGACGGCGCGTACCTGTTTGATGTCGATGGCAAAGCCTATATCGATTATGTCGGTTCCTGGGGTCCGATGGTGCTGGGGCATAACCACCCGGCTATCCGCAACGCGGTGATTGAAGCGGCCCAGCGCGGTCTGAGCTTCGGCGCGCCGACCGAGATGGAAGTCAAAATGGCGGCGCTGGTGACCGAACTGGTGCCGACGATGGACATGGTGCGCATGGTGAACTCGGGCACCGAAGCGACCATGAGCGCGATCCGTCTGGCGCGCGGGTTTACCGGCCGCGACAAGATCATCAAATTTGAAGGCTGCTACCACGGCCACGCGGACTGCCTGCTGGTGAAAGCCGGCTCCGGCGCGCTGACCCTCGGCCAGCCAAACTCTCCGGGCGTACCTGCGGACTTCGCTAAGCACACCCTGACCTGCACCTATAACGATCTCAACACCGTTCGCGAAGCGTTCGAGCAGTATCCACAGGAGATCGCCTGCATTATCGTTGAACCGGTCGCGGGCAACATGAACTGTATTCCGCCTCAGCCCGAGTTCCTGCCGGGCCTGCGCGCCCTGTGCGACGAATTTGGCGCGCTGCTGATTATCGATGAAGTGATGACCGGCTTCCGCGTGGCGCTGGCGGGCGCGCAGTCTTACTACGACGTCGTCCCGGATCTGACCTGCCTTGGCAAAATCATCGGCGGCGGTATGCCGGTAGGTGCGTTTGGCGGGCGCAAAGAGGTAATGGAAGCGCTCGCGCCAACCGGCCCGGTGTACCAGGCGGGAACGCTCTCCGGTAACCCGATAGCTATGGCGGCGGGCTTTGCCTGCCTGACCGAGGTCGCGCAGCCGGGTATTCATAACACCCTCACCGACCTGACCACCCAGCTTGCCGACGGCCTGCTGGAGGCGGCGGAAGAAGCGGGTATTCCGCTGGTGGTAAACCACGTTGGCGGCATGTTCGGGATCTTCTTCACCGAGGCGAAAACCGTGACCTGCTATCAGGACGTGGTGAAGTGCGACGTGGAACGCTTCAAGCGCTTCTTCCACCTGATGCTGGAAGAAGGCGTGTATCTGGCACCGTCAGCGTTTGAGGCGGGCTTTATGTCCGTGGCGCACAGCAAAGAGGATATCAATAAGACCATCGACGCAGCGCGTAAGGTGTTTGCGAAGCTGTAATGATGTGCGGCCTGATGCCCTCACCCCGGCCCTCTCCCACAGGGAGAGGGAGAAGGTAGGTAAACACCCTCTCCCACAGGGAGAGGGAGAATTCAGGTCTACACCCTTTCCCTGTTAATCCTACCGACTCTGCTTTCTCAGCAGATAAATAAAGTACGGCGCACCGATAAAGGTCGACAGCAGCCCGGCTGGGATCTGATACGGGAACAGCACCATTCTTCCGCACCAGTCAGCAAAGACCAGCATCACGCCGCCCGTCAGGGCAGACATGACGATGTGCGGCATCGTCCGGCGGAACCCCATCATTCTGGCGATATGCGGCGCCATTAACCCCACAAAGCTCAGCGGGCCGATGGTCATGGTCGCCGTGGCCGTCAGACATGCCGCCAGCAGCAGCAGCCCCACCCGCGTTGGCGTCAGCGCCATCCCCACCGCACGCGCGGTTTCACCGCCAAGCGGCAGGATAGTCATCCAGCGTCGACACAGCGGCACAATGGCCAGCAGCACGATCATCACGATCCCGGTGTGAATCACCTGGCTGCCGGTGGCACCATAGGTAGAGCCGGCGATCCAGGTCAGGATCTGCGCCATACGCGGATCGCCGCTGGCCTGTAACATCATCAGCAGCATCGTAAACGCCGTACTGAGCGCCATCCCGGCCAGCAGCATACGGTGCGGGGAGAAGCCGCCGCGACCGGAGGCAATCAAAATGATCAGCAGCGTCACCGCCGCGCCGATACTCCCGGCAGGCATCAGCCAGCCAAAGGCATCTCCCGGCACGAGGAGCAGCATTAGCACCACACCGAACGCAGCGCCGGAGCTGATCCCCAGCACTTCCGGGCTGGCCATCGGGTTGCCGGTCAGACGCTGAATAATACAGCCCGCAACCGCCAGCATCACACCCGCAATCAGCGCGGAGAAGATCCGCGGCCAGCGCCATTGCAACAGTTCGTGAAGCAGGTCGCCCGTCGCCCAGTGCCAACCTGTCGCATCACGTCCCAGAGAAAGCGCCGCGAAGGCGGCGATAATCAGCACCGCCAGCCCGGCCAGGCTAAACCACAGCACCGACTGACGCTCTGCATGTATTTTATCCCCGGCATCCATGGCCGGTGCGCTGATGCTGCGCAGGCGTGGCAGCAGCCACAGCAGCAGCGGCGCGCCGATCAGCGCTGTCACCGAACCGGTCGAGACTTCCATCCACACGCGCGCCAGCCAGAGGATAAGCTGATCGGAAAGCCAGAGGATCAGCGCCCCGATGAGCGGGGCCAGCATCAGGCGCGCCAGCAGACGGCGCGCACCGAGCATTTTCGCCAGCAGCGGTGCAAATAGCCCGATAAAGCCGATAATGCCCACCGCGTTTACCAGCAGCGCACTGAGCACAATCGCCAGGGTCAGCGCGGCCAGACGCGCCAGCGACAGCGCCAGCCCGAGATTACGCGCGACGCCATCGTCCAGCCCCATCAGCGTCAGCGGACGTAACAGCAGCAGCGTCAACACCACGCCGCCGATCAGCTGCGGCCACAGACGCTGCACCACGCTCCAGTCGGTTTGCGTGAGCGTGCCGGTACTCCACAGGAACATGCTTTGCAGCTGATCGTGATGGAACAGCACCAGCAGCTGGTTAATCGCCCCGCAGTAGAGGCTCACTACCAGACCGGCCAGAATCAAGGTGACCGGCGAGAGACGTTTACCCCAGGCGACGCCGAACACCAGCGCGCCGACCACACATGCTCCGGCAAGCGCGGCAAACTGCGTGGTTAACGCCCCAGGCAGCGCCCAAAGCGTCGTGATGGTGATCCCAAGCTGCGCGCCCGTCGCGACGCCGAGCGTCGTCGGTTCTGCCAGCGGGTTACGCAGCACCTGCTGGAACAAGACGCCGACAAGCCCCAGCCCGGCCCCCACCAGCAGCGAAATCGCCAGGCGCGGCAGCAGGCTGTAGTGGAACAGCATCTGTTGAATGTTATCGATATCCGGCGCGGCGAGGGCTGCGCCCCACTGGCTGCGGGGCAAAGCCGTCGACAGATTGAACCCGGTCAACGCCAGCGCCGCGATAAAAATCAGCGTCAGCAGCAGGGCCGGAAAACGTGCAATACGTGAACTCATGCTTTGCCTCCCAGCGCCGTGTCCAGCACGCGGGCGAAATGCATGGCCGACAGCGTTGCACCGTAGAACCACACCGCTGGCGCACGCAGGAAACGCTGCGCACGCACAAACGGCATCGCCTGCCACAGCGGGGTAGCCATCAGGGTTTGCATCTCGCGCTCGTTGCCGTGGTCGAAGCACAGAACGTCAACATCACGAAACGCCGCCAGACGGTCGATACCCACGGTGGTGCTGCCCCAGAAGGTCATCTCTCCTTCCCAGGCATTGCGGATCCCAAAGCTATCGAGCACTTCCTGGAACAGGCAGTTTTTACCAAAGACCAGCATATGACGGGCGTCCAGCAGCGTGACCATCAGCAAAGGCCGATCGCCACGGTGGGCAAAGCGCGGTTTGAGGGAGTCAATCAGGGCATCGAATTCGTCAAGATGGCGTTTCGCCGCCGCTTCGCGGTTCAGGAACTGCGCCATCTCGTTAATGGAATTTTTCGCCATTGTCAGCGGTTTTTTCCCGTCGCTAAAGGAAAAACCCCGGCCAGGCGCGATACGCGCCAGCGTCTCTTCCGACGGCCCATATCCCGCTGACCAGAACAGATATGATGGTTTCATCTGCGTGAGCAGTTCAAGATTCGGTTCGGTGCGCAGACCGATGTCGATCACCGAATCGGGTAATTTTGGCTCGTTCACCCACAGGGTATAGTTCGGAATATCGGCCACACCGTAGGGCGTGATGCCCAGCGCCAGCATCAGCTCGACCGGCAGCCACTCCAGGGCAACGATGCGGTGCGGATCGATCGCAGCCGCCTGAGCCCTGTTCATGTTGAACAGCAGGGGTGAGAGCGCCATCGCCGTTAACAGACGGCGGCGGCTAAGTGAGATAGGATCCTGCATCAGTAGACGAAGCTCACCGGTGCGGCCCCGGCAGGGTGAGGCAAAATACCCATTGGAATACCGTAAATGTGTTCCAGCGTGTCGCTGCGCATCAGTTCAGAAGGTGTGCCCTGGGCAATCATCTCTCCGCCACGCAGCGCCACCAGATAGTCGCAGTAGCGCGCGGCCATATTAATATCATGCAGCACCGCGATCACCGTCAGGCCACGCTGCTGGCTTAAGCGATGCACCAGCGCAAGAACGTCAACCTGGTGGGCGATATCCAGCGCCGAGGTCGGTTCATCAAGCAGCAGGCAACGGCTGTCCTGCGCCACCAGCATCGCAATCCACGCCCGCTGGCGTTCGCCGCCGGACAGGCTATCCACCAGACGGTGCGCCAGCGGCTTTAAGCCTACCAGCGCAATCGCCTCGTCCACTTTCTCTCTGTCGGCGACACCAAAACGACCGAGCGCACCATGCCACGGATAACGCCCAATCGCCACCAGCTCGCGCACCGTCATCCCTTCTGCCTGCGGTAACTGCTGCGGCAGATACGCCACCTTGCGGGCAAAGGCTTTACTGCTCCAGCTCTCCAGCGGTTGACCGTCCAGCAGGATCTCGCCTTCCGACGGCGGCTGATGACGCCCCAGCATTTTGAGCAACGTTGATTTGCCTGAACCGTTATGACCAATCAGGCCCGTCACTTTTCCGGCAGGGAACGTCAAAGAGAGCGGATGCAGCAGCGTGCGCCCGGGTACGCGAAAGGAGAGGTTGTTGAGAGCAAAGGTGGTGTCGGAGCGCGTTTTATTGTCCTGCATGTCAGCCAACTTTAATAAAAAGGGCACGGAAAACCGTGCCCGAAGAGAGATTAGAAGCGGAAGGTCGCAGTCGCGACAACCTGACGTTCAGCACCCCAGAAGCAACCGTAGGTGTTGAAGCAGCTGGCAACGTATTCACGATCGAACAGGTTGTTCACGTGCAGCGCCACGTTGGAACCCGCCAGGCCAACACGCGCCAGATCGTAACGGACCAGCGCATCCACCACGGTGTAGCTGCCCACGGTGAAGCTGTTCGCCGGGTCACCTTTGCTGGAGCCGGTGTAACGTACGCCTGTTCCCAGGGTCAGGCCGGACAGCGCGCCGTCAAACAGGGTGTAATCGCCCCATACTGACGCCATGTGTTTTGGCACCTGAGCCGGCGTGTTGCCTTTGTAATTGGTGTCGGTGGTGTATTCAGCGTCGGTGTAGGTGTAAGAACCGACAACGTTCACGCTGGCAGACAACGCCGCTTTCGCTTCAAGCTCGACGCCGCGAGCACGGATCTCGCCGCCTTCTACGGAGAAAATGCCCCCCGCCGGATCGGCCATCAGGTTGTTAGATTTGGTAAGCTGGTACAGCGCACCGGTCACGACGACAGGACGATCGCTTGGCACGTATTTCACGCCCGCTTCGTACTGTTTGCCTTTAGACGGTGCAAAGATCTTACCGCCCTCACCTGCCTGAGAAGAAGGTTCAAAGGATTCGCTGTAGCTGAAGTAAGGCGTTACCCCGTTATCGAACAGGTAGTTAACACCGCCACGCCAGGTAAACTCTTTGTCATTACGGGAATCCGTCGTGCCGGCAACGCGATTCAGGGAATCCTGTTTCGCCCAGTCATAACGTCCGCCCAGCGTCACCAGAACTTTATCCCACTCGATCTGATCCTGTGCGTATACCCCGGTCTGCTTCTGCTTGTTCAGCACCTGATAAGCCCCGGATGGGCCAGGGTGCGAACCGAAATCGAAGTCGCCGCGATCCAGGTTGTAGATATCCGAAGGCGCAACGGAGCCGGCGTAGCCGAACCAGGAGTCGATATCATTACGCATACGCATGAAATCAACGCCGGTCAGCAAGGTATGATCGACAGCACCCGTCGCGAACTTGCTTTGCAGTTGGGTATCGACAGAGAAGTTTTCCAGCTTCTCATTATCAATGACGTACTGACGCGTCAGCGTATGACCCCACTGGGACTGTGGAACGCTCGCACACGGGCTGGTTGCCGGATTGCTCGAATAGAGCGGATCGGAGCACATACCGTAGCCATACACGCTGTTCTGCGAGGTTTTATTCTGCGCATAACGCAGGTTCTGACGCACGGTAAAGGTATCGTTGAAGGCGTGATCGAAGCTATATCCCACCATTTTCTGGTTACGGGAATAGGTGTTGTTCTTCGCACCTTCGTTGAAATTGGTCGGCAGACGGCTGCCGTTTGGCAGCGGATCAACCGTGCCCTCTTTTGGCAACCAGCCGTAGTAGCCCGTTTCCGGCTCGTTCTGGAAGTAAGAGAGGAAGGTGAAGGTGGTTTTATCGTCCGGACGCCAGGAGAACGCTGGCGCGATGGCGTAACGCTGCTCGCCTTTATCATCCTGCTGCGCATTGTTGGAGCGCGCCACGCCGGTCAGACGGTAAGAGTAAACGCCGTCGTCATCGATCGCATCGCTGAAGTCGAAGCCGGTCTGGAACAGGTTGTCGGTGCCCATTTTGAACTGGATCTCGCGCAGCTGCTCCGTGGTTGGGCGCTTGCTCACCATGTTCAGCAGGCCGCCAGGGCTGCTTTTTCCGTACAGAACGGAAACCGGACCGCGCATGATTTCAGCGCGCTCCAGCATATAAGGGTCGATCACCGCGTCGTTATAGAAGTTGCCCTGCATCTTCAGGCCATCCAGATAGTTGTTCTGGCTTTGGCCGTCGGCAGCGAAACCACGGATGATCAGATAGTCATAGGTATTGGATGCACCACGCGTGCCCACCGCAACGCCCGGGGTATAGCTGAGGGCTTCTTTCACGGATTTAGGCTGATGCAGCGCCATCTCTTCTGCAGTGACCACTGAAATGGACTGCGGAACTTTTTGAATAGGAGTATCCGTTTTGGTCCCGGTAGCGGATTGTCTTGCGGCAATCGTCGCAGCAGGGCCCCAGGCACTTTCCTGTGCAGCCGGCGCGGCAGTAACGGTGATGGTGTCTTCTTTTTTCGGGGTTTCAGCCGCCTGTGCATATGCAGACATGCCGGTAACCGCTGTGGCGACAACAACTGCGATTTTACGCAGCGTCGTATTAATTGGCTGAGCAGTATTGGAAAGCGCCATGATGGTTCTCTGATGAAAGAGTGAATGATAACGTAAACGAGAATTATTATTATGACCGCAGAATAATATGCGAAACGCTGGCGGCATAGCAAGCAGTAAGCGGCCCTACGAGAATTAAGGGTTTAAGAAATAACCAGATGAAAAGAGAGGGTTAATGAGGTTAGAAAATTGATCGCACTTAACCCGCTGGCGCGGGTGTGGTGCATTTATCGGTAGAACACATCAAATGTGGCTACGGCATCGACTTTGCCAGGTCTCACGTCCCCCGTTTTGATGTACCGCGCCTTCAGTGGGATATCCACAGCCTCTTTATCGCCCGTGCTGGTGGTGGCGGTGTAGTCCTGGTCGAACGTCAGCAGTGTATTGTTCTTATCCAGAATCTGGATACCGATCCCCGAGGCGGCCTGGGCGCTATCAGCAATGTTCAGGGTGTGACCATTGGTTACCCCGGTGGAGCCGCTACTGGTGAACCGGAAGTCCACACGGGTGTCCGCCGAGCACTCGGTCAGGGAGATTTTGAAACGCTCATCAGTGAGAATATCGGAATAGTTATTATCAAAATCCCCGGCATTCACCGTTTTCAGTGGGACATAGATATTTTTATCCACCAGATTGCAGGTATGCGATGCCGTTACGATTTGCACACTGCCGGGGGAGATCAGCAGCTGTGCTACCACGTCCTTTCCCCACCTCTCTTCAGCTGTCAGCCTGGACGTATCCAGATACCCCTCTTTCACCTCTCCCGTGACAACCAGCTGAAGCGCGCCATGGAAGGTAGTATCAATGATGCTCCATCCGCTGCCGCCGTAACTGACAAAATGCATCGGCGTGATAATGTCTGAAGAGGTAAAGGTAGCGGTGCTGTCCCGGGCTTGTGCCATACGGATGCCGATACCCGGAACGTTAGTCTGATAAACGCCCTCCATAACCCCGTTGCGCGCATCGCTGTCGGTTAACGCAACGTAGCCTTTGTATTTATTGCCGGTGCTCTGGCACTCCATCTCAACCCGACCGCTCTCAATACTGTCTTCATAGATAATGGAGCCCACCGATAGATCGGGGTCCACTCGGATAATGGCCGGAAGTTGAAAATTGAGTACCCCATTCTCCAGTTGGTTGCCGACACAGGTTGTGTTGGCATACGCAGGCGACAACGCCCCCGCAGCAGCCAGCAACCCTATGCTCATCAGCGCACGCCTGAGTGATAAATCATTGCCCATCGTTCCCCACCTAACGGCAATGCACCGTTGATTTTAAAATGTTCGCCGCGCGCTCAGCAGGCACGGTCAACGTCCCTTTGCACTGCTGTCCGGCGTCCTCTCCCCACTGCACGCTTAACGCGACAGTCCCCTGCAGGCCGGTTAGCCAGACTTCCCCGTCATCACCGACAATCGCGGAGGTGTTATCCAGCGTGACGATGGCCCCAAACGGCACGGGTTTACCGAGATAAATCAGCGTGACCAGCGCGCGCTGGCCTGCACGCGCATCAAAATTCGCCATCATGGCCGCCCCTTTGGTTGGCACCACATCCTGTGTCGCGAGCTCGATATCCAGATCGTCACGATCCTCTGTGTTTACGGTGATGCCATTATGGCGATAGGCCGTCAGCGTCGGGACAATCGCATTGCCAAAAGCGTCGGTATAAATCCCGCGCCCGTTCTGGACTTTCACGTTGCTGCCGTCTTTGATATGGACGATGGCAAAGGCGTCGCGCACAGACTGCCCGAGCGTCACCCCGTGCTCATGGGCTACCAGCGAGCCTTTCGCGTTGTAATTCCACTGCCTGTTGCTGCCGCCGTAGCTGTAACCCAGCCCGACCTCGCCAGCCGATCCTCTGTAGCGCCCTGAAAGACTGGCGCCGTATCCGACATTGTTGCTGGTATAGCTCTGCTGAAGGTTGTAGCTGAGCTTATTATCCTCCAGCGCCGTTCCGCCAATACCGGCCTGATGAGAGGTATACCCGCCGCTGGCGGTCGTCATGCTGTAGCTTGCCCATGAATTTGGCAGCCAGCGTGAGAAAGGGATGTTGACCATCAGCGCCAGTTGCCTGTCGTTGTCGGCATCCGGAGTGCGGGTCAGGTTGTAGCTGACAGACCAGGTTATATCGCGCCAGCTTGAGCTAAACCCGGCGCTCACGCTGCGTTCGCTGCCGCTCATATCCCAGTAGTTTTGCTGATAAGCGTTAACATAGGTAGAACCCCAGTCCCCCAGTCGCTGAGAGAGGTTAACCTGCATGCGGCTGCGACGGTTATTGACCCGTCGATAGGTGTAGATCCCGTCGTCAATGTTGCTGTCGCGTTGGTCGATAGCCTCCTGAAAGGTATAAAACCCGGCGGTGGAATAGCGATAGCTCGCCAGCGTGACCGTGGTGTCTGTATCAGGAATGTCTTTCGAATACTGCGCGCGCCATGACAAGCCGCTGGCGGGATCGCGGCCATCGTCAAACAGGGTGTGGGCGGCGGTCACGTCAACCGATGCCGAGCCGAAACGCCCCAAATCCGCGCCGACGCCGGCCAGAAACGCATGATAAAGGGATGCTCCCAGCGCACCGGAGTAGACCGTCACGCCGTAAGGCAGGCCATAAATCGCCGTTCCTTGCGCAAAAGCAGGTTCTTCCTCCCCTTCATTACCGCGAAACGTTCCTGCTGCGAGGGAATATTTAAACGCCCCTTCCCGCTGAAGAATGGGTACCGAGGCGCTGGCCTGAATAAAGCTGTGTTCACTGCCATCCGCTTCTTCTACGGTCACTTCGAGATCGGCACCGGAGGTCACCTGACTTAAGTCATGAATTTCAAACGGACCGGGGGCGACGTTGGTCTGGTAGAGGGTATAGCCATTTTGTTTGATGGTGACCTTCGCATCGCTATTGGCAATACCGCGAACCACAGGCGCAAACCCCTGCTGACTGGTTGGCAACATGGAGATATCGGTTTCAAGCTTTACGCCCGTCATCTGAACGCTATCAAATAACTCGCCGCTGGTGGCAGTCTGGCCAATCTCCAGCTGGCTTCGTAAGGCTTTAATGTCGCGTTGCAGGCTGTTACTGATGGCGTCCCAGCCGGCGGTGTCGCTCCAGGTGCTGTTATTACGCAGTCGCCACGCGCCGAGGTTAATGCCCGAATCCAGACCCAACCAGGTGGAGGTATTTTTACCGGAATCTGATTCCTGCTGCGAACCACTGACCTGGTAGCTGGCCCAGGCAGCTGTTGCTCCGTCGTCCCAGTATTTTGGGTTGATCGTCCCTGACGCCGTTTGGTCGCGGTAAATCTGCGGGATCACCAGACTCAGGGTTTGATCGTCCTGATTAAAGTCGTACTGCGCCCCTTCAATGAAATGCGAGATATCCTCTACCCGGGCGCTATCAGCCAGATCTTTCATGTCCGGCAGGGTATCTACCTTGAGGCCAAAATCACGCAGGTCGGCCTTGGTCAGTTCGGGCAGCAGCCTTTGCTTGTCGTCTGACAGTACAAAGGTCACGGTCCGTTTATCGATAATGTCCCGCCCCCACATAATGGTCACCGGGTAGCTTCCGGCCAGCAAGCTGTTATTCCCGATGAAATTTTTAAGGGTAGCGGTATTTTCCAGCGGAGTGTCCAGCTCAAGAATGCGCAGGTTGAATTCGTCGTCCGCATTTGCAGGCTGAAATAACGCCAGCATGGCTAACGCGACCCCCTTCAGAATCGGCCTGTAATTTGAGAACGAAGACATACGCTACCAACATGATGTGTTATAGGGCCTGCTGCTTCTGCGGCGTTTGTGCACCATGGTCGTTAATGGCTGTCCATGTAACGGCACCCTTTGCGCCTGCGGGCAAGGGGAAGGTCTGTTCGCTGTAAGGCGCAACCATCATCGCCACCGCGCCGGGGGTGGATTTGGTTTCAACAACGGGCACGGCTTTGCCCCCGACGGCCAGTTCGCCAAAGGAGACATAGAAAGGCGTAGGGTTTTTCGCAATAAGCTGCGTCCCCTGGCGGCGGAAAGCGATCTTTTCCCATGCCTGGAGCGCATCAGCTTCTTTTAACTGCGACGGTCGCCAGAACAGCTTAAGCCGCGTCTTCATGGCAAACTGCAATGTATTTTTATCTTTCAATTCTGGCGCAAGCGCCGAAACGGACTTAACGTTCGCCACAAAGAATGTTTCCCGGTCGTTGGGAAGCGCA
Source organism: Enterobacter sp. UPMP2052 (assembly GCF_053709675.1). Taxonomy (NCBI): domain Bacteria; kingdom Pseudomonadati; phylum Pseudomonadota; class Gammaproteobacteria; order Enterobacterales; family Enterobacteriaceae; genus Enterobacter; species Enterobacter sp. UPMP2052. The sequence goes on from NZ_JBSKJR010000003.1 coordinate 60,649, forward strand.
TTTTTATCGCCCGTATAAATAATATGTAAAAGCGTCTGGCGGTTTTCCTGCAATTTGTAAACCGGAGGGGTAACAACAAATGGCGCTTTGGTATCGTCTGGATTACTGACCCAACTCTGCACTAAATAACGCGTATGCGGATCTTTATTTTTTAACGCAATCTGCACTTCAGATTTATTCGATGGATAAATAACGCGGGTGCCACCTAATACAATACTGGCCTGTGCTGAACAGCAACCAATGACTATGCATCCGCATAATACTTTTAATAACGCTTTCATAATATTTAAATCCGAAAAGGGCAGCGATTTAACACTGCCCCGAAAAGAGTTAGCGATACATCACTTCAAATGTTGCGGAAGCCGAGTAGTGGCCTGCGGTTGGCACAGTATCACCGACCTGGATGACATTCGCGGTATAGTTAAAAACAGAGGCAGCCGTGCCCTCAGGGTCGTTCGTGACATCCGTTGTGCCGTCAGGAACAGAACCGTTAAACAGCACATCGCTTTTACCACCGTTATTATTGGTGACGGTAATCCCTACATGGGTCGCATTGCCGGCACCCGTCAGATCGTTTTGCAGACGTTTATACGCCGCATCCGTCGTGGTACCGCTAAATTTCAGGTTCAGTTTAGAGACCAGGGGATCACAACCTGACACTGAAATTTTGAAATTTTTCGAGGTGCCCACTTTGCCATCTGAGCCATAGTCAGACGGATACGTGTCTGCAAAGGTAACGGTTGATACCGTTGAGTTGGAATCATCAACGTTAACGACACAGGTATCAGCAACAATTTTACCGGCGAAATTCACGGTACCGGAATCACTCGCCAACGCAGGCAGTGATGATACAGCCAAAATACTGGCCGCGAAAAAAGAGTACACAATTTTATTTTTCATCGAATATTCCTTATATGAGATAAAAAGATGATTCCATTCCTGACAAAACAAATGAGTAGAGACGAATGAAAGGTAAATATTCTGACCCACTCAATGAATAACATTTCAAACTGAACAAGATTAAATCAGAATCGCCTCAAGTGCGTCTACCGGGTAAAACCGTCTCCCTCACCCTATTCTTATTAACTCACTGATTTGTCTGAAAGAAAGCAATCGTTATTATTTCTAAAAGAAATATTCATTATTTTTAAATGAAGTGAGATCTCATCGAATAAAGTAAGCGGCTCTGTTACCAAAAAAAAAGCCGCTTCGTCAGGAAGCGGCTTTTTATCATGGCGAAAATCAGTTTCCGCCAAACATGTCCTTGATCCAGCCTGCGACGCCGTCGCTGTCTTTCTTCTCATTCTGCTGCTGCGGCTGTTGCTGCGGCTGTTGAGGTTGAGAAGACTGATCGAACGGGTTGCCCGTCGGCTGTTCCGGCTGGCTCTGCTGGCACAGGGAATCCGGGTTCGTCGTCCAGACCGGCAGCATGCGCACGCCGCCGCCACAGATGAAGTTACCCGCGTCATCCACGCCCATATCGACGATATCTTCCGGTGCCACCAGGTTCAGCGGGACCGGGGACTGATTGGCAAGATAACGCTGGTAAATCGACATCGCGCCGCTCGCACCATACAGTTTGGTCGGCTGGTTGTTATCGCGGCCTACCCAGGTGATCACAACTTCACGGCCATCAATACCGGCGAACCAGGTATCAACGTTGTTGTTGGTGGTCCCGGTTTTACCCGCCAGATGCAGGCCTGGATACTTCGCCCCCAGCTGACGCCCGGTGCCACGCTGTACAACCTGCTGCATGGTCCACAGGGTCATATAGGCCGCCTGGGCCGGAACCGCGCGTTCTGCCTGCGGGAAGCTCTGATACAGCACTGAACCGTCTTCGGCAATGACCGAACGCAGGGCTGACAATGGCGCACGGTTACCGCCGCTGGCGATCGTCTGGAACGCCTGCGCGACTTCAATTGGCGTCAGGTTCAGCGCCCCGAGGATCATCGCCGGTACCGGATGCAGCTGATCTTTCGGCACGCCCAGCTTCTGCCAGGTATCGGTGATCGCCGGCAGACCCAGTGCCATACCGAGGTTAACCGTTGGCACGTTCATGGAGCGCGTCAGCGCATCCACCAGCATAACCTGGCCGCTGAACTGTCTGTCATCGTTCTGCGGGGACCATACCTGGCCGTTAGGCTGGCGCAGGGAAATTGGCGCATCGGCAATCCAGGTGTTCAGGCGGTACTGGTTCGGCTGGCTCAGCGCGGTGAGATAGGTCGCCGGTTTTGCCAGAGAACCAATCGAACGACGCGCCTGCATTGCACGGTTGTAACCCGCGAACTGCGGCTCAGCACCGCCCACCATGGCGCGCACTTCACCGGTGTTACGGTCAACCACCACCATCGCCGTTTCAAGATCGCTCAGCTTGCGCTGTTTCTTCAGCACCGGAATGCCTTCAACGGCCGCCTTTTCTGCCGCATCCTGCGCGACGGAATCGAAGGTGGTGAAGATTTTCACACCGGAGAGATCTTTCACCTTGTCACCGAGCTTGCTCTGAAGCTCCTGACGCACCATCTGCATAAACGCAGGCTGCGGAGAGATCACCCCACCACGCGGCTGCACGCCCAGCGGACGCGCGCTCAGCATGTCGTAAAGCTCCTGGTCAATGACCTGCTGCTGTTGCAGCAGACGCAGCACCAGGTTACGACGCTCCAGCGCCAGTTTCGGGTTGCGCCACGGGTTATAGATGGACGCCCCTTTCACCATGCCCACCAGCAGCGCCTGCTGGTCAAGGCTCAGCTCTTCCACCGGGCGGCCAAAGTAGTACAGGCTCGCCAGCGGGAAGCCGCGAATTTCGTTATCGCCGCTCTGGCCGAGATAGACCTCGTTCATATACAGCTCAAGGATGCGATCCTTGCTGTAGCGCGCGTCCATCAGCACTGCCATGTACGCTTCGTTGGCCTTACGCCAGTAGGAGCGTTCGCTGGAGAGGAACAGGTTCTTCACCAGCTGCTGGGTCAGGGTACTCGCCCCCTGCACCGTGCGCCCTGCCGTCAGGTTCGCCAGCACCGCACGACCGATGGAGTAAAGGCTGATACCGTCGTGCTCGTAGAAGTGACGGTCCTCGGTTGCCAGCAGGGTATCCACCAGCAGATCCGGGAAGCCGTTACGCGCTACGAACAGGCGCTGCTCGCCGTTCGCCGACGACAGCATGGTGATCAAACGCGGATCGAGACGGAAGAAACCGAACTGACGGTTGTTATCCATGTTCTCGATGGTTTCAAGACGATCGCCGTCAAAGGTCAGACGCGCGCGCACCTGCCCCTCTTTGCTGTCCGGGAAGTCGAACGGACGGCGGATCATCTCAATGCTTTTCGCCTGTACAGTAAACTCGCCAGGGCGCGTCATCTTCGTCACCTGACGATACTGCGTCGCCTGCAGCAGCTTGACCATCTCGTTCTTGCTGATGGACATATCCGGCTCAAGGTTGACCATACGGCCATACACCGCCGCGGGCAGCTGCCAGACTTTGCCATCGATTCGGCTGCGGATCTTCTGATCCAGATACACGCCGTAAATCGCAATCAGCACGACAAAAACAATGAACAGCTTCAGCAGCAGCCAGAACCAGCCGCGCTTACCACGAGGCCTGCGTCCTTTGCCCTTTCCTTTGCGTGGCATGGATCCTTTATCCTCATAATCGTCTTCATAGTCATCGTCATACTCCTCATCTCTGAGTCGACGACGGCTCACTTTTTCTTTCGCCGGACGCGTGGGTTTTCCCTTACGTCCTATTGGCTCGCGGTCATTCCCCGCCATGCTTTTTCTCCGCAACATTCAGGCGCAAAGGCCAGATTCTCTTGTCTTCCACATCAGCGTGATAGAAGAAATCTCTCAAATTTATGTCTTTTCTCCCTCTTCCCGTGGGAGAGGGCCGGGGTGAGGGCATCAGCCCGCACTTACCCTACGAATACTTCTTCGTCCGCCGCGTCGGTGCGGTGTTCGCCGGATCGTCCGGCCAGACGTGTTTCGGGTAGCGCCCCTTCATCTCTTTCTGCACGTCACGGTAGCTCCCCGCCCAAAACGCGCCCAGATCACGGGTGATCTGCAGCGGACGATGCGCGGGTGAGAGCAGCTCCAGCACCAGCGGCACACGCCCTTCGGCAATGGACGGCGTGCTCGCCTCACCGAACATTTCCTGCATACGCACCGCCAGCGCAGGCGGATTATCGTCATGATAACGAATGGCAATCCGGCTCCCGGTCGGCACAGTGTAATGCCCAGGCAGTTCACTATCCAGACGTTGACGTAATGACCAGTCCAGTAAATTCTGTAACGCGGCCTTAACATCGAGCGCTTTCAGCGCCCGCAGCGAGTGTACGCCCGCCATTTGCGGCAAGAGCCACCCTTCCAGCGACGCCAGCAGCGTGTCGTCATCTACCGCAGGCCAGTTGTATTCCGGCAACCAGCGCGCGGCACACAGCAGACGAAGACGATACTGCTCGGCCTCCGGCGTCCAGTTCAGGACGCCCAGCCCCTTCTCACGGATGCCGTTCAGCATCGCCTGATGCAGCTCCTCTTCCGAGGGCTTCGCCAGCGGTTTCGTCCCCAGCGTCAGCCTGCCAATCTGGCTGCGGCGAAACGCCTTCAGCGTGCCCTGGGCTTCATCCCATTCCACACTGTCAGACTGCTGAAGCAGCTGCGGGCAGGCGCGGGTGAGCGCGTCGATATCAACGGCAATCGCCTGCAGAATGCGCGCATCCGGCGAGTGACTGCCCTGCAACAGCAGCGGCGCAATCAGCCATTCATGCCGCGTCAGGGCGTCGTCGACGTCGAGCATGGCCCCCATGCCGTTCGCCAGCTGGTAGCGTCCGTCAAGGCCGCGACGACGTGCGATCCGGTCCGGAAAAGCCCGCGCCAGCAGGGGAACGATACGGTCACCGTCGGGCGCGCCACCGTGGCTGTTGAGCCGTCGGCACAGCTGCTGCGCGCGCTGCTGCCAGTGCCCCTGACGACGGGAAAAGGCCTGCGCCAGATCGCTGCTGCCACCTCGCGGCGGCTCCTCAAGGATAGCCGCCAGTTTCGCGGCCGTGGCAATTTCGTCATCTCCCTCTGCCGCCACCAGCATGGCCGCCAGACGCGGATCGTTGCCGATGGCCGCCATTTTCTGGCCGCGCGACGACAGCCGTTCGCCGTCCAGCGCACCGAGCTGGGCCAGCAGTGTACGGGCAGCGGCAAGATTGACCACCGGCGGCGGGTTGAGCCAGACCAGTTGCTCCGGATCCGGACAACCCCACTGAAGCAGATCCATCGTCAGCCCCGAAAGGTCGCTTTGCAGAATTTCCGGCGTACCGTGCAGCGCCGCCCGTTCGGCCTGCTCGGCGCCGATCAGGTGTAAACAGATCCCCGGCTCAAGACGCCCCGCACGCCCTGCGCGCTGCACCATCGACGCCTGGCTGATGCGTTGCGTAATCAGTCGGGTAAGCCCGGTCCGCGGATCAAAGCTCGCCACCCTCTCCTGCGCGCAATCGACCACCAGGCGAATGCCTTCGATGGTTAAGCTGGTTTCGGCAATATTGGTTGCCAGCACCACCTTACGCTGACCGGCAGGCGCAGGCAGAATCGCTTTGCGCTGCTCACTGAGCGGCAGCGCGCCGTAGAGCGGGCAAAGCACGACATCACCGCCCACACGGGTGGCGAGCTGCTCCTGTACGCGCTGGATTTCCCCCACGCCGGGTAAAAACAGCAGCAGCGAACCGGGTTCCTGACGCAGAAGCTCTGCCGTTGCTATCGCCACGGCGTCGTCAAAACGCTGATGCGCAGGCAGCGATTGGTATCGGCGCTCAACCGGGAACGCGCGGCCTTCGGATGAGATCACCGGTGCGTCGGGCAGCGCCTGGCGCAGCAGAGCATTGTCCAGCGTCGCCGACATGATCAGCAGCCGGAGATCGTCGCGCAGCCCCTGCTGCACGTCCAGCAGCAGCGCCAGCGCCAGATCCGCCTGCAGGCTACGCTCGTGGAATTCATCCAGAATCACCAGCCCGACGCCGTTAAGCTCAGGATCGTTTTGCAGCATGCGGGTGAGGATACCCTCGGTCACCACCTCCAGGCGCGTCGTTGGCCCCACGCAGGTGTCAGCCCGCATCCGGTAGCCTACCGTTTCACCCGGTTTCTCGTTCAGCAGCTCCGCCAGACGCTGCGCCACATTGCGCGCGGCCAGCCTGCGCGGCTCCAGCAGGATAATTTTCCCGGAGATAACGCCCGATGTCAGGATCTGCAGCGGCAGCCAGGTGGACTTCCCCGCGCCCGTGGGGGCATTGAGCAAGACCTGAGGGGCATATTTTAAGGCAGTGAGAAGCTCAGGAAGGACGACGGCGACCGGCAAAGAGGACACGAACAGCTCCAGAGGGTTAACTTTAGTCGGCGTACATTGTAGCATCGGCGCATATCATTACCGAGTCCCCTGTATGTCTGAGTCGAAACGACTGTTTTTCGCCCTGGAGTTGCCCGCCAACGTGCAGCGGCAAATTGTGCGCTGGCGCGCCAGCCACTTTCCGCCGGAAGCGGGCCGTCCGATTGCGGCGGCAAACCTGCACCTGACGCTGGCATTTCTGGGCGACGTGAGTGCCGAAAAGCAGCGTGCGCTGGCGGCCATGGCCGGGCGAATTTCCCAGCCGGGGTTTACGCTACACCTTGACGATGCCGGGCAGTGGTTGCGCTCCCGCGTCGTCTGGCTGGGTACGCGTCAGCCGCCGCGCGGGCTGTTACAGCTTGCCAGTATGCTGCGCGCACAGGCGGCACGCAGCGGGTGCTACCAAAGCCCGCAGCCGTTTCATCCGCATATCACGCTGCTGCGCGATGCGGGACACGCCGTCGCCATCCCGCCGCCGGGTTTTCACTGGTCTTTTCCGGTGAACGGCTTCGCGCTGTACGAATCGGTTTTTGCACGAGGACGCACCCGCTATACCCCGCTCCAGCGCTGGACGCTGGGCGACACGATAAGGAATTCTGATGAAGTTTAGTCCGGCCCTGCAGCACGCCACGCTTATCCAGCGCTACAAACGCTTTCTTGCTGACGTGGTGACTCCCGAGGGGGAACACTTTACCCTGCACTGCCCCAATACCGGGGCCATGACGGGCTGTGCCACGCCGGGGGACACCGTCTGGTATTCCACTTCAGAAAATACTAAACGCAAATACCCGCATACCTGGGAAATGACGCAGACGCAAAATGGCGCATTTATTTGCGTCAACACCCTGCGGGCAAACCAATTAGTGAAGGAAGCGCTAACAAATGATTTGCTCCCGGAACTTACGGGTTACAGTATGCTGAAAGGCGAAGTGAAATATGGCGATGAGGGCAGCAGAATTGACTTCATGTTACAGGCGGAAGATCGTCCTGAGTGCTATATTGAAGTCAAATCAGTGACGTTAGCAGAGCAGGAAAATGGCTACTTTCCGGATGCGGTAACGCTACGTGGCCAGAAGCATCTGCGAGAGCTAATGAGTGTTGCGGCGGCGGGCAAGCGCGCCGTATTGCTGTTTGCCGTTTTGCACTCAGCCATCGAACGCTTCTCTCCCGCCCGCCATATTGATCTTAAATACGCGCAATTGTTGCATGAGGCACAAAAGCAGGGGGTAGAGATTTTCGCTTATAAAGCGGAACTTTCGGCCAAAAATATGACTCTGAGATCCTCTCTTCCCATTGTCTTATAAGGGATTAGACGATTGGTTATTATGTGTTCTGGCCGCGTGCGCAAATACGCTTTTCCTCACAGGCTTGTCAAGTGTTACGTTTAGATAATTGCCTTACGGAAAAGCATCTGCTATTTATAGCGACCTGATTTTTCCCCCGACACGGGGATCGATAGTGCGTGTTAAGGAGAAGCAACATGCAAGAAGGGCAAAACCGTAAAACATCGTCCCTGAGTATTCTCGCCATCGCTGGGGTGGAGCCATACCAGGAGAAGCCGGGCGAAGAGTATATGAACGAAGCCCAGCTGTCGCACTTCAAGCGTATTCTTGAAGCATGGCGTAATCAACTCAGGGATGAAGTCGATCGCACCGTTACTCATATGCAGGATGAAGCTGCTAACTTCCCGGATCCGGTAGACCGTGCCGCTCAGGAAGAAGAGTTCAGCCTCGAACTGCGTAACCGTGACCGCGAACGCAAACTGATCAAAAAGATCGAAAAAACGCTGAAAAAGGTTGAGGACGAAGATTTTGGCTACTGCGAATCCTGCGGTGTTGAAATCGGAATTCGCCGCCTCGAAGCGCGTCCAACCGCCGATCTGTGTATCGACTGTAAAACGCTGGCAGAAATTCGCGAAAAACAGATGGCCGGTTAATCCGCCCTCTAAACACACCGTAAAGGCGGGAGTCTCTCCCGCCTTATTAGTTGATATGTCTGAATCACATTATATTGGGCGCTTCGCGCCATCCCCTTCCGGTGAATTACATTTCGGCTCCTTGATAGCCGCCCTTGGCAGCTACCTGCAGGCTCGCGCCCATCAGGGTACCTGGCTCGTTCGTATTGAAGATATCGATCCTCCGCGTGAAGTTCCCGGTGCGGCAGACACCATTCTGCATCAGCTGGAACATTACGGTCTTCACTGGGACGGCGACGTTCTCTGGCAATCAACACGCCACGAGGCCTATCGTGAACGGCTGGCCTGGCTTCACGAACAAGGGCTTTCCTACAACTGTACCTGCACCCGCGCCCGCATCCAGAGCGTAGGGGGCGTCTATGACGGCCATTGCCGCACGCTCAACAACGGCCCGGAAAACGCGGCTGTTCGTCTGCGTCAGCGCGACCCCGTGACCCGTTTTAACGATCTGCTATCCGGTGAGATACAGGCGGATGCGCGTCTGGCGCAGGAGGATTTCATCATCCACCGCCGCGATGGCCTGTTCGCCTACAACCTGGCGGTGGTCGTGGATGACCATTTCCAGGGCGTCACGGAAATTGTGCGCGGCGCCGATCTGGTGGAACCCACCGTGCGCCATATTTCGCTGTATCGTCAGTTTGGCTGGGCAGCTCCGGATTACATTCATCTCCCGCTGGCGGTCACCGCGTCGGGCCTGAAGTTGTCCAAGCAAAACCATGCACCAGCCCTGCCGGGCGGCGATCCGCGCCCGGTTTTAATCGACGCGCTGCGGTTTCTCAACCAGACTGTCATCGACGGCTGGCAGGATCTTCACACTGAAGAACTGCTGAAAATGGCGATTGCCAACTGGTCACTTGAGGCCGTGCCTAAAATCCAGCATTCTCAAATGCGCTGCGCTGAGCTATGATTAGCCGCTTTTTTCATAACAAAACACACTACGAGGTGTACCATTTTTACCCGAGTCGCTAATTTTTGCCGTAAAGTGCTGAGCCGCGAAGAGAGCATGGCGAATGATGCTATTGCACAAAACCGCATGTCGGTTGTTCCCCGTGAGCAGCACAATATTTCCCGCAAAGATATCAGTGAAAATGCCCTCAAGGTGCTCTATCGTCTGAACAAAGCGGGCTACGAGGCCTATCTCGTTGGCGGTGGAGTGCGTGATTTACTGCTGGGCAAAAAGCCAAAAGATTTCGATGTGACCACCAGCGCCACACCTGAGCAGGTGCGTAAATTATTCCGCAACTGCCGCCTGGTTGGCCGCCGCTTCCGTCTTGCCCACGTTATGTTTGGCCCGGAAATTATCGAGGTGGCCACCTTCCGCGGTCATCACGAAGCGAGCGCAGCCGATCGTACCACCTCCCAGCGCGGCCAGAACGGCATGCTGCTGCGAGACAACATCTTTGGCTCTATCGAAGAAGACGCCCAGCGTCGCGATTTCACGATTAACAGCCTTTACTACAGCGTGGCCGATTTCACCGTGCGTGATTATGTCGGCGGCATGCAGGACCTGAAAGACGGCCTGATTCGCCTGATCGGCATGCCAGAGACGCGCTATCGCGAAGACCCGGTGCGCATGCTGCGTGCCGTGCGCTTTGCCGCCAAGCTCAATATGCGCATCAGCCCGGAGACGGCGGAGCCTATCCCCCGTCTGGCCACGCTCATTAACGACGTGCCGCCAGCCCGTCTGTTCGAAGAAGCGCTGAAACTGCTACAGGCCGGTTACGGGTTCGAAACCTACAACCTGCTACGTGAATACAGCCTGTTCCAGCCGCTGTTCCCGACCATTACGCGCTACTTCACCGAAAACGGCGACAGCCCGATGGAGCGCATGATTGCGCAGGTGCTGAAGAACACCGATACCCGCATCCACAACGATATGCGCGTGAACCCGGCGTTCCTGTTCTCGGCGATGTTCTGGTATCCCTTGCTGGAAACGGCTCAGCGGATCACTCAGGAAAGCGGTCTGGCCTATTACGACGCCTTTGCCCTGGCGGCTAACGACGTGCTTGATGAAGCCTGCCGGACGCTGGCCATTCCAAAACGCATTACCACGCTGGTGCGCGATATCTGGCAGCTTCAGCTGCGCATGTCCCGTCGTCAGGGTAAACGCGCCTGGAAGCTGATGGAGCATCCAAAATTCCGCGCCGCGTTCGACCTGCTCTCTCTGCGGGCCGAAATCGAGAAGAACCAGGAGCTGCAGCGTCTGGCGCAGTGGTGGGGAGAATTCCAGGTTTCCGCTCCGCCGGAGCAGAAAGATATGCTGACCGATCTCGATGATGATCCGGCCCCGCGTCGTCGTCACCGCCGCCCGCGCAAACGCGCGCCGCGTCGTGAAGGATCAGCGTGACCCTCGCGTACATCGCCCTTGGCAGCAATCTGGCCTCTCCGCTGGAGCAGGTCAATGCTGCCGTACGGGCGCTGGGGGAGATCCCGCACAGCCACATTGTTGCGGTCTCCTCTTTCTACCGCACACCGCCGCTGGGTCCACAGGATCAGCCTGATTACCTGAATGCCGCCGTGGTGCTGGACACCGCGCTTGATGCCGACACGCTGCTCGATAACACCCAGCGCATCGAATTACAGCAGGGGCGCGTGCGTAAAGCCGAACGCTGGGGGCCGCGCACGCTGGACCTCGATATCATGCTGTTTGGCGACAGCGTTATCCATACCGAGCGCCTTACCGTGCCGCATTACGACATGAAAAACCGCGGCTTTATGCTCTGGCCGCTGTTTGAAGTCGCCCCCGATTTGACCTTCCCTGACGGTACCTCGCTGAAGTCCGTGCTTGACGTTCTCAACGCGGAAAAACCGGCCCGCTGGTAATACGCTTTTTTATCGGTTAACCATTAAATATTTGTGGTTAATCGATTGCCTAAAATCATTGTTCCCTTAAATGTTACTGTTAGAATGCGCAAAGATTCGTTTTTGGGTTATCAGGAAACAGTATGAAACCAACCACCATCTCCTTACTGCAGAAATGCAAACAGGAAAAAAAACGCTTCGCCACCATCACCGCGTATGACTACAGCTTCGCCAAATTGTTTGCCGAAGAAGGGATCAACGTGATGCTGGTGGGGGATTCGTTAGGGATGACGGTACAAGGACATGATTCCACTCTGCCAGTGACGGTTGAGGATATTGCTTACCATACGCGCGCCGTGCGGCGTGGTGCACCAGCCTGCCTGCTTCTTTCCGATCTGCCGTTTATGGCATATGCCACCCCCGAACAGGCGTTCGACAATGCGGCTGCGGTTATGCGCGCCGGGGCAAACATGGTCAAAATCGAAGGCGGCGCCTGGCTTGTCGACACCGTGAAAATGCTCACCGAGCGCGCAGTGCCGGTATGCGGACACCTGGGGCTTACGCCGCAGTCCGTAAACATCTTTGGCGGCTATAAGGTGCAGGGCCGTGGTGATGCCGGGCAGACGCTGCTTGATGACGCCCTCGCCCTGGAAGCGGCAGGCGCACAGCTGCTGGTGCTGGAGTGTGTGCCGGTCGAACTGGCAAAACGGGTGACCGACGCGCTTTCCATTCCGGTGATCGGCATCGGAGCGGGTAACGTCACCGACGGTCAGATACTGGTGATGCACGACGCCTTCGGCATAACCGGCGGGCACATTCCAAAATTTGCTAAAAATTTCCTGACCGGGGCGGGCGACTTGCGCGCCGCGGTACGGCAGTATATCGCTGAGGTAGAGTCCGGCGTTTATCCGGGCGAAGAACACAGTTTCCATTAAGGAGTTAAGGTGTGCTAATCATTGAAACCCTGCCACTGCTGCGCCAGCACATCCGCCGGGCGCGTCAGGAAGGTCAACGTATCGCCCTGGTGCCGACCATGGGCAACCTGCACGACGGCCATATGAAGCTGGTCGACGAAGCGAGAGCGCGTGCCGATATTGTGGTGGTCAGTATCTTCGTTAACCCAATGCAGTTTGACCGTGCCGACGATCTCGCCCGCTATCCGCGCACGCTGCAGGAAGATTGCGAGAAGCTGAAAAAACGCCATGTGGATATCGTCTTCTCCCCTGCGCCAGCGGATATCTATCCTCAGGGTACCGACGAAGCGACCTTCGTGGACGTACCGGGCATATCCACCATGCTGGAAGGGGCCAGCCGACCGGGCCATTTCCGCGGCGTCTCCACCATCGTCAGCAAGCTGTTTAACCTGGTTCAGCCGGACATTGCCTGCTTCGGCGAGAAGGACTTCCAGCAGCTGGCATTGATCCGCAAAATGGTTGCCGACATGGGGTACGATATCGAGATTGTGGGCGTGCCGATTGTGCGTGCCAAAGACGGCCTGGCGCTCAGCTCCCGCAACGGCTATCTGACCGCCGATCAGCGTAAAATTGCGCCGGGATTAAGCAAAGTCATGAATACCATGGCAGAGCAACTGCTGGCGAAAGAGTTAACCGCAGAAGAGATCGTTGCGCTGGCTGAACAGGCGCTGAACGACAAAGGTCTTCGTGCTGACGACGTTCAAATTCGGGATGCCGATACGCTTCTGGCGCTTTCTGAGACCAGTAAACGTGCGGTTATTCTGGTGGCGGCGTGGCTCGGTCAGGCGCGCCTTATCGATAACAAAGTGGTTGAGCTGGCGTAGTTTTTTCTACCAGGAATATGAAAGGTAAACGTAATGATTCGCAAAATGCTGCAAGGTAAGCTTCACCGTGTCAAAGTCACCCAGGCCGACCTGCACTATGAAGGTTCCTGCGCCATCGACCAGGATTTTCTCGACGCGGCGGGTATCCTCGAAAACGAAGCGATTGATATCTGGAACGTAAATAACGGCAAACGCTTCTCGACGTACGCAATCGCCGCCGAGCGCGGCTCTAAAATCATCTCCGTTAACGGCGCGGCTGCGCACTGCGCGGACGTGGGCGATATCGTGATTATCGCCAGCTTCGTGATGATGTCTGATGAAGAAGCCCGTCGCTGGCAGCCTAAAGTAGCTTATTTTGAAGGCGAAAATGAGATGAAACGTACCGCGAAGGCCATTCCGGTACAGGTTGCCTGATCATTTTTATGGACTTGTTCGCTGATAATATAATTATCACGAATAAGTCCACCTCATCATCCGCTTATTTATTGAGATTAGTAATATATAACGACGACAAATTATACACTTCATATATTCTTGGTAATTACGTTAGCATAACTTAATCCTGACTACAGTATTTATAAGATCTCCTTATCTATCCGCCCCCATAAAAAGAGAATAAAATTCGCCGCGAAATAACCTTTCAAGAAGCAAATTAACGCTTCAGTTATTTGCTGTTCTCCTTTTATAAAAAGATAGGGATATTAAAATGTCTTTAAAAAATGTTGGCATGGGCGTAGCAGTTGCACTGGTACTGAGCGCAGGTTCTGCAGTTGCGGCAGATTCAACTGCAGATACCGGCACTATCACCTTCCACGGTATGGTTTCTACCAACACCTGTAAGGTTTCCCTGGATCAGAAAATTGACCAGAATGGTAACGATTTCGACGTTACTCTGGATACCGTTTTCGTTAAAGATTTCGCTAACGCACTGGGCGCAACCAGCACCCTGGGCCAGAAAAAATTCAGCCTGTCTATGACTGGTTGTGATGCTGCTACCGTTGCAAAAGCGTCTGCGCAGTTTGACTCCTGGGCGGGTACCACCTCTAATGAAGGCGGCATGCTGGTTCCAGCAAGCAACGCACAGGGCGCTGCGAAAAACGTAAACCTGGTTCTGTCGAACGATGGCAACTCTGCTACCGATCAGATCAAAGTTGACCAGACCAACAACACTCAGAAAGCGACTATCACAGACGGCGTTGGCAATCTGTTCTATAAAGTTGCTTACACTCAGGGCCAGGGCTGGGATTCCACCTCTAACCCTGTAACTGCTGGTACCGTGCAGGCGCAGGTTGCCTTCACCATGATCTACGAATAATAAATTCGTTAAGTATTAATGTGTAACCAATCCCCCGCTTCGTCGGGGGATTATTTGTATCATTCCAAAAGGAAGTGGAAATAATGTTTACTATGTCCGGATTTAAAGGAATTAAAACCGCCCTGGCCGCTGCTGCGCTGTTAACGACGTTTAACGCCTGTGCAGATATTGTTATTTCAGGCACGCGTATTATTTATCCGCAATCGTCGAAAGACGTGGTGGTCAATCTTGAAAACCGTGGCAACAAACCGCTGCTGGTGCAAACCTGGCTCGACGACGGGCGCGATGATGTTAATCCGCAAGAGCTGAAATTACCTTTTGTCATCACGCCACCGGTATCCCGTATTGATCCTAAAAATGGTCAATCATTACGTATTACCTATATGGGTAAACCCCTGCCGCAGGATCGCGAATCACTGTACTGGTTTAACGTGCTGGAGATCCCACCAAAATCCAAAGCCAAAGAGGGTGAAAGCCTTAACCAGCTGCAGCTTGCGTTTCGTACGCGCATTAAATTCTTCTTCCGTCCTGATGGGCTGAAAGGCTCTCCTCTTCAGGCCGCAACTGACATGACGTGGTCAGCGAAAAAAGACGGCAATGCGGTTCAGCTCGTTGCGCATAACAACTCCCCGTACAACGTCGCCATTTCCAAAGTCACGCTGAAAGCGGGCCAGAAAAGCTATGACGTTGCTCAGCAATCTGTTCTGCCGTTTAGTGAAAAAGCCATGACGGTGAAGGGATTGTCCTCTGCCACGACGGGAAGCGTGATGTATGAAACGATCAACGATAACGGTGGCGTAGATAAGCACGAAACCAAACTGAATTAACGCCGCAGAGCCTAAAAAAATAACAATTGATAGCGTTAACACTGCGGATCGTTTTATTCGCACTGATTAAATGGATATGCCATGCTCTTTCGACGTTCTCTTTTATGCCTTGCCATAAGTGCAGCATTACCTTTACACGTTTACGCTGAAGATAGCGTAGCCAGCGAAAATACGCCTGAAAGCGAAGAAGCGGTTGAATTCAACGACCAGTTTCTGCTGACGGGCGGATCCAATATTGATGTTAGCCGTTTTGCGCACGGTAACCCGGTCGCGCCGGGGACCTACCGCACGAAAGTCAACTTAAACGGAACATTAAAATCAACGGTAGAGATAACGTTTAAAGATAACGGGACGCCGCGCGCGACCCCCTGCATTACAAAATTATTGCTGGCACAAACCGGCATTGATACCAGCAAGCTGAATGATGATATCGCCGATGACGACAATACAACGTGCATAGATATTAAAAATGCCTTTCCGGGTGCCAGCGCCAGCTATGACAGCGGAAAGCAGCAGATGGAATTTAACTTCCCGCAGCTGTATGTACTGAAACGTCCGGTAGGCTACGTCGATCCTTCGCTATGGGAGAACGGTATTCCGGCTGCGCTGGTCTCATACGATCTGAACGGCTGGCACAGTGAGAGCAATGGCACCACCGCAGAGAGCCTGTATGCAGGCTTACGCTATGGCCTGAATATGGGGCCGTGGCGTCTGCGTTCGCGTGGAAACCTCAACTGGGATAAAGAGGCTGGCAGCCATTATTCCAGCCAGGATATCTATCTTCAGCGCGATATCACCTCGGTTAACGGGCAATGGGTCATTGGTGACTCCTACACGCGCGGCGAAGCCTTTGACTCGCTGAGCCTGCGCGGTACGCGTCTCTACAGCGATGAACGCATGTTACCCATGGGGACGACAGGCTATGCGCCTGTGATCCGCGGCGTGGCGAACAGCAACGCGAAAGTTAGCGTGTCGCAAAGCGGCAGTAAAATTTATGAAACGTCCGTTCCGCCGGGCGCTTTCGAAATTAACGATCTCAGCACCACTGGCTACGGGAACGACCTGCTGGTGACGATTGAAGAGGCAGACGGGAGCAAGCGTTCCTTTACCGTGCCGTTCTCGTCCGTCACCCAGATGCTGCGTCCCGGCGCGTCGCGTTGGGATATCGGCATGGGTGAACTCAACGACGATTCCCTGCTTGAGAAACCCAAGCTCGGCTACGGTACGCTGTACTACGGTCTGAACAACACCTTTACCGGTTACGTTGGTGCGCAATACACCGACATGGATTACTACGCCGGTATTTTAGGTGTGGCGATGAACACCGAAGTGGGCGCCTTTGCTTTTGATATCACCCAATCTCACGCTGATATCGAGGGGCTGGATGTGCTCGGCGGTCAAAGCTACCGACTCACCTACAGTAAACGCGTTGAAGCGACGAACACCTCCTTCAACGTGGCGGCGTACCGTTTCTCTACCGAGGATTATCTGAGCCTCGACGATGCCGCACAGCTGCAGGACAGTATCAAACGACAGAACTACGGGCACCGCGACTACGGCTCTAACGCCGAGCTGTACGCCGATTACCAGCGTACCAAAAACCAGGTGCAGATCAGTCTGAACCAGCCGCTCAAAGTGGATACAACCGATTTAGGCTCACTGTATCTCAGCGGCACCTGGCAGGATTACTGGAACGGCCAGGGCTCTAACTCGAACTATAACGTGGGCTATAACAACAGCTTCCAGTACGGCAGCTATAGCCTGTCGCTGCAGCGTACCTACGATCAGACCGGCAAAAAAGACGACAGCGTCTATTTAAACATGAGTATTCCTTTCAGCGTGTTCTCAAACGGTGAAACGCGTCCGGGCGGGTTCTCTAACATCAACATGGGCTTACGATCCGACCTCAAAGGCGGCACCAGCTTTAATACCTCTGCCAGCGGCAGCACGCAAGACAATAAAGTGGGCTATTCCCTGAGCGCCTCCTCAAATAGCGGTAATTATGGCGACCTGAACCAGTTGAGTGGTTTTAGCTCATGGAACAGCGGATACGGTCCTTTAGGGCTGTCAGCCTCGTTTGGCGATGATAACAGCCAACAATATTCCGCATCCTATAGCGGCGGCATGGTGCTGCACAGCGGCGGTGTGGCCTTCGCGCCTGGCAGCATTGGCGATAATGACTCCATCGCCATTGTCAAAGCGAGCGGCGCGGAAGGCGCAGGCGTGGGATACGGTGCCGGCGTCATTGGCAGCTCCGGCTACGGCATACTGCCTTATATGTCAGCCTACCGCGAAAACCGCGTATCGCTGGATATCCGGACGCTCGAGAATGACGTCGAAATTAAAAGCACCAGCGCAGTGACCGTTCCTCGCAGCGGGTCCGTGGTAATGGTGAATTTTGAAACCAATGAAGGCCGCTCGTTAATCCTGGAACTTCAGCGCAGCGATAAAGGTTTTATTCCCTTGGGCGCTGACGTGATGAATGAAAAAAATGAATCTATCGGCACCGTGGGCCAGGCGGGGCAAGCCTATGTCCGCGGCGTCGAAGATAGCGGCGTTCTTCGTGTGGTATGGGGCAGCGAAAAAGACAACGCCTGTACCGTCAATTACCACCTGACATCCAATGTCGAAAAGGCCGGGATTATTACCGTTCTTAGTAATCAGACATGCCAAATGTAATTCAGGGAAATTAAGAGAGACTCTATGAAAAAAAATCTTCTCAGCCTGTCCGTCATTGCGATGACGACGCTGGCACTCACAGGGACAGCTTTAGCGGGAAGCACTGACCTTAACGTCAACTTTACCGCCAATATCCGCGAAACGACCTGTGATATGAAACTGGTCGGTGGTACGGGTACCGATACCCAGCAAACGCTGAAAATTGGTGATTCCAGTGGCCAGGTTCGTCTGGAAACGGTGAAAGCAGGCACCGCATCGGCGAATTTTAAATTAGTCATCGTTGAATGCCCGTCTTCGCTACATGCGTTGAAAACAAACATTAAAGGTACGCCAGCCAGTAACCTGGCTACGGGTTTGGCCAACCAAATCGCAAAAGCGAGCGGCGGTGCTGAGTATGTCGCCGTCGAAGTTGCCCGTGCCTCGGCACAGAATGCGCCTTTTAAAATTAACTCTACGGTAGATGCAGAGCGTCTGGTCTGGAGTCCAGATGAAATCACCAGTAAAGAAGTTCCTCTGATTGCCACCTTACGTGAAACACAGGCAGACCAGATGACGATCGGTACTTTCCAGAGCGTTGCTACTTTCGAATTTATCTACGAATAAATCGTGCAGATTTACGGAGCACTACTATGAAATTTAACTCTACTTTTATCGCACTGTCCGTCTCTGCACTTTTATTCTCAGGAATGGCCAATGCAACAATTACCGGCACGTCCAGCGCAGAAATGACCTTTATGTCAACCATCACATCAGGTACCTGTACGGCTAAAGTGACTAACGGTGCGGGTGTGGAATCAGCAGAAATTGCGTTTGGTGACGTTTATAAGTCTGATGTGGCCAATAAAACGCGCGTTGAGCCACTCAAAATTGTCTTCTCAAACTGCTCCGGGGTAACCAAAGCCACGGTAGTAGCAAGTAAAGGAACAGGAGCTTCCTGCTCTGGCAACGGTGGTACTGGCGAAGCTTATTTCAGCGGCGTTGCTGCCACCGCGTTCGAACTCTGGTCCGGAGAAGTGGACAGCGGTGTGCAGTTAAAATGTACGACTAAACCAGCACCGCAGGAAGTGGCGCTGAACAGCGGTGGCGGTGAGTTTCCAATGAAATCCCGTATCGTTCTGGCGGAAGGAAAAAATGCCAGCCAAATTGGCACCGGCGCGGCCAATACCCCCGTTGTGTTTACTGTCGCCTATCCATAAGCAGAGAATCAGAATGCCACAATTGCCGTTTAATTTATGCCAGCCCGGCCTTGTGTTGCTTGCCGGACTGGCTGGTGGATTAATGCCTGGCGCAAGCCAGGCAGCTTCCAATATGGATGTTAACCTAACCGCGAATATCGTTAACTCTACCTGTGAAATAAGCCTCAATGACGGCGGTAATATCTATCTGCCTACCGTCATGCGCAGCTGGTTTTATAACGACGATAACAGTAACCGGTTAACCCCCACGGATGATGAGGCAGGAACGCCTTTTACCATCCACGTCTCGAACTGTAACGGAAGCAGCGAAACCGGTACGTCAGTTCAGAAGCTGCATTTTAGCTTTGCGCCCAAAAATGGTTTCTGGAACAACCAGAGCCAGGTGTTTAAAAATGATGCGGCTGCAGGCGCGGCTGAAAACGTCGGCGTGGTGATTTTCTCAGCGAAAGATCGCGCCAACGTGCTGAATACTGACGGAAGCTCCAACGTCATTTTTAACGTGACGGGTAGTGAGAATTATTTAACGGACTATGAATTTTATGCGCGCTATCAGAATGTCGGTGCAGTAACGGGCGGTTCCGTTATCAGCAATGTTCTGGTGGATGTGCGTTATGAATAAAGGGATTATTATGAAATTCACCTCGTTTTTACTGACGGTTGGGCTGCTGGGGATATCGGGCATTTGCCAGGCTAGAGAGGAATGTAAATTTACCAGCGGTGACCCCGTACTGATTATGTCCCCCCCGCCGGTTACGATTGTGCCGCTGCCGGTTGACGCCGCTGTTCACCCTACGCTTATTGCCTCCGGCCTTATCATGGAAACCGTGCCTCAGTTGAGAACGGAATGTACGTCAGGTAAAGATGGATTAGACGTATTCCAGTACACAGACAATGCGCTTCAGACTAACCTGGAATTCGAAGGCAAAACGCTGTTCGGGACAAATGTACCAGGCATCTATTACACGCTGGGCTTTTTTCCGGACGGTAACGGCGTAACCGCATGGTTTCCTGTCAGATCCGGTGGAAACTTTGTTCGTACCGGTGATACGCATGGCTCAGCCAACATCGTGGATGATAAAACCTGGCACGTACGTATGGACTTCTATCAGACCAACATGTTTGAAGGCGTGCCCTCTAACGTGGATTTCCTCACCCTCGGTCCGGGTACGATCGGCCAGATTGTAGTGGGTAACCCTGACACCGGAGATGCAGAAGATCATCCCCGCCCTCAGGTGAGTATTTCTAAGATGTCGTTTGATATCGTCGCGAACAGACCGACCTGCGGGATCCATGCCCCGACCAACGTTGATTTGGGCGAGTGGACGCCGAAGGAAGTGGAAAACGGTCTGACCACCGAGGTAAAATTTAAGGTCTCCGGGACATGTGCGAATACAGGGATTTTATACGGGACCCTGAAATCAAACCACGCCACGTCGGATGGTAACTACATTCTTAACGAGTTGAGCGGTACCTCGGAATGGACTCCGGCTAATGGTGTGGGAGTTCAAATCACAACGCCGTTCAGGTCCAAAATAAACTCGTCATTTAAGGAAGCGATTGTCGTATTTAATGACAAATATGCCACGACATCTTTTGAAGTGGAGTATAAGGCGCAACTGCTGAAATACAGTGATGAACCTGTCACCGTGGGTCCCTTCGGCTCAAACCTTATCATGCAGTTTACCTACGAATAACCGCTACCCCTGCGGCTGGTTGCTGACCAGCCGCGACATCGTCTCCAGCGAATCCGTTCTTAAGATATACAGACGTTTGAGCAAGAACGGATTGTCCCCCGGCTTCACCTTCCCTTTTACCGTCGTCACCGCCAGGTGAAAACCGGCGTCATTCGCGGCCTTTATCGCTTTATTGTCGTAGCCGCCAAACGGATAGGAGAGATACAAAACATGCGGATTAAACTGCGTCAGCGCCCGTCGGGAACGCTCAAAATCAAACAGGATCACGTGGTAAGAACGGCTCAGCAGGATCGGGTGTTTGTAACCATCAACCCGATGCAGGAAATGGGTGTGGGACTGGATATCAAACACGTCCTGAATAGCCTTCAGCTCTGACACGCTCATAAACTGCAGCGATTTTGGGTCCCATTTCTGCGGATGTCTTTTTATCCGGGAAGAGATAACAAACGCCGTCGCCTTAAACCCGTATGCCTTGAGGATCGGCCAGGCATAGCGGCTCACCGATTTCAGGCCATCGTCAAAGGTGATCGCCACCGCTTTGGCGGGCAGATTGATTTTGTTACGCACGTACCCTTCCAGCTGGTACATCGTGAGGGTGGTATAGCCCTGATCGCGCAACCAGGTCATCTGGTTACTGAAGGCACGCACGCTGGTGGTCGTTGAGGTGTGACGAAACCGCGTGTTCTCTTCGTCACGCAGAATATGGTGGTACGTCAGCACCGGAATGCCGTTGTCTTCCTGCGCATCCAGGCTGCTTACCCATGCCAGACGGTTACCGATGCGGATCTGAAACCAGGTCTGGTTGAGACGATCCTTGAGTTTGCTGAGGATCGGGTAGCGAAGGTTACTGCTCAGGGTACCGAATGGCGCGCTGCCGCTGCTGGGTGCGTTATAGACCAGGGTGTCCTTCCAGGTCACGAGGTTTTGATTGCTTAGCGGTTTATTCAGATCGCCCAGGCTGTCTTCGACGCGCTGCTTGCCCTGCACCGGCTCCAGATGCTCTTTGTCGATAAAGCCCGTCCCAAACCCGAAGCGAAACTCGTAGTAATCAGCCGCCGCAGGCACCACGGCCAGAATTTGCCCGGCGCGCACATTGCCCACGTTAATCACGTCATTACCCACCTGCGCCCAAATCGCCGCATCTTCGGTGGTTTGCATATACTGCGCAGGCACGCGTTGTTGGCTTAATAAACTGGCGGAACAGACGCCGGAGACGATTAATAACAGCAAGGCTAGAAGACGCGTAAACATGGGTTCTTTATCGGCACGAAAAAACGGACGTCATTGTATCAAAAGCGACATCAATACCAATGTTTAATTCTTATACAGATCGTGCAGAAGGACGAAAGGCGGGTTTTTCTGCTGCTGATGCCACAAACTGCTGACCCCTGGCGTGCCTTGCGCCACGATTGCCTGGCGAAACTCGTCGCTGCTCATTGATTCACGGCATGGATACATTATTTCCAGCAGCGGCAGGCTAATCCCGGAGATCACTTCACAGTTGTCATGCTTATGGCTCATCAACGCGGCCGAACGGTAAGGCGCTGCGCCGGATTTGTCAGTCAGGAAAATGACGCCATCGCCGGAGTCGGTTTCATGCAGCGCATCGCACATCATACGGCTCAGCATATTAGTGCTTAAGCCCCGCCAGTAATTTACCGCACGACACTGAACCAGCGGACCAAACCGGGCTTCCAGTTTCAGCAGCATATCCTGCGCGTGTTCATCGTGGCAGGTGATCACCCATCCCAGCATAACTCTCCCTCCTTAGCAGGCGAGTAGTTTAGCGGAGTGAAGATTTGTTTACGGTGATAACTGTCAAAGAAAAGCGCCCGGCGAGCGGAGAGCCGCCGGGCGGAAGGTTAGCTGCGAAGGCCGCGCCCACGCTGGATCAGATACCAGCAGAGCACGTAAAACGCGACGATAAAGACCGCCAGCACCGCCACCGTCGTAAACAGCGGCACGTCGGAGATGCCAAGGAAGCCAAAGCGGAAGCCGCTGATCATGTAGACGATCGGGTTGAGGTGCGACAGCGCCTGCCAGAACGGAGGCAGCAGCGTCAGCGAGTAAAACACCCCGCCGAGGTAGGTCAGCGGCGTCAGAACGAAGGTCGGGATCAGGCTGATGTCGTCAAAGGTTTTGGCGAAAACGGCGTTCAGCAACCCGGCCAGCGAGAACAGGATCGCCGTCAGCAGCAGCGTCAGCGCCACAAACAGCCAGGAGTGCACCTGGAACGGCACGAAGAACAGCGAAATCGCAGTGACCAGAATACCCACGCAAAGGCCACGCGCCACGCCGCCGCCTACGTAACCGGCGATGATGACGTGCGTGGGCACCGGTGCCACCAGCAGTTCTTCAATGTTGCGCTGAAACTTGGCGCTAAAGAACGACGACGCCACGTTAGCGTAGGCGTTGGTGATCACCGCCATCATGATTAAGCCCGGCACGATAAACTGCATATAGCTAAAGCCGTGCATTTCACCGATCCGGGAGCCGATCAGGTTGCCGAAAATGATGAAGTAGAGCGTCATGGTGATCACCGGCGGCACCAGGGTTTGCACCCAGATGCGCATAAAGCGGTTAATCTCTTTCGCCCAGATGCTTTTCAGCGCGACCCAGAAAAGATGCGTCATGCTTTGTCTCCTTGTTTTTCATGCACCAGAGAGACAAACAGCTCTTCCAGTCGGTTCGCTTTGTTACGCATACTTAATACCTGCACGCCCTGCGCGCTCAGTTGTGCGAACACGCTGTTAACGCCCTGCTCGCGCAGCACTTCCACTTCAAGCGTGGAGGTGTCGACCAGGCGGTAGTTGTACCCTTCCAGCTTCGGCAGCGGGCTTTTCGCCGCAAGGTCGAGAATAAACGTCTCAGACTTGAGCTTGGAAAGCAGATTTTTCATCGAGGTGTTTTCCACCAGCTCCCCGTGCTGAATGATGCCGATGTTACGGCACAGCATTTCCGCCTCTTCGAGGTAGTGCGTGGTCAGGATAATGGTGGTGCCTTTGTCGTTGAGATCCTTCAGGAAGCCCCACATTGAGCGACGCAGTTCGATATCCACGCCCGCCGTCGGCTCATCAAGGATCAGCAGCTTCGGCTCGTGCATCAGCGCGCGGGCAATCATCAGGCGGCGCTTCATGCCACCGGATAACATCCGCGCACGCTCGTTACGCTTTTCCCACAGGTCGAGCTGTTTGAGGTACTTTTCCCCGCGCTCAACGGCCTCTTTACGCTCCACGCCGTAGTAGCCCGCCTGGTTAACCACGATCTGCTGCACCGTCTCAAACGGGTTAAAGTTAAACTCCTGCGGCACCAGCCCCAGCTGACGCTTGGCGTTGACCACATCTTTTTGCAGGTCGTAGCCAAACACGTTCACCCGCCCAGAGGTCTTGTTCACCAGCGAGCTGATAATACCGATGGTGGTGGATTTCCCCGCGCCGTTTGGCCCCAGAAGTGCGTAGAAGTCTCCCGCCTCTACTTTAAGGTCTATCCCGCGTAGCGCCTGAACGCCGCCCGGATAGGTTTTTTTAAGCTGTTCAAGCTCAAGTGCAATCGCCATGAATTAAACTTACCTATAGTTCTGACACACGTTGTGTGGTTTCATTAAAAGTCGGGTTACCCTATAGTAGCGCAACGCAATCACTCGGTTACAGGCCGTCACCCTCCATGAACGACATAGATACACTCATCAGCAACAATGCACTATGGTCAAAAATGCTGGTGGAAGACGATCCCGGATTTTTTGAAAAACTGGCGCACGCGCAAAAACCGCGTTTTTTATGGATTGGATGCTCCGACAGCCGTGTACCTGCAGAACGCCTGACCGGTCTCGAACCGGGCGAACTCTTTGTTCACCGTAACGTTGCTAACCTGGTTATCCACACCGATCTCAACTGCCTTTCTGTTGTTCAGTATGCCGTGGATGTGCTTGAAGTCGAGCATATCATTATTTGCGGCCACTACGGTTGCGGCGGCGTTCAGGCCGCGGTGGAAAACACCGAACTGGGGTTAATCGACAACTGGCTGCTGCACATCCGCGATATCTGGTTCAAACATAGCTCACTGCTGGGCGAAATGCCGCAGGAGCGTCGCCTCGACACGCTGTGTGAGTTGAACGTGATGGAGCAGGTCTATAACCTGGGGCATTCCACCATCATGCAGTCTGCCTGGAAACGCGGGCAGAAGGTCTCCGTTCACGGCTGGGCATACGGCATTCATGACGGATTACTGCGTAACCTGGAAGTGACCGCGACGAACCGCGAAACGCTGGAACAGCGCTACCGCTCAGGCATTGCTAACCTCAAGCTTAAGCACGTAAACCATAAATAAAAAAGCCGGGTGGCGGCTTCGCCTTACCCGGCCTACACATGTGCGCTTTGTAGCGCCCGGTAAGCGTAGCGCCACCGGGCAACAGACGCAGGCTACTCGTCCAGAATCACCACTTTCCCGACATACGGCAGATGACGATAACGCTGCGCGTAATCAATACCGTAACCCACCACGAATTCATCCGGGATGGAGAAGCCAACGTATTCCACCGGCACCTGAACTTCACGGCGGGACGGTTTATCCAGCAGGGTACAAATCGCCAGCGATTTCGGCTCGCGCAGGCTCAGGATCTCGCGCACTTTCGAGAGGGTGTTGCCGGAGTCGATGATGTCCTCAACGATCAACACATCTTTGCCACGAATATCTTCATCCAGGTCTTTCAGGATTTTCACATCACGGGTTGTGGACATGCCGCTGCCGTAGCTGGAGGCGGTCATAAAATCGACCTCATGGGACACCTGCACTTCACGGCACAGGTCTGCCATGAACATGAAAGAGCCACGTAACAGTCCGACCAGCACCATTTCGCTGCCGCTGTCCTTGTAATGTTCGGTGATTTGACGACCCAGTTCGGCGATACGCGCTTTGATCTCGGCTTCCGGGATCATCACTTCAACAGTATGTTTCATATTACTAACCATATGATTTTAATGAAAATCTCTCAATGCAGGTGAATCTTACTCCGGCATCGATACGCAAGCCAGCCATTATACCAGTAAATGGATAACCCTGGCGTATGAGTTATAAAAAGCAAATTTTGTGATTCCGATCACAGTTGTTAATACCTATAATTAATTGCTAGCAAATAATTAACAAACTGACGAGTACACTTTCTATGGCTGAAATAAAAACTCAACAGCCGCGTCTACTGGTGACATTAACAGCAGCGTTCGCAGCCTTCTGCGCGTTGTATTTGTTAATCGGTGGCGTTTGGCTGGTCGCGCTTGGCGGCTCCTGGTATTACCCGATTGCGGGTCTGGTTATGGTTGCCGTAACCGTCCTGCTTCTCCGCAGGAAGCAATCTGCACTGTGGCTTTACGCTGCATTACTCCTCGCAACGATGATCTGGGGCGTCTGGGAAGTCGGGTTCGACTTCTGGGCACTGACGCCGCGCAGTGACATTCTGGTGTTCTTCGGTATCTGGCTGATCCTGCCGTTTGTCTGGCGTCGCCTGATTGTGCCTTCCAACGGTGCCGTTGCGGCGCTGGTCGTGGCGCTGCTGATCAGCGGCGGTATCCTGACCTGGGCCGGCTTTAACGACCCGCAGGAGATCAACGGTACGCTGAACACGGAAGCCACCCCTGCTGCGGCCATTTCTCAGGTTGCGGATGGCGACTGGCCAGCCTACGGGCGTAACCAGGAAGGCCAACGCTACTCTCCACTCAAGCAGATCAACGCCGACAACGTTAAAAATCTGAAGGAAGCCTGGGTATTCCGCACCGGCGACCTGAAGATGCCAAACGATCCGGGCGAACTGACCAACGAAGTGACGCCAATTAAAGTGGGCAACATGCTCTACCTGTGTACGGCGCACCAGCGCCTGTTCGCGCTCGACGCGGCCACCGGTAAAGAGAAATGGCACTTCGATCCACAGCTGAACTCTAACCCGTCGTTCCAGCACGTTACCTGCCGCGGTGTCTCTTACCATGAAGCGCGTGCCGATAATGCCAGCCCGGAAGTCATTGCCGACTGTCCGCGCCGCATTATGCTGCCGGTCAACGATGGTCGTCTGTTCGCCATCAACGCCGAAACGGGCAAGCTGTGCGAAACCTTCGCCAACAAGGGTATCCTGAATCTGCAGACCAACATGCCGGACACCACGCCGGGTCTGTATGAACCGACCTCTCCGCCTATCATCACCGATAAAACCATCGTGATTGCCGGTTCGGTAACGGATAATTTCTCTACCCGCGAAACCTCGGGCGTTATCCGTGGTTTCGACGTGAATACCGGTAAACTGCTGTGGGCCTTTGACCCGGGCGCGAAAGATCCAAACGCGATCCCGTCAGACGAACACACCTTTACCTTTAACTCGCCAAACTCCTGGGCCCCTGCCGCGTATGACGCGAAGCTGGACCTGGTCTACCTGCCAATGGGCGTGTCCACGCCGGATATCTGGGGCGGTAACCGCACGCCAGAGCAGGAGCGTTACGCGAGCGCCATCGTGGCGCTGAACGCCACTACCGGTAAGCTGGCATGGAGCTATCAGACCGTTCACCACGACCTGTGGGATATGGATATGCCGTCCCAGCCGACGCTGGCGGACATTACCGTTAACGGTAAAACCGTTCCGGTGATTTACGCCCCGGCGAAAACCGGCAACATCTTCGTGCTGGATCGCAGCAACGGTGAGCTGGTTGTCCCTGCACCGGAAAAACCGGTTCCACAGGGTGCCGCAAAAGGCGACTACGTCAGCAAAACGCAGCCGTTCTCTGACCTGAGCTTCCGTCCGAAGAAAGACCTCAGCGGAGCAGACATGTGGGGTGCCACTATGTTTGACCAGCTGGTGTGCCGCGTGATGTTCCACCAACTGCGCTACGAAGGTATCTTCACGCCGCCGTCCGAACAGGGCACGTTGGTCTTCCCGGGTAACCTGGGGATGTTCGAATGGGGCGGGATCTCCGTTGACCCTAACCGTCAGGTGGCGATTGCCAACCCGATGGCGCTGCCGTTCGTTTCCCGTCTGATCCCACGCGGACCGGGCAACCCAATGGAACAGCCGAAAGATGCTAAAGGCAGCGGTACCGAAGCGGGTATTCAGCCGCAGTACGGCGTGCCATATGGCGTGACGCTGAATCCGTTCCTGTCGCCTTTCGGTCTGCCGTGTAAACAGCCTGCCTGGGGGTATATCTCCGGTCTGGATCTGAAAACCAATCAGATTGTCTGGAAGAAACGTATTGGTACGCCACAGGACAGCATGCCGTTCCCGATGCCGGTTCCGGTGCCGTTCAATATGGGTATGCCAATGCTGGGTGGCCCAATCTCCACCGCCGGTAACGTGCTGTTCATCGCGGCAACCGCAGATAACTACCTGCGCGCGTACAACATGACCAACGGTGAGAAACTGTGGCAGGGCCGTCTGCCAGCGGGCGGACAGGCCACGCCGATGACCTATGAAGTGAATGGCAAGCAGTACGTTGTCATCTCTGCGGGCGGTCACGGTTCGTTTGGCACGAAGATGGGCGACTATATTGTCGCGTATGCACTGCCTGACGACGCTAAGTAACAACAAAGCCCGGTGGCGCTAACGCTTACCGGGCCTACGGAAAGATGCTAAAACGGCAACCTCGGTTGCCGTTTTAGTGTTTGTGCCCTCTCCCCGTGGGCGCGGGCATCAGGCCACACTGCTTTAAACAGTAAAACCCAGCATCATCCCTGTATCTTCATGTTCCAGCAGATGACAGTGCGCCATATAGGCAAACTCCTTCGGCGCGTCGTGGTCGAACTTCACCAGCACCTCGCTTACGCCCCCTTCTACCTTCACCGTATCTTTCCAGCCTGAACGATGCGCGGCAGGCGCGTTGCCGTTTTCAGAGAGAATGCGGAACTGCGTGCCGTGGATGTGGAACGGGTGCAGCATCATGTCGCCTTCGCCAGAAATAACCCAGCGCTCAAACTGCCCTTTTGTGGAGGCAAACATCGGCGTGTTCATGTCGAAGGCTTTGCCGTTGATCTTGTTTGCATTATGGAAATCAAAACCGTGGCCGCCATGATCCATCCCGCCCATCTTGCCGTGGTCCATATTCATGTGGCCCATCATCTGCCCGTGGTGCATGCCCGCCATCGCCTGCTCACCGTATTTCTTCATTAACGCCTGCATGCCCATCATGTCGAGCATGGGGTCCATCGAAAGCTGCAGCTTACGCTGCGTTAGCCTCTCAAGGGCTGGCAGAGCAGGCAGCGTGGTTAAGGTCTCCGGCAGTATGCCCGAGGCGGTAATTTGCAGCGGCTGAATGCGCAGCACCGGGTGGGGTTTATCAAACGGCGCAACAGCCATCCCCATCTGGCTGACCGGCAGGGTTACGAGATCAAACGCGTTGCCGTCGCTGATATCCACCAGCACCTCGAAGCGCTCGCCCATCAGCATTGGCAGCTCGCTTACCTTAACCGGCTCTGGCAGCAGGCCGCCGTCGCTCGCCACCACATACAGCGGACGCTTGTCGCTGGCGGCAAAGTTGAGAGAGCGGGCGTTACACCCGTTGAGCAGACGTAAACGCAGCCAGCCTTTCGGCGCGGCGTGCTGCGGGTAAATCGCGCCGTTAGTCAGCAGCGTATCGCCAAACCAGCCTACGGCCGCGGTCATGACGTCCAGCTGATAGTCAATCTGCCCGTCTGCGGTAAATTTCTTGTCCTGCACGATCACCGGTACATCGTCGATGCCCCACTGTTTTGGCAGACGCAGCAGGCGGCTTTCGTCATCGTCAATCAGCACCAGCCCCGCCAGCCCCATCGCGACCTGGTGGCCGGTTTTGCCGTGCTGATGCGGGTGGAACCAGCAGGTCGCGGCGCGCTGGTCCGGGGTAAAGGTAACGCTACGTTTGCCGCCCGCTTTTATAACGCCCTGCGGCCCGCCGTCGACCTCGCCGGGCACTTCCAGCCCGTGCCAGTGCACGGTGGTCTCTTGCGTCAGCGTGTTGTGGATATCAACGGTTACGGCCTTGCCTTTGCGCAACTGCAGCGCGGGGCCGAGCAGATTGCCGTTGTAGCCCCACGTCGTTGCGGTGTGTTTGCCAAAGGTTGTTTTACCCGCCTGGACGACGAGCTGAATACGGCCACGGGCATCAGCGGTCAGTAAATCCGGGATCGGCAGTGCAGGCCTGTCGGCGGCAAACACCGCCCGGCTCCAGAGCGGTAAAGCGCTGGCAGCACCCAGCGCAACTGAATATTTTAAAAAATCACGACGTTGCATGTTCATTTCCTTATTTCCAGCAGGCGATCTTTTGAGCATAAACCCTCCCCTTACCGGAAGGTCAAGCACAGCGGCGATAATAAAGATCGTCGGCCTGGCACCAAGTATGCTAACGTTAATTTTCCGTGACGCAGTGGTAGAAGCAATGAAGACGTTTTTCAGAACAATTCTGTTCGGTGGCCTGATGGCGATGTGTGCAAACAGTTATGCGCTGAGTGAAAATGAAGCAGAAGATATGGCCGATCTGACGGCTGTTTTTGTGTTTCTGAAAAACGATTGTGGTTACCAGAATTTACCCAACGGGCAAATTCGTCGCGCACTGGTCTTTTTTGCCCAGCAGAACCAATGGGATCTTAGCAACTACGACAGCTTCGACATGAAAGCGCTCGGTGAAGACAGCTACCGCGATTTAAGCGGCATTGGCATTCCTACGGCCAAAAAATGCAAAGCACTGGCACGCGATTCACTCAGCCTGCTCGCCTACGTGAAGTAACCTTCCCGACGCACCTTGTTGACTCTGGCCGCGCACGCGCGGTGTTGTGTTGCGCCCATTCCGCTGGAAGTAATGGATGTTAACGAAGAAGGTGACACCCCATGACCGAAAAAACGGTTTGGCAAGAAACGCTGCATGACCAGTTTGGTCAGTATTTTGCCGTTGATAACGTGCTTTATCATGAGAAAACCGATCATCAGGATTTGATAATCTTCGAGAACGCCGCCTTTGGCCGCGTGATGGCGCTGGACGGCGTGGTGCAAACCACCGAGCGCGACGAGTTTATCTATCACGAGATGATGACCCACGTCCCCCTGCTGGCGCACGGCCACGCAAAACACGTGCTGATTATCGGCGGCGGCGACGGTGCCATGCTGCGCGAAGTGTCCCGCCATCAGACTGTCGAAACCATCACCATGGTGGAAATCGACGCAGGCGTGGTCTCTTTCTGCCGCCAGTATCTGCCTAACCACAACGCCGGGAGCTACGACGACCCGCGCTTCAATCTGGTTATCGACGACGGCGTCAATTTTGTTAACCAGACCACGCAAACGTTTGATGTGATCATTTCGGACTGCACCGACCCGATCGGCCCGGGCGCATCGCTGTTTACCTCATCCTTCTACGAAGGCTGCAAGCGCTGCCTGAAACCGGGCGGCATCTTTGTGGCCCAAAACGGCGTCTGCTTCCTGCAGCAGGATGAAGCCCTCGACAGCCATCGCAAGCTGAGCACGTATTTCAGTGACGTGAGCTTCTATCAGGCTGCCATCCCGACCTACTACGGCGGGATCATGACCTTTGCCTGGGCGACGGATAACGAAGCGCTGCGCCATCTCTCCACCGAAATTATCCAGGCCCGTTTCCATCAGACCCATCTTCAGTGCCGTTACTACAATTCGGCGATCCATACCGCAGCCTTTGCCTTGCCACAGTATCTGCAAGACGCGCTGTCCTCTAAGGGGGTGAACTAATTGAAAAAGCTTAAACTGCATGGCTTTAACAACCTGACCAAAAGCCTGAGTTTTTGTATTTACGATATCTGCTACGCCAAGACGGCAGAAGAGCGCGATGGTTATATCGCCTATATCGATGAACTCTATAACGCCAACCGCCTGACGGAAATTTTGTCGGAAACCTGCTCAATCATCGGCGCCAACATCCTGAACATCGCCCGTCAGGATTACGAGCCGCAGGGCGCAAGCGTCACCATTCTGGTCAGCGAAGAGCCGGTTGACCCTCAGCTTATCGACAAAACCGAGCACCCCGGCCCGCTGCCGGAAGTGGTCGTTGCGCATTTAGACAAGAGCCATATCTGCGTTCACACCTATCCGGAGAGCCACCCGGAAGGCGGGCTGTGTACCTTCCGTGCCGATATCGAGGTGTCGACCTGCGGCGTAATCTCCCCACTGAACGCGCTGAACTATTTAATCCACCAGCTGGAATCCGATATCGTGACCGTTGATTACCGCGTACGCGGCTTTACCCGTGATATCAACGGTATGAAGCACTTTATCGATCATGAAATTAATTCCATTCAGAACTTCATGTCCGAGGATATGAAAGCGCTGTATGACATGATGGACGTCAACGTCTATCAGGAGAATATCTTCCACACCAAGATGTTGCTTAAGGAGTTCGACCTTAAGCACTACATGTTCCACACCAAACCGGAAGATTTAAGCGAAGACGAGCGCAAGGCCATTACCGACCTGCTCTGGAAAGAGATGCGCGAAATCTACTACGGCCGCAACATTCCAGCCGTGTAGGTATTGCCGGGGCAAGGATGCTCCACCGTTATTTCTGTTTCATGAACTCGCGATACGCGGCAACTACCTGCAAAAAGTCCTCAACGCCGCACAGCGACAGGCTCTCTTCGTCGTAGTAGTTCATCCCCTCTTCCATCTCATCGCCCGAGAACTCAAGCTGGTTGGCGCGTACCATCACCTCTTCGCCATCCATCCACAGGGTGTATTCATGCCCACCGCGTTGCCAGGAGCGCTCGCTGCCTTTGACCGTGTTCGCGGCCTGTTCCACCTCATCCAGCAGCGCGAGGTTGTCTTTAACCTCTTCATTAAACCAGTGCCCTACGGCTTCGTGGCCCATCGACATACGCACCTTCACCACGCCGGTGATGTCGCGCAGAAATTCGTAATCCATAGCGTTTTCCTCTGCAAAGCCATTAGGGTAATTATCGCAGCGTAGAGGAAGAAAAAAAGCGGGAGAGGCAGGAGGAATGAAAATAAAAAGGTGAGAGCCAGACCCTGCGGCCTGATGCCCTCACCCCGCCCCTCTCCCACGGGAGAGGGTGCAAACACTAAAAACCGTCTCGTGGAGACGGTTTTGCTGTTTATACTGCCGTCTGGAAGATAACCCCGTCCGCCTTCTCGGTGTACTGAGAAAGCTGGTCGAAGTTCAGATAGCGATAGGTATCCACCGCCGTCTTATCAACCTGAGCAACAAAGGTCTGGTACTCTTCCGGCGTTGGCAGCTTGCCAATCAGCGCCGCAACCGCCGCCAGCTCCGCAGAGGCCAGGAAGACGTTAGCTCCCGTACCTAAACGGTTAGGGAAGTTACGGGTAGAGGTAGAGACCACCGTCGCACCGTCTGCCACGCGTGCCTGGTTACCCATGCACAGGGAACAGCCAGGGATTTCAATACGCGCGCCGCTCTTACCAAACACGCTGTAGTAGCCCTCTTCGGTCAGCTGTGCCGCGTCCATACGGGTTGGCGGTGCCACCCACAGACGCGTCGGCAGCTGGCCTTTGTGAGTATCCAGCAGCTTGCCCGCCGCGCGGAAGTGGCCGATGTTGGTCATGCACGAGCCGATAAACACTTCGTCGATCTTCTCGCCCTGCACCTCAGACAGCGGACGGGCGTCGTCCGGATCGTTTGGCGCGCACAGGATTGGCTCTTTGATATCCGCCAGATCGATGTCGATCACTGCCGCATACTCTGCGTCAGCATCGGCTTCCAGCAGCTGCGGATCGGCCAGCCATTTTTCCATGCCCTGAATACGACGCTCCAGCGTACGACGGTCGCCGTAGCCTTCAGCAATCATCCACTTCAGCAGCACGATGTTCGACGTCAGGTACTCTTCAATTGGCGCTTTGTTCAGCTTGATGGTACAGCCCGCGGCGGAACGCTCGGCGGAGGCATCAGTCAGCTCGAAAGCCTGCTCCACTTTCAGATCCGGCAGCCCTTCAATCTCGAGGATGCGGCCAGAGAAGATGTTTTTCTTGCCCTTCTTCTCTACGGTCAGCAGGCCCTGTTTGATGGCATACAGCGGGATAGCGTGAACCAGGTCGCGCAGGGTGATACCCGGTTGCATTTTGCCTTTGAAGCGCACCAGCACAGACTCCGGCATATCCAGCGGCATTACGCCGGTCGCTGCGGCAAACGCCACCAGACCTGACCCGGCCGGGAAGGAGATCCCGATTGGGAAACGGGTATGGGAGTCACCACCGGTACCGACGGTATCCGGCAGCAGCATGCGGTTCAGCCAGGAGTGGATCACGCCGTCGCCCGGACGCAGGGAAACGCCGCCACGGTTCATGATGAAGTCCGGCAGCGTGTGGTGCGTGGTGACGTCAACCGGCTTCGGATAGGCCGCGGTGTGGCAGAAGGACTGCATCACCAGATCGGAAGAGAAGCCCAGGCACGCCAGGTCTTTCAGTTCGTCACGCGTCATTGGGCCGGTGGTATCCTGAGACCCCACAGAGGTCATCTTAGGTTCGCAGTAAGCGCCCGGACGGACACCCGCTACGCCGCAGGCGCGGCCAACCATTTTCTGCGCCAGGGAGTAGCCGCGGCTGCTTTCCGCCACGTCTTTCGCCTGACGGAACACGTCTGAGTGCGGCAGACCGAGCGCTTCACGCGCTTTGGTGGTCAGGCCACGGCCAATAATCAGCGGAATACGGCCACCGGCGCGGACTTCGTCGATCAGCACGTCGGTTTTCAGCGTGAAGCTTGCCAGCAGTTCGTTGGTTTCGTGGTTACGCACTTCACCCTTGAACGGGTAAACGTCAATCACATCGCCCATGTTCAGGTTAGAAACATCCACTTCGATCGGCAGCGCGCCCGCATCTTCCATGGTGTTAAAGAAGATAGGCGCAATTTTGCCACCGAGGCACAAGCCGCCGCCGCGTTTGTTCGGCACATGAGGGATATCATCGCCCATGAACCACAGCACGGAGTTGGTTGCAGATTTACGCGAAGAGCCGGTACCCACAACGTCACCGACGTAGGCCAGCGGGAAACCTTTTTGCTGCAGGGCCTCGATCTGTTTGATCGGGCCAACGCTGCCAGGCTGATCCGGCTCGATGCCTTCGCGGGCGTTTTTCAGCATCGCCAGCGCGTGCAGAGGGATATCCGGGCGAGACCACGCATCCGGTGCCGGGGAGAGGTCATCGGTGTTAGTTTCACCGGTCACTTTGAAGACGGTAACCGTGATTTTTTCGGCCAGGGCAGGACGGTTCAGGAACCATTCGGCATCGGCCCAGGACTGCATCACCTGCTTCGCGTAGACGTTACCCGCTTTGGCTTTCTCTTCCACATCGTAGAAGTTATCGAACATCAGCAGCGTTGAAGAGAGCGCTTTGGCAGCAATCGGTGCCAGCTTTTCGTTGTCCAGCGCGTCAATCAGCGGATGAATGTTATAGCCGCCCTGCATGGTGCCGAGCAGTTCAATCGCTTTTTCAGGAGTAACCAGTGGGGAGGTCGCTTCGCCTTTGGCAACGGCGGCAAGGAATCCGGCTTTTACGTAGGCAGCTTCATCTACGCCAGGCGGTACACGGTTGATCAGCAGATCTAAAAGGAATTCTTCTTCGCCCGCAGGCGGGTTCTTAAGCAGCTCGACGAGCGCGGCCATTTGGGTTGCATCTAAAGGTTTGGGTACAATTCCCTCGGCGGCACGTTCTGCTACGTGCTTACGGTATTCTTCTAGCACGACGGTTCTCCTCGCTCTCATTGTCATATGCGGCCGGCGTTCTCTTCACGCTCCTGTGAGACAGCAGTTTGTAGGGTAAATGCCCGATACCGCGTCGGGCAGCATAGCAGGATTTCTGCACAGTGTTAATCTGTTTACAAAAAAGCAACATTAAATACTTTGCTGAATCGTTAAGAATGGTATAGCGGGCAGACGAGGCCAATTTGAGGGACAAAAAACCGCCTGAAAGCGGTGAGTTTGTTGCCTGGCGGTGGCTGGCAGGTTTGCGGCAGGTGCATGTACAGAATTGTGTAATAAATACTCACACTCTTTATCCGGACCTTCTGGTGAATTCCCAACAATCGTCAAAACTGTAAAAGACGGGTGAATAATACTCGCGGCAATTGCAACGCCTGAGGGCATTGCGCTGGTCTCGTCGGAGTCACTATATGAAGTTGCCCTTTAAGCCACATCTGCTTGTTCTTCTGTGCAGTACCGGGTTATTCGCCGCCTCTGGCGTGATGTTTGTTAAAAGCCGCGCGACAGAAACGCCGGTCTCCCCTGCGCCTGTCGCGCAACAACCCGTCACCCCAACTGCTCAGCCCGCGCCGGTCGTTGCCCCGACTTATACTGCGGCTCAAATCGATCAGTGGACAGCGCCCATTGCGCTCTACCCCGATGCGCTGCTTTCGCAAATCCTGATGGCATCAACCTACCCTTCAAACGTCATCCAGGCCGCGCAGTGGTCGCAGGACAATCCAAAATTGCAGGGCGACGCTGCGATCCAGGCCGTCTCTGCCCAGCCGTGGGATGCCAGCGTAAAATCGCTGGTTGCCTTCCCACAGCTGATGACGCTAATGGGCGGTAATCCGGAGTGGGTGCAAAATTTAGGAAATGCATTTCTGGCCCAGCCGAAGGACGTCATGGACTCCGTGCAGCGTCTTCGCGCGCTGGCGCAGCAAACCGGCGCGCTGCAATCGACTCCTCAGCAGACGGTGACCACGGTTAAAAAAGCCGCGCCCGCCAAAAGTACCACCGCAACGGTCGCCGCCGCGCCTGCAAGCGAGACGGTGATAAAGATTGAGCCCGCCGATCCGCAGGTAGTGTATGTACCCACCTATAACCCAACGACCGTCTACGGCACCTGGCCAAACGCCAGCTATCCGCCGGTTTATCTCCCCCCGTCTCCCGGCGGGCAGTTCACCAACAGCTTTGTAAAAGGGTTCGGCTATAGCCTCGGCGTGGCTACTACCTATGCGCTGTTCAGCAATATCGACTGGGACGATGACGACGATCACCACCACCACGATGATGATTATTATCATCATGACGGATACTCGCATAACGGCGATAACATCAATATCAATGTCAATAATTTCAATAAAATAACCGGCGAGCACCGCACGGATAACAATATGGTGTGGCAGCACAACCCGGCGTATCGCAACGGGGTGCCCTATACCAACAGCCAGCTTGCCAGCCGGTTCCATCCGACGTCGACCCCCACCGGATTGAGCGCGACGCAACATCAGCCGATTAACCGCGACAGTCAGCGTCAGGCGGCATTGGCGCAGGTGCAAAAATCGACCGGGAAATCGCTGTCGCAACTGCAGCATCCCGTCACCCGCAACGTGCAGCACCCCGCCTCCGCCCAGCAGCTAAGGCAGATCACTCAACGCAATAACTACCGGGGCTACGACGGGATAAAGCCGCACGCGCAGCAGGCAAATAACCACGCCCTTCACGATCGCCTGCAGACCGAGCGACGCGCGCAAAGCCAGCATCCTCAGCGTTACGCCAACGCCCTGAGCGGCAACGACAGCCGTTCTCCGAGCTGGCAGGCGCAGCAGCAGCGCGGGTTGCAAAGCCGTCAGCGAGCGTCGCTGAGCGATGAACAGCGTGCCAGCCTCAGACAACAGGCGTCTGAACGCCACGCCGAACACCGAGAATTCCGCCACCGTTAAGGACATCATGATGAAAAAACAACTGATTGGCGGCGTACTGTTGCTTATGGTATCCACCTTCGCCCTGGCCCAGCAGAATTTCACGACGCCGGGGCAGGCAACGGACGCCCTGACAAAAGCCATCAGCGAGCAAAACGAGGAGGCATTAAACAGCCTGCTCGGCGATAACTGGCGTGATTACCTGCCGCCTGAAGGCGTTGACCCTGAAGCCGTGGCGCGTTTTTTACGCGACTGGAAGGTAAGCCATCACGTCGCCATTAACGGCAATACCGCCCATCTCTATGTTGGAGAAAACGGCTGGCAGCTGCCCATACCCGTTGTGAAAAAAACCGACGGCTGGCAGTTTGATATGCAAAAAGCCGCCGACGAGATCCAGACGCGTGAAATCGGGCGCAACGAGCTTGCGGCAATTGAAGCCTTACACGCCTATGTGGACGCGCAACAGAGCTATTTTGCGCTGAATCAGCATTACGCCGAAAAAATCGTCAGCGCAGAAGGAAAAAAAGATGGTCTGTACTGGCCCGTCTCACCGGGCGAAGCGCCCAGCCCGCTCGGACCGGCATTTAGCCCGCAAGAGCCTGGCGCCGGTTATCACGGCTATCGTTTCCGGATCCTGCCAGATAAAGAGGGCTTTGCGATGATCGCCTGGCCGGTGCGTTACGGTCAGACGGGCGTGATGAGCTTTATGATTAATCAGGACGACAGGGTTTATCAGGCCGATCTCGGCAGTGGAACCGGGCAAAAAGCTGAGGATGTAACCTCCTTCCACCTGGATAAAAGCTGGGAAGCCGTCGCGCCATAAATCCTTCGCGTGGCGCGCTGGTTCAGCACGGCAAAAGCAAAAAAAACGCCTCCGAAGAGGCGTTTATCAGCAATAAAGAAACTTATTTCTTCTTCGCTTTGGCGTTTGGCAGGTCGGTGATGCTACCTTCAAACACTTCTGCCGCCAGGCCCACAGACTCGTGCAGAGTCGGGTGCGCGTGGATGGTCAGCGCGATGTCTTCAGCATCACAGCCCATTTCGATCGCCAGGCCGATTTCGCCCAGCAGCTCGCCGCCGTTGGTCCCGACAATCGCACCACCGATAACACGGTGTGATTCTTTGTCGAAGATAAGCTTGGTCATACCGTCTGCGCAGTCAGAGGCGATAGCACGGCCAGAAGCAGCCCACGGGAAGGTGGCGGTTTCGTAGCTGATGCCTTTCTCTTTCGCTTCTTTCTCGGTCAGACCCACCCAGGCAACTTCTGGCTCGGTGTAGGCGATAGATGGGATCACTTTCGGATCGAAGTAGTGCTTCATGCCCGCGATAACTTCAGCGGCAACGTGACCTTCGTGAACACCTTTGTGTGCCAGCATTGGCTGACCAACGATATCGCCGATAGCAAAGATGTGTGGCACGTTGGTGCGCAGCTGCTTGTCAACGCGGATGAAGCCACGGTCGTCCACTTCCACGCCGGCTTTGCCTGCGTCGAGGTTTTTACCGTTCGGCACACGGCCGATAGCCACCAGCACGGCGTCGTAACGCTGTGGTTCTGCAGGGGCTTTTTTGCCTTCCATGGAAACGTAAATACCGTCTTCTTTCGCTTCAACGGCAGTCACTTTGGTTTCCAGCATCAGGTTGAACTTCTTGCTGATGCGCTTGGTGAAGACTTTAACGATGTCTTTGTCAGCAGCCGGGATAACCTGGTCGAACATTTCAACCACGTCAATGTCTGAACCCAGCGCGTGGTACACGGTACCCATTTCCAGACCGATGATACCGCCACCCATTACCAGCAGACGCTTAGGAACGGTTTTCAGCTCCAGCGCATCGGTGGAATCCCATACGCGTGGGTCTTCATGTGGAATGAACGGCAGTTCGATCGGACGGGAACCCGCCGCGATGATCGCGTTGTCGAAGTTGATCACGGTTTTGCCGTTTTCACCTTCCACTTCCAGGGTGTTCGCCCCGGTGAATTTACCCAGACCGTTAACCACTTTCACTTTACGGCCTTTGGCCATACCTGCCAGACCGCCGGTCAGCTGAGTGATAACTTTCTCTTTCCAGGTACGAATTTTGTCGATATCGGTTTTCGGCTCGCCGAAGACGATACCGTGTTCAGCCAGCGCTTTGGCTTCTTCGATAACTTTCGCTACGTGCAGCAGCGCTTTAGAAGGGATACAGCCGACGTTCAGACAAACACCGCCGAGGGTGTTGTAACGTTCTACGATGACGGTTTCCAGACCTAAATCCGCGGCGCGGAATGCTGCGGAATAACCTGCCGGGCCTGCCCCAAGTACTACGACCTGAGTTTTGATTTCTGTGCTCATCATGACCTCTTAATTTATACCCGTCGTCCACCGGGTCGTTCTATCCGCCCGTATTTTACAAAATTGTTAACAATTTTGAAACAACAAACGGCTCATGAATTCTCGCTTTCGCCAGTAACCTCACTGACATCACAAGGTTACCAGAAAAAAGCCGGCCGTCTGGCCGGCTTTTCGATTACATCACCAGGCGGCGAATGTCGCTCAGGGTGTTGTTGATGATGGTGATGAAACGCGCACCATCTGCACCGTCAATGACGCGGTGGTCGAAGGAGAGAGAGATTGGCATCATCAGACGCGGCACAAACTCTTTACCGTTCCACACCGGCTCCATCGCGGACTTGGACACACCGAGGATGGCCACTTCCGGCGCGTTCACAATCGGTGCGAAGTGGGTCGTACCCAGGCCGCCGATGCTGGAGATAGTGAAGCAGCCGCCCTGCATTTCGCCGGCAGTCAGCTTACCATCACGCGCTTTTTTGGAGATGGTGGTCAGTTCACGGGACAGCTCGGTAAT
The DNA here is from genome assembly GCF_053709675.1 of Enterobacter sp. UPMP2052. Lineage (NCBI taxonomy): Bacteria > Pseudomonadati > Pseudomonadota > Gammaproteobacteria > Enterobacterales > Enterobacteriaceae > Enterobacter > Enterobacter sp. UPMP2052. Next base: position 100,732 of record NZ_JBSKJR010000003.1, read on the forward strand.
GCTCTTCTTGTTCACGTCTTTGAAGACCGGAACAACCAGACCATTTGGCGTATCAACCGCAACACCGATGTTGATGTATTTCTTCAGCGTCAGCTTCTGGCCGTCTTCGGACAGGGAGCTGTTGAAGCGTGGCATCTGTTCCAGCGCCGCCGCAACCGCTTTCATGATGAAGACCACTGGGGTGAATTTCACGTCCAGTTTACGCTTCTCAGCTTCGGCGTTCTGCTGTTTACGGAACGCTTCCAGATCGGTGATATCGGTCTTATCGAAGTGCGTAACGTGCGGGATCATCACCCAGTTACGGCTCAGGTTAGCACCAGAGATTTTCTGGATACGGCCCAGTTCCACTTCTTCGATTTCGCCGAACTTGCTGAAGTCCACTTTCGGCCATGGCAGCATGCCCGGGATACCGCCGCCAGCGGCTGCAGCAGGTGCAGCTTCGGCGCGTTTCACCGCGTCTTTCACGTAGGTCTGAACGTCTTCACGCAGGATACGACCTTTACGACCGGTCCCTTTCACTTTCGCCAGGTTCACACCGAACTCGCGCGCCAGGCGACGAATCAGCGGTGTTGCGTGGACGTAAGCATCGTTTTCAGCGAACTCAGATTTGCCTTCCGCTTTTGCAGCAGGGGCAGCAGCAGGTTTAGCCTGAGCCGGTGCAGCAGCCGGAGCTGGAGCAGCCGCGGCAGCCGGAGCGGCCGCAGGCGCAGCACCTTCTACTTCGAAGACCATGATCAGAGAACCGGTAGACACTTTGTCGCCGGTGCTGATTTTGATCTCTTTAACGGTACCGGCGAACGGCGCAGGAACTTCCATGGAAGCCTTGTCGCCTTCAACGGTGATCAGTGACTGTTCAGCGGCAACTTTGTCGCCCACTTTTACCATCACTTCGGTCACTTCAACTTCGTCACCGCCGATGTCCGGTACGTTAACGTCTTTCGCACCGCCAGCCGCTGCTGGTGCAGCCGCCTGGGCCGGAGCCGCTTCGGCTTTCGCCGGAGCCGCCGCGCCTTCAGCGCCAGCCACTTCAAAGACCATAATCAGGGAGCCGGTAGACACTTTGTCACCGGTGTTGATTTTGATCTCTTTAACGGTACCTGCGAACGGCGCAGGGACTTCCATAGAGGCTTTGTCGCCTTCTACGGTGATCAGGGACTGTTCAGCCGTAACGGTATCGCCTACTTTCACCAGGATTTCAGTGACTTCAACTTCGTCACCGCCGATGTCAGGCACGTTAACGTCTTTCGCTGCCGCAGCAGCAGGTGCTGCAGCCGGAGCGGCTTCTTTCTTCTCTTCTGCCTTAGCAGGTGCAGCATCAGCTGCACCGTCGGCGGAATCGAAAATCATGATCAGTTTGCCCGTCTCGGTTTTATCGCCAACAGAGACTTTGATCTCTTTAACGATGCCAGCCTGAGGAGACGGCACTTCCATAGAGGCTTTGTCGCCCTCTACGGTGATCAGCGACTGTTCAGCTTCAACTTTGTCGCCCACTTTGACCAGGATCTCGGTGATTTCAACTTCATCAGCCCCGATGTCCGGTACATTGATTTCGATAGCCATTATTCTTTTACCTCTTACGCCAGACGCGGGTTAACTTTTTCTGCATCGATGTTGAATTTGGTAATTGCATCCGCAACCACTTTCTTATCGATTTCGCCACGTTTAGCCAGTTCGCCCAGGGCTGCTACAACCACGTAAGAAGCATCAACTTCGAAGTGGTGACGCAGGTTTTCGCGGCTGTCAGAACGACCGAAGCCGTCAGTACCCAGAACGCGATAATCATCCGCTGGAACGTAAGTACGAACCTGCTCAGCGAACAGTTTCATATAGTCAGTAGACGCCACCGCTGGCGCGTCGTTCATCACCTGAGCGATGTACGGAACGCGTGGGGTTTCCATTGGGTGCAGCATGTTCCAGCGCTCACAATCCTGGCCATCACGCGCCAGTTCAGTGAAGGAAGTCACAGAGTACACATCGGAACCGACACCGTAGTCGTTCGCCAGGATCTGTGCTGCTTCACGGACGTGACGCAGGATAGAGCCGGAGCCCAGCAGCTGAACTTTACCTTTGCTACCTTCGAGGGTTTCGAGTTTGTAGATACCTTTACGGATACCTTCCTCGGCACCTGCTGGCATAGCCGGCATGTGGTAGTTTTCGTTCAGCGTGGTGATGTAGTAGTAAATGTTCTCTTGTGCTTCACCGTACATACGGGTCAGACCGTCGTGCATGATGACAGCCACTTCGTACGCGTAAGACGGGTCGTAAGAGATACAGTTAGGGATAGTCAGCGACTGAATGTGGCTGTGACCATCTTCGTGCTGCAGACCTTCACCGTTCAGGGTCGTACGACCAGAAGTACCCCCGATCAGGAAGCCGCGAGCCTGCTGGTCGCCCGCCTGCCAGCACAGGTCACCGATACGCTGGAAACCGAACATGGAGTAGTAGATGTAGAACGGGATCATCGGCAGGTTGTTGGTGCTGTAAGAGGTCGCAGCAGCCAGCCAGGACGCGCCTGCACCCAGCTCGTTGATACCTTCCTGCAGGATCTGGCCTTTCTCGTCTTCTTTGTAGTATGCAACCTGCTCACGGTCTTGCGGAGTGTACTGCTGGCCGTTCGGGCTGTAGATACCGATCTGACGGAACAGACCTTCCATACCGAAAGTACGCGCTTCGTCGGCGATGATTGGAACCAGACGATCTTTGATCGACTTGTTCTTCAGCATCACGTTCAGGGCACGCACGAAAGCGATAGTGGTGGAGATCTCTTTGTTCTGCTCTTCCAGCAGCTGAGAGAAGTCTTCCAGCGCTGGCAGTTCCAGTTTCTCGGTGAACTTAGGCTGACGAGCAGGCAGGTAGCCTTTCAGCGCCTGACGACGTTCGTGCAGGTATTTGTGCTCTTCAGAGCCTTCCGGGAAGGTGATGTAAGACAGGTTTTCTACCTGCTCATCGGTCACTGGAACGTTGAAACGGTCGCGGATATAACGCACGCCGTCCATGTTCATTTTCTTCACCTGGTGAGCGATGTTTTTACCTTCTGCGGTATCACCCATGCCGTAACCTTTGATGGTGTGGGCCAGGATTACAGTCGCTTTACCTTTGGTTTCCTGCGCTTTTTTCAGTGCCGCGTAGACTTTCTTCGGATCGTGACCACCACGGTTCAGCGCCCAGATCTGCTCATCAGTCCAGTCTGCAACCAGTGCGGCGGTTTCAGGGTATTTACCGAAGAAGTGCTCACGCACGTAGGCACCGTCTTTGGATTTGAAGGTCTGGTAGTCGCCGTCAACGGTTTCGTTCATCAGCTGGATCAGTTTACCGCTGGTGTCTTTACGCAGCAGCTCATCCCAACGACCGCCCCACATCACTTTAATCACGTTCCAGCCAGCACCCGCGAAGATGCCTTCCAGTTCGTTGATGATCTTGCCGTTGCCGGTTACCGGACCATCCAGACGCTGCAGGTTACAGTTGATGATGAAGCACAGGTTGTCCAGCTTCTCACGGGTCGCGATGGTGATCGCACCCTTAGATTCTGGCTCATCCATTTCGCCGTCACCCAGGAAGGCGTAAACGGTTTGCTCAGAGGTGTCTTTCAGACCACGGTGTTCCAGATATTTCAGGAATTTAGCCTGATAAATCGCACCGATTGGACCCAGACCCATAGATACGGTCGGGAACTGCCAGAATTCTGGCATCAGTTTAGGGTGCGGATAAGAAGACAGACCTTTACCGTGAACTTCCTGACGGAAGTTGTTCATCTGCTCTTCAGTCAGACGACCTTCCAGGAACGCACGCGCGTAGATGCCCGGAGAGATGTGGCCCTGGAAGTACACCAGATCGCCGCCGTCTTTCTCGTTGGCCGCACGGAAGAAGTGGTTGAAGCACACTTCATAAACGGTTGCAGAAGACTGGAAGGACGCCATGTGGCCACCCAGTTCCAGGTCTTTTTTGGACGCGCGCAGAACGGTCATGATGGCGTTCCAGCGGATAGCAGAACGAATACGACGTTCCAGATCCAGATTGCCCGGGTATTCCGGTTCGTCTTCGACGGCAATCGTGTTTACGTAGTTGTTAGCCCCTGCACCTGCAGCAACCTTCACACCGCCTTTGCGGGCTTCTGAAAGCAGCTGATCAATCAGATACTGAGCGCGCTCAACACCTTCTTCACGGATGACCGATTCGATCGCCTGTAGCCAGTCGCGAGTTTCGATCGGATCCACGTCATTTTGGAGACGTTCTGACATGGGGGTATTCCTTATCTATCTAATACGTTGATTTGTCTGGAACCTGTCCCATTGTATTTTCGTCAGAAAACACAATAAGACAGGTTCTGCGTTTAGTTGCCGCGCTCTAAAATGTCGGCGCTTAATCCTTTCGTTGCTGTATGCGGCGAAGTGAGCGTTCACGACGTGATTGCTCACGGCTGCGGTCCAGCAAGATTTCCTCAATGAAAGCCAGGTGACGGTGCGACGCTTCGCGCGCCTGCTCCGGTTCCCCGGCCATTATCGCCTCGAATACTCGGGTGCGATGGTTGCTTACCAGTGGGAGCATTTCCCGACGGGCATACAACAATTCAAAATTCTGACGAACGTTCTGGGCCAGCATCGGCTCCATGCAGCGTAGCAGATGGAGGAGCACCACGTTATGTGCTGCTTCGGTGACGGCAATTTGATACTGGACTACGGCGCTGGACTCGGCGTCTAAATCGCCGGACTGCTGTGCCCGTTCAATGGCCTGATGCAGTTCGCGGATACGCACGCGATCTTCATCAGTGCTGCGAAGCGCGGCGTAATAGGCCGCGATGCCTTCCAGCGCGTGACGGGTCTCAAGCAGATCAAACTGGGATTCTGGGTGGTCAGAGAGAAGTTCTACCAGCGGGTCGCTGAAGCTCTGCCACAGGCTGTTTTGCACAAAGGTTCCGCCGCCCTGACGACGAAGGAGCAAGCCCTTTGCTTCGAGACGTTGAATCGCCTCACGCAGAGAGGGACGGGAAACGTCGAACTGTTTTGCCAGCTCGCGTTCTGGCGGAAGTTTTTCACCCGGGCGCAGTGTCCCTTCGAGGATCAAAAACTCCAGCTGTTGCTCAATCACATCGGATAATTTTGGTTGGCGAATTTTGCTGTAGGCCATATTCCCTGTCTTACGCCTTTTTGCCCGGAGTCAATTGGTCTTACCAATTTCATGTTCGTATCGCTAAAGTAACAAAGTATTCACCTTCTGTCCATATTGGTTTTGATTGAAATCAGTAAAGCCTGCACTTTTTAACAACCTTACAGAAATAACGTTTCAGAAATGTAACTTTGCACAAATGAGTTGATTACCCACAAAGAGGCAGTTTTAACCTTAATGAAACGAGGGTTTTTACAATCTGAAGCGATTCAACAAGGCAAATCATGAAAATTCGCCCCCTTATGGAGCATTTCTATTCTATAGGTTGGGAGACGAAGGGTTAGCGCGCAGATTTACAAATGCTTTCTTTTTATTCAAGTCGTCATCGTCCCTTCATAAAGCAGGTGCATTCGCGGGCGCTTACCACTATTCTTGCGCTTACGGAAGTCATCTCCGATTTTTTCGGCATCGTTAGCCGTAAAGAAATAAATACAGAATATGGACTTTCATAATTACACACGCACAGCGTGAACATAACAACCACACACGAGGTTTCAAATGGAAGCTCAACAGCATGGCGATCAGCTCAAGCGCGGCCTCAAAAACCGCCATATACAGCTCATCGCATTGGGTGGTGCCATTGGTACCGGCCTGTTTCTGGGAAGCGCATCGGTTATCCAGTCAGCCGGACCAGGCATTATTTTGGGTTACGCCATCGCAGGGTTCATTGCCTTCCTGATTATGCGCCAGCTCGGTGAAATGGTCGTTGAAGAGCCGGTTGCAGGCTCGTTCAGCCACTTTGCTTATAAATACTGGGGGAGCTTTGCGGGCTTCGCCTCCGGCTGGAACTACTGGGTGCTGTACGTTCTGGTTGCCATGGCCGAACTGACCGCCGTCGGCAAGTACATTCAGTTCTGGTACCCGGAGATCCCCACCTGGGCTTCCGCCGCCGCGTTCTTCGTCATCATTAACGCCATTAACCTGACCAACGTGAAAGTGTTCGGTGAGATGGAGTTCTGGTTTGCAATCATCAAAGTCATTGCTGTTGTGGCGATGATTATCTTCGGCGGCTGGCTGCTGTTCAGCGGCAACGGCGGCCCGCAGGCGACGGTGCGTAACCTCTGGGAGCAGGGCGGGTTCCTGCCGCACGGCATGACCGGCCTGGTGATGATGATGGCGATCATTATGTTCTCCTTCGGCGGCCTGGAGCTGGTGGGCATCACTGCCGCAGAAGCCGATAACCCGGAGCAGAGCATTCCGAAAGCGACCAACCAGGTTATCTACCGTATTCTGATCTTCTACGTAGGCTCGCTGGCCGTGCTGCTTTCCCTGCTGCCCTGGACGCGCGTCACGGCGGATACCAGCCCGTTCGTTCTGATCTTCCACGAGCTGGGCGATACCTTTGTGGCGAACGCGCTGAACGTCGTGGTACTGACCGCCGCGCTGTCCGTGTATAACAGCTGCGTTTACTGCAACAGCCGTATGCTGTTTGGCCTGGCACAGCAGGGCAACGCCCCGAAAGCGCTGCTCAACGTCGACAAGCGTGGCGTACCGGTGAACACCATTATTGTTTCAGCCGTGGTCACTGCGCTGTGCGTGCTGATCAACTACCTGGCACCGGAATCGGCCTTTGGCCTGCTGATGGCGCTGGTGGTTTCTGCCCTGGTCATCAACTGGGCAATGATCAGCCTGGCGCACATCAAGTTCCGCCGCGCCAAGCAGCAGCAGGGCGTCACCACACGCTTCCCTGCCCTGCTCTATCCGCTGGGTAACTGGGTTTGCCTGCTGTTCATGGCGGCCGTACTGGTCATCATGCTGATTACCCCAGGCATGGCGATTTCCGTGTACCTGATCCCGGTCTGGATTGCGATCCTCGGCGTGGGCTATATGGTTAAGCAGAAAAATGCCAAAACGGTAAAAGCGCACTGATCCGCCTCCTCTGCGCCTGCCTCTAACGGGCGCAGAGGATTGTTACCTTCCTCACAGATTCACATCCACAGCCATTTTATCCATATCACCGCCTCTATGTTGCAACGCATATATCGCCTTGTCGGCGTTTAATTCTCTCCATACCGCAACCCGGAGAGCTGTCGATGGATAACAATAAACTGTCAGTAAAAGAGAAGATCGGCTATGGGATGGGCGACGCAGGATGTAACATCATCTTCGGCGCTATCATGCTGTTTGTTAACTATTTCTATACGGATATTTTTGGTCTTGCCCCCGCGCTGGTCGGCGTTCTGCTGCTGTCCGTTTTCTAACAGCATGCTGGAACTCCTTATGTGTGGTGCAGTTTCTCGGTTCAGAGTAGCATGTTTCAATATTATGATTCGTTACCAATTTGGAGTTTTATCATGCCGCCTCGCCGCTATAACCCCGACCATCGACGTGACGCGCTTCTGGAACGTATTAACAGAGATATTCCGGCAAGCGTTGCCCAGGCTTTAAAAGAGGACCTGGGCGGCGACGTGAATGCCGATAACGATATTACCGCACAATTATTGCCGAAAGAGACACACTCGCACGCGGTGATCATCACCCGTGAAGAGGGCGTGTTCTGCGGTAAACGCTGGGTTGAAGAGGTCTTTACCCAGCTTGCGGGCGACGAGGTGAAGGTTACCTGGCATGTTGAAGATGGCGATACCCTCATCCCCAATCAACCGCTGTTCGAGCTTGATGGCCCCTCCCGTCTGCTGCTGACCGGTGAGCGCACCGCGCTTAACTTTGTCCAGACGCTTTCCGGCGTCGCCAGTGAAGTTCGCCGCTACGTTGACCTGCTGGCCGGCACGCGTACGCAGCTGCTGGACACGCGCAAAACCTTGCCGGGCCTGCGCACCGCCCTGAAATACGCCGTGCTCTGCGGCGGCGGCACGAACCACCGTCTGGGCTTATCCGACGCCTTCCTGATCAAAGAGAACCACATTATTGCCTCTGGCTCGGTACGCCAGGCCGTGGAGAAAGCCTTCTGGCTGCACCCGGATGTGCCGGTCGAGGTGGAAGTCGAAACCCTTGAAGAGCTGGAGCAGGCCATTAAGGCGGGCGCGGATATCATCATGCTCGATAACTTCGAGACGGAGCAAATGCGCGAGGCGGTAAAACTCACTAACGGACAGGCGCGGCTTGAGGTCTCTGGCAACGTAACCTTCGATACCATCCGCGAGTTCGCCGAAACCGGCGTGGATTACATCTCCGTGGGTGCGCTGACCAAACACGTACGTGCCCTCGATCTCTCGATGCGCTTCAAATAATACGTCCTCCCCTCTCCACCCGGAGAGGGGAAAATAGAACCCCGCTCGCAAAGATAATGCCCTGGTGTGCAACAACGCATTAAATCCCTGAAAGTCTCTTCCCGTTCCTTTTTTTGCCCCTCGTCTGTCTTCTCGCCTGCTGACAAAGTAGCGCTACCTAATCTGAGGAGCAGATATGAACAGACAACACGGATTTACGCTCATTGAGCTGATGGTGGTCATTGGCATTATTGCCATCCTGAGCGCCATTGGTGTACCCGCCTACCAGAACTACCTGCGAAAAGCCGCGCTCACCGATATGCTGCAAACCTTCGTTCCCTACCGCACCGCCATTGAGCTGTGCGCGCTGGATCACGGGGGTGTGGAGCGCTGCGACGCGGGCAGCAACGGCATTCCTTCCGCCACCACGACGCGCTATGTCTCTGCCATGAGCGTCGCGTCAGGCATTGTGACGTTAACCGGCCAGGAGAGTCTGAACGGGCTTGAAGTGGTGATGACGCCGCAGTGGAACGAGGGCAACGGCATGACGGGCTGGAAGCGCGACTGCAATATCGCTGACGACAGCGCCCTGAAGCAGGCCTGCGAAGACGTCTTCCGCTTCGATGATCACTGACAGGAGCCGAGGATGAATACCGAACAACTCACGGCGCTCTGTCAGCGCCACCATGCCATGCTGTTGACCAGCGACGACGATATGATTGGCATTGCGGTGGTTGGCAATCCCGGGACGGAACTGATGGAGGCGTTACGCTTCGCGACGCAAAAGCGCATCGATATTGAATGCTGGACCGCCGAGCGCATGGAAAAGCAGCGACAGTTCGCCTCGCCTTCTCCGCTGCCAGCGATTCCCGCCGCTCGTACTGCGGTGGATGCCCTGAATAATACGCTGCGCGAGGCGCTAAGCCAGCGCGCCTCGGATATTCATATCGAACCGTCAGAACACGCCTGCCAGATCCGTTTACGTATCGATGGCGTGCTCTGTCCACTGCCGCCGCTTGCGCCCGCGCTGGCGAACACGCTCATCGCCCGGCTAAAGGTCCTTGGAGATTTGGATATCGCCGAACGCCGTCTGCCGCAGGACGGGCAATTTACGGTCGAGCTGGCAGAGAAGCCCGTCTCTTTTCGTATCGCCACCCTTCCGTGCAGCGGCGGAGAAAAGATCGTCCTGCGCCTGCTGCATCAGGTCCAGCAGACGCTGGACGTGGGTCAACTTGGGATGAGTGCGAATCAGCTCGCGCGCTTCACCGACGCCCTGCACAAACCTCAGGGGCTGATTTTGGTCACCGGACCTACCGGCAGCGGCAAAACCGTCACGCTCTACAGCGCGCTGCAGGCACGTAACGCGCCTGAGGTGAATATTTGCAGCGTGGAGGACCCCATTGAAATTCCGCTCGCCGGATTAAACCAGACGCAAATCAACCCACGTGCGGGCTTAACCTTTCAGAGCGTGCTGCGGGCGCTGCTGCGTCAGGATCCGGACATCATCATGGTGGGGGAGATCCGCGATGGCGAAACGGCGGAAATTGCCATCAATGCCGCCCAAACCGGACACCTGGTTCTGTCCACGCTCCACACCAACTCAACGGCAGAAACGCTTGTCCGCCTGCAGCAAATCGGCGTTGCGCGCTGGACGATCTCCTCTGCCCTCTCGCTGGTTGTGGCTCAACGGCTGGTTCGCCGCCTGTGCCCACACTGCCGGAAAGAGGCGAGCAGCAAAACGGAATTACCCCGCTCAGTGTGGCCCCGGCCACTGCCGCGCTGGCTGCCCTCAGGCTGCGACCGCTGCTATCACGGTTTTTATGGCCGCGTGGCTATTTTTGAAGTACTGGCGATCGACAATGCGTTGCGTCAGGCAATCGCCAGCGGCGCAACGAGTGACATCATAAATGAGAGCGCCCGTCAGGCGGGTATGCTGTCGCTGTTTGAACACGGCTGCCTGGCCGTGGAGCAAGGGCTCACGACCGTCGAAGAGCTTCTGCGCGTGCTGGGAATGCCTGATGACTGCTAATCAGCTGTGGCAATGGCGGGCGCTGTCACACGACGGTGAACTGCAGCAAGGAACGCTGTGGGCGCAAAACCGCGAGGCGGCGTTTGCCACATTAATGCATAAAAACCTGCATCCGCTGGCGCTCAAGCGCCGCAGGTTACGCCAGCGTTGGCAGATCGATCACTGCTACGCTATTTTCCAGCAGCTCGCCACGCTGCTACAGGCGGGTCTGACCCTGTCGCACAGCCTGGCGATGCTGGCACAGCAGCACCCTTTGCCGCAATGGCGGGCGTTACTGCAGGCCATTGCCGATGACCTCAGCGAAGGGTGTGCCTTCTCTGAGGCCCTAAAACAGTGGCCCGAGGTGTTTCCTCCGCTGTATGTCGCGATGGTCAAAACGGGCGAGCTCACGGGTAAGCTGGAGACCTGCTGCCGCCAGCTTGCACAGCAGCAGAAGTCTCAGCAACTTCTGCGCGCAAAGGTGATGAAGGCGCTGCGCTACCCCATCATCATCCTGACGCTGGCCGCAGCGGTGGTACTGGCGATGGTTACGCTGGTCCTGCCGGAGTTCGCCGCCATCTACAGCACATTCAATACGCCGCTCCCCTGGCTGACGCAGAGTGTAATGCGCTTGTCGGCGTTCATTCAGCATCATGCGGTCGTACTGATCGTTCTGTTCATTACCCCTTTTATCGGCGCGTATGGCCTCAGGCGGCATCCTCTATGGCAACAATTCAGCCAGCGTCTGTTGCTGCGTTTACCGATCCTGGGTGCGCTGGCACGGGGGCAAAAACTGGGACAGATCTTTACCGTTCTGACGCTGACCCAGCAGGCAGGCATCGCCTTTTTACACGGCATGGAAAGCGCGGCGGAGACCGTTGAAAGCCTGTTCTGGCAAGAGCTACTGACGGGGATCCGTGAAGATGTCGCGCAGGGGTCGCCTGTCTGGTCTGCATTTCAGAAGTCAGGTGTGTTTACGCCCCTGTGCATACAGCTGGTTCGCACCGGCGAAATCTCGGGTGCGCTCGACGCGATGCTGGCAAACCTGGCACGTCATCATACGGAGCAGACGCTCCAGCAGGGGGACAACCTGGCGGCGCTTCTTGAGCCTTTACTGCTGATCGTGACGGGGGTGATTATCGGGACGCTGGTGGTGGCGATGTACCTGCCGATTTTTCATCTGGGCGATGCGATGAGCGCGGGATAGCGCTGGCGCAAGGATGCGCCAGCGAAAGCCATTACAGGCTGTTGAATACGCGGTTTTCCTGTTCCTGAACGCGAATAAACGTCGTGCGTTTCGTCAGCTCTTTCAGGCGGGAGGCACCCACGTAGGTGCAGGCAGAACGCAGGCCGCCGAGGATATCGCGCGCCGTGTTTTCTACCGGGCCGCGCAGTGGCAGCTTAACGGTTTTGCCTTCTGCCGCGCGGTATTTTGCCACGCCGCCGACATGACGCGTCATCGCGGATTCAGAGCTCATGCCGTAGAACAGCATAAATTTCTCACCGTTTTCTTCCACCACGGTACCGCCGCTCTCTTCATGGCCTGCCAGCATACCGCCAAGCATCACGAAATCAGCGCCGCCGCCGAAAGCTTTAGCCACATCGCCCGGCATGGTGCAGCCACCGTCGCTGATGATCTGCCCGCCAAGGCCATGTGCCGCATCCGCACACTCAATCACCGCAGACAGCTGCGGATAACCGACGCCGGTTTTCACACGCGTGGTGCAGACAGAACCCGGGCCAATGCCCACTTTCACGATATCCGCGCCGGAGAGGATCAGCTCTTCACACATTTCGCCGGTCACCACGTTGCCCGCGATGATGGTTTTTGTCGGCCAGGCTTCACGCGCTTTGCTGACGAACTGAACGAAGTGTTCTGAATAACCATTCGCAACATCAATACAAACAAAATTCAGCGCCGGGTTGGCGTTCAGGATCTGTTTGGTTTTCTCGAAATCAGCATCGGACGTGCCGGTAGAGACCATCACATGCTTAATCACTTCATCAGAGGCAGCAGCGACAAATTCGTTCCACTCTTCCGGGCTATAGTGCTTATGCACGGCGGTCAGCACGTCAAATTTGGCCAGCGCTGTTGCCATGGCAAAGGTACCCACCGTGTCCATATTGGCCGCGATAATAGGCACGCCAGACCAGGTCTGACCGGAGTGTTTAAAGGTGAATTGACGATCGAGTTCAACGTCTGAGCGACTTTTCAGCGTAGAGCGTTTAGGGCGGATAAGAACGTCTTTGAAACCTAACTTCAGATCTTCTTCGATACGCATGTGCGGATTCCTGGGGTTAGAGGCAAAAATGTTAAAAGCACAACTCCAGTGACGTTATCATACGCACTAATACCTGCTCCGCAAGACTGCGAAAATCTCTTTTTTTACGCTACAATCCTATAAATTTACCTGAGAAAAGGCGGGTAAAGGGAGCGAAACATCGCGTGCAGCATGTTTGAATTTCAAGCAACTGATTTTAAAAATGAATAATTCCCAGGATTTGATTTAATGGGGTACATCGTCGCATTAACCGGCGGCATCGGTAGTGGTAAAAGTACCGTTGCGAACGCGTTTTCTCGTCTGGGCATCACGATAATCGATGCCGATATTATTGCCCGTCAGGTGGTAGAGCCGAATACACCAGCGCTAAAAGCCATCGAAACGCATTTCGGCAGCCGCATCCTCAATGCGGATGGCACGCTTAACCGTCGGCAGCTTCGCGAATACATTTTTTCTGATTCTTCAGAAAAAGTCTGGCTTAATGCCCTGCTCCACCCCATTATCCACCAGGAAACCCAGCGTCAGATCGCTGAAGCACGCTCGCCCTATGTTCTGTGGGTTGTCCCGCTGTTGGTCGAAAACCAGCTGCAGAGAAAAGCCGACAGAGTTCTGGTGATCGACGTGTCTCCCGAGACGCAGATCCAGCGCACCATGGCCCGCGACAATGTTTCGCGCGAGCATGCTGAACAAATTCTTGCCGCTCAGGCCACGCGCGATGCGCGCCTTGCCGTAGCGGATGATGTTATTGATAATAACGGCGCACCAGATGCCATCGCATCGGATGTTGCCCGCCTGCATGAGAAGTATCTGTCGTTCGCCGCGCAGGCCGTTGCACAGGAAAAACCATGATGTCGACCCATATCCTTTTTGAGCATCCACTTAATGAAAAAATGCGCACCTGGCTGCGTATTGAGTTTTTGCTCCAACAGCTTTCACATCACCCCTCTATTAGCGACCATGCCGCGGCACTGCACTTCTTCCGCAATATTGGCGACTTGCTGGATGTGATTGAACGCGGTGATGTTCGCACGGAATTGCTGAAAGAGCTGGAGCGCCAGCAGCGTAAATTACAGGCGTGGGCAGAGGTGCCTAGCGTTGACCAGAGCCGCATCGATTCGCTTCGTCAGCAGTTGAAAAACAGCAGCACGATCCTGATGGGCGCACCGCGCGTCGGGCAATTTTTACGTGAAGACCGCCTCATCGCCCTGGTCCGCCAGCGTCTGAGTATTCCGGGCGGCTGCTGCAGCTTTGACCTGCCGACGCTTCACATGTGGCTGCACATGCCGCAGGCGCAACGTGACGCACAGGTGCACAGCTGGCTGGCAAGCCTGGACCCAATGAATCAGGCCCTGACGCTGGTGCTTGATCTTATCCGCAACTCGGCCCCTTTCCGCAAGCAGACCAGCCTCAACGGGTTCTATCAGGATAACGGCGACGACGCGGATCTGCTGCGCCTCAATCTCTCTCTTGGCGAGCAGCTCTATCCGCAAATTTCCGGCCATAAAAGCCGTTTTGCGATCCGCTTTATGCCGCTCGACAGCGAAAATGGCACCGTACCGGAGCGCCTTGATTTTGAACTGGCCTGTTGTTAAGGAGTGCCCGTGACTGACATTACTACCGTAATCTGCCCCACCTGTGGGAAAACCGTTGTCTGGGGCGAAATCAGCCCGTTTCGCCCGTTCTGCTGCAAGCGCTGCCAGCTGATAGACCTTGGCGAATGGGCCGCGGAAGAGAAACGCATCCCGAGTGAAGGCGATCTTTCTGACAGCGACGACTGGAGCGAAGAGCAGCGGTAAGTTAACCGCCCTCTACTAACCGGGTGATCACGGGCGCATTGGCGGGTGGGAATTTTTCCGCATCACTCGCCTGAAGCGCAACCCAGTTACCCGGTTGCCCCTCTTTGCCCCAGGGCTCGCCTTCCCAGTTTTCCACCAGCCAGAACCACAGCGTAACGTGGCGATCCGGAAACTGATACTCCAGCTTATCAAACAGCGTAGCGCCCAGCGGGGTGATACCCACCTCTTCCTGAAGCTCGCGCACCAGCGCCTGTTCCGGCGTTTCGCCTGACTCTATTTTCCCGCCAGGAAACTCCCACTTATTCGCCATATGGGCGTCGGCGGCACGCTGGGTAATGAAGATCTGATGTTGCGGGTTACGGATAATCCCGACGGCGATTTGCAAAGTTTTCATCATGTCGCTTCCATAAAAAAGGCGCAGTAATCTGCGCCTTTTCAGTGTGTAAACGTCTTAGCTCAGGCGGCCGTGGCACGCCTTGTATTTTTTGCCTGAACCACATGGGCATGGGTCGTTGCGGCCCACTTTGCGATCGCCTGTCTGCGCGGCAATCGCTTCCGCCGCTTCACTCTCGTCAGTCTGGTGGCTCAGTTGCTGCATCTGGGCCAGACGCTCGGCCTCTTCGCGACGCTGCTCTTCCATCGCTTCCACTTCTTCAGGCATACGTACCTGAACTTTGCTCAGGGTGCTGATCACTTCATACTTCAGCGACTCCAGCATGGCGGCAAACATGGAGAAGGATTCACGCTTGTACTCCTGCTTCGGATCTTTCTGTGCATAGCCACGCAGGTGAATACCCTGACGCAGGTAGTCCATCGCCGCCAGGTGCTCTTTCCACAGGGAGTCGAGCGTTTGCAGCATCACGCCTTTCTCGAAGTGACGCATCATCTCTGCGCCGACCACCTCTTCTTTGCGCTTATACACTTCCAGCGCGTGCTCAAAGATACGCTCACGCAGCGTCTCTTCGTGCAGCTCAGGCTCTTTGTCCAGCCACTCTTTGATTGGCAGATCGAGGTCGAAGTCGTTTTTCAGACGTTCCTGCAGGCCTTCGATATCCCACATCTCTTCCAGAGATTGCGGTGGAATATGGCCGTCGATGGTTGCCTTGAAGACATCTTCACGGATGCTGTTAATGGTTTCGCTTACGTCGGACACGTCCAGCAGTTCGTTACGCTGGGTGTAGATCGCACGGCGCTGGTCGTTGGCCACGTCATCATATTCCAGCAGCTGCTTACGAATATCGAAGTTACGGCTTTCCACTTTACGCTGGGCGTTCGCAATCGCTTTGGTTACCCATGGGTGCTCGATCGCTTCGCCTGGTTTCATACCCAGTTTACGCATCATGCCGGACACGCGGTCAGAGGCGAAAATACGCATCAGCGCATCTTCCATAGACAGGTAGAAACGGGAAGAACCAGCATCACCCTGACGACCCGCACGGCCACGCAGCTGGTTATCGATACGACGAGATTCATGACGTTCGGTACCGATGATATGCAAGCCGCCTGAAGCCAGAACGGCATCGTGACGCACCTGCCAGTCGGCTTTGATCTGCGCGATCTGCTCTGGCGTTGGGTTTTCCAGTTCAGCGACTTCTGCCTGCCAGCTACCGCCGAGCATGATGTCGGTACCACGACCCGCCATGTTGGTGGCGATGGTAACGGCTCCCGGATAACCCGCCTGCGCAACGATATCCGCTTCTTTTGCGTGGAACTTGGCGTTCAGAACGTTGTGTTTAATACCCGCTTTGGTCAGCTCGTTTGAAACCACTTCGGATTTCTCGATGGAGATGGTCCCCACCAGCACCGGCTGGCCTGCTGCGGTACGATCGCGAATATCTTCGATGATCGCCTGAATTTTTTCTGCTTCGGTCATGTAGACCAGATCCGGCATGTCCTTACGGATCATTGGACGGTTCGTCGGTACCACCACGGTATCCAGCTTGTAGATGGAGCTGAATTCAAACGCTTCGGTATCCGCAGTACCGGTCATCCCGGCCAGCTTCTCATACAGACGGAAGTAGTTCTGGAAGGTGATGGAGGCCAGCGTCTGGTTTTCGTTCTGGATCTCAACACCTTCTTTGGCTTCAACGGCCTGGTGCAGACCATCGGACCAGCGACGGCCCTGCATGGTACGGCCGGTGTGTTCGTCAACGATGATCACTTCACCGTCTTTCACGATGTAGTCAACGTCGCGGGTGAACAGCGCGTGGGCGCGCAGCGCCGCCGTCACATGGTGCATCAGCATGATGTTGGTCGGAGAGTACAGTGACTCACCCTCTTCCATAATGCCCTGTTCAACCAGCAATTCTTCAATCTGAACCAGACCGCGCTCGGTCAGGTTGACCTGACGTGCTTTTTCATCCACGGAGAAGTGACCTTCACCCTGGAAGGTGTCGGAGTCTTCTTTTTCCTGACGCAGGAGGTGCGGAATGATTTTATCGACTTTGCGGTACATCTCGGAGCTGTCTTCGGCCGGGCCGGAGATGATCAGCGGGGTACGCGCCTCATCGATCAGGATGGAGTCCACCTCATCCACCAGCGCATAGTGCAGTTTACGCTGAACGCGCTCTTCCGGGCTGAACGCCATGTTGTCACGCAGGTAGTCGAAACCGTATTCGTTGTTGGTACCGTAGGTGATGTCCGCGTTATAGGCTTCACGCTTGGCCGGAGCAGGCAGACCGGACATGTTGATGCCCACGGTCAAGCCCAGGAACTCGAACAGCGGGCGGTTGTTTTCGGCGTCACGCTGTGCCAGATAGTCGTTGACGGTAACCACGTGTACGCCTTTACCGGTCAGCGCGTTCAGGTAAGCCGGCAGCGTTGCGGTCAGGGTTTTACCTTCACCGGTACGCATTTCCGCGATGCAGCGTTCGTTGAGCACCATGCCGCCCAGCAGCTGAACGTCGAAGTGGCGCATGCCGAATACACGCTTACTGGCTTCACGCACAACGGCGAAAGCTTCCGGGATCAGGCTTTCTAAAGTTTCACCTTTCTCCAGACGGGCGCGGAATTCCGCGGTCTTGGCTTTCAGCTCATCATCAGACAGCTTCTCCATCGCCGGTTCCATGCCGTTGATAACGGAGACAGCTTTGCGCATACGGCGCAGGGTACGATCGTTACGACTACCAAAAACTTTGGTTAATAATTTGATTAGCATAATAAATTCTCAAACGCCCCAGTGCGGGCAGATAAATTAAGGTATTGAAAAAGGGTTAATTTAGCTGAGGCGCTGAGGCCCGGCGCGAATACCGTGGGCATGGCTGATCCATGAGGAAACAGAGAATGTGGCGGGAGAAACGAACGCGACGTGCGTCTTCTGGCGTACAGCAACCGGCGGCTGGCTATCCTGCGTCAGCAGGGCATTGAGCGTGTCCAGCAGAGCAAGGTGCTGTACCTGAGCAGGCAGCGTCTGTTCCGCCACCGGCATCGTCTGCGGTGCCATTGCGAATGACAGATGACGAATAACCGTGCGGATGGCGTGCTGGTGCCAGTAATCAACCGAGTAATTAGGCCGGCGATTGGCTTCAAGCCACGCGAGGTTAGTAATGTTAACCCGCGTGCTGAGATCGTGTTTACTGGTGGAGGCTTTGGTTGGCGTGTCCGCCTGAGCGCTGTTGCTGAGCGCAGGCAAGCCGAGGCTTGCCGCGACCATCCCTAATAAGAGATGCGGCCAGAAATAACGTCTGCCAAATTGTCGCCAGCGCGTCAGTATTCCGCTCACCTGCTCCACCACATAAGCCAGCCTGATACAGGCCGGGATCAATTATTCTTTTAGCGCCCAGATATTACCACTAAAGCCAATGCACATCAGCAGGAATGACGAGTTGCAGCGAGGAAAAACGGTCAAGAATGCAGCTAACGGACGGATTTTCAGCGCCAGACAAAGGCGACAGGAAAACGGGAACAGATCTGAGAAAGGTAAAAATAAAAACGACTGGTTTCCCTGGCCGGAGAGAGTACCAGGTTAACCAGTCGATTTTTCACGCAACGGATTGAGCGTTACGCCAGGACCGTATTGGGTGCTTTGAACGCCAGCGGCAGTTCTGCTTCGTCTTCGAAGGTCACATATTCCCAGGCTTCCTGTTTCGCCAGGACGGCCTGCAACAGTTTGTTGTTCAGCGCATGACCGGATTTAAACGCGGTAAATGCACCAATGATATTGTGACCACACATGAAGAGGTCGCCGATAGCATCCAGCATTTTGTGACGAACGAATTCATCTTCAAAACGCAGGCCGTCTTCGTTCAGTACGCGATAATCGTCAACAACGATGGCACAATCGAAGCTGCCGCCCAGGCACAAACCACGGGACTGCAGATATTCGATATCACGCATGAAACCAAACGTACGAGCACGACTGATCTGGCGCATAAACGCATCAGCAGAGAAGTTCATCGCATAGCGTTGGGTGCTGGCATCAATCGCCGGATGGTTAAAGTCGATGGTAAAGTCCAACGAGAAACCATTGTACGGTTTGAATTCAGCCCACTTGTCGCCATCCTGGACACGAACAGTCTCTTTGATGCGAACAAATTTCTTCGCGCAGTTCAGTTCTTCGATGCCGGCATCCAGCAACAGATAAACGAACGGAGCAGCACTACCATCCATAATCGGGATTTCTGGCGCATCGACTTCAACCATAATGTTGTCGATACCCAGACCCGCCAGGGCGGCGTTCAGGTGCTCTACGGTAGAAATCCGCACGTCATGCTCATTCACCAGGCAAGTACAGAGCATAGTATCACGCACAGATTTGGCATCGGCCGGAAAATCTACCGGTGGATTCAAGTCGGTGCGACGATAGATGACCCCGGTATTGGCCGGCGCAGGGCGTAACGTCAGTGTGACTTTCTTGCCGGTATGTAAACCGACACCCGTCGCCTGAACGATACGTTTAAGTGTCCTTTGTTTGATCATCGTATAATCTCGCCAAATTAACTATCCAACCGAAAGTGTATATCACTAACGGTGGGCCAGTTTAGCACAAAGAGCGAAAATCCCCAAATTCCAGCCAATTCTTAGTCAGCTTGCTTACGCAGGAACGCCGGGATGTCCAGATAATCTGGCTCTTTCGCGGTTTGTGGCGTGTTATCGTTAACCACTTTCGCGGCTGGTTTTTGCTCCTGCGTCAGCGGAGCCATACCGTGCTGCTGGTAACGATCCATTACCGGCTGCTGAGTCTGTTTGTTAGTCACCAGGGTGATCTCAGGACGCTTGTCCATACCGATACCGGTGGCAACAACCGTTACGCGCAGCTCGTCGTTCATTTCCGGGTCAAGGGATGTACCGATAACCACGGTTGCGTTGTCGGACGCGAACGCACGGATGGTGTTACCCACGGTTTCGAACTCATCCAGACGCAGGTCAAAGCCAGCGGTAATGTTGACCAGTACGCCGCGCGCGCCGGACAGATCGATATCTTCCAGCAGTGGAGAAGAGATCGCCATTTCAGCTGCTTCTTCCGCACGGTCTTCACCGCTTGCCACGCCAGAGCCCATCATCGCGTAGCCCATTTCGGACATCACGGTGCGAACGTCTGCAAAGTCAACGTTCATCAGGCCAGGACGGGTAATCAGTTCAGCGATACCCTGGACTGCGCCTTTCAGCACGTCGTTTGCTGCGCCAAAAGCGTCAAGCAGGGAGATACCGCGACCCAGAACTTTCAACAGCTTGTCGTTCGGGATAGTAATCAGAGAATCCACGTGCTTGGACAGCTCGGTGATACCCTGCTCCGCGAAAGCCATACGCTTCTTGCCTTCAAAGTTGAAAGGCTTGGTCACGACGGCAACGGTCAGAATACCTAAATCTTTAGCCACTTCCGCCACAACAGGCGCTGCACCGGTGCCGGTACCGCCGCCCATGCCCGCTGCGATGAAGACCATGTCTGCACCGTCCAGCGCGGCACGCAGGGCTTCACGATCTTCTTCAGCAGCGTTACGACCGACTTCAGGGTTAGCCCCTGCACCCAGACCTTTGGTGATGCCACCACCGATCTGAATCGTCTGGCCTACGGCCGTCTTACGCAGTGCCTGTGCATCGGTGTTGACTGCGAAAAATTCAACACCTTCAATGCGCTCGCGCACCATATGCTCTACGGCGTTACCGCCGCCGCCGCCGACGCCGATGACTTTAATCACCGCGTCGTTGGTCAGTTCCATAGGTTCAAACATAATTTCTCTCTCCGTTGTGCCTGTCGCCCGAGACCGCTAATTCTCTCCGGTCTCTTAAAAAAATTAAAACTCTTTTCGCAACCAGTTGTTCAGTCGTTTGACCCACGACCCCACTGATACACGTTTTTCCACTTCTGCTTCACCACTCAGATGGGATTCTTTCCCGTAGTGCAGCAGGCCCACGGCCGTTGAATAATACGGCTCCTGAGCATAATCCGTTAACCCGGTGATATTCAGCGGCGCACCAATACGCACCTGCGTATGGAACACGCGCTGAGCGCAGGCCGCAAGACCTTCAATTTGCGCTGCCCCGCCGGTTAATACAATCCCCGCCGCGAGATGGTGTTTCACACCCTGCTGGCGAAGCTGCTCCTGCAACTGCAAAATCTCTTCGTTAACCAGGTTGAGCAGCTCGGTATAGCGCGGCTCAATCACCTCTGCCAACGTCTGGCGCTGAAGGCTGCGCGGCGGACGACCGCCTACGCTCGGTACTTCAACGCTCTCATCTTTACCTACGATAGAGCCCAGTGCACAACCGTGGCGCACTTTAATCGCTTCTGCATCACTCGGTGGCGTACCAAAAGCGTAAGCAATATCGCTGGTCACAACGTTCCCTGCGTACGGGATCACTTTGGTGTGGCGCAACGCACCGCCGGTATAGACGGCCATGTCCATTGTACCACCACCAATATCGACCACACAGACGCCCAGTTCACGTTCATCTTCGGTCAGCACAGAATAGCTTGCGGCCAGACCGGCGAAAATAAGTTGGTCAACTTTCAGACCACAACGTTCAACGGCTTTTACAATGTTCTTCGCCATATCGTTGTGACATGTGATCAGGTGCACTTTTGCCTGCATACGCACGCCGGAAAGACCGACCGGATTCTTGATCCCTTCCTGATAGTCGATCGCATATTCCTGTGGGATCACATGCAACACGCGATGCTCATCGCGCACGCGCACGGACTTCGCCGTATGCACAACGTTTTCAACGTCTTCCTGCGTCACTTCTTCTTCTGAAATCGGCACCATACCAATTTCGTTCTGGCAGCTGATGTGCTTGCCAGACAGGGCCAGATAGACAGAAGAAATCTGGCAATCGGCCATCAGTTCAGCCTGGTCGATGGCGCGCTGAACGCATTTCACCACCGACTCAAGGTCGTTTACCCCACCTTTGTCCATACCCCTGGACGGGCAACTGCCCACGCCAATGATATTGACCATACCGTCGGGCAGAACTTCCCCTACTAAAGCGGCAACCTTTGCGGTGCCAATCTCCAGTCCAACTACCAGTTTTCTGTCCGTCGCCTTGATCATTGTTGTTTTGCCTGTACCTGTGCCTGATTCTGTTGCTGATTAGGTTCCTCGACCGGAGCCGGCTCCCAACCGACTGCTGCGCCTGAGTCATAGCGCAAATCAACGTAGCTTATCCGTTTGCCGTCCGTCTGCGCCTGCTGTTGTAAAACCGGGTAAAGTTCTACAAAACGCGCCAGACGTTTCATTGTGTCGCCGCGACCAAGGTTAAGCTTAATGCCGTTCGTTAACGTCAACTGCCATGAGCGGCGCGCCGTCATCGCTGCCTCTTTTAACGTAAAGCGGTCCTTAGCCAGCACCTGGCCCATATCACGAAAACCCTGCAACACTTCGTTTTCGCTACCTTCCGGGCCATACAACATCGGTAAATTTTGCTTGCTGACACGATCGCTCGGCACGCTGAAGGAATTTCCATCCACGTCTACCATGTGCTGATCATTCCAACGCGCAATGGGCACATATTCAACCAGATGAATCTTCAATTCATCAGGCCATTGCTTTCTGACGCTCGCCTGTTTTATCCACGGCAGACGTTCAATCTGACTCTGAATGATATTCACATCCTGAGTCATAAAGGTGCCGGGCGAGCCCAGCGCCAGGATCGACTGGCGAATGTCATCGTTACGCGTGTAATGACGCTCACCGGTCACCACCAGCTTCGAGAGCGGTAACCGCTGCGCATCTTCCATCCACCCCAGCACCATCCAGCCGCTGATAAACACGGTGCACAGCACCCCCAGCAGGAAAAGGATCCCTGCAAGACGCGTTCCATTACTCCGGCGCGAAGACGTGTATTCTTCTTCTTCGTCGCGGTTGCGCGTGTTCAATGCAGCCTGAGACATATCAGCCCGCCTGGTCCAGTATGCGTACAACAAGCTTGGAGAAGCTCATGCCCGCCTGACGCGCCGCCATCGGCACAAGGCTGTGGCTGGTCATACCCGGCGAGGTATTCGCTTCCAGCAGATAAAATTGCCCGTCACCGTCGAGCATCACGTCAATTCTTCCCCATCCCCGGCAGCCTAAAACAGTCCAGGCTTTAAGCACCAGAGCGCGTAAATCAGCCTCACGTTGATCTTCTAAACCTGATGGGCAAAAATATTGCGTCTCATCAGAGAGATACTTCGCCTCATAATCATAGAAGACGCCAGCGGGTTGGATGCGAATTGACGGTAAAATTTCTTCACCGAGCATCGCCACGGTATATTCTGGCCCGCTAAGCCATTTTTCGATTAAAACTTCTTCATCATGTTGAAATGCCAGTGCTAACGCGGCGGGTAAATCACCCGCTTTATCGACTTTCGACATACCAACGCTCGACCCTTCACGGCTCGGCTTAACAATAACCGGTAACCCCAGCGCCGCAATGCGTCCATTAACGCTATCGTTAAGGCCCATTTCATATTCGCGACGCGTCAGGGCAACCCATGGCGCAACGGGTAAACCCGCGCCCTGCCACAGCAGTTTGCTGCGCAGTTTATCCATTGAGATCGCCGAGGCCATTACGCCGCTGCCGGTGTACGGCAGGCCGATGAGATCCAGCAGCCCTTGCAGGGTGCCGTCTTCACCGCCGCGGCCGTGCAGCGCGATAAAGACCTTATCAAAGCCCATCGCTTTCAGCTGCGTCACATCCACGTCTTTAGGATCGACCGGGTGCGCATCCACGCCGCCTTCACGCAGGCCCGCCAGTACGGCAGCGCCTGAGTTCAGGGAAACATCGCGTTCAGCGGATGTCCCGCCAAACAGGACCGCAATCTTATCAGCCATGACGCTCGTCCTCGTGAGTTTGCGGCTTCAGTTTGATTTCGGCTAAGGTACGGGCGATTTTGCCGATATTTCCCGCACCCTGAATCAGAATCAAATCGTTACCGGTCAGTACTGGTGCCAGAATTTCAGCCACCTGAGCGGGCTCTGGAACCAAAATAGGATCCACTTTACCGCGTCCACGAATGGTACGACACAAAGAACGGCTGTCTGCACCCGGAATCGGAGTTTCACCTGCTGAATATACATCCAGCATGAGCAGCGTATCGACCTGAGACAATACGTTGGCGAAGTCGTCATACAGATCGCGGGTGCGCGTAAAGCGGTGCGGCTGGAAAATCATCACCAGGTTTTTGTCCGGCCAGCCAGCACGCGCGGCTTTGATCGTGGCATCGACTTCGGTCGGATGGTGACCGTAGTCGTCCACCAGCATGGCGCTCCCGGATTTACCGTTTACGGCATCCAGCGGGAACTCACCGAGGAAGTCAAAGCGACGACCTGTTCCCTGGAAGCTCTCCAGCGCGCGCAGGATCGCCTCGTCATCAATACCCTCTTCCGTCGCAACGGCTACTGCCGCCGCGGCGTTCAGGGCATTATGGCGTCCTGGCGCATTAAGGGTAACGTGCAGCAATTCTTTATCCTGACGGGCAAGCGTGAAATGCCCCTGCGCGCCAGACTGTTTGTACTCTTCCACCCGCACGTCAGCGTCTTCGCTAAAACCGTAGGTAGTGATTTGGCGACCAACACGCGGCAGCAGCTCGCGGATCACCGGGTCGTCAACGCACATCACCGCACGACCATAAAACGGCAGATTGTGCAGGAAATTAATAAAGGTCTGTTTTAAATTTTCGAAGTCGCCCTGGTAGGTATCCATATGGTCGGCTTCGATATTGGTGACAATCGCCACCATCGGCTGCAGATGCAGGAACGACGCATCGCTTTCATCCGCTTCCGCAATCAGGTACCGGCTGTGGCCCAGACGCGCATGCACGCCCGCCGCTTTGACCAGGCCACCGTTAACAAACGTCGGATCCAGGCCCGCTTCTGCGTAGATGCTTGAAACCATCGCCGTGGTCGTGGTTTTTCCGTGCGTACCGGCAACCGCAATGCCATGACGAAAACGCATCAGCTCCGCTAGCATTTCAGCACGGCGGATCACCGGAATGCGCGCTTCGTGCGCGGCAACGATTTCCGGGTTATCTGAAGAGATGGCGCTGGAGACAACAACCACGCTCGCATCGCTGACGTTTTCCGGGCGATGGTTAAAATAGATAGTCGCCCCAAGCGACGCCAGCTGCTGGGTGACCGGGTTTGGCGCCAGATCGGAACCACTGATCTGATAACCTTCGTTCGCCAACACTTCGGCAATACCGCCCATGCCAGCACCACCGATGCCAACAAAGTGAATGTGCCGGACGCGACGCATCTCGGGCACGATTGAACGCAGTTTTGCCAGTTGTTGTGTATTCATTCTCTAAACGCCATCGACTACTTTAAAAAATTCGTGCAGCGCAACACGCGCTGCGAGGGTTAAGCCTGGGCTGCCAGGCTCACTTCTTTTGCTACCCGTTCCGTCGCATCCGGGATGGCGGTCGCGCGCGCGCGTTCGGCCATCTTCAGCAATGCGTCTCTGTCCCAGCCCGCCAGGGTGGTGGCGACCGCATCGGCGGTAAATTGTGGCTGCTCAAAAATTTTGGCTGCTCCGGCTTTCTCAAGCGGCAGCGCATTCCAGTACTGCTGTCGGTCTTTGTGCTGGAACGGCACAAATAGCGCGGGTAAACCGGCGGCGGCGATTTCGCTCACCGTCAGTGCGCCAGAGCGACACACCACGACATCGGCCCAGGCGTAGGCTGCGGCCATGTCATCGATAAACTCCGTCACTTTATGCTGCGGCTGGCCGTGCTCTGCGTACAGCTGCTCTACCATCTGCTGAGCGCCTTTTCCGCTTTGATGCCAGATCGTCACGGCATCACCCAGCTTTGCGGCCGCCTGCGGCATCGTCTGGTTTAAAATACGCGCGCCCTGAGAGCCGCCGACGACCAGCACACGCACCGGCCCTTCACGGCCCGTCAGGCGAGCATCAGGCAGCGGCAGCGCCAGCACGTCCACGCGCACCGGGTTGCCCACAACGTCCGCTTTTGGAAATGCACCCGGGAAGGCCTGCATCACCTTGGTGGCGATTTTCGCCAGCCATTTGTTGGTCAGCCCGGCGATGCCGTTCTGCTCGTGCAGAACGACAGGAATGCCCAGCGACCATGCC
This sequence comes from Enterobacter sp. UPMP2052, assembly GCF_053709675.1. Lineage (NCBI taxonomy): Bacteria > Pseudomonadati > Pseudomonadota > Gammaproteobacteria > Enterobacterales > Enterobacteriaceae > Enterobacter > Enterobacter sp. UPMP2052. The sequence goes on from NZ_JBSKJR010000003.1 coordinate 126,656, forward strand.
GCCAGCCCGCCAGGACCCGAGACATAACCGCCCATGCCCAGCACGACGTCGGGTTTAAAGCGTTTCATAATGGCGCGGGCCTGACGCCAGGCGTTGAAGATCCGCACCGGTGCCAGCAACTGCGCCTTGATACCTTTTCCGCGCAGGCCAGAAATACGAATAAAGTCGATCTCAATACCGTGCTTCGGTACCAGGTCGGCTTCCATGCGGTCTGCGGTTCCCAGCCAGCGTACCTGCCAGCCCTGATCCATTAAATGGTGCGCAACCGCAAGTCCGGGGAACACATGCCCGCCCGTACCGCCTGCCATCACCATTAACCGCTTCGGTTGATTCATCGTGAACCTCGTGTAAACGCCTGGGCTTTTTCCAGACGCGTTTCATAATCAATACGTAACAAGAACATGATTGCCGTCGACATAATCAACAGGCTGGAGCCACCATAGCTGATTAACGGCAACGTCAGACCTTTGGTCGGCAGCATACCTGCTGCGGCCCCGACGTTAACCAATGCCTGGAAGCTAAACCAGATACCAATTGAGCAGGCCAGAAAACCTGAGAAGCGGTGATCGATTTCCAGCGCTTTCCGGCCAATCGACATGGCGCGGAAAGCGACGAAGAATACCATTAATAGTGCCAATACCACACCGATATAACCCAGTTCTTCCCCAATAATGGAGAAGATGAAGTCGGTGTGCGCCTCAGGTAAATACTCCAGTTTTTGAACGGAGTTGCCCAGGCCCTGTCCCCAGACTTCGCCGCGGCCAAATGCCATCAGCGACTGCGTCAGCTGGTAGCCGCTGCCGAACGGGTCTTCCCACGGGTTCCAGAACGAGGTCACACGGCGAATACGGTATGGCTCAGCGAGGATCAGCAGTACCACTGCGGAAATCCCCATGCCGATAATCGCGATAAACTGCCACAGCTTCGCACCCGCCAGGAACAGCATCGCCAGCGTGGTCACGAACAGCACCACCACCGTTCCGAGGTCAGGCTGCGCCAGCAGCAGAACGGCGAGAACCAAAATCACGCCCATCGGCTTTAAGAAGCCGCGAAGGTTGTTACGCACTTCGTCAACTTTACGCACCAGGTAGTTCGCCAGGTAACAGAACAGTGAGAGCTTGGTGAACTCTGCTGGCTGAATACGCAGCGGACCAAAAGCAATCCAGCGCGATGCCCCGTTTACGGAGCTGCCGACAACCAGCACGATCAGCAGCATGATGATCGAGGCAATCAGCATCGCGGTACTGTGGCGCTGCCAGAACTCCATCGGCAGACGCAGGGTTATCATCGCCAGGCAGAACGCCAGAATAATGTACAGGCCGTCACGCTTGGCAAACAGGAACGGATCGTTAGCCAGACGCTGCCCGACAGGCATCGATGCCGAGGTCACCATGATAAAGCCGATCGCCGCCAGCCCCAGCGTGAGCCAGAACAGCATGCGGTCGTACATCACCAGGCTATCGGAATCTTTGTCCCGGGAGGCCATGACCCAGCCTTTTAGCGCCGCGAAAAGCCATACCAGGATGCCAAACCCCGGCAGACGCGGCATTCTCAGGCGAGGGAGAGAGAAACGCATCAGCCTAACTCCTTCGCCAGGCGGGTGAAGATATCGCCCCGCTGCTCAAAATTCTTGAATTGATCGAGGCTGGCGCAGGCAGGAGAAAGCAGCACCATATCGCCAGGCTGAACGCGCGGCGCAATCAGGCGCATCGCCTGCTCCATGGTCTCTGTTTGCTCGGCAATCTCGGGGCGCAGCTGCGCCAGCTCGCCGCCATCGCGTCCGAAACAGTACAGGCGGATGTTATCGCCCGCGAGGTACTGCTTCAGCGAGGAGAAATCGGCTGATTTGCCATCGCCACCCAGCAGCAGATGCAGCGTGCCGTCAACGTGCAGGCCATTCAGCGCGGCCTCGGTACTGCCGACGTTCGTGGCTTTGGAGTCGTTGATCCAGCGCACCCCGTTGTGCTCCAGCGCCAGCTGGAAACGGTGTGCCAGACCTGAATAAGTGGTCAGCGCCTGCAGGCTGGAAGAGCGCGGCAACCCCACCGCATCCGCCAGCGCCAGCGCCGCCAGGGCGTTGGTATAGTTATGCTGGCCGGACAGTTTCATCTCTTTCACGTTCAGCACTTTCTCACCCTTCACGCGCAGCCAGGTTTCGCCCAACTGACGGTTCAGGTGATAATCGCCCATAGTGATGCCAAAGCTGATACAACGATCGTCCGCGCCGCGCACCGGCATGGTGAGCGCATCATCGGCGTTGACCACGCAGACTTTGGCATTTTCATACACGCGCAGCTTGGCCGCGCGGTACTGCTGCAAACCAAACGGATAGCGATCCATATGATCTTCGGTCACGTTGAGGATCGTCGCCGCGGCGGCATGCAAACTGGTGGTGGTTTCCAGCTGGAAGCTGGAGAGTTCGAGCACGTACAGCTCGCAGCCTTTATCCAGCAGCATTAGCGCCGGCAGGCCGATATTCCCGCCCACGCCCACGTTCATGCCCGCGGCTTTTGCCATCTCGCCCACCAGCGTGGTGACGGTGCTTTTGCCGTTTGAACCGGTAATGGCAATGATGGGGGCCTGCGCTTCCCGGCAGAACAGTTCAATATCACCGACAATCTCAACGCCGGCATCGGCAGCAGCGCTTAACAAAGGGTGTGCCAGCGCCATACCCGGGCTGGCAACAATCAGATCGGCGGCCAGCAGCCAGTCATCATTCAGACCACCAAGGTGGCGTTCAACCTGCTCTGGCAGCGTGTCCAGACCCGGCGGAGAAACACGCGTATCCATCACCCGCGGCGTTACACCCCGCGCGAGGAAAAAGTCCACGCAGGAGAGGCCGGTCAGGCCTAACCCGATGATAACGACTTTTTTACCCTGGTAATCTGCCATGATTAACGTACCTTCAGCGTTGCCAGGCCAATCAGGACCAGCATCAGCGAAATAATCCAGAAGCGCACAATCACGCGCGGCTCCGGCCAGCCTTTCAGTTCATAGTGGTGGTGAATCGGTGCCATGCGGAAGATGCGCTGTCCGCGCAGCTTGAAGGAACCCACCTGCAGAATGACCGACAGGGTCTCCACCACAAACACGCCGCCCATGATCACCAGCAGGAACTCCTGACGCAGCAGCACGGCGATAATGCCGAGCGCGCCGCCCAGGGCCAGCGAACCGACGTCGCCCATAAAGACCTGCGCCGGATAGGTGTTGAACCACAGGAAGCCCAGCCCCGCCCCGACGATCGCCGTACAAACAATCACCAGTTCACCGGCGTGACGCAGGTAAGGAATGTGCAGATAGTTGGCAAAGTTCATGTTACCTGTCGCCCAGGCGACCAGCGCAAAACCACCCGCGACAAAAACGGTAGGCATAATCGCCAGGCCATCCAGACCATCCGTCAGGTTGACGGCGTTACCGGTGCCAACAATCACGAAGTACGCCAACAGGATGTAGAACAGCCCCAGTTGCGGCATTACGTCTTTGAAGAAGGGCACCACCAGCTCGGTAGCCGGGGTATCTTTACCTGCCAGATACAGCGCGAAGGCGACGCCCAGCGCAATCACCGACATCCAGAAATATTTCCAGCGGGCAATCAGGCCTTTGGTATCTTTGCGTACCACCTTACGGTAGTCATCGACAAAGCCAATAATCCCGTAGCCGACCAGCACGGTCAGCACGCACCAGACGTAAGGGTTTGACGGGTAAGCCCACAGCAGTACGGACACGACAATAGCGGTCAGGATCATAATCCCGCCCATGGTCGGCGTACCGCGCTTGCTGAAGTGAGATTCCGGGCCATCGTTACGCACAACCTGGCCGAAAGAGAGTTTTTGCAGACGGGCAATCATGCGCGGGCCCATCCACAAGGAGATGAACAGCGCAGTCAGCAGGCTGACGATGGCGCGAAACGTCAGATAGGAAAAGACGTTAAAGCCTGAATAATATTTGACCAAATGCTCGGCCAGCCAAACTAACATGTTCCGTTCTCCTGTAATGCGTGCACAACCTCTTCCATGGCGGCACTACGTGAACCTTTCACTAACACAGTCACAATTTGTTTTTCTGCAATTAACGCGTTGAGGCGTTCAATCAATTCGGCTTTGGTCGCAAAATGCTCGCCAACGCCGCTGGCCCGAGAAATCGCCTGACTCAATTTTCCTGCGCTCAGCACGCAATCCAGACCCGCCGCTTTCGCCGCCTCGCCCACCTGGATATGGCAGGCTTCGCTCTCATCGCCCAGTTCACCCATATCACCGACAACCATGACGCGATAGCCCGGCATTTCCGACAGCACTTGCACAGCCGCGGTCATAGAACCGACGTTGGCATTGTAGGAGTCGTCCAGCAGCAGTTTGTTTTCTGCCAGCGGGATGGGGAACAGACGCCCCGGCACGGCTTTGAGATTCGCCAGCCCGGTTTTGATAGCGTCGTGCGACGCGCCCACGGCCATCGATAACGCCGCTGCCGCAAGCGCATTCGCGATGTTATGGCGACCCGGCAACGGCAGCAGCACATCCACACCACCCGTTGGGGTGTTGAGGGTGAACTCGGTGCCGTGCGACGTCACATGGATATTGGTTGCCGTAAAATCGCTGTTGGCAGCATTTGGGGAAAAGCGCCAGGTCTTACGCGAACCAATGATGCTCTGCCAGTTCAGCCAGTCGTTATTGTCGGCATTCATAATGGCGATACCGTCAGCAGGCAGGCCGGTGTAGATTTCGCCTTTGGCTTTCGCCACGCCTTCCAGCGAGCCGAACCCTTCCAGGTGCGCAGCCGCCAGATTATTCACCAGCGCCGCTTCCGGGCGCGTCAGGCTCACCGTCCAGGCGATTTCGCCCTGATGGTTGGCCCCTAATTCAATGACCGCAAATTCATGTTCTTTAGTCAGGCGCAGCAGTGTCATCGGCACGCCGATGTCATTGTTGAGGTTACCTGCGGTATACAGCGTGTTTCCGCACTGGCCGAGGATCGCTGCCGTCATCTCTTTGACCGAGGTTTTGCCGGACGATCCCGTCAGCGCCACAACGCGAGCCGGAACCTGCTGGCGTACCCACGCCGCCAGTTCGCCAAACGCCAGGCGGGTATCTTTCACCACAATCTGCGGCAGATCGATGTCGAGCTTGCGGCTTACCAGCAGCGCACCTGCGCCGTTCTCTTTAGCGCTATCGACAAAATCGTGCGCATCAAAACGCTCGCCTTTCAGCGCCACAAACAGGCAACCCGCGGTCACTTTGCGGGTATCGGTCGTTACGTCGTCAATGGTCAGATCCTGGCCCTGCAGCGTCCCCTTCAGGATGGCTGCGGCCTGGCTTAGCGTAATGCTAATCATGCTACAACTCCCAGCAGACGTGCTGCCGTTACGCGGTCGGAGTAGTCCAGACGGCGGTTGCCAACAATCTGATAATCTTCATGCCCTTTACCGGCCAGGAGAACGACGTCGTTCTCCTGCGCCTGCATAATGGCGTTGGTGACGGCTTCCGCGCGGCCTTCCACCACGCGGGCGCGGCCAGCGTCGAGCATACCGGCCAGAATGTCGTTGATGATGGTGCGCGGCTCTTCGGTACGCGGGTTGTCATCGGTCACCACCGGAATGTCTGCAAACTGTTCCGCAATCGCCCCCATCAGCGGGCGCTTGCCTTTGTCACGATCGCCGCCGCAGCCAAACACGCACCAGAGTTTACCGGCGCAGTGCAGACGTGCCGCTTCCAGCGCTTTTTCCAGCGCATCCGGGGTGTGGGCATAATCCACGACCACGGTCGGTTTACCCGGCGCGCTAAACACTTCCATACGGCCACACACCGGCTGCAGACGCTCCGCCGTTTTCAGCAGCTCCGCCATCGGGTAGCCCAGCGCCAGCAGCGTCGCCAGCGCCAGCAGCAGGTTGCTGACGTTGAATGCGCCCATCAGGCGGCTTTCGATCTCGCCTTCGCCCCATGACGACGCAACGCGAATAGTCGCTCCGCGGTCGTGATACTTCACCTCAACCGCTTTCAGCCAGCGGCCGTGGCAGTTCGGGTTAATATGGTCTTCCATCGATACGGCAACCGCGTCCGGCAGCTTCGCCAGCCAGCGGCGTCCGACTTCATCATCGGCGTTAACGATAGCCTCGCCGTGATGGTGGGTGGAATAGAGCAGCCATTTCGCGGCTTCGTAATGCTCCATATCGCCGTGATAATCAAGATGATCGCGGCTGAGGTTGGTGAACACGGAAGCGGCAAATTTCAGCGCAGCCACGCGGTGCTGCACCAGCCCGTGGGAGGAAACCTCCATTGCGGCGAAGCTCGCCCCCTGCTCTGCCAGACCGGCAAGCACATGCTGCACATCTACCGCCGAGCCGGTGGTATTTTCCGTCGGGCTAACGTTGCCCAGCAGGCCATTACCGACCGTGCCCATTACCGCGCCGGTTTCACCCAGCAGCTGAGCCCATTGCGCCATCAACTGCGTGGTGGTTGTTTTTCCGTTGGTGCCCGTAACGCCCACCAGACGAAGCTGGTCGGAGGGCTCATGATAAAAACGTCCTGCCAGTGCGGAGAGACGCTCATTCAGCTGGCTGAGGTAGATAACCGGCACGCCGTGCATTTCACGGATTTCGCCGTCGGTTGCCTCATCTTTCGCCTCAGCAATAACGGCAGCAACACCTTGCGCAATCGCCTGCGGGATATAACGACGCCCGTCCGCCTGATGACCTACTACAGCCACAAAAAGATCGCCAGAAGCCGCAACGCGGCTGTCCAGAATCATCTCTCGTAGCGCTCGCGCGGGTGCGTTTGGCACCCACGGAGCGAGAAGGTCGCGCAAATTACGATCTGCCACCTGTACCCTCGCCTTGATTAATTACAAATTCACTTTTCTCGCCCGTCGCCAGCGCATCCGGTTCGATATTCATGGTGCGCAACACGCCGCCCATGATGGCTCCGAACACAGGCGCGGAAACGGCGCCACCGTAGTATTTACCCGCCTGCGGATCGTTAATCACCACCACCAGCGCAAAACGCGGATTGCTGGCAGGTGCAACGCCTGCGGTATAGGCAATGTATTTATTGATGTAGCGGCCATCTGGCCCCACTTTTTTCGCCGTACCGGTTTTAATGGCGATGCGATAACCTTTGATCGCCGCCTTCACGCCGCCGCCGCCAGGCAGCGCCACGCTTTCCATCATATGCACCACGGTACGCACGATGGATTCCGGGAAGATACGCTCGCCCGGAACCGGTGGATCAACTTTGGTGATCGACAGCGGACGGTAAACGCCATAGCTGCCAATCGTTGCGTAGACTCGCGCTAACTGTAACGGGGTTACCATTAGCCCGTAGCCGAAAGAGAAGGTGGCCCTCTCTATGTCAGACCACCGTTGTTTTTGAGGATATAAGCCACTGCGTTCTCCGACCAACCCCAAATTGGTCGCTTTTCCCAGCCCAAAACGTGAGTAAGTCTCTACTAACGCTGAGGACGGCATCGCTAACGCCAGCTTTGAAACACCGACGTTACTCGACTTCTGTAAGACCCCGGTGAGGGTCAGTTCGCTGTAACGGGCCACGTCTTTGATTTCATGGCCGTTAATGCGGTAAGGAATCGTATTCAGAACGGTACTTTCATTGACAATGCCACGCTGAAGCGCGGTCATCACCACCATCGGTTTTACGGTTGAACCCGGTTCGAAAACGTCAGTAATCGACCGGTTACGCATCGCATCTTTTGCGGTGCCCGCGAAATTATTCGGGTTGTAAGAGGGGCTGCTGGCCATCGCCAGCACTTCGCCCGTGTTGACATCAACCAGGACGGCGCTGCCAGATTCCGCCTTGTTAAAGGCCACGGCGTTGTTCAGCTCGCGGTAGACCAGCGCCTGCAGACGTTCATCAATGCTCAGGGCCAGGTTATGCGCGGCCTGGCTATCCGTGGAAGAGATATCCTCAATGACGCGACCGTAGCGGTCTTTACGCACGATGCGCTCGCCCGGCTGGCCGGTCAGCCACTTATCAAAGCTTTTTTCGACGCCCTCGATCCCCTGACTATCGACGTTGGTAAAGCCGATGAGGTGAGCGGTTACTTCGCCGGAAGGATAATAGCGGCGTGACTCCTCACGCAGGTGAATACCCGGCAGCTTGAGCTTTTTGATGTAATCCGCCATGTCAGGGTTAACCTGACGTGCCAGATAGATAAAACGCCCTTTCGGGTTAGCGTTAACGCGCGACGCCAGCTGATCCAGCGGCATTTTCAGCGCATCGGAGAGCGCTTTCCAGCGGTTATCAAGCGTGATACCCCCCGCGTCGTGCAGCTCTTTAGGGTCTGCCCAAATGGCTTTTACCGGCACGCTCACCGCCAGCGGACGGCCAGAGCGGTCGGTGATCATGCCGCGAGAGGTAGACACTTCCTGAACGCGCAGAGAACGCATGTCGCCCTGGCGCACCAGCATGTCAGGGGCGATGATTTGCAACCACGCCACGCGTCCCAGCAGGAACCCCAGCGCCAGTAAAATGCAGCCGCAAAGCAACGCAAAACGCCAACTCACAAAGTTGGCCTGTTCTTCCTGACGTTTTGGTTTTAGCGTTTTTGCCGCTGCTTTCATGCGTCGCGTTTTCCCTTATTTTTGTACTACGATATTTTCCTGAGAAGGATCAACATGCTGCAGCTGCAGCTTTTCCGTTGCGATCCGTTCAACCCGGCTGTGATCGCCGAGCGCGTTCTCTTCAAGAATGAGGTTTCGCCATTCGATATCCAGCGCATCACGTTCCAACACTAACTGCTCGCGCTGCGCGGTTAACAAACGGGTGTGGTGGGCCGTAGTGACCACCGTTACTGCCGTCACGATGATGCAAATGAACAAGCAGAGTGGCAGCTTCCCAAACCGCAAAAGATCGTCGCCGATCACGCCAGGCAAGGCATGGCGCTCGTTGCTTCCTAACGATCCCTTAACTTTGCTTAGGGTCTCTGTCACTCTGCCGATCATGCGTTCGTCCTCTCTGCTACACGCAGCACTGAACTACGGGCTCGTGGATTCTCTGCCACCTCTTCTTCGCCCGGCATCAACTTGCCTAGTGCTCGCAGCTGACGACCGCCCAGCTTGCTGAGCTGTTCTTCCGTCATCGGCAGCCCCGCAGGCACCTGAGGACCGCGACTTTGCTCGCGCATAAAGCGTTTCACAATGCGGTCTTCCAGTGAATGGAAGCTGATTACGGATAACCGCCCACCCGGGGCCAGCACGTCGAGCGAGCTTTTTAGCGCCAGCTCTATTTCCTCCAGTTCACTGTTTACCCAGATGCGCACCGCCTGGAAGGTACGGGTCGCGGGATGTTTATGCTTATCTTTCACCGGCGTCGCCGCCGCGATAACCTCGGCCAGCTCTTTCGTGCGGGTCATTGGCTCAATGCGGTTACGCTCAACGATGGCGCGCGCAATGCGTTTGCCAAAACGCTCTTCACCGAAGGTTTTGATCACCCAGGCGATATCCGCTTCGTCCGCCGTCTGAAGCCATTCGGCAGCAGACTGACCGCGCGTAGGGTCCATACGCATATCCAGCGGACCGTCACGCATAAAAGAGAAACCACGTTCGGCATCATCAAGCTGTGGTGAAGAGACGCCAAGATCGAGGAGAATCCCGTCAATCTTGCTGGTTAAGCCGCGCTCGGCCACGTAGTCCGCGAGCGCAGAGAAAGGTCCATGCACGATGGAAAAGCGAGGATCGTCGATGGTTTGCGCAACGGCAATCGCCTGCGGATCGCGATCGATTGCCAGCAGGCGTCCTTCCGCTCCAAGTTGTGAGAGGATCAAACGCGAGTGTCCACCGCGACCAAAAGTGCCATCAACGTAGATGCCGTCCGGACGAATATTCAAGCCGTTAACGGCCTCATCCAGCAACACCGTTGTATGTTTATAATTTTCCATCATATTTATAGAGACAAGTCCTGCAGCCGTTCCGATAGTGTCGCGGAATCCGACTGCTCAGCGTCGATATCTTCCCTGACCTGTTGATACCAGGTCGTTTCATCCCACAGCTCAAACTTATTGAACTGCCCGACCAGCATCACTTCTTTTGTCAGACCGGCATGTTGCCGCAACACAGGCGCGATCAGTAAACGCCCTGCGCTATCCATCTGACATTCACTGGCATGTCCCAATAACAGCCGCTGCACGCGGCGTTCCTGCGGGTTCATGCTCGACAGTCGCGACAGCTTTTGCTCAATAATTTCCCATTCAGGTAAAGGATAAAGCAGCAGGCAGGGGGAGTTGATGTCAATGGTGCAGACCATTTGACCTGAAGCGTTCTCGATCAACTGGTCGCGGTATCGGGTTGGTACCGATAAACGCCCCTTGCTGTCGAGATTGACTAACGTTGCCCCACGGAACATGCCAGCCTCACCCCTCTAAACCACTTTACCCCACAAATTCCCACCCAAAGGAGTTTACGGAGCGAGGGAAAAGCTTGTCAAGCCAGGACTATCCCTATATGAGTCCGAAAGCCCGGTATTTACAGAGACAACTCAACCTGATTAATAACTGCACAACTGGCGAGGCAAATTAACGTTATGAATATTTGTAAGAAAAAAACGAATATGCACGTAAGCGTTAAAGATCGCTTCATATCGTCACCAGCAAATATAAAGTGTCAGTTTGCGACGCGGGCAGCATTTTAGGACATATTGCCTGACAGGAACAGCGCCAGATTCGCGCGAGGATGCAGGTTGATGGGCAGGCTGGCTGGAAGCGAGAAAAAACGTCTGGATATTCATCGCCCCGGACAGGGTTTGTAACAAAATAATTCAGTGCGGCGGATTAAAAATCGTATAAATGTTCTTTAAAAGGCTATTTAAAAGCCAGAATGAATTAAGAAAAATAGCAGACGACAACGCGTAAAGAATTATCCTAATTTTCCTGCGGGAATTGTCTTTCACCCTATTACGCTAAAAAGGGGTAGCAAACGCTACCCCTGAACAACTTAATGGCGGCTTAAAATGCCGCGGCGATAAAGATTGCGTTTGATACGCGTCAGCCCCGGTTTCGGTTTACGCGGCTCATCCAGACTCGCCAGAACGATTTCCAGCACGCGCTCCGCCACGTCGCGATGACGCTGCGCAACGGCCAGCACCGGGCACTGCAGGAAATCGAGCAGTTCGTTATCCCCAAACGTGGCAATCGCCAGGTCAGAGGGCAGTTTACCGTCACGACGCAGCGTCACGTCCATCACCCCCTGCAACAGCGCGAAAGAGGTGGTGAACAGCGCCTGCGGCATCGGATGCGTTTCCAGCCATTTTTCGAACAGTTGTGCGGCAGCTTCACGCTCATAGCTGTTGGCATAGAGGTAATGGACTTCACGCGGATCGTCTTTCCAGGCGGTTCTGAACCCTTGCTCGCGCAGGAAGCTGACGGACAGCTCGGGTAAAGCCCCCAGATACAGCACCGTTTCCGCCAGGAAGGTTCTTAGCTCGGCGGCCAGCATTTCTGAATCGTCCTGATCGGCCCCCACGACGCTGGTAAAGTGTTCGCGGTCCAGCGCACGGTCAAGCGCCACAATCGGGAACGGGTCATTCGCCCAGCGTTGATAGAAAGGATGCTCAGGCGGCAAGGACGTCGAGACAATAATGGCATCAACCTGCCGCTGGAGAAGGTGTTCGATACAGCGCATCTCGTTATCAGGCTGATCTTCTGAACAGGCGATCAGCAGTTGGTAGCCACGCTGGCGCGCCTGACGTTCAAGATAGTTAGCAATGCGGGTATAGCTGGTGTTTTCCAGATCCGGGATCACCAGACCGATAGAGCGGGTGCGCCCGGCACGCAGACCGGCGGCGACAGCATTCGGATGGTAGTTATGCTCACGAACCACCGCCATGACTTTTTCCACGGTCTTATCGCTGACACGGTACTGCTTTGCTTTACCGTTAATCACATAGCTGGCCGTAGTTCGTGACACGCCGGCTAGCCGGGCGATTTCATCCAGTTTCACAATTGCCCCTCAAAAAAAGAAAAGAGTCCATGGCCCTGTCAAGGTTATGGTTAAATCTTTTAACATCTAAACGCAGAATAGTCACCGCGGCAATCGCTTTTATCTGCATTCGCGGCGGTTTGAACAAAAAAAAGCCCGGCTTTGGTGACCGGGCAGAAAGAGGCGAACCTTTTTGACGTCTACCGCATGATTTTATCGCCGCGCGACAGGCCCACAATGCCGGAGCGCGCCACTTCAACTATTTTTGCGACATCCCGCACCGAGGCGAGAAAAGCATCCAGCTTGTCACTCGTGCCGGCCAGCTGCACGGTATATATAGAAGGGGTAACATCGATGATCTGCCCACGGAAGATATCCGTATTGCGTTTAACCTCTTCACGGCCATACCCGCTGGCCTGAATTTTCACCAGCATCACTTCACGCTCGACGTAAGCGCCCTGCCCCAGTTCGCTTACGCGCAGCACGTCGACCAGCTTATGCAGCTGCTTTTCGATCTGCTCAAGCACTTTGGCATCACCCACGGTCTGGATGGTCATCCGCGAGAGCGTCGGATCGTCCGTCGGGGCAACCGTCAGGCTTTCAATGTTATAGCCGCGCTGGGCAAAAAGCCCAATGACGCGCGACAATGCGCCTGACTCGTTTTCCAGTAATACAGATAATATCCGGCGCATATCAGGTTCTCTCCGTTTTGCTTAACCACATTTCGTCCATGCCACCACCGCGAATATGCATGGGATAAACATGTTCGGCCCCGTCCACGATGACATCCATGAAAACAAGGCGATTGTTTTTAACGTGCTCAAGCGCTTCGCTGAGTTTCGCCTCCAGCTCAGCCGGACTGGACACCCGCATCCCCACGTGTCCATAGGCCTCGGCCAGACGGACAAAATCAGGCAGGGAGGTCATGTATGACTGCGAGTGACGACCGGAATAGATCATATCCTGCCACTGCTTCACCATTCCGAGGTAGCCGTTATTCAGGTTCAGGATCAGCACCGGCAGTTCGTACTGCAGCGCGGTGGAAAGCTCCTGAATGTTCATCTGAATACTGCCATCCCCCGTCACGCACACCACGGTTTCGTTGGGCAGCGCCAGCTTCACCCCCAGCGCGGCGGGAAGGCCAAAGCCCATGGTGCCCAGCCCGCCGGAGTTGATCCAGCGGCGGGGTTTATCAAATGGATAGTAGAGCGCGGCAAACATCTGGTGCTGGCCAACGTCCGATGTCACGTACGCATCGCCGTGGGTGAGACGCCAGATCGTTTCGATCACCGCCTGCGGTTTAATGTGCTCGCTTTGGGTGTCAAACTTCAGACACTGACGCGCACGCCACTGGGCGATCTGCTGCCACCAGTCGCGGATCTCATCCAGCGGCTGAGCGGTGGTTTCCTGAACCAGCAGCTCCAGCATCTGCTCCAGAACCTGACGAGCATCGCCGACGATCGGCACATCGGCCGCGACCGTTTTGGAAATCGACGTGGGATCGATATCAATGTGCAGCACCGTCGCGTTCGGGCAGTATTTCGCGAGGTTATTGGTCGTACGATCGTCAAAGCGCACGCCAACCGCGAAGATCACATCAGAATTGTGCATCGTCATGTTGGCTTCGTAGGTACCATGCATACCCAGCATCCCCAGCGCCTGACGGTGCGACGCCGGGAACGCGCCAAGCCCCATCAATGATGACGCCACCGGAAGGTTTAATTTCTCAACCAGCTCGCGCAGTTGCGTTTCACACGCGGCATTGATGGCCCCGCCGCCCACGTAGACCACCGGCTTCTTAGCCGCCAGAAGCGTTTGCAGCGCGCGCTTTATTTGTCCTTTATGTCCCTGAGTCGTCGGGTTGTAAGAACGCATGCTTACCGACTCCGGCCAGACGTAAGGCAGTTTGTTTGCCGGATTCAAAATGTCTTTAGGCAGATCGACCACCACCGGGCCGGGACGACCGCTCGCCGCCAGCCAGAACGCCTTTTTCAGCACGCCGGGAATATCTTCCGTCTGCTTCACCAGAAAACTGTGCTTCACAACGGGGCGCGAGATCCCCACCATGTCGCACTCCTGGAACGCGTCGTAGCCAATCAGGGAGGTGGCCACCTGACCGGAGAGGATCACCAGCGGGATGGAGTCCATATAGGCGGTGGCAATCCCGGTGATGGCATTGGTTGCGCCAGGGCCGGAGGTGACCAGCACAACGCCCACCTCACCCGTCGCCCGCGCCAGACCGTCGGCCATGTGCACCGCAGCCTGTTCGTGACGAACCAGAACATGATCGACGCCGCCTACCGTATGGAGCGCATCGTAAATATCAAGAACTGCGCCTCCGGGATAGCCAAACACCTGCTTCACGCCCTGATCGATGAGCGATCGGACGACCATTTCCGCGCCAGACAACATCTCCATGCTTTGCCTCCAGGCTTTTGTTATCGACAGGTCGCAAACGTATCATCCACGCCGTCTTACAACGGGGATTAACCCATCTTATATTTTGCAGAGTGAGCGTTACCTTAACCGCTCGTTATGAGGCAGGCAATTAGCAAACCGGGGCGACCTGGAAGCTTAAAAAGTGGAAAAGAGAGGGATTATCATAATTAATGGTGAATTCATCTGAGGGAGTGAAACGCGCTGATAAATCATCGCCTAAAAGCGGGAGGAATCAGTAAATGATCTATTTTTACGCGCTGTCTGGCGAGGCAAAAAAAATCAAACAGAATAAAATAGTAGATATTTAAACAAACCCAGGATAAATCGTGGTCGTTATCACGATTTACCCCGATTCATTTAGCGACCACACACGCTAATAAGAAGCTCTTCCATCCATTGATGGCCTTTATCTCGTCCAGCGGCTTCATGCCAGGAAAGATAGCAGGTGCGGCTATTGAGTTTGAGCGGTAAAGGCAGGACTTGCAGCCCCAGCGGCTCTGAGAACTCTTCAGCCAGCCAGCGCGGTGCAATAGCTACCAGCTGAGTCTGAGATACCACGTTTAATACACTTACCATCGCCATTCCCTGATAGGCCACGCAGGCTTGTTTATCAGGCGTGTCATACCACGGTTGGCTGAACGAAGCATATCTGTCGAGAGCCACAACGGCGTGCTGTTCGTTATAGACATCATTTTCACGCAGCGGTGAATTCATACGCGGATGTTTTTTACTGGCGACCAACACCATTTCATCTTTAAACAGAGGAACGCAGGAGAATTCCGGGCGACGGAACTCTTCATAACCCAGCACAAACTCGGTTTCCTGGTAACGCAACTGATGCTCAGTGTTCTGATTTAACGATGATTTAAAAACGAGGTGAATATTTGGCGCAATCTCTTCCACTTTATTGTAGATAATAGATGTTAAATAATTATCTAAAGGACTGCAGACGCAGAGATGGAATACACGTTCGCTGCTTAGCGGTTCAAACCCTGAACCCGGCAGTTCATTTTGCACTAATTGCAGCGCCTGGCGAACCGCGCCGAAAAGTTGGAATGCACGCGCCGTAGGTTGGATCCCTCTGCCATAACGAACAAAGAGTTCGTCATTAAACATCACCTTAAGTCTGGCGACGGCATTACTGACTGCGGGTTGAGACATTCCCAGAGACTGCGCCGCTCTCGTGATATTCTGCTCCTGCATGACCGCATCAAACACGGTTAACAGATTAAGATCGACGGTGCGTAACTGAGGCTTAACCCCATCATAGACTTGAGGTTGATTAATATTATTTTCTTGCATTCTTGACTCCACTGTCACGCTAAACTCCCTTTACCAAAGTGCAGTAATAAGTTCGAAAAATATGATTTATCATGCATATAAAACCAGCGAAAGAGAATTCTTTAAAATTCGGAAAATATAAAGAAAAACTCATCAAAAAGTGGCTTCGCTTAGCCACTAAGCGAAAGGTAACGTTCGAACAATCGATATATAAAACATTAATAATGAAATGAAAGCATAATTCCGGCAAATAAACAATCACCTCAAAAATGAATGATAATTTAAGTATTATTAAACTATTAACCTCAGACTACACAAACTCATTAACATTTTGCTATCATAGGGCCCGCCTCACCCCCACCTGAAATCATTCACCATAATTATAAATAAATGAATTAAAAAAGGTTTAGCTTCATTACACATGACGTTTAAAATATGTGTTTATTTGAAAGAAAATATATTTGAACCATTTCATAAATAAATGTCCGGTCCAAAAATAGACAATCAGAATGGTTATAAACACGAAATCCAGCACAATTAGCTAAAGTGTAAAATCCGTCCTGCCCGTTAATCCGCTGCGTTTTTACCATCGGGGGTTGACATGAAACCTCGTATCCAGTACCACTAAAAGCATATCGATTTTAACGGGAGCACGATTCATGATCCGCACCATTCGCTTCACCAGCCTACTACTACTAAACGCATCCACTGTGCGCGGTAGTCTGGCGGGCGAAATTCAGCGTTGAATCGTCTCCAGTAAAACTAAGAACCCGCGCCACTGCGCGGGTTTTTTTATGCTCGTAGCAAGGCGCCCTAAGACAGACAGGGACCTAACCCATGAGCCAGCAAGTCATTATTTTCGATACGACATTACGCGACGGTGAACAGGCGTTGCAGGCAAGCCTGAGCGTGAAAGAAAAACTGCAGATTGCGCTGGCCCTCGAACGTATGGGCGTTGACGTGATGGAGGTCGGTTTCCCGGTCTCTTCACCGGGCGATTTCGAATCGGTACAAACCATCGCGCGCACCATCAAAAACAGCCGCGTCTGCGGTCTGGCGCGCTGTGTTGAGAAAGACATCGACGTGGCGGCCGAGTCGCTGAAGGTAGCTGAAGCCTTCCGAATTCATACGTTTATCGCCACCTCTCCAATGCACATTGCCACTAAGCTGCGCAGCACGCTGGATGAGGTGATTGAACGCGCGGTATATATGGTTAAGCGTGCGCGTAACTATACGGATGACGTTGAATTCTCCTGTGAAGATGCGGGACGTACGCCGATTGAGGATCTGGCGCGCGTGGTGGAAGCCGCAATCAACGCGGGAGCCAAAACCATCAACATCCCGGACACCGTCGGCTACACCATGCCGTTTGAATTTTCCAACATCATCACCGGCCTGTATGACCGCGTGCCTAACATCGATAAAGCGATCATCTCCGTTCATACCCACGATGATTTGGGTCTGGCTGTCGGCAACGCCATTGCGGCCGTTCACGCCGGGGCGCGTCAGGTAGAAGGCGCGATGAACGGGATCGGCGAACGCGCCGGTAACTGCTCGCTGGAAGAGGTCATCATGGCGATTAAAGTGCGTAAAGACATCATGAATGTGAATACGCGCATTAATCACCATGAAATCTGGCGCACCAGCCAGACCGTAAGCCAGATCTGCAATATGCCGGTCCCTGCCAACAAGGCGATCGTTGGCACCGGCGCGTTTGCGCACTCCTCCGGTATTCACCAGGACGGCGTCATCAAGAACCGTGAAAACTACGAAATCATGACCCCGGAATCCATCGGCCTGAACCAGGTTCAGTTGAACCTGACCTCACGCTCTGGTCGGGCAGCGGTGAAGCACCGTATGGAAGAGATGGGTTACAAAGACAGCGATTACAACATGGACCAGCTGTACGACGCGTTCCTGAAGCTGGCGGATAAAAAAGGCCAGGTCTTCGACTATGACCTGGAAGCGCTGGCGTTCATCAACAAACAGCAGGAAGAGCCAGAGCATTTCCGCCTGGATTACTTCAGCGTGCAGTCCGGCTCAAGCGATATCGCCACCGCCTCGGTGAAACTGGCCTGCGGTGAAGAGATTAAAGCCGAAGCGGCCAACGGCAACGGCCCGGTGGATGCCATTTATCAGGCAATCAATCGCATCACAGAGTATGACATCGAGCTGGTTAAGTATGGCCTCAGCGCCAAGGGGCACGGTAAAGATGCCCTGGGTCAGGTTGATATCGTCGTCAATCACAATGGCCGCCGTTTCCACGGGGTTGGTCTGGCAACGGACATCGTTGAATCCTCTGCCAAAGCGATGGTTCATGTCCTGAATAACATCTGGCGCGCCGCTGAAGTGGATAAAGAGTTGCAACGCAAAGCTCAGAATAAAGAGAACAACAAGGAAACCGTGTAATGTCGAAGAATCACCATATTGCTGTGTTACCGGGCGACGGTATTGGCCCGGAAGTGATGGCACAGGCGCTGAAAGTACTGGAAGCCGTTCGCTCGCGTTTTGCGATGAAAATTACCACCAGCCACTACGATGTGGGCGGTGTCGCCATCGATAATCAGGGTACGCCACTGCCAAAAGCCACGGTTGAAGGCTGCGAAAATGCCGATGCCGTGCTGTTCGGCTCCGTAGGTGGCCCTAAATGGGAACATCTGCCACCAGCAGAGCAGCCTGAGCGCGGTGCGCTGCTGCCGTTGCGCAAACATTTCAAATTGTTCAGCAACCTGCGTCCGGCGAAGCTGTACCCGGGGCTGGAAGAGTTTTGCCCGCTGCGCGCGGATATCGCCGCTAACGGCTTCGACATTCTGTGCGTGCGTGAGCTCACCGGCGGGATCTACTTTGGTCAGCCGAAAGGCCGTGAAGGCAGCGGCCAGCATGAAAAGGCGTTTGATACCGAAGTCTATCACCGCTTCGAGATCGAGCGGATCGCCCATATCGCGTTTGAATCCGCACGCAAGCGCCGTCACAAAGTGACCTCAATCGATAAAGCGAACGTACTGCAATCCTCAATTTTGTGGCGCGAAATCGTCAGCGACGTTGCCAGACAGTACCCGGACGTTGAGCTGTCGCATATGTACATTGATAACGCGACGATGCAGCTGATTAAAGATCCGTCCCAGTTTGACGTACTGCTCTGCTCCAACCTGTTCGGCGACATTTTGTCGGACGAGTGCGCGATGATCACCGGCTCCATGGGGATGCTGCCTTCCGCCAGCCTCAACGAAGAGGGCTTTGGCCTGTACGAACCAGCGGGCGGCTCTGCTCCGGATATCGCGGGTAAAAACATTGCCAACCCGATTGCGCAGATCCTGTCGCTGGCTCTGCTGTTGCGCTACAGCCTTGATGCAGGCGAAGCCGCGACGGCCATTGAAAACGCCATCAACCGCGCGTTAGAAGAAGGCATCCGTACCGGCGATTTGGCGCGCGGCACGGCGGCAGTCAGTACCGATGAAATGGGCGACATCATTGCCCGCTATGTTGCTGAAGGGGTCTAATCATGGCGAAGACGTTATATGAAAAGTTGTTTGATGCCCATGTCGTTTATGAGGCGCCTGACGAAACCCCACTGCTGTACATTGACCGTCATCTGGTACACGAAGTGACCTCTCCACAGGCATTTGACGGCCTGAGGGCGCACAAGCGCCCGGTACGTCAGCCGGGCAAGACCTTTGCCACGATGGATCACAACGTCTCCACCCAGACTAAAGACATCAACGCCTCAGGCGAGATGGCGCGGATCCAGATGCAGGAGCTGATTAAGAACTGCAACGAGTTTGGCGTTGAACTGTACGACCTGAATCACCCGTATCAGGGCATCGTCCATGTGATGGGGCCTGAACAGGGCATTACCCTGCCGGGGATGACCATCGTCTGCGGCGACTCCCATACCGCCACCCACGGCGCGTTCGGCGCACTGGCGTTCGGGATTGGGACCTCTGAAGTTGAACACGTGCTGGCGACCCAGACCCTGAAGCAGGGCCGCGCCAAAACCATGAAGATTGAGGTGAAGGGCAAAGCCGCTCCGGGCATCACCGCGAAAGACATCGTTCTGGCCATTATCGGTAAAACCGGCAGCGCGGGCGGCACCGGCCACGTTGTCGAGTTCTGCGGCGAAGCCATTCAGGCCCTGAGCATGGAAGGTCGTATGACCCTGTGCAACATGGCGATTGAGATGGGGGCGAAAGCGGGTCTGGTTGCGCCAGACGAAACTACTTTTGACTACGTGAAAGGCCGCCTGCACGCCCCCAAAGATCGGGATTATGCCGATGCGGTGGAATACTGGAAAACCCTGAAAACCGATGACGGCGCGGTCTTCGACACCGTGGTCACCCTGCAGGCGGAAGAGATTGCCCCGCAGGTGACCTGGGGAACCAATCCCGGCCAGGTGATCTCCGTTAACGATAATGTGCCGGATCCGGCCTCTTTTGCCGACCCGGTAGAGCGTGCCAGCGCGGAAAAAGCGTTGGCCTATATGGGGCTGAAACCTGGGGTTCCGCTGACCGATGTCGCGATCGACAAAGTGTTTATTGGTTCCTGCACCAACTCGCGTATCGAAGATTTGCGCGCCGCAGCCGACATTGCCAAAGGCCGCAAAGTGGCACCCGGCGTGCAGGCGCTGGTCGTGCCTGGCTCCGGCCCGGTGAAGGCGCAGGCGGAAGCCGAAGGTCTGGATAAGATCTTTATCGACGCGGGCTTTGAGTGGCGTCTGCCCGGCTGCTCCATGTGTCTGGCCATGAACAACGACCGCCTGAATCCGGGCGAGCGCTGCGCCTCCACCAGCAACCGTAACTTTGAAGGCCGTCAGGGCCGCGGCGGGCGTACCCATCTGGTCAGCCCGGCAATGGCCGCTGCGGCAGCCGTCACCGGCCATTTCGCCGACATTCGCAGCCTGAAATAAGGAGACAATCATGGCAGAGAAATTTACCCAACATACGGGCCGGGTTGTCCCTCTGAATGCCGCCAACGTTGATACCGACGCGATCATTCCCAAGCAGTTTTTGCAGAAAGTGACCCGGACCGGTTTTGGTGCGCACCTGTTCAATGACTGGCGGTTCCTTGACGACAAAGGTGAAGTTCCGAACCCTGAGTTCGTTCTGAACTTTCCTGAATTCAACGGCGCCTCGATTCTGCTGGCACGTGAAAACTTTGGCTGCGGTTCCTCACGTGAACACGCGCCGTGGGCGCTGACCGACTACGGCTTTAAGGTGGTTATCGCCCCGAGTTTCGCGGACATTTTCTATGGCAACAGCTTTAACAACCAGCTGCTGCCGGTGACGCTGAGCGATGAACAGGTCGATGAGTTATTCGCGCTGGTGCAGGCGAATCCGGGCATGTCGTTTGAAGTGGATCTGGAAGCGGAAGTGGTCAAAGCCGGCGATAAAACCTACAGCTTCAGCATTGACGCGTTCCGTCGTCACTGCATGCTGAACGGGCTGGACAGCATCGGCTTAACGCTGCAGCACGAAGCCGCCATTTCCGAATACGAGAAAAAACAGCCTGCGTTTATGGGCTAAAGGCAATGGCCCGCAGAATGCGGGCCATTGATAAGGGTGCGTTGAGGCTCAACCACTCTGGAGAGGCGGGGACACTTCCCCGCCAATACCGCTAACGTTTTGCTTCGTAAGCCAACACTGCCGCCAGCTCTGTTTTCTCCTGTCTGAAATGCAATTCACATAGCGAATCGCGCACCATCCAGGTGAAGATCAACAGCGTCGTACAGATCAAAAACAAACCTAACAGCAGAGTACGTTTTGGCATTCCAGCCTCCTTATTGCTTTTCGGCAACGAAGAGACTAACCTCGCAATGATGGTTGTGAAGTTGGTCTCCCCATCAGTTTTATTGATGTGGGACTCTCCACTGTTTGCCTCTTGCGAAAGCCTGAGGCAAACAGCCTCAAGCACCCGTCACGCACTCTATTCCCCTTCTCAGCATCTGTCAGAAAGTCATTTCATTTCGTGAAGCCGCCTTCCAGAATCAGACGTCTTTTACCCGGCACGTCAACACCAGCGTCACGACCGAGATGCCCGCAATCACCCAGTACACCACAGCGTGCCCGTAGCTTTGCGACAACGCGCCCTGAATAACCCCTGCCAGTATCACGCCCGTTGAAATACTGTTGGTAAACAGCGTCGTGGCCGACCCGGCGCGTCCCGGCATCAGGTCCTGGAACCAGAGCATCCCTATCCCGGCAACGATCCCGATAAACACGGCGTTGAACAGCTGCAGTGCCAGCAGCGCATCACGCGAGTGAAAGAGGATCAGCCCAAGGTAGAACAGCACCCCAGCCGCCACGGCGACAATCATCATCCGGCGTTTTCCAAAGCGCTTCACGTAATACCCGGCCAGGATCATCGCCGGGATTTCCAGCCCGGCGGCCGTTCCCATCAGGATCCCCGCAAGCCTGTCAGGCAGGCCCAGATCGCTGCTTACCCACAGCGGCATGTCGATGATGTACATGGTGTTGCAGGTCCACATCAGGGTAGAGGCAATAAACAGCACGCGCACGTTCTTATCCTGCCAGCCGCTTACCTGGGTGATCGGTTTATCCGTTATCTGTTCAACCCGTGCGACCGAGGGCAGCGCGAAGGCTATCAGCGCAAGGCTAATCACAAAAATCCCGGCGGCGATGGAAAACATGACGGTAAAACCGTAATTCAGCGCCAGCATGAACGCCAGCGGCGGGCCGATGACCCACGCCAGAGAGAGTTGCGCACGCATCACCGAACTGAACATCACCACTTCGCGCGCCGAGTTATCGGCATATTCGCGAGCCAGCGCAAACAGTTGTGGCATGGCGGTATTGGCCAACGAAGCCAGCAGCACGCCGCAGGTAATGAGCGTCAGGTAGTGACGGTTGAAGGCAAACAGCAAGGCATTCCCCACCGCCATGGCACAGCAGAACAGGATGAGCCGGCGGCGATCGCCCTGGCTGTCCGATCGTTTTGCCAGCCACAGGCTCACCAGGATCCCGGCGATGGCGTTAACGGTATAAAACAGGCCGACCCAAAACGGCTGCGCGCCCACTTCGCGGCTGAGGAACAGGCTCAGCGTCGGAGCCTGTAGCGCCCCAGCAACGCCCATCATAAAGGCGACCAGCATAAAAGCGGCGTACACGCCGTTCAGGCGTCGCCCCATTGTCATCAACCAGAGCATGCGCAAATCCTTATGAAAGCAAAACGAATTGGGCGAAATAGTAAACGAAAAAAGCCAGCAAAAACATTTTGCTGGCGGGTGATTAGCACCAATACTCAGTCACACATGATCGAGGCGAGTTAGCGAGAAGAGGTCGATTTCGTAACGTCCCACTGCATCAGTTCTTCAAGCATTTTCAGCCGTTGCTCTGCACACTGGCGGGCCAGCCAGGACACACCCTGTGTCGCTAAAAAATACTGTTGATAAAACTGACGTGCGGTAGACCTCTTCATAATTTACCTCCTCGCTTCATCAGGGAGAATTATTGGCTTAATATAGGGATAAATAAATTGCTGATTTTTTGTCAGGAGTTCCCCTTTTATGCCGTCCGGTCGTCTGCAACAACAATTCATTCGCCTCTGGCAGTGCTGCGAGGGCCAGTCGCAGGAGACCACGCTTAACGAGCTGGCTGATTTGCTTAACTGTTCCCGACGCCATATGCGCACGCTGCTCAACACCATGCAGCAGCAGGGCTGGCTAAACTGGGAAGCAGAAGCCGGACGCGGCAAGCGCTCGCGTCTGACCTTTCTCTATACCGGCCTCGCCTTGCAGCAGCAGCGGGCGGAGGATCTGCTGGAGCAGGACAGAATCGATCAGCTGGTGCAGCTGGTCGGTGACAAGGCGGCGGTGCGCCAGATGCTGGTCTCGCATCTCGGGCGGAGCTTCCGCCAGGGCCGTCACATTCTGCGGGTGCTGTACTACCGTCCGATGAAAAATCTGTTACCGGGAAGCGCCTTACGCCGCTCGGAAACGCACATGGCGCGGCAGATTTTCAGCGGCCTGACGCGCATAAATGAGGAAAACGGGGAACTCGAAGCCGATATTGCGCACCACTGGCAACAGCTTTCTCCGCGCCACTGGCGCTTCTTTTTACGTCCCGGCATCCATTTCCATCACGGTCGCGAGCTGGAGATGAGCGACGTTATTGCCTCGTTAGAACGCGCCCGCAAGCTGCCGCTCTATTCGCATATCACCCGTCTTCATTCACCGACGGCCTGGACGCTGGATATTGAACTGTCGCAGCCGGATCAATGGCTCCCCTGGCTGCTGGGCTATGTGCCGTCGATGATTTTGCCCGCCGAATGGGAATCACTGAACAACTTTGCCAGCCTGCCAATCGGCACCGGCCCGTATGCCGTTTCCCGCAATAACAGTAACCAGCTCAAGATCCGCGCCTTTGATGACTACTTTGGCTACCGGGCGTTAATCGACGAGGTGAACGTCTGGGTACTGCCGGATATCACTGAAGAGCTGAGCGTGGGGCTGACGCTGGAAGGCCCGACGACCGGGGAAAAAGCCGTGGAGAGTCGCCTCGAAGAGGGCTGCTACTATCTGCTGTTCGACAGCCGCACCCACCGTGGTGCAAACCTGGAGGTTCGCCAGTGGATCAGCCACGTTCTTGCCCCCGCGAACCTGATTTATCACGCGGAAGAGCAGTACCAGTCGTGGTGGTTCCCGGCGTATGGGCTGCTTCCCCGCTGGCACCACGCGCGCCCGGTGCACGCTGAAAAGCCTGCCGGGCTGGAGTCCATCACCCTGACTTTTTATCGCGAGCACGTCGAGCACCGGTTTATCGCCAGAATCATGCACAGGCTGCTCGCCGCCGTGGGGGTGACGCTGGAGATCAAAGAGGTCGATTATGACGAATGGCATCGCGGTGAGGTGGTCAGCGACATCTGGCTGAACAGTGCTAACTTCACACTGCCGCTTGATTTCTCGCTCTTCTCGCATCTTTATGAAGTGCCGCTGATCCAGCACTGTATCAACCGGGACTGGCAGCAGGACGCCGCCCAGTGGCGGGCGGGCGAAATGAATCTGGCCGTCTGGTGCCAGCAGCTGATGGCGGAGCAGGCAATCGTTCCGCTGATCCACCACTGGCTGATGATTCAGGGGCAACGCAGTATGCGCGGCCTGCGGATGAACACCCTCGGCTGGTTTGATTTTAAATCCGCCTGGTTTGCGCCGCCGGAACCATAACGCTTTCGAAATATTCACCAAATCATTACAATGCTGTCGTTCTCAACGGGGTGCTGCATCACTGATGTGCGCTGAGATAATACCCGTCGAACCTGATCCGGATAACGCCGGCGAAGGGATTTGAGGCTGTCGCTCAAAATCCTTTGCCACTCAACTTTGAGGTGCAAAGTGTTAAAAAAAGTTCTTCCCCTGCTGGCGCTGTTTGCGCTGCCTGCGTTTGCTAAGCCCGTTCTGACGGTCTACACCTACGACTCCTTCTCTGCCGACTGGGGCCCAGGCCCGGTGGTGAAAAAAGCCTTTGAAGCTGACTGCGGCTGCGAGCTGAAATTCGTGGCGCTGGAAGACGGCGTCTCGCTGCTCAACCGTCTGCGTATGGAAGGTAAAAACAGCAAAGCCGACGTCGTGCTGGGCCTCGATAACAACCTGCTGGACGCGGCCACGCAAACGAAGCTGTTTGCCAAAAGCGGCGTCGCGGCAGAGGCCGTTAAGGTGCCGGGCGGCTGGAAAAACGACACCTTCGTACCGTTCGACTACGGCTACTTCGCGTTTGTATATGACAAAAACAAGCTCAAGAATCCGCCAAAAAGCCTGAAGGAGCTGGTTGAAAGCGACCAGAAATGGCGCGTGATTTATGAAGATCCGCGCACCAGCACCCCCGGGCTTGGCCTGCTGCTGTGGATGCAAAAAGTCTACGGCGATAAAGCGCCTGACGCGTGGCAGAAACTGGCCGCCAAAACCGTTACCGTGACCAAGGGCTGGAGCGAGGCTTACGGCCTGTTCCTGAAAGGGGAAAGCGATCTGGTGCTGAGCTACACCACCTCTCCGGCCTACCACATTATCAGCGAGAAGAAAGATAACTACGCCGCCGCCGATTTTGCCGAAGGCCATTATCTGCAGGTGGAAGTCGCCGCGCGTACCGCCGCGAGCAAACAGCCGGAGCTGGCTGAGAAGTTCCTGAAATTTATGGTCTCCCCTGCGTTCCAGAATGCCATTCCGACGGGCAACTGGATGTACCCGGTTATCGACGTGACGCTGCCCGCGGGCTTTGACACCTTGACCAAACCGCAAACCGCGCTGGAATTTACACCGCAGCAGGTTGCCGCAGAGCGCGGTACATGGGTAAGTGAATGGCAACGCGCCGTCAGCCGCTGATCCCTGGCTGGTTACTCCCCGGGCTACTCGCCGCCATGCTGATGGTGACGGTCAGCCTGGGTGCCTTTCTTGCGCTGTGGCTGAACGCGCCCGAGAGCGACCTGCTCGCGCTCTGGCATGACAGCTATCTCTGGCACGTCGTCCGCTTCTCCTTCTGGCAGGCGTTTCTCTCGTCGATGCTCTCGGTGGTGCCAGCCATCTTCCTGGCACGCGCGCTCTATCGCCGACGTTTCCCCGGCAGACAGGCGCTGCTGCGCCTGTGCGCCATGACGTTGATTCTGCCCGTGCTGGTGGCAGTGTTCGGGATCCTGAGCGTCTATGGCCGCCAGGGCTGGCTCTCCTCGCTGTCTGGTCTGCTAGGCCTGGAGTGGACCTTCTCCCCTTACGGGCTGCAGGGCATTCTGCTGGCGCACATCTTTTTTAATATGCCGATGGCAACCCGGCTCTTTTTACAGGCGCTGGAGGCCATTCCGGGCGAGCAGCGGCAGATTGCCGCCCAGCTCGGGATGCGAGGCTGGTCGTTCTTCCGCTTCGTTGAGTGGCCGTGGCTACGCCGCCAGATCCCGCCCGTTGCCGCGCTTATCTTTATGCTCTGCTTCGCCAGCTTCGCCACCGTGCTCTCCCTCGGCGGTGGCCCACAGGCCACCACCATTGAGCTGGCGATTTATCAGGCCCTGAGTTACGACTACGATCCCGGGCGTGCCGCGCTGCTGGCAATCGTGCAGATGATGTGCTGCCTGGCGCTGGTTCTTCTGAGCCAGCGCTTAAGCAAAGCCATTCCTCCCGGCAGCAATCAAATTGCGGGCTGGCGCGATCCGCAGGACAGCACGCACAGCCGCATTACGGACGGCATTCTGATTGTGATGGCGCTGTTACTGATGCTCCCGCCGCTGATCGCGGTTGTCGTCGATGGCTTAAATCCGGCGATGGCGTCCGTGCTGCAGCAGCCGGTTCTGTGGCAGGCGACGTGGACCTCGCTGCGCATCGCGCTGGCCGCCGGTCTGCTGTGCGTCGTTCTGACCATGATGCTGCTCTGGAGCAGCCGCGAACTGTACGCCCGCCACGCACGCAAGGCCGGACAAGCCCTTGAGCTGACGGGGATGTTGATCCTCGCGATGCCGGGGATCGTGCTGGCGACGGGCTTCTTTTTACTCTTTAACAGCACCGTCGGCCTGCCGGAAAGCGCAGACGGTATCGTGATTTTTACCAACGCCCTGATGGCCATTCCGTATGCGCTGAAGGTGCTGGAAAACCCGATGCGCGATATCAACAGCCGCTACGGTTTGCTGTGTCAGTCGCTGGGAATGCAGGGCTGGCGTCGGATAAACGTCGTCGAACTGCGCGCGCTGAAGCGCCCGCTGGCCCAGGCGCTGGCCTTCGCCTGCGTGCTGTCGATTGGGGATTTCGGCGTCGTCGCCCTCTTCGGCAATGACGATTTCCGCACGCTACCGTTCTGGCTGTATCAGCAAATTGGCTCTTACCGTAGCCAGGACGGGGCTGTCACCGCGCTATTACTGCTGCTGCTGTGCTTTGCGTTATTTACCGTTATCGAAAAAATCCCGGGGCGTAATGTTAAAACTGACTGATGTAACCTGGCTGTACCAGCATCTGCCGATGCGTTTCACGCTGTCCGTTCGACAGGGCGAAATGATTGCAGTCCTTGGCCCGAGCGGTGCCGGGAAGAGTACGTTGCTCAACCTGATTGCCGGTTTTCTGCAACCGGCCAGCGGGTCAATCATGATTGAAA
The DNA here is from genome assembly GCF_053709675.1 of Enterobacter sp. UPMP2052. Taxonomy (NCBI): domain Bacteria; kingdom Pseudomonadati; phylum Pseudomonadota; class Gammaproteobacteria; order Enterobacterales; family Enterobacteriaceae; genus Enterobacter; species Enterobacter sp. UPMP2052. The sequence goes on from NZ_JBSKJR010000003.1 coordinate 154,367, forward strand.
ACCGGGACCATACCCGCACGCCCCCGGCAAAGCGCCCGGTGTCGATGCTGTTTCAGGAAAATAACCTGTTCACGCATCTGACCGTGCGACAAAACATCGCCCTGGGGATGAACCCGGGCATGAAGCTGAACGATGCACAGCGTCATAAGCTTGATACGATCGCCGCCCAGATGGGGATCGCCGACTTCATCGACAGGCTTCCCGGCGAACTGTCCGGCGGCCAGCGTCAGCGGGTCGCACTGGCGCGCTGCCTGGTTCGCGAGCAGCCGGTGCTGCTGCTGGATGAGCCGTTTTCGGCGCTCGACCCGGCCCTGCGTCAGGAGATGCTCGCGCTGGTGCAGGACGTCTGCCAGCGCCAGCAGCTCACGATGCTTATGGTATCCCATAGCATTGAAGATGCGGCGCGGATTGCGCAGCGATCGGTGGTGGTCGCCGAGGGGCGGATTCTGTGGGATGGGGAAACGGAAGAACTGCTGAGCGGTAGAGCGGGGGTGTCTTCACTGCTGGGCATTCATGCGGTCTGAGGCCCTCTCCCACAGGGAGAGGGAAAAAAGATTAACGGCTTACCACCTTCAGCAGGATCTCACCGTATACCGGCATCATCGGGTGGCGAATCAGCGCCACCAGTGCCACTACCGCCACACCCAGCGTCAACGGGGCCAGCCACAGCAGGCGAGTGCGCGGTAGATAGCGCGTCAGGCGATCGGTACTGGCTTTCGCGCTGCGCCATAACCGCCAGCACAGCCATACCGCCAGCCAGAGCAGCACAGCTGTTCCCAGCAGCAGCCACTTAAACTCCCCGCTTTGCATCCCGTCAGGGATATCGATTGCCGCCCCCGCGAGGATCCCTGGCAGGAAGTAGAACGGCGGCCAGAAGACGCAGCCGATGATGTTCGGCACCACGAATTTCGCCACGGGCAGATCGAGCATGCCGGCCACCATTGGCACCAGCGGACGCGTTGGTCCGACAAAGCGCCCCACCAGAATCGTAAACATGCTGTGTTGATGCAGCGCGTGCTCGGTTTTATCCAGCAGCGCTTTGTTCTTTTTCATGAACGACCAGCGGTGCAGCGGTTTCTTAAAGCGCCAGCCCAGCCAGAAGGAGATCCAGTCTCCCAGCAAACAGCCGATGATCCCGGCCATCCACGCCTGCCAGAAATTGACCTCACCGCTGCCGATAAGCGCACCAAGCCCCGCCATCATCACGGTGCCTGGCAGGATCAGCCCCACCAGCGCCAGCGATTCCAGAAACGCCACCAGCGCCACGGCGATGAGCGAGTACATAACGGACTGGGTGATAAAATGTTCCAGCAATGCCTGCATAACTATTCCGGTCAGAAAACGAATCAGCGATTCTGCTTAGCGCCCTGCACCGCGTCAAGGCATCAATTGTCTGAATAGTTTACAGGGTGCTTTCCAGGTTCACCCGCCTGTTTATCTTTTTTTACCGTTTATTCACATCCAGCCCGAAATTCACTGGGGCTGGCACCCGTACACTTTTTAAAGACGCGGGAAAAGTAGAGCTGATCTTCAAAGCCGACGTTGCGCCCGACGGTCGCAATCGGCATCCGGGTGGTGCTCAGCAGCAGCTTCGCCTGGCTGATGCGCTGATCCTCGCGCCAGCTCAGCACGCTGACCCCCAGTTGCTGACGGAAAAGGTGCGACAAGCGTGACGGTGAAAGGCAGACATGCTGGGCGACGCTGGCGATATCAAACTGGCTGTCGGCGAGGTGATCGCTGATGTACTGGCAGGCATCGCGCACGCGGTTATCCAGCGGCGGGTTCAGCGATTCGTTGATCGCCTCCATCCGGCGCAGCAAGACCTGCTCAAGCAGGTTAATCGCCAGCAGCTCGGCGTAGCGCCCGCCGGCCTGCCCCGCCTCAATAATCTGGGCAAACAGCTCGCGGAACTGCGCCTGATGGGCCTCTTCCGGGCGATAAAAACCGGTATGCGCAAAAATGGCGGGCCACGACAGCCACTCCTGCCAGTAGGCGCGCGGGCGGAAATAGACCCACTGGTGATACCACTCTTTGGCATCCGGATGACGCCCGTAGTGGTGGATCTCTCCCGGCGGGAACAGCAGGATGTCGCCGGGCCGGCAGATAAACTGCCGATCGTTATTTTTGATAACCCCTTCACCGCGCACGGTGAGGTTCAAAATGTAGCCTTTCATTCCCAGCGGTCGATCGACGTAAAAATCAAGATACCCGTCGGCTTCAATGGGGGTTAACCCCGCCACCAGATGGGCGTTAAACGAGTATCCCGGCAACAGGGGATCGTTTTGCGTTTCGGCCATAAACTCAGTTCTCCCGGCGGTCCTGAAGGAAACCAATTGTCCATATCGTTAAAAGCAGGATAAAAATGGCCCGCGAAACGATCCTACACGCATCTCGCCGCTTTTACGTCCGCCATGTTTCAGCCTTTTCCCCTGATTTCTCCACGCTGGCGCGCAGATAAGCAGTAACAAAAGTGTCTATAAGTACGGCAGAAATGTCCACATTGATTATTTGCACGGCGTCACACTTTCAAACGTAACAGCAATTTAATCCATAAGATTAGCGGATCCTGCCTGACGATTTTTGCCCCCAGTCTCTAATGTTCTTCCATACCTGTTTTCGATGGAGCAACACCATGGCAATTGCGATTGGCCTCGACTTTGGCAGCGACTCGGTTCGCGCGCTGGCAGTGGACTGCAACACTGGCCAGGAGATAGCAACCAGCGTTGAGTGGTACCCGCGCTGGCAAGAGGGGCGCTACTGCGATGCGCCGAATAACCAGTTCCGTCACCATCCGCGGGATTACATTGAGTCGATGGAAGCGGCGATCAAAACCGTGCTGGCGGAGCTCACCGACGCCCAGCGTGCGGATGTTGTGGGCATTGGCGTGGACAGCACCGGCTCAACGCCAGCCCCCGTGGATGCCGAAGGCCGCGTGCTGGCGCTGCGCCCGGAGTTTGCCGACAACCCGAACGCCATGTTCGTGCTGTGGAAAGACCATACCGCCGTTGAAGAAGCCGAAGCCATTACCCGTTTGTGCCACCAGCCCGGCAAAACCGACTACTCGCGCTTTATTGGCGGCGTTTACTCCAGCGAATGGTTCTGGGCCAAGATCCTGCACGTGACCCGCGCCGACGCGTCGGTGGCGCAGGCGGCGGCGTCCTGGATTGAGCTTTGCGACTGGGTACCCGCCCTGCTTTCCGGCACCACGCGTCCGCAGGATATCCGTCGCGGTCGCTGTAGCGCCGGGCATAAATCTCTGTGGCACGAGAGTTGGGGCGGGCTGCCGCCTGCGGCGTTCTTCGATGAGCTTGATCCGGTTATCAACAAGAGCCTGACCTACCCGCTGTTTACCGACACCTTTACCGCCGATATCCCGGTTGGCACGCTCTGTCAGGAGTGGGCGACGCGCCTTGGGCTGCCGCAAAACGTGGCGATCTCCGGCGGCGCGTTTGACTGCCATATGGGTGCGGTCGGCGCCGGTGCGCAGCCAAACACCCTGGTGAAAGTCATAGGCACCTCAACCTGCGACATCCTGATGGCCGATAAAGCCAGCGTGGGCGACCGCGCGGTGAAAGGCATTTGCGGCCAGGTTGATGGCAGCGTCGTGCCGGACCTTATCGGCCTTGAGGCGGGCCAGTCGGCCTTTGGCGATATCTACGCCTGGTTTGGCCGCGTACTGGGCTGGCCGCTGGATCGGCTGGCAGCCACGCATCCTGAACTGAAAGCGCAGATTTCTGAAAGCAAAAAGCAGCTACTGCCGCAGCTTACGGAAGCCTGGGCGACGAACCCTTCTCTTGATCATCTTCCGGTGGTACTCGACTGGTTTAACGGTCGCCGCACGCCGTTTGCGAATCAGCGCCTGAAAGGGGTGATTACCGATCTCAACCTGGCGACCGACGCGCCCGCGCTGTTTGGCGGCCTGATTGCGGCGACCGCCTTTGGCGCCCGCGCCATTATGGAGTGTTTCACCGAGCAGGGTATCGACGTGGACAACGTGATGGCGCTCGGCGGCATCGCCCGTAAAAACCCGGTGATCATGCAGGCCTGCTGCGACGTTCTGAATCGTCCGCTGCAGATTGTGGCCTCCGATCAGTGCTGCGCGCTTGGCGCGGCGATTTTTGCCGCCGTGGCCGCAGGCGTTCACGCGAATATTCCGGCGGCACAAGCACACATGGCGAGCGCGGTGGAAAGTACGCTCCAGCCGCGTCCTCAGCAGGCGCAGCGCTTCGAACAGCTTTACCAGCGCTACCAGCAGTGGGCGAAAAGCGCCGAACTTCACTATCTCCCTGTCGCCGCCCCGGCTAAAAACGCCGCGGATGCTACGGCAACCCTGACTCATTAAGGACACGATATGACCCTGTTTAATAATTATGAAGTGTGGTTTGTCATTGGCAGCCAGCATCTGTACGGGCCGGAAGCGCTGCAGCAGGTCACGAAACATGCGGAGCACGTCGTCAACGCGCTGAACGCGGAAGCCAAACTGCCGTGCAGGCTGGTGCTGAAACCGCTCGGCACCACGCCGGACGAGATCACCAATATCTGCCGCGACGCGAACTACGATGATAAATGCGCCGGGCTGGTCGTGTGGCTGCACACCTTCTCCCCGGCCAAAATGTGGATCAACGGCCTGTCGATTCTTAACAAACCGCTGATGCAGTTCCACACCCAGTTCAACGCGTCTCTGCCGTGGGACAGCATCGACATGGACTTTATGAACCTGAACCAGACCGCACACGGCGGCCGCGAGTTCGGCTTCATTGGTGCACGTATGCGCCAGCAGCACGCGGTGGTGACTGGCCACTGGCAGGATCAGAATGCGCAAAAACGTATCGGCTCGTGGATGCGCCAGGCGGTGTCGAAACAGGATACCCGCCATCTGAAAGTGGTGCGTTTTGGCGACAACATGCGTGAAGTAGCGGTGACCGACGGCGATAAAGTCGCGGCGCAGATCAAGTTCGGCTTCTCGGTAAACACCTGGGCGGTTGGCGATCTGGTGCAGGTCGTCAATGAGATCACCGACGGTGACGTGAGCGCGCTGGTCGACGAGTACGAAAGCAGCTACCGCCTGACGCCCGCCGCCCAAGTCAACGGTGAAAAACGCCAGAACGTGCTCGATGCCGCGCGCATTGAGCTTGGGATGAAGCGCTTCCTGGAACAGGGCGGCTTCCACGCCTTTACCACCACCTTTGAAGATCTGCACGGCCTGAAACAGCTGCCCGGCCTGGCGGTGCAACGTCTGATGCAGCAGGGCTACGGCTTTGCGGGCGAAGGCGACTGGAAAACTGCCGCTCTGCTTCGCATCATGAAGGTGATGTCAACCGGTCTGCAGGGCGGCACCTCCTTTATGGAGGACTACACCTACCACTTCGATAACGGCAACGACCTGGTGCTCGGCTCGCACATGCTGGAAGTCTGCCCGACGATCGCCGTGGAAGAGAAACCGATCCTCGACGTGCAGTATCTCGGCATTGGTGGCAAAGCGGATCCGGCTCGCCTGATCTTCAACACCCGTACCGGCCCGGCCATCAACGCCAGCCTGATCGACTTGGGCGATCGCTTCCGCCTGCTGGTCAACTGCGTGGATGCGGTCGAAACGCCGCACTCTCTGCCAAAACTGCCGGTGGCTAACGCCCTGTGGAAAGCACAGCCGGATCTGGCGACCGCGTCCGAAGCCTGGATCGTCGCCGGTGGTGCGCACCACACCGTCTTTAGCCACGCGCTGGATCTCAACGATATGCGCCAGTTCGCCGAGCTGCACGACATCGAATTGACGGTGATTGATAACGATACCCGCCTGCCAGCGTTTAAAGACGCGCTGCGCTGGAACGAAGTCTATTACGGTTCAAAACGTTAAGCCCTGTATGCCCGGTGGCGCTGCGTTTACCGCCTGCGGTTCTGTAGGCCCGATAAGCGAAGCGCCATCCGGCAGGAGATAACAATGTTAGAAGATCTCAAACGTCAGGTGCTCGACGCCAACCTGGCGCTGCCCAAACATAACCTGGTGACCCTGACCTGGGGCAACGTCAGCGCCGTCGATCGCGACAAAGGGGTTTTGGTGATCAAACCCTCCGGCGTGGATTACACGCTAATGACCGCCGACGACATGGTGGTCGTCAGCCTCACCACCGGTGAGGTGGTGGAAGGGACGAAAAAGCCCTCCTCCGATACCCCAACCCATCGCCTGCTGTACCAGGCATTCCCGACTATCGGCGGGATTGTGCATACCCACTCACGCCACGCGACCATCTGGGCGCAGGCGGGCCAGTCGATTCCGGCCACCGGCACCACGCACGCGGACTACTTTTACGGTTCGATTCCCTGCACGCGCCTGATGACCGATGCGGAAATTGGCGGTGAGTATGAGTGGGAGACCGGTAACGTCATTGTTGAAACCTTTGAAAAACAGGGTATCGACGCGGCACAGATGCCGGGCGTGCTGGTCCACTCTCACGGTCCGTTCGCATGGGGCAAGAATGCCGAAGATGCCGTACATAACGCGATTGTGCTGGAAGAGGTGGCCTATATGGGCATCTTCTGCCGCCAGCTGGCGCCGCAGTTGCCGGATATGCAGCAAACCCTGCTGGATAAACATTACCTGCGCAAGCACGGCGCGAAGGCGTACTACGGGCAGTAATCCTCACCCTAACCCTCTCCCAAAGGGAGAGGGGATTTTACGCACCCTCTCCCTTTGGGAGAGGGCTGGGGTGAGGGGAAATCACGCGCAATAACTGTATAAAACCCCAGCAAAACACCCTCAACCAGGCTATAATCAAGCCTGGTTTTGTTTTATGGGATAACGCCGTGGCGCAGGCGCAAGAAGGCTTTTTACTGACCCGACACTGGCGGGATACCCCTCAGGGGACAGAAGTGGATTTTTGGCTGGCAACGGACAGCGGTCCGCTGCAGGTCACGCTGCCACCGCAGGAGTCCGTGGCCTTTATCCCTGCAGCCCAGGTTGAGAAAGTTAAACAGCTGCTGCGCGGCGAAAACAACTGGCGTATCACCCCGCTTGAGCTGAAAGATTTTCACCGCCAGCCGGTGTACGGCCTTTACTGCCGCGCACACCGTCAGCTAATGCGCTATGAAAAGCTGCTGCGCGAGGCGGGCGTGACGCTGTATGAAGCCGATATCCGCCCGCCGGAGCGTTTCCTGATGGAGCGGTTTATCACTGCTCCCGTCTGGGTCGATGGCACCCTGCAAAACGGCAGGCTTGTGAACGCCCGCCTGAAGCCCCACCCCGACTTTCGCCCACCGCTCAAATGGGTCTCTTTGGATATCGAAACCACCCGCCACGGTGAGCTTTACTGCATCGGCCTTGAAGGCTGCGGCCAGCGCGTTGTCTATATGCTGGGGCCGCCAAACGGCGATGCGTCCCGGCTCGATTTCCAGCTTGAGTACGTCACCAGCCGCCCACAGCTGCTGGAGAAGCTGAATCAGTGGTTTGCCGAGCACGATCCGGACGTGCTGATCGGCTGGAACGTGGTGCAGTTCGATCTGCGCGTTTTGCAAAAGCACGCCGAGCGCTACCGTATCCCACTGATGCTGGGGCGCGGCAATAGCGAACTGGAGTGGCGCGAGCACGGTTTCAAGAACGGTGTGTTCTTCGCTCAGGCCCCAGGTCGGCTGATTATTGACGGTATCGATGCGCTGAAATCCGCCTTCTGGAGCTTCCCGTCGTTTTCGCTGGAAGCGGTGGCGCAGGCGCTGCTGGGCGAAGGGAAATCCATCGACAACCCGTGGGACAGGATGGATGAAATCGAGCGGCGCTTTAACGAAGATAAACCGGCGCTGGCCACCTATAACCTGAAAGACTGTGAGCTGGTCACCCGCATTTTCCATAAAACGGAGATCATGCCGTTCCTGCTGGAGCGCGCGTCGGTGAACGGCCTGGCCGTCGACCGGCACGGTGGTTCGGTGGCCGCGTTCAGCCACCTCTATTTCCCGCGGATGCACCGGGCAGGCTATGTCGCGCCAAACCTCGGTGACGTGCCGCCGCAGGCCAGCCCCGGCGGCTACGTAATGGATTCCCGTCCGGGTCTTTATGACTCGGTTCTGGTACTAGATTATAAAAGCCTTTATCCGTCGATCATTCGCACCTTCCTGATTGACCCGGTCGGGCTGGTGGAGGGCATGGCGCAGCCGGACGATGCGCACAGCACCGAAGGCTATCTTGGGGCGCGCTTCTCGCGTGAGACGCACTGCCTGCCGGATATCGTCGGTAAAATCTGGCACGGGCGCGACGATGCCAAACGTCATGGTAATAAGCCCCTTTCTCAGGCGCTGAAAATCATCATGAACGCCTTTTACGGCGTGCTGGGCACCAGCGCCTGCCGCTTCTTCGACCCGCGTCTGGCGTCGTCGATTACCATGCGCGGGCACGACATCATGCGCCAGACCAAAGCGCTGATTGAATCCCAGGGCTATGACGTGATCTACGGCGATACCGACTCGACGTTTGTCTGGTTAAAGGGGCCGCATTCGGAAGACGAGGCCGCGCGTATCGGCAAACGACTGGTGGCTCTTGTGAACGACTGGTGGCGTGAAACGTTGCAAAAAGAGCGGTTAACCAGCGCGTTAGAGCTGGAATTAGAGACTCATTTCGCGCGGTTCTTGATGCCCACCATCCGCGGCACCGACCAGGGGAGCAAAAAGCGCTATGCCGGGCTTATCCAGGAGGGCGACACGCAGCGCATGGTCTTTAAAGGGCTGGAGACGGTGCGCACCGACTGGACGCCGCTGGCGCAGCAGTTCCAGCAAACGCTCTATCTGCGGATATTTCGCAATGAGCCGTATCAGGACTATGTGCGCGAGACCATTGCCAGCCTGATGGCCGGCGAACTGGACAGCCAACTGGTCTATCGTAAACGCCTGCGCCGCCCGCTGGCGGAGTATCAGCGTAACGTGCCTCCACACGTGCGCGCCGCCCGCCTTGCGGATGAAGAGAATGTTAAGCGGGGCCGCGCGCCGCAGTATCAAAACCGCGGTTCCATTAAATACGTCTGGACCACCAGCGGCCCGGAACCGGTGGATTACCAGCGATCGCCCCTGGATTATGAGCATTATCTTACGCGTCAGCTTCAGCCGGTTGCCGAGGGAATTATGCCCTTCCTGGACGACGATTTTGCTACACTAGTGACAGGACAACTTGGGCTATTTTGACGCGTGACGAAATCGTTGCCATCCAGTACCATAGCGCCCTTTCCATTCCCGGACCCATTTTTCACTGGCCGTCATTCTGCGACGGCGGTTGAACTATTGCCTGCAATTAAAGATTAGAGCCGAACAAATATGCCTTTTACACTTGGTCAACGCTGGATCAGCGATACAGAAAGCGAACTTGGATTAGGAACCGTAGTAGCGGTTGACGCGCGCATGGTTACCCTCCTTTTCCCGGCCACCGGTGAAAACCGCCTGTACGCTCGCAATGACTCTCCTGTGACCCGCGTGATGTTCAATCCGGGTGACACCGTGACCAGCCACGACGGCTGGCAGCTCAAGGTTGAAGACGTAAAAGAAGAGAATGGACTGCTTGCCTATATTGGTACGCGTCTGGATACGGATGAATCCAATGTCATCCTGCGCGAGGTGCTCCTCGACAGCAAGCTGGTGTTCAGCAAGCCGCAGGACCGCCTGTTCGCCGGGCAAATCGACCGCATGGACCGCTTCTCGCTGCGCTATCGCGCGCGTAAGTTCCAGAGCGAACAGTACCGTATGCCGTGGAGCGGGCTGCGCGGCCAGCGTACCAGCCTGATCCCGCACCAGTTAAACATCGCCCATGACGTGGGCCGTCGCCATGCGCCGCGCGTGCTGCTGGCAGATGAAGTGGGTCTGGGGAAAACCATCGAAGCCGGGATGATCCTGCATCAGCAGCTGCTCTCCGGGGCGGCAGAGCGCGTGCTCATTGTTGTTCCTGAAACTTTGCAGCACCAGTGGCTGGTCGAAATGCTGCGCCGCTTCAACCTGCGCTTCTCGCTGTTTGACGACGAGCGCTACGCTGAAGCGCAGCACGATGCGGATAACCCGTTCGAAACCGAACAGCTGGTGATCTGCTCTCTGGACTTTGTGCGCCGCAGCAAGCAGCGCCTTGAGCATCTGTGCGATGCCGAGTGGGACCTGATGGTCGTTGACGAAGCGCACCACCTGGTCTGGAGCGAAAATGCGCCCAGCCGCGAATATATGGCCATTGAACAGCTCGCCGAGCGCGTGCCAGGCGTCCTGCTGCTGACCGCAACGCCGGAGCAGCTGGGTCTGGAGAGCCACTTCGCCCGCCTGCGTCTGCTCGATCCGAACCGTTTTCACGATTTCGGGCAGTTTGTCGAAGAGCAGCAAAACTACCGTCCGGTGGCGGATGCCGTCGCCCTGCTGCTGGCAGGTAAACGCCTATCCAACGATGAGCTGAACACCCTGAGCGAGCTGATTGGTGAGCAGGACATCGAACCGCTGCTGAAGGCCGCCAACAGCGAGGGCGATAACGCCGAGCCTGCGCGCCAGGAGCTGGTCTCCATGCTGATGGACCGCCACGGCACCAGCCGCGTGCTGTTCCGTAACACCCGTCACGGCGTGAAGGGCTTCCCGAAACGCGAACTGCACACCATCAAGCTGCCGCTGCCAACCCAGTACCAGACGGCCATTAAGGTCTCCGGCATTATGGGCGCGCGTAAAAGCGCCGAAGATCGCGCGCGCGATATGCTCTATCCGGAGCAGATTTACCAGGAATTTGAAGGCGATACCGGAACCTGGTGGAACTTCGATCCGCGCGTTGAGTGGCTGATGGGCTACCTGACCGCGCACCGTTCCCAGAAGGTGCTGGTGATTTGCGCCAAAGCCGCGACGGCGCTTCAACTGGAGCAGGTTCTGCGCGAACGCGAAGGGATTCGTGCCGCCGTGTTCCACGAAGGCATGTCCATCGTCGAGCGCGACCGCGCGGCGGCCTGGTTTGGTGAAGAGGACAGCGGCGCGCAGGTGCTGCTCTGTTCTGAGATCGGTTCTGAAGGCCGAAACTTCCAGTTCGCCAGCAACCTGGTGATGTTCGATCTGCCGTTTAACCCGGATCTGCTGGAACAGCGTATTGGTCGTCTGGATCGTATTGGCCAGGCGCATGATATTCAGATCCACGTGCCTTACCTGGAAAAAACCGCCCAGTCCGTGCTGGTGCGCTGGTTCCACGAAGGTCTGGACGCGTTTGAACATACCTGCCCAACCGGCCGGGCCATTTACGATCGGGTTCATTCCGATCTGATCGGCTATCTGGCGGCGCCGGAAAACACGGACGGGTTTGACGATCTGATCACATCCTGCCGCGAACAGCACGAGGCGCTGAAGGCCCAGCTGGAACAGGGCCGCGACCGCCTGCTGGAGATCCACTCCAACGGCGGCGAAAAGGCCCAGGCGCTTGCAGAAAGCATTGAAGAGCAGGATGACGACACCAGCCTGATCAGCTTCTCAATGAACCTGTTCGATATCGTGGGGATCAACCAGGACGATCGCGGGGAAAACATGATCGTGCTGACGCCGTCCGATCATATGCTGGTTCCGGACTTCCCGGGCCTGCCGGAAGACGGCTGCACCATTACCTTTGAGCGCGACGTGGCGCTGTCCCGCGAAGACGCGCAGTTCATCACCTGGGAACACCCGCTGATCCGCAACGGGCTGGATCTGATCCTCTCAGGCGACACCGGCAGCAGCACCATCTCCCTGCTGAAAAACAAAGCGCTGCCGGTTGGCACTCTGCTGGTCGAGCTGATCTACGTTGTGGAGGCGCAGGCGCCGAAGCAGTTGCAGCTCACTCGCTTCCTGCCGCCAACGCCGGTACGTTTGCTGCTGGACAAAAACGGCACCAACCTGGCAGGACAGGTTGAGTTCGAAAGCTTCAACCGCCAGCTGAGCGCGGTTAACCGCCATACCGGCAGCAAGCTGGTCAACGCGGTACAGCAGGACGTGCACGCCATTCTGCAGCTGGGTGAAGCCCAGGCAGAAAAAGCGGCTCGCGAACTGATTGATGCCGCGCGCAGCGAAGCCGACGAGAAGCTCTCCGCAGAGCTGTCCCGCCTGGAAGCGCTGAAGGCGGTGAACCCGAACATCCGTGACGACGAGCTGGCCGCCATTGAAAGCAACCGCCAGCAGGTGCTGGAAAGCCTGAATCAGGCCGGCTGGCGTCTGGATGCCCTGCGTCTTATCGTTGTGACGCATCAGTAACCGGAGCACAACATGGTGATGGAGCCCTACAATCCGCCGACCGATCCCTGGCTGGTCATTCTGTATCAGGATGAGCATATTATGGTGGTCAACAAGCCGAGCGGCCTGCTGTCCGTACCTGGACGCCTGGACGAGCACAAAGACAGCGTGATGACGCGTATTCAGCGCGACTATCCGCAGGCCGAATCCGTCCATCGTCTGGATATGGCAACCAGCGGCGTGATTGTGGTGGCGCTGAATAAAGACGCCGAGCGCGAACTGAAGCGTCAGTTCCGCGAGCGTGAGCCGAAAAAGCAGTATGTCGCGCGCGTGTGGGGCCACCCGGCGCAGGCGGAAGGGCTGGTAGATTTACCGCTGATCTGCGACTGGCCGAACCGGCCAAAGCAGATGGTCTGCTATGAAACGGGCAAAGCAGCGCAAACCGAGTATGAAGTGCTGGAGTACGCCGCGGATAACACCGCGCGCGTATTGCTTAAGCCGATTACCGGACGCTCGCACCAGTTGCGTGTGCACATGCTCGCCATGGGCCACCCGATTCTGGGTGACCGTTTCTACGCCCCGCCCGACGCGCTGGCGCTGGCGCCGCGTTTGCAGCTTCATGCGCAAACGCTGACCATCACCCATCCGGCATTTGGCAATTCGATGACGTTCAAAGCCCCGGTGGACTTCTGAACAAAAAGGCCCGACATCGTCGGGCCTTTTTATTATTTGAAACCTTTTTGCTCTTTTATCAGCTCGTACGCTTTCTGAATTTCCTGGGCTTTTTGCTTCGCCATTTCCATCATTTCCGGCGGCAGACCTTTCGCCACCAGCTTATCCGGATGATGCTCGCTCATCAGCTTGCGGTAGGCGCGTTTGATGGTCGTTGCATCGTCCGTCGGTTTTACGCCGAGCACGTTACAGGCATCTTCCAGCGTCGGGCCACGCTGCGCCTGCTGCCAGCCTCCGCCAGAAGATTGTTGCTGGTAGCCCCCGCCGAACTGCGCCCCGCCCTGCATCATGCGCAGGAACTGATCGAACTGCATGCGCGAGATCCCCAGCTCCTCGGCAATGACGTATAAAACGTCGCGCTCGTTGGGATGGAGAGACCCGTCTGCGAATGCCGCCTGGATTTGGATCTCCAGAAACATCCGAATTAAATCAAAACGTCCGAAGCAGATGCTGCGGAACTGGCGCATTTTTTCACGCAGCGGATAGTTATCAGCCTTGCCGACACGAAACGCGTTTTGCGCCGCCAGGCGTGACTCACCGTGCAGGTTCATACGATCCATAAATACGCTGGCGATTTGGATATCCGCCTCGGTGACGCGCCCTTTTGATTTGGTTAAATGCCCCATCACCTCAAAGGTGGTGGAGAAAAAGAGCGACTGACGCTCGCGCTGGTTGGCAAACCACGCCATCTTGCGGCTGCGTGCCTTGTCAAACATGTGGCCGATAATAAGGCCGAGAACGATGCCCCAAAATCCGGCACCCATCATAATAGCGAACGCGACGCCGATTATTTTACCCCAATACTGCATATACTCCCCGAATAGTCATGTTCCTGGTTCGACGCAACTCCATCATTACAGTGGTCGAGCCACGGTCAATTGAGGGACATCGCCTATAATTTGCATTATCATACTCGTCATTCGATAGCGAGCCTAACACTCTGGCGCGCAAACGGGCAGGATTAACGCTGGTACTGCGCTGATGAGTAAGATAGTCTCTGAGCGTTTGTACGCCGTAGCCACTGATGACGGAACACTAAAATATAACGTATGAAAAAACGTATCCCCACCCTCCTGGCCACAATGATTGGCTCCGCCCTGTATAGCCATCAGGGGCTGGCAGCCGATCTTGCCTCGCAGTGTATGCTTGGCGTCCCAAGTTATAATCGCCCGCTGGTACAGGGCGATGCAAACAGCTTGCCGGTCACTATTACTGCCGACAGTTCAAAAGGCAATTATCCGGATAATGCCACCTTCACAGGTAATGTGGACATTAACCAGGGCAACAGCCGTTTGCAGGCTGACGAAGTGCAGCTGCACCAGAAGCAACCGGACGGGGCGGCAGAACCGGTACGTACCGTGGATGCGCTGGGTAATGTGCACTACGACGATAACCAGGTCATCCTGAAAGGTCCGAAAGCCTGGTCAAACCTGAATACCAAAGATACTAACGTCTGGGAAGGCGACTACCAGATGGTGGGCCGTCAGGGGCGTGGTAATGCGGATTTGATGAAACAACGTGGTGAAAACCGCTATACCATTCTGGAAAACGGTTCATTCACCTCGTGTCTGCCAGGTTCAAACACCTGGAGCGTGGTGGGCAGCGAAGTTATCCACGACCGTGAAGAACAGGTTGCAGAGATCTGGAACGCGCGTTTTAAACTCGGCCCGGTGCCGGTGTTCTATAGCCCTTATCTGCAGCTCCCGGTGGGCGACAAACGTCGTTCCGGCTTCCTGATCCCGAATGCCAAATACAGCACCTCAAACTACTTTGAGTTCTACCTGCCGTATTACTGGAACATCGCGCCGAACATGGACGCGACGATCACGCCGCACTATATCCACAAACGCGGCAACGTCATGTGGGAGAACGAGTTCCGTTATCTGACACAGGCAGGCGCAGGCCTGATGGAACTGGATTATCTGCCATCCGACAACGTCTTCCAGGATGAGCATCCAACCGAAGGCGACAAACACCGCTGGATGTATTTTTGGCAGCATGCCGGTGTGATGGATCAGGTTTGGCGTTTTAACGTCAATTACACCAAGGTCAGCGATCCTTACTACTTCAACGACTTTGATTCTAAATACGGTTCCAGTACCGACGGTTACGCCACGCAGAAATTCAGCGTCGGTTATGCCTTACAAAACTTCAACGCCACGGTCTCCACCAAGCAGTTCCAGGTCTTTGACACCCAGACGAGAAGCACCTACGGCGCGGAGCCGCAGCTGGATGTTAACTGGTACCAGAACGATGTCGGCCCGTTCGATACCCGTGTCTACGGCCAGGCCGTGCATTTCGTTAATACCAATTCGGATATGCCGGAAGCGACGCGTGTTCACCTTGAGCCAACGATCAACCTGCCAGTTTCAAATAACTGGGCAAGCCTGAACACCGAAGCCAAACTGATGGCCACCCACTATCAGCAAAAAAATGTGGACTGGTACAACAACAATTATGGTACCGACCTTGAAGAGTCAGTGAACCGCGTGCTGCCGCAGTTCAAAATGGACGGTAAGCTCATCTTCGAACGTGATATGGGCCTGCTTGCGGACGGTTATACCCAGACGCTTGAGCCACGTATGCAGTATCTCTACGTGCCCTATCGCGATCAAAGCAAAATCCAGAACTACGACTCTTCGTTCCTGCAGTCTGACTATAACGGCCTGTTCCGCGATCGTACCTATGGCGGCCTCGACCGTATTGCCTCTGCTAACCAGTTAACGACCGGTGTCACAACGCGCGTTTATGATGAATCTGCCGTTGAACGTTTTAACGTTTCTGTGGGTCAAATCTACTACTTCACCGAGTCTCGTACCGGTGATGACGACATTAACTGGGAGAAAGACAACAAAACGGGTTCACTGGTATGGGCAGGTGATACCTACTGGCGCATGACCGATCGCTGGGGCTTACGCGGCGGTTTGCAGTACGATACGCGTCTCAACAACGTTGCAACAAGCAGTGCAGCAATCGAGTACCGTCGTGACGAAGACCGTATGGTGCAGTTTACCTATCGTTATGCCAGCCCGGAATATATTCAGGCAACACTGCCTAACTATGCGAAATCTGTGCAATACAAAGATGGGATTTCGCAGGTGGGCGGTGCAGCGAGTTGGCCTATTGCCGATCGTTGGTCAATTGTCGGAGCGTACTACTTCGACACCAATGCCAATAAAGCTGCAGACCAGATGGTAGGTCTGCAATATAACTCCTGCTGTTATGCGCTGCGTGTCGGTTACGAACGCAAACTTAACGGCTGGGATACCCAAAACGTTCAGAGCAAATACGACAACGTGATTGGCTTTAATATCGAATTGCGCGGCCTGAGTTCCAACTACGGTCTGGGCACGCAGCAGATGCTGCGCTCGAACATTCTGCCGTACCGTAGTTCCTTGTAATGTGCTTGATTTACAACGTAATCCGCTTTGCGGTTAATTGAAATGGAAAAAGTATGAAGAACTGGAAAACGCTGCTGCTCGGTGTCGCCATGGTTGCCAACACCAGCTTCGCTGCTCCCCAGGTTGTCGATAAAGTCGCAGCTGTGGTTAACAACGGCGTCGTGCTTGAAAGTGACGTTGACGGTTTGATGAAATCCGTCAAGCTCAACTCAGGCGAAGCGGGTCAACAGCTACCGGATGACGCCACGCTGCGCCACCAGATCCTGGAACGACTGATCATGGATCAGATCGTTCTGCAGATGGGTCAGAAAATGGGTGTGAAGATCTCCGACGAGCAGCTCGACCAGGCGATCGCCAATATCGCAAAGCAAAACAACATGTCCCCGGACCAGATGCGCAGCCGTCTGGCCTACGATGGCATCAGCTACGCCACCTACCGCAATCAGATCCGCAAAGAGATGCTGATTTCCGAAGTGCGTAACAACGAAGTGCGCCGCCGCGTCACCATCCTGCCTCAGGAAGTGGACGCGCTGGCGAAACAGGTGGGTAATCAGAACGATGCCAGCACCGAGCTGAACCTGAGCCACATCCTCATTCCACTTCCGGAAAACCCAACCTCCGATCAGGCAGCCGAAGCGGAAAGCCAGGCGCGCTCTATCGTTGAACAGGCACGTAACGGCGGCGATTTCGGTAAGCTTGCCATCACCTACTCTGCCGATCAGCAGGCGCTGAAAGGCGGCCAGATGGGCTGGGGACGTATTCAGGAACTGCCTTCCCTCTTTGCCCAGGCCCTGAGCACAGCGAAGAAAGGCGATATCGTCGGTCCTATCCGTTCTGGCGTGGGCTTCCACATTCTGAAGGTCAACGACCTGCGCGGTCAGAGCCAGAATATTTCCGTTACGGAAGTGCATGCTCGCCATATCCTCCTCAAGCCGTCGCCGATCATGACTGACGATCAGGCGCGTGCGAAGCTGGAACAGATTTCAGCAGACATCAAGAGCGGTAAAACCTCGTTTGCCAACGCGGCAAAAGAGTTCTCTCAGGATCCTGGCTCTGCCAATCAGGGCGGCGATCTGGGCTGGGCGGCAGCGGATATCTACGATCCGGCCTTCCGCGATGCGCTGATGAAAATGAGCAAAGGACAGATCAGTGCGCCAGTGCACTCTTCCTTCGGCTGGCACCTGATTGAGCTGCTCGATACCCGCAACGTGGATAAAACCGACGCGGCGCAGAAAGACCGGGCCTATCGCATGCTGTTCAACCGTAAATTCTCTGAAGAAGCGGCAACCTGGATGCAGGAACAACGCGCCAGCGCCTACGTGAAAGTGTTGAGCAACTAATGCAACAGCACCGTGTTGTTATCACTCCCGGCGAGCCCGCCGGGATTGGTCCCGACCTTGTCGTCCAGCTTGCTCAGCGCAGCTGGCCGGTTGAACTGGTCGTCTGCGCAGATGCAACACTCTTACAAGACCGGGCAAAATTGCTCGGTCTGCCTTTACAGCTTCTCCCCTATGATGCCGGCCTGCAGCCCTCCCCCCAGAAGGCGGGGACGCTCACGCTGCTTTCCGTTCCGCTGCGTGCTCCTGTCGTACCGGGTCAGCTCAGCACGGAAAACGGCCACTACGTGGTCGATACGCTGGCACGCGCCTGCGATGGCTGCATTAACGGCGAGTTCGCGGCGCTGATTACGGGGCCGGTGCACAAAGGCGTGATCAACGAGGCGGGAATTCCCTTTACGGGCCATACCGAGTTCTTTGAAGAGCGCTCACACAGCCCGAAAGTGGTGATGATGCTGGCAACCGAAGCGATGCGCGTCGCGCTGGTCACCACGCATCTGCCGATTAAAGCCATTCCTGACGCCATCACCCCGGAACTGCTGCGCGAGATCATCGCTATCCTGCATAACGATCTGCAAACCAAGTTCGGTATCGCGCAGCCGCACGTGCTGGTGTGCGGTCTGAACCCGCACGCCGGTGAAGGCGGGCATATGGGGACCGAAGAGATCGACACCATCATTCCGGTGCTCGAGGAGATGCGGGCGAAAGGGATGAATCTGAGCGGGCCGCTGCCTGCAGACACGCTTTTCCAGCCTAAATATCTTGATAATGCCGATGCCGTGCTCGCGATGTACCACGATCAGGGCCTACCCGTGCTAAAATACCAGGGCTTTGGCCGCGGTGTGAATATCACGCTCGGTTTACCTTTTATTCGAACGTCCGTTGACCATGGTACTGCGCTGGATCTGGCAGGCCAGGGTAAAGCGGATGTCGGCAGTTTTATTACGGCGCTTAATCTCGCCATCAAAATGATTGTTAATACTCAATGACTAATCGAGTCCATCAGGGCCACTTAGCCCGTAAACGCTTCGGGCAAAACTTCCTTAACGATCAGTTCGTGATCGACAGTATTGTGTCTGCCATTAATCCGCAGAAAGGCCAGGCCATGGTCGAAATTGGCCCGGGTCTTGCCGCGCTGACCGAACCCGTAGGCGAACGCTTAGACGAGCTGACCGTTATCGAGCTGGACCGCGATCTGGCCGCGCGCCTGCAAACGCATCCGTTCCTCGGGCCAAAGCTGACGATTTATCAGCAGGATGCCATGACCATGGACTTTGGCGAACTGTCAACGAAAATGGGCCAGCCGCTGCGCGTATTCGGTAACCTGCCGTACAACATCTCCACGCCGCTGATGTTCCACCTGTTTAGCTATACTGATGCCATTGCCGACATGCACTTCATGTTGCAAAAAGAGGTGGTGAATCGTCTGGTTGCGGGGCCGAACAGTAAAGCGTATGGTCGTTTAAGCGTGATGGCACAATATTTCTGCAACGTGATCCCGGTACTCGAAGTGCCGCCGACCGCGTTCACGCCGCCGCCGAAAGTCGATTCTGCGGTTGTGCGCCTTGTGCCGCATAAAACGATGCCGTACCCGGTTAAAGAACTGCGCGTACTGAGCCGCATCACTACGGAAGCCTTTAACCAGCGCCGTAAAACGATTCGTAACAGCCTTGGCAATTTGTTTACCGTTGACGTGCTGGCTGAGTTGGGCATCGACCCGACCATGCGTGCGGAGAACATCTCCGTAGAGCAGTACTGCAAGCTGGCTAATTACATCAGCGACAATGCGCCGCCGAAGGAGAGCTAAGCCATGATTGATTCGCCCCGCGTATGTGTTCATGTACAAAGCGTCTACATTGAGTCCCAGTCCACGCCGGATGATGACCGTTTTGTCTTTGCGTACACCGTAACCATTCGCAATCTGGGGCGGATGCCTGTGCAACTGCGCGGGCGTTACTGGCTTATCACCAACGGCAATGGGCGTGAAACAGAAGTCCAGGGGGAAGGTGTGGTCGGTGAACAGCCGCACATTGCCCCTGGCGAAGAGTACCAATACACCAGCGGTGCAGTCATTGAAACGCCGATGGGTACCATGCAGGGCCATTATGAAATGGTCGATGCCGACGGCAACGCATTCCGCGTTGCTATTCCTGTGTTCCGTCTCGCCGTAACCACACTCATTCATTAATCTAATGTCTACATATCTGATTGGCGACGTTCACGGTTGTTACGATGAACTGATCGCCCTGTTAAAACAGGTCGACTTCGTGCCCGGGCAGGATACGCTCTGGCTCACCGGCGATTTAGTCGCGCGTGGCCCCGGCTCGCTTGACGTGCTGCGCTACGTCAAATCGCTGGGCGACAGCGTTCGAATGGTGCTGGGTAATCACGATCTGCATCTGCTGGCGGTCTACGCCGGGATTAGCCGCAATAAGCCTAAAGACCGCCTCTCTCCGCTGCTGGACGCCCCGGACGCCGACGAGTTGCTCAACTGGCTGCGTCGCCAGCCGCTGCTGCAGATCGATGAAGAGAAAAAACTGGTGATGGCGCATGCCGGGATCACGCCGCAGTGGGATATCGAGACTGCAAAAACCTGCGCCCGTGACGCCGAAGCGGTGCTGGCGAGCGACTCTTACCCGTTCTTTCTCGATGCCATGTACGGCGATATGCCGAATAACTGGAGCGACGATCTCAGCGGCCTCGCGCGTTTGCGTTTTATCACTAACGCTTTCACACGCATGCGTTTCTGCTTCCCGAACGGGCAGCTGGATATGTACTGTAAAGAGACGCCTGAAAGTGCCCCTGCGCCGCTTAAACCCTGGTTCGCCATTCCGGGGCCGGTCACGCATGATTACAGCGTCGTATTTGGTCACTGGGCGTCACTGGAAGGAAAAGGCACGCCGGAGGGCATTTACGGTCTGGATACGGGATGCTGCTGGGGTGGCGATTTGACCTGTCTGCGCTGGGAAGATAAAAGCTATTTTGTGCAGCCGTCCAACCGACAGCTGAACACAGGAGAAGGTGAGGCGGTCGCCTCCTGACGTTTGAAACCCTCTCCGGATGGAGAGGGTTATCGCTTAACGACGTTCCAGAATCTCGAAGCAGTAGCTATGCGAATTCTGTGCATCAGCGTCGTGGAATTCACTGAACACCGACTCCCACTCGTCCGGATCGTAATCCGGGAAATGGGTGTCCCCTTCCACTTCCGCATCAATGTGGGTCAGATACAGCTTCTGCGCTTTTGGCAGGAACTGCTCATACACACGCCCACCGCCGATCACCATGATCTCTTCGGCATCGCCGCACGCGGCAATCGCTTCGTCGACGGATTTTACCCATTCAACGCGATCGTCCGTGCCCGGCTGGCTGCTAATAACGATATTTTTACGGCCC
This sequence comes from Enterobacter sp. UPMP2052, assembly GCF_053709675.1. NCBI lineage: Bacteria > Pseudomonadati > Pseudomonadota > Gammaproteobacteria > Enterobacterales > Enterobacteriaceae > Enterobacter > Enterobacter sp. UPMP2052. Next base: position 175,404 of record NZ_JBSKJR010000003.1, read on the forward strand.
GGTAATGGACGACCGATTGACTCCCAGGTCAGGCGGCCCATCACTACCGGCTTGTTCAACGTCGTACGTTTAAACCATGCGAGATCGGCAGGCAGGTTCCACGGCATGGCATTCTCCATGCCGATAACGCGGTCTACCGCCAGCGCTGCAATCAGACTGATCATTAAAAATTTCCCGGATACAAAAAATTGCCGCCACTATACGGAAAGCTTAATCTTTCGTCGACTGGCGGCAGGGTAAAGAAAAAGAAATTTTTTAATATTGCTGGCAACTCCACTTCACGCGGACGGTTTACTCTCCGGTTCATCCTGCGGATCGCCGGTATGCTTGCCCTCTTCCGTGCCTTGCCAGCCGTGACGCTGGGTCAGGGAGAGGTGGTTGCGGTCTTCGTTGATGATTTCCGTCAGCATCGCGCTGGTACGTTTAAATACCGCCGCGCGTTCAGTGTCCGTACTGCCCGCCATCTCAACCATCTCTTCCACCATCCCGGTATTGAACCGGCGGAACAGATCGGCACGCTCGCGCGCTTCATAGGCTCCGAGACCAAGACTTTCCAGTGCCATGCGGCCCGATTTCAGCGCACCTTCGAACGTTTCACGCTCTGGCGCAGCCACCCCGGCCTGACGCAGCTGAATGTAATGGTCAACGTCACGGGCGCGGGCAATAATGGTCAGGTTCGGGAAGTGTTCTTTCACCAGTTCAACCATCTGCAGGCTGGTCTGCGGATCGTCAATGGCGTTGATCAGCACCTCCGCCCTTGCCGCACCGGCAGACTCCAGCAGATCGACCCGGGTCGCATCGCCGTAGAAGACCTTCATGTCGAATTTACGCAGGGTCTCGACGTGATCGGGGTCATGATCGAGGATCACCATCTTTACACCGCTCGACAACAGCAGACGTCCGGTGATCTGCCCAAAACGGCCAAAACCGGCGATGATCACACGCGGCTGCTCCTCATCGATCTCATCCGCCTCGCGTTCCTGCTCGCTGCCCGATTTTTCCAGACGCGTCAGCAGCACCAGCAGGATCGGCGTGGCCGCCATCGACAGCGCCACGGCAAGCGTCAGCGCTTTCGCCCACTCAGGATCGAGGACATTGGCCATCCGGGCCGCGCCAAACACCACAAAGGCGAATTCGCTGCCCTGCCCCAACAGCACGGCAAACCAGCGGCGCTGTTTACTGGGCACCTTCAGCGGACGGGCGATCAGCCACAGCATCGCCATTTTGATGACCAGGAAACCGATCAGCAGAATGATGATTCGCAGCGGGTGCGTAACCAGGGTGCCGAAGTCGATCGACATGCCCACCCCGATGAAAAACAGCCCCAACAGCAGCCCTTTAAACGGCTCAATATCGCTTTCCAGCGCATGTCGGTACTCGGAGCTTGCCAGCAGTACGCCCGCGAGGAACGCACCCATCGCCATCGACAGCCCGGCCTCCTCCAGCAGCAGGCCAAAGCCAAACACCAGGAACAACGCCACGGCGCTGAAGACTTCGCGCAGGCCCGAGCGGGCGACAAAGCGCAGCAGCGGACGGGTGACGTATCGACCAAGCAGGATCACCAGCGTCAGCGCAGCGACGACTTTAAGCGCCGACAGGGCAAATGCGCCCAGCGTCGTTGATGCGCCGCTGGCGGCCAGCAGCGGGATCATCGCCACCAGCGGAATGGCGGCAATGTCCTGGAACAGCAGCACCGAGAACGCGCTGCGTCCCATCTGAGAGACCGTCAGGTTGCGCTCGTTCATCGCCTGCATGGCAATCGCCGTCGAGGAGAGCGCCAGGGTCATGCCAATCAGCGCGGCCACTTTCCAGTCCATTCCCAGCACAATGCAGAACCCGCCGAGCAGCAGGCCGCAGGCCACCATCTGCAGCGCACCGCCGCCAAATACCGATGCGCGTAATTTCCAGAGGCGCTGCGGATCCAGCTCGAGGCCAATCACAAACAGCATCAGCACGACGCCAATTTCAGCGAAGTGAAGAATCGACTCGGCATCGGTGACCAGGCGCAGCGCCCACGGCCCGATGACGCAGCCCGCAATCAGATAGCCCAGCACGGACCCTAACCCAAGGCGCACCGCCACGGGCACTATCAGCGCCGCCGCGCCAAGGTATATCAGCGCCTGTATCAGCGTATGGCTATCCATTGTGCGTCTCCTGCCACTCAAGTAAGCGTTGTTTATAATGACGGGCCTGCGCCTGCAGCGTTTCATCGTCGCAGACAAAGGTACAGTGCATCGCAAATGGTGGGAGCCAGTTCATTCCACAATACAGCGCGGTTGCCTGCAGCGGTTGGGCCAATACGTCAAAGCCCGGGAAAGCCCCAATATCAAAATGACTTTCCCCCCCGCCGGTCGTTACGGCCCACATCAGGCTTTTACCTTTGAGAGCATTAGCGTTGTGGCCGTATGCCCAGCCGTGGGAGAGAACTTTATCGATCCACAGCTTCAGGAGCGGCGGCGTGCTGTACCACTGCATCGGGTGCTGCCAGATAATCAGATCGGCACGCGACAGCGCCTCCTGTTCGGCGGCAATATCAATATTAAAGTCGGGGTAAAGTTGATAGAGAGAGCGGATTTCCACTCCGTCGAGGCTCCCTGCCTGTTCAAGAATCCTTTTGTTCGCATGTGAATGATGCGGATAAGGATGCGCATAAATAATCAAAATCATCGATGGGCCTGTTTTCACTTTCTTCTTGTCTGGTAGCAGTGAGTGTAGACAGTTACCTCCCTTGCCGAAAGTGTTCAGGTGACCTCCAGGCAGAAAACGCGAGTATTGCACCCTTAAACGTTATCCACAGGCGGGATGCAGGAACCTTTATGAACATATCAAATACATTTAAATAGTGAATTAAACTTTTCCAACCATTTACCTCAACCACATATTAAGAAATTTTAAAAAGCAAATTAAATAAAACAAAGTATACATAACACATTGAAAAAATAATAATTTTACGTTCTTTTCCAAGGATTCTCTACTGTGAATTAAAAGAGAGAATTTACTTAACAGTTAGCTGCCTATTCTCCAAATGGATGTGTCTATGAGTAATAAATACTTTGAATTAAACAGGACGACTAAAACTCTAGGGAATATATTCCCCGCCTTGCTTATATTTACACCTATACTCGCCTCAGCAGGAACAATTGATCAGTCCACCTCTGTCCCACAAGAATTTAGAGATGACGCCGAGTACATTATTAACAAAGATGTCACCATCTCTTCTTCAGGTTCTACCCCCGCCGTTAATGCTTCAGGTATAAACATCACGACACTAACAAACCAGGGAAATATCTCAGGCACGGAGAATGGTTTACAGGTCAACACTGGTGCACAGAAAGTAACGATAGATAATGAAGCTGGTGCAACCATTTCATCTATGACTGCCAATGCCCTGAACGTTGAATCAATGCGCGGTGACATAATTAATAAGGGTAGTATCATCGGCCGTCAAATAGGCGTTTTTATTGGTGAAAACTCTTCTACAATCAATGTCGAAAACACTACAACCGGTATTATTAAAGGTAATACTGGCCTGACGGCTAAAGTTGGAATCGCGATTGACAACGCAGGTACTATTAGCGGAGTAAATGGCGATGGTGTTGCTCTTAATGACGGCAATACTAAGATCTCCAACAGCGGCAATATTCAGGGGAGCCAGTACGGTATCAACATTACTGGCAACGCAAAAGTCGATATCACCAACAGCGGAATGCTGAGCGGCCAGAATGCTGCCGTCATGTTCGCCAGCAATAAAAACAACACCCTGGTACTCAACACCGGCTCGTCACTGACGGGCGATGTCATCTCCACCGTTTCTACCGGTAACACCCTGACGTTTGTAGGCACAGGCACCGAAGACAGCAATTTTGTCGGCCTCAATGAAGGCGACGGCTTTGCCTCCGTCAAAATGAACGGTGAAAGCTGGGCGCTGTCAGGCGATCTCGATATTATCGGCTCTGGCGATGCCCTGCAGGTCAACAGCGGTAATTTAATCCTTTCTGGCGATGTGGCTAACAGCGGCAATACGCTGGTGGCTCAAAACGCCACGCTGCAGCTGGGTAACGGCCAGGATACCGCCACGCTGAGCGGTGGCCTGACCAACAACGGCACCCTCATCTTCAATCAGGGTAGCGATTTCACTTACGCTACCGACATTACCGGCAGCGGCAACATTGAAAAAGCGGATGCCCACACCCTGACGCTTAGCGGCAAAAACACCTATACCGGTAATACGGTTTTACACAGCGGCACCACGCTGGTTACGGCTGGCGCACAGCTCGGTGTGCAGGGCAGTAACGCCACCGTCACCATCGAAAATGGCGCAACCTTTGCGTCTGCCGGACAAGTCAACGACAACATCGATATCCTGAGCGGCGGTACGCTGGCCGCGTGGAACGCGGTTCAGGGTAACGCCACGCTGAGCGCGTCAGGCGTTGATACCATTAATGGCAACGTAACCAATAGCGGCACAGTTCTGCTGAGCGCAGCCAACAACAGCGTGGGCAATAACTTCGTCATTAACGGCGACTATACCGGCTCTGCCGGCAGCCAGATTGTGATGAACAGCGAACTGGGTGCTGATAACGCCCCGACAGACCACCTCACCATTACCGGCAGCAGCTTCGGTCAGTCTGGCGTGACCGTCAGCAATATGGGTGGCCTCGGCGCGCAAACCGTTAACGGTATGGAGATCGTCAGCGTCGGCGGCAGTTCTGAAGCTCAGCTGACGCTGGCGAAACCGGTGGTTGCAGGCGCATACGAATACAACCTGTACCAGCACAGCGACGGCAACTGGTATCTGGAATCGAAAGCCAAACCGTCCGACGATCCAGCGGATGATACCGATGGCGGGGATAAGCCAGATGATGGCGGCAATAAACCTGACGATGGCGGTAATACCGACGGTGGTGGCAATACCGACGACGGCGGTAACACCGATGGCGGTGGCAATACAGACGACGGCGGCAACACCGATAATGGCGGTAATTCCGATAACGGCGGCAACACCGATAACGGCGGCAATTCTGACAACGGCGGCGATGCCGATAACGGTGGAAACGCTGCACCAGAAGTGATGGCACCGGAAGTTGGCGCATACCTTGGCAACTACCTTGCCGCGCAAAGCATGTTCCTGCATAAACGTGACGACCGCGATCAGATCACCTTCCGCAACGAAGAAGATCTGAACACCTGGATGTACGTCAAAGGCCGTTACCACGAAAACGATGCTGGCGGTGACAAGGTTAACTATGACACCACCACCACCGTCCTTCAGGTGGGCAGCGATTTCATGAGCAAGCCGATGGACAACGGCATTCTGCGTGCCGGGGGTATGTTCGGTGCAGGCCAGGCGAAAACGCACTCCGACGCCAAACACAACGTCCGCGATGCGCAGGGTAAAGTGGATGGCTTCAACGTTGGGCTGTATGCGACCTGGCAGGAAGATCAGAAACTGCGTCTGGGCAACTACATTGATACCTGGGCGGCCTACAGCTGGTACAACAACAAAGTGACCAGCAATCGTAACGACGAAGATTACGATAGCGAAGGCTTTGCTGCCTCTGTCGAAGTGGGCCACGCGTGGATTATCGCGTCAGAGAACGAGCGCACCTGGAAAATCGAGCCGCAGGCACAGGTGATCTACAGCTATCTGGATCAGGAGAACCATACTGACCGCGATGGCGTACGCGTTACCACGCTGGATAACGATACCTTCTTTGGTCGTCTCGGTGTTAAATCGAGCTATTTCCAGCAGAAAGACGTGAAGGCATGGCAGCCGTACGTTGCGGTTAACTGGCTGAAAGGTGCGGGTCAAAACGATCTGGCCTTTAACGATGAAACCGTCAGCAACGATACGCCAGACGATCGTGGCCAGTTAGAGCTGGGCGTGACCGGCAACCTGAACGACACCACCACGATTTCGCTGCGCGCCAGCGGCGAATGGGGTGAGAACAGCTATGCCGCTTACGGCGGTCATATCCTGCTGAATCACCGCTGGTAATCACTTACCGCAAAATGCAAAAAGCCGTGGCTCTCGCCACGGCTTTTTTTTAGTTATCCAGTTCACCCATGGATTTAACCTGGTCACGGTTAATCTGTTCGGTTTGGCCCGTCTCAGCGTTTTTATACGATACCAGCCCCGTGTCATCATCCACCTGCGGCTTGCCGTCGGTCACGATGGTACGGCCATCGGTGGTTTTCACCGCCTGGTTAGACGAACAACCCGCAACGGTAAACAGTGCAGTGGCAGCCAAAAAAGACGTGATAAGGAGTTTATTGCGCATGGTGTTTCCCCTGCTTGTCAGTTGAATGTAATTAACGTCCTGTTAATTCTAGGCTAACTGACTGAATGCGGATGGAAAACCAGATGGTTCCTAATAGGGGGGATAATGCCCGGCAGGCGAACGCTGCCGGGCTGGCTTATTTACTTATTAATCTGCGCGTGCATTTCCTGCACCGAAATCACCTTCTCGGTGGCATCCGCGTTTAGCGCCATCGCCGTCGCGAAACCGCCGTTCAGGGTGGTGTCGTAATGCACTTTGTACTGCAGCGCGCTACGGCGGATCAGCTTGGAGTCTTCAATCGCCTGGCGGCCTGCGGTGGTGTTGATAATGTAGGTGTATTCGCCATTCTTGATACGGTCCTGAATGTGCGGACGACCTTCATGCACCTTGTTCACCAGACGCGGGTTGATACCGGCTTCACCCAGCACAATCGCCGTTCCGTGGGTCGCATCCAGCTCGAAGCCCTGTTTCAGCAGCTTGGCGGCCAGGTCGACCACGCGCTCTTTGTCACCTTCACGGACGGAGAGCAGCGCACGGCCCGATTTCTTCATGGTGGAACTGCTGCCCAGCTGTGCTTTGGCGAACGCTTCTGCGAAGGTACGGCCCACACCCATCACTTCCCCGGTAGAGCGCATTTCTGGCCCTAACAGCGGGTCAACGCCCGGGAATTTGTTGAACGGCAGCACCACTTCTTTCACCGAGTAGTACGGCGGGATGATCTCTTTGGTCACGCCCTGCTGCGCCAGCGTCTGGCCCGCCATCACGCGCGCCGCCACTTTCGCCAGTGGGATACCGGTCGCTTTCGACACGAACGGGACAGTACGCGCCGCACGCGGGTTCACTTCAATCAGGTAGACTTCGTTGTCTTTCACCGCGAACTGGACGTTCATCAGGCCGCGAACCTGCAGCTCAAAGGCCAGCTTCTGCACCTGCTGGCGCATCACGTCCTGAATTTCCTGGCTCAGGGTGTAGGCTGGCAGAGAACACGCCGAGTCACCGGAGTGCACGCCCGCCTGCTCGATGTGCTCCATAATGCCGCCAATCAGCACCATTTCGCCGTCGCAGATGGCGTCGACGTCCACTTCTACCGCGTCATCCAGGAATCGGTCGAGCAGAACCGGCGCATCGTTAGAGACGCTAACCGCCGTCTGGAAGTAGCGGCGCAGGTCGGCTTCGTCGTAGACGATCTCCATTGCGCGGCCGCCCAGCACGTAGGATGGGCGCACCACCAGCGGGTAGCCAATCTCTTTCGCCTTCTCCACCGCCATTTCAATCGCGGTCACGGTGGCGTTAGCCGGCTGTTTCAGCTTCAGACGGTCAACCGCCTGCTGGAAACGTTCGCGGTCTTCGGCGCGGTCAATCGCATCCGGGCTGGTGCCGATAACCGGTACGCCTGCAGCTTCCAGCGCGCGCGCCAGTTTCAGCGGGGTCTGGCCGCCGTACTGCACGATGACGCCCTTCGGCTTCTCGATGCGCACAATTTCCAGCACGTCTTCCAGGGTGACCGGCTCGAAGTAGAGGCGGTCAGAGGTGTCGTAGTCGGTCGAGACGGTTTCCGGGTTACAGTTGACCATGATGGTCTCGTAACCGTCTTCGCGCAGCGCCAGCGAGGCGTGGACGCAGCAGTAGTCAAACTCAATGCCCTGGCCGATACGGTTAGGACCGCCGCCCAGTACCATGATTTTATCGCGGTCGACGGACGGGTTCGCTTCGCACTCGTCTTCATAGGTGGAGTACATGTAGGCGGTGTCGGTGGAGAACTCCGCCGCGCAGGTATCCACGCGCTTGTAAACCGGGTGCAGGTCATACTGGTCGCGCAGCTTGCGGATTTCCGCTTCGCGCACGCCTGCAAGCTTAGCCAGACGCGCATCGGCGAAGCCTTTACGCTTCAGCATGCGCAGGAAGTCAGCGTCCAGGCCGTTGATGCCAAGCTCTGCCACTTTCTCTTCCAGACGCACCAGCTCTTCAATTTGCACCAGGAACCAGCGGTCAATGTTGGTCAGGTTGAACACGCCGTCGACGGACAGGCCCGCACGGAAGGCATCGGCGATGTACCAGATACGCTCAGCGCCCGCGTCTTTCAGCTCGCGGCGGATTTTGGTCAGCGCTTCAGGGTCGTCGAGGCTCACTTTCGGGTCGAAACCGGTGGCACCGACTTCCAGGCCGCGCAGCGCTTTCTGCAGGGATTCCTGCTGCGTGCGGCCAATCGCCATCACTTCACCCACGGATTTCATCTGGGTGGTCAGGCGGTCGTTCGCACCGGCGAATTTCTCGAAGTTGAAGCGTGGAATTTTGGTCACAACATAGTCGATGGACGGCTCGAAGGACGCAGGCGTGCGGCCACCGGTGATGTCGTTCATCAGCTCATCGAGGGTGTACCCCACCGCCAGCTTCGCCGCCACTTTCGCAATCGGGAAGCCGGTAGCCTTGGAGGCCAGCGCGGAAGAACGAGACACGCGCGGGTTCATTTCGATAACAATCAGACGGCCCGTTTTCGGGTTCACCGAGAACTGCACGTTAGAGCCGCCGGTTTCCACGCCGATTTCACGCAGTACCGCCATCGAGGCGTTACGCATGATTTGGTACTCTTTATCGGTCAGCGTCTGGGCTGGCGCAACGGTGATGGAGTCGCCGGTGTGGATCCCCATCGCATCGAAGTTTTCGATAGAGCAGACGATGATGCAGTTGTCGTTTTTATCACGCACCACCTCCATCTCGTACTCTTTCCAGCCAATCAGCGACTCGTCAATCAGCAGCTCTTTGGTTGGGGAGAGGTCCAGGCCGCGCTCGCAAATCTCTTCAAACTCTTCGCGGTTATAGGCGATGCCGCCGCCGGTGCCGCCCATGGTGAAGCTAGGCCGGATGATGCACGGATAGCCCACGTCAGCCGCCACGGCCAGCGCCTCTTCCATATTGTGCGCAATGCCGGAACGCGCGGTATCGAGGCCGATTTTCTTCATCGCCACGTCGAAGCGGCGACGGTCTTCTGCTTTATCAATCGCGTCGGCGGTGGCACCAATCATGGTCACACCGAACTCTTCCAGCACGCCCTGACGCTCCAGCTCCAGCGCGCAGTTCAGCGCCGTCTGGCCGCCCATGGTTGGCAGTACCGCGTCCGGGCGCTCTTTTTCGATGATCTTACGTACCACTTCCCAGTGAATCGGCTCGATATAGGTCGCATCGGCCATTTCCGGGTCGGTCATGATGGTCGCCGGGTTGGAGTTCACCAGGATAACGCGGTAACCCTCTTCGCGCAGGGCTTTACACGCCTGCGCGCCGGAGTAGTCAAATTCACAGGCCTGGCCGATAACAATCGGGCCAGCGCCGAGGATCAGGATGCTTTTTATGTCTGTACGTTTTGGCATGGTCTTCTCAGCTCCTGATTATTTAGCGGTCTTACGGTAGTGCTCAATAAGTTCGATGAAGTGATCGAACAGCGGTGCGGCATCGTGCGGGCCAGGGCTGGCTTCCGGGTGGCCCTGGAAGCTGAAGGCTGGCTTATCGGTGCGATGAATACCCTGCAGGGTGCCGTCGAACAGCGATTTGTGCGTCACGCGCAGGTTGGCCGGCATGGTCGCTTCATCCACTGCAAAGCCGTGGTTCTGAGCCGTAATCATCACCGTGTCGTTATCAATGTCTTTCACCGGGTGGTTGCCCCCGTGGTGGCCGAACTTCATCTTGACGGTGTTCGCCCCGCTCGCCAGCGCCAGCAGCTGATGGCCGAGACAGATGCCGAAGACCGGAATGTCGGTTTCAAGGAAGGCTTTGATGGCGTCGATAGCGTAGTCGCACGGTGCCGGGTCGCCCGGGCCGTTGGAAAGGAAGATACCGTCCGGGTTCATCTTCAGCACCTCTTCGGCGGAGGTTTTCGCCGGGACGACCGTCAGGCGGCAGCCGCGGTCCACCAGCATGCGCAGGATGTTGCGCTTGGCACCGAAATCATACGCGACAACGTGGAATGGCAGTTCGCTCTCCTGTTTCGCTTCCGGCAGGTCACCTTCCAGCGTCCAGCTCCCCTGGGTCCAGCTATAGGCTTCTGCGGTCGTCACTTCTTTCGCCAGGTCCATGCCGTTCAGACCCGGGAAGGCTTTTGCTTTTTCCAGCGCCAGCGCCGCATCGAGGTTATCCCCTGCGATGATGCAGCCGTTCTGTGCGCCCTTCTCGCGCAGCAGGCGCGTTAATTTACGGGTATCGACATCAGCAATCGCCACGATGTTATGGCGCTTCAGGTAAGACGAGAGGTCTTCGGTGTTGCGGAAGTTGCTGGCAATCAGCGGCAGGTCACGAATGACCAGACCTTGCGCATGTACCTGAGAGGATTCTTCGTCAGCCGCATTGGTGCCGACATTGCCGATATGAGGATAAGTAAGAGTAACGATTTGGCGAGAATAGGAAGGATCAGTGAGGATTTCTTGATAACCGGTCATTGAAGTATTGAAAACGACTTCCCCAACCGCCGAACCCGTTGCCCCTATGGCCCGACCGATAAACTGGGTTCCGTCTTCCAGAACCAATAGCGCTGACTTAATCAAAACACCCTCCAGAGAATATTCACTCACTTTATTTGCATATTAATTCATAACCGCGTTATGAAGCAATGCAAATGTGTTGCCAGCGGATTTTTGGCAAACGGCGGCATTCTGGGGATTTGGTGGCTAAAAGTCAACTTAAAACGGATATTTTACTTAGTCTTTTGCAGGCCTGGTGGCTGAAATGCAGAGTAAGCGGCGAAAAGATCAGGCAAATCACTGCAGGAAACGCTTGCGGGAGGCGTTAAATTGAAATGAGCGCGCAACGCGATAAAAAAGTGGACCAAATGGTCAAAATTTACAATTCAATAACGAATAAACGAAGGTTAACTCATACTTTTATGGATTAAGCATCTTAAAAGTCACCAAACAGGAAAAATAAAAGGGCAATTAAATATTGCCCTATGCAATCAATCAATTACGACTGCAATAACCACATCACGAAGGGTAATAATGCTTACAAATTGTTAAGATCCAGCACATCACGCATATCAAAAAGCCCCTTATCCATTTCTTTTAACCACAATGCGGATCTAACGGCACCGTTGGCAAAGGTCATGCGGCTCGAGGCTTTGTGAGTAACTTCTACGCGCTCGCCAATATCGGCGAAGATCGCCGTATGTTCACCGACGATATCCCCCGCACGAACGGTAGCGAAACCAATCGTGCCCGGTACGCGTTCACCCGTGTGGCCTTCACGCGCATAGACCGCGCAATCCTTCAGATCTTTATCCAGCGCCTGGGCAATCACTTCGCCCATCGCCAGCGCGGTGCCGGACGGGGCATCGACTTTGTAACGGTGGTGCGCTTCAACGATCTCAATGTCGGTATAGTCGCCCATCACTTTTGCCGCCTTCTCAAGCAGCTTCAGCATGACGTTTACGCCCACGCTAAAATTCGCCGCAAAGACAATCGCAATATCGCGCGAGGCATCCTGAATAGCCTGTTTACCGGCATCGTCAAAACCGGTGGTACCAATAACCATTCCTTTGCCGTGCTTACGGCAGAAGGCCAGATGGTTCAGCGTGCCTTCCGGGCGCGTGAAATCAATGAAGACATCAAAGTCATCTTTTACTGCCTCAAGGCTGCTCTGCACGGTGACGCCCGTCTTCCCTGCCCCCGCCAGCTCACCCGCGTCGGTTCCCAACAGCGACGAGCCTTCACGTTCCAGCGCCGCGCCAAGCGCCACGCCATCCAACTGGAGTGCCGCCTGAATAAGCTGGCGACCCATACGTCCACCCGCGCCCGCTATAGCGACACGGATCTGTGCATCATGCATAGTTATTCTCTTACGTTAAAATGATGTAAATCGTTTTCAGAGTAACCAGCCCTCACGAAGGCTGCCACTAAAAACGCCCATAATTAGAAATTAATGTGAAACCGCAGCCGATATCAGTAAAAGACATACTAACTGAAACCGCATGATTCTCTGATCACCAGGGCAGGCGGCAGAATGATACGTTTCGGCGGCTCATTATTGCCCTGAATTCGGCTGTAGAGCAGCTCTCCGGCTTTACGACCTATCTCTTTTGCCGCTACCGATACGGTGGTGAGCGCAGGCTGGACCAGCGCCGCCTCGGTGATATCGTCAAACCCCACCAGGGCAAAATCACGCCCGACCTCGCGCCCCATTTTACGCAGCGCCTGCATTACGCCGAGCGCGACGATATCCTGATAACAGACCGCGGCGGTGATCGCCGGGAACTGGCGGAATAAGCTCTCGGCTACCCGTGCGCCGTCGCTTTGGCTCGCCAGGCTGGGGACAATCCATCGCGGGTCCGCTGAAAGACCTTTTTCGAGCAACTTACTGGTAAAACCGCCAATACGCTGGGCACGCGTACCGGAACTCTGGCTCCCGCCGATAAAGGCAATATGCCGGTGTCCCAGGGCGAGCAGATGCGCGGTCGCCATCTGGGTGCCAAGAAAGTTGTCGGTACCGACAAAGTCGAAATCCGGATCGTTAACGGGCCGCACCACCATAATGGCGGGAATATTGCGACGCTTGAGGCTCTCAAAAAACGTCTGTGGCGTTTCGCGGGCCGCGCAAAGCACCATACCGCACGCGTTATTACGCATCAGCGAATCGACGAACTTCTGCTGTCGCTCACCGGACTCTTCACTGTTCGCCAGAAACAGCAGCATCTCGTGACGCTCAATCTCATGACTCAGCCCGGCCGTCATCTCGCCGTAAAAGGGGTTAGTAATATCATGCAGAAGCAGCCCGACCTGGTTGCTGCTGCGGTTTCGAAGATTCGCCGCCGTCTGGTTATAGACATAACCCGCGTCATCCAGCGCTTTTAATACTCTTTCACGGGTGGCTTGCGAGATCCGCCCCCGGTTTCGCAAGACCATCGACACCGTGGCGGTCGACACGCCTGCTCGTTCAGCGACCTGCGCCAGCGTTACAGTTGTCATTGTTCCTCCCTTATTCTTCACAGATTAATCGAATAACCTGATTTTTGTCTAATTCCCTGTGAAGCGGTTCACACTCCCCGCCATAAAACCGCCTTTCCTCGCCGTTTTGCCAGGTTAATCGCGTTAACCACTCTTCCATCGCAAGGTTAATCGATTAATCTTGTTTCAACGACAACGGAGTGAAACGATGACTTACCCCCCTTATAACAAACATCCTGAAGTCTCTGTTCGGGGCTTTGACGCTCACGCATGGCGTGGGTGGAACGACATTATTACGGCGCTTAACACCAGGTTCCTGACGTCCCGGAAAACCGTGCTGGTTATCGATTGCTATCCTGGCGTCCGTCTGGAGGAGCTGGAGCGTAATGTGCTTGCCCGGTTCGGCAACGCAGTGCGGATAAACGTCGAAACGGCCCGCCGCGACGAGCACACGCTTAGCGAGATGCTGGCCCGCAACCTGACGGATGACCGCGTGTTTGGCGTGCTCTCCTGCCACCAGCTCGCCGAGTTTTTTGATGCCGAAGCATTAACGGCCCTGCAAAAGCAGGTGGCCGAGGCGGCGGGACTGGTGATTGTGTATGGCTCCGGTGCCGCTCTGGTCCATCCGGGCGATGTGCTGGTGTACGCCGATATGCCGCGCTGGGAAATTCAGCAGCGCATGCGCGCAGGCGAGCTGGGCAACTGGGGTGTTGAAAACCTCACTGAAGATATGCTGCGCCGATATAAACGCGCCTTTTTCGTTGAGTGGCGCGTCTTTGACCGACACAAAACACCGCTGCTCAAGCGCTGTGATTTCCTGCTTGATACCACCCAGGCCGACGCACCGGCCATGGTCAGCGGCGAGGCACTTCGCGCGGGGCTTAAGCAGACCACACAGCAGCCGTTCCGCGTTGTCCCCTTCTTTGATCCCGGCGTCTGGGGCGGCCAGTGGATGAAACAACGATTCGATCTCGATCCAGCGAAGCCTAACTACGCATGGTGTTTTGACTGCGTGCCCGAGGAAAACAGCCTGCTGATGCGGTTTGGCGACGTTCGGATCGAGATCCCCTCCATTGATATAGTTCTGTTGCAACCGCGCGCGCTGCTGGGCGAAAAGGTTCACGCCCGCTTCGGGGCCGAGTTCCCCATCCGCTTTGATTTTCTTGATACCGTCGGGGGGCAGAATCTGAGTTTTCAGGTGCATCCGCTGACGGAGTACATTCAGCAGCAGTTTGGCATGCATTACACCCAGGATGAGAGCTACTACATTCTCGACGCCGAGCCGGGGGCCGTGGTCTATCTCGGCACCCAAACAGGCACCCGGCCTGAGGCGATGATGGACGATTTGCGCCAGGCCGCGCGGGGCGAAAAGCCGTTCGACGATGCACGCTTTGTGAATCAAATCCCCGCCAAAAAACACGATCACTTTCTCATCCCGGCCGGAACCGTACATTGTTCAGGTGCCGGCACCATGGTGCTTGAGATCAGCGCCACCCCGTACATTTTCACCTTTAAGCTCTGGGACTGGGGCCGCCTGGGTCTTGATGGCTTACCGCGCCCGGTTCACCTCGATCACGGCGAGCAGGTTATCGACTGGCAGCGCGATACCCAATGGGTAAATGACCACCTGGTCAACCGGATTGAACCGGTGGCGGAGGGTGAAGGCTGGCGTGAAGAACGAACCGGCCTGCACGAACGTGAATTTATCGAAACACGCCGCCACTGGTTTAGCGGCCCGGTCGTTCACCACACTGAAGGCGGCGTCAACGTGCTTAATCTGGTTGAGGGCGACGAAGCGCGCGTCGACAGCCCGAGCGGCGCGTTTGAGCCTTTCGTCGTGCATTACGCTGAGACGTTTATCATTCCTGCCGCCGTAGGGGAATACCGAATCACACCGTGGGGCAAAGGCTCAGGCCAGCAGCTCGCCACCGTTAAAGCCTGGGTCAGGGGGTAAGCATGATTAACATCATTGTGGCCTCCCACGGGCCGATGGCAAAGGCGATGCTCGACAGCGCCTGCATGGTTTACGGCGATCTGCCCTACTGCTATGCCGTTACGCTCACCGGTGAGGCGGGAATTGAAGGCTTTAAGCAGGACTTTGCCCGCGTGCTGGCTCAGGCCTCACAACACGCAGAGGGTGTACTGGTGCTGTGCGATATGCAAAGCGGCACGCCGTGGAACGTCGCCAGCAGCGCCGCCTTTTCGCCAGATACCACGCCGCCGGTGGCGGTGCTGGGCGGGGTTAATCTGCCGATGCTGCTGCAAACCGATGAGATCCACGCGCTTGCCGACGTGAACGCCGCGGCCAGCCTGCTGCTGGCGCTCACCCAACCCACGCTGGTGGTAGCTGCTCCCGCTTCTGCCGTGCAATCCGACGACTTTTGAGGACTCCACTATGAGCATTTCTTTTGTACGCATCGATGACCGCGTGATCCACGGGCAGCTCATCACACGCTGGGCCAAAGAGCTGCCCTGCGACGGTATCGTGGCCATCGACGACGCCGTGGCGGCCGATCCCCTTCTCTCTTCCGTCATGAAAGGTGCCGTCTCCGACACCAAAGTCTGGCTTTTTGATACCGCAACGGCGATTGAAAAATTGCCGAAGGTCATCGCCAGCGACAAGCGCTATTTCGTTATTGGCAAATCGCCCCTCACCCTGCAGCGCATTGAACAGGCCGGTATCAGCCTGAAAAACAGTAACGGCAAAATCAACGTTGGCCCGATGAGCGCCCGCGCGGAGACCACCACTATTGGCCCGAACCAGTCGGTCAACGCAGAGGAGATCGCGGCGTTTGACTGGCTTAACGTTCAGGGGCATCTCATTGAATTTCGTCTGGTACCGGATGCCAGCAGCTACAGCTGGCAGGATGCCCGGCAAAAGCTGAAATAAGGAGCGAATGATGATTATCGAAGCGGCATTAATTGGCGTGCTCTGTTATCTGGGCGCGCTGAGCAGCCCCTGGCTGCTGGGCCTGACCGGCGGCTGGTATTTGATCACCCGCCCGCTGGTGTCAGGCATGCTGGTGGGCATTATCCTTGGCGATATTAAGACCGGTATCATGATTGGCGTGGCGGTGCAGGCGGTCTATATCGCCATGGTGACGCCGGGCGGGTCGATGCCCGCTGACCTGAACTTTGTCGCCTACCCGGCCATTGCGCTGGGTATTCTGTCGGGTAAAGGCCCGGAAGTGGCGGTGGCGCTGGCGGCCACGATCGGCATTGCCGGGACCATTCTGTTTAATATGATGATGGTGCTGAACTCCTTCTGGAACCATCGCGCGGATAACGCCCTTGAGCGCGGCGACGAGCGGGGGATCTATCTGAACAGTGCGATCTGGCCCCAGGCGACCAACTTTATTCTGCGTTTTGTTCCAACGTTCATAGCCGTCTACTTCGGCGCGCAGTATATCAGCGGCATCATGGACAGCCTGCCAGCCGTGGTCCTGTCTACCATGAACGTTTTAGGTGGGATCTTGCCCGCCGTCGGTATCGCTATCCTGCTCAAGCAGATCATCAAAGACTACAGCATGCTGATCTACTTTCTGGTGGGCTTCGTCTGCATCGTTTTCCTGAAGCTCAACATGGTTGCGCTGGTCATCGTTGGCGCGCTGCTGGCGCTGATCCACTATAACTACAAACCGGAATCCGCAAAGGCCGTCGCCTCTGCGCCGGTCGTCGATGACGAGGACGAATTCTGATGGAAGAACGTAAACTGACCCGTAAGGATCTGCGCCGCTGCTGGCGAGCATGGATGATGCACAACCTGTCGTCGATGAGCTTTGAGCGCCTTGAGTCGTTTGGATTCTGCCTGAGCATGCTGCCGGTCGCCAAAAAGCTCTACCCGGACGCCGACCAGCGGCGGGAAATGCTGCGTCGCCACGCCTCTTTCTACAATACCGAGCCGCAGATTGGTGCCATTGTGAACGGGATGGCGCTGGGCCTTGAAGAGAAAAAGGCCAACGGTGAGCCTATCGATGGTGAGACGATCAATACCCTCAAGGTTGGCCTGATGGGGCCGATCGCCGGGATCGGCGATTCGATGATCCCCGGCATGTTGATCCCTATTCTGCTCAGCATCGGTATGGCGCTGGCGGCAGGCGGTAACGCCCTGGGACCGTTGTTCTACATAGTGGCCTGGCTTGCCATTATCATACCTGGCTCCTGGTTCTTATTCCTGAAGGGTTACCAGATGGGATCCGGCTCTGTTGAAATGCTGGTGAGCAGCAAATCGACCCGCCTGCGCGAAGCGCTGTCCCTGCTGGGTGTTTTTGTGATGGGTGGCGTCGCGGCAAGCTATGTGAAGCTGGGCACCGGGCTGGAGTTCATCACCAAAGATGGGGTTAATATCCATGTTCAGCAGATGCTCGACGGGATTTTCCCGCAGCTGCTGCCGCTGGTGGTGGTACTGAGCACCTGGTACCTGATGGCGAAACGCGGTGTGTCACCGGTTAAGGCGATGCTGCTCCTGCTGGTCCTGGCCGCCGCTGGCGTGGCGTCGGGGCTTTTCGCCGGATAATGCCTGCGATAACCGGGGCCAACTGGCCCCGGTTTTTTTATGGGTGAAAATTCTGCCACAGCGCGGCGACTTTATCGGGCCGGGAGATAAACTGAAAGCGCGCCGGATCGGCAACAAACTGCTGATAGATGGGCTCCGCAGTAATACCAAACTCATCATACCGACGCGGCGTGATGACCTGTAAGCGTCCCGGCGCATAGCGCGGGTTATGCTGCCAGACGACCTGCCGGTCCTGCATCAGCGGATACCAGGCCAGCCCTTTATGCGCCCGCACGGCCTCGTACTCAAAACCATATTCCCGGTCGCACCAGGCACCAAACGTCAGCGGAACATCCGGATCGGCGGAGAGCGTGGCATGGCCCCAGCCCGGTGGAACCAGCACCTTCTCGCCTTCGTGAGCGATCACGGCAAAGCAGCGGCCCGGATCGTTTTCAACCCGCTCCTGCATATAAATAATGGCGGTCCCCTGCCAGATCTCATACAGCTCTGGCGGCGACCAGCCGCTGTGCTGGCTGATGCGATGAACATGCCCCTGGCTGCGCACGGGCTCGTCGCCAAGCTGTCCGGCGGCATAGGTCACCACGCCAAACAGCAGCATCCGTTTGCTCAGCTCATCCCTGTCCTGCATTCGCGCCACGTCCATCGCAATAGCGTACACCTCTTCCGGCCCCTGACAGTCCGGATCGCGCAGCGACGAGCGGATCTGATCCAGACGGCGGATCTCCGGCATCGGGCCTGTGACCTCTTCTCCGTATGAAAAGCCGAGCGGCCGATGATGTATCTGCATATCCAGCCCGTAATTAGCCATGCTGCACCTCACGCACCAGGATGTCGCCACCCACCTCCATCACCCTCAGCGCAAAACCCTGCTGAAGAGCCGCGTAATCATGCCCGGCGATTGTCGGCCAGACCGCCAGCGCGGAGAGTACCTCCGTGCCGGTGTTAATCAGACGATGTGCGGTAAAGCCGGGAATGACGTGTACCGAACCGGCGTTCACGGATTCCAGCCACGCCTTGCCGCTCTCTGATTGCAGCAGCAGTAATCCCGTCCCGCGCAGCCCGAGATAGACTTCCCCTTGCTCCCGGCGCGCGTGGAAGTGGCCCCGGGTCATAAAGAATTCATTGCCGACTTTTCCGGGCTGAAGATGGGTTACGCCAGTGAACAGGCTGCCTTCGACCGTCTTACCGTCGAGGATTTCAACGTCGTAAACGGGCCGTTGCGGGTCGCCGTTCTGCCAGGCGTCGGTGCAGGCAAACACGCCAGCCAGATCGGCAATGCGCGTCGTTTTACGCAGGATATGACCCTGCGCGAACGCGCCGGTCAGCCAGTCCACCTGCGGTGGCTGGATAATGTCAGGTTTCATATGTGTCTCCGGCCCGAGGAGAACAGCCTGAAAAGCATAGCAGATTAATCGATTAACCTTGTGATGCCGTGCCGGAATTGCGCCGTGGATCAAAAAAGCCAGGCACCGGGCCTGGCTTTGCATTCATGAAAACTCAGTTACTCGACTTCGCGCGCATCGATGCGCAACTCTTTCGGCACTTCGAAGACAATGTTCTCTTCGCGCCCTTCCAGCGGAACCGCTTCGCCGCCGCCGAGTTCCTGCAGTCGGGTGATGACATTCTGCACAAGGATATCCGGCGCGGAAGCCCCGGCCGTGACGCCAACACAGGCTGCATTTTTCACCCACGCTTCCTGGATATCCGTCGCGTCGTCGATCAGAAACGCCGCTTTCCCCATACGCTGGGCCAGCTCGGCCAGACGGTTAGAGTTAGAGGAGTTTTTCGAGCCTACCACCAGCACCACGTCCGCCTGTTCAGCCAGCGCGCGCACCGCTTCCTGACGGTTGGTGGTGGCGTAGCAGATATCATCTTTACGCGGCCCGACGATCTTCGGGAAGCGCTGACGCAGCGCGTCAATCACGTCTGAGGTGTCGTCCACGGAGAGCGTCGTCTGGGTCATAAACGACAGCCGGGCTTCGTTTTTGACGTTAAGCGTCAGCACATCGTCCGGCGACTCGACCAGATACATGCCCCCTTCCGGGTTACTGTACTGGCCCATGGTGCCCTCGACTTCCGGGTGGCCCGCGTGACCAATCAGAATCGACTCTTCACCGCGACGGCTGGCGCGCGCCACTTCCATATGCACCTTGGTCACCAGCGGACAGGTTGCATCGAAAACGGTCAGTTCACGGCTTTTCGCTTCGTTACGCACCGCCTGGGACACGCCGTGGGCGGAGAAGATCAGGATCGCGCCGTCCGGCACTTCGCTGATCTGCTCGATAAAGATGGCACCGCGCTCGCGCAGGCTGTCGACCACGTAGCGGTTATGCACCACTTCATGGCGCACGTAAATTGGCGCGCCGTAAATTTCCAGCGCGTTTTCAACAATGCTGATAGCGCGGTCTACACCGGCGCAGAAACCGCGCGGGTTAGCCAACAGGATCTGCATTTCAGGCCTCCAGTGCCGGATCGATCTCCAGCACTTCTACATCAAAATGAACGGTACGCCCGGCAAGCGGATGGTTGAAGTCGACGGTGATAGAATCGCCGTTGATTTCACGGATCACGCCAGGCATTTCGCTGCCGTCCATAGCGGTAAAGAGCATGATAGCCCCGATTTCCGGCTCGCCCGCGTCCATAAACTCACGGCGCGAGAAATACTGGATCAGGTCCGGGCTTGGCACGCCAAACGCCGCATCCGGCTCCAGCGAAAAGACCTTCTTCTCGCCCTCTTTCAGGCCCAGCAGCTGTTGCTCAAGACCTTCAGACAGTGAGGTATCGCCAAGACGGAACAGGGCAGGTTTGCCGTTGTTACGGGTAGACTCGGCCGTTGAGCCATCGTCCAGCTTCAGCGTGAAGTGAACGAGGACTGCGCTGTTGCTCTGTACGGATTTAGACATGCACATTGCTCGCTTGTTTTGGGGTGCCTGTTTGCCGAGTGGCGCTTCGTTTACCCGGCAAACAGGAGGCCACAAATTTTTTAGGCCGGAATCGCTGCACGCGACCCGGCATTAATGCTTACACCTGCTCTTTCGCGGCCGGTTTCGGCAAGAAGCCTTCCAGCACGATTAACGCCGCACCGACACAAATTGCGCTATCGGCCAGGTTAAAGGTGGCGAAGTGCCAGTCGCCGACGTAGAAGTCGATCATATCGACCACGAAGCCGTGCCACAGGCGGTCAAACAGGTTGCCTAACGCACCACCAATGATCAGCGCGTAGGCGATGTTATTCAGCTTCTGCGTGGCCTTTGAACGGTACATCATCACCGCCAGCACCACGCAGATACCCATTGCGATACCCGCGAAGAACCAGCGCTGCCAGCCACCGCTGTCAGCAAGGAAACTGAACGCCGCGCCGTAGTTGCGCGCGTAATGCAGATTAAGGGACGGGAACAGGGAAACCGTCTCCCCCAGAGCGAAGTTCTGGAGGATCAGGAATTTGCTGCCCAGATCGATAATCAGCACCACCACAACCAGCCACAGCCAGCGCAGTCCTGTTGAACTTAATGGTTTACTCATCAGGCAAACTTACGTTTTTCGCCATCACCGGCGACGTTGCTGACACAGCGTCCGCAGATTTCTGCGTGTTCCGCCACCTGGCCGATATCGGTGGTGTAATGCCAGCAACGCGGGCACTTCTCACCGTCGGCTTTGCTCAGCGCGACTTTCAGCCCTTTGAGCAGTTCACTCTGCTGTGCATCAGCAGGCGCCCCGGCATAATCCGCAACTTTCGCACCGGAGGTCAACAGGACAAATCGTAATTCATCGCCCAGCGCCGTCAGCTTGGCCGCCAGCTCAGGTTCTGCGTACAGGGTCACTGTCGCTTCCAGAGAGCCACCGACTTTCTTATCAGCACGCGCCTGCTCGATAACCTTGTTCACTTCGCCACGCACTTTCAGCAGCTCGTCCCAGAAGGCATCGTTCATCGCTTCGGTGCTGGAGAGATCGAACAGACCTTCGTACCACTCGCCGGTGAAGACATACTTCTCGCGGTCGCCCGGCAGGTAGCCCCAGATCTCGTCTGCGGTGAAGGACATGATTGGTGCCATCCAACGCACCAGCGCTTCTGCGATGTGGAACAGCGCAGTCTGGCAGCTGCGACGCGCCACGCTGTCCGCTTTCGCGGTGTACTGGCGGTCTTTGATGATGTCGAGGTAAAACGAGCCCATCTCGATGGAGCAGAAGCGCATCAGGCGCTGCACCACTTCGTGGAAGTCGTAAGACTCGTAGGCTTTCAGGATATCTTCCTGCGCGGCTTTCGCACAGCCAACCGCCCAGCGGTCGAGAACCACCATCTCTTCCGGTTTCACCATGTCTTTCGCCGGATCGAAACCGTTAAGGTTCGCCAGCAGGAAGCGCGCGGTGTTACGGATACGACGATAGCTGTCGGCGGCACGTTTCAGGATTTCATCAGAAACGGCCATTTCACCGGTGTAGTCGGTTGATGCCACCCACAGACGCAGAATGTCCGCGCCCAGTTTGTTCATCACGTCCTGCGGAGAAACGGTGTTGCCGATAGATTTGGACATCTTACGGCCCTGACCATCGACGGTGAAACCGTGAGTCAGTACCTGGCGGTATGGCGCTTTACCTTTCATCGCGGTGGAGATCATCAGCGATGACATGAACCAGCCGCGGTGCTGGTCAGACCCTTCCAGATACATATCGGCGGCGTGACCGGCAAACTCAGGACGCACGTCCACAACGGAAGAGTGGGTTGACCCGGAGTCGAACCATACGTCCAGGGTGTCAGGCACTTTTTCGTAGTTGTCTGCGTCCGCGCCCAGGATGTCGCGGGCGTCGAGATCCCACCACGCCTGAATACCGTCAACTTCGACGCGCTTCGCCACTTCTTCCATCAGCTCCAGCGTATTCGGGTGCAGCTCCTGCGTCTCTTTATGCACGAACAGAGACATTGGCACGCCCCAGGTACGCTGACGGGAGATACACCAGTCAGGACGGTTAGCCACCATGGATTCGATACGCGCCTGGCCCCAGTCCGGGATCCACTGCACGCCTTTGATCTCTTTCAGCGACTGCGCGCGCAGGCCTTTCTGATCCATGCTGATGAACCACTGCGGGGTCGCACGGAAGATGATAGGCGTCTTGTGGCGCCAGCAGCACGGATAGCTGTGCTGCATTTTCTCAACGTGCAGCAACGCGCCGCTGGTGCGCAGGATGTCAACGATGATGTCGTTGGCTTTAAAGACGTTGATACCGTCCAGCGCCGGGTAGGTGCCAGGCAGATAAGAGCCGTCCGGACCCACCGGGTTAGCGATTTCCAGACCGTATTTCAGGCTGATGTTGTAGTCGTCAGGACCGTGGCCACCGGCGGTATGCACCGCACCGGTACCGGCGTCCAGCGTCACGTGATCGCCCAGGATTGCAGGCACATCGAAATCGAGGAACGGGTGTTTGAAGCGCATCAGTTCCAGCGCATCCCCTTTCACAGTGCCCAGCACGGTGTACTCGGTGATGTTCGCACGCTTCAGCACGCTCTCCACCAGATCTTTCGCCAGGATTACCGCGCGGCCATCAATCTGCACCAGCGCGTAGTCGAACTCACTGGAGAGGGAGATCGCACGGTTGGCAGGCAGGGTCCACGGGGTGGTGGTCCAGATCACCAGCGAGATCGGGCCGTTTACGCCAGGCAGACCGAATTTACCTTTGATGGCATCCTGATCGACCGCTTCGAAAGCGACGTCGATAGACGGCGAGGTTTTGTCGTAATACTCAACTTCCGCTTCAGCCAGCGCAGAACGGCAGTCCACGCACCAGTGCACTGGCTTCGCGCCTTTATGCAGGTGGCCGTTACCGATGATTTTACCCAGCGCACGGATGATGTTGGCTTCGGTTTTGAAATCCATGGTCAGGTACGGGTGCGACCAGTCGCCCAGCACGCCCAGACGGATAAAGTCAGCACGCTGACCGTCAACCTGAGTGGCGGCGTATTCGCGGCATTTCGCGCGGAATTCAGCCGCGGTGAATTTCTCGCCTGGTTTACCGAACTCTTGCTCAACTTTCAGTTCGATCGGCAGGCCGTGGCAGTCCCAGCCCGGAACGTACGGCGAGTCGAACCCCGTGAGGCCTTTAGACTTCACGATAATGTCTTTCAGAATCTTGTTAACCGAGTGACCAATATGAATGCTGCCATTCGCATAGGGAGGGCCATCATGCAGAATGAAGGTTTTTTTGCCTTTTTTGGCTGCACGAATGATGCCGTACAGGTCATCATCGGTCCAACGCGCCAGCATTCCCGGTTCGCGCTTAGCGAGATCGCCGCGCATCGGGAACCCTGTTTCCGGCAAATTCAGGGTTGATTTAAAGTCACTCATCAGATTCTCGGTTCCGTATTTATCACGTAGGCATTAAAGCCGGTTTTATAGCCCAAAAAACTCACGGGCCGTCAATTCATCTCGCGCAATTTGCGCTTTTAGTTCATCCAGCGAGGCAAATCGCTGTTCGTTGCGTATCTTTTTACGCAGTATCACATCTATATGGCGACCGTAGAGGTCCATTACAACGTCCAGGAGGTGTACTTCTAACTGTTGACGTACACCGGCGACAGTAGGACGCGTGCCAATGTTAGCGACGCCGTAAAAGGTTTTATCGCCAAGGCCAGTCACTTCCACCGCGTAAACCCCTTTTACCGGGGAAACCTGGCGGCGCAGCGGGATATTCGCCGTCGGGAAGCCGATGGTACGCCCAAGCGCATCGCCATGCACCACGCGGCCTGAAATGGTGAACGGATGCCCCAGCAGGTTTGCTGCTGTCTCCAGTTCGTCATTAGCCAGCGCCTGGCGAACCGCCGTGCTGCTGACGCGAACGCCGCCTTCGCAGAACGTCATGGCGCTGGTGACGTCAAACCCGTACTCCAGGCCAGCCTTCTGTAATAGCAAGAAATCACCCTGACGACCAGCGCCAAAGCGGAAATCATCGCCCACGGCGAGAAACTGCACGCCAAGCTGCTTGACCAACAGGTCGCTGACGAAGTTTTGGGCTGTCAGCGCGGCAAAGCGACGGTCGAAACGTACGCACAGTACGTAGTCCACGCCAGACTCGGCCAGATAGCGCAGCTTCTCGCGAAGGCGAGTCAGGCGGGCAGGAGATTTTTCACCTGCAAACAGCTCCAGCGGCTGTGGCTCGAAAATCATCACTACAACGGGCAGGCCACGCGCCTCCCCTTCTTTACGCAATCCCTGCAACAGCGCCTGATGACCACGATGCACGCCGTCGAAATTACCAATGGTCAGCACGCACCCGTGCGGGGCTTTGCTGAGATTATGTATGCCGCGTATCAGCTTCATGTCTGGCTCAAAACAGTGAAAATCGCCAAAGTATACCTTGTACAGCGATTAAGGTTAACCGGCGATTGTTCACGCAAAACAGAAAGCCGTAATGATTTCATCATGCTGACCTTTCACAGCAAAAAAATCTGCCTTAGAGGTGCTTTTTTTTCTGCCGAAAAGCTGTATTCGCACGAGACAAGCTGGTAGAATCCTGCGCCATCACTACGTAACATAGCGTCGCTCATTAACGGCGCTTATTTGCACAAATCCATTGACAAAAGAAGGCAAAGAGGGCATATTCCTCGGCCTTTGAATTGTCCACATAGATCATATTTGGGAGTTGGACTTGGCTAATATCAAATCAGCTAAGAAACGTGCCGTTCAGTCTGAAAAGGCTCGTAAGCACAACGCAAGCCGTCGCTCTATGATGCGTACTTTCATCAAGAAAGTATACGCAGCAATCGAAGCTGGCGACAAAGCTGCAGCGCAGAACGCATTTAACGAAATGCAACCAATCGTGGATCGTCAGGCTGCTAAAGGTCTGATCCACAAAAACAAAGCAGCGCGTCATAAAGCAAACCTGACCGCGCAGATCAACAAACTGGCTTAATCGCTACTTGTTGTTGCTTGTTTAAAGAACCCGCTTAACGCGGGTTTTTTTATGCCTTCAGAGTGCCGGTGGCGTAAACAACGCCGCGTAGTCCCGGTTGCAGATGCGCTGCACCGCCGGATGCTGAATCATTCTTTCGGCGAATATGGCGTGATACTCCTCCATCACGTTATCGACCCTGCCAATCTCCGTAATGCCCTTCGCCGAATAGAGATCGTGCGCGTACAGCGTCGGTGCGACAAAGATAGCGTTATGCGCTTCGCCAAAAGCCTTCATCAGCGCCGCGTCGTCGAACTCTCCGAGAATCTCCACCTTCAGCCCCTGGGAGTTAAACCAGTTTTGCAGTTTACGTCCCAGCATTGAACGTCTGCCTGGCACCAGCAGGCGACGCTCCTCCAGGCACGCCGGGAACGGTGTTTCCGGCGGCGGATTGATGCACCAGAAGCTGACACCGCATTCGCCAATCTTCACCGAGAACAGCCCCTCCTGCTGCGTGGAGTCAATCGGGCAGTCCGAAATAATCATATCCAGCTTGTGCTGGCTCAGCTGCTCAAGCAGCATCTCATGGGTGGACTCGAAGCAACGCAGATGAATTTGCTCATCTTCCACCACGGCGGCATCCAGCACGCCGCTCACCAGCCGTTTCGACAGCGCGTCCGCCACGCCGACGTCAAAGAGCAGGTTCGACTCCTTGCGGTAGTTGACGATATCCAGCATCTCCTGGCTGAGGGTGAACATCTTGTCCGCATAGCGAAACACCAGCTCGCCCAGCTCCGTTGGTTCTATGCCGCGGCCTTTACGCTTAAAGAGTTTGCCCTGCAGGCGCTCTTCCAGGGCTTTAATTTGCCCGGTAATGGTCTGCGGCGTCAGATAGAGCGCCTCTGCGGCCCCCACCACCGAGCCCTGTTTGTAGACGTGCCAGAAGTAGTAAAGATGGTTGTAATTCAAATGAGACATCGCGTCTTCGCTCCCTGATCGTATACCGGGAGAAGGTCCCCTTCTCCCGGTCTTCCGTTATGCCCGGGCGACCTGCCCTGACAGTTTCACTTTCAACAATGTATATCCTGTTACTGCGGCCAGTAATGACCCAATCAGAATGCCGAGCTTCGCCCAGACAATCAGCTCAGGCGCATGTGCGCCAAACGCCAGCGTCGAGATGAAAATCGACATCGTAAACCCGATACCGCACAACACGCCCACCGCCATAATTTGTCTGAAGGTCACGCCATTCGGCAGCGATGCCAGCTTGAGTTTCAGCGCCAACCAGCAGAACAGGCTAATTCCCAGCGGCTTACCGATAAACAGCCCGGCAATAATGCCCAGCGGCAGAACCGACGTCAGGCCATCAAGGGTGACGCCAGCCAGCGAAACGCCCGCGTTGGCAAAGGCAAACAGCGGCAGGATCATGAAGGCGACCCACGGCTGAAGCACATGCTCTAACTGTTGTGCAGGAGACTTGCCCTCCTGCGGCTTAAGCGGCACAAAGAAGCCCACGATCACCCCCGCCAGCGTGGCATGGACGCCCGATTTCAGCACGGCGGTCCACAGCACGACGCCCACCAGCATATAAATGCCAATGCGGCGGACGTTGAAGATATTCAGCAACGCCAGCACCGCAATCGCCCCAGCCGCCACGCTCAGCGACAGCACCGACAAGTCGCTGGTATAGAACAGCGCAATAATGATGATTGCGCCCAGATCGTCAATGATGGCCAGCGCCATCAGGAAGATTTTTAACGCCATCGGCACGCGGCTGCCCAGCAGGGCCAGTACCCCGAGCGCAAAGGCGATATCCGTTGCAGCCGGAATGGCCCAGCCGTGGCGAGCAACCGGATCCTGCCAGGTAAATGCCAGGAAGAGCAACGCCGGAACGACCATACCGCCGAGGGCGGCAATCACCGGGAACGCCGCACGCTGTCGGCTGGCAAGCGAACCCAGCACCAGCTCACGCTTCACCTCCAGCCCGACCAGCAGGAAGAACACTGCCATCAGCGCGTCGTTTATCCACAGCAGCATATTCTTGTTAATTTCCAGCGGCCCGACCTTCAGCTCGACGGGGGTTTCCAGAAATGCATGGTAGAGATCGCGCGTAATGCCCATGTTAGCCAGGGCCATCGCGGCCGCGGCGGCGATGATCAGGATCACGCCGCCGGAGGCTTCGTTGCTAAAGAAACGCTGTAATAATTTCACTTAAATTCTCTCTTTACCCAGAATACGTCGTTAAAACCATAATACCAAGCCATATAGATCGGGAAAATCAGATTAATATTGGCTCTAAATTCAGTTTTACCGAGCTATACCCACAAATAGAAAAAGCCCGGAATCGCTTCCGGGCTTTTTAAAGGATAGTGACCAGCAAAGAATTAGCGGGTCAGGTCATCGAAGAATTTTTTGACGCCATCGAAGAAGCTTTTAGAGCGTGGGCTATTGTTTTCACCCGTCGGCCCACCAAAGCTTTCCTGCAACTCTTTCAGCAGCTGTTTCTGCTTATCGTTGAGGCCCACCGGCGTTTCGACCACCACGCGGCACAGCAGGTCGCCCTGCGCACCACCGCGAACGGACTTCACGCCTTTACCGCGCATACGGAACAGCTTGCCGGTCTGGGTTTCGCCTGGCACTTTCAGGTTTACGCGACCATCAAGCGTTGGCACTTCAATCTCGCCACCAAGCGCGGCCATCGCGAAGTTGATCGGCACTTCGCAGTAAAGGTTGTTACCTTCACGCTCAAAGATTGCGTGCTGTTTCACCTGAACCTGAACGTACAGATCGCCTGCCGGCGCGCCGTGCTCGCCTGCTTCACCTTCTCCAGACAGACGGATGCGGTCGCCCGTATCGACGCCAGCCGGAATTTTAACGGACAGGGTTTTGGTTTTCTCAACGCGACCATGACCGTGGCATTTGTTGCACGGATCTTTAATCAGCGTACCGCGACCGTGACAGTGAGGACACGCCTGCTGTACTGCGAAGAAGCCCTGGCGCATCTGCACCTGACCGGAACCGTGACAGGTTGGACAGGTCTGTGGCTGGGTGCCCGCCTTCGCGCCGCTGCCGTGGCAAACGTCACACTCTTCCAGCGTCGGGATACGGATCTCTTTGGTGACACCGCGAACGGCTTCTTCCAGCGTCAGATCCATGTTGTAACGCAGATCTGCGCCGCGCGCCGCGCGCTGGCGACCACGACCACCGCCGAAGATGTCGCCGAAGACATCGCCAAAGATATCGCTGAAATCAGCACCGCCGCCAAAGCCGCCCGCGCCGCCGAATCCGCCGCCGCCCATTCCGCCCTGTTCAAAGGCCGCGTGACCGTACTGATCGTAGGCTGCACGTTTTTGCGCATCGGTCAGAACTTCGTAGGCTTCTTTGATCTCTTTAAATTTGGATTCAGCCTCTTTATCACCCTGATTACGGTCCGGGTGATATTTCATGGCCAGGCGCTTATACGCCTTTTTGATTTCACGCTCTTCCGCTGTTTTGGGAACGCCTAAAATCTCGTAATAATCAAGCTTCGCCATCTTGTTTTATCTGCCCCTAACATGCGTGCACGGGCGGAGAGGAAACCTCTTCGCCCGTGCCAGTAATTACCCGTTCAAAGGGCGATTATTTTTTGTCTTTTACTTCTTCGAACTCAGCGTCGACCACGTCGTCGTCTTTCGCATTGTTCGCAGAGGCATCAGCGCCAGCCTGCTGCTGTGCGTGCTGCTGCTGTGCGATTTCCATCAGCTTCTGAGAAGCCTGTGCCAGCTCCTGCATCTTCGCTTCGATGTCCGCTTTGTCTTCGCCTTTCAGCGAGGTTTCCAGCGCGCTCAGTGCAGCCTCGATAGCCGTTTTGTCTTCTGCTGGCAGTTTATCGCCTGCTTCTTCAACCTGCTTACGGGTGCTGTGCAGCAGATGGTCACCCTGGTTACGGGTCTGAACCAGCTCTTCGAACTTACGGTCGGATTCAGCGTTAGCTTCTGCATCACGAACCATTTTTTCGATTTCCGCTTCGTTCAGGCCAGAAGATGCCTTGATGGTGATCTTCTGCTCTTTACCGCTGTTTTTGTCTTTCGCAGACACGTGCAAGATACCGTCAGCATCGATGTCGAAGGTGACTTCGATCTGTGGCATGCCGCGTGGAGCCGGGTTGATACCGTCCAGGTTGAACTGACCCAGAGATTTGTTATCCGCCGCACGCTTACGCTCACCCTGAATCACATGGATGGTTACCGCAGACTGGTTGTCTTCAGCGGTAGAGAACACCTGGCTGTGTTTCGTTGGGATGGTGGTGTTTTTGTTGATGAGTGCCGTCATCACACCGCCCATGGTTTCGATACCCAGAGACAGCGGGGTAACGTCCAGCAGCAGTACGTCTTTCACTTCACCGGTCAGTACGCCACCCTGAACCGCTGCACCGATAGCAACAGCTTCGTCCGGGTTAACGTCTTTACGTGGCTCTTTACCAAAGAACTCTGCCACTTTCTTCTGAACCATTGGCATACGCGTCTGACCACCGACCAGGATAACGTCCTGGATGTCAGAGACGGACAGACCCGCGTCCTGCAGCGCAACTTTCAGCGGCTCGATAGAACGGTTCACCAGGTCTTCAACCAGGCTTTCCAGTTTCGCACGGGTCACTTTGATGTTCATGTGTTTTGGACCGGTCGCGTCTGCGGTGATGTACGGCAGGTTCACGTCGGTCTGCTGAGCGGAAGACAGCTCGATCTTCGCTTTCTCAGCGGCTTCTTTCAGGCGCTGCATAGCCAGCGGGTCGTTACGCAGGTCAATGCCCTGATCTTTCTTAAACTCGTCAACGAGGTAGTTGATCATACGGCTGTCGAAGTCTTCACCACCCAGGTGGGTATCACCGTTAGTTGCCAGAACTTCGAAGGTTTTTTCGCCGTCAACGTCGTCGATTTCGATAATAGAGATATCGAAGGTACCACCACCGAGGTCGTAAACCGCGATAGTGCGGTTGCCCACTTCTTTATCCAGACCGTAAGCCAGTGCAGCTGCGGTTGGTTCGTTGATGATACGTTTTACTTCCAGACCTGCGATACGGCCAGCATCTTTTGTTGCCTGACGCTGAGCATCGTTGAAGTATGCAGGTACGGTGATAACCGCTTCAGTTACCGGTTCGCCCAGGTAATCTTCCGCCGTTTTCTTCATTTTTTTCAGCACTTCAGCAGAGATCTGCGGTGGTGCCGTTTTGGTGCCTTTCACATCAAGCCATGCATCGCCGTTATCCGCCGCGATGATTTTGTACGGCATGATAGCAACGTCACGCTGAACTTCTTCGTCCTGGAAGCGGCGGCCGATCAGGCGTTTAATCGCAAACAGGGTGTTTTGCGGGTTTGTCACTGCCTGACGTTTAGCCGGCTGACCAACCAGAGTTTCACCATCCTGGGTATAGGCAATGATAGAAGGCGTGGTGCGATCGCCCTCGGCATTCTCCAGCACACGTGCGGTAGTGCCGTCCATAATCGCTACACAAGAGTTGGTAGTACCCAGGTCGATACCAATAATTTTACCCATCTAAACGTCTCCACTAAAAATTCAGTCAACATGTGGTTGTGTACCTGTAATAAGGGCAGAATGTGCTTTTTCAACTGCCCAGATTTGATTTTTTCAGGTCCACACACTGCGGTTGCTTACAAGATGGGGTCGCAACGGCATCCATCAAGGGGGAAGGATAAAAAATATTTTAATTTCACCCTGATCAGATCATAGACGGCATGGTGCGTCCCCATTATGATGCCGCGCCCCGTCAGGGAGAATTGACGCGGGATTCACCATTTCACCATATTAATGATGATTTTTTTTGAGGACTTATGGGCAACACTAAGTTGGCTAATCCGGCTCCGCTGGGCCTGATGGGTTTTGGCATGACCACTATCCTGCTGAACCTGCACAATATCGGGATGTTCCCGATGGACGGTATTATCCTGGCGATGGGCATCTTTTACGGCGGTATCGCACAAATCTTCGCGGGCCTGCTGGAATACAAAAAAGGCAACACCTTTGGTCTAACGGCCTTTACCTCTTACGGCTCCTTCTGGCTGACGCTGGTCGCCATTCTGCTGATGCCTAAAATGGGTCTGACAGACGCGGCAAACGCGCACTTCCTGGGCGTTTACCTGGGCCTGTGGGGCGTCTTCACGCTGTTCATGTTCTTCGGTACCCTGAAGGCTAACCGCGCGCTGCAGTTCGTCTTCCTGAGCCTGACCGTGCTGTTCGCCCTGCTGGCGATTGGCCACCTGGCGGATAACGAAGGCATCGTTCACATCGCGGGCTGGGTTGGCCTGGTGTGTGGCGCAAGCGCTATCTACCTGGCAATGGGCGAAGTGCTGAACGAGCAGTTTGGCCGCACCGTGCTGCCGATTGGTGAAAAACACTGATAGCTCTTCCGTCGTGCCTGCCCTGCAGGCACGACTCCCCCGCCCGCTTCGCTTAATTTTGCGCCAAAACTCCAACAGCTCGTCAATGAAACACCCGTTATTTCAATATTGAATTGATAAGCATTATCACTTTAAATATCGTCGCCGGAGCCTCCCGGATATTGGATATCATGCAGCGCTCTCCACAGGAACGGTGGGAGGCATCACGATGTTGTTGTGTTGCATAAGGTAATCCAATGAACTCCAGCCTTGCCGCCAGCGTAAAGCCTGACGAATCGACCATTGCCTCTCACTATCGACGGGTTGTGCTGCGCCGATACGCCCTTGCGGGCGCGCTTCTGCTTTTAATTGTCTGCTCCCTGCTTCTCGACTTTACGCTCGGGCCGTCCGGCATGTCGGTTTCGACCCTCTGGCACACCCTCGTCAACGCCTCCGCCGCCGACGCAGGTACGCGCGTCATTGTCTGGGATATTCGTCTGCCGTTCGCGCTGATGGCTGTGGCCGTGGGGATGGCGCTGGGGCTTGCCGGCGCGGAGATGCAGACCATCCTGAACAATCCGCTTGCCAGCCCCTTTACTCTCGGCGTGTCGTCTGCCGCCTCGTTCGGCGCCGCGCTGGCGATTGTGCTTGGCCTGGGCATTCCCGGCATCGACGACAAATGGTTTATTCCCGCCAACGCCTTTGTCTTTGCGCTGCTGGCCTGCTTTATTCTCGACGGCATCAGCCGCTGGACCCGTGTCGCCACCTCGGGCGTGGTGCTGTTCGGGATCGCGCTGGTGTTTACCTTCAACGCCCTGATCTCCATTCTGCAGTTCGTTGCCAGCGAAGATACGCTGCAGGGGCTGGTCTTCTGGACGATGGGCAGCCTGGCGAGAGCCTCCTGGGATAAGCTGGCGATCCTGGCCGTCGCGCTGGTGATTATCGTCCCGCTGTCGCTGAAAAACGCGTGGAAACTCACGGCGCTGCGCCTGGGGGAAGATCGTGCCGTGAGCTTCGGTATCAACGTGAAGAAACTGCGCATGACCACGCTGTTTCGCATCAGCATTATCTCGGCACTGACCGTCGCCTTTGTGGGGCCGGTCGGCTTTATCGGCCTGGTCGCGCCGCACATTTCGCGGATGATGTTTGGGGAGGACCACCGCTTTTACCTGCCCGGCAGTATGCTGATTGGCGCGCTGGTACTGTCGCTGGCCTCGGTCTTCTCGAAGAACATGGTGCCCGGCGTCATTATTCCCGTCGGCATTGTCACCTCTCTTGTTGGCGTTCCCTTCTTCCTGAGCATCATTATTCGTAACCGGGGGAACGTATGACCGACGGCCTGCTCGTTCGCGATCTGCACACCGGCTATCGCAAGAAAAAAATTATCACCGGGCTGAATACGCCCTGCCTGCCACGCGGGAAAATTACCGCTCTGCTCGGCCCCAATGGCTCGGGTAAGTCGACCCTGCTGCGCGCCCTCGCTGACCTCAATCCCGCCCAGGGGGCGTTACACCTCAACGGGGAAGACCTGATGGCGATGCCCTCCGCCCAACGTGCGCAGAAGGTGGTTTATCTGCCGCAGTCCCTGCCGCAGGGAGTGCACCTTCACGCCCTGGAATCGGTCATCGTGGCCCGCCGGGCCAGCGGCAGCGAGCAGAGTGAAAACGTTGAGCAAGAGGCCTACGCCATCCTTGATAAGCTCGGCGTCGCGCACCTGGCGATGAGCTTTCTTGACCAGCTTTCCGGCGGGCAGAAACAGCTGATTGGCCTGGCGCAGTCTCTTATCCGCCAGCCCGACCTGCTGCTGCTGGACGAACCTCTCAGCGCCCTCGATCTGAACTACCAGTTTCACGTCATGGATATCGTGGCGCGCGAAACGCGGCTACGCAATATCGTCACCGTGGTGGTGATCCATGACATCAACATTGCGCTGCGCCATGCCGATTACGCCATGATGCTTAAAGGCGGCGAGTTAATTGCCAGCGGGCCGCCGGGAGAGGTAGTGAACGCTGCAAATCTGGCAACGGTCTACGGCGTGCAGGGTCGGGTTGAATACTGTTCGCGCGGGCTGCCGCACGTGGTGGTTGACGGGTTAACGCCTTACTAAAACAGACGGGGAAAACATGACGCTCAGAAAACTTCTCGCCGCCGCAGGCGGTCTGGCACTGCTCCTTTCATCTTTCATCGCCCAGGCGCAGAGCTGGCCGGTCACGGTAAAAGATCTGGATAACCGCACGGTCACGATTGAACACAAGCCGCAGCGCATCATTTTGCAGGACGGGCGCGATATCTTCACGCTGGCGCTACTGGAGCGCGACAACCCGTTTGCCAGCGTGGTGGCGTGGAATAACCTGCCGAAGAAGCAGGACACTGAAACCTGGAACGTGCTGAAGCGAAAATGGCCGGAAGCAGAGAAGATCCTCGACATGAAGTTTTCCGACCAGGGGAACGTGGATCTGGAAACCGTGATCTCTCGCCAGCCGGACCTGATGATCGCCCAGCTTCGCGCCAAACCTTCGCTGGTGCAAACCGGCGTACTGGAGAAACTCAACGCGCTGCATATACCGGTCATTTTCGTTGACTACGAACTGCATCCGGTTGAAAACACCCTGCCGAGCATTGCCCTGCTGGGTAACGTCCTGGGCCAGACGGCGCGCGCGCAGGCCTATATCGATTTCTATCAACAGCGTCTGGACACCCTCCACCAGCGCCTGGCGGGCATCACTAAAAAACCCCTGGTGTTTATCGAGCCAATTGCCGGTGTCGGTGGCCTGGATAACGGCTGCTGCTTTACCCATGCGCGCAACGGCTGGGGCGGGCTGGTCGAGGCAGCGGGCGGGATCAACATTGGCTCACAGCTGCTGCCGGGCGCAACCGGGAATATCTCCGTCGAAAAAATTATCTCGATGAACCCGGATTACTACCTGATGACCGGATCTAAACGCCCGGGTAAAGGCACGGCGGTGATCCCGTTCGGCTATAACGTCCCGGCTGGCGACGTGACCGCGGCGTTCACTGCGCTGTTATCGCGTCAGGGCGTGTCGAGCATTCCGGCCGTCGCGGAAGGCCACACCGGCGCGCTCTATCACCACTTCTATAACAACCCGTACAACATCATTGCCATTGAGGCGCTGAGCAAAATCTTCTATCCAACGCAATTTAAGGATGTCGACCCGCTGGCGGATTACCACGCCATTATCACCCGCTTCACCCACATTCCGGATGACAACATTATCCTGAGCTATACCCCTTCGCACTAATCCATCAGCCGGGTGGCGGCTTCGCCAACACCCGGCCTGCCCTGCTATCCGGCCAGAACTGGTGCATTCACCGGTTTCTGACGCAGCCAGATGCCCAGCACCAGCCCCATCAGCGACAGCGCCAGTACATACCAGGCGGGAGCCATCGGCGACACGCCCATCAGCACGGTGACGGCAATCGGCGTCAGCCCGCCAAAGATGGCGTACGAAACGTTGTAGGAGAACGAGATGCCGGTGAAGCGAACTTCCGGCGGGAAGGCGCGCACCATCACATAAGGCACGGCCCCCACTACGCCCACGCACAGCCCCACAACGCCGTACAGCAGGAACAGTTGTTCAGGATGGCTTCCCGCAAGATGGTAGAACGCCCAACTGGATGCCGCGAGCAGCAGGCTCCCCACGATAAAGGTCAGGCTGGGGCCGAAACGATCGGCCGCGAGCCCGGCTGCCAGGCAGCCGAAGCACAGCATAATCGTCGCAATACTGTTGGCCTGAAGCGTCACCGCCGGAGCAAAACCGTACTGCTTTTGCAGCCAGACCGGCGACATTAAAATCACCACCACAATGCCCGCCGACAGCAGCCAGGTGAGCAGCATCGACACCACCACGGCCTGGCGGTGGCGTACCACCACCGCTTTGACCGGCAGCTCCTGCGCCAGCGCCTTACGCTGCTGCATCTCGAGGAAAATGGGCGTTTCCTGCAGCCAGCGGCGCAGGTACATCGCCACCAGCCCAAACGCACCGCCTAACAGGAAGGGGAGTCGCCATCCCCACTCATGGACGGCCTGCTGCGTCATGCTGGTGTTGACGATGGTCGCCACCACTGAACCAAGAAGTATGCCGATCGTCAGCCCTGCTGTTAAGGTGCCGCAGGCGATACCAATGCGGCGCGCCGGCACATGCTCGGCGACAAACACCCAGGCGCCAGGCACCTCGCCACCGATTGCAGCGCCCTGCAAAATACGCATCAGCAACAGCAGTAGCGGAGCAACAATGCCCATCGTGGCGTAGGTAGGCAGAAGACCGATCGCCAGAGTGGGCACGGCCATCAGCAAGATACTGAGGGTAAACATCTTTTTACGCCCGACCAGATCGCCGAAGTGCGCCATCACAATGCCGCCCAGCGGTCGCGCCAGATAGCCCGCGGCGAAAATCCCGAAGGTCTGCACCTGACGCAGCCATTCCGGGATATCCGCCGGGAAGAACAGTTCTCCCACCACGGCGGCGAAGAAGACAAAAATGATGAAGTCGTAAAACTCCAGCGCGCCACCCAGTGCTGCGAGGGTCAGCGTTTTATAGTCCTGTCGATTGAGAGATCGGGCGTTATGTGACATAGCGAACCATTCGTCGTGTAATGTGGATTAATTTTTACAGTAATCGTAAAGAAAAGATGACTATACCGTAAAACGGTTACCACGCTATCGCGACTTCAGCTAATGTCACATATTGATTAATTTCAGGAGATTGTTTCGCGACGCGCGCTTTTCGGGCGAAATGCTGCTACGACATTGTCGTGCGTTTCCACGTAAGGGCCGTCCAGCAACTGTATACAATACGGTACACTTGCGAAAATACCGTGGACAATGACCTTGCCATCCTCGCCTTTCAGCCCTTCCAGCGTCTCTTTAATCGATTTCGGCTGGCCCGGCAGATTAAGTATTAACGCCTGTTTGCGGATCACGCCAACCTGGCGCGACAAAATGGCGGTCGGGACAAAGTGCAGGCTGATCTGGCGCATCTGCTCGCCAAAGCCCGGCATTTCACGATCGGCCACGGCAAGGGTGGCATCCGGGGTTACATCGCGACGCGCCGGCCCGGTTCCGCCGGTGGTCAGAACAAGGTGGCAGCTCATCTCATCCACCAGTTCACACAGCGTCTGCTCAATAATCGGCTGCTCGTCCGGGATCAGGCGGGTCTGGATCTCAAACGGGGTGGTCAAGGCGCTGCTCAGCCACTCTTCAAGCGCGGGGATGCCTTTATCCTGATAAACACCGCTGGAGGCGCGGTCTGAAATCGACACTAAGCCGATGCGTAAGGTATTCATGTTCATTCCATTCAAAAAAGTACTGACTATGGGGAATGATACACGCAGAGGGGAAATTCAGACAGAGTACGAAAGAAGTAGCGTGACCGGGAGCCCGGCCACGCGAAATGATTACAGCAGGTCGCCGATCATTTTTTCCAGTTTTTCCTGGTCGATGGCAAACTTACGGATACCGTCCGCCAGTTTGTCTACCGCCATAGGATCCTGGTTGTGCTGCCACAGGAACTCGGATTCGGTGATACGCTCAGGACGCGCTTTCACTTCACCGGTGTAAGACAGTTTGCGCTCGATTGCGCCTTCGCTCTCTGCCAGCTCTTTCAGCAGCGCAGGGGCGATAGTCAGGCGGTCGCAGCCAGCCAGCTCAATGATTTCACCGACGTTACGGAAGCTTGCGCCCATCACAACGGTCTCATAGCCGTGCTGTTTGTAGTATTCGTAGATTTCCGTCACTGACACTACGCCCGGATCTTCAGACGCCGCGTACTCTTTTTTGTCAGTGTTAGCTTTGTACCAGTCCAGAATACGGCCAACGAACGGAGAAATCAGGTAAACACCCGCTTCTGCACATGCACGCGCCTGCGCGAAGGAGAACAGCAGGGTCAGGTTACAGTTGATACCCTCTTTTTCCAGCTGCTCTGCCGCGCGGATACCCTGCCAGGTAGAGGCCAGTTTGATCAGGATACGGTCGTTGCTGATGCCCGCGTCGTTGTACAGCTTGATCAGGCGCTTGGCTTTGGCGATGGACGCGTCGGTGTCGTAGGACAGACGTGCATCCACTTCGGTAGAGATACGGCCCGGCACCAGTTTCAGAATTTCCAGACCGATGTTCACTGCCAGTTTGTCAGTTGCATCCACAACCTGCTGCGCGCGGTCGTTGCTCTGGCCTTTCGCCCAGGTCACAGCGTCGTCAATCAGTTTGCGATACTCAGGGATCTGCGCGGCGTTAAGGATCAGAGAAGGGTTGGTTGTGGCATCCTGCGGCTGGTACAGCTTCATTGCCGCGATATCTCCGGTGTCAGCTACGACAGTGGTGAACTGACGAAGGGAGGTCAATTTATCCGTCATGATAGTGTTTCTCTTTTAACGTGCCCTGGATAATTCACGCTACCGACAGCGAGCCAGCAACGGAAAAATGACAGGTTTACTTGTTAGGGGGATGTAACCGGTCTGCCCTGATGATAACACGACGGAGGGGTAGCGCAACCGCAGACAGTGCGCTTAGGCAGAGTATGATAAACTCGCAATATTAACAGGCTGCTAAGTAACGGCATGCTCACTCACTGGTAGCGCTTACATATGCATTTTGGCATCAACAAGAGGGACGTTAGTGCCTGATTTCTTTTTCTTTATTAATGAAATTCTCTGGGGTTCGATAATGATATACCTGCTGCTGGGAGCAGGTGTATGGTTCACGCTGCGCAGCGGTTTTATCCAGTTTCGCTATATCCGCAAGTTTGGCAGAAGTCTGAAAAACAGCGTAAGCCCTCAGCCCGGCGGATTAACCTCGTTCCAGGCGCTGTGTACCAGCCTCGCCGCGCGTGTCGGCAGCGGCAATATGGCGGGCGTCGCGCTGGCCATCACCGCCGGCGGCCCCGGCGCGGTCTTCTGGATGTGGATGACGGCGGTTATCGGCATGGCGACCTCGTTTGCCGAATGTTCGCTCGCCCAGCTTTACAAAGAGAAGGACAAAAACGGTCAGTTCCGCGGCGGCCCCGCCTGGTATATGGCCCGCGGGCTGGGTATGCGCTGGATGGGCGTCCTGTTTTCCCTCATTTTGCTCCTCGCCTACGGCCTGATTTTCAATTCCGTACAGGCTAACTCCGTAGCCCACGCCCTGCGTTATGCCTTTGCCTGCCCGGAGTGGGTCACCGGCGTCATGCTGGCCGCCCTTACGCTGCTGACCATCACCGCGGGCCTGAAAGGCGTTGCCCGCCTGATGCAGTTCCTGGTGCCCGTTATGGCACTCCTGTGGGTGTCAGCCAGCCTGATTGTCACGGTGATGCACATTGATCAGCTGCCGGAGATCGTAGCGGGCATCTTTAAGAGCGCGTTTGGCTGGCGCGAAGCGGCCTCCGGGGCGCTGGGCTACACCATCAGTCAGGCGCTCACGGCAGGCTTTCAGCGAGGCATGTTCTCGAATGAAGCGGGCATGGGGTCGACGCCCAACGCGGCGGCGGCGGCGGCCTCATGGCCTCCTCATCCTGCGGCCCAGGGGATCGTCCAGATGATTGGCGTGTTCACGGACACCATCATTCTCTGCTCCGCCACCGCGATGATTGTGCTGCTGGCTGGCCCCGATTCCCATTCGTCAGAGATTGCCGGGATCCAGCTTATCCAACTGGCGCTGGCCAACATGGTCGGCAGCTGGGGCGCAGGGTTTGTCTCACTGATTGTGATGCTGTTCGCCTTCAGCTCGATTGTGGTGAACTATATCTACGCCGAAAATAACCTCATCTTCCTGAAGCTGGATTCACGTTCTACCCGCAACGGGCTTCGCGCGTGTGTTATCGCGATGGTAATGACGGGTTCCCTGCTCCACATGCCGCTGATCTGGCAGCTGGCGGACGTCATTATGGCGCTGATGGCCATCACCAACCTGACGGCGATCTTACTGCTCTCACCGGTGGTGACGCTGATCGCCCGGGACTACCTGCGCCAGCGTAAGCTTGGGGTGCCACCGGTGTTTGATGCTGCGCGCTATCCTGAAATCGAGGCGCAAATCGCGCCGGGCACCTGGGATGATTTGCCGCGGCAATAACAGCTATCGATCAATTCAGGGCGATTTTTTGGTAAAGTCGCCCTAAATTTCCTGCAAGGACTGGATATGCTGATTCTGATTTCACCTGCTAAAACGCTCGATTACCAGAGCCCACTCGCCACCGAGCGGTATACCCAGCCTGAACTGCTGGACTACTCGCAACAACTCATCCACGAGGCGCGCAAGCTTTCCGCTCCGCAAATCGGCAAGCTGATGAGCATTAGCGACAAACTTGCCGATCTGAACGCGACCCGCTTCCACGACTGGCACCCGGATTTTACGCCAGACAATGCCCGCCAGGCGCTGCTCGCTTTCAAAGGCGATGTGTATACTGGCCTGCAGGCAGAAACGTTCAGTGAAGCCGATTTCGATTTTGCCCAGCAGCATCTGCGCATGCTCTCCGGCCTGTATGGCGTACTGCGCCCGCTGGATCTGATGCAGCCGTATCGCCTGGAGATGGGCATCCGTTTCGAAAATGCCAAAGGCAAAGATCTTTACCACTTCTGGGGCGATATCATCACCGATACGCTTAATCAGGCGTTAAAAGCCCAGGGCGATAACGTGGTGATTAACCTCGCCTCCGACGAATATTACAAATCGGTGAAGCCGAAAAAGCTGGACGCAGAGGTCATCAAGCCGGTATTCCTGGATGAGAAGAACGGCACGTTTAAGGTGATCAGCTTCTACGCCAAAAAAGCGCGCGGGCTGATGAGCCGCTACATCATTCAAAACCGCCTGACCCGTCCGGAGCAGCTGACCGGGTTTAACAGCGAAGGCTATTTCTTTGACGAAGACGCGTCGGGGAAAGGTGAACTGGTGTTTAAGCGTCACGCGCAGTAAAAACAAAACCCCGCCTTCAGGCGGGGTTTTTGGTTAATGGTGCTTCCAGTCCGGGCCATGACCGCGATCGTCGTGGCGATCGTGGTGGTGGTTATCGTGCCCATGGTGCTCATCGTGCGGACGCCAGTGGTTATCGCGCCAGTCGTAGTGAGATTTCCACCAGTCATGGTCGCGCCAGCGGCCGCCATCCCAGTAGTGTCCGTTATTGTCCCGATCGCCAATCTGCAGTTTTACCGCAGGCACGAGGGTGATCTCAGCTGCCTGTACCGCCATGGGAGCGACCAGCATCAGTGAAAGCGCGATAAGTGCAGGTTTCAGTTTCGACATGGGTGACTCCTTATTATTCTTGCCCGTCGTGGGCCGATGTAAGGAGAATACGTGAGGGGGATGGAGGATGTTATTCTCTGCAATCCTAAACGCTAAGTGACCGCATTTATTGGGAATTTCTGCTTATTTACTGCGTTTTTTCTCCTTAATTTCTTCACAAAAAAGCCGGGTGGCGGCTGCGCCTTACCCGGCCTACAGATCGGTGCTGCTGTTGCCGGGTAGCGCTGCGCCACCCGGCAAAGCATCACCCGCGCGTCATCATTAACTTACGCAGCGCGGCAAAATCCGCTGGCAGTTCATGAGACAGCAGCGGCAGGTCGGCGCGGTCGGCCAGCTCTTTCGGCAGCGGCAGCGTTTCACCGAGGATCGCTTCAACGCTCTCCTTGAACTTCGCCGGATGCGCGGTGCCGAGGAACAGGCCATACTCTCCCGGCTGAAGCTGGTCGCGCAGAGCGCGGTAGGCAATCGCCGCGTGCGGTTCAGAGGTATATCCCACCGCTTTCAGCTCGCGCATCGTCGCTTTGGTGGTCTCGTCCGTCACGGCAGCGTAACCCAGGTCGCCAAGACGCCAGACCTTGCGGCGGAACAGCTCCTCAACGCGCGGCCAGTTGTTCGGCTGGCTCACGTCCATCGCATTTGAAAGCGTCGCCTGCGTGGCGTTCGGTGCCCATTTCCCGTCTTTCAGGAAGCGCGGTACGGTGTCGTTGGCGTTGGTCGCCGCGATAAAGCGTTTCACCGGCAGACCCAGCGATTTCGCCAGCAGGCCCGCCGTCAGGTCGCCAAAGTTGCCGCTCGGCACGGAAACGACCAGCTGATTGCGCGCCTTCTGCGGCAGCTGTGCCACTGCTTCGAAGTAGTAGCAAATCTGCGCCAGCAGACGGCTGATGTTGATGGAGTTAGCCGAGTTCAGCCCCAGCGCCACTTTCATCTCTTCGTCGTCGAAGGCCTGTTTAACCAGCGCCTGACAGGCATCGAAATCGCCGTCGATCGCCACAGTCTCAATGTTGCCGCCAAGGGTACAGAACAGTTTTTCCTGCAGCGGGCTGATTTTGCCTTTCGGGTAGAGGATCACCACGCGGACGTTTTTCAGGCCGTAGAACGCATGCGCGACCGCGGCACCGGTGTCGCCGGAGGTGGCGGTCAGAATGGTCACCGGCTTGTCGCCGCTGATGTGGGTCAGCATCTGCGCCATAAAACGGCCGCCGAAGTCTTTAAACGCCAGCGTCGGGCCGTGGAACAGCTCCAGACAGCCGACGTCCGGCTCAACCTGCTTAACCGGTGCCGGGAAGGCAAAGGCCGCACGCACGCGCGCTTCCAGCTGCTCTGGCGGGATCTCATCGCCGATGAACGCCGAGAGGATTTTGGTGCTGCGGGTGACAAAGTCCTGCTTCAACAGTTCGTCGATGTCGGTGAGCTGAAATTCCGGCAGGTCGTGCGGGAAGAACAGCCCCTGATTTTTGCCCAGCCCCTGAGTCACCGCCTGCGCGAAGCTGACCTGCTCGTTATGATCTTTAAGGTTGTAGAGTTTCATTATTTATCCCAGTACTCGTGCGCCAGCCGTGTCCAGACGGCAAATATGAACAAAGCCTTCCTGATTTTGCAGGTAGTGTTTCGCGAGCCAGTCCGCCACGCGCTGCGCGGTGTCAGGCTTATCGCACAGGGCGAACAGCGTCGGGCCGGAGCCGGAGATGCCGCACGCCTGCGCGCCAATATCCAGTGACGCCTCTCGCGCCTCGTTGAATCCGGGCAGCAGCTTAGTGCGATACGGCTCGGCAATGACATCTTTCATCAGTTTCGCCGCCAGCTGCGGCTGTCGGGTATAGCAGGCGTGAATAAAGCCTGCCAGATGACGCCCGTGGGCGATACAGTCCTGACGACGATACTGCGCGGGCAGGATCGCGCGCGCTTCGGCGGTGGAGACCTTAATGCCCGGATAGGCCAGCACCCACAGCCACTCGTCAAACCCTGGCACCTGCTGGCTGATGATGCCATTTTCTTCAATCATCAGCTGCATACCGCCGAGGAAGCACGGTGCCACGTTATCATAATGAATACTGCCGGAGATGCGCCCTTCCAGCTCGCCCATTAATCCCAGCAGGCGGTTGTTGTTCAGCGGCTTTCCGCAGTGTTCGTTCATCGCCACCAGTGCCGCAACCACGGAGCAGGCGCTGGAGCCGAGACCCGAGCCAATCGGCATGCTTTTTTCCAGGGTCATGGTGACCGGCACGTTTTTGCCGATCTCCAGACAGAACCTTTCCCAGCACTGATAAACAATATTCTCGCGCGGGTCCGACGGCAGCTTGCTGGCGAAGCGGCCCACGTTGTGCAGGCTGAAGTTCTCTGCCGCCTCAACCGTCACCGTATCGCCCAACAGCGAACCGTCCACCGGCGTCACCGCCGCGCCCAGCACATCAAACCCGACGCTCATATTGGCGCTGGAAGCCGGGGCATAAACTTTGACCATGTTAAACTCCTAACTTCCATGACAGGGTACGCAGCAGATCGGCAAACACACCCGCCGCCGTGACGTCGTTCCCTGCACCATAGCCGC
This sequence comes from Enterobacter sp. UPMP2052, assembly GCF_053709675.1. NCBI lineage: Bacteria > Pseudomonadati > Pseudomonadota > Gammaproteobacteria > Enterobacterales > Enterobacteriaceae > Enterobacter > Enterobacter sp. UPMP2052. Next base: position 219,159 of record NZ_JBSKJR010000003.1, read on the forward strand.
GAAGCACAAGCGGCAATGGTTGATAATAGTGGCTGTAAAACGCCAGGGCGTTCTCGCCGTTTTTCACTTTATACAGCGGATCGTTGCCATCCACTTCGGCAATCTTCACGCGGCAAACGCCATCTTCTTCAATGTTGCCAACATAGCGCAATACCTTACCTTCATCACGGGCTTTCGCCACGCGCGCGGCAAAAGCGTCGTCGAGCTGCGGTAAATGGGTCATAAAGGTGCTGACATCCCCGCTGTCGTCAAACCCGGCGGGCAGCACCGGTTCAATAACGATATCCGACAGTTCCAGCTCGCGGCCGGTTTCACGGACCAGGATCAGCAGCTTGCGCGCCACGTCCATGCCGGAAAGGTCATCGCGCGGGTCCGGCTCGGTATAGCCCAGCTCGCGCGCGGCGCGGGTCGCCTCCGACAGGCTCATCCCCTCTTCCAGCTTGCCGAAGATGAAGGATAACGAGCCGGAGAGGATGCCGGAGAAACGCTGCAGTTCATCGCCCGCATTGAGCAGGTTTTGCAGGTTTTCAATGACCGGCAGGCCGGCACCGACGTTGGTGTCATACAGGAACTTGCGGCGCGACTTGCTCGCCGCCAGGCGCAGCTGATGGTAGTAATCCATCGACGAGGTGTTGGCCTTTTTATTTGGCGTCACTACGTGGAAGCCTTCGCGCAGGAAATCGGCGTACTGGTCGGCCACCGCCTGAGTGGAAGTACAGTCGACAATCACCGGGTTAAGCAGGTGATACTCTTTCACCAGGCGGATCAGGCGGCCCAGATTGAACGGCTCGTTGGCGCCGCTCAGTTCGGCCTGCCAGTTTTCCAGATTCAGCCCGTGGACGTTGGTCAGCAGCGCTTTCGAGTTCGCAATGCCGCACACGCGCAGATCGATATGCTTCTTCTTCAGCCACTCCTGCTGGCGCTTCACCTGCTCCAGCAGCGCCCCGCCGACGCCGCCGACGCCAATCAGGAACAGCTCAATGACCTGATCGGTGTTGAACAGCATCTGGTGGACCACGCGCACACCGGTGGTAGCGTCGTCGTTATCCACGACCACAGAAATTGAACGCTCGGACGACCCCTGAGCAATCGCCACAATGTTGATATTGGCGCGGGCCAGCGCGGCGAAGAATTTGGCGGAGATACCGCGCAGGGTGCGCATTCCGTCGCCGACCACGGAGATGATCGCCAGACGCTCCTGAATAGAAAGCGGCTCCAGCAGCTCCTCTTTCAGCTCCAGATAAAACTCCTCTTCCAGCGCACGGCGCGCGCGCAGGCAGTCTATCTGTGGTACGCAGAAGCTGATGCTGTACTCGGATGAGGACTGGGTGATCAGCACCACAGAGATCCCGTTGCGCGACATCGCGGCAAATACGCGCGCCGCCATGCCGACCATCCCCTTCATGCCGGGGCCGGAGACGCTGAACATCGCCATGTTGTTGAGGTTAGAAATGCCCTTCACCGGCAGGCCATCTTCATCGGTGCTGGCACCTATCAGCGTGCCCGGTGCCTGCGGGTTACCGGTGTTTTTGATCAGACAAGGGATCTGAAACTGGGCAATTGGGGAGATGGTACGCGGGTGCAGCACTTTGGCGCCGAAGTAGGAAAGCTCCATCGCTTCCTGATACGACATCGATTTCAGCAGTCTGGCGTCCGGCACCTGGCGCGGGTCGCAGGTGTAAACCCCGTCGACGTCGGTCCAGATTTCGCAGCAGTCTGCGCGTAAGCACGCCGCCAGCACGGCCGCAGAGTAGTCCGAGCCGTTACGGCCCAGCACCACCAGTTCGCCTTTCTCGTTGCCGGCGGTGAAGCCCGCCATCAGGATCATGTGGTCGGCAGGAATTTTGCTCGCGGCAATGCGGCGGGTCGATTCGGCAATATCGACGGTGGATTCGAGGTAGTGGCCCACAGCCAGCAGTTTTTCAACCGGGTCAATCACCGTCACGTTGTGGCCGCGTGCGCTCAGCAGGCCCGCCATGATGGCGATAGAAAGTTTTTCACCACGGCAGATCAGCGCCGCATTGATGCTGTCCGGGCACTGGCCGAGCAGGCTAATGCCGTGCAGCACGTGTTTGATTTGCGCGAACTCTTGCTCAACAACGGTTTTCAGCTTCGCGAGTGGGAAGCCGGGCTGAGCCTCAGCCAGCCCCTGCAGCAACTCGGCGAAAATACGCTCGGCATCGCTGATGTTCACAAGTGCATCCTGGCCACCGATGGTCTTCTCAATCATCGCCACCAGATGGTTAGTGATTTTTGCCGGGGCAGAGAGCACGGTAGCAACCTGCCCCTGCCTGGCGTTACTCTCCAGGATATCGGCAACACGCAGAAAACGTTCTGCATTTGCCACTGATGTACCGCCGAACTTCAACACTCGCATGGTTCTACCTCGTTTCCTTTAGCCGAAAAAAAAGCCCGCACTGTTCAGGTGCGGGCTTCTTTTTGTTTTTCCTGTACGCGTCAGCCCGCATCGTTACCTGTGGTAATGATGGTGGTTGTTGTAATGGTGGTAATGCTGATGCGTTTCATGGATGTTGTGTGCTCTGTCATTATTATCTGTCTGTGCTCTATTCTTTTAGGGTTAAAGGATTGGCCCTGCTAAGTCAACGAATTTTTAATTTGATCACAGATTCGCTCACTCTGACGACCCGCTGTTTGCGGATTTATTTTCATCCGATTCCCCCAAAAGCAACCCCAGATATCAGACAGTTCAGCCATACTAAAAACGTATGGCAGCATTTTACTCGGCCAGTTTTTTTTCAATATCGTGCAGCAAACGGTGCAACATTGCCGTGTCGCGCTGTTCAAGTCGTCCCAGACGCTGCTGCAGCCAGTCCGTCATTTTTTGGTCGTCCGCCACGCCCAGGTGTGAAATCAGACTTTCTACCCGAGCGCGTAACGCGGTTAGTTGATTTTCATCGGTCGCGGAAACGGGCGGCGGAGTAATTTGCATTAAGGATGCTAATTGATAGCAGTAAACCATTACCGCCTGGCCCAGATTCAGCGAGGGATAATCCGCCACCATTGGCACGCCGGTAAGCACATCCGCCAGCGCCAGCTCGTCATTCGTCAGCCCGGAATCTTCACGGCCAAACACCAGCGCGGCGTGGGTGAGCCACTGACTTTTTTCACGCAGTAGCGGCACGAGTTCTTGAGGCGTGGCGTAATAGTGGAACTTCGCCCGGCTGCGCGCCGTGGTGGCAACGGTGAATGAAATATCGTGCAGCGCATCGGCCAGCGTATCGTAAGTCGTTATATTATCGACAATATCTCCCGAACCGTGCGCCACCCAGCGGGTTGCTGGCTCCAGATGCGCAACGCTTCCGACAATGCGTAAATCGGTAAACCCCATGGTCTTCATGGCACGCGCCGCAGCGCCGATATTTTCTGCTCTTGCTGGCTGAACCAGCACAATCGACAGATGCATTTTTGCTCTCTTTTTAATCAGTTAGCGGGTAAAAAGGTGATGCGCTTCGACATATTACGCAGCACGAATTTACAAAATTGCAACACAAATCACCGAAATAGCATTTCTTAACGAATTAAAGACGCTAAACTATTTTGTGACTGAACAATCAGTTAGAATGTTAACAGACGCTTATTATCCTTATGTTTTATAATGATAATAGTCGTATGAATACCCTCTGGTGATTGGATTCGTAACGTTTATCAATCAATGTCCGCAACTGGTTGGTTTATTGAAAAATTGTGACAAAGGCTAGCATTCGGCTACGATGATTTCATCAAACTGTTAACGTGCTACAATTGAACTTGATATATGTCAACGAAGCGTAGTTTTATTGGGTGTCCGGTGTCACTTAGCCTGTTATGTTGCTGTTAAAATGGTTAGGATGACAGCCGTTTTTGACACTGTCGGGTCCAAAGGGAAAGTACCCACGACCAAGCTAATGATGTTGTTGACGTTGATGGAAAGTGCATCAAGAACGCAATTACGTACTTTAGTCACGTTAGGCCGATCATGTTAATTTGCGACATGCATCAGGCAGGTCAGGGACTTTTGTACTTCCTGTTTCGATTTAGTTGGCAATTTAGGTAGCAAACATGCAGACCCCGCACATTCTTATCGTTGAAGACGAGTTGGTTACACGCAACACGTTAAAGAGCATTTTCGAAGCAGAAGGCTACGATGTCTTTGAAGCGACCGATGGCGCAGAGATGCATCAGATCCTTTCTGAAAATGATATCAACCTGGTCATTATGGACATCAACCTGCCAGGCAAAAACGGCCTTCTTCTGGCGCGCGAGCTGCGTGAACAGGCGAACGTGGCGTTAATGTTCCTGACGGGCCGCGACAACGAAGTCGATAAAATCCTTGGCCTGGAAATCGGTGCGGATGACTACATCACCAAACCGTTTAATCCTCGCGAGTTAACCATTCGTGCACGCAACCTGCTGTCCCGCACCATGAATCTGGGTACGGTCAGTGAAGAGCGTCGTAGCGTAGACAGCTATAAATTCAACGGCTGGGAACTTGATATCAATAGCCGTTCGCTGGTTAGCCCGAACGGTGAGCAGTATAAACTGCCGCGCAGCGAATTTCGCGCGATGCTGCACTTCTGCGAAAATCCGGGCAAGATCCAGTCTCGTGCAGAACTGCTGAAGAAAATGACCGGTCGCGAGCTTAAACCTCACGACCGTACCGTTGACGTGACCATCCGTCGTATTCGTAAGCATTTCGAATCCACGCCAGACACGCCTGAAATCATCGCCACTATTCATGGCGAAGGTTATCGTTTCTGTGGTGATCTGCAGGAGTAATCCCGCAGATAATGCATTAAAAAACGGCGCATTTGCGCCGTTTTTTTTATATATGCCGTATTATGCCCCTGGTAAGCAGCAGTGATAGCGCTGAATTACATACCAAATAAATGGCTGCAATGAGTGTATCCCTTACCTCTTTTTGTGTCTCCAATTGCGGATAATTCTGGTCGATTCTCCACTCACCAATTTGGCTTAAAAAACCTTCTATTGTCGATTTCAGAACAACAACGCAATCAGCCATGGTGAAAAAGATAAAGAACAGTTGAAAGATGCAAATGTAAAGTGCTCCGGTAACAAATTCTGCCAGTGAAAGCGTACAGGTGATTTTTAACATGAATGCGTAACATGCCACCAAAATAGCGGATGTGATGACTGTATTAATGCAAAGCGCCATCAGCAATTGAGGATAGCTGCGTTCATATCCGCTCCAGGCAAAACTGCCGAAGTCCAGATTGCTCAATGCCATGATACCAAGCAGCACAAAACCCAAGGGGGCGATAGCAATACGAATCAAACAGGGGAAGTATTGTTTCAACTCAGGCACGCCTCATCCCAATTACGTTCAGTTCGCCATAAGCTTTTAAGGTGTTGTGAGGAAGTGTGTGGACTGACGTTCTGAGAAGGGCCTGACGGAGTTGATCAAAATCAGCATGATTACGAAAAGTGACACAACCATCAGACACACCGGTACCGTCGGGACGCAAGGGATGGAGGCGAAAACTCCCCCGACATATTCCATCGACGAATGTACTATCATCAATAAGTCCATCTTGCCGATAAAGTGCGAACCATTCCCAATAACGATTCCCCGTTTTGATCCATTTCTCCACCATTCTTTCCATTGAACCTATCCCCCCCATCGGCCTGTCAACAATCCAGTATTTGCCCAGCGGGATAGGGCCATTACGATGCGCAGTAAATTCAGGGATGTTCATAAACGGACCCAGCCCCGAAAAAACCGGGAAAGAACCGACGCCAGCACAACGAAGCATTAAATTATGTGCGGGATAATGCTCGTTGTAATTCAACTCACAGTAGATCATTTGCCGATTTCCTAAGCACAAACACGCGAATTCCATTCGTCAGTAAACTGAATATTACCATCGAGATATTTCCACGTAATGCGTCCGTAACCCAAACCAAGTGATTCTGTCGGCACCGAAAGTTGTCCTATAGGTTGCTTGAAGTTGTGCATGGTAGGATTGATATGGATGAGGCGGATGTCTTCGAGCAAAATATGAAAAAACTCTTCTTCCATGCCCGAGGGTGAAATGCGATACCAACGGATGAGTGCTTTTTGCAATTTCTCGCATTGAGCTACTGCGCGGTAGAGGTAGGGAGAGGCTTTATCGAACTCTTTCTCAATACTCATCACGTTATGTACACGTGTAGATGTCAACCTACCAGTGTTTCCATCAAAGGGAACATTAACACCATGAACAAAACTCTGTATCTCAATACTACCTTCCCTTCCAGTAACCTCACTCCCTCCAGAGATGAGTGAGCCGTTGGCATCGTATAACCATAAGTGTGCGGGTACAGCCATAATCTGATTTCCTTTTCAAAATTGATCGCACCGATGTTATCCCCCTAAGTCCATAGTTTGGTTAAGGTTATAGTGCCATAAGTACGATCAATCATATTCAGGTAAATCAGTGCCACGGCATAATCGGCACGGCGCTGATCGCGTTTTTCGGTGATCCTTCCACCACTTTGTCGGAATAGGCAAGATAGGCCAGGGCGTTACGTTTGGCGTCGTAAAAACGCACCACCTGCAGCTTTTTGAACACCAGCGAGGTTCGTTTCTGGAATACCACGTCACCCTGTGCTTTGCCGTTTTTGATTTTGTCGCTCAGTTCAACCGGCCCCACCTGCTGACAGGAGATCGCCGCGTCGGAGGTATCTTCTGCCAGCCCCAGCCCGCCTTTGATACCGCCGGTTTTCGCCCGGCTGATATAGCAGGTCACGTTTTTCACATCGGGATCGTCGAAAGCTTCCACCACGATTTTGTGGTCGGGGCCGAACATTTTAAATACGGTATCGACGGAACCTACCTGTTCCGCCTGTGCCGCACGGCCAGCCATCAATAATAACGCGGTGAAGAGCAATGTCTTGTATTTCATATTGTTACCATTCTTTAAAATTACATTGAGCGATTATTCAACACTTTAGCCAAAAATGTAGCAAGATCACAGGATTAGAATATATCTGCCCATAATGCCTCGCAAAAAGCATTAATGCGCAAAAAAAACACTGAATGCTAAAACATCAAAAAATGCTATTATCCGCTAACCTGTTATCAGGCACCTGCTGTTTTAAGGATGAGGATAGTATATGGATCAGGCTGGAATTATTCGCGACCTGCTTACCTGGCTGGAAGGTCATCTGGACCAGCCTTTGTCACTGGATAATGTGGCGGCAAAAGCAGGCTATTCCAAGTGGCATCTGCAAAGGATGTTTAAGGATGTCACCGGTCATGCTATCGGGGCTTATATCCGCGCACGCCGACTTTCGAAGTCTGCTGTGGCGCTGCGTCTGACCGCGCGCCCTATTCTGGATATTGCGCTGCAGTATCGGTTTGATTCACAGCAAACCTTCACCCGCGCCTTCAAAAAACAGTTCTCGCTGACGCCTGCGCTCTATCGCCGTTCGCCTGACTGGAGCTCGTTCGGGATGCGTCCGCCGCTGCGTCTGGGCGAGTTCGCCATGCCGAAATACCAGTTCATTACGCTGCCTGAAACCCATTTGATCGGGACGACGCAAAGCTACTCCTGTTCGCTGGAGCAGATCTCCGAATTCCGTCATCAAATGCGCGTGCAGTTCTGGCGTGATTTCCTGAGCCATGCGCCCGCGATCCCGCCTATCCTGTATGGCCTGAACCAGACGCACCCAAGCCAGGAAAAAGACGACGAGCAGGAGGTGTTTTACACCACCGCGCTGACGCCGGAGTTGGCTAATGGCTACATTCAGGGTTCGAAGCCGGTCGTCGTGGAGGGTGGCGAATACGTCATGTTCTCGTATGAAGGGCTGGGCACCGGCGTTCAGGAGTTTATCCTGACCGTGTACGGCACCTGCATGCCAATGCTGAACCTGAACCGCCGTAAAGGTCAGGACATTGAGCGCTACTATCCGGCCAGCGATGCTAAGCCGGAAGAAGGCCCAATCAATCTGCGCATGGAATTCTTAATTCCGATCCGCCGTTAACGCTGCAGTTCGTCCAGCGCAGGGGCATCAAGATGCGAAATGTCCCCTGCCATCTCCACGACCCACCCGGAAGCCAGCCACTGGCTCTCCTGATAATCAATGCGGGAAATTGAGCAGTTACGCAGGCGCAAACGGCGCTCGGCGTAGGCCGGTAATCCCAGAATGGTGCTCACCAGGCAACCCAGCGCGATACCGTGGCTCACCAGCAGCGGACGGCTTCCCGCCGGCAGCTTCAGGCACTCTGCCAGCGCCGCATGCATGCGCACGCTCAGCTCCTGCATGGATTCGCCTTCCGGAATACGGCCATCTTCGGTACCGTTCACCAGCGCACGCCGCCAGCCCTCTTCCTGCTCTGTCAGCGTATCGATATGGCGTTGCTCCAGCACCCCCATATCCAGCTCGCGAATGCGTGGCTCGAGGGTAACATCGCAGCCGCAGGCATCCGCGATAATTCGCGCCGTCTGCTGTGTACGACCTAAATCACTGGAGATAACGTGAGTGATGCCCAGCGTTCTGGCGCGTTCCGCTACCTGCCATGCTTGCTGCACGCCCTTTTCAGTGAGGGGACTGTCTGACTGGCCTTGAATACGTCGCTCGGCGTTCCACTGCGTCTCACCGTGGCGAACAAGGTATACCTGTAACATGCTTTTTTTCCGTTATACTGCGATGAGTTTTTTTGAATCGAGCTTAATTATGCACCATGTTGTCTCTGCTACCACCAATCCTGCCAAAATTCAGGCAATTCTAAAGGCATTTGAAGAGATTTTCGGCGAAGGATCCTGCCACATTGACGCCGTCGGCGTCGAGAGCGGCGTCCCTGAACAGCCGTTCGGCAGCGAGGAAACGCGGGCTGGCGCACGAAATCGCGTCGCCAATGCCAAAGCCGCCGCGCCCAATGCAGACTTTTGGGTCGCCATTGAAGCGGGTATCGACGAAGGCGCAACCTTTAGCTGGGTGGTCATCGAAAGCCGTGCGCAGCGCGGTGAAGCGCGCTCGGCCACCCTGCCGCTGCCGGACGTCATTCTGAATAAGGTTCGCGAAGGTGAAGCGCTCGGGCCGGTGATGTCGCAGTACACCGGCATCGATGAGATTGGTCGTAAAGAAGGGGCGATTGGCGTCTTTACCGCAGGCAAGTTGACGCGCTCAAGCGTTTATCACCAGGCGGTGATTCTGGCGTTAAGCCCGTTCCACAACGCGATTTATCGTTAGGGATTTTTCAATAACACCGCTTCCAGCCACTGACGCAGTTCAACCGGCGCAGACTTCAGGCTGTTCGACCCGCGAGTGATGGTCGCAATGCCCGCGCCCAGCTCGTTTTTCAGCTCGCGCTGGCTCATTTCACCGCGCAGCAACTCTTCGATAATCCGCACGCGCGTGCCCAGCGCCTCGCGCTCGTCGGGCGTCAGCATCAACTGCATCAGCGGCAGGTGCAGGTCTTTTTCATAAGACTGGCGGAGCAACTCCACAAAACGAAGCCACTCCTGATTGCGTTGTTCGGCCATCGCCGAGGAATACGGGGAATGCTGGGTCATGTTATGCCGCCTCTTGTACTCATTAGCGAGTACAGCATAACACAACCCACGCCGATCAGTAACGTCTCTGCCACTCAGCATCGCTCATCAGGGTATCTTTCTGCCCCATGAAGTAGCGGTAGTACGCGTCATAGGCCAGCACGTTCTTCACATATCCACGCGTTTCCGAGAACGGAATACTTTCGACAAACGCCACGGCATCTATCCGACCGGCGCTGTTCCCGAGCCAGGTGCGCACCCGCCCCGGACCGGCGTTATAGGCCGCCGAAGAGAAGATACGGTTATTGCCAAACTGCTGATAAACGTACTGCAGGTAGCTGGTACCGATATTGATATTGGTCTCCGGGTCCAGCAGCTGTGACGGGCTGCTGTAGCCTGGAATGTTGAACATCTTCACCGTGTGCGTGGCGGTACCCGGCATGATCTGCATCAGGCCGCTGGCCCCGACCGGTGAGCGGACTTTCGGGTTCCAGGCGCTCTCCTGACGCGCGATCGCCATTGCATAGCTCTGCGGAATGTCTTTCCCGCTGGTATAGCGCTCAAACAGATCGTTGTAGGCCAGCGGGAATCGCTCTTCAAGATGATCCCACAGCTTACCGGCGATCGTCGCCTGCACGCTCAGATCCCACCAGTGGTTATTAAAGGCGTAGCGGGCAAGCTGCGCTTTTTCGTCGGTGGTGCGGCTGGTGACCAGGTTAGCCCACTCGCTGCGCGCGGTGTTGTCGAGGTTCCAGTACATCAGCTCGCGCACGCGGGCCATCTCCGGCCCCTGCGTCAGCGTCGGGTTGGCGTTGGCCGGGGCTTTGTCGATCTTCAGGGTGTACTCTTCACCCAGACGCTGCGCCGCCACCATCGGGTAGAACCCACGCTGCTGCATCAGGGCGTGGAGGATCGTTTTCGCTTCGTCTTCACGGCCGCGCTCCAGCAGCAGGTCTGCCTGCCAGTAGCGCCATTCATCTTTCTCTTTGGCATCCATCGGCAGGCGAGCCAGCCAGGTATTCAGCCCACGGCGATCGCCCGTGCCCAGCGCCATGCGCACGCGGCGCTCAACCAGAGAGGTGGAGTTTGACCGCATAATCGCGTCGTCACGCCAGCGGGCCTGCTCGTCGGTCACATCCGTGCCCATCAGTCGCCACGCCACGGTGTCGCGCAGCTCCTGCGTTTGCTCGTCGTTAAGCTGCTGCGCCTGCACCAGTTGCGGGATCATCAGCCGCGCGTTTTCCACATCGTCACGCGCCACGCTGGTAAAGGCTACCGCCGCCATCTGACGGGTAAAATCGGTGGCCCCCGTGGTGCGTGCAAAGGTCAGCACCGAATTGGGATCGTTCGCAAGCGCGATGACGGCTGTCGAAATGGTCTGATAGTCCGGCGGCATCTGCCCCGCCAGGGCGGTGACCAGACGCGTGTTCCCGGCCTTCATCGCCAGGCGGATACGCTCAAGATAGGCCAGCGGATCCTGCTTGCCGGAGGCGCGCCAGGCGCCAAACAGCGAATCACAGGCGTTTGGCTGGCTTTTGCCGGTCAACCACAGATCCTTCGCCCCTGCCCAGGCCTCTTCCTGCTGGCCGGTAGCCCATTTCGCGTAGTAATAATTACACTGCGCCTCGGTCGTGCCCGGCTTTTCAGGGCTAAAGGCCAGCAACCCGCGCCAGTCTTCACGACGGGCCAGCTCGTTCACAAACCGGGATTTAAGGTTGCGCGCGGGCGGCAGGGTCGGATTCGCCTGGATAAAATTGTTGACGGTGACGGTCGGTTGATTCATGAGATCGTCAGTAATCTGGCGATACTCGAGATACGGGTACAGCGGATACTCTTTTAGCGTCGGCATCAGCGCCTGCACGGTATCCATCTGTTTATTGTCCCACGCCTGCTTGATTTGCGCGTAGCGGCTGCGCTGTTCATCCAGTGAATCGGCTCGCACCGCCTGGCTCGCAGCCATTACGCATACGCTGGCAGCCAGCAGTCGCCAGACCACCTGTTTGGCTTTTTCCACAAGCTCTTCCTCATTGTTTTTACTTCCGTTGCGGCGTCATGCCATCTCAACGTCTTATCAACTTATGCTAACCAGGCATCCGGCAGCGCGCCACGTTATGGACACTTTTTTACCTTTCTTGCGCGTTTTAACACTCCCGACGTTCCTGGCTGGGATTAGGTCGTGAAAAAGGCTACACTTCGGGGCTGAAACCTATTCACATCACGATAAAAGAGGCGAAGTCCAACGTGGCTCAATTCGTTTATACCATGCATCGTGTCGGCAAAGTGGTTCCGCCGAAACGTCATATTCTTAAAAATATCTCGCTGAGCTTCTTCCCGGGCGCAAAAATCGGTGTTCTGGGTCTCAACGGTGCCGGTAAGTCCACCCTGCTGCGCATCATGGCCGGCATCGATACAGACATCGAAGGTGAAGCCCGTCCGCAGCCTGGCATCAAAATCGGCTATCTGCCGCAGGAACCTCAGCTCACCCCGGAACACACCGTCCGTGAATCCGTTGAAGAAGCGGTTTCCGAAGTGGTTAATGCGCTGAAAGGCCTGGATGAAGTGTATGCCAAATATGCCGAGCCGGATGCGGACTTCGACAAGCTGGCTGCTCAGCAGGGCAAGTACGAAGAGATCATTCAGGCGCACGACGGTCACAACCTGAACGTGCAGCTGGAGCGTGCGGCCGATGCCCTGCGTCTGCCAGACTGGGATGCAAAAGTGGAGAAGCTCTCCGGTGGTGAACGCCGCCGCGTGGCGCTGTGCCGCCTGCTGCTGGAAAAACCAGACATGCTGCTGCTCGACGAACCGACTAACCACCTGGATGCCGAATCCGTAGCGTGGCTGGAACGCTTCCTGCACGACTTCGAAGGCACCGTTGTGGCGATTACCCACGACCGTTACTTTCTCGACAACGTTGCGGGCTGGATCCTTGAGCTGGACCGTGGTGAAGGTATTCCGTGGGAAGGTAACTACTCCTCCTGGCTGGAGCAGAAAGATCAGCGTCTGGCGCAGGAAGCGTCTCAGGAAGCGGCGCGCCGTAAGTCTATCGAGAAAGAGCTGGAGTGGGTTCGTCAGGGCGCGAAAGGCCGTCAGTCTAAGGGTAAAGCCCGTCTGGCACGCTTTGAAGAGCTGAACAATACCGAATACCAGAAACGTAACGAAACCAACGAACTGTTTATTCCGCCTGGAGCACGTCTGGGGGATAAAGTGGTTGAAGTCAGCAACCTGCGTAAATCCTACGGCGACCGCGTGTTGATTGACGACCTGAGCTTCTCCGTACCGAAAGGCGCGATCGTCGGCATCATCGGTCCGAACGGCGCGGGTAAATCCACCCTGTTCCGCATGATGTCCGGTCAGGAACAGCCTGACAGCGGCTCCATCACCCTGGGTGAAACCGTGAAGCTGGCCTCCGTTGACCAGTTCCGTGACGCCATGGACAACAGCAAAACCGTGTGGGAAGAAGTCTCCGGCGGCCTGGATATCATGCGTATCGGCAACACCGAGATGCCAAGCCGCGCCTACGTTGGCCGCTTTAACTTCAAAGGCACCGACCAGGGCAAACGCGTGGGCGAGCTGTCCGGCGGTGAGCGCGGTCGTCTGCATCTGGCGAAGCTGCTGCAGGTGGGCGGTAACGTGCTGCTGCTCGATGAACCAACCAACGACCTGGATATTGAAACCCTGCGCGCGCTGGAAAACGCCCTGCTGGAGTTCCCGGGCTGTGCAATGGTTATCTCGCACGACCGCTGGTTCCTGGACCGTATCGCGACCCACATTCTGGATTACCAGGACGAGGGTAAAGTGGAGTTCTTCGAAGGTAACTTCACCGAGTACGAAGAGTACAAGAAACGCACGCTGGGCGCAGACGCGCTGGAGCCGAAGCGTATCAAGTACAAGCGTATAGCGAAATAAGTGCCGACAGCCGGGTGGCGGCTTCGCCTTACCCGGCCTACAAACGGCACGATACTCTAAGCCGGGTAAGCGTCAGCGCCACCCGGCTTTTTTAATTCCCCACGTAAAACCGCTTCACCTCATCAAACTGCATTGCAAAGTCGATATAGCTCATCAGCGCAGGCGAGTTCAATTTGCGGCTCGGATAGGCCAGCCACAGGTCGTTCCCCTCGACGTTCCACTCCGGCAGCACCTTTACCAGCGCCCCTGTCTCAATCTTATCTTCCAGCAGGAATGCGGGGAGCATGGTGATCCCGGCCCCGGCGACCGCGCACTCGCGGGCGTAGACCAGGTTATCCGTCATATGGGCGTTATCCGGCAGATAGCGGTAATCCTCACTCGCGCGTTGCAGCACCCATTCTGACCAGGCCCGGTGGGTAATGCAGCGATGGCCCACCAGCTGGCTGGGATGCGTGAGCGGTTCCCGGCGCGCCAGATAGCCAGGAGATGCCAGCATATAGCGCGGACAGTGTCCAATCATGCGGCCTATCAGCGTGGAGTCCTGCGGTTTGCCGGTGCGTAGCGCCACGTCATAGCCGGACTCGACCAGGTCGAGCACGTCATCGGAAATCGACACATCAAGCGACACGTCGGGATAGCGAAGCTGAAACTCGGCATTCATGTGCGCCAGCAGCGTCGCGCCGATCCCGGCGGGACAGGTGATCCGCAGCCGCCCGCTGGGGTTATCCCGCAGGCGCTGAATGGCGTATTCCGCCCGTTCGCTCGCGGCCAGCATCTCGCGGCAGTGCACCAGATAATGCTCGCCCGCGAAGGTCAGGCTCAGCCTGCGCGTAGTACGGTTCAGCAGGCGGATCCCCACCTGCTGTTCAAGCTGGCTGATACGCTGGCTGACGCTGGATTTCGGCAGGTCGGCTTTGCGCGCCGCCGCGGTGAAGCTGCCCATCTCGGCCACCAGCGCAAACAGGGCCATATCCTGCAGCTGTTTAAACATGATTGTTCAACCTGTTCGAACGCTTCGTTCTTGATTGTCCATCTTATCACGCAGACGCGGGCTTAATAGGCTGGTCTCAACACAACGCATTCCACCGAGGCGCACAGGAAAGTGGTGGGGGGCATATGCGGGGGAAAGTGGTGGTGGCGTTTTGAGCACTCTGGTGCCCTCACCCTAACCCTCTCCCACGGGGAGAGGGGATTTTAAGCTCCCTCTCCCTTATGGGGCGAGGGCATTACCCCTGCTCCCCCATCATCGCCTTTACCAGCTCCACGCAGCGCAGGAAACGCGAGTCGTAGTCCGCCTCTTCAACGTGAACATACTCCACGTTATTCTCGTTGAGCATCTCCACCAGCATGGACTGGAACTCTTTTCTGTCCACGGAGCTGCCGAGGCTGCGCATCCCGTCGGCCACCCACGGGGTGTTGTTTTCCAGCAGGATCACCAGGTCGAAACGGTATTCGTCAATCAGCGCCTGTACGAACGGGTGCTCGCGCCCTTCGTACTTTTTACAAAACGCCTGGGTGGTAACAAAATCGGTATCGATAAACGCCACTTTGTTAGCGTATTTCACCGCAAAATCGATGTACTGCGCATGGCCGAGCGCGATTTTATCGTAGTCGGAATACTGTAGCGCCATCTCATCGCCGCCCAGATGCGAGAAGACGTAGTCGCGCCCGTACTCCCACGCACTGGTAGTGTTAAAGATGTTCGCCAGCTTGTTGACCAGCGTCGATTTACCGCTCGACTCACCGCCGAGGATTGCCACCGTACGCACAAAGAAGGGTTTCACTTCGGTCGGGATGTAATCCCAGTAGCGGGACGGGTTCTCGCGGATCTGCGCCCCGCTGATGTTCATAAAGGTGCGCTTAGGGTCGATCAGCACCGTCTCGATACCCAGATGCTGGCGGAACTGCGGCGCATCGGACTCTTCAGAGGTGTAGATCCAGTTGGGGGTAATCCCCTTCTCGTCCATAAACGTCTTTACACCGTTGCTCCACACGTCCCAGCCGTGCGGGTACGGCTCCATGCCCTCTTCGTTAAAGGCATGAATACGAATGTTTTTTTGATATTTAAACGTCTGAAGCAGCCAGCGCAGGCGGTCTGATACCGTCGGCTGCTGCGACATGGCGCTGTCTTCAAACAGCTGACGGTCGCGGGTTTCGTCGTAGCCCATGATGATGTGCAGCTCATCAACCTGGCTACAGGCGCGCTGGATCAAATAGATATGCCCGGTATGCAACGGATAAAACTTACCGAACACCACGCCGATGTTCTTTTGCATACGCGGGAATTCCAGCCCCAGAAAGCGGTGCAGCGCTTCGAGCTTTTGCGCGCTGGGGCTTTTGATTTTGGCATTAAGCAGTTGGCTCAGATAGCCTTTGGTCATGCCGCTGGCATCCGCCACCTGCTGCAGCGTACAGCCCTTCTGGCGAATGGCGGTCTTGATATAGTCAAACGACGACATAAATTACGGTGCCTCCTGCAAAATCGAATACGTAATTATAAGTCGTCAAAGACGTTTAACGCATCCGCGAGTTTTTTCACGCCAAAGACCTGCATCCCTTCCGGGATCTTTTTCGGCACGTTGGCCGCCGGAACAATCGCCCGGCGGAAGCCGTGTTTCGCCGCCTCGGAGATACGCTCCTGGCCGCTCGGTACCGGGCGGATTTCACCAGCCAGCCCCACTTCGCCAAACACCACCAGATCCTGCGGAAGCGGTCTGTCGCGCAGGCTTGAGACCATCGCCAGCAGCAGCGCCAGGTCAGCACTGGTTTCCGTCACCTTGACGCCGCCCACCACGTTGACGAACACGTCCTGGTCCGCCATCTGCAGGCCGCCGTGACGGTGCAATACCGCCAGCAGGATCGCCAGGCGGTTCTGCTCCAGACCAACTGCCACGCGCCTTGGGTTGCCCATCATCGAGACATCGACCAGCGCCTGAATTTCGACGAGCAGCGGACGCGTTCCTTCCCACAGCACCATCACCGAGCTGCCGGAGGTGATTTCATCTCCCCGGCTCAGGAAGATGGCGGAGGGGTTGCTGACTTCGCGCAGCCCCTGCTCGGTCATGGCAAACACGCCCAGCTCGTTCACCGCGCCGAAACGGTTTTTGTGGCTGCGCAGGGTGCGAAAGCGTGAGTCCGCATCGCCATCGAGCATCACGGAGCAGTCGATACAGTGTTCAAGCACCTTCGGCCCGGCCAGCGAGCCGTCTTTAGTGACGTGGCCGACCATCACAATCGCCACGCCGCGCGTTTTGGCAAAGCGCGTCAGGTAGGCCGCCGTTTCGCGGACCTGCGCCACGCTGCCCGGCGAAGACTGGATGTCGGCCATGTGCATCACCTGGATGGAGTCGATGACCATCAGCTTCGGCTGCTCTTCTTCGGCAATCATGCAGATCTGCTCGATGCTGGTTTCCGAGAGCATATTCAGGTTACCGGTCGGCAGGCCGAGACGGTGGGCGCGCATCGCGACCTGCTGCAGGGACTCTTCCCCCGTGACGTAAAGGGTTTTCATCTGCTCGGCGAGCCGGCAGAGCGTTTGCAGCAGCAGGGTTGATTTCCCCGCACCCGGGTTACCGCCAATGAGGATGGCGCTGCCGGGAACCACGCCGCCGCCGAGCACGCGGTCGAACTCTTTGAATCCGGTGGAGAAGCGCGGCAGCTCTTCAAGGCTGATGTCCGAAAGCTTTTGCACTTTCGCGACACCGGCATTCCCCGCATAGCCGCTCAGGCGTTCGTTGCGGGCCACGCTCGGCGAAGCCGCCACACCACGCACTTCGGTGATGGTGTTCCAGGCATGACAGGCGCTGCACTGCCCCTGCCAGCGCGGATAGTCCGCACCACATTCATTACAGACAAATGCGCGTTTAGGAGCTTTCGCCACGGTTTACCTCTTTATTTCTGTGCGGTCTGCTTGCCGGGTGGCGTTGACGCATACCCGGCCTGGAAAAGCAGACCGTTATTTCTGATTAATGCTGCCGGAGAGGATGCAGAACACCCCCATCAGGTCAGCGTGACGGATGGTCACTTCCGTCTTTTCATTCACTTTGGGCTTCGCGTGGTAGGCAATGCCGAGGCCCGCCGCTTTGATCATTGGCAGGTCGTTGGCACCGTCGCCAATAGCCACGGTTTGCGCCACAGGGATTTCATATTTTTCCGCCAGACGCGTTAACGTATTGGCTTTGTACTGCGCATCCACGATGTCGCCCGTCACCTGCCCCGTCAGCTTACCGTCGACGATCTCCAGCTCGTTCGCCACCACGGTGGTCAAACGCAGCTTATCGCGCAGGTAATCCGCAAAGAAGGTGAACCCTCCCGAGGCGATAGCCACTTTCCAGCCCAGCGTCTCCAGCTTCAGCACCAGCTGTGTTAATCCTGGCATCAAAGGCAGCTCGTCGCGTACCTGGCGCAGAATGGTCGCATCGGCCCCTTTCAGGGTAGCGACGCGCTGTCTCAGGCTGGCGGTAAAGTCCAGCTCGCCGCGCATCGCCCGCTCGGTGACTTCCGCCACCAGCTCGCCGCTGCCCGCCAGCTTCGCGATTTCGTCGATGCACTCGATCTGGATCGCCGTGGAGTCCATATCCATCACCAGCAGGCCTGGCGTTTTCAGATGTGGAATTTTGCCCAGCGGGGCGACGTCCAGCCCGGCATCGTGTGCCAGGCGCGTTGCGCGCTGTGTCAGGGAGCCTGCCAGGCGAATGACCTGATAATCTTCCACGCACCAGGCCGCCACGATCACCATCGCTGCGCCCAGGGTCGATTGATATTGGGTAAGGCGTTGCTTATCCAGGCCGCGTCCGTACAGCAGCCAGCCGCTACGACCGGCGTGATAATCGAGAGGCATTACCTCATCGCCACTTAAAGAGAGCGGCAATCCTGGCCATAAAGAGACATCCATCGGCAGGTCGCACCAGGTAATATTCGGCATTAAAGCTCCTGTAAATTCGTTCGCGCCGGAAGGTTCCCGAGGGAAAATAACGCATGAGGCTACCTTGTAACCATCACTTCTGGCAACATTAAGCCGTAAATTTTCAGCAGGTGGAATATGGCTCGCGCAAAACTGAAATTCCGGCTTCATCGTGCCGTGATTGTCCTGTCCTGTCTCGCATTATTAGTCGCGCTGATGCAAGGGGCATCGTGGTTCAGCCAGAATCACCAGCGGCAACGTAACCCGCAGTTTGAAGAACTGGCGCGCACCTTAGCCCGCCAGGTCACGCTGAACGTCGCGCCGGCCATGCGGACCGAAACGCCTGACGAGAAGCGGATAGGCCAGGTGTTACGCCAGTTGACGGAGAACAGCCGCATTCTTGATGCCGGTGTGTATGACGAACAAGGCGACCTGATCGCCCGCGCCGGTGAGCACGTCGACGTGCGCGACAGGCTGGCGCTGGACGGTAAAAAAGCCGGGGGCTATTTCAACCAGCAGATCGTCGAACCCATTCAAGGGAAGAATGGTCCGCTGGGGTATTTGCGCCTGACGCTGGATACCCACACCCTGCCAACAGAAGCCAAACAGGTGGATAACACCACCAATATTCTGCGCCTGATGCTGCTGCTTTCCCTCGCCATCGGCGTTGTGCTGGCACGTACCCTGCTGCAGGGCAAACGCACCCGCTGGCAACAGTCGCCTTTCCTGCTGACCGCCAGCAAGTCCATTCCCGAAGAGGAAGAGAGCGAGAAGAAGGATTAGTGATAAAGTAGGCGGATGATTCGGAAAAGGAACTCTGCTATGACGACGCTTCGCCTGCTCATCTCTGATTCGTACGATCCCTGGTTTAATCTCGCGGTGGAAGAGTGCATCTTCCGCCAGATGCCCGCCACCCAGCGCGTGCTGTTTCTCTGGCGTAACGCCGATACGGTGGTCATTGGCCGCGCGCAGAACCCGTGGAAAGAGTGCAACACCCGGCGGATGGAAGACGATAACGTTCGTCTCGCAAGGCGCAGCTCGGGCGGCGGTGCGGTGTTCCACGATCTCGGCAACACCTGCTTCACCTTTATGGCGGGCAAGCCGGAATATGATAAAAGCATCTCCACATCCATTGTCCTTAACGCCCTGAACGCGCTCGGCGTGACGGCGGAAGCCTCCGGCCGTAACGATCTGGTGGTGAAGACCCCCGAGGGCGATCGCAAAGTCTCCGGATCCGCCTATCGTGAAACGATGGATCGCGGGTTCCATCACGGCACGCTGCTGCTCAACGCCGACCTGAGCCGTCTGGCCAACTACCTCAACCCCGACAAGAAAAAACTGCAGGCGAAGGGCATTACCTCCGTGCGTGGCCGCGTGGCGAACCTCGTGGAACTGCTACCGGGCATCACCCATGAACAGATCTGCGACGCCATCCGCGAGGCCTTCTTTACGCATTACGGCGAGCGCGTGGAGGCAGAAGTCATTTCACCGGACAAAACGCCCGACCTGCCGAACTTCGCCGAAACCTTTGCCCGCCAGAGCAGCTGGGAGTGGAACTTCGGTCAGGCACCGGCGTTTTCGCACCTGCTGGACGAGCGCTTTACGTGGGGCGGCGTGGAGCTGCACTTTGACGTGGAAAAGGGGCATATCACCCGTACCCAGGTCTTCACCGATAGCCTGAATCCGGCCCCGCTGGAAGCGCTGGCAGCGCGATTGCAGGGCTGCCTGTACCGCGCCGATATGCTCCAGCAGGCGTGCGATGCCCTGCTTGCGGACTTTCCGCAGCAGGAGACCGAGCTTCGCGAGCTGTCTGCCTGGCTGGCGCACGCGGTACGTTAATCCTCTCGCCCTGAAGCACGCGCTTCAGGGCTGGCTTTCCCGTTGAACGACGGTGTTTTTATTCAGGATAAATATAAACAGATATGACAAATTATAAGCATAGGTATTTTATGCAGGAGAAAATGGCGACATTAATAACCTTGACGAATACGTAAATCTTACACCACCGGCATTTATCCCAGAAAAATCGAAAAGCATTCATCCCTAAAATTCATTAAGATTCAATTAACCCGCCCCTAAAAAAATCTAAATACCTCAATAAAATATCCATCATAAAATGTTATTAGTAATCAGGATGATATTGCTGAACATATTGATTACAGGACTTTTTTTAATTTTCTTCGTTAAGGAACAACAATGAAAAAGCTTCTCGTGGCGACAGCCATTTCAATGGCAATGTCCGTTACCGCTGCGCACGCGGCTGACACCGCGGTGCTTAAGGTCCAGGGCAAGCTGACTAACGCTTCCTGCACCCCAACCCTGAGCAATGGCGGGATCGTTGACTATGGCACGATCCGTCTTGGTGAACTGAACGCTACCGCAACCAACCAGTTGGGTGAGCGCGATTCTTCTCTGACCATCACCTGCTCCTCGCCAACCAAAGTAGGCTGGAGCATCACGGACGATCGCACCGACTCCGTGTCGCCAAACGTCAACGTTAAAGTGCTCGGCGACTTGATCTATCCGACCGAAGGAATAGCGATGGGCCTGGGCAAAACAACAGGTGGCGTAGCCATCGGTAACTGGGCGCTTTACGTTGCGGCGGCAAACGTGACAGCGGATGGTGAGCACGCTACTCTCGTTAAAAAGGCGGATGCACAGTCTCCGTGGGAAAATGCAACAATCGCTCCTGTGTTAAATGCCGCTAACCATACGGTGATGTCTGTTATATTGCCTGAAGCTACCACCCCGGATCCTATGGCATTCACGCAGGTCGTCTACCCTCTTAAAACGTCAGTAGCCATAGACAAAACCTCTCGACTGGCAATCACTGATGATACCCAGCTTGACGGTCAGGCAACCATTACCCTGACCTACCTGTAAGTCTTTCCGCATCACGATTTGCTGACGTAATCCCGTCCCGCTGGCAGCCAGATTACCGGGCTGCCTTTTTACTAAGCAACAGCATTTTATTCAGGGTAAATATAAACAGATATGACAAATTATAAGTATTGGTATTTTACTCAGGAGAATGTAGCAACAATAATAATCCTGACAAATCAAAAAAGCTCACATCAACGATAAACACCCCATAATAACCGAAAAGCATTCACCCATAAAATTCATTAAGACCAAATTAACCCGCCCCTAAAAAAATCTAAATACCTAAATAAATTATCCATAATAAAATATTATCAGTAATCGGGATGATTTTGCTGGACATATTGATTACAGGACTCTTTTTACTTTTCTTCTTCGTTAAGGAACAACAATGAAAAAGCTTCTCGTGGCGACGGCCATTTCCATGGCAATGTCCGTTACCGCTGCGCACGCAGCTGACACCGCGGTGCTTAAGGTCCAGGGCAAGCTGACCAACGCCTCCTGCACACCAACCCTGAGCAATGGCGGGATCGTTGACTATGGCACGATCCGTCTTGGTGAACTGAGCGCTACCTCGACCAACCAGCTGGGTGAGCGCGATGCCTCCCTGACCATCACCTGCTCCTCGCCAACCAAAATAGGTTGGGGCATCACGGACGATCGCATCGACTCCGTGTCGTCAGAAGTTAACGTTAAAGTACTCGGCGACTGGAGCTATCCAACCGACGGTACGGCGATGGGTCTGGGCAAGACAGCAGGTGGCGTAGCCATTGGTAACTGGGCGCTTTATGTTGTGGCGGCAAACGTGACAGCAGATGGTGAGCACGCTATTCCCGTTAAGTGGTCGGACCAACAGCCTGCCTGGCAAAATGCAACACTGCTTCCTATCTTAAATGGCAAGCAGCATACGGTGATGTCTGTTATTTCGGATGATGCGACTAACCCGAACCCTATGGCCTTTACTCAGGCCGTCTATCCTCTTAAAACGTCATTAGCTATCGATAACACCACCCGACTGGCGATTACCGATGACACCCAGCTTGACGGCCAGGCGACCATTACCCTGAAATACCTGTAAGTCATTTTAGACTTAGCATCACTGTTCTAATTTCACCGGCGATCTCTGTATCGCCGTTTTTTATTTCCACTCCACCACGCAATCAATGTAAATACATTCAAGATTGTATTTACAGACATTAAAAATACTCAAACAACAGATTAGAATTCTTAAATATCTATATTACTGTAACCGTTAATAAAATCTTCCCGCTTGTTAAGCAAGTCGTTAAATATTCATACAATTTAAAACACTTCTTCTTTTTTTGGTTAAGGAAAAACAATGAAAAAACTTCTTCTCGCCGCCTTGATTGCAGCCACCTCCACGGCTGCGCTGGCAGACGCCTCCGTTGTCATGAAGGTGAAGGGCAAAATGAATCACGCCTCCTGCACGCCAGAGCTGAGCAACGGTGGCTCAATCGACTTCGGCACCATTGCGCTGGACCAGCTGTCACCTAACGTGGTTAACCAGATGGGCCAGAAAGACATGTCGCTGACCATCAACTGCCCGGCTGCGACCCGCGTGGCGTGGAGTATTGCGGATAACAAAGAAGATTCAAACGCCGCGAACGATCTGACCTCCAGCCAGTTCTATATCCGCGATGGCGCAGACAACGGCAACGACGTCTGGGGCGCGGGCACCACCTACGGCGTGGGCTTTACGTCAGTGGGTGAAAAAATTGGTGCGTATGCGATTGCGACCCGTGTTAACGATATTACCGCCAACGGCGTACCGGCTCAGGCGATCTATGCCCCGGCATTTACCAACAGCAAAGGGGAATACATGTGGCGTAACCTGACGACAGGTCTTATCGCCAACGGTAACGCGGAAATTATGACCGCAACCTCACCGGGTAAAACCACGCCGCTGGCCATTACTAACGTCGTCTTCCCGTTCAAGGTTTCTCTGGCCGTTGTGAATACCGATCGCCTGACCACCACCGAAGAAACACAGCTCAGCGGTGAAACAACAATTACTCTGGTTTATCTGTAATAGCTTTACTTATTCAGCGGCGAATTACCTCGCCGCTATTTCCTCAAATAACACTTCCTGACGTCGGATTAATATTGAAGCTTACTCAATAGTGACGTTAGAAATTCTAAGTATTGAATGAGTCGAATCATTAATAGAATCGGCGAGCTTTTAGACGAACGCGATGTAATAAGCAAGTCATTTAGCACCCAAAATTATTCTTATTGAATGTGTACATTTCTAAGGTTAAGGAAAAACAATGAAAAAAGTGCTTCTCGCCACGGTATTAACCATGGCAGCAACGGCTGTTTGCGCTGAACCTACCGCTACCCTGAAAATTCAGGGCTCGCTGACCACCGCAGGCTGCGTGCCGGAATTAAGCAACGGCGGCCTGGCTAACTTTGGTGAAATTGGTCTGGACTCACTGACCTCCGCCGTGCCTTACCAGGCGGGCCATAAGGACGTGACGCTGTCCATCAAGTGCCAGTCTGCCACCCGTGTGGGCTGGACCTTCCACGATGACCGCGCTGACACCAACGCGGGCAAAACACTCTCCTCCACCGAGTTTTATGTCGACAATGCGGGCAATGACGGCACCAGAGCGTCCGGCGCCTATCAGCTGAACGGCGTGGGTAAAACCAGCGCTGGCCAGAACATCGGCGGCTACGCTGTTTCCACCAACCTGAGCGCGGTCACCGCGGACGGCGCAGCCGTTCAGCCTATTGCCAGCACCATGTACAACGGCGGCACCATCAGCAGCAGAAGCTGGATGAACATGTGGAACGTCGGTTACATCATGAATGACGGCACCGACGTGATGACCGTGTCCAAAACCGGCCAGCGTGCGCCGCTGGCGTTCACCACGGCGACCTTCCCGCTGAAGATCTCCCTCGCTATTGCGCCAAGCAAAAACCTGACCCTGACCGATAAAACCGAGCTGGACGGCCAGTCCACCATCACCCTGGTTTATCTGTAAGCCTTAACGCGGTTAACACTCCCCATGCTGATGGGGAGTGTTTTGTCTCCCTCTCACGAAGCCGAAACACCATGTACACACTCCTGAAATACGCGCCGTTATTACTCGCTTTGCCGTCCACCCTGTTTGCTGCCGGCATGGTGCCAGAAACCACGCTCCTGATGATTGACGAAGCCAACCACGGCGGCGTGATGAACGTCAAAAACACCGACAAAATCCCCACGCTGCTCTACACCTCCATCCGGGACATTGAAGGCAATGACGGGGTGAAGCTTAACGTCACCCAGCCCGTTGTCCGCCTTGAACCAGGCCAGGAACAGCAGGTGCGTTTTATCCTCGAATCCGATAAACCGCTTACCGTCGAACACTACAAACGCGTGGTATTTGAAGGTATTCCGCCGAAAAGCAGCGACAAGAACATCACCGTCGGGATCAACCTGCGCCAGGATCTGCCGGTCTTGATCCACCCTAAAAATCTCCCGGTTGTCACCGACGCCTGGAAACTGCTGACCTGGTCCGTTAAGTCGAACGTGCTTCAGGTGCAGAACAGCTCGCCTTACGTGGTGCGTTTCTCCACGGCCGTGACGCTGCTGCCGTCTAACACTGCCGGCACGCTGAATAAGACCTTTATTTTGCCGGGCGAAACCATGAAGGTGGAGACCAACGCGCCGCTGAACGGTAGCGATAACGCAGTGCAGATCGAGCCTGCCAGCCGCTACGGTATTGAAGTCGAAAGCTATACCGCCCCTGTAACGCGCTAAAGGGTGGAGACCGTCTGGTGAGTGATCTCCCTTTGCGTAAGTATGCCTTTGGCCCCGCCGTTGCGGCGGCCGTGTTGCTGCCTCCCTGCACCGCGGGCGCAGCCGACCTGGATTTCAATACCGATATTCTGGCGACGCGAGGGATCAGCACCAACCTCGCGCACTATTTTTCCGGGGCGCAGCGTTATCTGCCCGGTCAACATGCGGTACAGGTCAGGATCAACGGCGTGGACAAAGGCACGCTCGCCGTACGTATTGGCGAAGAGGGCCAGCTTTGCGTGGATGATGATTTCACGCGCGCCGCGGGATTACTTCCCCTGAATATCTCAGAAAAAGAGACCTGCCACGAACTGGTGCAGGACTACCCCACGGCGACCGTCACCCCGTTGCCTAACAAAGAGTCGTTAGAGATTTTCGTCCCCGCCGAAGCGATGGATAACGGGTTCTATGCCGCAAAATATTACGAACACGGCGGCGTGGCGGGGCTCATCAACTACAACGCATTCAGCAATTACAACGTGTTCGGCGGCAGCGGCAGCAGCACGTTTTCCCAGGGCAATATCGGCACCGGGCTCAACGTGGCGAACTGGACGGTGCGCAGCAGCACGATCCTGACGGACGATAACGGCACCCGCAGCGTAGAAAATCTCTACACCTACGCCGAGCACGTTTTTGAAGAACGTAAGCTTCGCGCGCAGGTGGGTCAGATCAACGCCACCTCGTCACTGTTCAGCGGCGCACAAATTAACGGCATCCAGTTCCTGCCGGAAACGGGTTTGCAGCCCAATATTCCGGCGACCACCATCACGGGCATCGCCCACAGCAACCAGACGCGCGTGGAGGTGAGGCAGGCCGGGCAGGTAATCTACTCCACGCTGGTCAACGCCGGGCCGTTCACCTTGCCCGACGTGCCGGTGGTGCGCGGTAACGTCGACCTCGACATCAGCGTGGTGGAAACCGATGGCTCCACCACCCGCTTCACGGTGCCCTCCTCGTCGCTCAATATCAACGGCACGACGCGCGCCGAGGGGCTGAGCTTCTCCGTCGGGCAAGTACGTGACGGGGGCGACGATAACGGTTCGCCGTGGGTGATGAATATCTCCAACGGCACGCGCCTGACAGAAGACTTAACGGGCGTGACGGCGGGTGTACTTGCCGAAAAATATCAGGCAGCCGGCGCGCAGCTTGAGTGGGCGGTTAACGAAAAATGGATGATCACCCCGAGCGTTATGGTCAGCGCCGCGCGCTTTCACACGGAACAAAACGGCACCAAAGCCGAGCTGCAAAATACGCTGATGCTGCCGGGTCAGCTCACGCTGGGCCTTACCGCCTCGGGCTACAGCGCCGGTTTTCGGGAAATGACCGAAGCGATGGACGACGAATCCGAGGGCTACCAGAACGCGTGGAACGCCAGCCTCAACTGGAACAATGCGCTGCTCGGGACGTTCTCACTGCAGTACAGCGAAAACGCCGGGGATAAAGAAAGCGGCGACTCCCGCTATCTGATGGCCGCCTGGGGAAAAACGCTCGGCCATGCTTCCGTCTCCGTTAACTGGCAGCACGCCATGAGCAGCGGCAGCAACAGTTCCGAGGGCAGCGGCCAAAATGATGACGATCTGTTTTACGTCAACCTGGCGGTGCCGTTCGGCACGGAGCGTATCAGCACCTACATGCGCAGCCAGGGTAATAAACAGAATTTTGGCCTGCAGGACAGCGGTTCATTCGGGCAAAACCTCAACTACAACCTCTCTGCCGATCGCGACAATCAGGATAAGAGCAACGCCTTTGACGGCAACCTGAACGCCAACCTGCACTATACCCAGCTTGGCCTGGCGGCAGGGATAGACGACGGGGATCGGCGCAACTACAGCGCCTCGCTGATGGGGGGTATTGCGCTGCACCGCCACGGGGTCACCTTCTCGCCTTATCCCGTCAAGGAAACCTTTGGCATTGCCCGTCTGAGCGAACCGGAAAGCGGCATTGAGCTGAGCACACCGGACGGCACCGTCTGGACCGATCGCTGGGGCCAGGCCGTGGTGCCGGGCCTGCGCGAGTGGCAAAAATCCCAGATCGTCATCAACGCCAACTCCCTCCCTCAGGGGATGGATTTATCCAACGGCATACAGACCCTCTCCGCCGCTTACGGTTCGTTTTCGCAGGTCGACTTCCGCGTTCTGCAAACCCGTCGCGTCATGCTTGACGTGAAAAAGCCGAACGGCGAATGGCTGACCCGGGGGCTCAGCGTGGTGGATAAAGACAGTAACTATATTGTCAGCGTAATGGATAACGGCAGCGTATTTATTCCCGATGCGACAGATTCACCAGAGTTATTCGTGGTGGACGACAGCAGGGTGAGGATCTGCCAGATCCACTACGCGCTGAGTGAAGAAAAAAACAAAGAAGCCTATTACGAAAAAGCGCAGGGAGTGTGCAAGTGAACCTGCCGCAACGCGCATTCACGCGTCAGCTTAACGCTGGCGTGAATAATCAGAAAAAAAACGACCGTGAACATTCAAGGAATGTACTCCGGACAATGTCACCCCTTTATCTCTATGTTAAGGAAAAACCATGAAAAAAAGCGTACTTGTCGTCGCACTGGCACTGGCATCGGCCAGCGCCTTTGCGGGCGATACCGCGGTGTTGAAAGTGAAAGCGTCTCTTTCAAGCAACTCCTGCACGCCGGAGCTGAGCAACAACGGCATCGTTGATTTTGGCGCGGTGCAGGTGGGCGATCTTTCGCAATCCGAAAGCACGCAGCTGGGTGAGAAGGGTCTGACGCTGACCATCACCTGCCCTACGCCAACCAAAGTGGGCTGGAGCATTGCAGATAACCGTACGGATTCCAACGCCAGCACCGGCAGCAATTCAAACCTTAAAGTGATGAATGCCACCGATAACGGCGCGGCGCTGCGCGGCTCCGCGTCAACCTTCGGGCTGGGTAAAACGCACGACGGCAAGAATATTGGCGCGTACTCCATCTATGCCAGCACTGGCGAGGTCACGGCGAACGGCGGGAACGTTGAGCCGATTCGCACCGCGCTGGCGGCGGGCAACGGCGTGACCCGCTGGCAGAAAGCCACGGGCGGCACGCTGGCGAATAAAGACATGAGCCTGATGAGCGTGGCACCCGCCGGTAAAACCGATCCGATGGCCGTGACGCGCGTCTCTTTCCCGCTGAACGTCTCGCTTGCGGTAGAAAGTCTGAAGAAGCTGGCGCTGACGGAAGCGACGGAGTTTGATGGTCAGGCGACCATTAGCGTGGTGTATCTGTAAGAAAACGATGCCGGGCAGCGAAGGCCGCCCGGCAGACAACATTACTCTTTATCGCCCAGCAAAACGGATTCCAGCGCGATTTTGATCATGTCGTTAAAGGTGGTCTGACGCTCTGCGGCAGTGGTCTGCTCGTGGGTGCGGATGTGGTCGGACACGGTGCAGATGGTCAGCGCTTTCGCACCAAACTCAGCCGCGACGCCGTAAATGCCCGCTGCTTCCATTTCCACGCCCAGAATGCCGTACTTCTCCATCACGTCGAACATTTCGCCGTCCGGAGAGTAGAACAGGTCAGCAGAGAAGATGTTGCCCACGCGCGCATCCACGCCCAGGTTTTTCGCCGCGTCTACCGCGTTACGCACCATGTCGAAGTCAGCGATGGCGGCAAAGTCGTGATCCTTAAAGCGAATACGGTTCACTTTAGAATCGGTGCAGGCACCCATACCAATCACGATATCGCGCAGTTTAACGTCCATGCGCACCGCGCCGCAGGAACCCACGCGGATGATTTTCTTCACGCCGAAATCGGTGATCAGCTCTTTGGTGTAGATGGAGCAGGATGGGATACCCATGCCGTGACCCATCACGGAAATTTTGCGGCCCTTGTAGGTACCGGTGAAGCCCAGCATGCCGCGAACGTTGTTCACTTCACGCACGTCTTCGAGGAAGGTTTCTGCAATGTGCTTAGCGCGCAGCGGGTCGCCCGGCATCAACACGACGTCAGCGAAATCACCCATTTCTGCATTAATGTGAGGAGTTGCCATCTTTCAGTTCCTTTTACATTGTTGTTTTGGCCGGGTGGCGGCTGCGCCTTACCCGGCCTACATTCTGGTGTTCTCCCTCTCCCGATGGGAGAGGGCCGGGGTGAGGGCATCAGGCCGCACCCCAGTCACATCAGAACATGGCCTTGCCATATTCCATGTCGGACGTACCAAAGTATTTCGCGATGGTCTGGCCGATATCCGCAAAGGTTTCACGGTGACCCAGCGAGCCTGGTTTCACTTTCGGGCCGTACACCAGCACCGGAATGTGCTCGCGGGTGTGGTCGGTACCGGTCCAGGTTGGGTCGCAGCCGTGGTCCGCGGTCAGGATCAGAATGTCATCTTCACCCACCAGCTCCATCAGCTCCGGCAGACGGCGGTCGAACAGCTCCAGGCCGGCAGCGTAGCCCGCCACGTCGCGGCGGTGGCCCCAGGAGGAGTCGAAGTCCACGAAGTTGGTAAAGACGATCGTCTTATCGCCCGCCTCTTTCATCTCTTTGATGGTGGCGTCAAACAGCGCGTCCAGACCGGTGGCTTTCACTTTTTTAGTGATACCGCAGTTCGCATAGATATCTGCGATTTTACCAACGGAAACCACCTGGCCGTCTTTCTCGTCGACCAGTTTTTGCAGCACGGTGGGTGCCGGTGGCTCAACGGCCAGATCGTGACGGTTGCCGGTACGCTGGAAGTTACCCGCTTTGTCGCCGATAAACGGACGCGCGATCACGCGGCCAATGTTGTAGCCGCCTTCGGTCAGCTCTTCACGCGCGATTTCGCACAGCTCGTAAAGTTTATCCAGGCCAAACGTCTCTTCGTGGCAGGCAATCTGGAACACGGAGTCAGCGGAGGTATAGAAAATCGGTTTGCCGGTTTTCATGTGCTCTTCGCCAAGCTGGTCCAGGATCACGGTACCGGAAGAGTGGCAGTTGCCGAGATAGCCCGGCAGGTTGGCACGCTTAACCAATGTGTCCAGCAGCTCCTGCGGGAAGCTGTTTTCGTGATCGGAGAAATAGCCCCAGTCGAACAGAACCGGCACACCGGCAATTTCCCAGTGGCCTGACGGGGTATCTTTACCGGAAGAGAGCTCGTGCGCCCAGGCATAAGCGCCCACCACTTCCGCATTACCGTCCATACCGGCTGCGATCTTACCGGTAGAACCTTCATGCGCTTTCACCAGACCCAGACGGGTCAGGTTTGGCAGAGTCAGAGGGCCTTTACGACCGTTGTCCGCTTCGCCTTTGGCGCAGGCTTCCGCGATGTGACCCATGGTATCGGAACCCACGTCACCAAATCGTTCTGCATCTTCGGTTGCGCCGATGCCGAATGAGTCCAGCACCATAATAAATGCACGTTTCATAATTGTTCTCCGTACGTAGTGCTTAAAAATGATTGATCAGATCAGTATACCGCTATTCGGTGATACGACGATAGACCGTCGGTGTGCTTTCCGGTGCTTTATGGTCAAGCTTAATTGCCGCTTTCACCGCCTTCGCCGCATCCTGCCAGCTGGCTTCGTCTTTCGCGTGGATCACCGCCAGCGGACGCTGTCCGTCCACGCTGTCGCCCAGGCGGGCCATGTCGGTGAAACCGACGCTGTAATCAATGGTGTCCGATGCCTGACGACGTCCGCCGCCCATTGACACCACCGCCATGCCAAGCGCGCGGGTGTCCATCGCCGAAACAAACCCTTCGGTATCGGCATACACCGCTTTGGTTAAGGTCGCGGTAGGCAGGTATTTCGCGTAGTTTTCCACGAAGTCGGTCGGGCCTTTTTGCGCGGCAACCATGCGGCCAAAGATCTCCGCCGCTTTGCCGTTGTCCAGCACCGCCTGCAGCTTCGCTCGCGCCTCTGCATCGTCTTTGGCAAGCTTGCCTGAGATCAGCATCTCAACGCACAGCGCCATGGTCACGTCGAGCAGACGCGGGTTGCGATATTCACCTGTCAGGAACTGTACGGCTTCACGCACTTCTACTGCGTTACCGGCGCTGGACGCCAGCACCTGATTCATGTCGGTCAGCAGTGCGGTGGTGCGCACGCCTGCGCCGTTGGAGACGCCAACGATCGCTTCAGCAAGCGCTTCAGAAAGTTCATAGGTCGGCATAAACGCGCCGCTGCCCACCTTCACGTCCATCACCAGCGCATCCAGCCCTTCCGCCAGCTTTTTCGCCAGAATAGAGGCGGTGATCAGCGGAATGGAGTCCACGGTAGCGGTGATGTCGCGGGTCGCGTAGAAACGCTTGTCTGCCGGTGCCAGGGAGCTGGTCTGGCCGATAATCGCCACACCAACGTCTTTAATAATGTCGCGGAAGCGGGCGTCATCCGGGAAGATATCGAAGCCCGGAATGGCTTCCAGTTTGTCGAGCGTGCCGCCGGTATGGCCCAGGCCGCGCCCGGAGATCATCGGGATGTAACCGCCGCAGGCCGCCACCATCGGGCCAAGCATCAGCGAGGTAACGTCACCCACGCCGCCGGTGGAGTGTTTATCGACGATCGGGCCGTTAAGGTTAAGGCTTTTCCAGTCCAGGACGGTTCCTGAATCTCGCATCGCCATGGTCAGCGACACGCGCTCAGGCATCGACATATCGTGGAAGAAGATGGTCATCGCCAGCGCAGCAATCTGCCCTTCTGAGACGGTGTTATCACGAATGCCATTGATGAAAAAGCGGATCTCTTCGTCGCTTAATGCATGACCATCACGTTTTTTACGAATAATTTCTTGTGCGAGAAACACGGTAACCTCCATGCGGAATCGGGGGAGTTGTGGCGGGTGGCGCTACGCTGACCCGCCCTACGATCCTGTAGGCCGGATAAGCGAAGCGTCATCCGGCATTAGCGGGCAATCAGTAGCTGCTTGCGCTCTTACCGTCGCCGTGACCCAGCGCTTTCAGCAGGCTTGCCAGCAGGCTGGATGCGCCGAATCGGTAGTGACGGGAATCCGCCCACTCTGCGCCAAACAGTTCGTCGGCAATCGCCAGAAACTGCTGCGCGTCTTCCGCGGTACGCACGCCGCCGGCCGGTTTAAAGCCCACGGTTTTGGAGACGCCCATATCACGAATGACTTCCATCATGATGCGCGCGCTTTCCGGCGTGGCGTTTACCGGCACTTTACCGGTAGAGGTTTTGATGAAATCCGCACCCGCGTTGATCGCGATTTCAGACGCTTTGCGGATCAGGGCTTCTTCTTTCAGTTCGCCAGTTTCGATGATCACTTTAAGCAACACATTTGCCGCGGCACAGGCGTCTTTACAGGCTTTCACCAGGTCAAAACCCACCTGCTCGTTGCCGGCAATCAGCGCGCGATACGGGAAGACCACGTCCACTTCATCCGCACCGTAAGCAATCGCCGCGCGGGTTTCTGCCAGCGCAATCTCGATATCGTCGTTGCCGTGCGGGAAGTTAGTCACGGTTGCAATACGCACGTCCGGCGTGCCCTGCTCTTTCAGCGTTTTGCGGGCAATCGGGATAAAGCGCGGGTAGATACAGATGGCAGCGGTGTTACCGACGGGCGTTTTCGCCTGATGGCACAGGGCGATGACTTTTTCATTGGTGTCGTCATCGTTCAGGGTGGTCAGGTCCATCAGTTTCAACGCGCGCAGGCTGCTTGCAGTTAAATCGGTCATAACATTCTCCAACGGCATCGCCGTATCAATTTTACCTTGCGGGTCTGTGAGTATTCTAACATTCACCCGCATTCACACTTCGACATTCATCACAGTTAATGAAAACTGCGTACAAATTTGCATTGCTGTAATGAGATCAACATCAAATTTTAGCAGGCCAACCGCGGGTTAAATCAGCGATCACCCCTGTGGGATCAAAAGCCCCGGCGGGACGCCTTTCTACAATTTCGTCATCATTCACCGATGACTCAAGGAAGCGCCTATGTCCTCCTCTCGCCCCGACGCCCTGCAACAGCGTTGCCAGCACATTGTGACCAGCCCGACGTTAACACCGGAGCAAAAACGGCATTTTCTGGCGCTGGAAGCGGAGAACAATCTGCCCTACCCGGCGCTTCCTTCGGCGGCCCGCGCCGCGCTGGACGAGGGCGTTATCTGCGATATGTTCGAGGGACACGCCCCTTACAAACCGCGCTACGTGCTGCCGGACTACGCAAAATTCCTGGCGAACGGTTCTGACTGGCTGGAGCTGGAAGGGGCAAACGATCTGGATGATGCCCTCTCGCTGCTCACCATTCTTTATCACCATGTTCCGTCCGTGACATCGATGCCGGTCTATCTGGGCCAGCTTGATGCCCTACTCGATCCCTATGTTAAAATTCTAACACAGGATGAAATCGATAGCCGAATAAAACGTTTCTGGCGCTACCTCGACAGAACCCTGCCCGATGCCTTTATGCATGCAAACATTGGCCCGGCAGATAGCCCCATCACCCGCGCCATTCTGCGTGCCGATGCGGAGTTGAAGCAGGTTGCACCAAACCTGACCTTTATCTACGACCCCGACGTCACCCCTGACGATCTGCTGCTGAGCGTGGCGAAAAATATCTGTGAATGCAGTAAGCCGCATATTTCCAATGGCCCGCTGAATGATAAAATTTTCACAAAAGGCCGCTATGGCGTGGTGAGCTGTTACAATTCTCTGCCGATGGCGGGCGGCGGCAGCACGCTGGTGCGCCTCAATCTGAAAGCCATGGCCGAACGTAGCGCCTCGCTGGACGATTTCTTCACCCGCCAGCTGCCGCACTACTGCCAGCAGCAGATTGCCATCATCGATGCACGTTGCGATTTCTTGTATGAACAGTCCGGCTTCTTTGAGAATAGCTTCCTCGTCCAGGAGGGGCTGATTGATGCCGGGCGTTTTGTGCCGATGTTTGGCATGTATGGCCTGGCAGAAGCCGTTAACGCACTCTGCGAGAAAGAAGGGATGACAGGTCGCTACGGTAAGGACGATGAGGCCAACGCGCTGGGGTATCGCATCAGCGAACAGCTGGCGACGTTCGTTGAAAACACGCCGGTGAAGCACGGCTGGAAGCAGCGGGCGATGCTCCACGCGCAGTCGGGGATCAGCTCCGATACGGGCACTACGCCGGGGGCACGTCTCCCTTACGGCGACGAGCCCGATCCTATCGGCCATCTGCTGGCCGTCGCCCCGCACCACCGTTATTACCACTCCGGCATCAGCGACATCCTCACCCTGGACGAGACCGTAAAAGCCAATCCACAGGCGGTGGTGCAACTTTGTCTCGGGGCATTCAGGGCCGGTATGCGTGAGTTCACCGCTAACGTGGCGGGAAACGATCTGGTGCGCGTCACCGGCTATATGGTGCGGCTGTCTGATCTGGAGAAATACCGCGAAGCCGGATCGCGCACCAACACCACTTGGCTGGGTGAGGAGGCCGCGCGCAACACCCGAATCCTTGAACGTCAGCCACGCGTAATTAGCCATGAACAGCAGATGCGCTTTAGTTAGTCAGATTATCCCCTTCTCCTGCGTGGACGGGCCGGGCAGCCGCCTGGCACTGTTCCTGCAGGGCTGTAACCTGCGCTGCAAAACCTGCCACAACCCGTGGACTATCGGGCGCTGCAACGACTGCGGCGACTGCGTTCCCCACTGTCCGCACGATGCGCTGAATATTCAGGCGGGCCGCGTCTGGTGGCAGGAAAGCCACTGCCAGCAGTGCGATACCTGCCTGCACCTGTGCCAGCAGCAGGCCACGCCGAT
Organism: Enterobacter sp. UPMP2052; assembly: GCF_053709675.1. NCBI lineage: Bacteria > Pseudomonadati > Pseudomonadota > Gammaproteobacteria > Enterobacterales > Enterobacteriaceae > Enterobacter > Enterobacter sp. UPMP2052. Next base: position 253,825 of record NZ_JBSKJR010000003.1, read on the forward strand.
GGCGCAGCGCTACAGCGTGGAGGAGATCCTCGCGCAGATCCGCAAAGCCGCACCGTTTATTGAGGGGATCACCGTGAGCGGGGGTGAAGCGACAACCCAACTGCCGTTTTTGATCGCTCTGTTCTCAGCGATCAAGGCCGATCCCGCGCTGCGCCACTTAACCTGCCTGGTGGACAGCAACGGCCTGCTAAGCGAAACCGGCTGGCAAAAGCTGCTGCCGGTTTTCGATGGCGCTATGGTGGATTTAAAAGCCTGGGGCAACGAGCATCACCGCTTTTTGACCGGGCGCGACAATCCGCAGATCAAACAGAGCATTCGCTGGCTGGCGGATCATCACCGTCTGGCCGAACTGCGGCTGCTGTTGATCCCCGATCGCTGTGATTATCTGGCGCATCTCACCCCGCTGTCGGCATTTATTCGCCAGCTGGGGAATATTCCGGTACGCATCAACGCGTTTCATGCGCACGGCGTGTATGGAGAGGCGGCGTCATGGCGCAGCGCCACGCCGGAGGACGTCGAGCCGCTGGCCGTGGCCCTGGAAAAACGGCAGATTACCGTTATCCGCCCGGCGCGCTATCTATAGCGTGATGCCAAAAACGGCGCGGGTATTATCGAGCAACGCCTGAGCGATAACCTCTTCAGGCTCATCGCGCAGTTCACAGAGCGTAGCGAAAACGCGCGCCGCCTGCTCCGGGCGGTTAGGCTGCCCCTGAAATTCATTGAGCGGCATATCGGGCGCATCCGTTTCCAGCAGCAGCGAGTCGAGCGGCAACCGGGCCATAACGTCGCGGGTTTTGCTGGCGCGCGGATAGGTAATGGTCCCGCCAATGCCGATTTTGTAGCCCAGCGCGATAAAACGCTGCGCCTGCTGCAGGCTGCCGGAAAATCCATGAACCACCCCGGTGCGCGGAAGATCCATGCGTTTCAGGTGCATCGCCAGCTTATCGTGGGTGCGTCGCGAGTGGAGGATCACCGGCAGATCGTGGCGCTTCGCGAGCCGAAGCTGCGCGTCGAGGATCGCTTGCTGGCGCGCAAAGTGCGGATCTTCGCGATAGAGATCGAGGCCGATCTCGCCAATGGCCACCAGCCGGTCATTTCCCCTGCCCAAAACGGTATCGAGCTGGTCAACGTGCTCATCAAGATGATGCTCGATGACGATAGGATGCAGGCCCAGCGCGGCATACAGCGCGTCATGTTGCCGGGCAAGTTCAAGCACCCGGACAAAATAAGCCGCTTCGATCGCCGGCACGATAATCGCCCCGACGCCAGCCTGAGCCGCGCGGGCAATACTGTGCGTCTCGTCGCCGGTAAATGGCGGAAAATCAAAGTGACAGTGGGTGTCGATAAAGCGGTGCGTCACGCCAGATCCTCGTTATCTAACAGGGCGTCATTGGCCTGCGGCGCATCGACCAGCGGCGTCACCAGAGCATCATTGGCGACGACGGCAGGCGGGGTGATAATCGGCTTATGCCGCAGAATCGGGGGTTGCTCCATCAGCATTTTCCCGACCGTCGCCAGGAAATAGCGCCCGCACAGCCGCCCGGTTTTGTAATCCATGCGCAGGGCCGGCAGGCGGCTGCCCAGCGCCATGCTCACCAGCGGCCGGGGGGGATAAATTTCAAAGATCCGCAGCTTGCCCGGCGGCTTTTCGATAAAACGCTGCATGGCACCATAGGTTGATTCATGGAGCTTCGCGATATTCACCAGCGGCTGCAGGCTACTGTCGCCCAGCCAGCGCTCCATGCGCTTAAACCACTGCGGGGTGTAATACATTTGTGAGGGAACCGTGCGGATCACCACGATGGTTTTCGCGCCACGCCGCGCGGCCTCCTGAACCGGCACCGCATCGCTGATGCCGCCGTCAAGGTAGTTCACGCCGTCCAGCAGCGCACCGGTGCGGTAGAAGCCGGGAATGGCGCTCGAGGCGCGAATGATGTCCAGCCAGTTCTCTTTCTGCGGGGAGAAGTACCCCGGGGAGTAGTCATCGCCGCGGCTGGCACACATCCAGAATGCTTTTCCGCTATCAAACAGGCGCGCGGCGTTATCCATCGCCAGCGGCATCTGGCTGGCGGTAGACTCCAGCAGCCAGTCGAGATCGATCAGGTTTCCGCCGCGCACGAAGCGCACCGGGTTGAAAAATTCTTTCGAGGTGGTGTAGCGCATGATCACTTTGCGCGCATAGCCCGGCTGGTTACAGACATACGCAGAAAGGTTCTGCGCCCCGGCCGAGGTGCCAAAGTAGAGGTCGAAGGGGTTGAATTGCGCGCGCATAAACTCGTCCAGCACACCGGCCGTAAAAATGCCGCGCTGTCCACCTCCTTCACAAACCAGCGCAAGCTGGCCTGCACGAAACGGTTTTAACGCCAACGGCGCAATATTACCGAGCGTAACGGGAATTCGCTGTCCCACCTCTGCTTTCCTGTTTTCATTATTCAGTTCAGACACAGTAGCGCACATTCCCTCTGATACTCAAACGAGAAAAAGCCAGTCACAGGGACTGGCTTTGCAGGGTTGTTCTCAGTAAGCAGTCTGCTAAGGACGGCGTCGACCCGTAAACAGGCTGACCAGAAACAGGATGATACCGACGACAAAGACAATTTTAGCTGCCCATGCCGCTGTACCCGCCAGTCCACCAAAGCCCAATGCGGCGGCAATTAACGCGATAACCAGAAATATAATGCCCCAACGAAACATAAGCCTCTCCTTTACCATAGTTAATGTCTGCCGCGATATGTGAGCGCTCAGGCGTCTCACCGGCGTTCTTCCAGTGTCGTTCTTATTTCGCCCGCAGGCCTCAGCCGTTAGGGCGAATTATGTCGATTACTTCGTTTTCAGATCGTTTTTAACGCTTTTCACACCATCGATCGCTTTCGCGATACTTTCGGCACGGTCACTCTGTGCCTGTGAATCAACCGTACCGGAGAGCTGGACGACGCCATCGGTCGTTTCAACTTTCACCTTACGGGATGGCACGATGTCATCCGCTAACAGTTTAGCTTTGATTTCACTGGTGGTTGCTGCGTCACCGGCATAACCTTTTACCGACGCGTTTTTGCTGTCACGGACGTGCAGCTTATCGCTAACGGAGGTCACGCCTTCAACACCCTTCGCCACTTTTACAGCCTGTTCGGCCTGGGCCTGGCTTTCTACAAAGCCACTCAGGGTGACAACTTTCTTATCAGTTTTTACAGAGATGTCGGTGCTCTTGATGGCTTCATCGTCCACCAGCGCGGCTTTCACTTTTGCTGTGATCGAGCTGTCGTCCATGAAATTACCGACTTTATTCATAGAGCTATCGATTTTATCCCCTGCGGTATCAGCAGTGGACTGCGCTTTATCCATGGTGGTGTTTTCTGCCAGTGCAGAACCACTTACCAGGACGCTACCCAATGTCACAGCCAGCAGAGTTTTAGAAATCTTCAGTCTTGTCATATTCATCGATGTATTCCTGTGTTTTGCCCATTATTTGGGCGTCAAACGTCCTTTATTACTCGTTTTAAATTTTGCGTAAAAACACACGGGCTAAGTGGAGAACCCATCGTCATGCATTGAACAGTTAATTCATCCACGCCCGGTGCTAAACACTGAATTAAATATAGATCACAATTTCAGGTGCGCTTTCAGAAATGAATAAAAAACGAGCGAATAGCGAGAAAATGCAATGAATTAAGAACATTCCGCACGGGAGAAATAAGGCAGGAAAAAGCGAAGAGCACGGCGGATGCCGTGCTCTGAGAGAGGATTAATGCTCGCGGGTTTTACGGAACTGCACGTCAGGATAACGTTCCTGCGTCAGGTTGAGGTTAACCATGGTTGGGGCGATATAGGTCAGGTTATCGCCACCATCCAGCGCCAGCTGGACCTCGTTCTTACGCTTAAATTCTTCGAATTTTTTCACGTCAGAACACTCAACCCAGCGCGCCGTGGCAACGTTCACCGATTCGTAAATCGCTTCGACGTTGTACTCGCTTTTCAGACGCGCAACAACCACGTCGAACTGCAGCACGCCGACCGCGCCCACGATCAGATCGTTGTTGGCAATCGGGCGGAACACCTGCACTGCGCCCTCTTCGGAAAGCTGGACCAGGCCTTTCAGCAGCTGTTTTTGCTTCAGCGGATCGCGCAGGCGAATACGGCGGAACAGCTCAGGGGCGAAGTTCGGAATACCGGTGAACTTCATCATCTCGCCCTGGGTAAAGGTGTCGCCGATCTGAATCGTACCGTGGTTGTGCAGCCCGATGATGTCGCCAGGGTAGGCTTCTTCAACGTGAGAACGGTCACCCGCCATAAAGGTCAGCGCATCGGAGATCACCACGTCTTTACCGATACGCACCTGGCGCAGCTTCATGCCTTTCTCGTATTTACCGGAAACCACGCGCATAAAGGCCACGCGGTCACGGTGTTTCGGATCCATGTTGGCCTGGATCTTAAAGACGAAGCCGGTGAATTTCTCTTCCTGAGCGACCACTTCGCGGGTGTCGGTTTTACGCGGCATCGGGCGTGGCGCCCACTCCACCAGACCGTCGAGCATGTGGTCAACGCCGAAGTTACCCAGCGCGGTGCCGAAGAATACCGGCGTGATTTCACCTGCGAGGAACAGATCTTTGTCAAACTCGTGGGATGCGCCTTTCACCAGCTCCAGCTCGTCACGCAGCTGAGCGGCCAGCTCTTCGCCAACGGCAGCGTCCAGCTCCGGGTTATCCAGGCCTTTCACCACGCGCACTTCCTGAATGGTGTGGCCTTTACCGGTCTGATAGAGGTAGGTTTCATCTTTATAAAGATGGTAAACGCCCTTGAACAGCTTGCCGCAGCCAATCGGCCAGGTGATCGGCGCACAGGCGATCTTCAGCTCGCTCTCGACTTCATCCATCACTTCCATCGGATCACGGATGTCGCGGTCGAGTTTGTTCATGAAGGTGAGGATCGGCGTGTCGCGCAGACGCGTAACTTCCATCAGCTTACGGGTACGATCTTCAACCCCTTTTGCGGCGTCGATAACCATCAGGCAGCAGTCCACCGCCGTCAGGGTACGGTAAGTATCTTCGGAGAAGTCTTCGTGCCCCGGGGTGTCCAGCAGGTTCACCAGGCAGTCGTGATACGGGAACTGCATCACAGAGGTGGTAATGGAGATACCACGCTGTTTTTCCATCTCCATCCAGTCAGATTTCGCATGCTGGCTGGAACCACGGCCTTTAACGGTACCGGCGGTCTGGATCGCCTGTCCGAACAGCAGCACCTTTTCGGTGATGGTCGTTTTACCGGCATCCGGGTGAGAGATAATGGCAAAAGTGCGGCGCTTGGCCACCTCCTGCAGATAAGGAGACAACGTCATAGTCAATTCTTCTTATGTAGGCGCGGCACGACGCCGCGCATCATGGAATACGGGAAATGCGGCTATTTTACCCATCAATAGGGGGCAGGCAATCATTGTTTACACAGGAGCTGCTCCAGTTCGTTCAATGACGTGACGGTCCAGGTTGGCGTAATGCCTTCCGGGGTTGTGCGGCCATGCGCGTTCAGCCAGACGGTAGCGATCCCGGCGTTCATGCCGCCTAAGATATCCGATTCGGCGGTATCCCCCACCATCAGCACGCGATTGCGGTCAGGGTTGCCGGCCTGGGCCAGCGCATAGTCAAAAATACGCGGGTCGGGTTTCGGGTAGCCGACCTCTTCTGAGATCACCAGCGCGTCGAAATGATCGCGCAGGCCGGTGCGTTCCAGGCGGATCTGCTGCAACGCGGTAAAACCGTTAGTGATGATCCCGAGCTTAGCTTTGCCTTTCAGGGAATCCAGCAGGGACACCGCGCCCGGCAGAGGCGCGCAGATCTCCGCCATGGCATTCAGGAAAGCCTCATTGAGTAGCCCAGGGCTGACCTTTAACCGTTCGGCCCAGGCGTCAAAGCGCTGATGCTGAAGCTGTAACGCCGTGATGGCACCGTTCTGGTAATCCACCCACAGCGGTTTGTTCACCGCCTGATAGTCCTGAAAATCTTCAGCGGTGAAGGTGACGCTATAGTCCATAAACATCCGCTGTAGGCCACCGAACGAGTCAAACGTAAACAGCGTTTCGTCGGCATCAAAGAAAATCCAGTCCCATTTCATCGTTACAACCTTATTTTAGTTATCCAAGCGGCAGAGCCATAATAATGGCGTCTTCACGTCCCTCTGCGGTGGGGTAGTAGTTACGGCGGATTGTCGCCTCGTTAAAGCCTAAGCTTTCATAGAGCGCGATGGCGGCGACGTTCGAGGCACGCACTTCCAGCCACAGGGTGAACACGTCGCGGGTTTCAAGCTCGCGAATGAGGTGCTCCAGCAGTTCTCTTCCCAGCCCGCGGCGCTGATAGGCAGGGTCAACCGCAATGTTAAACAGCGTGGCCTCATCGAGAACCACCTGCGTGATGGCAAACGCGGCGAGGGTGCCATCAACGTCCAGGCGCAGATTCAGGTACCGTTCGCCCTGATTGCTGGCGAACGTTTTTTCGCTCCACGGAAAAGCATGGGCGCGGGTTTCAATCGCGAACGCCGTCGTCAGATCGGCCGTCGTGAGGGAAGAAATTGTGTTCATATTCACAGATTTGTCGCCATAGCGCGCTGCGCGCTTTTGGGTTGGCTTTGAGTTCTTCCAGCGCAGGTGAGCAAATCTGGCCTCCCTCAAGGGATATTTCGTCGACGTCGCCCATCCGCCAGCTATTGCAGCGGCTGTCCGGTGGAAGCATCGCGACCCGTTCTGGTGTCAGCTGTAATACCTGATCCGGCGTCAGCTTCAGGCTACGAAGGACATCGCCAATCAGGATTTCATTCAGGGCAGGCAGCTCCTCCCCCACCATCACCAGGCGAACGTGCGCGGGGATGGAGATAGCGATTTCACCCTGCAACGCCGTCGGGCGACGCAAAGCCCACTGGGTAATACCCAGCTGCTGCAACTGCCAGTCTCGTCGGGATGTCATAGCGAAAACTCCTGTCTCTCAGGCGCGCAAATATAGCAAATGTGTCGAAACTACGCCATCTACCGACTATAATCCCCGCCTGAGTTTATTGAGGAACAATTCATGTCTGCATTTACCCCGGCAAGTGAAGTCTTGCTGCGTCACAGTGATGATTTCGAACAAAGCCGTATTCTGTTTGCCGGAGATATGCAGGATGACCTGCCTGCGCGTTTCGACTGTGCTGAAAGCCGTGCCCACACCCAGTATTACCACCACTGGCAGGTGCTGAGCCGCCAGATGGGCGAGCGCGCGCGTTTTAGCCTGGTGGCGGAGCCAGGCGATGTTGCCGACTGCGACACGCTGATTTACTACTGGCCGAAGAACAAGCCGGAAGCCCAGTTCCAGCTGATGAACCTGCTCTCCCTGCTGCCGGTCGGCTGCGATATTTTCGTGGTCGGCGAGAACCGCAGCGGCGTGCGCAGCGCGGAGCAGATGCTTGAAGAGTTCGCGCCACTGAACAAAGTCGACAGCGCCCGTCGCTGTGGCCTGTATCACGGGCGTCTTGAAAAACAGCCTGCCTTCGATGCAGAACAATTCTGGGACGAATATCAGTTAGACGCTCTGACCATCAAAACCCTGCCGGGCGTGTTCAGCCGCGATTATCTGGATGTCGGCAGTAAGCTGCTGTTATCTACCCTGACGCCGCACACCAAGGGCAAAGTACTGGATGTCGGCTGTGGCGCAGGCGTGCTGGCAACCGTGCTCGCCAGCCACTCGCCGAAAGTGCGTTTAACGCTGTGTGACGTGAGCGCCCCGGCGGTAGAAGCCAGCCGCGCAACGCTTGCGGCAAACGGGTTTGAAGGTGAGGTCATCGCCAGCAACGTCTTCTCTGACGTGACCGGCCGTTTTGACATGATTATCTCGAATCCGCCGTTCCACGACGGGATGGAAACCAGCCTGGAGGCCGCGCAAGCGCTTATCCGCGGTGCCGTCCGTCATCTTAACAGCGGTGGCGAGCTTCGTATCGTGGCGAACGCCTTCCTGGCCTACCCGAAAGTGCTGGACGAAACCTTTGGTTTCCACGAAGTGATTGCCCAGACCGGCCGCTTCAAGGTGTATCGCACCGTGATGACGCGTCAGGCTAAAAAGTAATCGTTAATCCTCCAGGCCGGATACGCGCAAGCGCTCTCCGGCCTTACGCCCTCTCTACCTGGCCCATCCGTCGACCATTTTTGCATCAATCGAGGCATCCCCCGCACTTTTCTGTTGACGTAAAGCTGAAAACATCTAGAATGCGCCTCCGTGGTTACGATACTTTTACAGTATCGATGGTATGCGAAGGTGGCGGAATTGGTAGACGCGCTAGCTTCAGGTGTTAGTGTCCTTACGGATGTGGGGGTTCGAGTCCCCCCCCTCGCACCATAAATCACGTTGATATTGCTCGCACTGGGCGAAGGTGGCGGAATTGGTAGACGCGCTAGCTTCAGGTGTTAGTGTCCTTAGGATGTGGGGGTTCGAGTCCCCCCCCTCGCACCAACGAGGCGATATCAAAAAAGTAAGATGACTGTGCGAAGGTGGCGGAATTGGTAGACGCGCTAGCTTCAGGTGTTAGTGTCCTTACGGATGTGGGGGTTCGAGTCCCCCCCCTCGCACCAATTATCTTACAACCCTTCTGTAGTCTCTCTCTGTTTTCCCGTGTTATCTCAAACTCATCATTATCACCAGCATTGCGCCGATTAACGCAACGCAGGATGGCAACAGCACAAAATGCCGTAGCTGCTTATGCCAGATCATCGCGGATGTCACCAGCAGTCCCGACACAATGATGATTTTCCAGACGTCGATGGAAAGGTCGGCAAACATCAGTCCGCTGATGATCGTCCCAGGCAGCAAGACCCCCCAACCACTTCCCAGCGCTCTGCTCAACATGGTATGCCCTCTCATATCGATAATGATAACCAATATCATATGATAGTAATTATCACTTGTCAGCATGCAGCAGGATAATTGATCGCCCTTTACCTTTCCTGTAATGACAGCAAATGTGTAAGGTGATAAATTGCACACCTGTTAACTACCTATAAAGTTTTTCTGATAATTATAAATAACGTTTTTTGCATCCATTCTTTAAAACCAACACCTATATATCTGTTTTAATTGAATTTTAATAAAACGCACGAATATGACATCACAATCCTGGCGGTCTTTAGTCAATAGTAAATATCAGTTATCGTTACGTTTGTTTTTATTATTGAATGCAACATCAGCGCTTTTCTCGGTGACAAACCCGCTCTATTCCATACGCGCGTTATCGTTCCCTCTGCTTGCCGTGTTAACGATCAGCACGGGCTTACTCGTCTGGCACGGGGTAAACAAAACCTTAAAGGTAAATATTCCGGCGGTGTCTGCGCTTTTTGGCGTCTTATGGGCCTGGCAGATCGCCTCTAAATTTTCGTTAATTACGCACGATCATTCGACCTATTTAATAATGGCGTTATTAACGGTGCTTTTTATCGGATCGCTGGCCTTCGCCAGCAATATCAAAGCGTTCACGCTGCACTCTTTGCCCGCCTTTATTGTCTGCCTGTGGTTAAGCGATCACGACAGCTGGATAAGAATGATGTTCTTTTTCGCGCTGCCCGTGGTAGCGATCGGCATTCATCATGTGCTGCAAAGACGTAACGACAAATTCGCCCAGGCGCTGCTTTCGCGTTTGCTTGAGGAACGAGAAACCCTGACCGATCTCAGCATGATGGACCCTCTCACCGGGCTGTATAACCGCCGGGGTCTGCAAAGCCGTCTGGATAACCTGCCCACGCCAGACAACGGTGAACACTTTGTGTTGCTGCTGGATATCGATCACTTTAAGGCCTACAACGACCATTACGGCCATATGATGGGTGACAAAGCACTGATGCGCGTCTCTGCGGCCATCCGCGACGCGGTGCGCTCACGCGATATCGTTGCCCGCTTTGGTGGCGAAGAGTTTATGGTTCTGCTGAGCAATATCTCGCTGGAGCATGCCCGGCAGACGGCGGAACATATTCGCCAGAAGGTGTACGATCTTAAAATTCCACATATGTTCAATGAAAGCGTCGCCACCAACGTGACCATCAGCATCGGTATTTCTATCTATCAGAATGAAGACGCTGAGCGCGCGCTGGAAAAGGCGGATAAAGCGCTTTATGAAGCCAAACATATGGGCCGGAATAACATCCTGTTGAGCGACGAGCTGCCGTCGGCCTGACGCGGCTTCGCACATCCAGGACAAAAGGCTTGCGATCGGTATGATCAATAGTTAGGATTGGCAATCATTATCATTTAGATTCACGTCAATCCTATGGCCACTCGTACCGCACATACCGTAGAGCCTCTCATCTGGCGAGCCCCCCTCTCCTCGGGTAGCGCTACGCTTGCGGATGCCATTCGGGATAAGATTGCTGAAACACGCGCGCATCTGCTGGATTTCATCAAGCTGGATGAGGTTCCGCCCCACCATGTGATGACGCTGGCGCAGTGGCGACGCCCTGCCGAACGCCAGTCTTTGCTGGCCGCCTATTCCGATCATATCTATCGCAACCAGCCTACGCTTGCGCGGGAAAATAAGCCGCTGCTCTCCCTGTGGGCGCAGTGGTATATCGGGCTGATGGTGCCCCCTCTCATGCTGGCGCTGTTGACTCAGGATTCGATGCTGGATCTCTCCCCGGAGTATTTCCACGTCGAGTTTCATGAGACGGGACGTGCCGCCTGCTTCTGGATCGATCTTCACGAGGACCGTCACTCAGCACATCTGTCCGCACAGGAACGCATGGAAAAGTTGGTCACTCAGGCGCTGATCCCGGTTATCGATGCGCTGGAAGAGACGGGCGAGATCAACGGGAAACTGATCTGGAGTAATACCGGGTATCTTATCCACTGGTATCTGACAGAGATGAAACCGCTGCTGGGTGACGAACAGGTTGATGCCCTTCGCCACGCCTGTTTCTTTGCCAAACAGCTTTCGGATGGTCGCGATAATCCCCTCTTCCGTACCGTCGTGCCGCGTGACGGGCTGCTGGTTCGTCGTACCTGCTGCCAGCGCTATCGTCTGCCGGATGTCCAGCAGTGCGGGGATTGTACGCTGAAATAAGCGTGTGATTGGCCGGATGGCGCTAACGCTTACCCGGCCTTGCTCCTCTGAAAATACCAAAAACGGCAACCACGCGTTGCCGTTTTGCGTTTACCTAGGCGACCTGCTGGTTTTCCTCTTCACTATTACGCTGCGCTTCTTCGGCTTCCTGCTCCAGCAGCTGCTTCTCGTACACCTTAAAGAACGGGAAGTAGATAATCGCCGACACGCACGCCAGCACAATCACCAGAATGGCTGCCCGGAAATCCCAGCCCAGCGCCCATGCAGCACCGATTGGCGCAGGTGCAGTCCAGGGCACAACAGAAATCACGCGGCCAATCAGATCGAACTTCATCGCCGACCATGCCAGCACGGCATTGACCATCGGCGCCAGCAGGAACGGAATAAAGAACACCGGGTTCATCACAATCGGCGTACCGAATATGACCGGTTCATTGATGTTAAAGAAGCTTGGCACCACGCTCAGACGGCCAATCGAGCGTAAATGCGCCGAGCGGCTGCGCAGATAGCAAATCACCAGCCCCATCGTTGCGCCCGAGCCGCCGATAACGATAAAGAACGTCCAGAAGGCTTCCATAAAGATGTGCGGCAGAGGCAGGCTGGACGCCAGCGCAGTCTGGTTTGCGCCGAGGTTGGTCAGCCAGAACATCTGCAGCATACCGGAGACAATTGCCGCGCCGTGAATACCGGCAAACCACAGTAAATGGCCAATCAGCACCGCCAGCAGGATCGCCGGAAGGGAGTCGGCGGCAGAAACCAGCGGTTTGAAGATAGACATGATGGCCTGCGGGATCAGCATGCCAAACTCAGACTGGATCAGCAGGCTCAGCGGATAGAGCGTCAGCACCACCACCAGCACCGGGATCAGCAGGTCAAACGAGTTCTTGATCATCGGTGGCACCTGATCGGGCAGGCGAATACCAATGTTGTAAGTTTTCAGGAAACGCATCAACTCAACGCAGTAGACCGCCACCAGAATCGCGGTGAAGATCCCGGTGCCGCCCAGGCTATCAACCGGCAGCGTGCCTTTGGTTTTAGGCGCGGCCACCAGCAAAAACGCCATCAGCGACAGCATCGCGCACATGAAAGGATCGAGCTGGTGCGACTTAACGTAATGCTTGCCCAGGTTGTAGGCGATGGCGGCACAGATATAGATGGACATAATGCCCATGGTCATATCAAACGGCGTCAGGATTTGCCCTTCAAATTGCTTCGCCATATCCAGCCATGCACGGGCAAAACCCCATGTGGTATCAGGCGAAAACGGTGGATAAGCAAACACCAGCAAGAATGAGCCAACGATCATGAACGGCATCGCGGAAATAAATCCGTCACGGATAGCCATAACATGACGCTGGGAGGAGATCCGCCCGGCTATCGGGCTGACGTAATTCTCGACGAAACGGAATATCAGATTAAAAGCAGCATGGTTGGCAGACATAAAGGATCTCCTGTCAGACGTTCATTACGGGCGCGGGGGCACCACACGTTGTTCCATACATCAGCTTCACAACCTTGCCGGCTTTTATACCCGCGGTACTGCTAAGATGAATTGATTTCATAATTTGCTCTTATTATTAGATACAGGGGACGTTACGTACTCAGTATTAATCTCCGCATCACGCTCTGCAACCGGTTACTGTAACCGGTTTCTGTGATTGTGAAGGCGATCCAGAAATCGGCCCAATGGGGTATTTGTTACTTAAGAGATATTTACAGAGGATAATTTCTTATGACAGATTACGCAGGATATTTGTCAGGAGGAAACAATGAGTTTGCAGTCTGTACAGCAGTTTTTTGCCGACAACGCACCGGATATAGAAGTGATCGAGCTTAGCCAAAGTACTGCAACCGTTGCGCTTGCCGCTGCAGCCCACCGCGTGGAGCCAGGACAAATCGCCAAAACCCTGTCGCTGAAGGTCAAAAATGAGGTAATCCTGGTAGTCGCAAAAGGCGATGCGCGGCTGGATAACAAAAAGCTGAAGGAGACGTTCGGCGCAAAAGCCCGCATGCTCAGCAGTGATGAGGTGGTGAACATCACCGGGCATCCCGTCGGCGGCGTCTGCCCGTTCGGACTGGAGAATCCCCTTTCGGTCTACTGCGACATCACCTTAAAACAGTACAGTGAAGTCTTACCTGCAGCCGGTGCTATCCACAGCGCCGTTCGGATTTCACCTGACAGAATGGCCGAATTGACGTCAGCAAAGTGGGTCGATGTGTGCGTGTAATCGCAGCGCCAGAAGAGCTCTGGCGCAGGCGTGATAAGTTACAGGAAGGCTGGCGACGTCAACACCGCACCGCGTATTTCGCGGGCAGGAAGATGCGTAATAATATCTGCCGCATCCAGCAACCCGACGTCAGAATTGACGCCCAGTTTGACCATCGCGTTGAATTTATGCGCCCGGATAGTCTTAATATTGCGCTCAAGCTGCGCGGCAATTTCCGGGATAGAATAGCCGTTGGACATGTAGCGCAGGATAGCCCGCTCCGTTGGGCTTAACATTCTGTTCTGGCTGACATGCCAGTGGTTCAGCATGTTTTCATTGACCCGATGCGTTTCGTTTAACAGCGCGACCAGCTCTTCCAGCAGCTGACTCAGGGGCACGGCTTTACTGATGATGCCATGAAGCCGCGAAGGAGAAAGATGGCTTATCAGCCTCGCTTCGACGTCATCAGAGGCCAGCACAATGCGCTGGATATTCCCGTGCGTAAACGTCAGATCCCGTAAACAGGCCAGGCAGTTACGACGCTCTTCACGTTCATCTGACAGTGAGTAGATCACTGAGAAAAATGGTATGTGGGGGAGCGCCGCTTTAAAGCTGTCGAACCGACTAAACATATGCATCTGATACTGGCTGAACTGAGGCAGGGTGAAGAGATGCTCCAGCCCAACGGCGCTCATTACGCAATTTTCGATGACGGCGATATGTCTTGTTGCTGTGGTCTTTTCCATTCCTCAAACTCTCCATAGGCCGACATTAAGCTCAGCTCTCGCATTCCCTGAGTACTGCTGATCCAGGCGTACATATCGGCGTTGCTGCGCAGAGACAACCGACGCATCGCACTGTTCTTTTGTGCGCTGACCGTTTTGTTGCTTTTCTTAAGCAGCGTTGCAATCTGGTTAATTCCCCAGCCCTTACCCAGCAGGCGTAGCACCTTGCGTTCAGAGTGCGTAAGCGCAACAAACTGCTCGCTCTCTTCGTCCAGGTCAGGGGTTTCTGGCATTAATAGGGTTTGGCTTATTCGCTCGGCACGTTCGCTGCCGGCACGAATTGCGCTTATCACCCCTTCAGTGGGTTCCATATCTGAAAGCAGTGTGCTTTCAGGGCGCATGAGCAGTTCGACCGCCAGAGGGTAGAGGGGGCGGGATACCAAAAATATCCAGTGAATATCTCTGTACTGATTCAGTAAGCCGTAATACTGTTCTAGCGTACCGCGAGGGTTCCGATAATCACCTGAAATATCGGCAATAATAACGTCAGCACGGCGAAGCTGAAGCAGGGTTAATTCCTGTAATGAACGACAGCAGGTCAGTTCGTAGTCGGGAAAATGACGCTCCATGAGCCCGCTCAACCCGCACTGCATCACGGGCACCTTACTAATAACAACGCCGTGCTTACTCTTCAATGGCAACATAGACCCTCCGTGTCCTTATTGATTGACATGAATATTAAAAGCCCTGAGGCTCAACCTGTTTTCATCCTTGTGGGCGAAATGGATTACGACGAGAAGAATGCGAGACAGATATAATTTAAGAAACGCCCAATACAGGACTAATATCTCACAGATAACAATTAAAATTAATTATATCGACATTAAAATAATGAAAATATAAAATTAGAAATAATTAATATATATTCTCACTATATATACGAAATACATTCACAATATAAATAATACAGCCGCATTTCTCGACTTTTCCTGGCCGCAGTTTGCACAAATCTTGATCTGGCCCAGAGCAAGGCAGGGCGCACTTTGTGTTAAAAGTAGACATTCAGGGCCATCAGGCAGGCTATCCATTTTCTCTTCAGGGCATCACATGCAGGCAGACCGGTCAACGCAACGTGCCACCACGCGACTCTGTATTCAGTGCGGGCTTTTTCTTTTACAGCACGGGGCGGAGAGCGCTCTGGTTGAGGAGCTGTCGACCCGCCTCGGGCTGGCACTGGGCATGGACTCGGTGGAAAGCTCCATCTCGTCCAACGCTATCGTGCTGACCACCATTAAGGACGGGCAGTGCCTGACATCCACCCGTAAAAACCACGATCGCGGCATCAACATGCACGTGGTGACAGAGGTGCAGCACATCGTCATTCTGGCGGAGCACAAGCTTCTCGACCTGAAAGAGTGCGAAAAACGTTTCAACCAGATCAAGCCGTTGCGCTACCCGCGCTGGCTGGTTGTGCTGATGGTGGGGCTGTCGTGCGCCTGTTTCTGCAAGCTGAACAGCGGCGGCTGGGACGGCGCAGCCATTACCTTCTTCGCCAGCAGCATCGCCATGTATGTCCGACAACTGCTGACCCACAGGCAGTTACACCCGCAGATTAACTTCTGCATCACCGCCTTCGTGGCGACGACGGTGTCGGGCCTGCTGCTGCGCCTGCCGGCCTTCACGAATACCTCAACCGTCGCCATGGCCGCCAGCGTGCTGCTGCTGGTTCCGGGTTTTCCGTTAATTAACGCCGTCGCCGATATGTTCAAAGGGCACATCAATACCGGCCTGGCGCGCTGGGCAATTGCCAGCCTGCTGACGCTGGCGACGTGCATTGGCGTGGTGATGGCCATGACGTTATGGGGGTTACGTGGATGGGCATAATCGAATTTCTGCTGGCCCTGGTTCAGGACATGCTGCTGGCCGCCATTCCCGCCATCGGCTTTGCGATGGTCTTCAACGTGCCGCAACGCGCCCTGCCCTGGTGTGCACTGCTGGGTGCCATCGGGCACGGCTCCCGCATGGTCATGATGACGGCGGGGTTTAATATCGAATGGTCAACCTTTATGGCCTCCATGCTGGTGGGCAGCATTGGCATACAATGGTCGCGCTGGTATCTGGCCCATCCCAAGGTCTTTACCGTTGCGGCGGTAATCCCCATGTTTCCCGGCATCTCGGCCTACACGGCCATGATTTCGGCGGTAAAAATCAGCCACTTCGGCTACAGCGAACCGCAAATGATCCTGCTGCTGAGCAATTTCCTCAAGGCCTCCTCCATCGTCGGTGCGCTCTCTATCGGCCTGTCGATCCCCGGGCTGTGGCTCTATCGCAAGCGTCCCCGCGTTTGACGTTTGAGTTCTCACGCAGGCAGGGTAATAATCCCTGCATTCTGTTTTGTGATGATAAGGAAAGGATGTGGCTAACGCTGGCAGCGAACTCCCCGATCACCCTGAAGGTGCGAGCCTGAAGGAAACGATTTTCCAAAGCGCTATCGCCCTGTTTGCCGAATATGGCCTGAACGGTGCCCGCATGGAGCAGATTGCCGAGAAAGCAGGCACCACCAAACGCATGGTGGTGTACCACTTCAAAAATAAAGAAAATCTCTATCTGCTGGCGCTGGAGTATGTCTACACCCAAATCCGGGCCAGCGAGAAAGCGCTCAGCCTTACCGATTTACCGCCGGTTGAAGCGCTGGTGCATCTGGTGGAAGCCACCTTTGACTACCACGCCGACCACCCGGACTACATCCGTATTATCTGCATGGAGAACATGCAGCGCGGGCGCTTTATGCAACAGTCCAGCTATTTGCGCCAGGTTAACCGCAGCGCGCTGGAGTTGCTGGAGGCGATTCTGCGACGCGGCAAGGCGAAGCAGCTCTTTAACCAGACGGTCGATGCCCGCGACCTGCACCGTTTAATCAGCAGCTTTAGCTTCCACTATGTTGCCAATAGCTACACCTTCACCCTGCTGTTTGAAGAGGGGGCGGACGAAGCGGCCCAGCGCGAACACTACCGGAAAATGGCGGTACAGGTTGCGCTGCGTTATACCTGTCCATAAAAATCGCTTGCAATTATATCGCGCACAATCTATCTTTATTTCATGAACGCAAAAACGAACGACACCACCGCTGCGCTGCTGCTGGATAACCAGCTCTGTTTTGCCCTTTACTCGGCAAATCTGGCGCTGAATAAGCTGTACCGGCAGTTGCTGGCGCCGCTTAACCTGACCTATCCTCAGTATCTCGTTATGCTGGTGCTGTGGGAGCAGGATGACATTACCGTGTCGGACATCGGTGAACGGTTGTTTCTGGATTCCGCAACGCTCACCCCCCTGCTGAAGCGTCTGGAGGGAGCCGGTCTGTTGACACGTCAGCGCTCACGCCAGGACGAACGTCAGGTCGCCGTCACGCTGACGGACGCCGGGCGCAGCCTGCAACAGCAGGCCACGGGGATCCCCCAGGCCGTGGGCTGTGCCGCCCAGTGCGACACCGACACGATGCTGGCGCTTAAGCACCAGCTGGAACTTTTGCGTCACCAGTTACACCGCGCGTAGCGCTATACGTTACGCGTTTTTATTACCCATATAAATCGCACGCTATTTAATAGCACAATTAAGCACAAGATGAGGAACCTGCCATGTCTTTAGAAAAAGTTGTCTACACTGCCAAAGCCAAAGCCACCGGAGGCCGCGATGGCCGCGCAACCTCTTCCGACGGCGTCCTCGACGTTAAGCTCGGCGTCCCAAAAGAGATGGGCGGCATGGGCGGTGACGTCACCAACCCTGAACAGCTTTTCGCGGCGGGCTACTCCGCCTGTTTCCTGGGGGCAATGAAATTTGTTGCTGCGCGCGACAAATTTACCCTGCCAAAAGAGGCCTTTATTGAGGGTGAAGTGGGTATCGGTCCACTGCCAACCGGCTTTGGTATTGAAGCAAAACTGAACATCCACGTTGAAGGCATGGATCCTGCAGAAGCCAAAAAGCTGGTGGACGCGGCCCATATCGTCTGCCCGTACTCTAACGCGACTCGCGGAAATATCGACGTGACGCTGAATATCATCGCGTAATGTCTGCCCTAACCCTCTCCTGTCGGAGAGGGTTAGCTTCCCCCTCCTTCCCCCCTTCTCTCTGTGCTACCATAAGCTCCAATCACGCCCGCAGTAATCAGTAGAGAAAGTGTTATGTCCTCCAGAATTCTGACCACCAGCATTGCTGGCATTGATGCCTTTATGCGCGATCCCCGCGGTGTGTTAACCCACGCCGAAGGCGGCACGCTTGCGGTATTTGCCGACAACGCGCCGGCGTTTTATGCGATAACGCCTGAACGTCTGGCACAGCTTTTGGACATCGAAGCGCGCCTGTCGCGCCCGGCGAGCGACGTCGCGCTGGACAACCAGTTCTTTGACGAGCCGGATAACACCCCCGTGGCCGTGCCGATGGGGAAATTCCCTATGTATTCTGGCTGGCAGCCGGATGCCGATTTTCAGCGTCAGGCGGCGCTGTGGGGTATTGCACTTTCCCAGCCCGTCACGCCGGAAGAGCTGGCCGCGTTCACCGCCTACTGGCAGGCCGAAGGCAAAGTATTCCATCATGTTCAGTGGCAGCAAAAGCTCGCCCGCAGCGTGCAGATCAACCGCGCCAGCAATAACGGGCAGCCCAAACGCGATATCAACGCGTTTTGTGAACCGGATAAACAGATCCCTAATGGATTCCGAGGTGCGAAATGAAAAACGTCGGCGACCTGATGAAACGTCTGCAGAAAATGATGCCTGCCAACGTCAAACCCGCGTTTACCACGGGTGAAGAGCTGCTCGCATGGCAAAAAGAGCAAGGCGAAATCCGCGCGGCCGCCCTCGCGCGTGAAAACCGCGCCATGAAAATGCAGCGCACGTTTAACCGCTCCGGGATTCGCCCGCTGCATCAGAACTGCTCTTTCGACAACTATAAGGTTGAAACGACCGGGCAGATGAACGCGCTTGCTGCCGCACGCCAGTACGTCAACGAATTCGACGGCAACATCGCCAGCTTTATCTTTAGCGGCAAGCCCGGCACCGGCAAGAACCACCTCGCGGCGGCCATCTGCAATGAACTCCTGCTGCGCGGAAAATCGGTGCTGATCATCACCGTGGCCGACATTATGTCTGCCATGAAAGACACCTTCAGCAACCGCGAGACCAGCGAAGAACAGCTGCTGAATGACCTGAGTAACGTCGATTTGCTGGTAATTGACGAGATTGGCGTTCAGACCGAGTCACGCTATGAAAAAGTGATCATCAACCAGATCGTCGACCGCCGCTCCTCCTCAAAACGTCCTACGGGCATGTTGACCAACCACAACATCGATGAGATGACTCGCCTGCTCGGGGAACGGGTGATGGACCGCATGAAGCTCGGCAACAGCCTGTATGTCATCTTCGACTGGGAAAGCTTCCGCAGCCGCGTCACCGGCAAAGAGTATTAGGATATTTCCAGGAAATGCGCGGGACCCAGGGGTATATACTGGGGCCACTTTTGCACCAGACGGATCTCATGAGTAGACCATTATGAAAAAACAGTTTCTTATCAGCACGTTTTTAGGCGCACTTCTCTTCACCGGCGCGGCACAGGCGGCGTCATGGCAGGAATCCCTCTCCAGCGCAGCCAACGAGCTTTCCAAAGAGAGCGCCAGCTCACAGGGCGGACTGTCGGCCTCGTCCCTCACCAGCCTGCTGGGTAACAGCGCCCAGAGCCTCAGCGCCGGAACCATGAACAACGCGGCGGGTATTTTGGGGTATTGCGCGAAGCAGAAACTGGCGTCCGTAACCGACACCGAAAACATTAAAAACCAGGTACTGGGCAAGCTGGGCCTGGACACTCAGGAGCAGAAGCAAGATACCAACTATATGGAGGGTATCGAAGGCCTGCTCAACGCACAAAACGGTCAGCAGCTTAACCTGAGCACGCTGGGCGACTCGGCGCTGGCGAAAAAGGTGAAAACCAAAGCCTGCGATCTGGTACTAAAACAAGGCGTTAATTTCCTCTCCTGATCGACCCCATTTTCTGCCACAACAGGCCGCGTTTATTGCGTTAACCTTGCGTCGCGGCCTTAAATGGGTGTTTTACCTTCCTGCCCCCGTCTTAGCGCCCACACGTCATGATGCGACCGCCTTCAAAAAAGTGATTTTATAAACCAAATCCTAACAACAGCACACTTTCGTGACACTAAAATTGCAGCTTAACGACTTCGCAATTACATTGTATTACCCAAAAAAGAATCAGTTAGCCAGCTAAGTAACTGGCATCATGAGGATATGCTGTTGTCAGAGTTAATGTCCCTTGCCCTTTTTCTGGCTTCCGTTGGCATTTATGCCTGGAAAGCTGGCCGTAACACCTGGTGGTTTATCGCTACCCTGGTGGTACTCGGCATTTTTGTTATTTTGAATATTACCCTCTATGCCAGCGATTACTTTACCGGCGACGGTATTAACGACGCGGTGCTTTATACCCTGACCAACAGCCTGACCGGCGCAGGAGTTAGTAAGTACATACTTCCGGGTATCGGCCTAGTTCTGGCGCTGGTAGTAATCTTCGGCACCCTGGCCTGGGTGCTGCGCCGTCGTCGGCATCATCCTCATCATGTCGGCTACAGCCTGCTGGCGCTGTGTCTGGCGCTGGCCTCCGTTGATGCCAGCCCGGCCTTCCACCAGATTACCGAGCTGGTCAAATCCCAGTCGCGCGATGGCGACCCGGATTTCATGGCCTGGTACAAAGAGCCGTCGAAAAAAATCGCCAGCCCAACGCTCAACCTGGTCTATATCTACGGCGAAAGTCTGGAGCGCACCTACTTCGATAACACCGCCTTCCCGAACCTGACGCCCGAACTTGGCGCGCTGAAAGATCAAGGGCTGGATTTCAGCCACACCATGCAGTTACCGGGTACCGATTACACCATTGCGGGGATGGTTGCCTCGCAGTGCGGTATCCCGCTCTTCGCCCCCTTTGAAGGTAACGCATCGGCATCGATGTCGAGTTTCTTCCCGCAGAATATTTGCCTCGGCGACATCCTGAAAAACTCCGGCTATGAAAACTATTTCATGCAGGGCGCAAACCTGCGATTTGCCGGTAAAGATGTGTTCCTGAAATCCCACGGTTTTGACCATCTGTATGGCTCAGAAGAGCTGAAAACCACCGTGGCCGATCCCACCTACCGTAACGACTGGGGCTTCTACGACGACACCGTTCTGGATGAAACCTGGAAAAAATTCGAAGAGCTTTCCCGCGCTGGCAAACGCTTCTCCCTTTTTGCCCTGACGGTGGATACGCACCACCCTGACGGCTTTGTCTCGCGTACCTGCAAGCGTAAAAGCTATGAGATCGACGGTAAAAACAACACTTCGTTCAGCGCCGTGACCTGTAGCCAGGAGCACATCGCCGCGTTAATCGAAAAAATCAAAGCCTCTCCGTATTTTAAAAACACGGTGATCGTGGTTTCTTCAGACCACCTGGCGATGAAAAACGGCGCGTGGGATCAGCTCAACAAGCACGACCGCAGCAACCTGTTCTTTGTTCTGCGCGGCGACCAGCCGCAGCAGGATGTGATTGCCACCAAACGTAACTCGATGGATAACGGTGCCACCGTGCTGGATATCCTGGGGGGCGATAACTTCATTGGCCTTGGGCGCAGTACGCTGTCGGGCCAGTCGCTGTCGGAAGTGTTCCTCAACATGAAGGAGAAAATCCTCGCCTGGAAGCCGGACATTATCCGCCTGTGGAACTTCCCGAAAGAGATGAAAGATTTCACCATCGATCGCGATAAAAAGATGATCGCGTTCTCCGGGAGCCATTTCCGCCTGCCGCTGCTGTTGCGCGTGTCGAACAACCGCGTTGAGCCGCTGCCGGAAAGCGAATACTCCGCACCGCTGCGCTTCCAGCTGGCCGACTTCGCCCCGCGCGACAACTTTGTCTGGGTTGACCGCTGCTACAAGATGGGCCAGCTCTGGTCACAGCCGCTGTCCCTCTCGACCGACTGGTGTGTCTCGCAGGGGCAACTGGGCGGAGAGCAGACCGTTCAGCATGTGGACAGCGCGCAATGGAAAGGCAAAACCGCGTTTAAAGAGACGGTTATCGATACCGCGCGCTATCAGCGAAACGTTGATATGCTCAAAATTGTTGATAACGACATTCGCTACAAAGCGGACAGCTTCATCTTTAACGTGGCAGGCGCGCCGGAAGAGGTTAAACAGTTCAGCGGAATTTCACGCCCGGAATCCTGGGGCCGCTGGTCTAACGCGCAGCTGGGCGATGAGGTGAAGATAGAATACACCCATCCGCTGCCGCAGAAATTCGATGTGGTGATCACCGCCAGGGCGTATGGCCCCAACGCCAACCGTCCGATACCGGTGAGGGTAGGCGATAGCGAACAGACGCTGACGCTGGGTAATGACGTGAGCACCACCACGCTGCACTTCGAGAACCCGTCCCGAAGCAACACGCTGGTGATTGTGCCGCCCGATCCGCAGTCTACCAATGAAGGCAATATTCTCGGCCACTCGCCCCGTAAGCTGGGGATAGGCATGGTTGAAATCAAAATCGTCAACCGCGAGAGTTAATCCCCGCAGCCCGGCGTTCTGCCGGGCTTAATAAACCCAGAATGAAAATCTTTATAAATATTATAAATCAGCCTTATTCACTAAATTTTAGATTAATCTATTTATAATTATTCTGTTAATTTCACTTACTTTAAAATGTCACCTTGTCATTCTTCATGCGAATAATTCCGCGATCGCCAGTATGGCGGGCTACTCTTAGATTACACGGTGATGACCCCTCAAAACACGCTTCCCCCCTTTCAGATTGTCATTCTGAGCGACAACTATTTTCTGTGGCTGGGCCTGACGACCCTCATCCCAACGATGATAACCCCCCGCCCGGATATCTTCTGGATTAACGAGGTGACCCCAAAAAATATCCTGCGCATGCGCGAGCAGGTGATGAACACGGCAGGCGACAGCGGCTGGCTACTCTTTACCGATGAACACCGCGTCAACGCGATCAACGTGTATCTGCCGAATGCGCGCGTCAAGGTGCTGAGCGGTAAACTCTCACTCAAGGAACTGAGCCAGCAGCTCAACAATGCCGACTTCACGGCTGAAAGCGAGCCCGAACCTACCCTCACCCGTCAGGAGTTACAGGTCTGCTCGCTGATCAGCAAAGGGATCAGCCTGGTGCGCATCGCGCAAATGCTGCACAAATCGCCCAAAACCATCTATACCCACAAGCGAAACGCGATGACCAAGTTCCGCTGCCAGAATCTGGCGGAATTTCACCAAAAAATTAGCCTGCTGAATCGGCCGTCGCGCTAGCGCTGATAACGTCCCCGAACCGATCGGCGTTATCCCAATCAGGATCAATGTTATCGGTAACATTTGCGTTAAAATAGCCGTCTGGTCTCATGGACGTTTACTCTTCGATCTCACTGTTTTTTACAACACGCTATGAAATACCTGCTCGCAGATGTCCTCGTCTATAACGATGAAGAGGGGACTTTTTCACATATCGATGCACCAGACGACGCGCATCAGATCCTTACCGGCACCGCAAATGCCGTGATGAAACTGCTGGTCCGCCACCATGGCAACGTCGTTGAACGCGAGCTGTTTTTCAGCGAGGTGTGGGACGCGCGCGGCGTGCAGGGTTCCAATAATTCGTTAAACCAGTACATCAGCATCCTGCGAAAACTGCTGGCAGGCTTCGTGCCAGAAAAGCCGGCAATCGTCACCGTGCCCAAAAAGGGGTTCATGCTGAGCGCCGACATCAGGGTACAGCCGCTGCCCGACCCCGCCGATAAGCACAGCGACGCACCGCGGTGCTTTCCGCCAGCGCTGGTGTTATGTACGTTTATTAACCTCGTTGCGATCGCGCTCTGTCTCTGGAACACCGGGGAAACGCAGACCCCGGCGCACGCCGAAATGTCCGCACGTTTTCTCGTCGGGGAGTGCCCTTTTATCGCCGCACCCCTGCGGACGGACGCGCTATACTTCCCGCCATGAAGATCACCTTTCGTACGACAACCCGAGAAGATGTGACTCACCTGCCCTCCATTGAGCGCGCAGCGGCCCAGCGTTTTCGTGACGTGCCGGCCCTCGCCTGGCTTGCAGAGAGTGCCGTCATCAGCGCAGAGCAGCACCTCGGCTACGTAGATCAAGACCTGAGCTGGCTGGCGCTGGCGAACGATCGTCCCGTCGGCTTTATCCTCGCAGAGGCGCATCCGGCGTCGCTGTTTATCGTAGAAGTGTCGGTCGATCCCGGCTGGCAGCAAAAAGGGTTAGGTCGGCGGCTGATCCACTGCGTGGCTGAAGCGGCGAAAGTGCGGGGGCTGACATCGCTGACGCTCACGACGTTCCGTGACGTCCCCTGGAACGCCCCTTTCTATGCGAAGCTGGGGTTTGCGGAAGTGGCAGATGAGGCGCTGACGCCCGAACTGCGGCAGAAAAGAGAGGAAGAGGCAGCGCACGGTTTCGCGTATGGCTCTCGCTGTGCCATGCGTCTGCCTCCTGGCTAATTAGAACGTTTCCCAGTTATCACCGGCGTCTGCCGTTGCGGCTTTACGCGCCATCATCGGTGCGGCAACGGTTTTCGCTGAGGCGATTTCACGCGCTTTCATCTGCTCCTGCTGAATGCGGAACACGGCAACCGCCTGCGTCAGGCGGCTGGCCTGTTCTTCCAGCGCCGCGGCCGCCGCAGCGGACTCTTCCACCAGCGAGGCGTTCTGCTGCGTGACGCGATCCATCTCGGCCACCGCCAGTCCCACCTGGTCGATACCGCGGCTCTGCTCGTCAGACGCAGAGGCGATTTCGCCCATGATGTCGGTCACGCGGGTGACCGCATTGACGATCTCACCCATGGTTTCACCGGCGCTTTCAACCAGCGTAGACCCAATCTCTACACGGCCCACGGAGTCTTCAATCAGGCTCTTGATTTCGCGTGCCGCCTGGGCGCTGCGCTGGGCCAGGTTACGTACTTCACCGGCCACCACGGCAAAGCCGCGACCCTGCTCGCCCGCACGCGCCGCTTCCACCGCCGCGTTCAGTGCCAGGATGTTGGTCTGGAAAGCAATACCGTCGATTACGCTGATAATGTCGGCAATTTTCTGCGAACTGCCCGCGATATCGCGCATGGTTTGCACCACATTATCCACTACCTTGCCGCCTTTCTGCGCGGTTTCGGAGGCGCTCAGGGCCAGGTTGCTGGCCTGACGGGCGTTCTCGGCGTTCTGCTTCACGGTTGCCGTCAGCTGTTCCATGCTGGCTGCGGTCTCTTCAAGAGACGCGGCCTGCTGCTCGGTACGGGAGGAGAGATCGTTGTTACCCATAGAGATTTCGCTCGCGCCGCTGTAAATGGCGTTCGCGCCGTTACGCACGTCGCCGACGGTACGCACCAGCTCGCCCTGCATATGGCGCAGGGAGTCGGCCAGCAGGCCCATTTCGTTGCTGCCGTCTACGTCGATGCGCTTCACCAGGTCGCCGCTGGCGATATGGCGAATACTGTCAACGAGGCGATTAAGCGGAGAGATCAGCGCCTGCTTAATGCCCAGCCAGACGGCCACAATCACCACCAGCACCGCAATCAGCACGCTTATCAGTACCCAGATGGCCTGGCTATAGGAGCTATTGCTGTCTTCTACCGCGGTTTGATACAGCTTGTCGTTCTGCTGCAGGTAGCTCACGTACTGCTTCTCGAAGCCATCCTGATAGCTCTGGGTAGGCTGGTCGAAGAAGGCGTTGATTTTGCCTGCGCCCAGCAGCTGGATCAGCTCAGCCAGCGCGCCGTGATAGATATCATAGTTACGCTTGATCTCCATCGCGGCGGCCTCGCTCTGACGCGGGTCGCGCGGCAGGGCTTCATAATCGGCCCAGTTTTTTTCCGCCTGTTTCAGGGATGCGGCGGCAATCTGCATCAGATCGTTAACGGTCGCGCCGCTGCCGATATTGCTCTGATCCATCATGTAGCGGATGCCCGCACGGTTGAGGGTATTACGGGTTTGCAGCAGTGCCACCCAGCTGCCGTTCAGCGTGGATTGCTGTTGGCGAATGGTTTGCAGAACGGTGAAATTCTCTTTGTCGTGCTTCAGCGCGTTAAAGAAAAGACCACCGGATGTCAGCTGTAGTAAGCCAAAAATGGCTAAAACCAGCAGCAAGCTGGTAACAATCTTGATACGATTTAACATGTTTTCTCTTTCCATCAGACAGATAACAGAATTTTCGGCCTGCGAGGAGAAAACTTTACGAAAATCGTACTAAATGTGGTGTTTATTCCAACGCATCACGCTCTTCACCGTTCCGGTCTCCCAGTGCGATAAATTCTTCCAGCAGTGCCGTGAGCTGTTTCATCTTTTCCGGCGTATATTCCGCCTCGATCCGCTGATAGGCCTCTTCAACCTCCGCCTGGGCATGTTGATACAGGGCGTTGCCCTCTTTGGTCAGCGACACGTACAGCTTACGCTGGTCGTTAACCGGCTTCAGGCGCAGCACCAGGCCGTCGCGCTCCATACGCGTGAGGATGCCCGTCAGGCTCGGGCGCAAAATACAGGTCCGAAACGCCAGGTCGTGAAAGTCCATCGACGGATGTTCGGCCAGCACGCGCACGATGCGCCACTGCTGCTCGGTCAGGTTATGCCGCTTCACGATGGGCCGGAAGTACGACATCGCCGCTTCCCTCGCCTGAAGCAGGGCGATGGTTAATGAGTCATGCATAGCGCTCCCCGATAATCATTAACACGTAAACAATTAGAATAAGATGTTTTTATAAACAACGCGTTTTTCCGTAAAAAGTCTAACAGAAAGCGCTCACTTTTATTAAGCACATGATTACAAAAGACTTTAGAACCAGATTGTAAATTTATTGTTATTCATATCACAAATTTTTCACTTGTGATTGCGAAATGACCAGCAAAAGCATAAAACCAGATCATTAACATATTAATGAAATCACGGCCCGGTCCTCCGGCCCGAGGAGTATGTCAATGAAAGGTACTGTTTTTGCCGTCGCGTTAAACCACCAGAGCCAGCGTGATGCCTGGCGCGAGGCGTTTGAAAAAGCGCCCTACACCACGCCGCCGAAAACCGCGGTGTGGTTTATCAAACCGCATAACACGGTGATCTCAACAGGCGAGCCGATCCCGTTCCCGGCAGGTGAAACGGTGCTCAGCGGCGCAACGGTCGCGCTGGTGGTGGGCAAAACGGCCCGCCGCGTTCGCGTTGAGGACGCCGGGCAGTACATCGCCGGCTACGCGCTGGCTAACGAAGTGAGCCTGCCGGAAGAGAGCTTTTACCGCCCGGCAATCAAGGCGAAATGCCGGGACGGATTTTGCCCGCTTGGCGAGTTGGTCGCCGTCGACAGTGTAGATAACCTGACCATCATCACCGACATCAATGGCCGCGAAGCGGATCGCTGGAACACCGCCGATCTCCAGCGAAACGCAGCCGAGCTGCTGAGCGCGCTGAGCGAATTCGCCACCCTTAACCCCGGCGATGCCATTCTGCTCGGCACCCCGCATCACCGCGTGGCGCTGCGCCCCGGCGATCGGGTGCGCGTGCTGGCAGAAGGCTTCCCGCCGCTGGAAAACCCGGTAGTGGATGAACGCGACGTCGCCATTACACCGGCCACGCCCCCGCACGCCACGCTGTTTGCCCTCGGGCTGAACTACGCCGATCACGCCAGCGAACTGGCCTTCACCCCGCCCACCGAGCCGCTGGTATTTATTAAAGCGCCGAACACCCTTAACGGTGATAACCAGACGTCGGTGCGCCCGAACAACGTCGAGTACATGCACTATGAGGCGGAGCTGGTAGTGGTCATCGGCAAAACCGCGCGTAAGGTCAGTGAGGCCGACGCGATGGACTTTGTTGCGGGCTACACCGTCTGCAACGATTACGCCATCCGCGACTATCTCGAAAACTACTACCGCCCCAACCTGCGGGTGAAAAGCCGCGACGGGCTAACGCCGATCGGCCCGAACATCGTGCCGAAAGCCGCCATTCCCGATCCGCACAATCTCACCCTGCGCACCTTCGTCAACGGCGAACTGCGACAGCTTGGCACGACGGCAGATCTGATCTTCAGCATCCCGTTCCTGATTGCGTACCTGAGCGATTTTATGACCCTGCAGCCAGGCGACATGATCGCCACCGGCACGCCGAAGGGGCTCTCCGACGTGGTCCCGGGCGATGAAGTGGTGGTGGAAGTGGAAGGCGTAGGTCGCCTGGTCAACCGGATTGTCAGCGAGGAGACGACAAAATGAAAAAGATAAACCATTGGATCAACGGCAAAAACGTGGCGGGTAGCGACTACTTCCACACCACCAACCCGGCCTCCGGCGAGGTATTAGCGGAAGTCGCCGCCGGCGGTGAAGCGGAGATCCATCAGGCGGTCGCCGCCGCGAAAGAAGCCTTCCCGAAATGGGCCAACCTGCAGATGAAAGAGCGCGCGCGCCTGATGCGCCGCCTGGGGGATCTGATCGACGAGAACGTCCCGGCGATCGCCGCCTTGGAGACCGCTGACACCGGCCTGCCGATCCACCAGACCAAAAACGTGCTGATCCCGCGCGCCTCGCACAACTTCGCGTTCTTCGCCGAGGTGTGCCAGCAAATGA
This sequence comes from Enterobacter sp. UPMP2052, assembly GCF_053709675.1. NCBI lineage: Bacteria > Pseudomonadati > Pseudomonadota > Gammaproteobacteria > Enterobacterales > Enterobacteriaceae > Enterobacter > Enterobacter sp. UPMP2052. The sequence goes on from NZ_JBSKJR010000003.1 coordinate 282,438, forward strand.
ACGGCAAAACCTACCCGGTCGACGACACCATGCTCAACTACACCCTGGTGCAGCCGGTGGGCGTGTGCGCGCTGGTCTCGCCGTGGAACGTGCCGTTTATGACCGCCACCTGGAAGGTCGCGCCGTGCCTGGCGCTGGGCAACACTGCGGTACTGAAGATGTCTGAACTCTCACCGCTGACCGCCGACCGCTTAGGCGAGCTGGCGCTGGAGGCGGGTATCCCGGCGGGGGTGCTGAACGTGGTGCAGGGCTATGGCGCGACGGCCGGCGATGCGCTGGTGCGCCATCACGACGTGCGTGCCGTCTCGTTCACTGGCGGCACCGCCACCGGGCGCAACATCATGAAAAACGCCGGGCTGAAAAAATACTCTATGGAGCTGGGCGGCAAATCGCCGGTGCTGATTTTTGACGATGCCGACATCGAGCGCGCCCTGGACGCTGCCCTGTTCACCATCTTCTCGATCAACGGCGAGCGCTGCACCGCAGGCTCGCGCATTTTCATTCAGCAGAGCATCTACACGGAATTCGTCAAACGCTTCGCCGAACGCGCCAGCCGCCTGCGCGTGGGCGACCCGACCGATCCGAACACCCAGGTTGGCGCGCTGATAAGCGCCCAGCACTGGGAAAAAGTCTCCGGCTATATCCGCCTCGGTCTTGAGGAAGGGGCGACCCTGCTGGCGGGCGGGCCGGATAAACCCACCGATCTGCCAGCGCACCTGAAGGGCGGCAACTTCCTGCGCCCGACGGTGCTGGCGGATGTCGATAACCGGATGCGCGTGGCGCAGGAGGAGATCTTCGGGCCGGTGGCCTGCCTGCTGCCCTTTAAGGACGAAGCGGAAGGCCTGCGCCTGGCGAACGACGTGGAGTATGGTCTGGCGTCTTATATCTGGACCCAGGACGTCAGCAAAGTGCTGCGCCTGGCGCGCAACATCGAAGCGGGTATGGTGTTTGTCAACACTCAGAACGTGCGCGACCTGCGCCAGCCGTTTGGCGGCGTGAAGGCCTCCGGCATCGGGCGCGAGGGCGGCGAGTACAGCTTTGAGGTGTTCGCCGAGATGAAAAACGTCTGCATCTCGATGGGCAACCATCCGATTCCAAAGTGGGGTATCTGATATGGGCACCTTAGCGTTAGCGGCAAAAATCACCCACGTGCCGTCGATGTACCTTTCCGAGCTGCCGGGCAAAAACCACGGTTGCCGCCAGTCGGCCATTGACGGGCACAAAGAGATCAGCAAGCGCTGCCGCGAGCGGGGGGTCGATACCATTATCGTGTTCGACACCCACTGGCTGGTGAACAGCGCCTATCACATTAACTGTGCGGACCATTTTTCCGGCGTCTACACCAGCAACGAGCTGCCGCACTTTATCCGCGACATGACCTACGACTACGACGGCAACCCGGAACTCGGGCAGTTGATCGCCGACGAGGCGGTGAAGCTCGGCGTGCGCGCCAAAGCGCACAACATCCCGAGCCTGAAGCTGGAGTACGGCACCCTGGTGCCAATGCGCTATATGAACGCGGATAAACACTTCAAAGTGATCTCCATTTCGGCGTTCTGCACCGTTCACGATTTTGCCGACAGCCGCAGGCTCGGCGAGGCCATCGTCAGCGCCATCGAAAAATACGACGGCACCGTGGCGGTGCTCGCCAGCGGTTCGCTCTCGCATCGCTTTATTGACGACCAGCGCGCGGAAGAAGGGATGAACAGCTACACCCGCGAGTTTGACCGTCAGATGGACGAGCGCGTGGTCAAGCTGTGGCGCGGGGGCCAGTTCAAAGAATTTTGCAGCATGCTGCCGGAGTACGCCGACTACTGCTACGGCGAAGGCAACATGCACGACACGGTGATGCTGCTGGGGATGCTCGGCTGGGACAAATACGACGGCAAAGTGGAGTTCCTCACCGAGCTGTTCGCCAGCTCCGGTACCGGTCAGGTTAACGCCGTTTTCCCGCTGCCCGCGTAAGGAGCCACCATGCCGCACTTTATTGCTGAATGCACTAACAACATCCGCGAGCAGGCTGACCTGCCGGGGCTGTTTGCACGGGTGAACGCGGCGCTGGCCGCCACGGGTATCTTTCCAGTTGGCGGTATCCGCAGCCGCTCCCACTGGCTCGACACCTGGCAGATGGCCGACGGGAAACACGATTATGCCTTCGTGCACATGACGCTGAAGATTGGCGCGGGGCGCAGCCTGGAAAGCCGCGAAGCCGTTGGGGAGATGCTGTTTGGGCTTATCAAAACGCACTTCGCGACGCTGATGGCGGACCGTTATCTGGCGCTGTCGTTTGAGATAGAGGAGCTGCATCCGACGCTCAGTTACAAGCAAAACAACGTGCACGCGTTGTTTAAGTAGTACCTCTCGATCTGTCCCCTCTCCCTTTGGGAGAGGGTTAGGGTGAGGGAAATCTCTGCGGCCTGATGCCCTCACCCCGGCCCTCTCCCACAGGGAGAGGGAGAAAACAATACAACAGGATATCGCCATGCTCGACAAACATACCCACACATTGATCGCTCACCGCCTGCACCAGGCCGAACAAACCCGGGAGCAGATCCGCGCGATCTCGCTGGAGCATCCGGAGATCACCATTGAAGATGCCTACGCCATCCAGCGCGAATGGGTGAGCCTGAAAATTGCCGAAGGACGCGTGCTGAAGGGCCATAAGATCGGCCTGACTTCCAAAGCAATGCAGGCCAGCTCGCAGATTAGCGAGCCGGACTACGGCGCGCTGCTGGACGATATGTTCTTCCACGACGGCAGCGACATCCCCGTCGATCGCTTTATCGTCCCGCGCATCGAAGTGGAGCTGGCCTTCGTACTGGCAAAACCCCTGCGCGGCCCGAACTGCACGATCTTCGATGTCTACAACGCCACGGACTACGTGATCCCCGCCCTGGAACTGATCGACGCCCGCTGTCACAACGTCGACCCTGAAACCCAGCGCCCGCGCAAGGTGTTCGACACCATCTCCGATAACGCCGCCAACGCAGGCGTGATCCTCGGTGGTCGTCCGATTAAGCCCGACGAACTGGATCTACGCTGGATCTCCGCTCTGCTCTATCGCAACGGCGTCATCGAAGAGACCGGCGTCGCCGCAGGCGTGCTTAACCACCCGGCGAACGGCGTGGCGTGGCTGGCGAACAAGCTCGCGCCGTATGACGTTCAGCTTGAACCCGGCCAGATCATCCTCGGTGGCTCCTTTACCCGCCCGGTAGCCGCCAGCCGGGGCGACACCTTTCACGTGGACTACGGCAACATGGGGTCCATCAGCTGCCGCTTTGTCTAGGAGACGACCATGCAAAACGCATTCAAAACGGCGCTGAAAGCCGGAACACCGCAAATCGGTTTATGGCTGGGGCTGACCAGCAGCTACAGCGCGGAACTGCTGGCGGGCGCAGGCTTCGACTGGCTGCTGATCGACGGAGAGCACGCCCCGAACAGCGTGCAGACGGTTTTAACCCAGCTGCAGGCCATCGCCCCCTATACCAGCCAGCCGGTGGTGCGCCCCTCATGGAACGATCCGGTGCAGATCAAACAGCTGCTGGACGTGGGCGCGCAAACGCTGCTGGTGCCGATGGTGCAGAACGCCGACGAAGCGCGTCTGGCGGTGAGCGCCACCCGCTATCCGCCTGCGGGTATCCGTGGGGTCGGCAGCGCGCTGGCGCGGGCATCACGCTGGAACCGCATCCCGGATTACCTGCAACAGGCTAACGACGCCATGTGCGTACTGGTGCAAATCGAAACCCGTGAGGCGCTGAAAAACCTGCCGCAAATCCTCGACGTGGAAGGCATCGACGGCGTGTTTATCGGCCCGGCAGATCTCAGCGCCGACATGGGTTTTGCCGGTAACCCGCAGCATCCCGAGGTGCAGGCCGTCATCGAACGGGCCATCGCGCAGATCCGCGAGGCGGGGAAAGCCCCCGGCATCCTGATGGCGAACGAGGCGCTGGCGAAACGCTATCTCGAGCTCGGGGCACTGTTCGTCGCCGTCGGGGTAGACACCACCCTGCTCGCCCGCAGCGCCGAGGCGCTGGCTGCCCGCTTTATCCATCACCCGGTTACGTCAGTGAATAACAATAAATCCGTCTACTAAAGGTAAGATCTGGAGCGCACCATGACGACCTCATCCCTGCAAGATAAGCAAGCTGTTGAACATCGCGTTATTAACAAGCTGTTTCGTCGTTTGATCGTGTTTCTCTTTATTCTGTTTGTCTTTTCGTTCCTTGACCGCATCAACATCGGCTTTGCCGGGCTGACGATGGGCAAGGATCTGGGCCTGACCTCCACCATGTTCGGCCTGGCCGCCACGCTGTTTTACGTCACCTATGTTATATGCGGGATCCCCAGCAATATCATGCTGGCGAAGGTGGGCGCACGCCGCTGGATTGCCGGGATCATGGTGGTATGGGGTATCGCCTCCACCTGTACGATGTTCGCCACCAGCCCGGAAACGCTCTACGTCCTGCGCATGCTGGTGGGGATTGCCGAAGCCGGATTCCTGCCGGGGATCCTGGTGTATCTCACCTGGTGGTTCCCGGCATACCATCGCGCCCGCGCCAACGCGCTGTTTATGATCGCCATGCCGGTCACCATGATGCTCGGCTCGATCCTCTCCGGCTATATTCTGGCGATGGACGGCTTGTGGAACCTGAAGGGCTGGCAGTGGCTGTTCCTGCTGGAAGGACTGCCCTCCGTGGTGCTCGGCGTGGTGACCTGGTTTTATCTTAACGACACGCCGGACCAGGCGACCTGGCTGGACGACGAGGAAAAGCAGGCGCTGAAAACGATGATCGCCCGCGAGCAGGAGGTGGCCATTGCGCAGGCATCCACGCCCCGCTCGACGCTGCGCGAGGTCATGACCCCGGCGGTGCTGCTCTACACGCTGGCCTACTTCTGCCTGACCAACACCCTGAGCGCTATCAACATCTGGACGCCGCAGATCCTCCAGAGCTTCAACGCCGGCAGCAGCAACATCACCATCGGCCTGCTGGCGGCGATCCCGCAGTTCTGTACCATCCTCGGGATGATCTGGTGGAGCCGCCGCTCCGACAGGCTGAAAGAGCGAAAAAAGCACACCATCCTGCCGTACCTGTTCGCCGCGGCGGGATGGATGCTGGCCTCCGCGACGGGGAGCAGCCTGATCCAGCTGCTTGGCATCATCATGGCCTCAACCGGATCGTTTACCGCCATGGCGATCTTCTGGACCACGCCGGATCGGGTCATTAGCCTGCAGTCCCGCGCGGTGGCGCTGGCGGTGATCAACGCCATCGGCAACGTCGGCTCGGCCGTCAGCCCTTTGCTGATTGGTATTCTGCGCGACGCGACCGGCAGCTTCAGCTCGGGATTGTGGTTTGTCGCCGGGCTGCTGGTGGTTGGCGCGCTGGTGCTGACCCGCATCCCGATGGCGAAGCAGGATCAACAGAGGAACGACCATGTGCCAGAGCCCTATCGCCAACATTGATATCAGCAAAGAGTATGACGAAAGCCTGGGCACCGACGATGTGCACTATCAGTCCTTTTCCCGCATGGCGGCCTTCTTTGGCCGCGACATGCAGGCGCACCGGCACGACCAGTATTTTCAGATGCACTTTCTCGATACCGGACAGATTGAGCTGCAGCTCGACGATCACCGCTACTCGGTGCAGGCCCCGCTGTTTGTCCTCACGCCGCCGTCGGTGCCGCATGCGTTTATCACCGAATCGGACAGCGACGGCCACGTGCTGACGGTGCGAGAGGATCTGATCTGGCCGCTGCTGGAGGTGCTCTATCCCGGCACCCGGGAGGCATTCGGCCTGCCGGGGATCTGCCTCTCGCTGGCCGATAAACCGGACGAGCTTTCGGCGCTAAAACACTACTGGCAGCTGATAAAGCGCGAATCCACCGCGCAGCTGCCTGGCCGCGAGCATACGCTGGTACTTTTAGCCCAAGCGGTCTTTACGCTGCTGCTGCGCAACGCAAAGCTCGACGACCACGAAGCCTGCGGCATGCGCGGCGAGCTAAAGCTGTTCCAGCGCTTTACCCTGCTGATTGATGCGCATTACCACCAGCACTGGACGGTGCCAGAATATGCCAGCGAGCTGCACCTCACCGAATCGCGCCTGACGGATATCTGCCGCCGCTTCGCCAACCGCCCGCCAAAACGGCTGATCTTCGACCGTCAGCTACGCGAGGCCAGACGGCTGCTGCTTTTTTCCGACAGCGCCGTCAGCGACATCGCCTGGCAGCTTGGGTTTAAAGACCCGGCCTATTTCGCCCGCTTTTTTAACCGGTTAGTGGGGTGTTCGCCGAGCGCGTATCGGGCGCAGAAAGTACCGGTGTCGCCTGTTCCCCTCACCCCCGCCCTCTCCCAAAGGGAGAGGGAGTAAACGTCCCCTCTCCCTTTGGGAGAGGGTTAGGGTGAGGGACATCACACTCTCCGATCTCACCCGAAAAGTACCCGCCGTTGTCCCAAACGTCCCTTCACGTTCCGCCTCTCTCACGCTTCAATTAAACAACAAAAACAAAACATAAATTTAACAAACATCTTCCGATACGAGGTCCCTATGAAGCCTGAAGATTTCCGCGCCGATGCTAAACGCCCGCTCACCGGCGAAGAGTATTTAAAAAGCCTGCAGGATGGCCGCGAGATTTATATCTACGGCGAACGCGTTAAAGACGTCACTACCCATCCGGCATTTCGTAACGCGGCGGCGTCCATCGCGCAGATGTACGACGCGCTGCACAAACCGGACATGCAGGACACCCTCTGCTGGGGCACCGACACCGGCAGCGGCGGTTACACCCATAAGTTCTTCCGGGTGGCGAAAAGCGCCGATGACCTGCGCCAGCAGCGTGATGCCATCGCCGAGTGGTCCCGCCTGAGCTACGGCTGGATGGGCCGCACGCCTGACTACAAAGCAGCTTTCGGCTGCGCGCTGGGGGCTAACCCGGCGTTCTACGGCCAGTTCGAGCAGAACGCCCGTAACTGGTACACCCGCATTCAGGAGACCGGTCTGTACTTCAACCATGCCATCGTCAACCCACCGATCGACCGCCACAAACCGGCGGACGAGGTTAAAGACGTCTACATCAAGCTGGAGAAAGAGACCGACGCGGGGATCATCGTCAGCGGCGCGAAAGTGGTGGCAACCAACTCGGCGCTGACCCACTACAACATGATCGGCTTTGGCTCCGCGCAGGTGATGGGCGAAAACCCGGACTTCGCGCTGATGTTCGTCGCGCCGATGGATGCCGAGGGCGTGAAGCTGATCTCCCGCGCCTCCTACGAGATGGTGGCCGGTGCCACCGGCTCGCCGTATGACTATCCACTCTCCAGCCGCTTCGACGAGAACGATGCGATCCTGGTGATGGATCATGTGCTGATCCCGTGGGAAAACGTGCTGATCTACCGCGATTTTGACCGCTGTCGTCGCTGGACAATGGAGGGCGGCTTCGCCCGCATGTACCCGTTGCAGGCCTGCGTACGTCTGGCGGTGAAGCTCGACTTCATCACCGCCCTGCTGAAAAAATCGCTGGAGTGTACCGGTACCCTGGAGTTTCGCGGCGTGCAGGCAGATCTTGGCGAAGTGGTGGCCTGGCGCAACATGTTCTGGGCATTGAGCGACTCCATGTGCTCAGAGGCAACCCCGTGGGTCAACGGTGCGTACCTGCCGGACCACGCGGCGCTGCAGACCTACCGCGTGATGGCCCCGATGGCCTACGCCAAAATCAAAAACATCATTGAGCGCAACGTGACCAGCGGCCTGATCTACCTGCCGTCCAGCGCCCGGGATCTGAACAACCCGCAGATCGACCAGTATCTGGCGAAGTACGTACGCGGCTCGAACGACATGGATCACGTCGAGCGCATTAAGATCCTGAAACTGATGTGGGATGCCATCGGCAGCGAGTTCGGTGGCCGTCACGAGCTGTATGAGATCAACTACTCCGGCAGCCAGGACGAGATCCGCCTGCAGTGCCTGCGCCAGGCGCAAAGCTCCGGCAACATGGACAAAATGATGGCGATGGTCGACCGCTGCATGTCCGAGTACGACCAGCACGGCTGGACCGTGCCGCACCTGCACAACAACACCGATATCAACATGCTGGATAAGCTGCTGAAATAACGCAGCGGGAGGCTTCAATGCAATTAGATGAACAACGCCTGCGCTTTCGCGATGCCATGGCCAGCCTGTCGGCGGCGGTGAACGTTGTGACCACCGAAGGCGATGCGGGACGCTGCGGCATCACGGCCACCGCCGTTTGTTCGGTCACGGACACGCCGCCCTCGCTGATGGTTTGCATCAACGCCAACAGCGCCATGAACCCGGTCTTCCAGGGCAATGGCCGGCTGTGCGTGAACGTGCTGAACCACGAGCAGGAGATTATGGCCCGCCACTTCGCCGGGATGACCGGCATGGCGATGGAGGAGCGCTTTAACCTCTCCTGCTGGCAAAAAGGGCCGCTGGCGCAGCCGGTGCTGAAAGGCGCGCTGGCAAGCCTCGAAGGGGAGATAACTCAGGTGCAGACCATCGGCACGCATCTGGTCTATCTGGTTGAAATTAAGACTATCCTGCTCAGCGACGCAGGCCACGGGCTGATCTACTTCAAACGCCGTTTCCATCCGGTGATGATGGAGCTTGCCGCCGCCGTATAACCTCCCCCTCGCGCTGGCCTTCCCCGGCCAGCGCGTTTTTGCGCAAATTCCCCTAATGTTTCCCCTAAGTCACGCCGTTAACTATCCATAAGATAAATTTTGTGTCTGTCGACGGACATACCTCTTTGCTCTCCAGGACATCCTTTATGGCTAATTCGACGCGGAGCCGCTCGGCTGAACGTCTTGTGGATATTTTTATTGCGCTGCATCTTCACGGGGTGGTGCATCGCAGCGATCTGATGAACAAGTTTGGTATTACCGAGCGCACCGTGTACCGCGATCTGCAGGCGCTCTCTCCAATTATTGAGCACGTGGGCGACGGGCGATACCGGCTGATCCCCGCGTATCAGAAGGCTGCTTTAGACGATTCTGAGTGATCGCAATCACATAATTTTTACCCCTCGCGGCGAGCCTGAACCACTCGCCCCCGCCTTTGACCGCTCACCCACCGCTTTCAACCACTCACCCATTTACCTTCCTTTACACGCGCGACGATCTGGCACGATCCCTCCAGCATTAATCAATACCTCCTCACAACGAACCCTGACCCTTTTTTCTTTACATAAAAAACCAGGTCTTACTATGGATACGAAAAAACTACTTAAGCACGTGCCCTGGGCATTACTCGGGATCCTCGGCGCTTTCTGTCTGGCGGTTGTCGCATTACGCCGGGGCGAACACGTCAGCGCCCTGTGGATCGTGGTCGCGTCGGTTTCCGTCTACCTTGTGGCTTATCGCTACTACAGCTTGTACATCGCGCAGAAGGTCATGAAGCTCGACCCCACGCGTGCCACCCCGGCGGTCATTAACAATGACGGCCTGAACTATGTGCCAACCAACCGCTACGTGCTGTTTGGCCACCACTTTGCCGCTATCGCAGGCGCGGGTCCGCTGGTTGGTCCGGTTCTTGCGGCGCAGATGGGCTACCTGCCGGGAACCCTGTGGCTGCTGGCGGGCGTCGTGCTGGCCGGTGCGGTACAGGACTTCATGGTGCTGTTTATCTCTTCTCGCCGTAACGGCGCGTCTCTCGGTGAGATGGTCAAAGAAGAGATGGGCCGCGTGCCGGGAACGATCGCCCTGTTCGGCTGCTTCCTGATTATGATCATCATCCTCGCGGTGCTGGCGTTAATCGTGGTGAAAGCGCTGGCCGAAAGCCCGTGGGGGGTCTTCACCGTCTGCTCCACCGTGCCGATTGCGCTGTTTATGGGTATCTACATGCGCTTTATTCGCCCGGGTCGCGTGGGCGAAGTGTCGGTCATTGGTATCGTTCTGCTGGTGGCTTCCATCTACTTTGGCGGCGTGATTGCGCACGACCCGTACTGGGGCCCGGCGCTGACCTTTAAAGACACCACCATCACCTTCGCGCTGATCGGCTATGCGTTTGTCTCTGCCCTGCTGCCGGTCTGGCTGATTCTGGCTCCGCGTGACTATCTGGCAACCTTCCTGAAAATCGGCGTTATCGTCGGTCTGGCGATCGGCATCCTGGTGATTAACCCGGATCTGAAAATGCCGGCAGTGACCCAGTACATCGACGGTACCGGTCCGCTGTGGAAAGGTGCGCTGTTCCCGTTCCTGTTCATCACCATCGCCTGTGGTGCCGTGTCTGGCTTCCACGCGTTGATTGCTTCCGGTACGACACCGAAGCTGCTGGCGAACGAAAAAGACGCCCGTCTGATCGGTTACGGTGCCATGCTGATGGAGTCCTTCGTGGCGATCATGGCGCTGGTTGCTGCGTCCATTATCGAACCGGGTCTCTATTTCGCGATGAACACCCCACCGGCGGGCCTGGGCATTACCATGCCAAACCTGCATGAGATGGGCGGTGACAACGCGGCGCTGATCATGGCGCAGCTGAAAGACGCGAGCGCACACGCAGCTGCTACCGTCAGCTCCTGGGGCTTTGTGATTTCGCCTGAGCAGATCATGCAGACCGCGAAAGACATCGGCGAACCGTCCGTACTGAACCGCGCAGGTGGCGCGCCTACGCTGGCTGTCGGTATCGCACACGTGTTCCACAAGGTGCTGCCGTGGGCGGACATGGGCTTCTGGTACCACTTCGGTATTCTGTTTGAAGCGCTGTTCATCCTGACCGCGCTGGATGCCGGTACCCGTGCGGGCCGCTTCATGCTGCAGGATCTGCTGGGCAACTTCGTGCCGTTCCTGAAGAAAACCGACTCTCTGGTCGCGGGCATTCTGGGTACGGCGGGCTGCGTAGGCCTGTGGGGTTACCTGCTGTATCAGGGCGTTGTCGACCCACTGGGCGGCGTGAAGAGCCTGTGGCCGCTGTTCGGTATCTCTAACCAGATGCTGGCCGCCGTGGCGCTGGTGCTCGGCACCGTCGTGCTGGTGAAAATGAAACGCACCAAATACATCTGGGTGACCGTGGTGCCTGCGCTGTGGCTGCTGCTTTGCACCACCTGGGCGCTTGGCCTGAAACTGTTCAGCGCCAACCCGCAGCTGGAAGGCTTCTTCTTCATGGCTAACCAGTACAAAGAGAAGATTGCCGCAGGCGGCGCAGACCTCACCGCGCAGCAGATTGCCAACATGAACCATATCGTGGTGAACAACTACACCAACGCGGGTCTGAGCATTCTGTTCCTGGTAGTGGTGTACAGCATCATCTTCTACGGCATCAAAACCTGGATGAACGTGCGTAACGCCGACGGTCGTACGGACAAAGAAACCCCGTACGTACCCGTACCGGAAGGCGGCGTGAAGACCTCTTCACACCATTAATCCACACGCCTCCCCCTCTCCCTTTGGGAGAGGGTTGGGGTGAGGGGTAACAATGCCCGGCGCCCCCTGCCGGGCTTTGTCTTATCAGGATGCATTATGTTTGGTAACTTAGGCGAAGCAAAAAAATACCTCGGTCAGGCGGCGAAAATGCTGATTGGCATTCCGGACTATGACAACTACGTTGAGCATATGAAGACCAACCATCCGGATAAGCCGTACATGACCTACACCGAGTTCTTCCGCGAGCGTCAGGAAGCGCGCTACGGCGGAAGTGGAGAAGGCGGCGTACGCTGCTGCTAAAGGAGAGACCATGACCCCGATTGCCGTCACCCTGCTGACCGGTTTCCTCGGCGCAGGTAAAACCACCCTGCTGCGCCACATCCTCAATGAACAGCACGGCTTCAACATCGCCGTGATTGAAAACGAGTTCGGCGAAGTCTCCGTCGACGACCAGCTGATTGGCGATCGCGCCACGCAGATCAAAACCCTGACCAACGGCTGCATCTGCTGCACCCGCTCAAACGAATTAGAAGACGCCCTGCTGGATCTGCTCGACAGCCGCGACCGCGGAGACATCAGCTTTGACCGCCTGGTGATTGAATGCACCGGCATGGCTGACCCCGGCCCGATTATCCAGACCTTTTTCTCCCATGACATTCTCTGCCAGCGCTACCTGCTGGACGGCGTTGTTGCGCTGGTCGATGCGGTTCACGCCGACGAGCAGATGAACCAGTTCACCATTGCCCAGTCTCAGGTCGGCTACGCGGATCGCATCCTGCTGACCAAAACCGACGTGGCAGGCGACAGCGAGAAACTGCGCGAGCGGCTGACGCGCATTAACTCACGCGCCCCGATTTATACCGTGACGCACGGCGATATTGACCTGTCTCAGCTGTTCAACACCAACGGCTTTATGCTCGAAGAGAACGTCACCTCCAGACCGCGCTTCCACTTTATGGCCGATAAGCAAAATGACGTCTCGTCCATTGTGGTTGAGCTGGATTACCCGGTAGATATCAGCGACGTTTCCCGCGTAATGGAGAACCTGCTGCTGTCGTTTGCCGACAAGCTGCTGCGCTACAAAGGAATGCTGTGGATTGACGGTGAACCTAACCGCCTGCTGTTCCAGGGCGTGCAGCGCCTGTACAGCGCCGACTGGGATCGCCCCTGGGGCGACGAACCGCCGCACAGCGTGATGGTCTTTATCGGGCTTGAGCTGCCGGAAGATGAGATTCGGTCGGCCTTTGCGGGACTACGTAAATAACGCCTGTTTGTTCCCTCTCCCGGTGGGATGAGGGATCGCAATATTCTGGAAAAAATCCTTTTACTCTGTTCATCATGATTATTTAATCATCCTTGTGATGATATCGGCATATCGTCATCCTAATACATGACAATGACATACTTCTTACACGTATTTTTTGCACTAATGATTTTTATGACAAGCATTCATGCCATAAACAGGTATAGTTGATAGAGGGCTGAGTATAACTTAACCATAAAAATGTAAATTTACGTTTTTATCCGTTACAGCGGAAACATTTCAGGAAATTATTAGAAACCCAATTAATGCATTTCCAATCAATATCCCCGCCTCGTTCAGATGATATTTAGACAAAATTCTAAACCGTTTCTAAACGTAAAAAACATTCGCGTTGACGAAGGCAAATACCAGCATTCACGCAACAAATATGCGGAAAATCATTAACAAAATCAGCATAAAACTGCGAGCCGCCTCACATTTGCAGTCATAAACCTCGCTTGTTAAGGTGTGCCCAGATTAATTTAATGACGAGGCATAAAACATGAAAAAGCTGAATGTTCTTCTCCTTTCTGCTCTGACCGCTGTATCAGGTTCCGCACTGGCTATGGGCGGCAGCATTGAGCAGGGTAAAAACTTTACCAACCTTAATCTGGAAATGGGTAAATCCTCATCTGGCCTGTATGCGGAGAGCAACTGGCTGAAGAACACCGATGACGGTACGCAGACCGGCGGCGTTGGCGCAGGTTACAACCTGGAAGTTGGCCCGGTGATGCTGAATGCGGGCGCTAAAGCGATCTACATCGGCCCGAAAAAAGGCGATAACGGCGTGGCCTTCCCAATCGGCGGTGGTGTAAACGTTGCGCTGACCGACAGCATCCACGTGTTCGGTGAAGGTTATGTTGCGCCAGACGGCCTGAACAACAGCGTAAAAAACTACGTTGAAGCAAACGGCGGCGTAAGCTGGACCCCAATTAAACCTGTGACGCTGAAAGTGGGTTACCGCCACGTGAGCGTTGATGGCAAAGACGGTCGTCCAAACCACACCCTGATTGACGGCGCATACGTAGGCGGCGGAGTAAGCTTCTGATGAAAACCCGCATCGCCGCGCTTAGTGTTCTGAGTATTACGTTACTGCTGTCAGGCTGCGTCCAGTATAAATGGGTCAAGCCTGGCGTCAGTGACAGGGAAATGAATAAAAAGCTAACGGAATGCGAAGCTCAGGCACTTATCGACCTGCCCCCGGATAACGTTGTGACGGGTTCAAACTCGGAAAAGCAGGACAAGAAACACAAGAAAAAGGATGTTTCCACCAGCTATACGGTTGAAGACGCCAATGAGTATCGCAGAGATACCCTGGTAGACAGCTGCATGTATAAAAGCGGCTGGGATAAGATCGAAGTGCAATAAGCGCGAACAAAAAAAACCTGCCGCATGGCAGGTTTTTTATGGGTGCGATTACTGATGTACCACCACCAGCTTCTGGTTTACAAACTCTTTGATCCCCAGATCCGACAGTTCACGCCCGTAACCGGAACGCTTCACGCCGCCAAACGGCAACTCTGCCGCCGTGTCGGTGAGCCAGTTGATATACACCATTCCGGTTTCGATGCGCGACGCCATTTTCTTCGCACGCTCGATATCCTGACTGAACACCGCGCCACCGAGTCCGTAGTGCGAGTCGTTGGCCAGCGCGACGGCTTCATCATCGCTTTTCACCACATAAACCTGCGCGACCGGGCCGAAGAACTCTTCGAAGTATGCCGGGTTCTCGCGTGAGATATGCGTCAGGATGGTCGGCTCAAAGAAGCTGCCCTCACGCTGGACCGGCTTGCCGCCGTAGTGCAGCTTCGCGCCATGCTTCACCGCCTCGTCGACCTGTTTGGTCAGCGTCTCCAGCGCGTCCCTGGATGACAGCGGCCCCAGCGTGGTGCTTTCATCCAGCGGATCGCCAATCTTCACCTGCTTAAACGCCTCGGTGAACTTGCTCAGGAACGCGTCGGCGATTTTTTCATGCAGGATAAAGCGCTTCGCCGCAGTACAGACCTGGCCCGCGTTATTCAGACGGGCGTTGACGCCAATCTTCACGGCCTTGTCGATATCCGCGTCGTCGAGTACCACGAACACGTCGTTACCGCCCAGTTCCAGGGTCGATTTTTTGATGTGCTTCGCCGCCTGGGCCGCTACCACGCTACCCGCTTTTTCAGAGCCGGTCAGCGCTGCGCCCTGCACGCGTTCATCGGCGATAATCTTCGCCACCTGATCAGAGGAGATAAACAGATTTGTCCATGCCCCTTCCGGCGCGCCCGCTTCGCGCACCAGATGCGCAAAGGTCTCGGCGCAGTGCGGGACTATACTCGCGTGTTTGGCAATCACCGGGTTACCCGCCGCCAGGTTAGGAGCCAGCACGCGCATCAGCTGGTAGTAAGGGAAGTTCCAGGGTTCAACCGCCATCAGCACGCCGATGGGGTGATGCTCTACCCAGGCTTCACCCAGTTCCGATTTGTATTTTACAGGCGCTAAAAACTGCTTCGCGTTATCGGCGTAATAGCGGGCAATCTGCGCGCAGAGCTTCACTTCTCCGCGGCTCTGTTCGATGAGCTTACCCATCTCCTGACTGGCGATTTTAGCCAGTTCCTCCACGCGCGCATCAATCAGATCGGCCAGCTTGTGCAGCACCGGCAGGCGCTGTTCAATATCGCCTTTCGCCCAGTCGGAGTGATAGAGCGCGTCCGCCGCCTTCAGCGCCGCTTCGACGTCCGCATCGGTGTGGGAGGGGTATTCTTTCACCAGCTGGTTGGTGGCAGGATTTACTGTCTGGTAAGCCATATCGAATCTCCTTTAATTACCGCTTAGGGTATTAAGGGTAGTCAATATGACTGGCGGTGGACGTAAAGTTGGGTATATACGGAAGGTTCTTAGCCAAGCTTTAATGCCTCAATTGCATTGCATCAGAAGGATAGAGGCAACAGCGCCAATGAAGAACCAATGAGATATCAATCCTGTAATGACACGTTTGCGTTATAAGATTACCGACATACTCGTTAGAATTTCCAATCTGAAGTCACCAGCTACGCTGCTACAAATCGTTAAAGGACCAACGTGAAAAATTACAAAGTCATCACCCCGCTGTTTCCCACCTATGCGCAAGTGAAAGCAATGATGAAAGCTGTATCAGGCTATTCCGTTAAGTCCGTGCGCAATATGATTAATGCCATTCATGAGCATACCGGCACGCCGCAAAACCCGGTCGACTGGTCCGAACCCGATATGTGGATAAGTGAACGTTTGAAAGGTGAAGATGCTGAAATTGCGCGCTGCATCTGGAATCAGGACGATCACATATTAAATCCTCGCCACAGCTACGGCTGTTACCTGTTCCTGAACTATCCACTTTTTGATCTGATGACTACGGATCCAAACGAGAGCTGGATTCCGACCACACGTGGCGAACAATTTCTTGCTAATGATGAAACGGTCCTGCGAATGCTGGATGACAGGGAGGGACTGCTACATCTTTTAGAGCTCCTTGCCGGACGTGAAATGTCTCGCCGGGCCGATTTGCTGCCCGAATGGCAGGCTTTTTTGCATCAGCACTCGAAGTTTGCCTCAACGAGTTCGATAAAAAGCACGCTCTATTCTCGGCTGTATAACCTGGTTGAGCGCGAGATGGTCGCTCGCGAAGGCATGAGCTATCACATCACCGATACTGGCCGCGCCTGGCTTGGGAAAGCGCTTCCCGCCCGCAAAAGCGATCCGCGTAAAGAGCTTCTGGACGCTGTCAAGCGCTACAACCACCAGCAAAAAGAGCTGCTGCGTGAGCAAATCAGCACCATGAATCCCTACAAGTTTGAGCACCTGATTGGTCAGCTACTGGAAGCAATGGGCTATGAGCAGGTTGAGGTGACCAAAGCCTCGGGCGATAAAGGCGTGGATGTCGTGGGCAGAGTGCAGGTCGGTATCACCACGATTACCGAAGTGGTTCAGGTTAAGCGTATGCAAAGCAACATCACTCGCCCTATCATCGACCAGCTTCGCGGTGCACTCCCTTACCACAGCGCGATACGAGGTACGCTGATCACGACAGGTCGTTTTGCCGGTAACTGCGAAAAAGCGGCTCTGCACCCTGGCGCGGCCCCTATTACCCTGATAGATGGCGATCGCCTGCTGGAACTGTTAATTGAGAATAACGTGGGGATTCGCCGCAGCAGTGCGGTAGAACTTTTGGACGTGGATTTGCAGCTTTTTGATGAGCTGGAAGAAGGATTAAAAGGCGAAATGTAACGCCTAAATCGCTACAATAGGCGCCAAATTTTTCCTGATTGAGTTCATCATGGCCAAAGCACCAGCAAAAAAAACCAAAGCAAAGAAAGGCTTTGAAGAGACGTTATGGGATACCGCGAATCAGCTTCGCGGTAGCGTTGAATCCTCCGAGTACAAACACGTGGTGCTGAGCCTCGTGTTCCTGAAATTTATCAGCGATAAGTTCGAGGCCCGCCGTCAAAAAATGAAGGACGAAGGCCAGGGCGATTTCCTCGAAATGGAAGTCTTCTATCAACAGGACAACATCTTCTACCTGCCGGAAGCGGCGCGCTGGTCGTTCATTAAGCAGAACGCCAAGCAGGATAACCTTGCCGTGCTAATCGATACCGCCCTCTCCACCATTGAGAAGCGTAACCCGACGCTGAAAGGCGCGCTGCCGGACAACTACTTTAGCCGCCAGAACCTGGAAACCAAGAAGCTGGCGTCCCTGATCGATACCATCGATAACATCGAAACGCTGGCGCATGAAACCGACGTGGAAGCGCTGTCGAAAGAGGACCTGGTCGGCCGCGTGTACGAATACTTCCTCGGCAAGTTTGCCGCCACCGAGGGCAAAGGCGGCGGTGAGTTCTATACGCCAAAATGCGTGGTGACGCTGCTGACCGAAATGCTCGAACCGTTTCAGGGCAAAATTTATGACCCCTGCTGCGGCTCGGCGGGGATGTTCGTCCAGTCGGTGAAGTTTGTTGAAAGCCATCAGGGGAAAAGCCGCGATATCGCCCTGTACGGCCAGGAGCTGACGGCCACCACCTACAAGCTGGCGAAGATGAACCTCGCCATTCGCGGTCTTTCCGCCAACCTGGGCGAGCGCCCGGCGGACACCTTCTTCAGCGACCAGCACCCGGACCTGAAGGCCGACTACATTCTGGCGAACCCGCCGTTTAACCTGAAAGACTGGCGTAACGACGCCGAGCTGACCAAAGACCCGCGCTTTGCCGGCTACCGCACACCGCCGACCGGCAACGCCAACTACGGCTGGATTTTGCATATGCTCTCCAAGCTGTCGGCCAACGGCACCGCCGGTTTTGTATTGGCAAACGGCTCGATGAGTTCCAACACCAGCGGCGAAGGCGAGATCCGCGCGCGAATGATCGAAAACGATCTGATCGACTGCATGATTGCCCTGCCCGGCCAGTTGTTCTATACCACCCAGATCCCGGTGTGCCTGTGGTTTATGACCAAGTCGAAGGCGGCCGATCCGGCCAAAGGCTACCGCAACCGTCAGGGCGAAACGCTGTTTATCGATGCGCGTAACCTCGGCACCATGATGAACCGCACCACCAAAGAACTGACGTCGGACGATATCGCCACCATCGCCGACACCTACCATGCATGGCGCAGCACGCCGGAAGAGCTGGCCGAGCGCGTTAAGCGCGGTGACAGCAAGCTGGCGCAATATGAAGACCAGGCTGGGTTCTGCAAGGTCGCGACTATTGCAGAGATGAAGGCTAACGACTACGTGCTAACGCCGGGCCGCTATGTCGGCGCAGCCGAGCAGGAAGACGACGGCGTGGCGTTTGAGAACAAAATGCGTGAATTGTCGAAGACGTTGTTTGAGCAGATGAAACAGGCGGAAGAACTGGATAAGGCGATTCGTCAGAACCTGGAGGCGCTGGGTTATGTTGAATGAAAACTTCAAACTACCACCAGGATGGTATTGTAAAAGCCTTGTTGATTGCACAAAAGGTGGAAATATTTCTTATGGTATTGTTCAGCCTGGCCAACATCAGGACGATGGCATTGGAATAATTCGTGTAAATAACATAGAAAATGGGAAAATTTCCGTTGTCGATGTATTAAAAGTTTCTCACGATATTGAAAGTAAATTTTCGAAGACGCGATTAGAAGGTGGGGAAGTACTTTTAACATTAGTTGGTTCGACAGGCTTAAGTGCTATTACGTCTAAAGACTTACATGGGTGGAATGTTGCTCGTGCTATCGCAGTGATTAGACCATCCGATGAAATAAGCGCCGAGTGGATACATATTTGTCTTCAATCTCCTTATACAAAATATTTCTTAGATTCAAGAGCTAATACAACTGTTCAAAAAACCCTTAATTTAAAAGATGTAAAGGAAATCCCATTACCGATACCTCCTATTGAAGAGAGAATAAACCTTGAAAAAATCTATTTTGATTTAGAGAATAAAATTAATCTGAATTTAGAAATCAACCAAACCCTGGAAAAAATGTCCCAAACCCTGTTCAAATCCTGGTTTGTGGACTTCGACCCGGTGATTGATAACGCGCTGGATGCGGGAAGTCCAATCCCGGAAACGCTGCAATCTCGCGCCGAATTGCGTCAAAAAATACGCAATAGTGTAGATTTCAAACCACTTCCGGCGGATATTCGTGCTCTATTCCCGGCGGAATTTGAAGAAACAGAGTTAGGCTGGGCACCAAAAACCTGGAATATTGAAGCATTAGATAATATTGCTAATTTTCAAAATGGTCTAGCATTACAAAAATTTAGGCCAGAAAATAATGAAGAAAACTATCTTCCTGTTTTAAAAATAGCAGATTTACGTGCTGGTTATATAAACAATGACGAACGCGCGACGTTTGATATTGTTGATAGCTGCAAGGTCTATGACGGCGATATGATTTTCTCATGGTCAGGGACTTTGATGATCGATATTTGGACTGGCGGTAATGCAGCATTGAATCAGCATTTATACAAAGTAACATCACAAAAATATCCTCAATCTTTTTATCTGATGTGGACAAAGCAGCATCTTTCAAGATTTCAACATATTGCAGAAGCAAAAGCTGTAACAATGGGCCACATAAAAAAAGGTGATTTAAGTAACTCTTTATGTTTAGTTCCTCCATCATTGTTAGTCAATAAATATGATAATATCGTTGGGAAGTATTTTGCCAAAATTAAAAATCAACGATTATTAAACAATCAGCTAACCGCCCTCCGCGACACCCTACTCCCCAAACTCATCTCCGGCGAGCTGTCCCTGGAAGATCTACCAGATTTAGTCAAACAAACCGAACCCGCATAACGTTTTTTGCCCCTGAAATATCAGGGGCTTTCTGGTAAGGTTTTCTTCTCTTACAGGAACCCTTACCAGAAAACCAGCCAGGGCCGGAGCGGGATATGCATCTCTCATTCAGTGAAGCGAAGTTAGAACAGGCAATAATTGAACTGTTACAGGAGCAGGGCTACCAGCACCTGACAGGCGATAATGTGCCGCGTTCAAGCCTCGATCAGGTGATTATTGAAGACGATCTTCGCCACTACCTCGCGGCACGCTATCAGGCCGACGGTATTACGGAAGACGAAATCCAGCGGCTGATCAAGCAATTCACCACCCTGCCCGCTTCCGATCTCTACGAAAGCAATAAAACCTTCTGCACCTGGCTGGCCAACGGTTTCTTGTTTAAACGCGACGATCGCCAGCAGAAAGATCTTTATATCGAACTGCTCGACACCCGGCACCTGCCCGCTGCGCTGCGTAAACTGTTTGAAGCTGACGTGCCGCTGCAACAGGCCGCGGAAACGCCGGCAAGCTATCTTATCCAGCCGCTAAACCGCGTGAAAATCGTCAATCAGTTGACCATCACCGGCAAAGAAAACCAGCCGCGCATTCCGGATGCAATCCTGTATATCAACGGCCTGCCGCTAGTAGTATTCGAATTTAAAAGCGCGGTGCGCGAGCAGGAAGCCAATATTGGCGACGCCTATAAACAGCTCTGCACCCGCTATCGTCGCGATATTCCGCAGCTGTTTGTCTTTAACGCGCTGTGCATTATCAGCGACGGCGTCAATAACCGCATGGGCAACCTGTTTGCGCCACACGAGTATTTCTACTCATGGCGCAAGGTCAGCGGCAATGAGAACCGCGAGCAGGACGGCATCCCCTCTCTGCACTCGATGATTCAGGGTTTATTCCACCCGGTACGCCTGCTGGACGTGATCAAAAACTTTATCTGCTTCCCGGATAAAGCCAAACATGAAGTGAAAATCTGCTGCCGCTACCCGCAGTACTATGCGGCGCGCAAGCTCTACTATAGCATCGAACGGGCGCGTAAACCTTACGGTAACGGTAAAGGCGGCACCTACTTTGGCGCCACGGGCTGCGGCAAGAGCTACACCATGCAGTTCTTAACCCGCCTGCTGATGAAAAGCGTCGAATTCGCCAGCCCGACGATCGTGCTGATCACCGACCGCACCGATCTGGACGATCAGCTCTCAACACAGATGTGCAATGCCAAAAACTATATTGGCGACGAGACCGTGGCCCCCGTCACCAGCCGTGACGATCTGCGGGAAAAGCTGGCCGGTCGCAACAGCGGCGGCGTCTTCCTGACCACCATCCATAAGTTTACCGAAGATACCGAACTGCTTACCGAACGCAGCAACGTCATCTGTATCTCTGACGAGGCGCACCGCAGCCAGGTCAATCTGGATCAGAAAGTGCTGGTCGATAAAGAGAGCGGCAAGGTACGCAAAACCTTTGGGTTCGCCAAGTATCTCCACGACTCGCTGCCCTGCGCCACCTACGTCGGCTTTACGGGGACACCGATCGACGCCACGCTCGACGTCTTCGGGGAGGTGGTCGACAGCTATACCATGACCGAATCCGTCCTGGATGAGATCACGGTGCGTATCGTCTACGAAGGCCGCGCGGCGAAAGTGATCCTCGACAGCAGCAAGCTGGAAGAGGTCGAAAAATATTACGACGAGTGCGCCAGCGCCGGAACCAACGAATGGCAAATCGACGAGAGCAAAAAGGCCAGCGCTACCATGAACGCCATTCTGGGCGATGAAGACCGACTAAAGGCGCTTGCCGAGGACTTTGCCAAACACTATGAAAAACGGGTTGCAGAAGGATCGACGGTAAAAGGCAAGGCGATGTTCGTCTGCGCCAGCCGCGAGATTGCCTGGGATTTCTATCGCCAGCTTAAAACTTTCCGTCCGGCGTGGTTTGAGGTCAAACAGGTGCCAGACGGTATCGCGCTGACGGAGCAGGAGCAAAAAGAGTTACCGCCATCTGAAATGGTGAAGATGGTGATGACGCGCGGTAAAGATGATAACGCCACGCTGTATGAACTACTCGGCAGCAAGGAGTACCGCAAGGAGCTTGATAAACAGTTCAAAAACGCGAAGTCAAATTTCAAGATCGCCATCGTGGTGGATATGTGGCTGACCGGGTTCGACGTGCCGGAACTGGACACCATCTATATCGATAAACCGCTGCAAAAGCACAACCTGATCCAGACCATTTCCCGCGTTAACCGCAAGCTGGAAGGCAAAAGCAAAGGACTTGTCGTCGACTATATCGGCATTAAGCGTCAGATGAACCAGGCGCTGGCAATGTATTCGCGCATTGATGCCAATAACTTTGAAGATATTCAGCAGTCGGTGATTGAGGTAAAAAACCACCTCGATTTGCTGGCGCAGGCCTTCCATGATTTTGACAGCGAAGCTTACTTCAGCGGCGAGCCGCAGGCGCAACTGGCCTGCCTGAACAACGCGGCAGAATTTGTGATGCGAACGCAAAAGGTAGAACGACGCTTTATGGGCCTGGTAAAACGCCTGAAAGCCGCCTATGACGTTTGCTGCGGTAGCGAAGCACTTTCACAGGCCGAACGCGATCATATCCACTTTTATCTTGCCGTGCGTTCCATTGTCTTCAAGCTGACCAAAGGCGATGCGCCGGACGTCACGCAGATGAACGCCCGCGTGCGCGAGATGATCGCCGAAGCGCTCAAGGCCGACGGCGTGGAAGAATTGTTTTTCCTCGGCGATAAGAAAGCTGAATCAATCGATATCTTTGACAATGATTATCTGGATCGCATCAATAAGATCAAATTGCCGGCCACTAAAATCCAGCTGCTGCAAAAGCTGCTGGAAAAAGCGATCGGCGACTTTAAAAAGATTAACCAGTTGCAGGGGATCAACTTCACCCGTCGGTTCCAGTCCATTATGGATAAATATAATGAGCGCCGGGAAGATGACATTCTTAATGGCGAAGAGTTTGATGAGTTCAGCCAGGAAATGACGGATATCATCTACGACATAAAGACCGAGATGGGCACCTATGCCGATCTCGGGATCGATATGGAAGAGAAAGCCTTCTACGACATTCTGGCGCATATGCGTGATAAATATCAGTTCACTTATGAAGACGATAAAATGCTGGCGCTGGCGAAAGAGATGAAGGCGGTGGTGGATAATACGTCGAAGTACCCGGACTGGAGCAAGCGTGATGATATTAAAGCGAAGCTGAAGGTTGAACTGATTCTGCTGCTGCACAAGCATAAGTTCCCGCCGGTAGCGAATGATGATGTCTATATGGGCGTACTGGCGCAGGCTGAACATTTTAAGCAGCATCAAATGGCGCAATAAAGACATCGTGCTTTAAGCCATGTCTGACCGACGGTAACCTTACGGTTGCCGTTTTTTGCACTTTCCCCCCGCTTCCCTCTATCCTTAAGCCATGGAAAAATTAGCCGAACTCAAACGCGCCAAGCTGCTGGCGCTGTCGCTGCTGCTGATTGCTGCCGCGGCGTTTATTACCACGCTATTTCTACCGCAGACCTTCTGGGTGCGCGGCGTCAAGGCCATCGCCGAGGCCGCAATGGTGGGCGCGCTGGCAGACTGGTTTGCCGTGGTTGCCCTGTTCCGCCGGGTGCCCATTCCGTTTATCGCGCGCCATACGGCGATCATTCCGCGCAATAAAGATCGGATCGGCGAAAATCTGGGCCAGTTTGTTCAGGAAAAATTCCTCGATACGCAATCCCTGGTGGACTTAATCCGCCGCTATGAACCGGCTCAGATGATTGGCACCTGGTTCAGTCAACCGGACAACGCCCAGCGCGTCGGGCAGCACCTGATCCAGGTTATGAGCGGTTTTCTGGAACTTACCGATGACGGGCGTATTCAGCGACTGCTTAAACGCGCCGTACATAAGGCGCTCGACAAGGTCGATTTCACCGAAACCAGCGCCGTCATGCTGGAAAGCATGACCAAAAACAACCGCCATCAGGTGCTGTTGGATACGATCATCAACCGTCTGATTACCTTGATTCAGCGGGAAAGCACGCGGGACTTCATCGCCAGTCAGATTGTCCACTGGCTCAAAACAGAACATCCGCGCAAAGCGATGGTGCTGCCGACGGAGTGGCTGGGCGACCAGAGCGCGGAGATGGTATCGAACGCGGTGAATACCCTGCTGGATGACATCAGCCACGACCGCACGCACCAGATACGTCAGGCGTTTGACCGCGCCACGCTCAAGTTTATCGACAACCTGAAAAACGATCCGGACATGGCGGCGAAAGCCGACAACATCAAGCATTATCTGAAGAATGACGAGGCGTTTAACCGCTATCTGGGCGAGATGTGGGCCGACCTGCGCGAATGGCTGAAAGCGGATATGCACAGTGAAGACTCCCGCGTGAAGCAGCGCATCGCCAACGCCGGGCTGTGGTTTGGCGAAACGCTGAACGCCGATGCCAGCCTGCGCGCGTCGCTGAACGAGCATCTGGAGCAGGCCGCGCACCGCGTCGCGCCGGACTTCGCCGCGTTCCTCACGCGCCATATCAGCGACACGGTAAAAAGCTGGGACGCCAAAGATATGTCGCGCCAGATTGAACTGAATATCGGCAAAGACCTGCAGTTTATCCGCGTCAACGGCACGCTGGTCGGTGGGACGATTGGGCTGATCCTGTTTTTACTCTCGCAGTTGCCCAGCCTGCTTGCGCACTACTCTGCTTTCGGCGGCGCGATAACGTAGCGCGTCGGAGCAAAACAGTTCAGGACCCGGTGCACCAGAAAGACCAGCGTCAGCGTGGTCACCAGCGCGAAGGTGACCGACGTGATGCGGTATAAATCGCTGAACACCAGGTCGCTGTCCGGGTGCATGTTCTGCCCGAACATAATGCCGATGGTGGTGATGCTGGCAAAGCCGACGCCCGCCCCCACCTTCTCCATGACGTGCAGCCGCGCGCCAAACGCCAGCCCGAGGCCAATCAACGGCATCATCAGCAGCATGTGGCTGCTGTGATCGTAGAGGATAAGCTGCACCACCAGGATATACAGGCAGCCCAGCACCACGCCGACCACGCGCCAGACCGAGCTCATCACCGCGCCGCGATAGTGCATCGGGAACAGGATCAGCACACCCGCCATCAGCGCCGAGAGCGAATCGCTCAGGTCGCTTATCTGGAACACCACAAAGATCAGCGTGGCGACCGTCCCGGAAAGCAACGACTCGTGCCGCACCCGGGCATCGTCTTTCTCAATCAGGGGCGGCGGCTTGCGAGGTTCGACGTCCGGCAGCAGATAGTTCATCAGCGCACTCAGGCACACCGCCATCACGCTCGCTTCGATGTTGGAAAATAACAGCGTGTGCCAGTTGGTCGTCGGGTAGCTCATAAAGTTGAGCATCACGCTCTGGCACACCACGCCCATGGAGCCGAACAGAAACAGCGGCCCCTTACTCATAAAGCGAAAGCGCATCACGTACAGGGCAAAGACCACCAGCGTCATGATCACCGGCCACTGCGACAAAAAGCCGATGATAATCACCATTTCAACGCAGTTCAGCGCGGCGCTAAAGACAAACTGCTTCGCCACGTGGCGGTTGAACACCGGTACCAGCGACAGCAACATGATCGGGTAGACCACGAAGAACACGCCGTAGCTGGTGTTGTAGAAGCTCGACACGCTGAGGGCAATCATCCCGGCAAAGACGATGCGCAGGGTCTGGCGAAAGTCGTTGGCCGTGTAGACGATGTTGCCGTGCGGGGTAAAGACCCTCGCCAGGGTGTTAATAGACATAGTGCAGCAGGCTCACCAGGTGGATCTGCATCCCGGAGAAGAAGCGCGCGAACGGCCCTTCGCTGTTGTACAGTTGCACCGTGGCACGGGCGCCGGTCGGCAGGTGCTTCGGCAGCGCTTCATCCAGCGCCACGTGGATGCGCATACGCTGCGCGTCACGTACCCAGCGGTTAGAGGTCTCCGGCTGGGACAGCTCGCCGTTTACCGCTTCCTGCCCGGCGAGGATCCCGGCATCGCTGCTGGTCACGTGGGCGCGGAAAACCTGCCCCGGAAAGGCATCGAACACCACGGCGGCGTCGGTTCCCTGATGGGTATGACGCAGGCTCTTCTCGCGGAAATCGGCCACGATATCGGTCTGGTTGTTCACCAGCGCCAGCGCGGCAGAGCCGGAGGAGGTATAAAATCCGGGGCTGAGCTGCAGGTTACTCACCGTGCCGTCCGCTTCGGCATAGACCTTCGTCCAGCCGAGGTTCAGCTCGGCGTCATCCAGCGCATTGCGGTATTTTTGCAGCGTCACGTTACGGTGTTCATCGCGCTCGCCGCGCTGAATGCGCAGGTTACGGATGTTGGCCTGAAGCGAACTGACGGACTGCTCGCTGCTCTGCCAGGCAGTGCGCACCTTGTCGAGGTCAGACTGCGAGACGTTCTGCAGCGCGCTCAGCTTCTGATAACGGTCAAACGTCACTTTGTCGTTACGCGCGGTCAGCACCGCAGTTTTCAGGCTGGCCTGGGCGGCAGCGATCTGCGCATCGAGCTGTTCGTTGGACAGGCGGGCCTGCTCCAGCGCGATTTGCGCCGCTTCCACTTTGTTACGAAACGGCGTGTCGTCCAGCTCAAACAGCAGGTCGCCTTTTTTAACCTGGCTGTTGTTGTGCACGTGTACCGCCGCGACGTAGCCGGAGACGCGCGCAGAGACCGGCGTCACCACGCGCATCACGGTGGAGTCCGGCGTCAGCGGGATCCAGATATCCGCGACGATAAAGTAGACAAACATCAGCAGGAAAGAGGCAATACTTACCCTTACCCAGCGGGCAAACTTTTGTTCAGGAGTCATTATTTTTCGGTCTTGTTATCTTCTTCGCGGATTGTCCGCAAATTGCAGGCGATTTGATTCAACGTGGCGCTGAAAATGGCGATATGTTCCGGCGCGATATTGTGCGAGACGCGAGCCTGAAAGTTCTCAATAACCTGAGTCAGCGTTTCAAGAACGCTCTTCCCTTCGGGCGTCAGCGTTAGCAGCCGGATACGCTTGTCGTAAGGCGATACGGTGCGCAACAGGTAGCCCTGCTTTTCCAGTTGTGTCAGGGTGCGCATCAGCGGCGGCAGTTCGATACCCTGCACCTCCGCCAGTTCGCTTACCGAGACGTTATCCCCAAGCTGTTGCAGCTGCATCATTACCGTCCAGCTCGACTGGGTTAACCCGGTATCGAGAATGGCATCGTCGATCACCGCACGCCACTGGCGCACGACCATCGCCATCCGCATGCCCATTGGCCGGCGGCTAAACAGTTCGTCTTCACTCATGGGGAGTCCTCTCGTAGTACGCATTCAGGATAATAGTTATCAGGGTAAGTATCAAGAAACGATGGACAAAAGAGCAGGAATTGCGAAAGGCACTGCCAGAGGTGACATACCCACAGGCCCGGTAAGCGCAGCGCCACCGGGCTTTTATTAACGGCTAAACAGTCTCTTAATGGCAACGTTTCCCGAAGCCGTTACCACCACTCGGTAAAGAGCGAAGTGTTGTGCCGGAGGGCGCTACGCTGAATTTCTCATTGAATTATGTTGAAGGCACACCTATCATAAATGTACGGATTAACACCGTACAATTCAAATAAAGCTGAAAAACAATTGAGAAGCACATCATGACAGCACTGAAGAAACAGCGCATCGATCTGAGGTTAAGCGAAGACGATAAAAGCCTGATCGAAGAAGCTGCAGCAATGACCAACCAGTCAATTTCGCAGTTCATGGTCAGCACGGCTTCTGAACGCGCTGCGGAAGTTATCGATCGACACCGTCGCATGATCCTTAATGAAGCCTCCTGGAATACGGTAATGGAGGCCATCAGCAACCCGCCGGCACCAAATGACCGCCTGAAACGCGCGGCGAAGCGTCTCCAGGATATGGAGTAATAGGTGAACGATGTGAAGATAGGGATTTTTTCAGAAGACGTTGAGTACGACCTGAGCCAGTTCGATTGCGGAGAAGTAAGCCTTAACACCTTCCTTGCGGAACACCTTAAACGCCAGCATCGCGGGAAGTTTTTGCGTGCCTACGTTCTCACGACCCGCGAGGAAAACCCGCGAGTTCTGGGTTATTACACGCTCTCCGGGAGTTGCTTTGAAAAAGCTTACCTGCCCTCTAAAACTCAGCAGAAGCGCATTCCTTATAAAAATGTGCCGAGCGTAACCTTAGGGCGTCTGGCTATTGATAAACGCATTCAGGGGCAAGGTTTTGGTGAGTTACTTGTCACCCATGCTATGAAGACTGTCTATTTGGCCTCCTTTGCCGTCGGCATTCATGGTCTGTTTGTTGAAGCGCTGAACGATACAGCCAGAAATTTTTACCTCAAACTGGGGTTCATACCGCTTCTGGCCGAGAATGAATTCACGCTCTTCTTACCGACGAAAACCTTTGAAAGCATGTTTGAAGAGTGAACCCGGCACGTAACGCCCCGGCAAGCGGGGCGGCTGCGCCACCGGGCAGGGTTTAGCCCACAACCGACCTGGGTTCCATAAACGCGCGAATTCCCCACTCGCCCATCTCGCGCCCAACACCTGAGTGTTTGAACCCGCCGAACGGTGCTTTCGGTTCATGGGCAAGGGTGTTTACCAGCACCCGACCGGAAACGATCTGCTGTGCCACGCGGTGCGCACGCGCCACATCGCCGCCCAGCACCATCGCGCTCAGGCCATAGTCGGTATCGTTAGCAATGGCGACGGCCTCTGCCTCATCGCGATAAGGGATGACGCACAGCACCGGGCCGAAAATCTCGTCACGGGCAATCGCCATCTGATTATTCACGTCCGCGAACAGCGTCGGGCGCACAAACCAGCCGTCCTGCGTATCTTCCGGGCGACCTTCACCGCCCGCCAGCAGGCGTGCCCCCTCGTCGATGCCTTTACGAATATAGCTCTGCACCCGCTGCCACTGCTTTTCGCTGACCATCGGGCCGATTTCCGTGGCGTTATCGCGCGGATCGCCGGATTTCATCGCCGCCACCGCGTCGGCCAGCGCGGTTTCGATTTCCGCTTTGCGCGACTGGGGCACCAGAATGCGCGTGCCCGCCACGCAGGCCTGTCCGCTGTTCATAAACCCGGCCTGCACCACCAGCGGGATCGCGTTGGTAAGATCGACATCCTCCAGCAGGATCGTCGGGGATTTGCCGCCTAACTCCAGGGTGACGCGCTTAAAGCTTTCTGCGGCGTTACGCAGGATCGCCTTACCTGTCGCCGTCGAACCGGTAAACGAGATTTTTGCCACATCGGGATGGCGGCTGAGGGTTTCACCGACCCTGTCGCCGCGCCCGGTGACGATGTTAAACACCCCCGGCGGCAGGGCGGCATCAGCCAGCGCCTCGGTGATGACCCGGGTTTGCAGCGCGCTCATTTCGCTCGGCTTGATCACCGCCGTACAACCTGCCGCCAGCGCAACGGCCAGCTTGCCGCAGATAAAGCCAGCATCGCTGTTCCACGGCGTGATAAGCCCCGCCACGCCAAGCGGCACCATCTGTACCGTCGCGGCGCCCGCGGCAGAGGTAAATTCGAACGCCTCCAGCGCCGCAATGGCCTGAGCGATGACCTCCGCCGGATAGCTGGCCATCCACGCCGAGCGCGACGCGGGTGCGCCATACTCCTCAATAACGGCCTCAAGCAGTTCGTCATGACGGGCCACTACGGCGGCATGCATCCGTTTTAGCGCCGCGATGCGTTCCGCTTTGGACGTTTGCGACCACGCCGGAAAAGCAGCTTTGGCAGCTGCAATGGCGCGTTCGCCATCGACCTCATCCGCCAGACGCACCTGGCCGATAACCCGCGCCGTGGCGGGATTGTACAAATCAAAACGCTCGGTACCGTGCGGGGTAACAAACTCACCGTTGATAAAAATCTGTTCGATGTTGTGCATATAAACCTCCTCAGGCTGGATGAACACAGTCTGGCACGACTACGCCGTTGCGATAATCCACGCTATGCTGCAAGGGTTGTTTCGATTTTCAGGATAATCTATGCATCGTTCAGGTTTGACCGAGCTGGAAGTGGTTATGGCCGTCGTGCGCCGCGGCAGCTTTCGCGGCGCGGCGCAGGAGTTAGGGATGTCCGCCACGGCGGTGAGTAACGCCGTCGCCGGGCTGGAGAGCCGTCTTGATACCCGCCTCTTTAACCGCACCACCCGCAGCGTGGCGCTTACCGACGCCGGGCAGCGCTATGTGGCGCGCATTGGCCCGGCACTGCAGGAAATTCGCCAGGCCAGCGAGGAGATCCACAGCGATACCGGAGAACCTGCCGGCACGCTGCGCCTGAACGTACCGAACCATATCGGCACGCTGTTTCTGGATCGGTTGCTGATCGACTTTATGATCCGCTACCCGAAGATGCGCGTGGAGACGGTGAGCGAAGCGCGAATGATCGACATCGTCGCCGAAGGCTATGACGCCGGGATCCGCCTCCAGGAGTCCGTGCCGCAGGACATGATCGCCGTGCCGCTGACGGCCGATATCCGCCAGCTCGTTACCGCCACGCCGGGCTATTTCGCGCAGCACGGGATCCCCCAAACGCCGGACGATCTTCTGCAACATCAGGGGATTGGCATGCGTATGTCCCACGGGGGGATCTACCGCTGGGAGCTGGCACGTCGCGGTGAGACCTGCACTCTGGCGGTGCCGCCGCGCTTTGCGACGTCGGATCTTTTTGCGTCGATCGCGGCGGTAAAAGCCGGGCTTGGCGTCGGCTTTTTACCGGAACTTTATATTCAGGATGAGCTAAAAAGCGGGGAACTGGTGAGCGTTTTAAACGACTGGACGCAGCCGTTTGCCGGGCTGCGCCTTTACTATCCTGGTCATCGCCACGTCCCGCCAGGGTTACGGGCGCTGGTGGCGATGGTCCGCGAGCGCGGGGTTATTCTAGGTTAGCTTTATTCAGCCCGTAGGCCACATCCAGCGAGCCTGGCTCCATGCGGGAGGTGATACCCAGACGGTTCCAGGCGTTGATCGCCACGATGGCGAAGTTCAGCTCTGAAATCTCCACGTCTGAGAAATGCTCGGCCACGCTGCGGTACAGCGCGTCGCTCACGCCATGCACGCCAGGCTGCGTTAACGCTTCGGTGAAGGCCAGCGCCGCTTTCTCACGGGCGCTGAACAACGGAGACTCACGCCACGCGGCCAGATGGTACAGGCGCAGCTCGCGCTCGCCGGCGATTTTGGCCTCTTTCGAGTGCATATCCAGGCAGAAAGTACAGCCGTTAAGCTGCGACACGCGAATGTCGATCAGGTGCTTGAGCGCCGGGTCGATGGAGGTTTTCGCCACTTCCATGCTCAGGGCGGACAGGGCGTTGGCGAGGGCAGGTGTTGCTTTGTGGTGGTTTACGCGGGTGCTCATTGTCTTTCCTCATTTTGTGCGGGACAGGTCATGCGGTGAGGTAAATGTATCCGCAACATGACATAGTAAAAAGATACAAAACCTGTAAAACGAGGTAGGACATGAAGCCGGGCTATCACGATATCTATTCCCGCTATCGCGACAACATCACGCGCGGCGTACTTAAACCCGGCGATAAGGTCCCCGCCATTCGCGTGCTGGCCGAAGAGATGAAGGTGGCGCGCAAAACCGTCGAAACGGCCTACGCCATTCTCATCGGCGAAGGCTATCTGGTGAGCCAGGGCGCGCGCGGCACGAAAGTGAATCCGGATCTTCTGCTGCCCGCAAAAAATGCGCCTGCCGAACAGACCACCGGCACGCTGCCGGAATCACTGATTAGCCAGCGCGAGCGCGCCGGTTTTCTGCGCCCCGGCATCCCCTCTCTGGACAGTTTTCCCTATAAAAAATGGCTGCTGCTGTCGGGCCAGGCGACGCGCTCGATGCGTCAGGAGGAGATGCTCAGCCCGCCCGTGCTGGGCTGGTATCCGCTGCGTGAGGCCATTGCCCGCTATCTGAATATCTCACGCGGGCTGGCCTGCACGCCGGAACAGGTGCTGATCACCAGCGGCTACAGCGGCAGCCTGCGCTTGATCCTCGATACCCTCGCCAGCCGCAGCGACAAAGTGGTGTTTGAAGATCCCGGCTATTTTATGGGACAGCAGCTGCTCAAGCGCATCGTGCCGCGCCTGCACACCGTGCCGGTCGACCGCGCGGGCATGGATATCGATTACCTGCTGCGTAACCATCGCGATGCGCGCTTTGCCCTCGTTACGCCCTCGCATCAAAGCCCGCTGGCGGTAACTCTCTCTTTGCCGCGCAAACAGCAGCTGCTGGACTGGGCGAGCCAGAACGAAGCCTGGATTATTGAGGACGATTACGACGGCGAATTTCACTACACCCGCAAGGTACTGCCCTCGCTGAAAAGCCTCGACCATCACGACCGGGTGATCTTTATGGGAACCTTCAGCAAGACCATTATGCCCTCCCTGCGCCTGGGCTACCTGGTGATGCCCGCCAGCACCGTCGACGCCTTTACCGACTGCGCAGACATCGTCACCAGCGGCCAGCCCGTGCTGACACAAAAGATCCTCACCGCGTTTCTGAACGAGGGGCATTTTTTCCGGCATCTCAAGAAAATGCGTACGCTGTACCAGACCCGCCGGGAGTGGATGATTGCCGCCCTGCGTGAAGTGTATGGCGACCGGTTTTTCACCGAGCAAAACGACGGCGGGATGCATATCGTGGCGTTTCTGACGAAGGGAAGCTGCGACCGGGAGATCGCGCGCTGCTGGCAGGAACAGCGGCTGCAGGTCAATGCGCTCTCCGAGTGGTATCGCGGGTCGGGCAAACGTTACGGGCTGGTGATGGGCTATAACAACGTGCGGACGTATCAGGAGGCGCTGGATTTACTGGAAAGACCGAAACGGCAGACGCTTGCGCTGTTGAGCTGAAATCGCCGGGTGGCGGCTACGCCTGACCCGGCCTACATGTTCGAGCAGGCCCGGTAAGGCGAAGCCGCCACCGGGCAAAATCAGCGGCTCAGAACGTCCATGAAACGCTACCCACAATGCTGCGTTCTGCCCCGAAGTAGCAGTAAGAGAGAGAATTACACGCCGCCACGTAGTTCTTGTCCGTCAGGTTATTGACGTTGAGCTGCGCACTTACGCCCGTGAGCCCGACTTTCGACAGATCATACCCCACCACCATATCCACCAGCGTGTACGACGGCAGCGTATGGGTATTCTGGCGATCGCTGGTGATCCCGTTGACATAGCGCACGCCGGAACCCACGGTCAGGCCATCGAGCGGACCGGTTTTCACGTCGTAGCTCAGCCAGGCGCTGGCCATGTTACGCGGGGCATAGACGGCGCGTTTGCCCTCCTCTTCCGGGCTACTTTTCTTGTAGCGGATATCGGTATAGGTATAGGCCGCCTGCATGCGCAGGCTGTCGGTCAGCTGACCGATCGCCTCCAGCTCAACGCCTTCGGACTCGATTTCACCGATGGAACGGTACGGATCGGTCGGCTCCTCTTTGGTGGCAATGTTCTTCTGGTTAATACGGAACACCGAGGCGCTGAACTGGCTGTTCATCCCCTCCGGCTCATACTTCACCCCCGCTTCCCACTGCTTACCCTTCATGGGATCAAGAATGTTGCCCTGCTCGTCGGCAAAGCTGGTCGGCGTAAAGGCGGTGGAGTAGCTCACGTACGGCGCGACGCCGTTATCAAACAGATACAGCAGCGCCGCGCGGCTGCTGAAGTTGTTCTTATCCAGGTCGCTGCGGGTGTGGTTGAAGTTGTCGACGTTCGACACGCTCACCTGGTCATAACGCCCGCCCAGCGTCAGGCGCCAGCGGTCAACGGACATCTGATCCTGCAGGTAATAGCCGGTCTGGCGCAGCTTGTGCTTTTCCCTGCTGTACTGGGTGATGTAGTCCGGCTTCGCGCCGTAGACCGGGTGGAAAGCGTCAATCGGCGGGAAGCCGCCGTAATATCCGGTCACGTTGTTGGTGCGGTCCTGATAGTCCATACCGATCAGCACGCGGTGGTTCACAGCCCAGGTATCGAAGCTGCCGTCGACCTGGTTATCCAGGGTGATGGCGTTCATCTTCTCGTCGGAGCCGGAATAGCCGCGGTTCAACTCGGTGTCGTTCAGCCAGCCTGCGGCATACACCTGGTTCAGCTCCACGTTGGTGTGCAGGTAGCGCAGCTTCTGGCGCACGGACCAGCCGCTCTCAAACATGTGCTCAACGTTATAGCCGACCATATTTTCCCGACGATCGTACTTATCGTAATCGTCTTCACCTTCATAGAAGGTATTAGATATTTTCTTACCGCTGTGCGGTACAACGGTGCCGTCATACGGCAGGCCGGAGTGGCTGCCGCCTTCAGGATCCCGGTGCAGGTAGGCCATCAGCTCCAGACGGGTGTTGTCGGTGATGCGCCAGGTCAGGCTCGGCATCAGCGCATAACGCTCTTCCTTCAGGGGATCGAACTGGGAATCGGCGTAGCGGGTCATCCCGCTGAGTCGCACCGCCACGCGATCGTTATCATCAACCGGGCCGGTGACGTCGAACATCGCCCCACGCTGATTATTGTTCCCGGCGAAGAGCTTGATCTCCCCGCCCGGATCGAACGACGGCTTACGGGAGGTGAGCGCAACAATTCCGCCCGGCGATGAACGGCCATACAGCACGGAGGCCGGGCCGCGAACGACTTCGATATTGTCCAGGAACCACGGGTCAACCACCAGCGAGCTGTGGGAGTTGGTGTCTCCCATCATCTTCAGGCCGTCGAGGTAGACGTTATCCAGGCTGCCATCCGAGAAGCCGCGCAGGACGATGTAGTCGAAGCGGTTTGATGCACCAATCTGGTTGCTGTACACCCCCGGCGTGTAGCTCACGGCCTGACGCACGCTGGTTGCGCCCTGCTCTTCGAACTGCTCGCGGGTGACGATAGAGACCGACTGCGGGGTTTCAATATCCGGCGTTTCAAGCTTGGTGGCCGCAGACTGCATCTGCGACGTGACCACCACGGTATCTGTTTTTTGCGCATCCTGCGCCAGTAACGGAAAAGCGACGCTACCGGTAACCCATCCCACCAGCAGTGCCAGACGCGATTTAGCAAACATAACTCTCTCCAGAGATATTTCTTATTGTTAATAAGAATTATTACCTTTTTGAGAGTGCAAACGGCTATGCGCGCCGCCAGGTTATGTATGCGCGATGCTAAAGCGCACGGAATACGTTCGCGCGATAAGCGAAATTACGTTAGCGGAGTTTACGCACGTCACCCGGAGAAATCCCGTAATGACGGCGAAAGGCGGTGGCGAAGTTGGTGGCATGTTGATACCCGCACATCCACGCCGCCTGCTGCACGCTGTGGCCTTCCAGCAGATAGCGACGCGCCAGCGCAAGGCGGCAGTCGCGCAGGTAGTCGAAGAGCGTGCAGCCGTAGCGCTGACGGAACTTGCTGCGCAGGCTGCTTGGGCTCATGGCGGCAAGGGCTGCCAGCTGCGCCAGCGTATGATCGCGTTCAGGAGACTGTTCCAGCAGACTCCGCACGCGTTCCAGGCGCGCATACTCAGGCCGGCTCGGGCCAGGCTGCTGGCGGTGGCTCAGGCCATGACCTAGCAACTGATACATCAGCCCTTCCAGTAACAGCTTGCGTGAGAGCGCGCTTCCTCCATGCTGCTGCGCATGTTGAATGCCTGACATAACATACTCGGGAACATGCCAGACAAAGGTAGGTGCATTCAGGCCGTGCCATTCCACAAGCAGCGACTCAAGTAGGGCTTCACGTCCGGCATCGTGCGGGTATACGCCAAACGAGAGCGTTTTCAGCGAGCTGTCGGCTTCATGACGCGCGCACATTACCTGCTCTTCACTCAGCCTTGAGCTGAATGCCATGCCGGGGCGAACGGTGTAGTCGATGCCATTGATCGTGAGTGTTACGCACCCTTCCAGCACCACCAGCATATAGAGCGGGCTGCTGTGCCGAGAGGTGGTTTCATAGGGCTGTAATACACGCACATCGGAATGGGTGAGAGAAATGCCGGACGAAAGCGTCATCTCTTCCACATTCCCCTGCAACACGGGGCTGCCGCTGTTATGCGCATTGTTTAACTGCGGGAAACGATAATCGATGCCGTAGCGCTCGCCGAATAGCTGAAAATCCTCAACAAAAAAAATGCGCTTCGCTGATCTATTTTCACTCTGGAGCATAATTCGGTGCCTGCATCGGGGAAAGGACAGGCAAAACAGTACCATTCATTTGCAATGGCAGCAATCACGGGCCGCAGACACTATTACGCTCCGGACGAAGCCGGAGCGAAAATAGATATTTCTCTGCGACAAAGCGTTTTTATGCTTCTTGCCACTCAGCGAAAACCTCTTTATGGTTTTTGGTCAGCACGACTTTATTATCCTCAACCTTGTCGACCCAGCCGAGAGGAATAAAGTGGTGCTTGCCGCCTGATTCAGGGTCGCTTTTCGAGAGCTTGATGCGCTCACCGTCCAGATGGTCAACTACGCCGACGTGCGTTCCGCAGCTGGCTACAACCTGAGTATGATCCTTAATTTCGCTTTTATTAATCATGTTGTTTCTCCTGTTTCGGTTATTTGGCTGTTGCACGGAATTAACTGTAGTCCATAAATTGGGTTTCCAGGCGTTTATTAGCATTTTGAAACAACATTGACAGGCTATAAATTGAGGGCTACTTAAGCGCGCAACTATTAATAGCGGGGGAATAAGAATTATGTGAATTATCCCTGCGCATTGACCCATCTTTTATAATTACTCTTTCGCAACCCATGAGGAGGTATTAATGACGATTGACCATAATCGCGCAGAAATTTCGCTGGCTCTTGGTGAAGCGGTATTAGACATCGTGCAAAAAGGCCATGAAGTTTCACGAGAAAATCTGGCACAGGCTATGAAAATCAAAGCGGAAAGAGAGCGTGACGATGAACGGCTCCTGAACTACTGGAAAGCCTGTAATATGCTGGTCTGACTGACGCGGCGTTTAGCCTGGCTAAACGCCGCTTTGCTTTACTCGTCGAAGAACCAATAGCCCTGGTTAATCAGGTCGGTCAGCTCTTCTACAAACGCCGGGTTATTCAGCGCCTCGCCAAGCTCGGCCTGACCCAGCTCGGTGTAGCGGCACAGCGCATCTGCCCCTTTCGCATCCACCGTTTCCAGCAACTCGCTGTTGATAAAGAAACGTTCGCCAATGTTCAGCACGCGCAGACCGCTCAGACGGGACAGCGTTTCTCCGCCCTGCAGGGCATCAAGCACCTCTTCCGGCGCGTACGGTGGCTCCGCCGCAGCGATATCCAGCTCGTGACGCGGCGTAGAGACAAAGCTGCCGAACCACTTTGTGAAATCATCGGGTTTGGCGATCATGTCGATCATCATCTGACGAATGCGATCGAGTTCGTACTGCTCAACGCGGCCCGGATGCTCACGGCAGGTCAGATCCGGATCGCTGTAGTGCTCGCCGCCAAGATCGTTTTCCAGGGCGTAATCGGCAAAGCTGCTGATCAGATCGCGACCGTTTGGCCCGCGGAAACCGACGGAGTAGTTCAGCGCGGTTTCGTGGGTGAAACCGTCATGCGGGAATCCAGGCGGAATATAGAGGATATCGCCCGGCGCCAGATCTTCATCAATGATGGGCTCAAACGGATCGACGTGCAGCAGGGCAGGATGCGGGCAGAACTGGCGCATCGGCAGCTTGTCCCCCACGCGCCAGCGACGGCTGCCCATCCCCTGAATGATAAACACGTCGTACTGGTCAATGTGCGGACCCACGCCGCCGCCCGGCACAGAGAAGGAGATCATCAGGTCATCAAGACGCCAGTCCGGCAGCACGCGGAACGGACGCACCAGCTCTGCCGCAGGCATATGCCAGTGGTTTACCGCCTGCGCCAGCAGGGACCAGCCGGTTTCGCCAAGATCGTCGAAATGCTCAAACGGGCCATTGCTGGCCTGCCATTTACCGTTGGCATGGCTCACCAGACGGCTATCCACCTCCGACTCCATGGCCAGACCGGCCAGCTCGTCCGGCGTAATCGGATCGACAAAATTCGGGAAGGCATTTTTCAGCACAACGGGTTGTTTCTGCCAGTATTTTTCGAGAAATTCCGGCCAGTTCAGGTTCAGTTGATACGCCATGGGTAGCACCATTGAGAGGGTAGACAGGCGCGATTATGGAAGAGAGCGAGACAGGCTGCTTTGTCGTGGGTCAAGCGAGGATAAAATGCCTGGGAATGTAGGTCGGGTAAGGCGAAGCCGCCACCCGACACATACACGGCGGGAGTGCTTAATCGAGCTTCAGTTCGTCGTAATGGGTAATCATTTTGCCCACAATGCCGTAGTCCAGCGCTTCTGCCGGAGACATCCAGAAGTTGCGGTCGGTATCTTTTTTCACTTTTTCCAGCGGCTGGCCGGTGGCGTCGGCGATCAGCTTGTTCACGCGATCCAGCATGCGGATGATCTCGCGCGCTTCAATCTCGATATCCGTTGCCTGGCCGCGCACGCCGCCCAGCGGCTGGTGGATCATAAAGCGGGTATTCGGCAGCGAGTAGCGGTGCTCTTTTTTCGCCGCCAGGAAGATGGTGATCCCCGCGCTTGCCACCCAACCGGTACCGATGACGTGGACTTCCGGGCGAATGAACTTGATGAAGTCATGGATGGTATCACCCGCTTCGACGTGGCCGCCCTGGCTGTTGATATACAGCTTGATCGGATCGTTGCTCACGCTTTGCAGCAGGATCATCTGGGTGATGACTTTCTGCGCCAGCTCCTGGTTGATCTCACCGGAGATCACAATGGAGCGGGACTCCAGCAGTTTTTGCTGCAGAGCGCCCGCGCCGTTTGACCCTTCCGCTTTTTCCTTGTCGCTTTCTTTCAGTGTGTAGTGCATTGTTGTTTCCTCAGCATGTCGCGCTCAAAACCAGAGTGTAGCCTGTTTTACCTGTTAAAGTCCGCAGACACAAACACGGAGGGAGTTTATGCATATTGCGCATGTCGCACTCTGGACCCGTCATCTCGATGCACAGGTTCAGTTCTGGGAAACGGTTTTTGGCGGGCGCAGCAACGAACGCTATGTCAGTCAAAACCGTCCGGGGTTTGAATCACATTTTATTACGCTCGATAACGGCCCCACGATTGAGCTGATGACGCTGCCGGACCTGCCCGACGCGCCCGCGTACCCGGAGTTTATCGGCTGGGCGCATATTGCTATCGACGTTGGCAGCAAAGCGAACGTCGATAGCATGGCGGCGGTGGCGCGGGCAAGCGGCACCCTGCTCGGTGCGCCGCGCCTGACCGGGGACGGTTTTTACGAAGCGGTGATTACCGACCCCGACGGCAACCGCATAGAACTTGTCGGGGCATAAACGCGCAGCCTGTTGGCGCTTCGCTTATCAGCCCTGTGAGGTTTGATTTTGCAGGCCGGGTAAGGCGCAGCCGCCTCCCGGCGCTTTCGCAGACGCGTTCCGCTCCGCCAGCAGGCGGCAAATCTCCGCATGCTTCTCCTCGGTAAAGGTGAAGCGCGACATGCAACCCAGCCGGATCAGCGAGC
The DNA here is from genome assembly GCF_053709675.1 of Enterobacter sp. UPMP2052. Lineage (NCBI taxonomy): Bacteria > Pseudomonadati > Pseudomonadota > Gammaproteobacteria > Enterobacterales > Enterobacteriaceae > Enterobacter > Enterobacter sp. UPMP2052. Next base: position 321,908 of record NZ_JBSKJR010000003.1, read on the forward strand.
CGATGGCCGGTAGCAGGCAGATGCCGAAGAACAGCCCCGTGAGCACGCCGTCGCTCTGGGTTTGCGCCTGCGGCACATAGCCAATCATCGTCAGGAACACGCCGATTAACCCGCCGCCCACCGCGACGGACATCTTGCCGGTAAAGGTCTGCCCGGAGAAGGTGATCGCCGCGCAACGCTTGTGGGTGTGGTACTCGGCGTACTCGATGGTATCGGCAATCATCGACGAGGTGAGGATGTTGGTCATCATCACGAACAGCGTGCTCAGGCCGAGCAGGATGAACAGCAGCGCCGTGTGCTGATAGCCCGCAAACCACATTACCACGCGTACCGCCACGTCCAGCCCGCAGAGGATCATAAACAGCTTTCGCTTCTGCATCCTGCGCGTCAGCATCGGGGCGACCAGGCACACCACCGCCGCCACTATCCCCATGATGCCAATCGCCATCTGCAGGCTGCCGTCGCCCAGATTGTAGATAAAGAAGTAGATGTAAATCCCGTTGGCCACGTTATGGAACACGCAGAAAAAGAACGACAGCAGGACGATAAACAGCGGCTTATTCTGGCGCAGGTTGTGGAACGTATCGCGCATCGTCACCTTTTCGGGGCTGGGCGGCACGCGCTCTTTGATCTGCATAAAGCCGTTAAGCATCAGCGGCAGGCCCACCAGCATCATGACCAGCGCCGCCATAAAGTAGCCTTTATCGTTGCTGTACTGGGCGAAGAACGCCGCCAGCTTCGGGAAGAAGATGTTGGCGCAGGCAATCCCGGCGTTGACTCCCAGCATTGCCGCCGAACCGCACGGGTGCGCTGGCCGGAGTCGTTGGTCATCACCGAGGACATGGACCAGAACGGGATATCGGAGATGGCATATAGCGTCCCCCACAGGATGTACGTCACCCCGGCGTAGAGGATTTTGGTGGTCATATCCGCTTCGATTTTATAGAACGCCAGCAGGGTAACCGTGGTGATCAGCAGCGGTGCCAGCAGCAAAAAGTGGCGAAATTTGCCGAACCGGGTGTTAATGGTGTCCATAATGCTGGCAAACAGCGGGTCGTGGACCGCATCCCACGCCCGGGCAATCAGGAAGATGGTGCTCGCCGCCAGCGCCGAGATCCCCAGCACGTCGGTGTAAAAATAGTTGATAAACGAACCCACTAGTCCAAAGCTAAAACACTGACCTAAACCATAACCAAAGTAAGACCATAACTCGCGAGACGGTATTTTCATTGTCATTGCCATCGTCATATGCCTGCCTGTTGCCCGGCGGTGGACCGCCGGGTCGTTATTATTAGCCCTGCACGTTCGGGGCGATTTTACGCAGCTTCTGCATCAGCGCGATTTCCGCGCGCGAGAACGGGATGCCGTTCTCCTCGAACACATCGTGGAACCACAGGCGGCAGTAGTCCGTGGACTCTTTCATCACCACCGGCCACGGCAGCCAGGTCTGGGTTTTTCCGCGCACCAGGCCCCACTGGTACGGCGCGACCTTCGCCATGTACATCAGCGGAAGTTGTTCTTCAATGGTGCCGCCGACGTGGCGCGCCAGCCATTCGGTGCAGAAGATCGGGCGGCCCAGCGCCTGCAGCTGCTGGATAATCGCCGTCATGCGCCCGGTATTGGTGTAGGCGTGGTAGCTCACCACGTCCGACAGTTCCAGCGCGGTCTGGTCCAGCGGATGTTGGTAGAACGTCTCGCCCTCCTCTTCCGCCGGCAGCCGCCACGCGCAGACGGTGAGCGGCTGGGTCGGGTCTTCTTCACGTACCCACCTGAACGCCAGCTTCATCAACTCGTGCGCGCAGGTTTCCAGCTTCTCGTCGTACAGCACCTCTTCCGTGCCCGTGGCGAAAATGCCGCGGTTGCCCGGCTCGTTATACAGATCCCACAGCAGCACGCGCTTGTCGTCGCGGAACTGGCGAACAACGTCGCGGATATAGCGCTCAATCTGCGGCCAGCAGTCGCGATCGCACACTTTATCGCGCCCCGGGCTCGCCGCCGCCTGGCTGTTATGCTTGCCCGGCACGGGCGGCTTCTGCGGGCCGAGGTACGGCTCATCGCCGGAGAAACCGCAGTCGTCCATCAGGGTCAGCATGGTGCTGAACCCACGTTTATCGGCAATCGTCAGAAAACGGTCGATGCGTGCCATCAGGCCGTCGCGATCGTGCTCCCAGACAATAAACGGCAGATTGATGCGCAGGGTGTTGTACCCTGCGTCGGCCGCCCAGCCCAGCTCGCGGTCGATCGTGTCGGCATCGAAGGTCTCTTGCTGCCAGATATCGGTCCAGTTCACCGCCGTGGAGGGCAGGTAGTTAAACCCGCACAGCCAGCCTTGCTGCTGATACCACGCCTGCGCCTGGTCCTTGCTCCATTGCTCTTTCATTGCGTATCCTCACACTGATAATGTTTAGCTAATAAATATTAGCTGTGGGATAAATGAGCAAATCACGGTGATGAGAAAAGCGATGCTTCTCACAAAGTTCACGCTTCGTTGAAGAAGAAACGTGATCGGCGGCGCGGAAGCGGACGGTTAAGGTATGATGCGAATTCGCGAGAGGGAGAGGACGAATGAAGCGAAAGACAAAAGTGACGATGAACGATATTGCGCGGGCGGCGGGGGTGTCGCAGGCGACGGTATCGCTGGTGCTTAGCCAGTCGCGCAACATCAAGCTCAGCGACGAGACCCGCCAGCGGGTGATCGGCATTGCCACCGACCTGGGCTACGACCGTCTTCCCGCCGTCCACGCCCCGCGCAACCAGGAAGAGATCGCCCTGCTGGTGAGCTCGCTGCAAAGCTACGATCCCTTTATCGACGCCATTAGCCAGGCGCGGGAAGCCGCGTGGCGCAACGAAGCGCTGCTCACGGTGTACGATTACGGGGATGACATTGAGCTGGCCCTGAACATCATCCGCCAGTTGGAGAAGCGCAACTGCATCGGGATTATCCTCGCCTCCCCCGTCACTACGCTGGTGGACATGACCGCGTTTCAGGACTGTACCCGCATTCCGCTGGTGCTGCTCAACCAGCGCGACCCCGGCTCGCCGCTGCTGCCCTCCTTTGTCCCGGACGACTTCGCCAACGCTTTCCAGGTGACGAAACACCTCATCGCCTGCGGCGCGACGCGCATCGCCCACATCACCGGCGAGAGCTGGATGGAGGCCTCGCGCCAGCGTCTGGCAGGCTACCAGGCCGCCTTACAGCAGGCCGGTTTAACATGTGACGAGAGCCTGGTGCGCCAGACCAACTGGCAGTTCAGCGAATCTTTTACCGCTACCGCCTCCCTGCTTGAGATGGCCGAACGCCCGGACGCCATCTTCTGCGCCAGCGACTGGCTGGCGATCGGCTGCTATCAGGCGCTGGCGGTGAACGGCGTTCGTCTCCCGCAGGATATGCTGCTGGCGGGTTACGACGACCAGAAGATCTCCGAGCAGCTCACCCCGCCGCTGACCAGTATTCAACTGCCCTACAGCGAACTGGGCCGGCTGGCGGTGGAGTACCTGTGTAATCAGGAAGATGCCGCCACGCACGTGACGCTGGCGGGCCGACTGAAGGTGCGGGCATCAACCAGCCGCTTTACCCCTGCGTAACCGCGTGATAGGTTAAAGGGATGAACATATACTCCGCATTACTCACTGTGAAACGTTGGTGGCAGCCTTCTTAAAGGCGGCACGGAGTTGTTTTCCCATTTTCAGATAGCCGCCGAAAGGCGGCTTTCACATTTCTAAGACCCCTTTCGGCAACTGCCCATTAAGGAGTCTTTATGAACGCGCAAACCATCCTCACCGGCGACCGTCCAACCGGCCCGCTGCATCTCGGCCATTTCGTCGGATCGCTGCGCCAGCGCGTGGCGCTCCAGCAGACGCATAACCAGTTCGTACTGATTGCCGACCTGCAGGGCCTGACCGACAACGGCAGCAACCCGCAGAAGATCCGCGATAACATCCCTGAAGTGCTGGCCGACTATCTTGCGGCGGGCATCGACCCGAACCTGACCACGATCTGCCTGCAATCCGCCCTGCCCGCCCTCGCGGAGTTGACGATGCTGTATATGAACATCGTCACCGTCGCCCGCGTGGAGCGTAATCCGACGGTGAAAAACGAGATTGCGCAGAAGGGCTTCGCCCGCTCGCTGCCGGTCGGGTTTATGGCCTACCCCATCAGCCAGGCGGCGGACATCACCGCATTTAAGGCCGAGTGCGTGCCCGTCGGCGACGACCAGCTGCCGATGATTGAGCAGACCAACGAGATTGTGCAAAAGATGAACAGCCTGCTGCCGACGCCAGTGCTACGCCACTGCAAGGCGATGCTGAGCGACACCAGCCGCCTGCCCGGCATCGACGGCAGCGCCAAAATGTCGAAATCGCTCGGCAACACGCTGCACCTTTCGGCCAGCGAAGAGACTATCCACCGTGCGGTCAGCGCGATGTACACCGACCCGAACCACCTCAAGGTGAGCGATCCGGGGCAAATTGAAGGAAACGTGGTGTTTACTTACCTCGACGCGTTTCATCCGGATAAAGCCAAAGTGGCGGCGATGAAGGCACATTATCAGGCGGGCGGGCTTGGGGACCGTATGTGTAAGAACGAGCTGGAGGCGTGCCTGCAGGAGCTGATTGCGCCGATGCGGGAGCGGAGAGCGATGTACATGCAGGATAAAGGGGAACTGATGGCGATGCTCAAGCGCGGGACCGAACGGGCGCAGGGAGTGACGCAAGGGACGTTGAGGGAGGTGAAGGTTGGGCTGGGGGTGCCGGTGTTTTAAAATAACGCCCTGCAGCGTGCGTATTTAAATATTACATACGCTGCATAATATTACATTTCAGCAACGCAACGAGCATTACATTTTTAAATAACGACAACCGTTATTATCCTTCCTTAAAATATGATCAATATCAATCCGGATATTTCATTCAGATTTTAGCCCGGCCTATTAATCACTTTATGTATATTCGCCATACCGCCTAAAACCTAGCATTGCTGCATTTACTCATCTTCCCCTACAAGGAATTGCCATGCAGTTTTATACCAATGAATTCACGGCTGCGTTAAAAACGGAAATAGATCGTTCATCTTTTTCCGATGAAGAACTTGCTGCCATGCCTGAGGACGCACGCGCTATCGTTGCCGAAAAAGAAGCCTTTCATCGGCAACATCCCGTCACCGCCATCTGGCGAATTGCCACGGCTGGCAGCCAGACCCGACTGGGCGGCGTTGTTCTTCCTGTCGATCGTGAAGCCACAATGCTCATGGATGATGGCAGTTACACCAGCGTGATTGTCGAAGGAGACTTTGTGGCCTATTCGGATGGAACGCTCGCCACGATTATGACCTCAGCTGGCGAAGCGTTTTCCTGGAGACGTCAGGGCGTTGCGCTGGTAGGTAGTCTGCTTGATAACGATGACGAAATAATTTGCACGCCGCTCGGCAGTACTTATCTGGTCACCCGCGAAGGTATTCCACCTCATGAGGATTTCTTAACATGGCCCGGAGAATAGGCCATGGGCTACCGCTCCACCAACTACGGCCGCGGTCAGGCGCTGCAAGGCGACCGAACGACCACTGGCGCAATATGCTGTAGCACCCTGCCCAACTGCACCGAGTACGGTCGCGGCGTTATCCGCGTTGGCGATAAAACCACAGCATGCCCTAAATGCGGTAAGCAGGGCGTTATTGCTGACGGCGAACCTCGCGTTAACTGGATGGGACAAACCTCAGCCGTCGATGGTTCTGTTGTCATTTGTGGCTGCCCGCACGGAACCAACCGCGTGATCGCCCCATCAGGAGAGTGGCTCGGCTCCGGTCCCTCTCCTGAACAGATCGCACAGGAAAAGCATCAGGCTATGCTCACAGCACGCCGAAAAGAGCAAGAGGCCGAAGCGCAGCGTCAAGCAAAAGAACGCGAACGCAACCGGGTCTTTGCGAAATCCTGCCTGCGCGGTGAAGGCTGTAACGATGCAGGCACCGGAAGTGAACCGCATACCAACTTCGCCGAGATGGCATTTTATCAGGCCATGCCCAACGACGCCGCTCAGCACGCCCAGGCGGCAAAGCGTAAGGCGATCCCAAAGCCGAAGCAACGTAGTGCGCTCTATCTTTGGTGGAATGGGCATCACGAGGAGATGGACTATCAGGCCGCCGTTTCAGCAGAAGAAAGGGCCTGGATTGCACGAACCGCAATAGCCGATGCCAGCGAACTTGCCCTTGTTGGCGGGCGCACCGTCACGCCCGGCACTTGGGCCGTGCGCGGCGCGGCACTTGGCGAAATAGCCAATGGAGGCCTCGGCGCACCTGTTGCAGGGCTGCTGTTAGGGATGTACCCCGGCAAGCTGAACGACGGCGAGCAGGATTTTATCGACCGGATGCGCGCCGAGCAGATGCGGGAAGCCCCTACCCGCGTTCGCTTCACCTGGGAGAACGACGCCAGCGGTAACCCGACACCGCGCGGCTGGCATACTCCACCGGGCAAAGACAGCGTGCGTGTTCGCAGAATGGAGTGGGATAGCCGCCGCCAGGCGTACACCTTTACCACCGAAGAAGATCCCGGCATCACCCTCATCTGGACCCCGGACCGTACCGGAGAGAATAAGCCGTGGGATACGGGCAATCACAACCCGGTGCGGATACCGAACCCGGTTGTGGTTGATCCACTGCCGGAGGATACGAGGATTGGTGCGACGACCAGCCCGACACCGGAAGAGAGGACGTTTGCGGATTACATTCTGATTCTGCCGGTAGGCGGGGTGCCGCCGATTTATATCTATATCCGCCATAATCCCGGACAGGTCACAGGCAAGGGGCAGAAAATTAGCGGCATTTGGTTATCTGATGCGAATGCGGGTAATGGGTCTCCCATTCCGAGCCAGATAGCGGATCGGTTACGTGGGCAGACATTTACGGACTTTGACCAGTTTCGTAAGGCGTTTTGGCTGGAGGTGTCGAGGGAGCCAGTGCTGCTGGAGCAATTTATCATTAACAATCAATCAAATATTCAGAGCGGAGCTTCTCCTTTTACCCCAGCAATAGATAAAGTCGGTAAAAGAAATCGGTATGAGATACATCACATTAATCCTATAAGTCAGGGCGGTGCTGTATATGATCTAGATAATATGAGCATAACAACACCTAAACATCATATTGATATACATCGAGGAAATTAGGATGAAAACCATCAGCGATTATACTGAAAAAGAATTTTTAGACTTGGTAAGAAAAATTTGTACTGCCGAAAGTGATACAGAAGAAGAAGGAAGTTTATTGGTTTTAGAGTTTGAACGTCTTTCTGAACATCCTAATGGATCTGATGTTATTTTTTATCCAGAGGAAGGTAAAGATTACAGTCCGGAAGGTATTGTTCGAGAAGTGAAGGAATGGCGCAGAGAACATGGCAAATCCGGATTCAAGGAATAAAAACCAAAAACAATGCCGCGCTTTCGGGCGCGGATTGTATGCAAAAAAATTCAATAAGATAAAAGAGTGGCGTCAGCGTCGTGGTAAACCTTGCTTCAAGTCTGAGTGATTTTTTAGGATTAAAACAATGATCGTTTACTCTATAGATATATACAGTAAAACAGATGAACTTTTACTTTATGAAATCATAATCTCTCAGCGAAATGTAGCTGCGCTGTATGACATTATGGGTATTTCAGATGAAGATGAAGCCGACTTCTCGTATGGCATCGGTGTTTATAATATAAATGAGAAACAGGCACATCTCTTAGAAAAACTCATAGGAAGATCATTCTACTCGGAAGATCTAATTTTTCAGCTTTCAGGGGGAAAGATTTAACAAAACTAAATATCTATAGTTCCTTTTTTCTCGACGGAGTTTAAGGAGACTCATCTGGTCGGTAATTCGTGATTCAAGTGCACGGAACGAATGAGCTGATTTACTATTAAACCATAGAACGGAATTATAAAGATGACTATAAATATTGATGCAATAATTGGATATTTGGGGAAAAGTAATATCGAACTAGCAGATGCAGGTTTTATTTCAAAAAAATCATATCCAAAGGGGCATTCGGGCTCTGTGAACATGCACCTGAACATGGAAATAGAAGGCATCAATTTAAGTTTTTTAAGAGAAACACAAACCCTTGTTGAGATAAACCTTGAAATTCGTAAAAGGGAGAATTCCAAATGGAACTTTCCAAACATTCTTCCAACTCCACTTCGCCAGCATATGCCTCGCGAATGGGTCCACAGCACTTTTGGTCACCCGGCAGGATATGTTTCGCCTAAGACCATAATGAACCGAGCTTTTGGTTGGGTCGAAAAATATAATTTGGAAGGTTTTAGGGTACCCGTGAGCATGCAAGTCGATTATGGCATGGATGACGTGTTGAAGAAGTTGCTTTCATCCTTACTTCTGAGATGAATTGGTAAAGGCTGAAGAACGAAGAGGCATAATAATTAATGAGATGAATATAATGAAAACGTTGTGTGATGATACGGAGAGTGATTTCTTAGAATTAGTCAGAAAAATCTGTCATGCAGAAGGTCAAACTGAAGAAGATGAGAATCGATTGGTTAGAGAATTTAAACGGCTTACCGAGCACCCCGCAGGCTCTGACCTGATTTTTTATCCTTAAGAGGGCAAAGATTATAGTCCGGAAGGCATTGTTAGAGAAGATAAGGAGTGGCGTAGCGCAAATGGTAAACCCGGTTTCAAACCATAGCAAAGTTATTCGCGCTTGCTGGACCTGTACTCTACTTCACACCTTATCGAATAGAGGGTGACTGTTAAGTTCCGGATAGCCAATTGAAACTAACGAATACGGAATATTTTAAATGGAACCCACTCTCTCACAAGTCATTGAGGTTGTTCGGAACTCCTCAAGCGAGCATCGTAAGCCTATTGACAGCAACACCTGGATTGAGGCCGATTTGCACATTTGCGGTATGGACGGCGAAGACCTACTGGAAGACTGCGAAAAAGCGTTTGGCGTTCAGCTTGCTACGGAAGAAGATGGCTATATGAAAACGTTCTCTCTAGCGGAGAATGAGTATCTGTTTACGGGCGAAGGCCTGGATTTTTTTGGCATCTGTCGATTTATGCGCTGGGTGCGCGGCATACCCGAACCGGTTATCCGCGATTTAACCGTTGGCGAACTTCACGCTGTGCTGGTTAACGCGGTCAAACAGCAAGTAAAGCGCGGTTAAATTTTGCTTAAAACGGGCATGGGATGACATGCCCGTATCGTTTTATTGCTTCAAGGATTACATGAGGCGGGAAACACAGTTACTCAGACATCGCCGGCCCAATTCCCCGTTTCACAATCGGGATATCACCCGTATCATTCAGCGCCCCGGGAAATGTGATTAACCACTGCGCAACTTTTTGCTTATTTATATTCGTCATACTCATGCCTTCCAGGCATCCCCATAATTCTCTTGTATGTTGTGGCGTAATCACAATACAGTCTTTCATCACTCTGATTTTCACTGGCATGCCGTCGATAAAGCCCGCCCGGGTTAACCAACCGCCGCCGAGAGGAAGAAATTTATTCTCCACGCGTGCATACAGTTCGCAGCAGGCTGCGCTCTCTTCCGGCGTTGCTGCCCGTGGATGCACGGGTGCGCTTTCCGGGCGGTTGCCGTGCAGACGGCGGGGGCTGTTTTTGCGTACCCGCTCGCGGTTTTCAATCATGCCGGTGAAAGCGTCTGATTCTGTTTTGCAAACGGTAAACTCTGGCTTAAAATTCATCGCAGCCATTTTCAACTCCTCAGTAGTTGGTAGTGGTTAGCGGTATGGGGGTGTTGCAGCACCTTCATATCGCGAATTCCTCGTTAAATATTCTTCGATACTTCCTTTGGCCGTTCGGCGTAATTTCTGGTGCTTATTATACCGTGCTGAATATAAATACAGCGGTTTGGCGTGGGGTAAATTTGGAATTTGCGAGGGGGATTCAGGAAAGAGGGTTGGTTGTTTTTTAATTACAGAAGCGACAATGCTTTGCCCGAGCAACACTTCCTCTCACCTCTCCCTGTCCTCTCAGACCTCTCAAAATTCACCAAACCTATAGATTAACGATTTACATCACCCTGATTTTGTTATGTGATCCTGTTACAGGCTTAAGTAACGCCCTGCCCAGCCAACCGTAACAGGACTTCATCGATGGAATTTTATCAGGCCGATCCGACGCTTGAGAACTACTGGCGTGGTGTGATCCTCTTTGGAAGGAACGTCGCATCTTACAAATTTGCGCTGGCGTCTGCCTTGTATGAAGTGGATAAGTCAGGTAGCGATTTGATAACGCTAGACCAGCTTGCCGTGCCGTTCAGCCACTATCTTTGCGAGCACCTGGAGCATGCACCAAAACAGATCACCTCCCGCAGCAGCCGATTTCTGGAAACCTGTCTGAAGTTCAACAGAGGTGAAATCACCCATGCCCAGCTCATTGAAGCGACGGTGCGCCTTGGCTTTAACAACGTGATTGATGCCTTTCATTACGTGAACCAGGGCGAGATCGATAAACGTTTTTTCATTGATGAGCGCAAAACCCACAACGGGATCCGCCTGACGGACAACTTCTTTAAACTGGGCGAACGCCTGCAGTATAAAAACCTCGCCTTTGAAACCAATGCCCGATGGAACCTGGTGGAACAGGCCTGGTCGATGGGGATTTCACGTAACCTTGTGGGCGTGGAGTTCGACGAAGATAATCAGCTGTTATTCACGAGGGTGAACGCGCGTCGCGTAGACATCACCAGCTGCCGCGACAGTCTGAATGGATACCAGAAAGGACGATGTTTTTACTGCTTCAAACCCATCAGCCTGGTACCGGGAGACGCAGCACTTGCAGACGTCGACCACTTTATTCCCTGGGCTGCCCGCCATGAAGTGAGCAATATTAACGGCGTATGGAACTTAGTGCTGGCCTGTCGGTGTTGTAACCGTGGCGCCGAAGGCAAATCTGCACGCATTCCCGACCTCAGGCTCCTGCAGCGGTTACACACCCGCAATGAGTATTTTATTCAGAGCAAACTGCCGTTACATGAGACGATTGTTCAACAGACAGGGCAACGTCCTGAAGTACGGAAAAGCTTTCTTCAGCGTAACTGGCAGGCCGCGCTGAACAAACTTATCCATACCTGGAGACCCAACGCGGAAGGCGAGGCAACATTTTAATGACTCTTCACTACTATCAGAACCACGCGCAGGATTTCTTCGATGGCACGGTCAATGTCGATATGACTCCGCTTTACGAGGCCTTTACCCAACACCTGCCTCACGGTGCCCGGGTTCTGGATGCTGGCTGCGGTTCAGGACGAGACGCAAAAGCATTTTATGAGATGTGTTATCAGGTGGATGCTTTTGATGCCTCTTCCGCAATGGTGGAACTGGCAAGGCAACATACCGGGTTACCCGTGCAGCTGATAACGTTTTCAGATATCGACTATAAAGCGCAGTATGATGGGATCTGGTGCTGTGCCTCTTTGCTGCATGTCCCCTCTTCTGAGCTGCCTGCGGTCATGCAGAAGCTTGCGGATGCGCTTAAGCCTGGCGGCGTCTGGTACGTGTCCTTTAAGTATGGCAGCGGTGAGCGCGTGCAGGGTGAAAGACGGTTTACGGATCTGGATGAAGAGGGGTTGCAGGAGTTGCTGAAGGCGATTCCGGGGATGGAAATAGCTTCGCTGTGGGCGACTCAAGATAACCGCCCGGACAGGGATGAGACATGGCTGAATGGAATATTACGAAAAAACATTGCTTGTTCATCGCGTTAAGCTAATCGATAGGTAGTATGTTAACTTAGTAATTCAACATTTTGGTCAGCTAAACTTCACCCGTGGCGGTGTCGAAGTAAAGATAGAAAGAATCCCCATTTGATTGTTCAGATTTCGACCAGATGAATCGCCACGGATAATCTAGACACTTCCGAGCCGTTGATAATACTGCTTTTCATATTCTGTCGGTGACATCTGATTGCTCGAACCATGCCGACGCTTACTGTTATAAAACATTTCGATGTAATCAAAAATATCGCTGCGGGCTTCTTCCCGCGTTCCGTAGATCTTTTTCTTTATCCGTTCGCGTTTCAGCAACTGGAAAAAGCTTTCTGCAACCGCATTATCGTGACAGTTACCGCGACGGCTCATGCTCCCCTCCAGGCCGTGTGCTTTTAGGAACGACT
>NZ_JBSKJR010000004.1:0-271024 GCF_053709675.1 Enterobacter sp. UPMP2052
GAGCAAGCTCTCTGTGTTACCGCTCGACTTGCATGTGTTAGGCCTGCCGCCAGCGTTCAATCTGAGCCATGATCAAACTCTTCAATTTAAGTTTGATGCTCGTGAATTAAACTTCGTAATGAATTACGTATGTTCACTCAGAGACTTGGTATTCATTTATTGTCCGGAGACATTAAGAATCCATGTCACTTTGAGTGCCCACACAGATTGTCTGATAAATTGTTAAAGAGCAGTTGCGACGCGCTTTAGCGCTCTGTCGCGAGGTGGCGTATATTACGCTTTCCTCTTTCAGAGTCAACCCTGAATCTCAGGATTTTTTCTCTTCAACCGAACCGGTTGTTGTGTGAAGTGATTCACATCCGCCGTGTCGATGGAGGCGCATTATAGGGAGTTCTCGCGCCGCCGCAACCGCTAAATGACAGAAAAATGACTGACTGCTGCATTCCACAGCAAAACCCCGCCTTATACCTTTTTACACACAGACTTATCCACAATGATACGAAAAAGTGAAAATGTGCGAGCGTTGCGCAAACGTTTTCGTTAAAATGCTCGCGCTTAACAGGCATGCCCCGCCAGGTGTGTTAGATGAGTTTTTCGCAGGAAAAATTCATCTAACGCTCTCTGTAATCGTGAAATCCAGGGGATTTACCATGCAACAACGTCGTCCAGTCCGCCGCGCTCTGCTCAGTGTCTCTGATAAAGCCGGTATCGTTGAATTCGCTCAGGCACTTTCTGCACGCGGTGTGGAGCTGCTGTCCACAGGCGGTACCGCTCGCCTGTTAGCAGAGAAAGGTTTGCCGGTTACCGAAGTCTCTGATTACACCGGTTTCCCGGAAATGATGGATGGACGCGTCAAAACCCTTCACCCGAAAGTGCACGGCGGCATTCTTGGCCGCCGCGGTCAGGATGACGGCATTATGGAACAGCATGGCATCGCACCTATCGACATGGTTGTCGTTAACCTCTACCCGTTCGCCCAGACCGTAGCCCGCGAAGGTTGCTCGCTGGAAGATGCCGTAGAGAATATTGATATCGGCGGCCCGACCATGGTGCGCTCCGCGGCCAAGAACCATAAAGATGTGGCTATCGTGGTCAAGAGCAGCGACTACAGCGCCATTATTAATGAGATGGACGCCAATGAAGGTTCATTAACCCTCTCAACCCGTTTCGACCTCGCCATTAAAGCCTTCGAGCACACCGCCGCCTACGACAGCATGATCGCCAACTACTTCGGCAGCCTGGTGCCCGCCTACCATGGCGAAAGCAACGATCCATCTGGCCGCTTCCCGCGCACGCTGAACCTGAACTTTATTAAGAAGCAGGATATGCGCTACGGCGAGAACAGCCACCAGCAGGCAGCCTTCTATATAGAAGAAGAGGTAAAAGAAGCCTCGGTTGCCACCGCTCAGCAGGTTCAGGGCAAAGCGCTCTCCTACAACAATATTGCTGACACCGACGCTGCGCTGGAATGCGTGAAAGCGTTCAGCGAGCCGGCCTGCGTTATCGTCAAGCACGCGAACCCATGCGGCGTGGCGGTAAGCACTACTATTCTGGATGCCTACGATCGCGCCTACAAAACCGACCCGACCTCCGCGTTTGGCGGCATTATTGCCTTCAACCGCGAGCTGGATGCACAGACCGCGCAGGCCATTATCTCGCGTCAGTTTGTCGAAGTGATCATTGCGCCATCAGCGTCTGAAGAAGCCCTGAAAATTACCGCGGCGAAGCAAAACGTGCGCGTCCTGGTTTGCGGTCAGTGGGCTGATCGCGTGCCGGGCCTGGACTTCAAGCGCGTCAACGGCGGTTTGCTGGTTCAGGATCGCGATCTGGGTATGGTGACAGAAGCCGACCTGCGCGTGGTGACCAAACGTCAGCCAACCGAGCCGGAACTGCGTGACGCGCTGTTCTGCTGGAAGGTCGCGAAATTCGTGAAATCCAACGCCATTGTCTACGCGAAAGAGAACATGACCATCGGGATAGGCGCAGGCCAGATGAGCCGCGTTTACTCGGCGAAAATTGCCGGTATTAAAGCAGGCGACGAAGGGCTGGAAGTGAAAGGGTCCGCCATGGCCTCCGACGCCTTCTTCCCGTTCCGCGACGGCATCGACGCGGCAGCGGCGGTGGGCATCACCTGCGTGATCCAGCCTGGCGGCTCCATTCGCGATGAAGAAGTGATTGCCGCAGCTGACGAACACGGTATCGCGATGATCTTCACCGACATGCGTCACTTCCGCCATTAATTCCCGGAGCAGAAAATGAAAGTATTAGTGATTGGTAATGGCGGCCGCGAGCACGCGCTGGCGTGGAAAGCCGCGCAGTCTCCGCGAGTGGAAACCGTCTTTGTGGCGCCGGGCAATGCCGGCACCGCCCTGGAGCCCACGCTGCAGAACGTCGCCATTGGCGTGACCGATATCCCGGCGCTGCTGAGCTTTGCCCAAAATGAGAATATCGATCTGACCATCGTCGGCCCGGAAGCGCCGCTGGTGATTGGCGTGGTTGACGCATTCCGCGAAGCCGGGCTGACCATCTTCGGCCCGACGGAAGGTGCCGCGCAGCTGGAAGGTTCAAAAGCCTTCACCAAAGATTTCCTTGCGCGTCATCACATCCCGACGGCGGAATACCAGAACTTCACCGAGGTCGAGCCAGCGCTGGCGTATCTGCGTGAAAAAGGCGCGCCGATTGTGATTAAGGCCGACGGGCTGGCCGCCGGTAAAGGCGTGATCGTGGCGATGACGATTGAAGAAGCGGAAGCCGCAGTGCAGGACATGCTGGCTGGCAACGCCTTTGGCGATGCGGGCCACCGCATCGTCATCGAAGAGTTTCTCGACGGTGAAGAGGCGAGCTTTATCGTGATGGTCGATGGCGAGCACGTCCTGCCGATGGCAACCAGTCAGGATCATAAGCGCGTGGGTAACGCAGACACCGGTCCGAATACCGGTGGGATGGGCGCTTACTCCCCTGCGCCAGTGGTCACTGACGAAGTGCATCAGCGCACCATGGAGCGCATCATCTGGCCTACCGTTAAAGGGATGGCGGCGGAAGGCAACACCTATACCGGTTTCCTCTATGCGGGCCTGATGATCGACAAGCAGGGAAACCCGAAGGTGATCGAATTTAACTGCCGCTTCGGCGATCCGGAAACGCAGCCCATCATGCTGCGCATGAAATCGGATCTGGTCGAACTGTGCCTGGCGGCCTGCGAAGGTAAGCTCGACGAGAAAACGTCCGAGTGGGACGAGCGTGCCTCTCTGGGCGTGGTGATTGCGGCGGGCGGGTATCCGGGGAATTACAACACCGGTGACGAGATCCACGGCCTGCCGCTGGAAGCGGTAGACGGCGCGAAGGTGTTCCATGCGGGCACAACGCTGTCTGACGACGATCGCGTCCTGACCAGCGGTGGCCGCGTACTGTGCGCGACCGCGCTGGGTCACACCGTTGCGGAAGCACAGAAGCGCGCCTATGCGCTGATGGCGGATATCCACTGGAACGGCAGCTTCAGCCGCCAGGATATCGGTTATCGCGCGATTGCGCGTGAGCAGGGCGAGTAACAGAGACGTCTGTTTCCCCTCATCCTACCCTCTCCCTCAGGGAGAGGGGATATTGCTCAAAAACTCTTTTCCGTCGGCTGCCAGGTGCAGAAATCTTCGTTCGCCACCAGCAGCAGCTGAGAACCTTCCGGCGCTTCAAGCCACGCGATACTCACTTCCATAGAAGAGTGACGCTGACGACGTTCAATATGTTCGGTTGCCCAGGATTCCAGCTCAGGCTTCACCGTCTGCCCTTCACAGGTCGTTACCGTACCATCGGCATGCCATCGCCCCTGGCGCAGCACTACGCGCCCCAGACGCAGCGCATCGCTGGTCTGGCGGATCTGTTCGGCACGATAGCGGTAGAGGGCTATTTGCTCGCTGGAAAGCTGCTGTTTATGACCACTGACCTCGCGCTGCATAAAGCTCAGCTCGCCATGGTCATCAAAACGCACTTTCACATGTTCGGGGGTCTTACTGTAGATATTCAGCTCGATAAGGGAGAGGGAATCCCCCTGCCAGCGATACTCTGCGGTTGAGGTATTACCGGTATGCCACGGGCTGAACGCGGAGAGAAGGTGCACTTCCCCGCTGGAATCTTTGCGCCACATCCTGACCGCACCCTGGTTATCCGCGTAGCCGCTGGCGGTAAACGGAGGAAGGGAGGCGTCATGGCTACAGGCAGACAGTAACAGCACGCCTGCCAGCGCGAGCGTTCCGCGACAGAATGACAAAAGGGGCGTTGCCGCCCCTTCGTTAAAACTGTTCACTGCCACGCGTCTTACTTAACTGCGTCTTTCAGTGCTTTACCAGAAACAAATGCCGGCACGTTAGCTGCGGCGATTTTGATTTCTTTACCGGTCTGCGGGTTGCGGCCAGTACGCTCAGCGCGGTGGTTCACTTTGAAGGTACCGAAACCAACCAGTTGTACAGCATCGCCTTCTTTCAGAGACTCAGTAATAGCAGCCAGGGTAGATTCCAGAGCAGCTTTAGCCTGCACTTTAGACAGATCAGCCTTGTCCGCAATTACATCAATCAGTTGAGTCTTGTTCATAAGTTATCCTTTCAATGTGTTTATCGCTTGCTAAGCATCGAGTGCGACGAAAATGCCAAAAAAGCACTCTCCTGCATACACGCACCGATAGCCACTTTTTTTCGCCCCCCAAATGTAGACCAGACGGGGGGCAGAAGGGAAGAGTTGAGGTACGACAAAACAGGCGTTAAATCACGTTTTGTTGTCTCATTGGTTAAAAACTATACCAATATTACTCTCACCCGCCTCACGTAAGTCCGCGCGCAGCCCTTTGATCAGCTCAATGTCGCGTTCTTCACACTCTGCCAGCAGGCGGAAAATTTCCCACTGGATGTCCCATTCCTGCTCAACCGCCGGGTTGGCACGCAGCTCTTCGTCGGTCATTTCACGACCTTCCTGCGTCATTTCCAGCATCGCGACAGTGGTGATGGACGCCTTACTTACCTCAATCGCATGTTCCAGCGTTTCGCCGCTCAGGCGAGAGTGGATCAGTTCGCTTAACGCGACGCAGGCGTCAATCGCCGGGTAGACGCCATACACATCATAGTCATCCGCCGCCGGGATTGCCTCTTCCAGCTTTTCGAGCTGAGAGTCGAAGTTAACTTTGGCATCTTTTACCGTCAGCGTTTCCCAGATCAAGTCCAGGATGCGGCGATAGATCTGGCCTTCACCAAATTCAGTCTGCTTGCAGAACGTGGCATAGTTGGGATACATGCGCTCGCACAGGCAGGCCATAAAGGTGACGTGCTGCCAGCTTTCCAGCTTCTCAAGGCGCAGATGAATCGGGTTTTGTAACATGATGATGTCTCGAATCGAAAATTAGCCGCAGTTTACCTGAATCATGGCTGAATTTCCTGCCAACGAACAAATGCCGGACGCGAGGACGCCACGGCATCGGCCCAGCGCGTTGGCTCAGGTAAACGGTAGCCCTTCATACAGCGTTGTACCCATGCCAGCGCGCTATCCATACTGACCCGATGCCCGGTGGCAATGAACAGCGGGTTGCAGCGGGCTTTACTGCGCCAGACCCACGCCAGCTGCTCGCCTTTATCAATAAGCGGTGCCAGAGCGCCCGGCTCGGCGGAGAGGGGCTCAAACTTCCCACAGAGGCGTTTCTTGGCGACGCCGATGGTCGGCACGTCCACCAGCAGCCCAAAGTGGCTGGCAACGCCCAGGCGGCGCGGGTGAGAGATGCCGTGTCCATCAACGAACAGCAGGTCGGGCTTTTGCGAGAGTTGCTCCCACGCTGCGAGCAGCGCGGGGTATTCACGGAAGGAGAGAAAACCGGGAATGTAAGGCATGGTGGTGGCGATACGCGCCACTTTGTACTCCACCAGCTCAAGCGAGGGGTACTTCAGAACCACCATCGCCGCCCGCGTCACTTCCCCGCCCTGCTCGAACCCCACGTCCGCGCCGCCGATGTACTGCGGGGGATCCGTATCCAGACGATCCTCGCGGATCACGGATGAGGCCAGTTCTATCTGTTGAGCGCGTAACGACGCGAGATCCATAACCACTCCTTACTTGTGATACTGGGCAGAAAGCCGATGCACCGCCTCCACAAAGACGCCTGCGTGTTCTGGCGGCACATCCTGATGAATGCCGTGGCCGAGGTTAAAGACGTGGCCTTCACCCTGGCCGAAAGCAGACAGTATAGTCGACACTTCTTCTTCAATGCGGGCAGGCTGGGCATAAAGCATGGATGGGTCCATGTTGCCCTGCAGCGCCACTTTGTCGCCCACGCGACGGCGCGCCTCGCCAATGTCGGTGGTCCAGTCAAGACCCAGCGCATCACAGCCGGTTGCGGCCAGCGCTTCCAGCCACTGCCCGCCGCCTTTGGTAAACAGGGTGACCGGTACGCGGCGACCTTCGTTTTCACGCAGCAGGCCGTCGACGATTTTGTGCATGTAGTACAGCGAGAACTGCTGGTAATCGCGCCCGGTCAGCACGCCGCCCCAGGTATCAAAAATCATCACCGACTGCG
Organism: Enterobacter sp. UPMP2052; assembly: GCF_053709675.1. NCBI lineage: Bacteria > Pseudomonadati > Pseudomonadota > Gammaproteobacteria > Enterobacterales > Enterobacteriaceae > Enterobacter > Enterobacter sp. UPMP2052. Next base: position 6,545 of record NZ_JBSKJR010000004.1, read on the forward strand.
CGCCCGCTTTAATCTGTGCGTTAAGGTAAAGCGTGACGCTTTTCGCCAGCTTGTCGAGCAGCGCATGCAGGGCCATCGGCTCGGCGTACATCATTTTTTTGATGACCGTGAAGGCTTTGCTGCTGCCGCCTTCAACCATGTAGGTCGCCAGCGTCCACGGGCTGCCGGAGAAGCCAATCAGCGGCACTTCGCCCTTCAGCTCACGACGAATGGTGCGCACCGCGTTCATCACGTAGCCCAGTTCGCCTTCGGGATCGGGGATTGGCAGCTTATCAACGTCGGCTTTACTTTTAATCGGGGAGGTGAAACGCGGGCCTTCGCCGGTTTCGAAATAGAGCCCAAGCCCCATCGCATCCGGAATGGTCAAAATGTCTGAAAAGAGAATGGCGGCATCCAGTGGAAAGCGACGCAGCGGCTGGAGCGTCACTTCACAGGCCAGCTCGGCGTTTTTGCACAGCGACATAAAATCGCCCGCCTGCGCACGTGTGGCTTTGTACTCTGGCAGATAGCGTCCCGCCTGGCGCATCATCCACACCGGGGTGACATCAACGGGCTGGCGCAGCAGCGCACGCAGATAACGATCGTTCTTCAGTTCGGTCATTTTTGCAGTTCCTTAAGCGTCATGGCCTCAGTGTAACACTACTCATACTCGGCCCGACACATTGCCACGGTATCTTCTATCAGCCGACGCGCTACCGTCCCCGGCGGGGGTAACAGCGGTAAATCGTCATAGCGATACCAGTTCGCCTCCAGCAGCTCTTTTTGGTCGATAACGATCTCGCCGCTATCGTAATCCGCCATAAACGCCGTCATTAAAGACATCGGGAAGGGCCACGGCTGAGACGTCACATAGCGCAGGTTTTTCACCCTGATACTGCTCTCCTCCATGACTTCACGCGCGACCGCCTGCTCCAGCGTTTCGCCAACTTCGACGAACCCGGCCAGCACGGTATGAATGCCGTTACGATGGCGGGTATGCTGCGCCAGCAGGATGGAATCCTCGCGACGAATGGCCACAATGATGCACGGCGCAATTTGCGGATAGTAACGTTCGCGGCAGTGGCTACAGAGCATCGCCGACTCGGTTTTGCTCGGGTGCATGGTATGGCCGCAATAGCCGCAGAATTTATGCGAGCGGTAAAACTCCGCCAGCTGCACGCCGCGGCCCGCCAGCTGGAACAGGCCAGCGTCAAGATCGAGCACCTGACGAACCGATCCCATATCGTGGCGACGAGATTGCTGGATCAGCCATACCGGATCACCCTGCCATTCGCCGATCCTCAGCGCGGGCAAGCCGACAAGATCGAAGGTTTCCGCCGCTCCGTAAGGCAGTGTCCCGGCGGGCAACCATAACTTTTGTTCGTGACTGACGATCCACCAACCCAGATCTGATTTTTTAATAATACGATCCATATCTATTGCACTACCTTCGCTTCACTGACATGTTGTTAGCATTGTGGTTACATTTTGGATAAGCAGATTCAATTCTAAACCTTGTGGAGTCGAACATGTTAAACCAGCTAGAAAGCCTGACTGAGCGCGTTGGAGGAAGTAACAACCTGGTGGATCGCTGGCTACATGACCGCAAGCATCTCCTCGTGGCGTATTACAATCTGGTCGGTATTAAGCCTGGCAAAGAATCCTTCATGCGGCTGAATGAAAAAGCGCTGGACGATTTTTGTCAAAGCCTGGTCGACTACCTTTCCGACGGGCATTTCAATATTTATGAACGCATTGTCCGCGAAATGGAAGGCACAAATCCCTATTTAGCCGCCAGCAAACTCTGTTCGCTGCTGGAAGCCAACACCCAGCGGATCATGGCGTACTACGACTCCACGCTCGAGAACGCGATCGATCACGATAATTATCTCGAGTTCCAGCAGGCGCTGTCCGATCTCGGTGAAGCGCTGGAGGAGCGATTCACGCTGGAAGATAAGCTGATCGTACTCGTGCTGGATAATGACCTGAAGGTCAGCAACGAAGACAACATCGCGCGGCCGGCTTGAGTTCTTAATCGTTAACGAGTAATTTACATCTATCGTCCCTCTTCGGAGGGGTTTTTCTTGTCGGAGTGCCCAGCGTTTGGAAAAACGCGGGCTGAGACCGTTAATTCGGGATCCGCGGAACCTGATCAGGCTAATACCTGCGAAGGGAACAAGAGTCAAACTGCTGTTGTATCGCCTTTCGGGCGATCTCCTCTTGCTTCATCCGTCGTCTGACAAGCCATGTCCTTCACCTTTGGAATGAGCTATGTCTGCAACTAAACTGACCCGTCGCGAACAGCGCGAACACGCCCAACGCTTCATCGACACCCTGGAAGGCACCGCTTTCCCGAACTCAACACGCATTTACATCACTGGCTCTCAGGCTGATATCCGCGTCCCGATGCGCGAGATACAGCTTAGCCCGACGCTTATCGGCGGCAGCAAAGAGACACCACAGTTTGAAGACAACGAAGCCGTGCCGGTGTACGACACGTCCGGCCCTTACGGCGACCCGACCGTTGCGATCAACGTGCAGCAGGGTCTGGCGAAGCTGCGCCAGGCCTGGATTGATGCGCGCAACGACAGCGAAGAATTGCCCGTCCGCAGCTCGGCGTATACCAACGCGCGTCTGGCCGACGACGGTCTGGACGCGTTGCGTTTCACCGGGCTGCTGACGCCGAAGCGTGCTAAGCCAGGCAAATGCGTTACGCAGCTGCACTACGCGCGTCAGGGCATTGTCACCCCGGAGATGGAGTTTATCGCCATCCGTGAAAATATGGGGCGCGAGCGCATCCGCAGCGAGGTGTTACGCCACCAGCATCCGGGCGAAGGGTTCGGTGCTCGCCTGCCGGAAAACATCACGCCGGAATTCGTGCGTGACGAAGTGGCGGCGGGCCGGGCGATCATCCCGGCCAACATCAACCACCCGGAATCAGAGCCGATGATCATTGGCCGCAACTTCCTGGTGAAGGTTAACGCCAACATCGGTAACTCTGCGGTCACCTCGTCCATCGAAGAAGAGGTAGAGAAACTGGTCTGGTCTACGCGCTGGGGCGCGGACACGGTGATGGATCTCTCAACCGGCCGCTATATTCACGAAACCCGCGAGTGGATCCTGCGTAACAGCCCGGTGCCGATTGGCACAGTGCCCATCTATCAGGCGCTGGAGAAAGTGAACGGCATCGCGGAGAACCTCACCTGGGAAGCCTTCCGCGACACGCTGCTGGAGCAGGCCGAACAGGGCGTGGATTACTTCACCATCCACGCTGGCGTGCTGCTGCGCTACGTGCCGATGACCGCCAAACGTCTGACCGGCATCGTCTCACGCGGCGGTTCGATTATGGCGAAGTGGTGCCTGTCCCACCATCAGGAAAACTTCCTCTATGAACACTTCCGCGAAATCTGCGAAATCTGCGCCGCCTATGACGTCTCGCTCTCGCTGGGTGACGGCCTGCGTCCGGGATCGATCCGCGATGCCAACGACGAAGCGCAGTTTGCCGAACTGCATACGCTGGGCGAACTGACCAAAATCGCCTGGGAGTATGACGTGCAGGTGATGATTGAAGGCCCGGGACACGTGCCGATGCAGATGATCCGCCGCAACATGACCGAGGAGCTGGAGCACTGCCACGAAGCGCCGTTCTACACCTTAGGGCCGCTGACCACCGATATCGCACCGGGTTACGACCACTTCACCTCTGGTATTGGCGCGGCAATGATTGGCTGGTTCGGCTGCGCAATGCTGTGCTACGTCACGCCGAAAGAGCACCTTGGCTTGCCCAACAAAGAGGATGTGAAACAGGGGCTTATCACTTACAAAATTGCCGCGCACGCTGCAGACCTGGCGAAAGGCCACCCGGGGGCGCAGATCCGCGATAACGCGATGTCAAAGGCGCGCTTCGAATTCCGCTGGGAGGATCAGTTCAACCTCGCGCTCGACCCGTTCACCGCCCGCGCCTACCACGATGAAACCCTTCCCCAGGAGTCCGGCAAGGTGGCGCACTTCTGCTCCATGTGCGGCCCAAAATTCTGCTCAATGAAAATCAGCCAGGAAGTGCGGGACTACGCCGCCGCGCAGGCAATTGAAGTCGGGATGGCGGATATGTCAGAGAACTTCCGCGCCAGAGGCGGCGAAATTTACCTCAAAAAAGAGGAGGCATAATGTACCAGCCCGATTTCCCCTCCGTCCCCTTCCGGCTGGGGCTGTACCCGGTCGTGGACAGCGTCGAGTGGATTGCGCGCCTGCTGGAGGCCGGCGTGCGCACGATCCAGTTACGTATCAAAGATAAACGCGATGACGAGGTCGAGGCCGATGTGGTTGCCGCCATTGCGCTGGGGCGTCGTTACCAGGCCCGCCTGTTTATCAACGACTACTGGCAGCTGGCGGTGAAACACCAGGCCTACGGGGTTCATCTTGGTCAGGAAGATCTGGAAACCACCGATTTGAGCGCCATTCGTGACGCAGGGCTGCGCCTGGGCGTATCGACGCATGACGATATGGAGATCGACGTGGCGCTGGCCGCCCGTCCTTCTTATATCGCTCTCGGCCACGTTTTCCCGACGCAAACCAAGCAAATGCCTTCCGCGCCGCAGGGGCTGGCGCAGCTGGCAGACCACGTTAAACGCCTGGCAGAGTATCCGACGGTCGCCATCGGCGGGATTAGCCTTGAACGCGCGCCGTCCGTTCTGGAGACCGGCGTCGGCAGCATCGCCGTCGTCAGCGCCATCACCCAGGCCAATGACTGGCGTGATGCCACCGCACAGCTCTTACGGCTGGCAGGAGCAGGCGATGAATGATCGCGATTTTATGCGCTACAGCCGCCAGATCCTGCTGGAGGATATCGCCGTTGACGGGCAGCAAAAGCTGCTCGAAAGCCGGGTGCTGATCGTCGGTCTGGGTGGATTAGGCTCGCCTGCTGCGCTTTATCTGGCGGGCGCAGGCATCGGTACGCTGGTGCTGGCGGATGACGATGATATTCACATCAGCAATCTGCAGCGGCAGATCCTGTTTAATACGGCGGATGTGGGCCAGCCTAAGGCAGATATTGCCCGCCAGCGGCTGCATCAGCTCAACCCTGATATCGAACTCATCGCGCTTCAGACGCGCCTCAGCGGTGACAGCCTGCAACGCGAGGTTGCGCTGGCTGACGTCGTGCTCGACTGCACTGACAATATGGCGACGCGCCAGGCGATTAACGCCGCCTGCGTCGCGCACAATACGCCGCTTATCACCGCCAGCGCCGTCGGTTTTGGCGGGCAGATGATGGTCCTGACGCCGCCATGGGCACAGGGCTGCTACCGCTGCCTGTGGCCGGACGACGCCGAGCCGGAGCGCAGCTGCCGCACGGCAGGCATTACCGGCCCCGTGGTCGGGGTGATGGGAACGTTGCAGGCGCTGGAGGCGATCACGCTGCTCTGCGGTATGGAAACGCAACGTAATACGCTGCGGCTGTTCGACGCCCGCGCCGGCGGCTGGCGTCAGCTGGCTCTCCACCGCGCAGGCCAATGCCCGGTATGCCGAGGTCACAATGCGCATCCTGTTTAACGATGAGCCAATGCAGTGTGACGAGGGGCAGACCGTAGCCACACTGCTCGATAAGCTGCGTCAGCTCAGGCCGGGAACGGCGCTGGCGCTCAATCAACAGATCCTGCCGCGCGAGCAGTGGGAACATCAGCAGGTGAGCGAAGGCGACCAGATCCTGCTGTTTCAGGTTATCGCGGGAGGCTGAGATGTTACGTATTGCCGATAAAACCTTTGATTCCCATCTGTTTACCGGAACCGGGAAATTTGCCTCTCCGCAGCTGATGGTGGATGCCATCCGGGAAAGCGGTAGCCAGCTGGTGACGCTGGCGTTGAAACGCGTGGATCTGCGCCATCACAGCGACGCCATTCTGGCGCCTTTGCTGGACGCGGGCGTAACGCTCTTACCTAATACTTCCGGCGCGAAAACGGCGGAGGAGGCCATCTTTGCCGCCCGGCTGGCGCGTGAAGCCCTGGGCACCCCCTGGCTGAAGCTGGAAATTCATCCGGACGCTCGCTGGCTGTTACCCGACCCCATCGAAACGCTAAAGGCGGCGGAAAAGCTGGTTCAGCAGGGCTTTACCGTCCTGCCCTACTGCGGAGCCGACCCCGTCCTGTGTAAACGTCTGGAAGAGGCTGGCTGCGCGGCCGTGATGCCGCTGGGAGCGCCTATCGGCTCCAATCAGGGGCTGGAAACCCGCGCGATGCTGGAGATCATCATTGAGCAGGCGACCGTCCCCGTTATCGTTGACGCAGGTATAGGCGTGCCGAGCCATGCCGCCCAGGCGCTGGAAATGGGGGCCGATGCGGTGCTGGTCAATACCGCCATCGCCGTGGCCGACGATCCGGTTACGATGGCTCGCGCCTTCCGCCTGGCGGTCGAAGCTGGCCTGCTGGCAAGACAGTCTGGCCCCGGTTCGCGCAGCGTTCTTGCGCAGGCCACCAGCCCGCTGACCGGTTTTCTGGAGGCGTTATGATGCCGACCTTTACCGATCGCTGGCGGCAGCTTAACTGGGATGATATTGCCCTGCGCATCAACAGCAAAACCGCGGCGGATGTCGAACGGGCATTAGCTGCCCGCCACCTGACCCGCGACGATATGATGGCCCTGCTCTCGCCGGCGGCCAGCGGGTATCTGGAGCCGATGGCGCAGCGCGCGCAGCGGCTCACCCGTCAGCGCTTTGGCAACACGGTGAGTTTTTACGTGCCGCTGTACCTCTCCAACCTGTGCGCCAATGACTGTACCTATTGTGGCTTCTCAATGAGCAACCGCATCAGGCGTAAAACGCTCGATGAGCATGAAATCGCCCGCGAATGCGCCGCCATACGGGAGATGGGTTTTGAGCACCTGCTGCTGGTCACCGGTGAGCATCAGAGCAAGGTCGGAATGGACTACTTTCGCCAGCATCTGCCCGCCATTCGCCGTGAGTTTGCGTCGCTGCAGATGGAGGTTCAGCCGCTGTCGCAGGAAGAGTATACGGAGCTAAAAACCCTCGGTCTGGACGGCGTGATGGTTTATCAGGAAACCTATCACGACGCGATGTATGCCCGGCATCACCTGAAAGGCAAGAAACAGGATTTTATCTTCCGACTGGAGACGCCGGACAGGCTGGGATGCGCCGGGATCGATAAAATCGGCCTTGGGGCACTGATTGGGCTTTCCGACAGCTGGCGGGTGGATTGCTACATGGTGGCGGAACATCTGCTGTGGCTCCAGCAGCACTACTGGCAGAGCCGTTACTCCATCTCGTTTCCCCGGCTGCGCCCTTGCGCGGGTGGCATTGAGCCCGCGTCGATCATGGATGAGCGCCAACTGGTGCAAACCATTTGCGCGTTTCGCCTGCTCGCCCCGGAAGTGGAATTATCGCTCTCCACCCGGGAGGCCCCGGCGTTTCGCGATCGGGTGATACCGCTTGCGATAAACAACGTCAGCGCCTTCTCTAAAACGCAGCCGGGCGGCTATGCCGACGAACGCCCTGAACTGGAGCAGTTCGCCCCGCATGATGGCCGACGGCCGGAAGCGGTCGCGGCCGCCCTGAAGGCTCAGGGGCTGCAGCCCGTCTGGAAAGACTGGGACAGCTGGCTGGGAAGAGCTTCGCAATTACGCTGAAACCCGGTGTAAACGCGAAGAAAGGTTACGAGGCGGCTCGAAAGATGATAACCGGGTGATTGTCGACCGATGCCCGGTTTTTTTATGCTTAGCGGGTCAGCAACGGACGCTGACCAGGGCGAAAGGCTTCTTCCTCGTTTCGCCCTGCCCTCTCACCCAACGCAATTCACCGCGAAAATAAAAGGCACTTTCTTATTCACACTTAAGATAAATCATCTCCCCGCCCAGGCATTTCCTTATAATTGGCTGTCAGCATCCGGACAGCGACTATGCTGAGAGGATATCGATTTACGCGACGCGTTCACCATCGGGATTGATGTACAGCTCATGGCACTTCACAGCACTAAACTTTCGTTTACCCGGCCGATCATGCTCAGCTTTGCGGGGATCTTGTTCAGCTTCGTGCTGATTGCGCTCTTTATCACGCTGACACAGCGCAAGGATTTCCTTGATGAGTATCATAAGATCAATGGTAATTTCACCCACAATCTTGCGGTCAACTACACCGAATCCATCCTGCGCGAAAACGATCATATTCTGGGTACCGCCACGACCTTTTTCGCCCGCAATAACCGGCTGAATGAGACGCTAAGCACCCATCCTGAAGAGGGGCTGCAGGTACTGATGCACCTTCAGAACCTGATGCCGAGCGTATCGTCGATCTCACTTGCAGATACAGAGGGGCACTATCTGCGTGCGCCAGAAGTGCTGCCGACCGATAAAAGCAAAACGTTTGATGCACGTACCCGCCCGTGGTTTGTCGCCCAGGCCGAGGCCAGCACCTTTAGCCATTACACGCATCCGTACAAGGACTACTTCACCGACCATCCCACAGTCACCGTTTACAGGCCGGTCATTTCACCGGAAGGCCGTTTGAAAGGCACCCTGGCGTTTCATCTCGATCTGACCTCAATGGGTTACACCCTGCGCCAGATGGTTGCCCCTGTTCAGGGCGAGTTCTTCGTCGTTGAACGCGATGGCGCGGTGGTGCTTCACCCGGACACGGGCGCGCTCTTTAAGCGGTACGTCAGCGAAGCGCTGATGGATAAAATGACCAGCGGTGAAGGGCACATTTACGATCAAAAAAGTAATGCCTGGTACTATTATTACTCCTTTACCAACCCTGACTGGTTTGTGATCTACCGGGTATCTGACGCGACGCTTACCGATATTACCCGCCACGAGACAGCGCTCATCAGCTGGGGTTTCGCGCTGGCCGCCATTATCATCGTGCTGTTCGGGCTCTATCTGCGCCATGCTTCCCGCACCGTTCTGATGAATATTATCAATGCCATAAAAACCGGCGACGTGAGCCAGGCGCCTCGCCTTGAATCCATGCTCAGCCACACCATTCAGTCAAACAAAGAACGCGAGCTGGCCTACGTCCGCCAGGCCACCCACGATGCGCTGACGGGCTGTAAGAATCGCCGCGCTTTCGATAACGATATGGCAGAGCTGATGAATAACCATCAGCCTTTCGCGCTGGCGCTGGTGGATATCGATAATTTTAAATCGATCAACGACACCTGGGGCCATCTGAGCGGCGATATCGTCCTGCGCAACGTCGCGCGTGAAGGCCTGCAGGTGATGCAGCCGCACAGCGTTTCCGTTTATCGTTACGGCGGAGAAGAGTTCGCGGTGATCTTCCAGGCCGAACGGTCCGAAGCCTCCCGGCAGTTACTGGAGGCGTGGCGTAGCGCCGTTGAACAGCGCGAGTGGCGGGAAGACAACCTGCATGTCACCTTCAGCGCCGGGCTGGATGAGTGGCAGTTCGAACCACTGGAACAGTTTGTTGGGCGTGTCGATGCCGCCCTGTATCAGGCCAAACAGCAGGGCAAAAACCGCATTTTGCTTACCTCAGAGATCTAATTCCCGCCTCCCCCATTCGCCCGTTTCGGCGGGCAGAATCATCGCTTATGTAAAATTGTAACCGGTTTCATAAAAATACCGATTTCTTTGTGATGCCAGACACACAATCGCGGTAAAGCGGTTGTTGAAGCCCACTGCACGGGATAATTATCAATAAACACATGTAGATCGAGGCTGACTATGAAGAACATCGTTTTATGCTGTGCAGCGGGAATGTCAACCAGCATGCTGGTTCAACGTATGAAAGATGCCGCAGTGAAAAAAGGGGTTGAAGTAACCATTAAAGCCGTTCCGGTCGCGGAATTTAAGGACAATATCGCGACGGCTGACATCGTATTACTGGGGCCACAGGTGAAATACGAGCAGGCAAAACTTCAGGCGCAGGCCGACCCGCTGGGTAAAAAGGTCGCGGTTATCGACATGATGGATTACGGCATGATGAAAGGCGATGCCGTGCTGGAAAAAGCGCTCAAGCTGCTGGAGTCATAATGGAAGACTTAGAAACAACAATCATGGAATTGCTGGTCAACGCTGGTGCGGCGCGTAGCGCTGCCCTGACGGCATTACAGATGGCACGCAAAGGTGAATTTGACGAAGCCGAAAAGGCAATGGAGGAGTCGCGCGAATACGTTAAGCACGCGCACACCATCCAGACCCAGCTCATTGGCCTTGATGAAGGCACCGGAAAACTGCCGGTTAACCTGATCACCGTTCACTCTCAGGATCACCTGATGAATGCGATGGTCATTCAGGATCTGGCGGGCGATATGATTGAGCTTTATCGACGCATCCCGTTGGTAAACTAAGAACCTACAGATGTAAAAAAACCCGCCGAGGCGGGTTTTTTATTGTCGGGCGACGCTACGCTTACCCGACCTCCTTGGTACATGCCCGGTAATGTTCGCCACCGGGCATCAACGATTACTCGTTGTCAGAACCACCCAGACCTGCGTTCAGCAGTTCTGCCAGGCTCGCGGATGCATCTTCTGCAGTAACCTGCGGTGCAGCTGGCAGTTCGCCTGCAGCACGACGACGCATACGATCCTGGTGGTACGCATAACCGGTACCGGCCGGGATCAGACGACCCACGATAACGTTCTCTTTCAGACCGCGCAGTTCATCACGTTTACCCGCAACAGCCGCTTCGGTCAGGACACGCGTGGTTTCCTGGAACGATGCTGCAGAGATGAAGGACTCGGTTGCCAGAGACGCTTTGGTGATACCCAGCAGATCGCGTGAGAAGGTCGCACCGATTTTGCCGTTCGCTTCCAGATCGCGGTTAGCGATCTTAACGCGAGAGTATTCAACCTGCTCGCCTTCCAGGAAGTCGGAGCTGCCTGCGTTTTCGATGGTTGCTTTACGCAGCATCTGACGAACGATAACTTCGATGTGCTTATCGTTAATCTTAACGCCTTGCAGACGGTAAACGTCCTGTACTTCGTTGGTGATGTAACGCGTTACCGCGTGTACGCCACGAAGACGCAGAATGTCGTGTGGAGCTTCTGGACCATCGGAAACCACATCACCACGTTCTACACGTTCACCTTCAAACACGTTGAGCTGACGCCATTTTGGAATCATCTCTTCGTACGGTTCGCTGCCATCTACCGGGGTGATAACCAGACGACGTTTCCCTTTGGTCTCTTTACCGAAGGAAATAATACCGCTGATTTCAGCCAGGATTGCCGGCTCTTTCGGACGACGTGCTTCAAACAGATCCGCAACGCGTGGCAGACCACCGGTGATGTCCTTGGTACCGCCGGATTCCTGAGGAATACGCGCCAGGGTGTCACCAGAACTGATCTGTACGCCATCTTCCAGCTGTACAATCGCTTTACCCGGCAGGAAGTACTGCGCAGGCATATCGGTACCAGGGATCAGAACGTCGTTACCCTGACCATCAACGATTTTCAGTGCAGGACGCAGATCTTTACCACCGGCAGTACGTTCAGCAGAATCCAGAACCACCAGAGAAGACAGACCGGTCAGTTCGTCGGTCTGACGAGTAATGGTCTGGCCGTCGATCATGTCAGTGAAGCGGATGAAACCACTTACTTCGGTGATAACCGGCATGGTGTGTGGATCCCAGTTTGCAACGGTTTCACCGCCGGCAACCTGCTCGCCATCACCTTTCGCCATAACCGCACCGTAAGGCACTTTATAGCTCTCTTTGGTACGACCGAATTCGTCGATCAGCTTCAGCTCGGTGTTACGTGAGGTGACAACCAGCTTGCCTGAAGAGTTAACAACAGACTTCGCGTTGCTGAGCTTGATGCTACCTTTGTTTTTCACCTGGATGCTGGATTCAGCAGCCGCACGAGATGCCGCACCACCGATGTGGAACGTACGCATCGTCAGCTGTGTACCCGGCTCACCGATGGACTGTGCCGCGATAACGCCGATTGCTTCACCTTTGTTGATGATGTGGCCACGCGCCAGGTCACGACCATAGCAGTGTGCACATACACCAAAATCGGTGTCACAGGATACAACGGAACGCACTTTCACGGAGTCGACAGAGTTCGCTTCCAGCAGGTCACACCAGTGCTCGTGCAGCAGCGTGTTGCGTGGAACCAGAATGTCTGCGGTACCCGGCTTCAGGATGTCTTCCGCGGTAACACGACCCAGTACGCGATCGCGCAGCGGCTCTTTAACATCACCACCCTCGATAACCGGGGTCATGGTGATACCTTCGAGGGTGCCACAATCGTCTTCAGTCACAACCAGATCCTGAGCAACGTCAACCAGACGACGCGTCAGATAACCGGAGTTTGCTGTTTTCAGTGCGGTATCCGCCAGACCTTTACGCGCACCGTGCGTGGAGATGAAGTACTGGAGTACGTTCAGACCTTCACGGAAGTTCGCGGTGATTGGCGTTTCGATGATGGAGCCATCTGGCTTCGCCATCAGACCACGCATACCTGCCAGCTGACGAATCTGTGCTGCAGAACCACGCGCACCGGAGTCGGCCATCATGTAGATGCTGTTGAAGGAAACCTGCTGCTCTTCGACGCCGTCACGGTTAATCACGGTTTCGGTTTGCAGGTTATCCATCATCGCTTTGGATACACGATCGTTCGCCGCTGCCCAGATATCGATAACTTTGTTGTAGCGTTCGCCCGCGGTGACCAGACCAGACTGGAACTGCTCCTGGATCTCAGCAACTTCGGCTTCCGCTTCAGAGATGATCTCGTGTTTCTTCTCTGGGATGACCATGTCATCGATACCAACAGAGGCACCTGAACGCGCTGCATAAGCAAAGCCGGTGTACATCGTCTGGTCAGCGAAGATAACGGTCGGCTTCAGACCCAAAATGCGGTAACAGGTGTTCAGCATTTTGGAGATCGCTTTCTTGCCCAGCGCCTGGTTGACGATGGAGAAAGGCAGACCTTTCGGTACGATCATCCACAGAATCGCACGGCCAACGGTCGTGTCTTTCAGGCTGGTTTTCGCAACGAATTCGCCGTTTTCATCTTTTTCATATTCTGTGATACGCACTTTAACGCGCGCATGCAGAGAGGCCAGGCCAGCGCGATAAATACGCTCAGCTTCTTTCGGGCCAGTCAGCACCATGCCTTCGCCTTTGGCGTTAACACAGTCACGGGTCATGTAGTACAGACCCAATACAACGTCCTGAGAAGGAACGATGATTGGCTCACCGTTCGCTGGAGACAGGATGTTGTTAGTAGACATCATCAGCGCACGCGCTTCCAGCTGGGCTTCCAGCGTCAGCGGTACGTGAACAGCCATCTGGTCACCATCGAAGTCGGCGTTATAGGCCGCACAAACCAGCGGGTGCAGCTGGATAGCTTTACCTTCGATCAGCACTGGCTCAAATGCCTGGATACCCAGACGGTGCAGGGTTGGTGCACGGTTCAGCAGTACCGGGTGTTCGCGGATCACTTCGTCCAGGATATCCCAAACGACAGCTTCTTCACGCTCAACCATTTTCTTAGCGGCTTTGATGGTGGTGGCGAGGCCACGCAGCTCCAGCTTGCCGTAGATGAACGGTTTGAACAGCTCCAGTGCCATTTTCTTCGGCAGACCGCACTGATGCAGACGCAGGTATGGACCTACGGTGATAACAGAACGACCGGAGTAGTCAACACGCTTACCGAGCAGGTTCTGACGGAAACGACCCTGCTTACCTTTGATCATGTCGGCCAAAGATTTCAGAGGACGTTTGTTAGAACCGGTGATCGCACGACCGCGACGACCGTTATCCAGCAGGGCATCGACCGCTTCCTGCAGCATACGTTTTTCGTTACGTACGATGATGTCAGGCGCAGCCAGATCCAGCAGGCGTTTCAGACGGTTGTTACGGTTAATGACGCGACGATACAGATCGTTCAGGTCAGACGTCGCGAAACGACCACCATCAAGCGGAACCAGTGGACGCAGGTCTGGCGGCAGAACCGGCAGAACGGTCAGGATCATCCACTCTGGCTTGTTACCAGACTGAACGAACGCTTCCAGCAGTTTGATACGCTTGGTCAGCTTTTTACGTTTGGTTTCGGAGTTAGTTTCGTTCAGCTCTTCACGCAGCTGCTCGCACTCTTGCTCCAGATCCATGCTCTTCAGCAGGGCCTGAATAGCTTCCGCACCCATCTTCGCGTCGAATTCGTCACCGAACTCTTCCAGCGCGTCCAGATACTGTTCTTCGGTCAGGATCTGGTGACGTTCCAGGTTCGTCATCCCGCCTTCGATAACCACATAAGATTCGAAGTACAGAACACGTTCGATATCGCGCAGCGGCATATCCAGCAGCAGACCGATACGGGACGGCAGAGATTTCAGGAACCAGATGTGCGCCGTTGGAGACGCCAGCTCGATGTGGCCCATGCGCTCACGACGCACTTTGGTCTGGGTCACTTCAACGCCACACTTCTCACAGATCACACCACGGTGTTTCAGGCGCTTGTACTTACCGCACAGGCACTCGTAGTCTTTTACTGGCCCGAAAATACGCGCACAGAAAAGGCCGTCACGCTCAGGCTTGAACGTACGGTAGTTGATGGTTTCCGGCTTTTTAACTTCACCGAAAGACCATGAACGGATCATGTCTGGCGAAGCCAGAGCAATTTTGATCGCATCAAACTCTTCGGTTTTAGTCTGCGCTTTCAGAAACTTTAATAAATCTTTCACGGATTTGCTCCCGTCGGAGTTAGCACAATCTGGTGTCGGGGGTTAACCCGACACCAGTGACCTGTTTGAGCGAGAATTACTCGTCTTCCAGTTCGATGTTGATACCCAGCGAACGAATCTCTTTCAACAGTACGTTGAAGGATTCTGGCATGCCCGGCTCCATCTGATGGTTGCCGTCCACGATGTTTTTATACATCTTGGTACGACCGTTCACGTCATCAGACTTAACGGTAAGCATTTCCTGCAGGGTGTATGCTGCGCCGTATGCTTCCAGCGCCCACACTTCCATCTCCCCGAAGCGCTGACCACCGAACTGTGCCTTACCACCCAGCGGCTGCTGAGTAACCAGGCTGTAAGAACCGGTAGAACGAGCGTGCATCTTGTCGTCGACCAGGTGGTTCAGTTTCAGCATGTACATGTAACCTACGGTTACCGGACGCTCGAACTGTTCACCGGTACGGCCGTCAAACAGCGTAATCTGACCAGACGTTGGCAGACCACCCAGTTGCAGCAGCTCTTTGATTTCAGCTTCTTTTGCACCGTCGAATACCGGCGTTGCAATCGGCATACCTTTGCGCAGGTTCTCTGCCAGACGCAGCACTTCGTCATCGCTGAAGGTATTCAGGTCGACTTTCTGACGAACGTCGGTACCCAGATCGTAGGCACGCTGGATGAATTCGCGCAGTTTCGCGACTTCTTCCTGCTGCTTCAGCATGGCGTTGATCTTGTCGCCGATACCTTTTGCAGCCATACCAAGGTGGGTTTCCAGAATCTGGCCGATGTTCATACGAGACGGTACGCCCAGCGGGTTCAGTACGATATCTACCGGCGTACCGTTAGCATCGTGCGGCATATCTTCGATCGGGTTGATCTTAGAAATAACACCCTTGTTACCGTGACGACCTGCCATCTTATCACCAGGCTGGATCTGACGTTTAACGGCCAGATACACCTTAACAATCTTCAGCACGCCTGGTGCCAGATCGTCGCCCTGAGTGATTTTGCGGCGTTTCGCTTCGAGTTTTTTCTCGAACTCGTGTTTCAGTTCGTCATACTGCTCAGCCAGCTGTTCCAGCTGATTCTGTTTCTCTTCGTCGGTCAGGCCCAGTTCCAGCCAGCGATCGCGTGGCAGTTTGTCGAGCTTCTCAGCTTCGATACCACCGGCAACGAGTACCGCATAGATACGGCTGAACAGACCTGCTTCGAGGATCTGCAGTTCTTCAGACAGGTCTTTTTTCGCCTGCTTGAGCTGCATCTCTTCGATTTCCAGCGCACGTTTATCTTTTTCAACGCCATCACGAGTGAAGACCTGAACGTCGATAACCGTACCGGATACACCGTTTGGTACGCGCAGAGAAGAGTCTTTAACGTCAGACGCTTTCTCACCGAAGATTGCACGCAGCAGTTTTTCTTCTGGCGTCAGCTGGGTTTCACCTTTTGGCGTAACCTTACCAACCAGAATGTCGCCGCCGGTCACTTCCGCACCGATGTAAACAATACCGGACTCATCCAGCTTGGAGAGCGCAGCTTCACCCACGTTAGGGATGTCAGCGGTGATCTCTTCTGGCCCCAGCTTGGTGTCACGGGACACACACGCCAGTTCCTGAATGTGGATGGTGGTGAAACGATCTTCCTGAACCACACGCTCGGAGACGAGGATGGAGTCTTCGAAGTTGTAACCGTTCCACGGCATGAACGCTACGCGCATGTTCTGACCGAGCGCCAGTTCACCGAGGTCGGTGGACGGACCGTCTGCCAGCACGTCGCCGCGCTCAACTGGCTCACCCAGAGACACGCATGGCATCTGGTTGATACAGGTGTTCTGGTTAGAACGGGTGTATTTGGTCAGGTTATAAATGTCGATACCTGCTTCGCCCGGGTACATCTCGTCTTCGTTAACTTTGATAACGATACGGGAAGCATCCACGTACTGTACGGTACCGCCACGTTTAGCAACCGCAGTTACACCGGAGTCAACGGCAACAGCACGTTCCATACCGGTACCAACCAGCGGCTTATCAGCGCGCAGCGTTGGAACGGCCTGACGTTGCATGTTCGCACCCATCAATGCACGGTTGGCGTCATCGTGTTCCAGGAACGGGATCAGGGACGCACCGACGGAGACCACCTGCTGGGTGGAAACGTCCATGTAGTCAACTTGGTCACGGCTGAACAGGCTGGATTCGCCTTTGCTACGACAGGTAACGAGATCTTCTACAAAGTGGCCTTCGTCATCCAGGTTGGAGTTCGCCTGAGCGATAACGTAGTTGCCTTCTTCGATAGCAGACAGGTAATGAATTTCGTCGGTTACAACACCGTCAGTCACTTTACGGTACGGAGTCTCGAGGAAACCGTATTCGTTAGTCTGTGCGTACACGGACAGGGAGTTGATCAGACCGATGTTTGGACCTTCAGGCGTTTCGATTGGACATACGCGACCGTAGTGCGTCGGGTGTACGTCTCGAACTTCGAAGCCTGCACGTTCACGGGTCAGACCGCCTGGGCCGAGTGCAGAGATACGACGCTTGTGCGTAATCTCAGACAGCGGGTTGTTCTGGTCCATAAACTGAGACAGCTGGCTGGAACCGAAGAACTCTTTCACGGCTGCGGAAATCGGCTTGGCGTTGATCATATCCTGAGGCATCAGGGTATCCAGATCGCCCAGAGACAGACGCTCTTTCACCGCACGCTCTACACGTACCAGGCCAACACGGAACTGGTTTTCCGCCATTTCGCCTACGGAACGGATACGACGGTTGCCGAGGTGGTCGATATCATCCACTTCGCCTTTGCCGTTACGGATATCGATGAGCTTCTTCATCACTTCGATGATGTCGTCTTTGCTCAGGATTCCGGAACCTTCGATTTCGTCACGCAGCAGAGAACGGTTGAACTTCATACGACCTACCGCAGACAGATCGTAGCGGTCTTCGGAGAAGAACAGGTTCTCAAACAGGCTTTCAGCTGCTTCACGCGTTGGTGGCTCACCAGGGCGCATCATGCGGTAAATTTCTACCAGCGCGCTCAGACGATCGGTCGTTGGGTCGACGCGAATGGTCTCAGAGATATACGCACCGTGGTCCAGATCGTTGGTGAACAGCGTTTCGATACGCTTGTGACCAGACTGGCTCAGCTTAGCCAGCAGATCCAGGCTCAGCTCCATGTTAGCCGGGCAGATCAGCTCGCCAGTTGACTCGTCAACGTAATCTTTCGCGGATACTTTTCCTGCAATGTATTCAACCGGTACTTCGATGAGTTTGATATCATCTTTTTCCAGCTGACGAATATGGCGCGCAGTAATACGGCGACCTTTTTCCACATACACTTTGCCGTCGGCTTCGATGTCGAACGACGCGGTCTCACCACGCAGACGTTCCGGCACCAGCTCCATCTGCAGCTTGTTGTCGCGGATTTCAAAGATCACTTTCTCGAAGAACAGGTCCAGGATCTGTTCAGTCGTATATTGCAGCGCACGCAGGATGATGGTTGCAGGCAGTTTACGACGACGGTCGATACGGACAAACAGGTTGTCTTTCGGATCGAACTCAAAGTCCAGCCATGAACCACGGTAAGGGATGATGCGTGCGTTATACAGTACTTTACCGGAAGAGTGTGTTTTACCTTTATCGCTGTCGAAGAAGACGCCCGGGCTACGGTGCAGCTGGGAAACGATAACACGCTCAGTACCGTTGATAACGAAAGTACCGTTGTCCGTCATGAGTGGAATTTCACCCATGTAGACTTCTTGTTCTTTAATGTCTTTTACGGTGCCTTCCGGCGCTTCGCGCTCGTAGATCACCAGACGCAGTTTTACGCGCAGCGGTGCGGAATAGGTCACGCCACGGATCTGACATTCCTGAACGTCAAACACCGGTTCGCCAAGGCGATAGCTGACGTACTGCAGCTCGGAATTACCGCTGTAGCTCTGAATTGGGAACACGGAGCGGAAGGCTGCTTCCAGGCCGTACTGCCCTTCAGGATCTTGCTCGATAAACTTCTGGAACGAGTCAAGCTGGATAGAAAGGAGATAAGGTATGTCCAGAACTTGTGGACGTTTACCAAAATCCTTACGAATACGTTTTTTCTCGGTATAGGAGTAAACCATAGGGTTCCTCAGCTCGCTGACAAGTCGACGCATCTGTCCGACGAAGGGACAGTTTGTGCAACACCATTTTGTGGACCGGAAAATTGAATACTTTCCGCAATACCTGTTGCTATCACGCTTAAATCATTTCGTCGCGATTTACACAGAGCGAGCACCCTGTCGCAATATATTAAGTCGTCGATAGAAACATGCATTGTCAGGACAACCAGCAGTCAAACAGTGTGAAATGCTGCTGATGCCTTACAGCGCAAAAAGGCTGGTGACTAAAAAGTCACCAGCCATCAGCCTAATGACTTAGGCTGCAACCAGAAAAGTTGGCTTATTTAACTTCAACTTCAGCGCCAGCTTCTTCCAGAGATTTTTTCAGTGCTTCTGCGTCATCTTTGCTCACGCCTTCTTTCAGCGCAGCTGGAGCAGATTCTACCAGGTCTTTAGCTTCTTTCAGACCCAGGCCAGTTGCGCCACGTACTGCTTTGATAACAGCAACTTTGTTAGCGCCTGCAGCTTTCAGAATTACGTCGAATTCAGTTTTTTCTTCAGCAGCTTCAGCCGGGCCAGCAGCTACAGCTACAGCAGCAGCAGCGGAAACACCGAATTTTTCTTCCATTGCAGAAATCAGTTCTACAACGTCCATTACGGACATAGCTGCAACTGCTTCAATGATTTGATCTTTAGTGATAGACATTTAAATTGTTCCTGAAAATCAGAATAAGTTTATACGTAAGCAAATGCTTTATAAAGATAACTGCTATTAAGCAGCTTCTTTCGCATCGCGAACAGCAGCCAGAGTGCGAACCAGTTTGCCAGCCGAAGCTTCTTTCATGGTTGCCATCAGGCGTGCAATTGCTTCTTCGTAGGTCGGCAGGGTTGCCAGGCGATCGATTTGCGATGCCGGGATCAACTCACCTTCAAAGGCTGCAGCTTTGACCTCAAATTTTGCATTCGCTTTCGCGAACTCTTTGAACAGACGAGCAGCAGCGCCCGGGTGTTCCATAGAGTATGCAATCAGGGTCGGACCAACAAACGTGTCTTTCAGGCACTCGAACTGAGTACCTTCAACGACGCGACGCAGCAGGGTGTTACGAACAACACGCATGTATACGCCAGCTTCACGACCTGCTTTACGCAGTTCAGTCATTTTGTCTACAGTAACGCCACGGGAATCCGCAACTACTGCAGACAGCGCGCCTTTGGCTACTTCGCTGACTTCAGCAACAATCGCTTGTTTGTCTTGAAGATTTAAAGCCATTAGCTTTGCTCCTGGATGTTTGCCGGAACTCATGTTCCGGAACTCACTTCACTCTCCCAAACGGAAAGAGCGTCTTAATACGGTGAGCAGAAACAAGCCAGAGTATTCAAAAAATAATCTTAGCGTTCTGTCACCGTCTACGCAGGGGATTAAGTTTCTTGCGAAACACCTGCGGTCTTCGACGGAGGCCTGGATAGGCCAGGCTCCAACGAACAAATCTTGTCTATCCATCGCTATTCAACCTGCGGCGGCGTTGACTGCCTTCGTTCACACCGGCCACATAGTTAACTATGCTCCTGGCGATTCACTCAGTTGTCGCCTTGCCACAGCCTGAATATCTCGGACATACGTCTGCATTAAGCAGAATACGTGGGGGTAAGATTGTAGACAAAATCACCGCCCACGTAAAGGCATTAGTTTGCAGCAGCGCTCAGGCCAGCCTGGTCAACTGCAACACCTGCACCCATGGTGGTGGAGATGCTAACTTTCTTGATGTACACGCCTTTCGCCTGAGTTGGTTTTGCTTTTTTCAGCGCAACCAGCAGAGATTCCAGGTTTTCTTTCAGTTTGTCAGCGTCAAAGTCCACTTTACCGATGGTGGTGTGGATGATGCCGTTTTTGTCGTTACGATAACGAACCTGACCTGCTTTAGCGTTCTTAACCGCTTCAGCAACGTTAGGGGTTACAGTACCAACTTTCGGGTTTGGCATCAGGCCGCGTGGACCCAGAACCTGGCCCAGCTGGCCAACAACGCGCA
The DNA here is from genome assembly GCF_053709675.1 of Enterobacter sp. UPMP2052. NCBI lineage: Bacteria > Pseudomonadati > Pseudomonadota > Gammaproteobacteria > Enterobacterales > Enterobacteriaceae > Enterobacter > Enterobacter sp. UPMP2052. Next base: position 27,285 of record NZ_JBSKJR010000004.1, read on the forward strand.
TTGCATCTGGAGAAGCAATAACAACGTCAAAGTTCATTTCGCCTTTCTTGATCTGATCAGCCAGATCTTCCATACCTACCAGTTCAGCGCCGGCAGCTTTAGCAGCTTCAGCGTTTGCACCCTGAGCAAATACAGCTACGCGAACGGAACGGCCAGTACCGTGTGGCAGTACAGTTGCGCCACGAACGTTCTGATCGGATTTACGAGCGTCGATGCCCAGGTTAACGGCAACGTCAACGCTTTCAACGAACTTAGCAGTAGCCAGTTCTTTCAGCAGAGCGATAGCTTCGTTGATGTCGTACTGTTTGGTCGCATCAACTTTGTCACGGATCACGGACATGCGCTTGGTCAGTTTAGCCATTTCTTAGTCCTCCACTACCAGGCCCATGGAACGTGCAGTACCTTCAATGGAGCGAGTCATCGCTTCAATGTCGGAACCAGTCATGTCGGCAGCTTTGGTCTGCGCGATTTCCTGCAGCTGAGCGCGGGAAATTTTACCGACTTTGTCTTTGTTCGGCTTACCGGAACCAGACTTGATGCCCGCTGCTTTCTTCAGCAGAACTGCTGCTGGAGGGGTTTTGGTAACGAAAGTGAAAGAACGGTCAGCGTAAACAGTGATTACGACTGGAATTGGCAGACCTTTTTCCAGGGATTCGGTTTTGGCGTTGAACGCTTTACAGAATTCCATGATGTTCACACCCTGCTGACCCAGAGCTGGACCAACTGGTGGACTTGGGTTCGCCATACCAGCTGCAACCTGCAGCTTGACGTAGGCTTGTACTTTCTTAGCCATTCTAAAATCCTCTGATTGGGTAATAGCGCCTCAAGGAGGCTCCCCGTGAATAAAAATCGTTTTACGGGCCAGGCCCATAAAAACAAAAGGCGCGAAATTGTATTCCAATCTCGCGCCCTGTGCAACGATTAAATCGCCGCTTTTTTGATCGCTGCTTAGGCTTTTTCTACCTGGGCAAAGTCCAGCTCTACCGGGGTCGCACGACCAAAGATAGACACAGAAACTTTCAGGCGGGACTTCTCGTAGTCCACTTCTTCAACTACGCCGTTAAAGTCAGCAAACGGACCGTCGTTAACACGAACCATTTCACCCGGTTCAAACAGCGTTTTAGGACGCGGCTTATCACCAACCTGCTGCAGGCGGTTCATAATCGCATCAACTTCTTTATCGCTGATTGGCGCCGGACGGTCGGACGTGCCGCCGATAAAGCCCATCACGCGCGGTACGCTGCGCACCAGGTGCCAGCTCGCGTCGTTCATAACCATCTGAACCAGCACGTAACCCGGGAAGAATTTACGCTCGCTTTTGCGACGTTGGCCGCCACGGATCTCAACCACTTCTTCGGTTGGAACCATAACTTCGCCAAATAACTCTTCCATGTTGTGTAATTTGATATGCTCACGCAGCGACGTTGCTACGCGGCCTTCAAAACCGGAAAACGCCTGAACGACGTACCAGCGCTTTTTAGGGGCTTCAGACATCTCAGAACCTCAGGCCAGTGATAAAGGATACCAGGCGAACCAGAATACCATCCAGTCCCCACAGGATCAGTGACATTACAGCGGTAACCGCCGCTACGATCAGCGTGGTGTGCAATGTTTCCTGGCGAGTCGGCCAAATTACCTTGCGGACTTCAGTACGCGCTTCGCGAGCAAAAGCAACGGTCGCTTTGCCTTTCGTTGTCAACAGCGCGACACCACCCGCTGCAGCAATCAGAATTACCACTGCAAGCGCGCGGAGCGGCAGCATCATGTCACGATAAAGATAGTTGCCAACAATCGCTACGAGAAGCAGCACGGCAACAACTACCCATTTCATCGCTTCCAGGCCGCGCCCGCTTCCTTGAGCTTCGGTATTCGCACTCATAAACCAACCTGTCAGAAGTATTCTACAAACATTTTCACCCCGCGATCGCGAGGCAAACCAAATCGAAACGCATATTCGCTTTTCGGATTATACGCCCTCTGCAGAGCCTGTCTCAGCAATGATTATGACAAAAATAATCACTGATGAGCCAGGTTCTGATGTGAAAGCGTGCAAAAAGGGCATCAAATGATGCCCTTTTATTGCGCATTGCGTCAAATGTTATCAGCAATTAGCCGAGAACTTTAGCAACAACGCCCGCGCCAACGGTACGGCCGCCTTCACGGATTGCGAAACGCAGACCGTCGTCCATCGCGATTGGGTGGATCAGCGTCACAACCATCTTGATGTTGTCGCCTGGCATTACCATCTCTACGCCTTCTGGCAGTTCGATGGTACCGGTCACGTCAGTTGTACGGAAGTAGAACTGTGGACGGTAGCCTTTGAAGAACGGAGTATGACGGCCGCCTTCGTCTTTGGACAGGATGTACACTTCAGATTCGAACTTGGTGTGTGGCTTGATTGAGCCTGGCTTCGCCAGAACCTGACCACGTTCGATTTCTTCGCGTTTGATACCACGCAGCAGAACACCAACGTTCTCACCAGCACGGCCTTCGTCCAGCAGTTTGCGGAACATTTCAACGCCAGTACAGGTAGATTTCGCAGTATCTTTGATACCAACGATTTCAACTTCTTCACCAACTTTGATGATACCGCGCTCTACACGACCGGTAACAACGGTACCACGACCGGAGATGGAGAATACGTCTTCGATTGGCAGCAGGAATGGCTTGTCAATCGCACGCTCTGGTTCTGGGATGTAAGAATCCAGGAAGCCAGCCAGTTCGATGATTTTTGCTTCCCACTCTGCTTCGCCTTCCAGCGCTTTCAGCGCGGAACCACGAACGATTGGGGTGTCGTCGCCTGGGAAATCGTACTGAGACAGCAGTTCACGAACTTCCATCTCTACCAGTTCCAGCAGCTCTTCGTCATCAACCATGTCGCACTTGTTCAGGAACACGATGATGTAAGGAACGCCTACCTGACGACCCAGCAGGATGTGCTCACGAGTCTGAGGCATTGGGCCGTCAGTCGCAGCAACAACCAGGATCGCGCCGTCCATCTGCGCAGCACCGGTGATCATGTTTTTAACATAGTCGGCGTGGCCTGGGCAGTCTACGTGTGCGTAGTGGCGAGTCGGGGTGTCATATTCAACGTGGGACGTGTTGATGGTGATACCACGAGCTTTTTCTTCTGGTGCGTTATCGATCTGGTCGAATGCGCGAGCAGCACCGCCGTAGGTCTTAGCCAGTACGGTAGTGATTGCAGCGGTCAGCGTTGTTTTACCATGGTCAACGTGGCCGATAGTACCGACGTTAACGTGCGGTTTTGTACGTTCAAACTTTTCTTTAGACATCGATTGTCCCTCTAAGACACGGATAAATCGGTGATATCACCACATCAACCAGGCGAAATGCCTGAACTGTTGAATACATTTACATTGAAACAGAGAGAAAAGGGAGGAGAAGTGAAGTGGTGCTGATACCCAGAGTCGAACTGGGGACCTCACCCTTACCAAGGGTGCGCTCTACCAACTGAGCCATATCAGCACGTATTGGAGCGGGCAGCGGGAATCGAACCCGCATCATCAGCTTGGAAGGCTGAGGTAATAGCCATTATACGATGCCCGCATCCTGAAACTCGGCTACCCAGTTCTTTCTGTAACAAAAAAAGAGATTTCTCTCTTTTTAAGTTCGAGCTGGTCAATTTTTCCAACCAGCTCCGGCGGCATATTCGCTGCCAGAAAGTGGTGGTGGGGGAAGGATTCGAACCTTCGAAGTCTGTGACGGCAGATTTACAGTCTGCTCCCTTTGGCCGCTCGGGAACCCCACCGGACTTGATGGTGCCGACTACCGGAATCGAACTGGTGACCTACTGATTACAAGTCAGTTGCTCTACCTACTGAGCTAAGTCGGCATCAAGTAGCGCGCATTCTATGGAGACCTGCGCAGTCATGCAACTAAAAAATTGCATAAAACGTTCTTTCGCTCACATTTTATTCGAAAGTAGCGTCGAGTGCTGTAAAATCATTCACTCGCGAACAAAAAATCAGCGAAAACCCCCGTTTTACCCTGCGTTACTCTGGCGTGACGACTCCCGCGTAACGCACCGCTTTCCCATATTTTTTCTTATTATTCCTGTCATCTGGTGTTAACCTCCTGCCCATTGTCCAAAATTAACTATGTGATGAGCCGTTACGCGCCGGTCTGTGGCGGTTCACAGAAACATGCTTATGAGCAAAAAAGAGCAAACGTTAATGACGCCTTATCTTCAGTTTAACCGCAGCCAGTGGGCTGCCCTGCGTGACTCCGTCCCTATGACGCTGACGGAAGGCGAAATCGCACGGTTAAAAGGGATAAACGAAGATCTCTCCCTGGAAGAGGTGGCAGAGATCTATCTTCCCCTCTCTCGCTTGCTTAACTTCTATATAAGCTCCAACCTGCGCCGTCAGGCGGTGCTGGAGCAGTTCCTTGGAACCAATGGCCAACGCATCCCTTATATCATCAGCATTGCGGGCAGCGTGGCGGTGGGTAAAAGCACCACAGCGCGCGTATTGCAGGCGCTGCTGAGCCGCTGGCCGGAACACCGCAGCGTGGAGCTGATCACCACCGACGGCTTCCTGCACCCGAATGAGGTGTTAAAAGAGCGCGGTCTGATGAAGAAGAAAGGCTTCCCGCTCTCCTATGATATGCACCGGCTGGTGAAATTCGTCTCTGATCTGAAATCGGGCGCGCCAAACGTGACCGCACCGGTCTATTCGCATTTAATCTACGACCGCATCCCGGACGGCGACAAAACGGTGGTGCAGCCGGATATCCTGATCCTCGAAGGGTTAAACGTGCTGCAAAGCGGAATGGATTATCCTCACGACCCGCATCACGTATTCGTTTCCGACTTCGTGGATTTCTCTATCTATGTCGATGCGCCGGAAGATTTGCTGCAAAGCTGGTATATCAACCGCTTCCTGAAGTTCCGTGAGGGGGCGTTCACCGATCCTGATTCTTACTTCCATAACTACGCGCAGCTCTCCAAAGAAGAGGCTATTAAGGTCGCGACGGGGCTGTGGAATGAGATCAACTATGTGAACCTCAAAGAGAACATCCTGCCAACGCGCGAGCGCGCCAGCCTGATCCTCACCAAGAGTGAGAAACACGCTGTCGACCAGATCCGGTTGCGGAAGTAATCTTTCAGGCATAAAAAAACCGGCTCAGTGCCGGTTTTTTTGTTTACGCCTGCGGCTTCTCGCCGTTTTCATCCTGATCGACCGCGAAGCAGGCCACCAGTTGTCCACCATAATCCTTCAGCTGCGGCTGCAACTGTGTGCAGGGACCAAAGCGGCGACGGCAGCGGGCGTTGAACGCACACCCCGGCGGCGGATTCAGCGGGCTTGGCAGTTCGCCGGTGAGCTTAATGCGCTCGCGACGGTCATCCGGGTTCAGACGCGGGGTAGCCGATAGCAGCGCCTGGGTGTACGGGTGACGAGGATTCGTAAAGATCTGGTCTTTGGTCCCCTTCTCCACGCAGCGCCCGAGATACATCACCATCACTTCGTCAGCAATGTGCTCCACCACGGAGAGATCGTGCGAGATAAATACGTACGACAGCCCCAGATCCTGCTGCAGATCCATCATCAGGTTCAGCACCTGCGCGCGCACGGAAACGTCGAGCGCTGAAACCGGTTCGTCGGCAATCACCACGTCCGGGTCAAGCATCAGACCACGGGCAATGGCGATACGTTGACGCTGGCCGCCGGAGAACATGTGCGGGTAACGATCGTAATGTTCGGTTTTGAGACCCACCTTCGCCATCATCGCCAGCGCTTTTTCACGACGCTGCTCTTTGCTCAGATTAGCGTTGATCTGCAGCGGCTCTTCCAGAATCTGCCCCACTTTTTTCCGCGGGTTCAGAGAACCGTACGGGTTCTGGAAGACGATCTGGATTTTCTGGCGACGCAGTTTCTGCGCCTGCGGATCGTGTTTGAGCAGATCCTGACCCTGATAATAAAGCTCACCGCCGGTCGGCGTTTCGATCATCGTCAGCAGACGACCCAGGGTAGACTTACCGCAGCCCGACTCCCCCACCACCGCCAGCGTTTTACCGCGCTCGAGGGTAAAGGATACGCCATCCAGCGCTTTCACCAGACGCTCAGGGGCAAACATCCCCTTTTTGACCGGGTAATGTTTTTTCAGGTCGATGGCCTGCAACAGCATGTGTTGCGTGGCGGCCTGTTGCGTACTCATAGTGTTGGCCTCCCGGCATCATCGAGTGGGTAGTGACATTTCGACTGGCGGCCGTCAGCCAGCGTATTCAGCTCTGGCTCATCGACACGGCATTTGTCCGTCGCATACGGGCAGCGTGGGTTAAGCAGGCAGCCTTGCGGACGGTCATATTTGCCCGGCACCACGCCCGGCAGCGAGGCCAGACGCGCTTTATCCTGAGCAAACTCTGGCAGCGCGCGCAACAGCGCCTGGGTATACGGGTGACGCGGCGCGCGGAAGATATCGTGCGAATTGCCGGTTTCCACAACCTGCCCTGCGTACATCACGATAATTTTATGGGCTGCTTCAGCCACCAGCGCCAGGTCGTGCGTAATTAGCACCAGCGCCATGTTCTCTTTCTGCTGTAGCTCCAGCAGAAGTTCGATGATTTGCGCCTGAATCGTTACGTCCAGCGCGGTGGTCGGCTCATCGGCAATCAGCAGCTTTGGCCGACAGGCAATCGCCATGGCGATCATTACGCGCTGGCTCATCCCGCCGGAGAGCTGGTGCGGATAAACGTCCAGACGCGATGCCGGGTCAGGTATTCCCACCTGCGTCAGCAGGTCGATAGCCCGCTGACGACGCGTTTTCTTATTGCCGCCCTGGTGCACCTTAATGGCTTCCATAATCTGGTAGCCAACGGTGTAGCAGGGGTTGAGGCTGGTCATCGGGTCCTGGAAGATCATCGCCACTTCAGCGCCCACCAGCTGGCGACGCTCTTTTTCGGAGATGCGCTTCAGATCCTGGCCGTTAAAGGTCAGGCTTTCTGCCATCACGCGACCGGGATAGTCAATCAAGCCCATGATCGCCAGTGAACTCACCGATTTACCGGAGCCAGATTCCCCAACAATGCCGACCACTTCGCCCTGATTTACGCTGTAGCTGATGCGGTCCACGGCGCGAAACGGTGTGCCTTCGTCTCCGAAGTGCACCGATAATTTATCTATAGTTAATAACGCCATCTCGTGCCTCTTACTGCTTCAGTTTGGGATCAAGTGCATCACGCAGACCATCACCCATCAGGTTAAATGCCAGCACCGTCAGCAGAATCGCCAGACCCGGGAAGGTGACGACCCACCAGGCGCTTTGTGCGAACTGCAACACGTCGGAGAGCATGGTGCCCCACTCCGGTGTTGGCGGCTGCGCACCCATGCCAAGGAAGCCAAGAGCGGCCATATCAAGAATGGCGTTAGAGAAACCAAGCGACGCCTGAACAATCAGCGGTGCAAGGCAGTTAGGAAGAATGTTGACGAACATCTGGCGCATGGCGCCTGCTCCCGCCACGCGAGAAGCGGTCACATAGTCGCGGTTCACTTCAACCAGAACGGCCGCGCGGGTTAATCGGACATAGTGCGGAAGGGCCACGAAGGTCAGCGCCAGGGCGGCGTTACCTATCGACGGCCCAAAGACCGCCACCAGCACCAGAGCCAGCAGCAGGCTTGGCAGCGCCAGCATGATATCGACGATGCGCATGATGATGTTATCTACGATACCGCCGAAGTAGCCAGCAATCAGACCGAGAACCACGCCCATGATCAGCGACAGCACCACCACCAGACAGCCGACCAGCAGCGACAGGCGCGCGCCGTACATCAGGCGGGACAGCACGTCTCGGCCCACGTCATCGGTCCCCAGCAGGTGCGTCAGGCTGCCGCCGTCCTGCCAGGCAGGTGGCGCGAGCAGCGCATCGCGGAACTGATCCGCCGGGTTATACGGTGAAAGCACGTTCGCAAACACTGCAATCAGGATCATGATGGTGACATAGACCAGCCCGATAACCGCGCCTTTGTTGCGCTTGAAATAGTGCCAGAACTCCTGCAGCGGGGTCATAGGAACCGGCGCCGCGACCACTTTATTTTGAGTTACTTGTGACATGATGGCCCCTTACTTCTTATGTCGAATACGCGGGTTCACCACGCCGTACAGCAGATCGACCAGCAGGTTGACGAGAATAATCATCGTCGCAACCAGCAGCACACCGCCCTGCACCACCGGATAGTCACGGCGTTGCAATGCATCAATCAGCCAGCGTCCCAGCCCCGGCCAGGAGAAGATGGTTTCCGTCAGGATCGCCCCTGCCAGCAGTGTTCCCACCTGCAGGCCGATAACGGTAACCACCGGCAGCATCGCGTTACGCAGGGCGTGAACGATGATTACGCGCATACGGGTCAGCCCTTTAGCACGCGCGGTACGGATGTAGTCTTCGCCCAGCACTTCCAGCATCGAGGAACGGGTCATACGCACGATGACCGCCAGAGGAATGGTGCCCAGCACCATTGCAGGCAGGATCATATGCGCCACGGCATCAATGAAGTTGCCCTCCTCGCCCCAGATAGCCGTATCGATCAGCATGAAGCCGGTCAACGGGTTGGTATCGTCAAGGAAGACCATATCGCTGACGCGCCCGGACACCGGCGTCAGGTTCCACTGCACCGACACCAGCATAATCAGCATCATGCCCCACCAGAAGATAGGCATGGAGTAGCCGGTCAGCGCGAGGCCAACGGCCGTATGATCGAAAATTGAACCGCGCTTAACGGCAGCCAGTACGCCAACGGGGATACCCACCGCGGTTGCAAAAATCATGGCGCAGATACCCAGTTCCAGCGTCGCTTTAAACCGCGGCACGAACTCGTCCCACACCGGAAGACGGCTTTTCAATGAAATCCCTAAATCGCCGTGCAGAACGCCCCAGATGTAATGGAGGTACTGCTGCCACATCGGCTTATCAAGGCCGAGTTCCGCCAGCAGTTGGGCATGACGTTCAGGGGAAATACCACGCTCGCCCGCCATAATCATCACCGGGTCGCCGGGGATCATATGGACGAAGGCAAAAGTGAGAAGGGTGATACCGATAAACGTGGGGATGACAAGTCCCAGACGTCGGAGGATGAACTGCAACATAACCCGGATTCTCTCTGATGACGCACGCCCAACGGCGCGACGTCTGTATTGCTCACAAATCTTATTCCCTCCCCTTCAGAGAGGAAATAAAGCACTACTGCCGGGTGGCGCTACGCTTACCCGGCCTACACTCGTAGGCCCGTGCAAGCGCAGCGCCGCCGGGCATGGGATGCGACTGCACCCCTTACGCTTTTAGTTATTCAACAGACACGTTTTCGAAGTGGTGTTTGCCCAGTGGATCAACCACGTAGCCCTTCACTTCTTTACGCACTGGCTCGTACACGGTGGAGTGAGCAACAATCAGCGCCGGAGCCTGATCGTGCATAACAACCTGCGCTTGTTTGTACAGTTCAATACGTTTGTTGTGATCGTCGGTCGCGCGGGCTGGCTGGATCAGATCTTCAAACGGCTTGTAGCACCAGCGAGAGTAGTTGGAACCGTCTTTCGCTGCCGCACAGCTGAACAGCGTCGCGAAGAAGTTATCCGGATCCCCATTGTCGCCGGTCCAGCCCATCATCACCGCCTGGTGCTCGCCCGCTTTGGCACGCTTGAGGTATTCGCCCCACTCGTAGGTCACGATCTTGGCCTGAACGCCGATCTTCGCCCAGTCAGCCTGAACCATTTCCGCCATGCGGCGCGCGTTCGGGTTGTACGGACGCTGAACAGGCATTGCCCACAGCTCAACGGTAAAGCCTTTATCCTGGCCCGCTTCTTTCAGCAGCGCTTTCGCTTTCTCAGGATCGTAGGTGTAGTCCTTGATGTCGTCGTTATAGCCCCACATGGTTGGTGGGATCAGGTTCTTCGCGGCAACGCCAGCGCCCTGATAAACGGCTTTGATGATCGCTTCTTTGTTTACCGCGTAGGTCAGCGCCTGACGGACTTTCACGTCATCAAACGGTTTCTTCTCGGTATTAAAGGAGAGATAACCCACGTTCAGGCCCGCCTGCTCCAGCAGGTTGATGTTTTTGTCCTGCTTCATGCGCGCAATGTCAGCCGGGTTCGGGTACGGCATAACCTGACATTCGTTTTTCTGCAGTTTTGCGTAGCGCACAGAAGCATCAGGCGTGATGGAGAAGACCAGACGGTCGATCTGCGGCTTGGTGCCCCAGTAGCCCGGGAAGGCTTTGTACAGAATACGGGAGTCTTTCTGGTACTGCAGCAGCTGGAACGGACCGGTCCCGATAGGATTCAGATCCACTTTCTCAGGCGTACCGGCCTTCAGCATGTTGTCCGCATACTCTTTAGAGAGAATAGAGGCGAAGTCCATTGCCAGGTCGGCCAGGAATGGCGCTTCCGGACGCGTCAGCACGAACTGAACGGTTTTGTCGTCCACTTTTTTCACTTCAGCAATCAGGTCAGGCAGACCCATGCCTTCGAAGTATTCATAGCTGCCGCCGGACACTTTGTGGTACGGGTTCTGGGCATTTTTCTGACGGTCGAAGGAGAACACCACGTCGTCGGCGTTGAAATCGCGCGTAGGTTTGAACTCTTTGCTGTCCTGCCACTTCACGCCCTGACGCAGGTGGAAGGTATAGGTCTTACCGTCTTCGCTGACGTCCCACTTCTCAGCCAGACCCGGAATCACTTCCGTAGTACCGGTTTTGAATTCAACCAGACGGTTATAGATAGGTACAGAGCTAGCGTCGTAGGTCGTACCAGAGGTAAAGAGCTGTGGGTTAAAGCCTTCCGGCGAGCCTTCAGAACAGTAAACCAGGGTTTTTGCCTGAACACTTGCTGCAACGGTCATAGCCACCAGGCTCAGACCAAGCTTCAGCATCCCTGACTTCTTCAAGGAAATACTCATTATTCTGCTCCAATGTGATGTTTTGCTTTGTTGTGTTACGCCGCCTGACCTTTATTTATTTTTTACCCGGTCTGGTCGGTGGTGCCCGTAGGCGTTAAAGGGATGGAGAATCCTTTCAGAAGAGCGTTTGAGTTGCAGCGCAGATCCTCCCTGAAATGCCCCTCATGCCCTACAATCTGTCAACAGAATGTGAAAACGTCAATACAGGTGGCGGGGATTTACGCGGAGTGTGAGAAACCGCAAACAAAGATTAAAAAAACCTTCGGGGCTCGTTTTCAGCAGGGAAATTTATGCTACTCGCCATGTTGCAGCACAAATATCTTCATATTCTGCAACATCCAGTGATTAACTTTTATTCAGATCGGGTAAATTTTCTTGCGGAATGGTGAATATCTGAGCACTAAATTCCGCGAACGTTAAAACGCACAGCGAAAAATGCTGAGGTTATCCATAAGCAACGCGAAAAAAGATCAGTCCATATATAAAAAAATACAATGGATTATGTCACAAAACAGTTATCAGGCAGGAAGATGCAGGGCTACGGGGGATTTTGGCCAATCGAGCGTGTTAAATCTCTAATGCAAAAAGGGCTAACCTTCCGGTTAGCCCTTTTTTCGAATGTGGTCGGCGAGAGAGGATTCGAACCTCCGACCCACTGGTCCCAAACCAGTTGCGCTACCAAGCTGCGCTACTCGCCGAATGCGGAGCGCATCTTACTGCTGAGGTGCGCCCCCGTCAATCCCTTAATTTAAAAAAGCCATTCAACTGGCGATAATCTCGCCAGCCCCGCTACTGCGCGGCTTTTGCAGCGTTATCGGGAAGTTTACACCAGTTGTTATTTTCGTTAATCCCACCGTTCGGTGAAGTATACCCCAGGCAGCCCATAATGGTGTCGTACAGCTCAACGTGGCGGCGTGGGACTTTCATCTCTGCCTCTTTCTTGAGGTGCGCAAACATCTTCGCCTTCTCCGGGTTTTCCAGATACTTATCGGACATCCACATAATCATCGGCACGCGGAACTGCTCAGGCGGTGCCAGCTTGCGTGGCGTACCGTGCAAGTGCTCTTTTTCATTGATAGACTCGCCGTGATCGGCGGCGTAAATAACAATGGCTTTCTTATCGCGCAGCTCGTCAATCACCCGGCTCAGGAAAGTATCGACATACAGCACCGAGTTATCATAGGCGTTAATCAGCTCCTGCTTGCTGCAGTCTTTATTAATGCCCACGCACTCAGGCTGCCATTTGGCAAAATCGCGCGTGTAACGCTGGTAATAACTGTAATGCGACCCTTTGGTATGCAGAATAACCAGGTGCTTACCTTGCGGATGGTTCTTCAGAGACTGTGACATCTCTGCAAGCAACAGCATGTCATCCACATTTTTGCCACGGTTACGCGGCTCGGCACCAATCTGCTCGCGGTAGGCGATATTATCCGCCATGGTATTCGAGTAGAACCACATCTCACTTTGCATGGCGAACAGATCTGAGCTGAACCCAAGCTGCTTGAGCACAGCAAACACGTTCTGCTCTTTCAGGGTGCGCTGCGGGTTATCACTGGCTCCGCCTTCGCGAACAAACATACAGCGAAGTGAGAGTTTGGTCGCGGTATCACAGGAATAACCCCGGTAAGCCACCAGGTTCTTCTCCTGCGCCAGTTTTGGCGTGGTATCACGATCGTAACCAAGAATACCCATATGATCCCAGCGCGTCGTTTCGCCGATGACAAAGACGACGTAGGTATCATCAAGCCCGTCAGCCGGTGCCTGATAGGTGAATTTTTTCGTTGGGTTAATCAGCGATTTCACATCGCTGGATTCATCCGCCTGTGCCCAGGCATACAGGCCCAAAGCCGACAGCCAGTTTGATGGCAAATAGGAGTTGGCCACCACGCCGCCGTAGCTTGGCATATCCACGCCCGTCGCTTTTTCGATCCTCTTTTGCTGTTTTTCCATCAGGCGAATAGGCGCCCACACCAGCAGACCGGCCAGCAACACGACGACGACATTACGGACCCGCTGCCCACGCGTGCGCAGCTGACGTAACAGCGTATAACGACAGGTGTTACTCCAGATAAAGAAGAGCGGGACCAGGCAGGTTAAAATCGTCCAGACGATAAAGCCTTTTCCGACCACCTCTTTCGAGAGATCGATATCGGTGGTCATTACCGATGCCACAATGCCGTAACCAATGACCACATTCATAAAGGTCATGTAATAACTGGCGGCAGCAGAAATGATCACCACCAACGAGGCCAGAATTTGCCAGGTGCGTCGGCCAAAAAGAGAGAGCAGGCGTAACAGGAAGAATGTGGCGAGGATAGAGCCGAACACTTCAATAGCAGCAAAAATTCCATTTCTTACGGTGAGGTGTTCGAAATAACCTTCCACTCGTCTGAACAGTACCGCGCCATTCAGAAATAATCCGATATAGACAGCCAGCATCAGACATAATCTTTGCTGGGTAAGAGACCTAATGTATTTCATGCAAACAACCCTGGGGGAAGGGGTATAAAGACCCGCTGAATCTCATGGAGAAAGCAGACAGAGTAAGTATGTGCGTAGGAAAGCGTTATCAGAAACGTCTACAAGCGCGGTAAGTAGACCACAGCGGAAGAGAAAAGTGGCAGCAGAGAATGTGATTCGTATAAATTTTTACAAAAAAACAAGTCTGGAAGCGCATTCTGCAGCGCAAAAAAAGAGGCCGTGACGGCCTCTTCTTGCTGCATCAGGCATGTGCTTCGTTATACACCTCACGCTGCGGCTGGCGGATGGTGGTCGACAGCGCCAGGGAAAGAATCAGCAACGCGAATATGACGCAGAAGGTCACGTAGAAACCGCCAAACAGAGAGGCAATCAGCGACCCGCAAATACTGCCGATACCGAAGCCGAGGTAAATCACCCCGTAGTTCTTCGCCAGGTTGTTCAGACCAAAGAATTCGCTCACCAGTGACGGGAACACGGTAATAGTGCCGCCGAAGTTAAAGGCCACACAGGCAATCGCCGCAAAAAAGGTCACTTCATTCAGCGGAGCAAACAGCAGCGCCGCCATGCCCACCAGCGACACCACCTGCCCCAGCGTGATGACGCGGATACGGGCGATTTTGTCCGACAGAATACCCAGCACCAGACGGCCAGAGAGGTTAGCGATGGAAATCACGGTCACCGCGTTAGCTGCCGTCGCCACGTCCAGTTTGACCATGCCCTGCGCGATATCTTTCGCCACGCCAATCACATACAGGCCGCTCATGCAGGCGGTCAGGAACATGACGGCCAGCATCCAGTACTGCGGTTTACGCATGGACTGCGCCAGCGTGAAGTCATTCTCCACCACGCCGTTAACGCTTTTGACCTCCTGTTGAGGAGCATCTTTCATCAGCGTTGCGCCGAACACAATCATCACCAGGACGATAGCGCCCCAAATCATGAAGGTTTTTTCGAGGCCCACAGAGGCCAGAAGATGGGCGTCGATAAATTTAAAACCGAGGCTGCCCAGGCCATAAGAGCCGATGGCAAAGGCGGAGATAAGGCCTTTACGCTCCGGGAACCATTTAACGCAGTTCGACAGGGTAAGCAGATAGCCCGCACCGTCCGCCAGCCCGACCAGCACGCCGGCGCTCAGCCAGAGCATCATCAGGTTATTGGAATGTGCCGTCAGGAAAAAGCCCAGGCCCAGCAGAATACCGGACGCCATGGTCACGCGCTTCACGCCAAAGCGTTCCTGAAGCTTACCGGCAACCGAGGAGGAGATCGCCAGCCCGAGGCTCAACAAGCCGAAGGAGAACGCCACCTGGCTTACCGATGCGCCAAGCTTATCGGAGAGTGCGCTGTTAAACAGGCTCCAGGTGTAGACCGATCCCAGCGCAAACTGGGTAACGATAGTGCCAAATAGCGTTAACCAACGGGTGCGATTATATGTCGATGTGTTCATGGCAGTTGTCCTGCAAGAGAAAGTAAGGGAATTCGCTATGGACAACGATAAACAAAACCGTGATTTACCAGGGGGAAAACGGCATGAAATGCAGGAAGACGGGAATGAAATGCCATTAATCGGGAATGAACGGCCTTGCCAGCGAACGAAGCGCAATAATGTTAGTGTTTACTATCGCTGAAAACCGCGTGAATATTATGTTTTCAATGTAAAGCCAACGTTAAAAAAAACCGCATTGTTAAAATTTAGCGCTCACGCCGAGCGTATAGAGCGTCTCCTCACCCGTGATGTTCCCCTCGCCCTGGGCTAAAGACGCATAGGCTGCCATATGGGTATTGAATGGGATATCCGTTCCGACGGTCACATCCATCCAGCTGCCGCTCTGCGCAGGTGCGGGGGTCTGGGGCATCCCATACTGCGATTTCCACTGGTTTTCCCCGAACTGCTGGTTGTAGCTGATTTGCGCCCAGGGGCGAAGTTCGCCCACCTTTGTGTTCAGACGCCAGCCAAGCGAACTGATGCTGGCATGCCAGAGCGGGTCGGTCAGCGACTGGGTTGTTAGCGTATCGCCAAACTCATTTGCCATCGAAGGTGCCGAGCCATCGTAGCGCCATTCCGCAACCGGCCCTGTCGTCATCTGCCCCTGCAGGGGGAAATTCCACCCGATGCTCACCCCTTCCGGCGCTTCGGAGGGTAAGCCAGAGGCGGTATTCAGGGTAAAGCCCGCCGAATTCTGCGACGTATTAATGCGTTCTGCGAGAATATCTTCATAACGCGGTTGGTGATCGGCGTCCCATGTATAACGTTCTGCCGTATTATTGTGTGCGTCTGAAACGATATATTCCTGTTGCCAGGCAAACGTGCTATGCGAATAAAGCACGCACGCTGAGATACCCACCAGGCCAAAAACAGCATGGCGACCACTGATCGTATTTATCATCATCAAAGCGACTCCAGAGAGAGCCGAATTCGGCGATATTTGTCATTATTTGGGAAGAGTTTGCAGGCAGATAGCCTTGTATTAACTATTGTCTTTTTAGCAGACACGTCAAGCCTGACAGATTGAAAATTTTGCACTTTCTGAAGCCATAAGGGAGATAACCTATGCAACGTTGCGGCTGGGTAAGCCAGGATCAGCTTTATATCGACTATCACGACAAGGAATGGGGCGTACCGGAAACCGACGGCAAAAAACTCTTTGAGATGATCTGTCTGGAGGGGCAACAGGCGGGCCTGTCGTGGATCACCGTGCTGAAAAAAAGGGAAAACTACCGCAACGCTTTCCATCAGTTTGACCCTGTCGCCGTCGCCGCCATGACCGACGAGGATGTCGAACGGCTGCTGCAGGATGCCGGTATTATCCGCCATCGCGGGAAGATTCAGGCCATTATTGGTAACGCCCGTGCCTGGCTTGCCATGGAGCAAAACGGCGAGCCGTTCTCGGCGTTTGTCTGGTCGTTTGTGAATAACACCCCCATCGTGACCCGGGCCGCAACGCTTGCGGAGATCCCAACCTCTACGCCCGCCTCGGACGCCCTCTCAAAGGCGCTGAAAAAACGCGGCTTCAAATTCACCGGCACCACCATCTGCTACTCCTTTATGCAGGCCTGCGGGCTGGTGAACGACCATATTACGGAATGTTTCTGCCACCCGGGGGGCCATGATGATCCGCCAATGGCAAAGTGAAAATACCGCTCCGCTCCTTGGTCTGTGGCTTGAAAGCACCACCGTCGCGCATCCCTTTATCGACGCAGAGTACTGGAAAGAGAACGAAGCGATGGTGCGGGACGTCTATCTCCCGGCGGCGCAAACGTGGGTATGGGAAGATGAGGGGCAACTCTGCGGGTTTATCAGCGTGATGCACTCGCAGTTTGTCGGCGCGCTGTTTGTCGCGCCAGCCTTTATTGGCAAAGGGATTGGGCGCGCGCTGCTGAACCATGTACAGCAGCGCTACCCCTATTTAAGCCTGGAGGTGTATCAGAAGAACGAGCGGGCGGTGAATTTCTATCACGCACAGGGCTTTCGTATTGAAGACAGCGCCTGGCAGGATGATACCCACCACCCGACGTGGATCATGTGCTGGCAGGCGGATCAAACGCCGTTAACGTAAGCGTCGGCCCCTGATACTTTTCAACCCAGGCCAGCGCCGTGTTTCCCGCACAGCCGTTCCCCAGCTTTGAGCTGGGGAGATCTTTGGTTAAGACGTTAACGGCACCGTTTTTACAGATCCCGCCTTCGCTCGGCTCCAGGTCAGGCCATGCTCCCTGATGAATACAGATAACGCCAGGGCGGATGCCCTCGCTCACCACTGCGCCTGCCAGCACCTGCCCGCGTGCGTTCCAGACGCGTACCACGTCGCCGTCGGCTATTCCCCGCGCTTTTGCATCAGCACTATTCAGCGTGACGGGCTCTCGCCCGGCAACCGCATACTGTTCGCGCAGTGAGCTGTAGTTCAGCTGGCTGTGCAGACGGTGCGCCGGATGGGCAGAAAGCACCTGCAACTGTTCCGGCTGCGCGTTGCCGTGCCACTCGTCCGGCTCCAGCCACATCGGATGCGGCGGGCAATCGGCATACCCAAAGCTGGCAATGCGCTGGCTGTGAATAACAATTTTCCCGCTCTCGGTTTTCAGAGGGTACCGTTCCGGATCCCGGCGAAACTCCGCGAAACGGATAAACCGGGCGTTCTGTTCGCTCTCCGGCATCTCAAAAATTTCATTCGCTTCCCAGAAGGTGGCAAAAGGCGGCAGCGTCACGCCCTGGGCTGCGCCGCGCTCTCCGGCGATCTGGTAGAAGGTTTCCAGCCACTCAAGCTCCGTTTTACCTTCGGTGAAGCGCTTGCGGCCACCCGCTTCCCAACGCTCGCTCAGCGCCGCAAACACCTCAAAATCGTCACGCGCTTCATCACGCGGGGGGACGACGCGCTTCATCGGCACCATATGCTGGTTGCTGTAATCCCCGGTCATGGTGAGATCGTTACGCTCAAACGAGGTGGTCGCAGGCAGAACGATGTCGGCGTGTTTAGCTGCCGCGGTCCAGAAGCACTCGGAGATCACCACCAGCTCCGGCTTTTGCCATGCGCGGATCAGGCGGTTGGTGTCCTGATGGTGGGTAAAGTTTGCCCCGCCCGCCCACCAGACAAACTTAATATCCGGGAAGTGGCGATCCATACCGTTGTGCTGATAGAAACCTCCTGGGTTTTCCAGCGCTTCAACGATGCGCGCCACCGGAATTTTATCGACCGCATCCACGCCGCCCTGCACCGAGCCTTGCATCGACGCCAGTACCGCCGCTTTACGCGTTGGGTTACCGCCGTTGGCAAAGTGATAAGAAAGACCAAAACCCCCGCCGGGCGTGCCAATCTGCCCCAGCATGGCCGCGAGCGTCACCAGCATCCAGTGCTTCTGCTCACCATACTGCTGACGCTGCATCCCCCAGCCGGACATCAGCATGGTGGTGTGGTTGTGGAATAACGCGGCCAGTTCACGCAGTTTATCGGCATCAATACCGCAAATGTCCGCCGCCCACTCCGCCGTTTTGGCGATGCCGTCGGATTTCCCCATCAGGTATTCCGCGAAGCGATCAAAACCGGTGGTACAGCGGTTGAGGAATGTTTCATCCTGCCAGCCTTTTTCGACCAGCGTATGGGCAATCCCCAGCATCATCGCCACGTCGGTTCCCATGTGCGGGGCCAGCCATTCGGCGCTGTCGCCGAGAAAATCCATGGTTTCTGAACGCATGGGGTCAATACAGATGATGCGCTTGCCGCTTTTACGCAGCGCGTCGAAGTAGGACATGCCCTGCTCGTCGGAGGCATTCCACGCAATTTTAAGCGTGTTGAGCGGGTTGGCGCTCCACAGCACCACCACCTCAGTGTGCTCCAGCACCAGCGGCCAGCTGGTCTGCTGCTGATAGACCTCGTTACCCCCCACCACGTAAGGCATGATCGCCTGCGCCGCGCCGGTCGAGTAATCGCCCAGATGTCCGGTATAGCCGCCCGCCAGACTCATATAGCGTTGCAGCAGCGTCGCGGCTTTATGCAGCACGCCGTTAGAACGCCAGCCGTACGATCCCGCAAAAATCGACGAGGGTCCGTAACTCTCGCGGATGCGCTTATGCTGCGTGTGGATTAGGGCCAGCGCATCGTCCCAGCTTACTCGGACAAACTCGTCCTGGCCGCGAATGCCCTGCGGCTTATCCGGCGACGCCAGAAACCCTTTACGCACCATCGGCCAGCGCACGCGGGCGTTGCTATGCACCTGATCGCGAACGGCGGTCTGCAGGGAGTTAGGGTGTTGCGTAGGCAATGCCCCGCGGGATGACAGCACATTTTCGCCGTCCGTTTCGACCAGCATCGGCCCCCAGTGGGCGGCGGTCAGAATGGTTTTTATCGAGGTGCTCAAAGCGTGCGCTCCTGGTTGCGTGCAGGTTGACGGCCTTCTTACTGAGGCTGTTTATGGTTTGTCACAAATTTCAGAGTTATACCCGGAATTTTCTCCAGATCCGGACGTCATAATCAACTGCCACGCGCGTAGTGGCAAAGAATAAAAAGGATTAAGGAAATAAGATGAAGAAACGTGTACTCGTCATTGCTGCTCTGGTGAGCGGCGCCCTGGCGGTTTCAGGCTGCACAACAAACCCTTATAGCGGTGAGCGCGAAGCGGGTAAATCCGGCATCGGCGCGGGCATTGGCTCGCTGGTCGGGGCGGGCGTTGGCGCGCTCTCCTCCTCTAAGAAAGATCGCGGTAAAGGGGCGTTAATTGGCGCAGCAGCCGGGGCGGCGCTGGGCGGCGGCGTCGGTTATTACATGGACGTGCAGGAAGCGAAACTGCGCGACAAAATGCAGGGTACCGGCGTTAGCGTGACGCGCAGCGGCGATAACATCATTCTGAACATGCCAAACAACGTCACCTTCGACAGCAGCAGCGCAACGCTGAAACCGGCTGGCGCAAACACCCTGACCGGCGTGGCGATGGTGCTGAAAGAGTACAGCAAAACCGCCGTGAACGTGATTGGCTACACCGACAGCACCGGCAGCCAGGATCTGAACATGCGTCTGTCCCAGCAGCGTGCTGATTCCGTGGCCAGCGCCCTGATCACCCAGGGCGTCGCCGCGAACCGTATCCGCACCAGCGGCATGGGGCCGGCGAATCCGATCGCCAGCAACAGCACGGCGGAAGGCAAAGCGCAGAACCGCCGCGTAGAGATTACGTTAAGTCCTGTGCAGTAGGTAAAAGCAAAACGGCAACCCCGTTGCCGTTTTTAGTGTTTGCGCCCTCTCCCGTGGGAGAGGGTTGGGGTGAGGGCATCAGACCGCAACCTCTCGTAAGCGCAGCGCCACCGGGCAAATGACTTGATTCGTCAGATTTTCCCGCTAAGGTGTTCTCACGCACTTCAGGGAAATCAGCGATGAGCAAATCAACACGGGCCACCATCAGCGACGTGGCGAAAGCCGCCAGAACCGGTAAAACCAGCATTTCACGCTATCTCAACGGCGAGAAACATCTGCTGTCCGACGCGCTGCTGGCACGTATTGAAAAGGCCATTGCCGAACTCGACTACCGGCCCAGCATCATGGCGCGCGGCCTCAAGCGTGGACGCACCCGCCTTATTGGTCTGATCATCGCCGATATCACCAACCCCTACTCCGTTAACGTGTTGAGCGGTATCGAAGCAGCCTGCCGCGAAAAAGGCTTTACGCCGCTGGTATGTAATACCAATAACGAAGTGGACCAGGAGCTGCACTATCTTGACCTGCTACGCAGCTACCAGGTAGAAGGCATCGTGGTCAACGCGGTGGGGATGCGTGAAGAGGGGTTAAATCGCCTGCAGCAATCCTCCCTGCCGATGGTGCTGATCGACCGGAAAATCCCGGAGTTCGCCTGTGATGTCGTTGGGCTGGATAACACGCAGGCCGCCACCACCGCCACCGAGCATCTGATTGAACAAGGCTTTGAGGCGATCCTGTTCCTCAGCGAGCCGCTGGGGATGGTCAACACCCGCCGTGAACGACTCTCGGCATTTCGCAGCACGCTGGAGCGGTATACCGGCGCGATCGCTGAAAATGCGGAAGTCGCGCTTCACGAAGCCAGCCAGCTCGATAACACCCTGCGCCAGTTTCACACTCGCCACCGTGGGATGCGCAAAGCGGTGATTTCCGCTAACGGGGCGCTGACGCTCCAGGTTGCCCGCTCGCTGAAGCGCATCGGCCTGCACTGGGGCAGCGATATTGGCCTGCTCGGGTTTGATGAACTGGAGTGGGCGGAACTGGCCGGCGTGGGCATTACCACCCTCAAACAGCCGACCTGGCAGATAGGCTACGCCGCCGTGGAACAGGTTGTTCGCCGCATTGAAGGGGCCAGCGAGGCCGTGCGCGAACAGGTCTTCTCCGGGGAACTGATCGTTCGCGGCTCTACCGCCCGTTAACCCTCCCTCCGTGATGCCGATCATAAATTCAACATCCTGAACTTTTCTTTGGAACCGGTTCCATCTAGCGTAATAGTATCAATGTTGCGATGGAGTCAGGCAATGAGCAGGAAAATAATGGTGGTCACCGCCGCCTATGGCACAGACCAGGTCCGGCAGGCAGGCGGTCAACGGGCGATGCTCCCCGTGATTGCTGGAGCCGGTGCCGACGGCGTGGAGATCCGCCGCGAACTGTTCAGCCATGACGAGCTGCTGACGCTGCCCGCGCTGAGCGAAACGATCGAACTGCTGGGCCTGCTGGCGTGCTACTCCGCCCCTGCCGCCCTGTTTATGCCGGACGGCACGCTTAACCCGGACCTCCCGCGTTATTTATCGGAAGCCAGCACCTTAAACGCGCTTTGGCTGAAAGTCTCTCTGGGTCATTTCAACGACAAGCAGCCTCTTGAGGCCCTGCGCGCCCTGCTGAATGCAAGCGGCATGGCGCTGGTGGTGGAAAACGACCAAACCGACTGCGGTCAACTCGCTCCGATGCAGCGCTTCAAGGCGGCCTGCCGGGTGATGGCGCTGCCCGTCACGCTGACGTTCGACATGGGCAACTGGCTCTGGGTCGGTGACTCGCCGGAGGAGGCCGCGCGCCATCTGGCTCCCGCGGTGAGCTATATCCACGTTAAAGCCGCCGTTGCGCATAACGCGCAGTTCCGCGCCGTTCCCCCGGACCACGCCGACGCGCGCTGGCTAGATCTGCTCAACCAGCTTCCAGCCGATGCACCGCGCGGCATTGAGTTCCCGCTGGAAGGGGCGGATTTAATGGCCGTCACCCGTCATTACGTTAACCTGCTGCGCGAGGAGTAAACCATGCACAAGACGCTGGATGTCATCACTGTCGGCGAGGCCATGGCGATGTTTGTCGCCACCGAAACGGGCGGGCTGAGCACGGTAGAACACTTTATGAAGCGCGTGGCGGGAGCAGAGCTGAACGTCGCCACCGGGCTTGCCCGTCTGGGCCTGAACGTCGGCTGGGTCAGCCGCGTGGGCGACGACAGCTTTGGTCATTTCATTCTCGACACCTTAAAAAAAGAGGGCATTGATGCCGCAGGCGTGACGCTCGACGGGCGTTTCGCCACCGGCTTTCAGCTCAAATCGAAAGTTGAAAATGGAACCGATCCCACCGTGGAGTATTTCCGTAAAGGATCGGCGGCAAGCCATCTCTCCGTCGAGGACTACCATGCGCCCTACTTTTCTTCGGCGCGCCATCTGCACCTGAGCGGCGTGGCGGCTGCGCTTTCGGCAAGCTCATATGCGCTACTGGATCACGCTGCGGCTGCCATGAAAGCGCAGGGAAAAACCATTTCTTTCGATCCGAACCTGCGTCCGGTGCTCTGGAAAAGTGAAGCGGAGATGGTCGAGAAGCTGAACCGTCTGGCGTTCCAGGCCGACTGGGTGCTCCCCGGCATCAAAGAGGGAATGATCCTCACCGGCGAAAGCACGCCGGAAGGGATTGCCGACTTTTATCTGAACCAGGGGGTAAAAGCCGTGGTGATGAAAACCGGTGCGGATGGCGCATGGTTCAAAACCGCCGACGGCGAGCAGGGTGCCGTCGCTGCGATCAAGGTTGAGAACGTGGTCGACACCGTGGGCGCAGGCGATGGTTTTGCCGTGGGCGTTATTAGCGCACTGCTGGAAGGTAAAGCCTTACCGCAGGCTATCGCCCGGGGGAACAAAATCGGCTCGCTGGCCATTCAGGTCCAGGGCGACAGCGAAGGGTTACCGACGCGCGCACAGCTAGAATCTTAATTTCCTCTCCCTGTGGGAGAGGGCCAGGGTGAGGGCAACAGACCGCACCACACAATTAAACCACCGTGTACCCTACAGACAACGGCGGTAACAACCTCAACAACAGAGGCAAGCCTATGAACAGTTCGACCAATGCAGTAAAACGCTGGTGGTACATCATGCCTATCGTGTTCATCACGTACAGCCTGGCGTATCTCGATCGTGCCAACTTCAGCTTCGCATCCGCCGCAGGGATCACCGAGGATCTCGGGATCACCAAAGGCGTCTCCTCGCTGCTGGGCGCGCTTTTCTTCCTCGGCTACTTCTTCTTCCAGATCCCAGGCGCTATCTACGCCGAACGCCGCAGCGTGCGTAAACTGATCTTCATCTGCCTGATTTTGTGGGGAGGATGTGCGTCACTGACCGGCGTGGTGAACAACATTCCTGCGCTGGCCGCCATTCGCTTTATCCTCGGCGTGGTGGAGGCCGCGGTTATGCCCGCAATGCTGATTTACATCAGCAACTGGTTTACTAAATCTGAACGCT
The DNA here is from genome assembly GCF_053709675.1 of Enterobacter sp. UPMP2052. NCBI lineage: Bacteria > Pseudomonadati > Pseudomonadota > Gammaproteobacteria > Enterobacterales > Enterobacteriaceae > Enterobacter > Enterobacter sp. UPMP2052. The sequence goes on from NZ_JBSKJR010000004.1 coordinate 50,858, forward strand.
CCCGGGCGAACACGTTCCTGATCCTCGGTAACCCGGTGACGGTACTGTGGATGTCCGTGGTGTCTGGCTACCTGATCCAGTCTTTCGGCTGGCGCGAAATGTTTATCATCGAGGGCGTCCCGGCGGTTATCTGGGCATTCTGCTGGTGGGTGCTGGTGAAAGACAAACCGTCTCAGGCGAAATGGCTCTCGGAAGATGAAAAAGCCGCGCTTCAGGCGCAGCTGGACAAAGAGCAGCAAGGCCTGAAGGCGGTACGCAACTATGGCGAGGCCTTCCGCTCGCGCAACGTCATTCTGCTGTGCGCACAGTATTTCACCTGGAGCATTGGCGTGTATGGCTTTGTGCTGTGGCTGCCGTCCATTATCCGCAGCGGCGGCGAAAATCTCGGCATGGTCGAAGTGGGCTGGCTGTCGTCGGTGCCCTATCTGGCGGCGACCATTGCGATGATTATCGCCTCATGGGCCTCGGACAAGCTGCAAAACCGTAAACTGTTCGTCTGGCCGCTGCTGCTGATTGCTGCCTTTGCGTTTATCGGCTCCTGGGCCGTCGGGGCTAATCACTTCTGGGCCTCTTACACCCTGCTGGTGATTGCGGGTGCCGCCATGTACGCACCTTATGGTCCATTCTTCGCGATTATCCCGGAGATGCTGCCGCGTAACGTGGCGGGCGGCGCAATGGCCTTAATTAACAGCATGGGCGCGCTGGGGTCGTTCTTTGGCTCGTGGTTCGTTGGTTATCTTAATGGCGCAACCGGCAGCCCGTCAGCATCGTACATATTTATGGGGGTAGCACTTTTCGTCTCAGTGTGGCTAACTCTGATTGTTAAGCCTGCTAATAATCAACAGCTACCCGTCGGCGCACGCCACGCCTGAACCCTTTCACATCAACGGAGATTAGCATGAAGCCGTCCGTCATTTTGTATAAAGCCTTGCCTGACGATCTGCACCACCGCCTGGAAGAACATTTCACCGTGACCCAGGTGAAAGACCTTAGCCCGCAGACCGTAGCGCAACACGCCGATGCGTTCGCCCATGCCGAAGGGCTGCTGGGTTCCAGCGAAAAAGTGGATGCCGCACTGCTGGAAAAAATGCCGAAGCTTCGTGCCACCTCTACGGTTTCCGTGGGGTATGACAACTTTGACGTGGATGCCCTTAACGCCCGCAAGATCCTGCTGATGCACACGCCACATGCCCTGACTGAAACCGTGGCCGACACGCTGATGGCGTTGGTGCTCAGCACTGCCCGCCGCGTCGTGGAGGTTGCTGAACGCGTCAAAGCGGGCGAGTGGACGAAGAGCATTGGCCCGGACTGGTTTGGCGTGGACGTTCATGGCAAAACGCTGGGGATCGTCGGCATGGGCCGCATCGGACTGGCGCTGGCGCAGCGCGCGCATTTCGGCTTCAACATGCCGATCCTCTACAACGCCCGCCGTCATCACGTCGAAGCCGAGGAACGCTTTAACGCGCGCTACTGCGAGCTGGATACACTGCTTCAGGAAGCGGATTACGTCTGCCTGATCCTGCCCCTGACGGACGAAACCCATCATCTGATTGGCAAATCGGCGTTTGAGAAGATGAAGACGTCGGCCATTTTCATCAACGCGGGGCGTGGCCCGGTTGTGGATGAAAAGGCGCTGATTGAGGCGCTGCAAAATGGTGAGATCCATGCAGCCGGTCTGGATGTGTTTGAGCAGGAGCCGCTGCCGGTCGATTCACCGCTGCTGACATTGCCCAACGTTGTGGCCCTGCCCCACATTGGCTCAGCAACGCACGAGACACGCTACAACATGGCAGCCACCGCAGTAGATAATCTGATTGCCGCGCTGGGCGGTAAGGTTAAACAGAACTGCGTTAACCCGCAGGTGCAACAGTAGAAACGAAAAAACCCGCCAGAAGGCGGGTTTTAGAATTCTTTGCTGCTGAGTTGGAAGCTTACAGGCTTACAACGTTACCAGCTGCTGGGCCTTTAGCGCCGCTTTCGATGGTGAAGGACACTTTCTGACCTTCGTCCAGAGATTTGTAGCCTTCGTTCTGGATAGCAGAGAAGTGTACGAACACGTCTTTAGAGCCATCGTCAGGAGTGATGAAGCCGAAACCTTTATCAGCGTTGAACCATTTTACCAGACCAGTCATTTTACCAGACATAGAAATTACCTTATTAAAAATTCGTTGTGCCTTCCGGCGCGATGGTTGCGTTACAGATTTTTAAGCGATGAAGGAAGGGTCACTACGAAGGGTATCTATGGATAACAATCTGGACTGCTTAACTAAACTGCTTTAGGTCTGTGTAACAAACCGACGGGGATAGTTATACCGATGTGGTAGGTGAATGACAAGCATTATTTTTATTATCTATAAAAAACCCCGCCTGATGCGGGGTTTTTTTGTTTACTCGGTTGCCGCGACGGCTGCCGTCCACGCCTGACTAAAGGCCTGGTGCTGCGACGCCAGCGGCCCGATCAGCGTATTGTACTGGCTTGCCTGCTGTGAGGTCGGGAACTGGATACCGTTAGAGACGAAGCTCACCTGCGTACCCTGTTCGTTAATAAAGTCCCCTACCTGCACCAGCTGCTGCGTAAAGATCTGCGCGGCCGGGATCAGCGGTTGCAAAGCGTCGGAAGGTTTGGTGACCACTTTCTCATACGCTTTATCAAAGACCGGCTTGAGATCCTCGCCCTGCTTCAGCGCAGAACGCGAAGCATCGGCCTGCATTTTGGCATTCTGCAACTGCTGGCTGAGCACGCCGAGCGCACCGTTGGACTGGCGCAGCGGTTCACGCTGGGTCACATAATCCTGCGGCACGCGGATCGCGTTAACGCTATCCAGCACCGGACGAAGACCGGAATCCATCGCCTGGCTCACCTGCTGTGAATAACCATAAAGAATGGCGTAATCAGAAACAAAAGGACCCAACTGTTTTTTCTGATCCGCAGTCAGCGTTGGTAAACGCTCGCCGCTGCGCATCACCGTATTCTGCAGAAAATCGATAAACGCTTTGCGCTGATCGCCTTCTTTATCGAAACACCCACTCAGGCTAACAACCATCAACAACGCCGCAATAGGCGCAAACCAGCGAGAGCAGGACTTTCCTGTCGCCATTTTAATACTCCTTTCACCCAAAAAAGCGCACACCGGCACACGCGTGCCTGACGGCTTACAAGAATAGTCCAGGTCAGCCCTGCAAGATACCCTTTTCATGCAAAACGGCTATTACCGTTTTTGTGCTGAGTATTTACAAAAAAATACCTATAGCAGCCTAAGGATGTGTAATCAGTGGATTAGCATAACTATCCACTTCGCTGAAACGAATCAACCTACCCTTACTGTACAAATAATCACAGCCGTGACGATCCACGATTTGCAATAAGGACTATTCTTAACAGGCTCTCTGATGTTCATGATCCCGCTGTGAGATTTATGAGGAGTTCTCAATGGAATATAAAGATCCTGAGTTTGAGCTGCTGAGCAGCCTGGAACAGATTATTTTTAAAGATGTACCGCAGACGATTACCCTGAAACAAAAGTCCAATCCCTTTACTGAATTTGAGCGGTTACGTAAAGCATCAGGACTTAAAACGGATGAATTCGCAAGAGCGATGGGTGTCAGCGTATCGATGGTGCTGGAATGGGAATCAAAACGTGAAAAACCCACGCCGGCTGAATTAAAGCTGATGCGCCTGATTCAAGCCAACCCTGCCCTTAGTAAGCAAATAGCGTAATAAAGATAACCCGCCCCCGCCCTTGCGGGGGTTTGTGTTTTAGAGGCTTGCGCACCGCCATCCCGATTCCTGCCACACCAGTTCATGCGTCAGTTTTAATCCTTTGAGAAAAGCCTCATCGTGGGACACCACCAGCAGCGCACCGGGAAAATCGGCCAGCGCCGCTTCAATCGCCTGCACCGACGCCAAATCAAGATGGTTGGTAGGTTCATCTAACAGCAGCAACTGGGCCGCCTCTTCTCGCCATAAAACGCAGGCGAGCGCCGCTTTTAGTCGCTCGCCTCCGCTCAGTTCGGCCAGCGGAAGCGTAACTTTGTCCGCGCCCAGCTGAAGCTGGGCCAGCCGGGTCCGAAGCGTGCCCTCTTCAAGCGGCGTATTATGCAGGTTCAGATGCGTCATCACCGACCGGGAGAGATCCAACTGCGTAAGATGCTGATCCAGATACGCGCATGATACCGACAGACGGCAGGTGCCTGACAGCGGCGCGATCTGCCCCAGAATGACCTTCAAAAGCGTCGATTTGCCGCAGCCGTTCGGCCCACGCAGCGCCACGCGCATCGGACCATCCATCCGCCAGTCAGTTGGCGGCAGTTCGACATAGGGCAGAACCAGATTGTCCATCACCAGCACCTGTTTCCCCTGCGCAATATGGCTTTCCGGCAGGGTAAACATCACGGGATTTTCTTCTTCAACCCGCTCGCGCGCCTTGTTAACCGCGGCATTCAGCGCGTCATTTTGATCGCTATGCTGTTTTTTCCAGGATCCCACACGCTCTTTCGCCGCCCCTTTGTATTTTACGCGCTCAAACGAGGCAATATTCAGCGTATCCACCGTGCGCAGCGTTTTAGCCGAACGCCGCTGGCTGTCATCATGTTCTTTTTGTATGCGGGCACGGGTACGCTTGCGCTCGGTCGCCGCATGTTCCAGCGCCGCGCGAGCGGCCTGTTGTTCTGCCTCGCGCTGGGTTTGCCAGGTGGCATAGTTCCCGCCGAAACTGCGCAATCCGGACGCGCTCAGCTCAAGTATGCGCGGTACCCGGGCCAGTAACTCACGATCGTGAGATGCCACCAGCACGCCCCCCGGATAGCGGGCAAGCTGGTCGTAGAACCACGCCCGGCCTTCTCTGTCGAGGTGGTTGGTGGGCTCATCCAGCAGCAGATAATCTGCCCCGGCGGTAAACGCGCCGCACAGCAGGGCGCGAATGCGCTCCCCACCGCTCAGCTCATCAGCCCGCTTTTCGGGATCAAAAGGCGGAAGTTTAGCGGCGATAAACGCGTCGCTCAGCCGTTCCGCCAGATCCCAGTGCCCGTCAAGAATATCCAGATCCTCGGGCTCAGCATCGCCGCTGTCGACACGCTTTCGCGCCGCGAAAATCGTCTCATAGCCAAGCAGTTCAGCCAGCGTAAGCTGCGGAGAAATAACGTGCTGTTGCGCCACATACGCGCTTGTTCCGAAGCGCTCAATGTGGCCGCCAGCCGGGAGATCCAGCCCCGCCAGCAGACGCAGCAGGCGCGTTTTACCGCTGCCGTTGCGCCCAACCAGCGCGCACAGAGAGGGTTCCAGTGACAAATTCAGCGGACCAAAAAGGATATCGCCCGTCGCAAACTGACAGGTGACCTGATGCAAAATAAAAGAAGGGGACTGCGCAAAATGAGCCATAAGCACTCCTGAATGAAATCAAAACATCCCCTGCTCACGCGGTAGCGTTTAGCAAGGATCGGAATTCATCAGTCGTGTTTGTTCATTTTTGGGGGGCGCTCCAGAGGAAAGACGTTAGCAGGAGTAAGGATAACGGTAATTTATTGACCATTTCAAGGTTAAATTTTCTACTTTATATTCCTCTCCAAAAAAATATGTGCACGGATCCGCCCCTTACTCCTGCGGGAAGAGGGCCAGGGTGAGGGGTAAGAGCGCTATCCCGGTGAACTGCCTGAAAATTGTAAGCACCCTGGACCAGGAAGACCTTCCGTCACGCCTTCCGGTTTTCGAACTCGAATGCGACCAACTGGAAAGTTACTGGCAGGAAATTACGCAGCTGAAAATGAGCAGTTCGCTACCGCACTAATCCATAATCATGATGGAAGATTGAGTGTGTGAACGGGTCGGCTACTTTGCAGATACGCTAAAAGCGCTGCGCTGGTTAAGCACCGACCAGAGAGATATAACAATTAGCAAGTCCTGTAAAAAGCAGATCTAAGAGAATAAGCGCTCACTTAACCTGTCTGACGTTCATTCCATGAATCTGCAAATTGAACATTCCCATCACAGTATTTCCATGTAATTTTCTCATAGCGTAATTGTATGCCTTCATTATGGTTATGAATTTGCAGCGAGGGTTCTTTGCAATTATGCATTACGGGATTAACACTCACAACTCGTACATTTTCAAGAAGCATATTGAAATATTCAACTTCCTGCCCTGCATCGTTGATTTTGTACCACTTGAACTCAGCGCTTTTAAGCGTTTGGCCGGTTGCAGCAGCCTTATAAAAATATGGACTGGATGAATCGAACTCTTTCTCGAATGTGAGAGGTGAATGTAAACGAGTACCGGTTATCCTACCGGTATTATTATCTGTAGGCACAAGTAGTCCATGACTAAATGCTAAAATCTCTATACTGCCCTCACGATCTTTAACGTCAACAGTTCCTTTGATATCACTGCCGCCATCATCTTTAAGCCAAAGGTACGCTGGGATTGCCATTTTCTTTCCTCAATAAGAATGAGCATACAGTACATATAAAAAGAAAAAATTATTTAATACTTTTTGTGTCATTAATAAATATGATGGTACACTCTAATTCATTCATGAATTAATTGAATCTAACGTAATAGAGTTTGATCTTAAGCATTACATAACAAATATAATCATCTTATTTTCTTCTCTCCATTATACGAAAGGACTATTACAATGGCTTGTATTCCTCTTTATCCACCTAAGGGATTAGACACATTAAATGAGCACATCCGGCAAGCGCGTGCTCGTAGAGAAGTACAGGAAATGGCAACGCCCTTAACCTATTTATGGTTTTATCAACGAGTACGAAACAGAGGCCCGTGGGATTACAAACAAAGAAGCAGATCGTGGGCTGACTTTGGTAATTTTCATTACGGTGCTGTGGGTTACGCCGCTTGTATACCCGAAAAAATATTACATATCGCTGGCGGCGCAGCTCAGGAAATAGCCGGCACATCAGATACCGAGCGCTGGGGACATTTCTATTCTAATCATCTCCCGTATGGAGATGACCCAATAGATCAATTCTGGATACAGCAAGGCATAGACTATGTTAAACAGCACCACCTTTAAGGCGCTACACTGGGTCATCAGTATAACCATGGCGGCCATGATTTTTGGTTATTTTTATCTTCAATACGAGCAACGCATAACAGTTCGAGACAAGCTCTACGAGGCTCGTCAGCTCACTCCCAGAACGTGGTTATATATTACCGAATATGCGGGGGCCAATATGACTACGAGTAACGTCTACCGCTATTTCTTATCAGGTAAGTTAAACGGCGACCCCCTGGTCATGCTGGAAAAACAAGGCATAGCCCCGACACTTACGGCCAATACCCCCAACGCAAAAGTGGACGGAATAGGCAATAACGTTTCTTTTACGGTGTATGGCACCATCTACAATTTTACAACATCCGCTTTTTTCTATGATGCCGGTGGAATCGCGGTTGCGCCCTCGGTGGATCTCACCGCACGGGGAGAAGGATGGGATAGGGGGAAATTTAGCCGATAAAAAACCCGCCGAAGCGGGTTTATAGCCTTTGCAGGCCCGGCTAAGCGGCGCGCCGCCGGGCAAAAGGCGCATTACTGCAGCAGCGAAATATCCGCTACGCGCAGGAACAGTTCGCGCAGTTTTTCGAGCATGGTCAGGCGGTTAATACGCAGTTCCTGATCTTCTACGTTCACCATCACTTTCTCGAAGAAAGCGTCAATCGCTTCACGCAGTTCAGACAACTCGACCAGCGCTTCCTGGTAGCGACCTTCGGCGAAGAACGGTTCCAGTTTGTCACGCAGCACCACAACCTGCATCGCCAGAGCGATCTCTTCCGGCTCTTTCAGCGTGGCGGCGTTAACACGCTCGTTCAGCGTCTCGTCGGATTTCGCCAGGATGTTAGAGACTCGCTTGTTGGCCGCAGCCAGCGCAGCCGCCGCGTCCAGCGTACGGAAGTGAGAAACCGCCTTCATGCGCGCATCGAAATCTGCCGGACGGGTTGGACGACGCGCCAGCACCGCCTGAATGGTGTCAACGGTGTAGCCTTCATCCTGATACCAGGCGCGGAAACGCCCCAGCATGAAGTCGATAACGTCATCCACAACCTTCGCGTTTGTCAGCTTGTCACCGTACAGGCGCACCGCTTCTTCGGTCAGGGTCTGCAGATCCAGGTTCAGGTTCTTCTCAACGATGATACGCAGCACGCCAAGTGCGGCACGACGCAGCGCAAACGGGTCTTTATCGCCTTTCGGATGCTGACCGATACCGAAGATGCCCGCCAGGGTATCCATTTTATCGGCGATCGCGACGGCGCAGGCCACCGGATTGGACGGCAGATCGTCACCCGCAAAGCGCGGCTGGTACTGCTCGTTCAGGGCGACAGCCACGTCTTCCGCTTCACCGTCATGGCGCGCGTAGTGCATGCCCATCACGCCCTGGGTGTCGGTGAATTCGAACACCATGTTGGTCATCAGGTCGCACTTGGACAGCAGGCCCGCGCGGGTAGCGTGGTTGACGTCTGCACCGATTTCACGGGCGATCCAACCGGACAGCTCTGCAATACGGTCGGTCTTGTCACGCAGCGTACCCAACTGCTGCTGGAACAGCACGGTCTGCAGGCGCGGCAGGTTGTCTTCCAGACGCTTTTTACGGTCGGTATTGAAGAAGAACTCAGCATCTGCCAGACGCGGACGCACCACTTTCTCGTTACCGGAGATAATCTGGGACGGATCTTTCGATTCGATGTTCGCCACGAAAATGAAGTTTGGCAGCAGTTTGCCGTCGTTGGCGTAAACCGGGAAGTACTTCTGGTCACCCTTCATGGTGTACACCAGCGCTTCAGCCGGAACGGCGAGGAATTTCTCTTCGAACTTCGCGGTCAGCACAACCGGCCATTCGACCAGAGAGGTCACCTCTTCCAGCAGGCTTTCGCTCAGGTCTGCGTTGCCGCCAATCTGGCGTGCCGCTTCTTCGGCATCCGCTTTGATTTTGGCTTTACGCTGCTCGTAGTCGGCAATGACCTTACCGCGCTCCAGCAGGATCTGCGGGTACTGGTCGGCATTGTCGATAGTGAATTCCGGCTCGCCCATAAAGCGGTGGCCACGGATCACGCGATCGGACGCGACGCCGAGAATGGTAGCAGGAATAACGGTATCACCGAGCAGCAGGGTCACGGTGTGAACCGGACGCACGAAGTGCACGTCGGACGCGCCCCAGCGCATCAGTTTTGGAATAGGCAGCTTAGCCAGCGAGGTTGCAATCATGTTTGGCAGCAGCGCTTCTGCGCTTTCGCCTTTGACATGAGCGCGATACAGCAGCCACTCGCCTTTGTCAGTGGTCAGACGCTCGGCCTGATCAACGGTGATACCGCAGCCGCGCGCCCAGCCTTCAGCCGCTTTGCTCGGTTTGCCTTCCGCGTCGAACGCCTGAGCAATCGCCGGGCCACGTTTTTCCACTTCACGATCCGGCTGTGACGCCGCCAGATTTGCCACTTTCAGCGCCAGACGACGCGGTGCAGCAAACCACTCAATTTTACCGTGTGCCAGGCCAGCGTTATCCAGCTCGGCCGTTACGTTCGCAGCGAAAGATTCAGCCAGGCTGCGCAGGGCTTTTGGTGGCAGCTCTTCGGTGCCGATTTCCACCAGGAAAGTTTTCTCAGACATGGCCGCCTCTTATTTGTTTCGGTTGCACATCGGGAAGCCAAGGGCTTCACGGGACGCGTAGTAAGCTTCTGCAACGGCTTTGGTCAGGGTGCGAATACGCAGGATATAGCGCTGACGTTCAGTCACGGAGATGGCTTTGCGGGCGTCCAGCAGGTTGAAGCTGTGGGCGGCCTTCAGAATACGCTCGTAGGCGGGCAGCGGCAGCGGAGTCTCCAGCGCCAGCAACTGCTGCGCCTCTTTCTCGTATTGCTCGAAGCAGGTGAACAGGAAGTCCACGTCCGCGTATTCGAAGTTGTAAGTGGATTGCTCCACTTCGTTCTGATGGAACACGTCGCCGTAGGTTGTTTTCCCCAGCGGGCCGTCGCTCCAGACCAGGTCGTAAACGCTGTCTACGCCCTGAATGTACATCGCCAGACGTTCCAGACCGTAGGTGATTTCACCGGTGATCGGTTTACATTCCAGACCACCCACCTGCTGGAAGTAAGTGAACTGCGTCACTTCCATACCGTTCAGCCACACTTCCCAGCCCAGACCCCAGGCACCCAGCGTTGGGTTTTCCCAGTTATCTTCCACGAAACGAATATCGTGAATGGTCGGATCCATGCCCAGCTCTTTCAGCGACCCAAGGTACAGTTCCTGAATGTTTTCCGGGGATGGCTTAATCACCACCTGGAACTGATAGTAGTGCTGCAGACGGTTCGGGTTTTCGCCGTAACGGCCATCGGTCGGACGACGGGAAGGCTGAACATAGGCAGTAGCCATTGGCTCTGGCCCCAATGCGCGTAAGCTGGTCATTGGGTGTGAAGTGCCGGCGCCGACTTCCATGTCCAAAGGTTGAACAATGGTGCAGCCCTGACGAGCCCAGTAATCCTGTAAGGTCAGGATCAGGCCCTGGAAGGTCTTGGTATCAAACTTTTGCATAGTATTTCGTGCTGGATACGTGTGGTTTCAAAAGGAAGGGATCAGTATACCCGCTGGCTGCAAGATATACAGTACGAAACGGGGTTGTTTAGGGAAAATTGGGAAATAAGCCGCCCCGCTAAAATCCATGAACGGCCTGATTGCTGATTATACGCGCACTCTAGCGCATCGAGAGGTGTAAAAACTGGCCGTCCGCGTCAAATGAACAGACAAAGCCCTCTTTACGCGCGGTATGCCCCCGCATCTCATAGCTTCCCTGAAAATGCTCAAAGCCGGTGACGGCAATATTTTGCGCCTCAGCGTTATAGCGATGGGCCGCCCGATCTTTACAGAGTTGCTCCATGCCCAGCGTGCGTTCCGGGCTAATTTTCCCCTGCTGTGCTTTTTGCACCGGGGCTTCCTGCGACGTACTGCATCCTGCGAGCATCAACAGCAGAAAGAGAGACACTACACGCTTCATCATCATTTTTATTACCGGCCTCGTCTGGGGCTGTTATTTTTAGTATCAACGCTTTTATAGATTATGTGTCAGCATTCTGCGAACCTCTCGTCTCGACGACAAGTTTAATGAATAAAACTCAGATTTTTCCAAGGGAAAGCATTAAGACAATGATGGTCACACTTTCTTTATCCGGACAACAGAGGGCCTGATGCAGTCAAAAATTAACTGGATTGATAACCTGCGGGGCATAGCGTGCCTGATGGTGGTGATGATCCACACGACCACCTGGTATGTCACCAACGCGCACAGTATCAGTCAGGTTAACTGGGATATCGCGAATATTCTTAACTCCGCCTCCCGCGTCAGCGTGCCGTTATTCTTTATGATCTCCGGCTTTCTCTTTTTTGGCGAGCGTAGCGCGCAGCCACGGCACTTTATCCGCATCGCCTCGTGTCTGCTGTTTTACAGCGCCGTCGCGCTGCTCTACATCACGCTGTTTACGTCAATCAACGCCGGGCTGTCGCTGAAAAATCTGCTGCAAAAACCGGTGTTCTATCATCTGTGGTTCTTCTTCGCCATTATCGTTATCTACCTGGTCTCTCCGCTGATCCAGGTAAAACATATTGGCGGCAAAATGCTGCTGGCTTTAATGGTTGTGATTGGCATCGTGGCAAACCCGAATACCGTCTCGCAGAAAGTCGCTGGTTTTGAGTGGCTGCCCGTCGATCTTTATATCAACGGCGACACGTTTTACTACGTGCTGTACGGCATGCTGGGGCGCGCCATCGGCATGATGGATACCGGCAAACGGGGGCTAAACCTGCTTTGCGGGGCGGCGTTTATCCTCAGCGTGGGGATAATTTCACGAGGCACGCTGCACGAACTGCAGTGGCGCGGCAACTTTGCCGATACCTGGTACCTGTACTGTGGCCCGATGGTCTTTATCTGTGCGGTTTCCCTGCTCACGCTTGTGAAAAATACCCTGAACAGCCGCCCGCTTCCGGTGCTGGGCTTTATCTCACGCCACTCGCTGGGGATTTACGGTTTTCATGCGCTGGTGATCCACGCGCTTCGTACGCGCGGCGTTGAGCTGAAAAGCTGGCCACTGCTGGACATTATCTGGATTTTTTCCGCCACGCTGGCAGCGAGCCTGCTGCTGTCCATGCTGTTGCAGAAAATCGATACGCGCAGGTTTGTGAGCTAACCCGATACAGGTGGAGTGTAGGCCGGGTGAGCGTCAGCGCCACCCGGCACCTGTTTAAGACATCAGCGGTAAAAGCTGCTGATAAATTTTGCGGAACACGTCGCGCCGCTCGCCGTAGCGAGCATGGTTTTTCTCATCAGGAAAATGCTGCGCCTCAAGCGGCAACTGTGGCAGAAGTTGCGACAGAGACTTTTCAGGGTTCAGCGCAATCTGCGCCAGACGCGCCGCCCCCAGCGCAGGACCGACATCACCACCGGTACGATAATCCAGCTGGAACCCGCTAATATCAGCAAGCATCTGCCGCCAGTAGCTGCTGCGCGCCCCGCCGCCAATCAGAGTGATGCTCGACGGCGTAAGACCACAGTCATGCACCACGTCCATGCCATCCGCCAGCGCATAACCGACGCCTTCCAGCACCGCGCGTGCCAGCTCGGCCGGGCCGTGCTGATGCGTTAAACCAAAGAACACGCCTTTCGCTTCCGGGTTGTTATGCGGCGTACGCTCCCCGGAGAGATAGGGTAAAAACCACACCGCGCCAGCCTGATCATCCGCCTGCTGCGCGGCGGCAATCAGCGCCGGAACGTCCGCCATGCCGGTCAGTTTTGCGGCCCAGTCCAGACAGGAGGCGGCGCTCAGCATCACCGACATCAGATGCCATTTACCCGGTAGCGCATGGCAAAAGCTGTGAACCGCATTCTCAGGGTTACTGCGATAGCCGTCGCTCACGGCAAAATAGACCCCGGAGGTGCCCAGCGAGAGCATCGCCTGCCCTGCCTCGGTCATTCCCACGCCAACCGCTCCCGCCGCGTTATCACCGCCACCGGCGACGACGGGCACGGCTGGCATTTTCCAGCGTTGCGCCACCGTCGGCGTTAAGGTTCCGGTCACCTCGCTGCCTTCGAAGAGCGCAGGCATATGGTCGCGCGTCAAATGGCAGGCATCGAGCATGGCTGCGCTCCAGTCGCGCTTCGCCACGTCGAGCCACATGGTGCCCGCTGCGTCAGACATGTCGCTGGCAAACTCGCCCGTCATGCGAAAGCGCAGGTAATCTTTTGGCAGTAAAACCTTCGCCACCTGGCGGAAAATCTCCGGTTCATGGCGTTGCACCCACAGCAGTTTGGGTGCCGTAAACCCTGGCATCATCAGGTTGCCGGTTATCTCGCGAGAGGCAGGCACGCGTTCTTCGAGGAGTGCGCACTCCTCTGCACAGCGGCCATCGTTCCAGAGAATGGCGGGCCGCAGCACGCGGTGCTGGCTGTCCAGCAGCGTTGCGCCGTGCATCTGCCCGGCAATTCCCAGCGCTTTCACCTCTTGCAGGCTGTGCTGTTCACTTAACGCCTGAATCGCGCAATCCGTCGCCTGCCACCACTGTTCCGGGTCCTGTTCCGACCACAGCGGATGCGGGCGCGAAACCTGCAATTTCTCGGTTTGCGAGGCCAGCACATCTCCCTGCTCGCTTAACAGGATGGCCTTCACGCCCGACGTACCCAGATCGATCCCAATGTACATATTGTGGGTTCCTTAACTGAACATGCCCGGTAGCGCAGCGCTGACCGGGCCTACAAAAACCGGAGGCCGGGCAAACAACACGCCGCCCGGCGAGACCTGTTATTTATCGAACAGATAGTGATTGACCAGATTTTCCAGCAGCTCCTGATGGCCACTCTGATGCTGCGGCGCCAGCTGATGCTGTTCAGCGTACTTCGCGATTTCGGCAAGCGATAACTGGCCTTTCAAAATTTGCTGACCCAGCTCACTGTTCCAGCCGCTGTAGCGCTTCGCCACACGTTTATCCAGTTCACCGTCTTCAATCATACGGGCGGCAACTTTCAGCGCCAGCGCCATGGTATCCATCGCGCCGATATGGCCGTAGAACAGATCGTATTTGTCGGTGCTTTGACGACGTACTTTGGCATCGAAGTTCAGGCCACCGGTAGTGAAGCCGCCCGCTTTGATGATTTCATACATCACCAGCGCGTTCTCCTCGACGCTGTTCGGGAACTGGTCGGTATCCCAGCCCAGCTGCGGGTCACCGCGGTTGGCATCCACGGAGCCGAAAATGCCGAGCGCGATAGCCGAGGCGATTTCATGGTGGAAGGCGTGGCCCGCCAGGGTTGCGTGGTTAGCCTCGATGTTCACTTTGATCTCTTTTTCCAGACCAAACTGCTTCAGGAAGCCATACACGGTTGCCACGTCGTAATCATACTGGTGCTTGGTGGGCTCCTGCGGCTTCGGCTCAATCAACAGCGTACCGCGGAAGCCGATTTTGTGCTTATGGTCGACCACCATCTGCATAAAGCGGCCAATCTGTTCACGTTCCTGACGCAGGTCGGTATTGAGCAAGGTTTCATAGCCTTCACGTCCGCCCCACAGCACATAGTTTTCGCCGCCTAACGTGTGCGTGGCATTCATCGCCGTCACCACCTGCGTGGCAGCCCAGCTAAACACTTCCGGGTCCGGGTTGGTTGCGGCGCCTGCGCCGTAACGCGGGTTGGTAAAGCAGTTCGCCGTGCCCCACAGCAGTTTTACGCCGCTTTGCTGCTGTTTTTCAGCCAGCACGTCCGTCATCTGCGCAAAGTTGTTCAGGTACTCTTTCAGCGATGCGCCTTCCGGCGACACGTCCACATCATGGAAGCAGTAGTAGGGCACGTTCAGCTTGTGGAAGAATTCAAAGGCAACGTCTGCCTTACGCTTCGCCAGTTCAATGGCTTCACCCGGCTGCTGCCACGGGCGGTCAAACGCGCCCACGCCGAACATGTCGGCACCGTTCCAGCAGAAGGTATGCCAGTAACAGGCGGCAAAGCGCAGATGATCTTCCATGCGCTTACCCAGCACCAGCTCATCCGGGTTGTAGTGACGAAATGCTAAAGGATTGGTCGTTTTCGTGCCTTCGTAACGAACGCGATCGAGTTGGTCGAAATAAGCTTGCATATTCAGCTCCATAATCAGGGTATGCGGCGTAAGAGTGCGACAGGAGTAATAGTGAATAGACATTTAACGTTGCTCAATTACGTTATTTCACACTGCTATTGAGAGAATGCACAACTGTGCGCTGGCTCGCAAAATAATGCGCTGGCAACGCTTTTTCTGCGCTTATTCCAGAATCAAATGTAATTAGTACGTTACGCATTTTAAAATCCGATCGCGGTCATAAATTCGGAAATAAACCAAATATCATAATGAGAAGATAAAAATCTGTAATTGCCAGCGGGCCTCTCCACGTTAAGAATTTGCTGCGTCTCAGCAGTGAATGTTTCTTTTATCTCAGCAACACATACCCCTACAAAAAGGCCTGATAATTATGAAGATAAAGAACCTGACCCTTACTCTCTGCACTACTCTCCTGCTAGCCAGCTTTGCCGGACACGCCAAAGAGGTCAAAATCGGCATGGCGATTGACGACCTGCGCCTGGAGCGCTGGCAAAAAGATCGCGATATTTTTGTTAAAAAAGCGGAATCACTGGGTGCCGAAGTGTTTGTGCAATCCGCTAACGGCAACGAAGAAACCCAGATGTCACAGATTGAAAATATGATTAACCGTGGCGTCGATGTGCTGGTCATTATCCCTTATAACGGCCAGGTACTCAGTAATGTGGTTAAAGAAGCAAAACAGGAAGGCATAAAAGTGCTGGCCTATGACCGCATGATTAATAATGCGGATATTGATTTTTATATTTCGTTTGATAATGAAAAAGTCGGCGAATTACAGGCAAAAAGTCTGGTCGACAAAGTGCCTCAGGGGAATTATTTCCTGATGGGCGGTTCACCGGTCGATAACAACGCCAAGCTGTTCCGTGAAGGGCAAATGAAAGTGCTTAAGCCGTATATCGACGAGGGCAAAATTCACGTCGTCGGCGATCAGTGGGCTGACGGCTGGCTGCCTGAAAACGCGCTGAAAATTATGGAAAATGCCTTAACCGCGAACAATAACAAAATTGATGCCGTTGTGGCGTCGAACGATGCCACCGCAGGCGGGGCGATTCAGGCGCTCAGCGCGCAGGGGCTTGCAGGGAAAGTGGCTATTTCGGGCCAGGATGCCGACCTCGCCGGGGTGAAGCGCATTATCGCAGGCACCCAAACCATGACGGTATACAAACCCATCACCGAACTGGCGAACACGGCGGCAGAAATTGCCGTTGAGCTGGGGAATGGCCAACAGCCTAAAGCCGATACCTCGCTCAACAACGGCCTGAAAGACGTTCCGGCTCGCCTGCTCACCCCTATTGAAGTCAATAAAGACAATATTGATGCCACCGTCATTAAAGACGGTTTCCACAAAAAGAGTGAACTGTAATCCAGCGCGGCCCCTGCTCTGCGGGGGCGCATCGACATGTCCTGTTTCTTTATCGGGTCAGCGGAGCAGTTATGTCTTATTTACTTGAAATGAAAAGCATCACCAAAGCGTTTGGCGTCGTGAAGGCCGTCGACAACGTGAGCCTCAGGCTCAACCCTGGCGAAGTGATGTCGCTGTGCGGCGAGAACGGGTCGGGTAAGTCCACGCTGATGAAAGTCCTGTGCGGGATCTATCCTCACGGCAGCTACGAAGGCGAAATTGTGTTTGCCGGCGAAACGCTCCAGGCCGCGCACATCCGCGATACCGAGCGCAAAGGGATTGCCATTATTCACCAGGAGCTGGCGCTGGTAAAGCATCTTACCGTGCTGGAGAACATCTTTCTCGGGGCTGAAATTTCCCGTCACGGCGTGCTGGATTACGACACCATGACGCTGCGCTGTGAAAAACTGCTGGCGCAGGTCAGCCTCGCCATTTCACCCGACACGCGCGTAGGCGATCTGGGTCTGGGCCAGCAGCAGCTGGTTGAGATCGCCAAGGCGCTGAACAAGCAGGTACGCCTGCTGATCCTTGATGAGCCTACCGCCTCACTCACCGAGCAGGAAACGGCGGTTCTGCTTAACATCATCCGCGACCTGCAAAATCACGGCATTGCCTGCATCTATATTTCGCACAAGCTTAATGAGGTGAAAGCCATCTCGGACACCATCTGCGTGATCCGCGACGGGCAGCACATCGGCACGCGCGACGCCGCCGGGATGAGTGAGGATGACATCATCACCATGATGGTTGGCCGCGAACTGACCGCGCTGTACCCGAACGAGCCACATACCGTGGGCGAGGAGATCCTGCGTGTCGAAAACCTCACCGCGTGGCACCCCGTTAACCGGCATATCAAGCGCGTCAACACCCTCTCCTTTTCGCTGCACCGTGGCGAAATCCTCGGTATTGCAGGGTTAGTGGGCGCAGGACGGACCGAAGCCGTTCAGTGTCTCTTCGGCGTCTGGCCGGGACGCTGGGAGGGCAACATCTTTATCGACGGTCAGCCAGTACACATCACCAACTGCCAGCAGGCGATTGCCCACGGCATCGCGATGGTGCCGGAAGATCGCAAAAAAGACGGCATTGTGCCGGTCATGGCCGTGGGTCAAAACGTTACGCTTGCCGCGCTCGGTCAGTTTTCCGGTGCACTGACGGCCCTGGACGACGCGGCGGAGCAGCAGTGCATTTTGCAGTCGCTCGCCAGGCTGAAGGTGAAAACCTCCTCTCCCGACCTGGCCATCGGGCGTCTCAGCGGCGGCAATCAGCAGAAGGCTATCCTGGCGCGCTGTCTGCTGCTCAACCCCCGGATTCTGATTCTGGACGAGCCGACGCGCGGGATTGATATCGGTGCGAAATATGAAATCTACAAGCTGATCAACCAGCTTGTGCAGCAAGGGATTGCCGTCATTGTCATCTCGTCTGAATTACCTGAAGTGCTGGGCCTGAGCGACCGCGTGCTGGTTATGCACGAAGGGAAACTCAAAGCCAACCTGATCAACCAGAACCTGACGCAGGAGCAGGTGATGGAAGCCGCTTTAAGGAGCGAACGTCATGTCGAAAAGCAATCCGTCTGATATCAAAGTCGCTGTTCCGACGCCCGGCGCGTTTTCCGGGCTTAAGGCGCTCAACCTGCAGGTTTTCGTGATGATCGCGGCGATTATCGCCATCATGCTGTTCTTTACCTGGATGACCGACGGCTCTTACCTGAGCGCGCGCAACGTTTCTAACCTGCTGCGCCAGACGGCCATCACGGGCATTCTGGCCGTGGGGATGGTGTTCGTGATTATCTCCGCAGAAATCGACCTGTCGGTCGGTTCGATGATGGGCCTGCTCGGCGGCGTAGCGGCCATTTTTGACGTCTGGCTCGGGTGGCCGCTGCCACTGACCGTAGCGGTCACGCTGGTGCTGGGCCTGCTGCTCGGGGCATGGAACGGATGGTGGGTCGCCTACCGCAAAGTCCCGTCGTTTATCGTTACCCTCGCGGGCATGCTCGCCTTTCGCGGCATTTTGATTGGCATTACCAACGGCACTACCGTCTCCCCTACCAGCGCCGCCATGTCGCAAATTGGGCAGAGTTACCTCTCCGATGGCATCGGCTTTACGATCGGCGTGGTCGGGCTGATGGCCTTTGTCGCGTGGCAGTGGCGCGGCCGTATGCGCCGTCAGGCGCTCGGGCTGGCAGCACCTGCGTCCACCGCCGTGGTGGGGCGTCAGGCGCTGACGGCGGCGATCGTGCTGGGGGCAATCTGGCTACTGAACGATTATCGCGGCGTGCCGACGCCGGTTTTACTGCTGGCCCTTCTGCTGCTGGGCGGCATGTTTATGGCGACGCGCACGGCGTTTGGCCGGCGTATTTATGCCATTGGCGGCAATCTTGAGGCGGCGCGTCTGTCGGGTATCAACGTAGAACGCACCAAACTCGCAGTCTTTGCCATCAACGGCCTGATGGTCGCGATTGCCGGGCTGATCCTCAGCTCCCGCCTCGGAGCCGGTTCGCCGTCAGCCGGGAACATCGCCGAGCTGGATGCCATCGCCGCCTGTGTGATTGGTGGAACCAGCCTCGCCGGGGGGATCGGTAGCGTCGCGGGTGCGGTGATGGGCGCATTTATTATGGCTTCGCTGGATAATGGAATGAGTATGATGGACGTTCCAACGTTTTGGCAGTATATCGTCAAGGGCGCCATTCTGTTGCTGGCGGTCTGGATGGACTCCGCCACCAAGCGGCGAGCCTGAGAACAGCATCGTTACTTATTTGGGAAAGCAGCCATGTTTGAGAAGCGTCACCGCATTACGTTGTTATTCAATGCCAATAAAGCTTACGACCGTCAGGTGGTCGAAGGGGTTGGTGAATATTTGCAGGCGTCGCAATCCGAATGGGATATTTTTATTGAAGAGGATTTCCGCACCCGGCTCGAGAACATCAAGGACTGGCTGGGCGATGGCGTTATCGCCGACTATGACGACCCGGTGATTGAGCAGTTGCTGACGGACGTCGATGTCCCCATCGTCGGCGTCGGCGGCTCGTATTATTCCCCCGACAGCTACCCGCCGGTGCACTACATCGCCACCGATAACCATGCCCTGGTTGAAGCCGCCTTTCTCCATTTAAAAGAGAAAGGCGTGCACCGTTTTGCCTTTTACGGGTTGCCCGCCTCAAGCGGCAAACGCTGGGCGGTGGAGCGTGAGCACGCATTCTGTCAGCTGGTCGCGCAGGAGAAATATCGCGGCGTAGTGTACCAGGGGCTGGAGACCGCACCGGAAAACTGGCAGCACGCGCAAAACCGCCTGGCAGACTGGCTGCAAACGCTGCCGCCGCAAACCGGGATTATTGCCGTCACGGACGCCCGCGCCCGCCACGTGCTTCAGGTCTGCGAGCATCTGCACATTCCGGTGCCTGAAAAGCTGTGCGTCATTGGTATTGATAACGAAGAGCTGACGCGCTACCTGTCGCGCGTGGCGCTATCCTCGGTCGCTCAGGGAACACGTCAAATGGGCTATCAGGCGGCGAAGCTACTGCACCGGCTGCTGGATAACGAATCGCTGCCGCTGCAACGGTTGCTGGTCCCGCCCGTGCGCGTGGTGGAGCGCCGTTCAACCGATTACCGCTCCTTAAGCGATCCGGCAGTTATTCAGGCGATGCACTACATCCGCAACCACGCCTGCAAGGGCATTAAGGTCGATCAGGTGCTGGATTCCGTCGGCATTTCGCGTTCGAACCTGGAGAAGCGGTTTAAAGAGGAGGTTGGCGAAACCATCCATGCGGTGATCCATGCGGAGAAACTGGAGAAAGCGCGCAGCCTGCTCATCTCAACGTCGCTGTCGATCAACGAAATCTCACAGATGTGCGGCTACCCGTCGCTTCAGTATTTTTACTCGGTGTTCAGGAAAGAGTATGACACCACCCCGAAAGAGTATCGGGAGCGGCACAGCGAGGTGCTTATCTAGAAAACAAAACGCCTTCCGATGGAAGGCGTTTTTTTACATTACATGTGCGAGGCGATTAAGCGCTGGTTATCCTGAAACATGGCGAACAGGTAGTTGTTATAACGCTGTCCCTGAGTCGAATACCCTTTCAGCTTGTGGATCATCGTGCTGGCCGTCACTTCCTGATCCGCTTGACGCAACTGGGCGCGTGACTTACGGAACGACGAGTAGGCCGGATGCGTATTCAGGTTCACCACGTAGGCGTTTACTGAATCTTTAACCGATGCAAACTGCGAATAACCTTTCACTTTGCCCGGCGCGTTAGTACAACGCCCTTTTGCGCATTTCATGCCAAAGAGGTTGTTATTGTTACGCGCCAGCTTCGAGGTTCCCCAGCCGCTTTCGGCTGCGGCCATGGTGGCGACCATGCTGCCTGGAATAATGTCCACACGCTCTAACAGCGAGTTCCACGGCACGCGACGCGTGTTACCGTTCCACTTCACCTTGTAGCGTTTCGCAATGTCTTTAAGACGCGTGCGCTCAGACGGCGACCAGCGGCTCTCGTACTGTTTCGAGATCAGCCAGTTACGATCTGCGGTAATCGCAGCATTTTGACTTTTGATGTAAGGCATTACCGTCCGGAGAAACGCTTTTTTTCGTGGTGTCCCGGAAGGGTATTTTCGCAAATCAGGAAGTGAACTACTCTTTGCACTATTGCGAGAATACTCTTGTTTACTGCTAACCTTACTGCTTGTCGTCTTTATTACGTGGGCTTTCTTACTCGTTGTATCCGTGTGCGTCTTCGCAAGCACCTCACCCGAAAATGCCATGGTGAGTAACATGAGTATCGCGGCCCCATATCGTCGAATGGGAGTCGATATCATTAGGTCTCCTGGTCGGATTTCATCATTCCAACACCTTATTTTTTTCTCGAATTTGAGAGCGGAATCTCAAATCATAGCAAAAATAGACTTCAAGAGCACGTATAGAAATAGTCCAAATCCGAAACCATGTCATCTGAAACGTGTTCACGAAATCATCAATTCTGAAAAAATGTGCGCGATATCGCAGATAACCGCCTAATTTTGCGCGGGATCACTCATCCTTTCGCATCCTCCTGGCAGAACGTGCGCGGGGAGGAGTTGTTCCCGTCTTCCCGATGGCACACTGGTTAAAAAAGCCGCGAAGGAATTTGGAATGAAACGCACCGCACTCGCTTTTCTGCTTTTACCGGCACTGGCGCAGGCAGACTGGTCATCACCGGGCTTTGCCGCGTTTAAGGCTGAAGGCACCGGCGTTTTTACCAGCCAGGCAACGCTGACGAAGGGTACCCGCCCACTGACGCTCAGTTTTGACAACGCGTGCTGGCAGCCGACCGATGCGATAAAACTCAACGAGATGCTGTCGCTCAAACCTTGCGAAGGCACGCCGCCGCAGTGGCGTTTGTTTCGCGACGGCAGCTACCAGATGCGGATTGATACCCGCTCAGGCACGCCGACGCTGATGTTGACGGTACAACGCGAGGCGGAAAAAACCGTCGCGAACGTTATCCGCCAGTGTCCAGCGTGGGACGGCAAACCGCTTACGCTTGACGTCAGCCACACCTTCCCGGAAGGCTCCGTGGTGCGTGATTTTTACAGCAAGCAGACGGCGACGGTGCAAAACGGCAAAATCACCCTCCAGCCCGCGGCGAACAGCAACGGCCTGCTGCTGCTTGAGCGCGCCGAAACCGATAAACCCGCGCCGTTTAGCTGGCAAAACGCCACTGTATATTTCGTGCTAACGGACCGCTTCGTCAATGGCGATCCTACCAATGACAACAGCTATGGCCGCCATAAAGACGGCATGCAGGAAATTGGAACCTTCCACGGAGGCGATCTCAAAGGGCTTGCCGGTAAACTCGACTATCTGCAGCAGCTCGGCGTCAATGCACTGTGGATTAGCTCACCGCTGGAGCAGATCCACGGTTGGGTGGGCGGTGGAACCAAAGGTGACTTCCCCCATTACGCCTATCACGGCTATTACACCCAGGACTGGACCACCCTCGATGCCAGCATGGGCAACGAAGATGATTTGCGCCATCTGATCGATGAAGCGCACAAGCGCGGCATCCGTATTCTGTTCGACATCGTGATGAACCACGCGGGCTACGCCACGCTGGCAGACATGCAGGCGTTTCAGTTTGGCGCGCTATACCTGCAAGGTGATGAGCTGAAGAAAACCCTGGGCGAGCGCTGGACGGACTGGAAACCAGGGGCCGGACAAAGCTGGCACAGCTTTAACGATTACATTAATTTCAGCGATAAAGCCGCGTGGGAAGCATGGTGGGGTAAAAAATGGATCCGCACCGACATCGGCGATTATGACAACCCTGGCTTTGACGATTTAACGATGTCGCTGGCCTTTTTACCGGATCTGAAAACGGAATCGACCGAGGCTTCCGGCCTGCCCAACTTTTATCAGCACAAGCCTGATACGAACGCGAAAGTCATCCCGGGCTTCACCCCGCGTGACTACCTGACGCACTGGCTTAGCCAGTGGGTGCGTGATTACGGCATTGACGGTTTTCGGGTCGATACCGCGAAGCACGTTGAGCTTGACGCGTGGCAACAGCTAAAAGACCAGGCAGGCCAGGCCCTGGCGGCGTGGAAAGCCGCTAACCCGGACAAAAAAGTCGATAACGCCCCGTTCTGGATGACGGGAGAGTCCTGGGGCCACGGCGTTATGCAGAGCGATTACTACCGCCACGGTTTCGATGCGATGATCAACTTTGATTATCAGGAGCAGGCGGCGAAGGCAGTGGACTGCCTGGCCGACATCGACCTGACCTGGCAGCAGATGGCGGAAAAACTGCAGAGCTTTAACGTCCTGAGCTATCTCTCGTCGCATGATACGCGGCTTTTCCGCGAAGGGGGCCAGCGTGCGGCAGAGCTGCTCCTGCTCGCGCCGGGGAGTGTGCAGATCTATTACGGCGATGAATCAGAGCGGCCATTTGGTCCAACCGGCTCCGACCCGCTGCAGGGAACGCGCTCGGACATGAACTGGCAGGACGTCACGGGTAAAAATGCCGCCACCGTCGCTCACTGGCAGATTTTAGGCCAGTTCCGCGCCCGCCATCCGGCAATAGGCGAAGGCGTTCAAAAAACGCTGTCGCTTAAGGAGGGTTACGGCTTTGTGCGCGAGCACAACGGCGATAAAGCGATGGTGGTGTGGGCAGGAAATTAAGCGCTACGTCCCCCTCACCCTAATCCTCGCCCCTTTGGGCAGAGGACCGGGGTGAGGGGAGAAAAAAGCATCAGAACAATACACTGAATAAATCAAAACCCACCATATAAAACATCAACACTGCCCTCTCCTCCCGATTTGCACCTGTCCGATGCTAGCGTTATGGTTACCCACTTTCATAATAAGCCAGACAGAACACCTGCTATGACGTTTTCACTTTTCGGCGACAAATTTACCCGCCATTCAGGCATTACCCGCCTGATGGAAGATCTCAATGACGGACTGCGCACCCCGGGTGCAATCATGCTTGGCGGCGGAAACCCGGCGCAGATCCCGGAGATGAATACCTACTTCCAGACGCTGCTGGCGCAGATGCTGGAAAGCGGCAAAGCTACCGACGCGCTGTGCAATTACGATGGCCCCCAGGGCAAAACCGAACTGCTGAAGCTCCTCGCCAACATGCTGCGTGACGAGCTCGGATGGGATATCGAACCGCAGAATATTGCACTGACAAACGGCAGCCAGAGCGCATTTTTCTACTTGTTTAACCTGTTCGCAGGACGTCGCGCCGACGGCACCACCAAAAAAGTGTTGTTCCCGCTGGCACCGGAGTACATCGGCTACGCCGATTCCGGCCTCGAAGAAGACCTGTTTGTCTCTGCACGCCCGAACATTGAGCTGCTGCCGGAAGGCCAGTTCAAATATCACGTCGATTTCGAGCACCTGCACATCGGTGAAGAGACGGGCATGATCTGCGTTTCGCGGCCAACCAACCCGACCGGCAACGTCATCACCGACGATGAGCTGATGAAGCTGGATGCGCTCGCCAATCAGCACAACATCCCGCTGGTAATCGATAACGCCTACGGCGTGCCGTTCCCGGGCATTATTTTCAGCGAAGCACGCCCGCTGTGGAACCCGAACATTGTTCTGTGCATGAGCCTCTCCAAGCTCGGCCTGCCGGGCAGCCGCTGCGGCATCATTATCGCCAATGAAAAAATCATCACCGCCATTACCAACATGAACGGCATTATCAGCCTCTCTCCCGGCGGTATAGGCCCGGCCATGATGTGCGAGATGATTAAAAATAACGACCTGCTGCGCCTGTCCAATGAGGTGATCAAGCCGTTCTATTACCAGCGCGTTCAGGAGACAATCGCGATCATTCGCCGCTATTTGCCGGAAGAACGCTGCCTGATCCACAAACCTGAAGGCGCCATTTTCCTGTGGCTGTGGTTTAAAGACCTGCCGATCACCACCGAACTGCTCTACCAGCGCCTGAAAAAACGCGGCGTGCTGATGGTGCCGGGCGATTACTTCTTCCCCGGGCTGGATAAGCCGTGGCCGCACACGCATCAATGCATGCGCATGAACTACGTGCCGGATCCGGAAAAAATCGAAGCGGGCGTGAAAATTCTCGCCGAAGAGATTGAGAACGCCTGGCGCGAAGGCGGCCAGTAACATCTTTCGCCAGATTTCGCTGCCGTTCAGTGCGAAATCTGGCGTTTTTGAAGCGGTTCAGCGCTCGGGTACGGTTCCCACCAGCCCGATTCGTCTGTTATGCCTCGCGTACCGTAAACCCAAGCTCTTTTGAGATAGCGTCTGCGGTTTCACGCAACGGGGTAAGCAAGTTCTTTTCGCCCACCTGCTTCATACGCGATGTCGATAGCGAAATGGAGATGGCATACGGCACGCGGCCATGAATATCAAAGACCGGCACGGCGATACAGGATACCCCCAGTTCATTCTCTTCTTTGTCCCGGGCCATGCTGTGCTCACGGATCTCTGCCAGTTCGCCGTACATCGCGTCCAGTTCGGTGATGGTATTACGCGTCAGCGGCTGGATCTGGTCCTGATGGCTTTCCCAGTAGCTTGCAACATAATCTTGGTGGCCAAATGCCATGTAAATCTTGCCCATTGCCGAGCAGTAGAGCGGCATATGCTGGCCGATATAGGCGCGGGTGCGCAGCATTCCGGTTGTCGGCTCAAGCTTATAAATCAGGATCGCATGGTCATCTTCACGGCTGGAGAAGTTCACCGTCTCGCCGGTCGCGATGTTCAGCGCCTCAAGATGCGGTGCCGCCACATGAATGATGTTCAGGGATGACAACGCCTTTTGCCCGACGGCAATAAATTTGGTGGTCAAACGATAGCTGCCCGCCGCAGGAGCTGGCGTGACATACCCGCAGGACTGCAACCCCTGCAGTAGCCGGTGAACCGTACTCTTATTCAGCCCGGCAAGCTCGGAGAGATGGGCAAGAGGACACCCGTTCGGATAGTTGCTGAGGATCTCAATCAGCATCAGGCCGCGAAACAAGCTCTGGCTACCTGCTGGCCTCTCTTTTTCTTGCGTCATTTCGCTCTCTTTCATGCTCATTGATTAGCTCCTTTCTTCTCGCGCTCCGATGGTAGCGCAAAGTGTGGCTCACTTCACGATCTCAACAGAAAAAACACAACCAGTTGATTTTAATCGATTTTGAAAATCATGAATGTCGTTGATCTGACAAAAATTGATCGCTATATTTGAAATCAGATTTCGCATAGTGAAATTTAGCGATAAAAAAGCACTCACACTTGCCCCTTAAAAGCACAGGAGAACAGGGATGAAAGTGACCTTTGATGAGTTGAAAGCGGCGTTCAATCGGGTACTGATCGCGCGCGGCATACAAGCAGACACTGCAGATGCCTGCGCGGAGATGTTCGCCCGCACCACGGAATCCGGCGTCTATTCCCACGGTGTGAACCGTTTCCCGCGTTTTATTCAGCAACTTGATGCTGGCGACATCATTCCTGACGCCCAGCCAAAACGGATCACCACGCTGGGCGCCATTGAACAGTGGGATGCGCAACGCGCCATCGGTAACCTGACGGCAAAGAAAATGATGGATCGTGCTACCGAGCTGGCGTCCGATCACGGGATAGGTCTGGTAGCACTGCGTAACGCAAACCACTGGATGCGCGGCGGCAGCTACGGCTGGCAGGCGGCGGAGAAGGGATATATCGGCATTTGCTGGACCAACTCGATTGCCGTCATGCCCGCCTGGGGATCAAAAGCGTGCTGTATCGGCACAAACCCACTGATCGTGGCGATCCCGTCTAACCCCATCACCATGGTGGACATGTCAATGTCGATGTTCTCTTACGGCATGCTGGAAGTGAATCGCCTGGCGGGGCGCGAGCTGCCGGTGGACGGTGGATTCGACGACGACGGCAACCTGACCCGTGAACCGGGCGTCATTGAGAAAAATCGCCGCATTCTGCCGATGGGTTACTGGAAAGGTTCTGGCCTCTCTATCGTGCTGGATATGATCGCCACCCTGCTTTCCAACGGCTCCTCCGTGGCGGAAGTCACCCAGGACAACAGCGATGAGTACGGCGTATCGCAAATCTTCATTGCCATCGAGGTAGATCGCCTGATCGACGGTCCAACCCGTGACGCCAAACTGCAGCGCATTATGGACTTCATCACCACCGCCGAACGCGCCGATGAAAACGTCGCCGTCCGTCTGCCCGGGCATGAGTTTACGCGTCTGCTGGAGGAGAACCGCCGGGACGGCATCACCATTGACGACAGCGTGTGGGCGAAAATCCAGTCTCTGTAAGGAGGGGCCATGATATTCGGACATATTTCACAGCCAAATCCGTGCCGCCTGCCGCAGGCAATTGAAAAAGCACTTAATTTCCTGCGCACTACCGATTTCGCCACGCTTGAGCCAGGTGTCGTCGAAATTGATGGACGCACTATTTTTGCCCAGGTGCTCGACCTGACGACCCGGGAACCGCATGAAAATCGCCCGGAAGTACATCGTCGTTATCTGGATATTCAATTTCTGGCATCGGGTGAAGAGAAAATAGGTATCGCCATTGATACCGGTAATAACAAAATCAGCGAATCACTGCTCGAACAGCGGGATATTATTTTTTATCACGACAGCGAGCATGAATCGTTTATCGAAATGATACCCGGCAGCTATGCCATATTTTTCCCGCAGGATGTGCACCGTCCTGCCTGTATTAAGAACACAAGTTCTGAAATTCGTAAGATTGTGGTGAAAGTAGAAGTCAGCGAATTACAGTAATTTACTGATAAATACAGGAACGCGAAATGACCAACACCGGTTTTATTATTGGTGCGTACCCCTGCGCACCCTCGTTTCACCAGAAAGGGGAACAACAAGAGCAAGCCTTCTGGCGGGAACTTGCCGACACGCCTTATATACGCGGTCTGGAACAACCGTGCCTTGAAAACCTTCATCCGTTTGGCGATGAATGGTTATTCCGGCACACCCCAGGCGACTGGCGCATGGTGGTGACAGCAGTGATGGAAACCATGCGTCGCCGCGCTACCAACGGCGCATTTGGCCTGGCGTCAGCCGACGAAGACCAGCGTAAAGCCTGCGTTGAATATTACCGCCATCTACATCAGAAAATTACCGCCGTGAACGGCCGTTTTCCGGGAAAAGTAACCGCGCTGGAAATGCAGGCGGCACCGCAGGCGGGCAACGACAATGTAGGGCAAGCCACCGAGGCGTTCTCCCGTTCCATCAAGGAGATCGCGGGCTGGGACTGGCCCTGCGATCTGATACTGGAACACTGCGATTCCATGACCGGCCCCGCGCCACGTAAGGGATTCTTACCTTTAGAGCAGGTGCTTGACGTGGTGAGCACAACGAATATCAGCGTCTGCATCAACTGGGCGCGTTCTGCTATCGAAGGTCGCAACACCACCCTTCCGCTTGAGCATGTCCAGGCGGCAGTCAGGGCAGGAAAACTGGGGGCGCTGATGTTTTCGGGTACGACCACCCGCGGGGAATATGGTGAATGGCAGGATCTGCATGCGCCGTTTTCACCGTTCTGCACCGACAGTTTACTCAGCACCGAACATGCAAAAACACTTTTTACTGCGGCGAACGCCGCATCCCTGAAATTCTCCGGTATTAAATTACTGGAAATAAATGCTAATGCTGATGTCAGCCATCGCATCGCAATATTGCGCGACGGCATTAGCGCTCTCCATAACGCAACACAATAAAAATAAAAACACTTATTCCGGTTACATTCACTGAGATATTAAATATGAATATTTCTAATCATGCTCTACACGCGAACATTCCGCGCCAGCGCTGGCTAAGAATCATTCCCCCTATTCTTATCGCCTGCATCATTTCCTATATGGACCGCGTAAATATTGCGTTTGCTATGCCCGGTGGTATGGACGAAGAACTCGGTATTTCCGCCACGATGGCGGGCCTGGCGGGCGGCATCTTCTTTATTGGCTACCTGTTTCTCCAGGTACCGGGCGGCAAGATTGCCGTTCACGGCAGTGGCAAGAAATTCATCGGCTGGTCGCTCGTGGCGTGGGCGGTTATTTCGGTGCTGACGGGCCTCGTCACGAACCAGTACCAGCTCCTGGTCCTGCGCTTCTTACTCGGCGTGGCGGAAGGCGGAATGCTGCCCGTGGTGCTTACGATGATCAGCAACTGGTTCCCGGATGCCGAGCGCGGTCGCGCGAATGCGATTGTGATTATGTTTGTGCCTATCGCCGGGATCATCACCGCACCGTTATCGGGCTGGATCATCACCGAGCTCGACTGGCGTTGGTTATTCATCATCGAAGGGCTGATGTCCGTAGTGGTGCTGATGCTGTGGGCCTTCACCGTTTACGACCGACCGCAGGAAGCTCGCTGGATCTCTGAAGCGGAGAAGCACTATCTGGTGCAAACGCTGGCCGCAGAGCAGCGCGCGATTGCCGGTAAAGAGGTAAAAAACGCGTCACTGAGCGCTGTGCTTTCCGACAAAACCATGTGGCAGCTGATCGCCCTGAACTTCTTCTATCAGACCGGTATTTACGGTTACACCCTCTGGCTGCCCACCATCCTGAAAGAGCTGACGCATACCAGCATCGGTCAGGTGGGGATGCTCGCCGTTCTGCCTTACGTCGGCGCGATTGCAGGCATGTTCCTGTTCTCATCACTCTCGGACCGCACCGGTAAACGCAAGCTGTTCGTCTCCCTGCCGCTGATTGGTTTTGCGCTCTGCATGTTCCTCTCGGTGACCTTAAAAGAAAACATCTGGCTGGCCTATGCCGCGTTGGTAGGTTGCGGATTCTTCCTGCAATCGGCCGCAGGGGTGTTCTGGACGATTCCGGCGCGTTTGTTCAGCGCCGAGATGGCGGGCGGCGCGCGCGGCGTGATTAACGCCCTGGGCAATCTCGGTGGGTTCTGCGGCCCGTATGCAGTCGGCGTGCTGATCACCCTCTACAGCAAAGATGCCGGCGTTTACTGCCTGGCGGTATCACTGGCACTGGCCGCACTGCTGGCCCTGCTATTACCGGCAAAATGCGATGCCGGAGCAGAGCCTCATCCCTCGGTGAACCCGCATAAGCATGTGGCCTGATGTCCTTCCCCTTCTCCCACCGGGAGAGGGGAAAAACCAAATCGTAGGCCGGGTAAGCGAAGCGCCACCCGGCAAGCAAGGGAAGCAAAGATGAGTGAAAAAGAACCCTTCTGGCTGGGTATCGATTGTGGCGGTACTTATCTGAAAGCCGGTTTGTACAACAGCCAGGGCAGAGAAGTTTATATCGAACGCCGTGCGGTTGCCACGCTCAGCCCACATGCCGGCTACGCCGAGCGGGATATGTACGCGCTTTGGCAGCACTGCCATGCAACCGTCGCCCGGTTGCTGAAAAATTCAGGCGTAGACGGCGAACAGATCAAAGGCGTTGGCATTTCTGCGCAGGGCAAGGGGCTGTTTCTTCTCGATAAACGGGATCAACCGCTCGGCAACGCGATGCTCTCCTCCGACCGCCGGGCCCTGGAGATTGTGCAGCGCTGGCAGCAGGACGGCATTCCCGAAAAACTCTATCCGCATACGCGCCAGACGCTGTGGACGGGGCATCCCGTGTCGCTTCTGCGCTGGGTCAAAGAAAACGAACCGCAGCGGTATCAACAGATTGGCTGCGTGATGATGGCGCATGACTATTTGCGCTGGTGCCTCACGGACGTAAAAGGCTGCGAAGAGAGCAATATCTCCGAATCCAACCTCTACAACATGCAGACAGGCCGGTACGACCCCCAGCTCACGCGCTGGCTGGGTATTGATGAAATCGACGGCGCGCTGCCGCCCATTGTCGGTTCAGCAGAAATTTGCGGGGAAATCACCGCTCAGGCAGCCGCACTGACCGGTCTCGCGGCGGGCACGCCCGTCGTTGGTGGACTGTTTGATGTGGTTTCCACCGCGATCTGCGCCGGGCTGCATGATGAACACACCCTGAATGCCGTAATGGGTACATGGGCCGTCACCAGCGGTATTGCCAACGGCATTCGCGACAACGAGCCATTTCCTTATGTCTATGGCCGCTATGTTCACCCGCAGCATTACATCGTCCACGAGGCCAGCCCGACGTCCTCCGGCAATCTCGAATGGCTGACAGCGCAATGGGGCGATATGTCATTTGATGAGATAAACCGCGCCGTCGCCAGCTTGCCGAAAGCCGGAAGTGAGGTGATCTTCCTGCCTTTTCTTTACGGCAGCAATGCCGGGCTGGAGATGACCAGCGGGTTCTACGGTATGCAGGCGCTGCACACTCGCGCGCACCTTCTCCAGGCCGTTTACGAAGGCGTGGTGTTCAGCCATATGACTCACCTTAACCGGTTGCTGGAGCGCTTTACCCAGGTGCGGGCATTGCGCGTCACGGGCGGCCCTGCTCATTCGGATGTGTGGATGCAAATGCTTGCGGACGTCAGTGGTCTGGCTATCGAACTGCCGCAGGTAGAGGAGACCGGCTGTTCCGGCGCGGCCCTGGCCGCACTCGTGGGAACGGGTGTCTATCCCGATTTTCACACCGCGCAGCGCGCCCTCACCCATGCCTGCAGGGTTATCGAACCCGATATGCACGCGCATGCGGCCTACCAGCGTAAATACCACCGCTACCAGTTACTGATATCAGCACTACAGGGCTATCACGCCCGCGTTAAGGAGTACGACTTATGAGCCGACCATTACTTCAGCTGGCGCTCGACCACACTTCACTGTCAGCTGCACAGCGCGACGTCGCGTTATTAGCGGACTGCGTTGATATCGTCGAAGCGGGCACCATTCTGTGTCTGACCGAAGGGCTGAATGCGGTGCGTGCCCTGCGTCAGCAATGCCCGGACAACATCATCGTCGCGGACTGGAAAGTGGCCGACGCCGGAGGAACGCTGGCGGAACAGGCGTTCGGCGCAGGCGCCAACTGGATGACCATCATCTGCGCCGCACCGCTGGCCACCGTCGAAAAAGGTCATGAGGTGGCTCAACGCTGCGGCGGCGAAATCCAGATGGAACTGTTTGGCAACTGGACGCTGGAAGATGCCCGCGCCTGGCACCGCGCTGGCGTTAAGCAGGCGATTTATCACCGCGGACGTGACGCACAGGCCAGTGGGCAACAGTGGGGCGAAGCGGATCTCGCCAGAATGAAGGCCCTCTCCGATATCGGTTTGCAGCTCTCGATTACCGGCGGCATTACCCCCGCCGACCTGCCGCTGTTTAAGTCAATCAACGTTAAGGCGTTTATCGCCGGGCGCGCCCTGGCAGGCGCAGAACATCCGCCGCAGGTGGCACAGGCATTCCACCAGCAAATCCGCGACATCTGGGGAGAGTAACCATGCGACAGCATCCGTTGGGTATTTACGAAAAAGCGCTGCCGAAAGATCTCTCCTGGCCGGAACGTTTAGTTCTGGCGAAAAGCTGCGGGTTTGATTTTGTTGAGATG
Source organism: Enterobacter sp. UPMP2052 (assembly GCF_053709675.1). Taxonomy (NCBI): domain Bacteria; kingdom Pseudomonadati; phylum Pseudomonadota; class Gammaproteobacteria; order Enterobacterales; family Enterobacteriaceae; genus Enterobacter; species Enterobacter sp. UPMP2052. The sequence continues at coordinate 83,271 of NZ_JBSKJR010000004.1, forward strand.
TCGGTTGATGAGACGGACGAGAGACTATCGCGTCTGGAATGGAATACTACGCAGCGCGCCTCTCTGGTCGAAGCCATGCTGGAGACAGGCGTGTCGATCCCGTCGATGTGTTTGTCCGCCCATCGTCGCTTTCCATTTGGCAGCCGCGACGAAACCGTGCGTGAACGCGCCCGCGAGATCATGACCAAAGCCATCAGGCTGGCGCGCGATTTGGGCATTCGTACCATTCAACTGGCGGGTTACGACGTTTATTACGAAGAGCATGACGCAGGAACGCAGCAGCGCTTTGCCGAAGGACTGGCGTGGGCCGTTGAGCAGGCGGCGGCTGCGCAGGTGATGCTGGCGGTGGAGATCATGGACACCGCCTTTATGAACTCCATCAGCAAGTGGAAAAAGTGGGACGAGATGCTGGCATCCCCATGGTTCAGCGTCTATCCGGACGTCGGCAACCTGAGCGCGTGGGGCAACGACGTCACCGCCGAACTGACGCTGGGAATTGACCGTATCGCGGCTATCCACCTGAAAGACACCCTGCCCGTTACCGCACAAAGTCCCGGACAGTTCCGCGACGTACCGTTTGGCGAGGGCTGCGTCGATTTCGTGGGCGTATTTTCCACGCTGAAGAAGCTGAACTATCGCGGCGCGTTTCTGGTTGAAATGTGGACCGAAAAAGCAAAAGAACCGGTGCTGGAGATTATCCAGGCACGCCGCTGGATTGAAGCCCGTATGCAGGAAGGAGGCATGACATGTTAGAACAACTCAAAGCCGAAGTGCTGGCGGCCAATCTGGCGCTTCCCGTCCACCGGCTGGTGACATTTACCTGGGGCAACGTCAGCGCCGTTGATCGTGAAAGCGGTCTGATGGCGATTAAGCCTTCCGGCGTGGAATACGACGTGATGACCGCTGAAGATATGGTTATCGTGGATATCGCCACGGGCCAGGTGGTTGAGGGCAGCAAAAAACCCTCATCAGACACGCCAACCCACCTCGCGCTCTATCGCCGTTATCCGGAGATTGGCGGCATTGTCCATACCCACTCACGCCACGCCACAATCTGGTCGCAGGCAGGGTTAGATCTCCCGGCCTGGGGCACCACCCACGCGGACTACTTCTACGGCGCGATACCCTGCACCCGGCTGATGACCACGGCAGAAATTGAGGGTGAATATGAGTACCAGACGGGTGAAGTGATCATTAAAACCTTTGAAGAAAGAGACCTGAGCCCAATGCAGGTTCCGGCGGTGCTGGTGCACTCTCACGGCCCGTTTGCGTGGGGCAAAGATGCTGCCGATGCGGTACATAATGCCGTCGTACTGGAAGAGTGTGCCTACATGGGCCTGTTCTCGCGCCAGCTTGCACCGCAACTACCGGACATGCAGCAGGCGCTGCTCAACAAGCATTATCTGCGCAAGCACGGCGCGAATGCCTATTACGGCCAGTGATTACCCGGAATTAATATGTTCCTTACAGTACCGCCGTTTCCAGACGGCGGGCGTCAGCCCGGTATGTTTAGAGAATATCTGCCGGAAATAGCCAACGTCGTTAAATCCGCAGCGGGTGGCAACCTCGGTTATTGACGCTGCATCGCTTAATAACAGCTTTTCTGCTGCCCTGATGCGCTGGCGGTGAATGGCCTCGGTCAGGGTTAAATGAAAGGTTTTACGAAATACCCTACCGAGATAATCGGCATTACAGTGCAACGCTTTTGCCAGCTGCGAGGTGGAAAGCGGCAAATGAAATTGCGTGCGAATAAGCTGTTTGGCTTTCCACGCAATGGCCGTACTCGCTTCATCGCTTTTATCTTCGTAGCCCCGGGAAAGTGAGACCTGCTGTAAAATCAGCAGCACGATGATTTCCAGCGCCACGCTTCGCTGTAATTTTTCCTGTTCGCTCAGGAATTGTCGAAATAGCGCGGTGACATATTGCGGATCCCTGACAACGCAATATTGCTCTATTCCGAGCGGAACCGCCTGCGGCAGGGATTCATTAACGCGCTCAATATCAAAGTGCAGCCAGTAGAAGCGCAGATCCCCCGGAAAGTCTTCTGTCCCCACGTGTCGACGGCCCGGCCACAGCAGTAAACTCTCGCCCGCTTTTACCTCAAACACCCTGTCGTCTTCCTGAATCGTTAATGTCCCCTTTTCGACAAAGATAATTTCCCACGACGTTAATTTACGCGACGGATGGCGTCCCACGCCCCGGGAAATAAATAACCCTCCGTTTTGTACTTTAATCGGAAGCGCTATGGATAATTCAAGCATAGATATTCACCATTCCGCTTTTATCTCCGCATTAATTGCGTTTATTTATTGAATAATAACAAATAGTGCCAGCGCTGCTCGATCGAACTCACATTTTCATCATCAGGTCGGAATCGTCATCTTTTTATACTTTTCCCTTCCCTTGTTGGCATAGCCGTTCAATGCAGAATAAAAGAGGTACCTTGCAAAAAATAATAAAATTCGATTACCGAGGAGTGACCTGATGACTTCCACACCGATTACAAAGTCTGATGTTGCACAGCGGGCGAGAGATGACCGTTTATCCATTCGCGAAAAAATAGGCTATGGCCTCGGCGATGCGGGCGGAACGGTGATTACCTGCTTAATTATGAATTTTCTTACCTTTTTCTATACCGACGTTTTTGGCCTGACCCCCGCGCTGGTGGGGACACTGTTTATTGCGCTGCGCGTGTTTGACGCCATTTCCGATCCGGTGATGGGGGTTATTGCCGACCGCACGCAGAGCCGCTGGGGGCGTTTTCGTCCCTGGCAACTGTGGGTGGCGGTTCCCATCGGGATTATCGGCGTTCTGACCTTTACCGTTCCGGACGCCAGCATGGGGGTTAAAATCGCCTGGGCGTTCGGAACCTATCTGCTCCTGTCCGTAGGTTATACCGCCATCAACGTGCCCTATTGCGCGCTGATCAACACCATGACTACCCGCCACAACGAAGTGATCGCCTGCCAGTCATGGCGCTTTGTGCTGTGCGGCGTCGCGGGGTTTTTGGTCTCGGTTGGGCTGCCGTGGCTGGTCGCTGAGCTGGGGCAAGGTAACACCGCCCGTGGCTACCAGCTTGGGGTCGGCGTGCTGTGCGCCATCGCCGTGTTCATGTTCCTGTGCTGCTTCTTCTGGGTACGAGAGCGCGTGCCGCTGGCGCTGATGGGCAAATTCACGCTACGCGAGCATCTCGCAGGCCTGCGTAAAAACGATCAGCTACTGCTGATGCTGGTGATGTCATTTCTGCTGATAAACGTCTTTAACATTCGCGGCGGCGGATACATGTACTTCATCACCTACGTTTTGCAGGGAAGTACCGTTTATACCTCACTGTTTTTCACCATGGTGACCTTTGCGGCGATCCTGGGCGCGGTGATCGTCAATCCGCTGTCCCGACGTATTGATACCGTCAAACTCTACTATTACACCAACCTGGTGCTGGCCGCTGTTGCCCTGGGCATGTGGTTCCTGCCGGGCGGGCCGGCCCATCAAACGCTCTGGCTGGTCGTCATTCTCAGCAACGGCGTGATCCTGGGCTTTACCCTGCCACTGCACTTCTCCCTGATGGCCTTCGCCGATGACTACGGCGAGTGGAAAAACGGCGTGCGTTCATCAGGCATGAACTTCGCCTTCAATCTGTTTTTCATCAAGCTGGCGTGGGCGTCCAGCGCCGGGATCATCAGCCTGGTGTTCATCGCAGTCGCCTACCAGCCGGGCGCGGGTAACCAGACGACGGCCTCTTTGCAGGGCATTACCGCCATGGAGACGCTGCTCCCTGCTCTTTTCCACCTGCTGTTGGCGGTCTCTATCCGCTGGTGCAGGCTTAATAACCCGATGATGTCGCGCATTGCCACCGATCTGCGCCAGCGTCACGTCTCGTCCTGAGGAGAATGTCATGACCCTAATGGAAGCCAACCTGCATAACCTGAAAATTAACGATCCGTTTCTCGGCCAGTACCAGCGGCTGGTGCGCGACGTGGTGATCCCGTATCAGTGGAATGCGCTGAACGACCGCGTTGCGGATGCGGAGCCAAGCCACGCCATCACCAACTTCCGCATTGCGGCAGGTCTGGAGGACGGGGAGTTTTACGGTATGGTGTTTCAGGACAGCGACGTGGCGAAATGGCTTGAGGCCGTGGCGTGGTCGCTGTGTCAAAAACCCGATCCCGAACTGGAACAAACCGCAGATGAGGTGATCGAACTTGTCGCAGCGGCGCAGTGCGAGGACGGCTATCTGAACACCTACTTTACGGTCAAAGCCCCCGGCGAGCGCTGGACCAACCTCGCCGAATGCCACGAGCTTTACTGCGCCGGACACATGATTGAAGCGGGCGTGGCCTGGTTTCAGGGTACCGGAAAGCGCCGCCTGCTGGAGGTCGTCTGTAAGCTGGCGGACCATATCGACAGCGTCTTTGGGCCAGGGGAAAACCAGCTGCATGGTTATCCTGGCCATCCGGAAATTGAGCTGGCGCTGATGCGGCTCTATGACGTCACGCAAGAGCCGCGCTACATGGCGCTGGTGAATTACTTTATTGAGGCGCGCGGCACGACACCCCATTTCTATGATATCGAATACGAGAAACGCGGCAGAACCTCGCACTGGCATAACTACGGCCCGGCCTGGATGGTCAAAGACAAAGCCTACAGCCAGGCCCACCAGCCGCTTTCAGAACAGCAAACGGCTATCGGCCATGCGGTGCGTTTTGTGTACCTGATGGCGGGCATGGCGCATCTGGCTCGCCTGAGCAACGACGACGGTAAACGCCAGGATTGCCTGCGGCTGTGGAGAAATATGGCCCAGCGCCAGCTGTACATCACGGGCGGGATCGGCTCGCAAAGCAGCGGCGAGGCCTTCAGCAGCGATTACGATCTACCTAACGATACGGTGTATGCAGAAAGCTGCGCCTCTATCGGCCTGATGATGTTTGCCCGCCGGATGCTGGAGATGGAGGCAGACAGCCAGTATGCCGACGTGATGGAGCGGGCGTTATACAACACGGTGCTGGGCGGAATGGCGCTCGACGGTAAGCATTTTTTCTACGTGAACCCGCTTGAAGTGCATCCCAAAACGCTGGCGTTTAACCATATTTATGACCATGTCAAACCTGTCCGCCAGCGCTGGTTTGGCTGTGCCTGCTGCCCGCCGAACATCGCGCGCGTGCTGACGTCGCTGGGTCATTACATCTATACCCTTCATCCGGAAACGTTATTCATCAATCTGTATGTCGGGAACGACATCGCCGTCCCGGTTGGCGACCAGCAGCTGCGGCTGCGTATCAGCGGAAATTACCCGTGGCATGAGCAGGTTAACATTGAGATCGCCTCGCCCGTTCCGGTCACCCACACGCTGGCGCTCCGGCTGCCGGACTGGTGCGAAAACCCCGAAGTATTGCTGAACGGCGCAGCGGTGACGGGTGAGGTATCGCGTGGCTACCTCTACCTGCGCCGCAGCTGGCAGGAGGGCGATGTGTTAACGCTGACGCTGCCGATGCCGGTTCGTCGGGTGTACGGTAATCCCCAGGTTCGCCAGCAGGCGGGTAAAGTCGCGTTGCAGCGCGGTCCGCTGGTCTATTGTCTGGAGGAAGCAGACAACGGCGCCGGGCTGCACAACCTGTCCCTGCCCGCTGACAGCGAATTCCGTGTTTTTGAAGGAAAAGGCATGTTTGCCCATAAAATGGTGATTCAGGCAGAGGGCGTCGCGCGGTGCGCCGCGCAGGCCAATTCAGACGCGCTCTGGCAGTACGATCGCGCCCCGGTACATCGTGAGCCACGCACGCTGACCTTTATTCCGTGGTTTAGCTGGGCTAACCGGGGAGAAGGGGAAATGCGGATTTGGGTCGATGAAGGCTAAATCGCGCTAGCCTGTTGCCCTCTCCCACAAGAGAGGGCGTAAACCGTCACCCGGCTTTCGACATCAAAAACGCCAGGCCACGCCGGTCATCAGCGCGACGCTGTCGTCGCGGTCGATCATCGGGCTGTTCTTCACGTCGTCCGGTAAAACCGTGTATACCGCGCTGGCCGTGAGGAACAGGCTTTTTGTCAGCTGATATTTCGCCGCCAGGCCAACGTATGGCGTCCAGCTGTCATCCGCGGTGTAATCATCCAGCCCTGAGCGGCGAGACTCGCTGCCGGATACGCCATAGTAATAGTCGTTATAGCTTTTATCGCTGTAGAACACGCCGACGGAGGGGGTCAGGATCAGGCGTTCCATGCGAATCGGGTGGAAATACGAGATTTCAGCGATCGTGCCGCCGCTTTCATCCATCACGTCGCCGGAGAGCGCCAGTTTCAGGCTGCCCCAGCGCTCATGACGATAATATGCGCCGCCCATGAAAGCGGATGCCTTGCGCTCGTCCAGGCGTTTCATCTGGTGGTCGTCATTGTCGTCCGGATCAAAATGCAGGGGCATCCAGGAGGCTGTGAGGCTGAGTTCGTTTTTGTCGTCCTTCCACATAATCCACCCACCGGTGGTTTGACGCACATAGAAACGATCGCCTTCATAGCTGATTAACGGCACGGCGGTCGTATTTTGGTTATACCCTTTGTAAGGCGACTCATTAAATACCGCCCCCGCCCCGAGAGAAAAACCGCCAGCCATTGCGGAGAATGACGAAAATAACGCGGCAGCAATCAGTAAATTATATTTAACAGTCATTCCATGTAATCCATTTATACGCAGGTAAACGAGGCGCATAATAATGGTTACAAATTTACCAAAGCAACGCAGCTGATTATATAATAGTATATCGGCAATGATATAAATGGATACGCAAGATGCTTAACCTGCAGTTAAAGCCGCGAGATTTAAAAATAATTTCTATTATCGCCGCAACGCGCAGCATTGGGGATGCCGCCGCTCTGCTGGGGATGGCGCAGGCCAACGTCAGCAAATATCTCTCTGATTTTGAAAACCGCATTGGTTTAAAGGTGTTTGAGCGCACCACGCGCCAACTCGCGCTCACGCCGTTCGGCGAGGCGCTGTTGCCCTACATCAATGCGTCACTGGATAAGAACAACCAACTCGTTAATTTTATTGCTGATTATAAACATGAGAAGCGAGGAAAAGTGACGATATACGCCCCGACGGGCATTGTGACCTACCTGGCGCGCAACGTTATCCACCTTATTGAAGACATTGGCGACATCCGCCTCTCGTTGAAAACCTATAATCTTGAGCGCAGTGAATTCTCCGAGGGCGTCTCTTTTCCCGACGACTGCGATATTTTAATTACCTACGCCCCGCCAAAAGATGAAAGTTTAGTGGCAACGGTGTTGAGAAAGTATTCCGTTACGGCGTTTGCAACGGTCGATTACTTAAAAAAACATCCTATTAGCAGCCCGCAGGATTTAAAAGATCACTCCTGCATTCTCATCGATTCGATGATGGTTAATGACGCCAATATCTGGCCTTTCCGCGTCCCTGGCAGTAACGACGTCTGTGATTATAAAGTCACCGGCAATTATATTTGCGATAATACCCAAACCGCGCTGGAGCTGGCCCGTAATAATCTGGGCATTGTTTTTGCCCCGAAAGTGAGCCTGAAAAGCGAGTTAACGCAAGGGACGCTCGTCCCCTGCTTTCCACACCAGGACGAGTGGTGGCTCGATCTCACCGCCATCTTCAAAAAGCGCGAGTACCAGCCCTGGCGCGTCCAGTACGTCCTGGACGCCATTCTTGACTGCCTGCGCCAGCAGCTGGTTCAGGCCACCCCCGGGCGGCCTGAACAGGATGATTAGAACAGCCCTAACGGTTTATCGGAATAACTGACCAGCAGGCATTTCGTCTGCTGATAGTGTTCCAGCATCATCTTGTGGGTTTCCCGCCCAATGCCTGACTGCTTATAGCCCCCAAAGGCCGCATGCGCCGGATAGGCATGATAGCAGTTGGTCCACACGCGTCCCGCCTGAATGCCGCGCCCCATCTTATAGGCCAGATTACCGTTACGGCTCCATACGCCAGCCCCTAAGCCGTACTGGGTGTCGTTGGCGATTTCAAGCGCCTCCTCCATGGTTTTGAAGGTGGTCACGGCCAGCACCGGGCCGAAAATCTCCTCCTGGAAGACGCGCATGCTGTTCTTGCCAGACAGGATCGTTGGCTCAAGATAGTAGCCCTCCTGCAGATCGCCGCCCAGAAGCTTACGACGGCCACCGGTCAGCACATCGGCGCCCTCTTTTTTACCGATATCGATGTAGTTAAGGATGGTTTCCAGCTGCCCGTGGGAGACCTGCGCGCCCATCTGCGTCACGCTATCCAGCGGATTGCCGCTGCGAATCGACTCTACGCGCCGGATCGCCCGCTCCATAAAGCGCTCATAAATCGATTCCTGAACCAGCGCCCGGCTGGGGCAGGTACACACTTCGCCCTGGTTGAAGGCGAACAGCGCAAACCCTTCCAGCGCCTTATCGAAGAAGGCATCCTCTTCATCCATCACGTCGGCAAAGAAGATATTCGGCGACTTCCCGCCCAGCTCCAGCGTAACCGGGATGATGTTCTGGGTCGCATACTGCATGATCTGCTGGCCCACTTCCGTCGACCCGGTAAAGGCCACCTTGGCGATGCGTTTTGAGGTCGCCAGGTATTCGCCAATTTCGCCCCCTGCGCCGTTGACCACGTTGATGACGCCCGGTGGCAACAGATCGCCAATCACCTCCATCAGCAATAGCACGGAGAGCGGCGTTAAGCGTGCAGGTTTGAGCACCACGCAGTTGCCCGCCGCCAGCGCGGGGGCCATTTTCCAGCTCGCCATCAGCAGCGGGAAGTTCCACGGAATGATCTGCCCCACCACCCCTAGCGGCTCGTGGAAGTGATACGCCACGGTGTCGCTGTCGACCTCGCTGATGCCGCCCTCCTGGGCGCGGATGCAGGAGGCAAAATAGCGGAAGTGGTCGATCGCCAGCGGAATGTCTGCCGCCATGGTTTCGCGGATCGGCTTACCGTTATCCCAGGTTTCCGCTGTCGCCAGCAGCTCCAGGTTTTGCTCCATCCGGTCGGCGATTTTAAACAGGATGGCAGCCCGATCCTGCACAGAGGTCTGCCCCCACTTATCCTTGATTTTATGCGCCGCATCCAGCGCCAGATCGATATCACGCTTGCCGGAGCTGGCAATTTCACACAGCGGCTGCCCGGTGACGGGCGTCAGGTTGGAATAGTATTCGCCGTCGACGGGGGCCACCCAGTCGCCGCCGATAAAGTTGTCATAACGGGGTTTTAGCTTAAGAGGAAAACCATACTCGCCAGGCTGAATGCGCGATGAGGGAGGATTATTTGTCATGACCGTCTCCTTGCTGTTGGTGTACATCAAGGGTAGTTCCGGCTGGCTATTTTCTCGCCAGCCGGTGACGGGTTTACGAGCCGTATCACGGATTACCGTACTTTACGTTTCGTTTCTGCCGCTGAGCCATAATTAATAGCTTAAAGGCTCATGAGGAACGATGCGATGCAGCTATTTATTGGCTTTGACGTGGGCGGAACCCACATCAAACACGGCGTGATTGATGAAAACGGCAAGGAACTGACGTCTGAGGAGTACGACACCCCGGAGGATGAAGCATCCTTTAAACAGAAATGGAAAGCGGTGGTGGAAGCGTACCAGCAGGAGCATGACGTTGTCGGCATCGGGGTGAGCTTTCCAGGCCATATCAATCACCATACCGGCGAAGCGGCGAAAGCAGGCGCGCTTGAGTATCTTGACGGCAAAAACCTGTGTGCGCTTTTTGCAGAGCTGACCGACCTGCCCGTGACCATCGAAAACGACGCCAACTGCGCGGCGCTGGGCGAACGCTGGCAAGGGGCGGGGAAAGATTATGAGCATTTCGTCTGCATTACCATCGGCACGGGTATCGGCGGCGGGATCGTGATGGAAGGCGACCTTTATCGCGGCTCGCACTATCGGGCGGGTGAATTTGGCGTGCTTCCCGTCGGCAATAACGGCGAATGCATGCACGAGGTGGCATCTGCCAGCGGCCTGATGAAGGCCTGCAGCCGCGCGTTACGGCTCAGCGAAGACGAAATGCCCCACGGTGAAGAGCTGTTTAAACGTATGGACAGCGACGTTCATCTGCGTGAGGCCATTGAAGAGTGGGCGCATTTTTTGTCCCGCGGCGTCTACAGCGTGATCTCCATGTTTGATCCGCAGGCGGTGCTGATTGGCGGCGGCATCAGCGAGCAGGAGAAAGTCTATCTCCTGCTCGATAAGTATTTACAGCGTTTTGAGGAGTGGGAGGCGCTCAAGGTGCCGATCCTGCCGTGTAAACTGGGCAATCAGGCGGGCCGCCTGGGTGCCGTCTGGCTGGCAAAGCAGAACCGCGCTTAACGCGCCTCACCTTGTTCAGGGAACAGCTGCGCGTCGCGAAGCAGATGATCGTTGCCCCGACGACGCGTAAAGCCTGTCCGGTTGAAATATTCGAGGATCTGAATCGCCAGCTTGCGCCCCACGTTCAACTGGTCGCGGAAGTCCGCCGCACAGGTTGACCCCTGCACCCGATCGCGATCGCGGATCAGGTTTGCAAACGCCAGAATGCGATCGTTGCGGTAATAACGATCTTTCACGATCGCCACAATCAGCCCCTGCTGCGCCGCATGCCGTAAGACCTGACGCATGGTCTGCTCGTCGGTGTGGGTTTCTCGCGCAAGATCGCGCACCCACCACGGCTCATCGCCGAACAACGACGCCGCTTTTTGCCATATCGCCTCTTGCTCGGCGGTGAAGCCGGCTTTGTGTTCCGGCAGGTGCAGCCAGCCGTGGTGGCTTTTGATCGCGCCGCTTTCGCGCATTTTTTCAATCAGCAGCAGCACCAGCGCTTCATCTTCCATCGGCAGCGCCATGCGACGCAGGCGCTCGCGCCCCGGACCGGGTTCATCCTGATGCTGCTGGTGGTAGGTGGCGAGCGTGTTCAACACTTTACGCTGCCAGCGTGCTGCGACCGGGGCATTGAGCAGGCTGTTTCCGGCCTGGATAAAGCCCTCTTCCTGCGTCAGTTCCCCCAGGCCTTCACCGCTCAGCTGGCGCGCCCAGGCGAAATCACTCAGGTTTACCGCGCCGCGTTCGAGATGCGTCAGCAGCGCGGCTTTATCATCGTCGGCTTGCTCCAGCGCCGCCAGCCATTGCAGGTATTCCGGCTTACGCTTCCCGCGACGGGGCGGATCCAGCGTCACCACCCGCGCCCCGGCCAGCGTTTCCCGCGCCGAGATATCGCGCAGCACCAGGCGGTCGTTATCCGCGAGCCACAGCGGGGAATCAAGCACCAGCTCGGCGAGGTTGTTTTCCAGCAGCGACACCCGCCCGGTAATATGGCTGGCGGCGTGATGGATGTGCAACGGCTGCCACTGCGTCAGCGGCGTGAAGCTGTGCAGAGAGACAATGACCCGCTCAGACGGCTCCGGTGGCTCAGCGGATAGCAGCCAGTCGCCACGGTTAAGGCGGTCTTTTTCAGCATCGCCCGCAATGTTCAGCGCGATGCGCTGCCCGGCATGGGCGTGTTCCACCGGTTGATTCTGGGCATGCAGACCACGCACGCGCATCGGCTTATTCACGCCCGTCAGCCAGAGCGTATCGCCGACGTTCACTTCGCCGCTCAGCGCGGTGCCTGTGACCACCAGACCCGCCCCTTTGACGGTAAACGCCCGGTCGATGGCCAGGCGAAAGCGGTGATGGCTCGCGCGCTGGCGCGACGGCAGCTGCTGCAAATGGTCGCGCAGGGCATCAATCCCGCGCCCCTCGGTCGCCACGGTGACAAAAAGCGGCGCATCGGCAAAACCGTATTCGCGCAGCACGCCCTGCACCTGCTCCTTGACCTCGTCCCTGCGTGCGTCATCCACGCGGTCGGCTTTGGTGAGGGCAACGGTGAGCTGCGGATTGCCCGTGAGCTGTAGGATCGCCAGATGTTCGCGGGTTTGCGCCATCACGCCGTCATCGCAGGCCACCACCAGCAGCGCATGATCGATGCCGCCGACCCCGGCCAGCATGTTCGACAAAAACTTTTCGTGCCCCGGCACATCAATAAAGCCCAGCACGCGACCATCCGGCTGCGGCCAGTAGGCATAGCCCAGATCGATGGTCATGCCGCGTTTTTTCTCTTCCGGCAGGCGGTCAGCATTCACGCCGGTAATAGCCTGCAGCAGGGTGGTTTTTCCGTGGTCAACGTGACCGGCGGTGGCAATAATCATTTCAACAGTATCTCCAGAAACTGCTCTTCATCTTCAAGACAGCGTAGGTCTAACCACATGCGTCCGTCGTATATGCGCCCGATAACCGGCGCAGGCAGCGCACGCCAGCGGGCCGATAACGCCTCAAGCTGGCTGCCGCGTCCGTCGCGTGGTGTAAACGTCAGCGCGGCGCTCGGCAGTCTGTCTACCGGCAGCGAGCCGCTGCCAATCTGCGACTGGCAAGATTCAACGCGCACGTCAAACCCGGCATAGTACGGGGCAACCTGCGGCAGCAGTAGCTCGCCCTGCGCACGAATCGAGGCGGCATCCCGCGCCAGCAGACGCAGCGTTGGCAGCCGTTCGGCCAGCTTCTCCGGGTAGAGGTAGAGCCGCAGCGTCGCTTCAAGCGCCGCGAGGGTCATTTTGTCGGCACGCAGCGCGCGCTTGAGCGGATGCTGTTGCAGCTTCGCAATCAACTCACGTTTGCCGACGACGATCCCGGCCTGCGGCCCGCCCAGCAGCTTATCGCCGGAGAAGCTCACCAGACTTACGCCTGCCGCAATCGTCTCTTGCACCATCGGCTCTTTCGGCAGCCCGTACTGGCTTAAATCCACCAGCGAACCGCTGCCGAGATCGGCAATAACCGGCACGTTCAGTTCACGCCCGATAGCGGCCAGCTCGGCCTCATCGACCGTTTTAGTGAAACCTTCAATATGGTAATTGCTGGTGTGGACCTTCATCAGCAGCGCGGTATTTTCGTTGACCGCCGCGCGATAATCTTTTGCATGGGTGCGATTGGTGGTGCCCACTTCGTGCAGCGCACAGCCCGCCTGACGCATGACATCCGGGATGCGGAACGCACCGCCAATCTCCACCAGTTCGCCGCGCGAGACCACCACCTCTTTGCCGCTGGCCGTCGCTGCCAGCATCAGCAGCACAGCCGCCGCGTTGTTATTCACGATGCAGGCGTCTTCAGCACCGGTGAGCTGGCAGAGCAAATCCGCCAGCGCCCGATCGCGATGGCCCCGGCCAGCGCCATCCAGATCATACTCCAGCGTGACCGGCGAACGCATGGCCTGAGCAACCGCCGCGACCGCCTCTTCGGCCTGCTGCGCACGACCCAGGTTGGTATGCAGCACCGTTCCCGTCAGGTTAAAGACCGGACGCAGAGCACCCTGCGCGTTAGCCGTCAGCCGCCGTTCCGCCTCCTGCCCCCAGTCCGCGCACCAGTCCGGTAAGGCATTCTCTGCCTGAATATGTTCCCGCACCTCTTCCTGAAGCAGACGCAGCATATCGACCGTCGCGGTATGGCCGAAACGGTCGACGACGGTTAAGAAGTGGGGATCACGCAGAAGCCGATCGGTAGCAGGAATGTGGCTGTAGAGAGAACGATGAGTAGTCATGGATGCGCCCGGCGAATGGATATCATCCCCCCTCCCGACGGGAGAGGGAGTTAACATGGGAGGGATTGTAACGCCTCTGGCCGCTAAGTGTTATAACCCGCATCAAGCCTTTGGCGGTTCGGTACGGGCAAAGCTTTCGCGCTGGAAAAGGGTCTCAGCGAGCTTCACCAGCAGCGGACGGTCTACGCACCAGCCAGGCGAAACCCGGCGGAAGTTGAGGTAGCCAATGGCGCAGGCAATGGCAATGGTTCCCAGGTTGAGATCGTCATTCTGAATTTTCCCGTCCCGGATCAGCTGTTCACAATGGTCCAGGCTGCGGCTGATTTTTTCCCGCTGACGCAGCAGCTCCGTTTCCGACTGCTGGGCTGCCGGCCTTGCCTGCTCGCGCACGGAGGCAAGGGCCGCGTCCATAATGCCGTCCGCCAGGGCTTCTGTTTGCTTCATCGCCAGCGCCGCTTTCGGATCGGCTGGCAGCATCGCGGGCGCGATCCCCAGCAGTTCGATGTATTCCGCAATAATCGGGGAATCAAACCAGCATTCGCCCTCATCCGTCACCAGCGCCGGGACTTTTCCCAGCGGATTGTACTGCGCCACGCCGTTTTCGGCGTTGTAAGGCTGTTCATTTACGAATTCAAACGCAATCCCTTTCTCCAGCAGGAGAATTGAAATTTTACGCACGAAGGGACTGGTATAGCTGCCGACGAGTTTCATTGCCTGATCCTTGATGCCGCGAAAAACGTCAGTATGGAACAATCGATGGAAAAAGGCAGGTATGCGTATCGCATTCCTTCCTCCTTGCACAGCGTTACCCCGAATGACATCAGGACAAATCTGCATGCAAATATTTTGTGAATTCAATCACAATACCGAAACAAACACGCGGTGAGAAAATGTGATGCGAATCACAAAACGTCGGGTATTTTGCTTACTTTATGCCCGTTGTATTTTTTTTATGCACGCGTTATGTGATCGCGATCACTTCATTAAATGGCATACCCCCTACATTTACGTGATTGAGATCACACAAATTTTCGGTGTCTGGACAGTTGAACGATTCAATGCCAGATTTCACAGCATCAGAACAGGGCCCGGCTACCTCTGCCGCCGCACATTAACGATAAACCTCGGGCCGTAAGCCTAAGCGTAAACATAAGAAGGGGTGTTTTATGTCATCCGATTTCAAGATCAAAGTTCAAAGCTTTGGTCGTTTTCTCAGCAACATGGTGATGCCAAATATCGGCGCGTTTATCGCGTGGGGTATTATCACCGCATTGTTTATTCCGACAGGGTGGTTGCCTAACGAAACGCTGGCGAAACTTGTTGGCCCAATGATTACCTATCTGCTGCCGCTGCTCATCGGTTATACCGGTGGTCGTCTGGTCGGCGGAGATCGCGGTGGCGTAGTGGGTGCCATTACGACCATGGGCGTGATCGTCGGCGCGGATATGCCGATGTTCCTCGGCGCGATGATTGCCGGTCCTCTGGGCGGCTGGGCGATTAAGAAATTCGACGTCTGGGTGGATGGTAAGATCAAATCCGGCTTCGAAATGCTGGTGAACAACTTCTCTGCGGGCATCATCGGGATGATCCTCGCGATTCTGGCGTTCCTCGGCATTGGCCCTGCGGTTGAAGTTCTGTCTAAAATTCTGGCGGCAGGCGTTAACTTCATGGTGGCGCACGACATGCTGCCGCTGGCGTCTATCTTTGTTGAACCGGCGAAAATCCTGTTCCTCAACAACGCCATTAACCACGGTATCTTCTCCCCGCTGGGTATCCAGCAGTCGCATGACCTTGGCAAGTCCATCTTCTTCCTGATTGAAGCGAACCCGGGTCCGGGTATGGGCGTTCTGCTGGCGTACATGTTCTTTGGTCGCGGCAGTGCAAAACAGTCTGCGGGCGGCGCGGCAATCATCCACTTCCTGGGCGGTATCCACGAAATTTACTTCCCGTACGTGCTGATGAACCCACGTCTGATCCTGGCCGTTATCCTCGGCGGTATGACTGGCGTGTTCACGCTGAGCGTGCTGGGTGGTGGTCTGGTTTCTCCAGCCTCTCCAGGCTCTATCCTGGCGGTACTGGCGATGACCCCGAAAGGCGCTTACTTCGCTAACATCGCGGCTATCTGTGCGGCGATGGCGGTCTCCTTCGTGGTCTCGGCTATCCTGCTGAAAACCAGCAAGGTGAAAGAAGAAGACGATATCGAAGCGGCAACCCGTCGTATGCATGACATGAAAGCAGAATCCAAAGGCGCAACACCGCTGGCGGCTGGCGATGTCTCTAACGACCTGAGCCACGTACGTAAAATCATCGTTGCCTGCGACGCCGGTATGGGTTCCAGCGCAATGGGTGCAGGCGTACTGCGCAAGAAAGTGCAGGATGCGGGCCTGACCAATATCTCCGTCACCAACAGCGCGATCAACAGCCTGCCGCCGGACGTTGACCTGGTGATTACGCACCGCGATCTGACCGAGCGTGCGATGCGCCAGGTGCCTCAGGCACAGCACATTTCGCTGACCAACTTCCTCGACAGCGGCCTGTACGCCAGCCTGACCGAACGTCTGGTTGCTGCGCAGCGTCACGAAGATAATGAAGTGAAAGTGCGTACCAGCCTTCAGGACAGCTTTGACGAGAGCAATGCGCACCTGTTCAGACTGGGCGCGGAAAACATCTTCCTTGGCCGTACCGCTGCCACGAAAGAAGACGCCATTCGCTTCGCGGGTGAGCAGCTGGTTGCTGGCGGGTACGTTCAGCCAGAATACGTTGAAGCGATGCTGGAACGTGAAAAACTGACGCCAACCTACCTCGGCGAATCCATTGCGGTTCCACACGGTACGGTTGAAGCGAAAGACCGCGTGCTGAAAACCGGCGTCGTGTTCTGCCAGTATCCGCAGGGCGTACGCTTCGGTGAAGAAGAAGATGACATCGCCCGTCTGGTGATTGGTATCGCCGCTCGCAACAACGAGCACATCCAGGTGATTACCAGCCTGACCAACGCCCTGGATGACGACACCGTCATCGAGCGTCTGGCCAACACCACCAGCGTAGAAGAAGTGCTGGCGCTGTTGAACAAGTAAGTCCGTTCTCTTCCCTCTCCCCGTTGGGGAGAGGGCTAGGGTGAGGGGAAAAGTTCCTCACCCCAGCCCTCTCGGGTAAAAACATTAATGAAGGTTAACACTATGAAAGCATTACATTTTGGCGCAGGTAATATCGGTCGTGGTTTTATCGGCAAACTGCTGGCAGACGCAGGCATTACGCTGACATTCGCCGATGTGAACCAGGTGGTGCTCGACGCCCTGAATGCCCGTCATAGCTACCAGGTCCACGTTGTCGGCGAAAACGAACAGGTTGAGACGGTGTCTGGCGTGGATGCGGTGAGCAGCATTGGCGACGAGGTTATCGACCTTATCGCCCACGTTGACCTGGTCACCACCGCCGTCGGCCCGGTTGTGCTGGAGCGCATTGCCCCTGCCGTGGCGAAAGGCCTGGCTAAACGTAAAGCACAGGGCATTGAAACGCCGCTGAACATTATCGCCTGTGAGAACATGGTGCGCGGCACCACGCAGTTGAAGGCCCACGTTATGGCCGCCGTGGCGGACGAAGACAAGGCCTGGGTTGAGGCGCACGTCGGTTTTGTTGACTCCGCCGTGGACCGCATCGTTCCGCCGTCAGAATCGGCCACCCACGATCCGCTGGAAGTCACCGTTGAAACCTTCAGCGAGTGGATCGTTGATAAAACCCAGTTTAAAGGCGCGCTGCCGACCATTCCGGGAATGGAATTAACCGACAACCTGATGGCATTTGTCGAACGTAAACTCTTCACGCTTAACACCGGGCATGCTATAACCGCGTACCTCGGCAAATTGGCCGGTCATCAGACCATCCGTGATGCAATCCTTGATGAGAACATCCGTGCGGTGGTGAAAGGCGCAATGGAAGAGAGCGGCGCGGTGCTGATTAAACGCTACGGTTTTGATGCCGATAAGCATGCAGCCTACATTCAGAAAATCCTCGGACGTTTTGAGAATCCGTACCTGAAAGATGACGTCGAGCGCGTGGGACGTCAGCCTCTGCGCAAACTGAGCGCGGGCGACCGTCTGATTAAACCGCTGCTGGGCACGCTGGAATACGGTCTGCCGCATGCCAACCTGGTGAAAGGGATTGCCGCCGCAATGCACTATCGCAGCGAGCAGGACCCGCAGGCACAGGAACTGGCGCAACTGATTGGCGATGAAGGCCCTCAGGCTGCGCTGGCGCAGATCTCTGGTCTGGACGCCAACAGCAACGTGGTTGTGGAGGCGGTTAACGCTTATAACGCAACCAAATGATGCAGAATGCGGCGCAGGTTAGCCTGCGCCCAAATTACAGATTGTCAGATATGCAGGCAATAATGGAACAAACCCAGGCCTTTGAAAATCGTGTGCTTGAGCGTCTGAATGCTGGCAAAACCGTACGAAGCTTCCTGATTGCTGCCGTCGAGTTACTGACCGAGGCAGTGAACATTCTGGTGCTTCAGGTGTTCCGCAAAGACGACTACGCGGTAAAATATGCTGTAGAACCGTTACTGGACGGCGACGGACCGCTGGGCGATTTATCGGTGCGCCTGAAGCTGATCTACGGTCTTGGCGTGCTGAGCAGGCCCGAGTATGAAGATGCCGAGCTGCTGATGGCGTTGCGCGAAGAGTTAAATCATGACGGTAATGAATACGCCTTTACCGATGATGAGATCCTCGGGCCGTTCGGCGAGCTGCACTGCGTGACCGCCCTGCCCCCGGCACCCCACTTCGATAACAGCGATCCTGAGCTGTATGCGATGCAAAAGCTGCGTTATCAGCAAGTTGTTCGCTCTACCATGGTCCTTTCCCTGACTGAGCTGATTTCACGAATCAGCTTAAAAAAAGCGTTTCAGAAGTAAGCCTGCGCACTTTGTTGTATCCTTCCCGGTAAATCCCCCGAATTTAGAGTATGTGTTATGAAAGAAGTCGAAAAGAACGAGATTAAACGCCTGAGCGACCGTCTGGATCTGATCCGTCACCAGATGGCGGGCCTCTCGCTGGTTGATTCCGCCGAGAAGTACGCCGAACTGGAAAAAGAGGTCACTAAGCTGGAAGCAGAAATCGAGCGCCTGCGCGAAGTTAAAGGCCAGAAGCTGAGCAAAGAAGCGCAGAAGCTGATGGATATGCCGCACCGCCGCGCGATCACCAAAAAAGAGCAGGCCGACATGGGCAAGCTGAAGAAAAGCGTCCGTGGCCTGGTGGTGGTTCACCCGATGACTGAACTTGGCCGTGAAATGGGCCTGAAAGAGATGACGGGCTTTTGTAAGACGGCATTCTGAATAGTTTCCCCTCACCCTCCCCCTCCCCAAAGGGACGAGGGATCTGAACGGTTTTCTCCCTCTCCCTGTGGGAGAGGGCCGGGGTGAGGGCATCAGGCCATACCCCGCCCAAAATTGGCCCAACCAATCCCCCTTTTGACTGTCCACTGGTTCACACTTCTGCCATTACCGCTCACAAAACCATTGCTCATGCATAACATTTGATTAACCATTTGTTGTCATTAACCCTACATCACCTTATTGGCAGGACCACTTTTACACTGACCGTGACGCAGAGATGAGCACAGACTCACCGCCGAACCGATCGTGTGGTCCTCAGGAGACCTGCATGAGCCTCTGGCAACAAAACTACGATCCGGCCGGGAATATCTGGCTGTCTAGCCTGATCGCATCGCTTCCGATCCTGTTCTTTTTCTTCGCGCTGATTAAGCTCAAGCTGAAGGGCTACCTTGCCGCAACCTGGACCGTGGCCATCGCCCTGCTGGTGGCGTTGCTCTTCTACAAAATGCCGGTCGATCGCGCGCTGGCGTCGGTCGTGTATGGCTTTTTCTACGGCCTGTGGCCGATAGCCTGGATCATCATCGCGGCGGTGTTTGTCTATAAAATCTCGGTGAAAACCGGGCAGTTCGACATTATCCGCTCGTCGATTCTTTCCATCACGCCTGACCAGCGCCTGCAGATGCTGATTGTCGGTTTCTCGTTCGGGGCGTTCCTCGAAGGGGCGGCAGGCTTCGGTGCGCCGGTGGCGATTACCGCCGCGCTGCTGGTCGGTCTGGGCTTTAACCCGCTGTATGCCGCTGGCCTGTGCCTGATTGTGAACACCGCGCCGGTAGCGTTTGGCGCGATGGGGATTCCGATTCTGGTCGCCGGGCAGGTCACCGGGCTGGACAGCTTCGAGATTGGCCAGATGGTTGGCCGCCAGCTGCCGTTCCTCACCATCATCGTGCTGTTCTGGATCATGGCGATTATGGACGGCTGGCGCGGCGTGAAGGAGACCTGGCCTGCGGTGATGGTCGCGGGCGGCTCTTTTGCTATCGCCCAGTATCTTAGCTCTAACTTCCTCGGCCCCGAGCTGCCGGACATTATCTCTTCGCTGGTGTCGCTGGTGTGCCTGACGCTGTTCCTCAGACGCTGGCAGCCGGTGCGTATTTTCCGCTTTGCCGATATGGGCGCGTCCCAGGTCGATCAAACCCTGGCGCGTACGGGGTATACCCCAGGGCAGATTGTTCGCGCGTGGTCGCCGTTCCTGTTCCTGACCGCTACCGTAACGCTGTGGAGCATTCCGCCGTTTAAAGCCCTCTTCGCCCCGGGCGGCGCGCTGTACGACATGGTGATTAACATCTCTGTACCGTTCCTCGACAAGATGGTCGCCCGCATGCCGCCGGTGGTTCACGATGCCACGCCGTATGCGGCGGTCTACAAGTTCGACTGGTTCTCCGCTACCGGTACGGCCATCCTGTTTGCCGCTATCCTTTCCATTGTGTGGCTGCGCATGAAGCCTGCCGCCGCAGTGCAGACGTTTGCCAGCACGCTGAAAGAGCTGGCGCTGCCGATTTACTCCATCGGGATGGTGCTGGCGTTCGCGTTTATCTCGAACTACTCCGGACTGTCGTCGACGCTGGCTCTGGCTCTGGCACATACCGGGCACGCCTTTACCTTCTTCTCGCCGTTCCTCGGCTGGCTGGGGGTGTTCCTGACCGGGTCGGATACCTCGTCCAACGCCCTGTTTGCGGCCCTGCAGGCGACGGCGGCACAGCAGATTGGCGTCTCCGACGTCCTGCTTGTCGCGGCTAATACCACCGGTGGTGTGACCGGGAAGATGATTTCGCCGCAGTCCATCGCCATTGCCTGTGCCGCGGTGGGACTGGTGGGGAAAGAATCGGATCTGTTCCGCTTTACCGTAAAACACAGCCTGATATTTACCTGCATGGTGGGGGTGATCACCACGCTGCAGGCCTATGTCTTAACCTGGATGATTCCATGATAGTGATGCCCAGACGCCTGTCCGACGAGATTGCCTCTCGCGTGCGGGCGCTGATTGAAGAACAGCAGCTGGAGGCGGGCATGAAATTGCCCGCCGAGCGCCAGCTTGCCGCCCAGCTTGGTGTGTCGCGCAATTCACTGCGCGAGGCGCTGGCGACGCTGATCAGCGAAGGGGTGCTGCTGAGCCGTCGCGGCGGCGGTACCTTTGTGCGCTGGCAGCATGACGACTGGTCCGAGCAAAATATCGTTCAGCCGCTGAAAACGCTGATGGAGAACGACCCGGACTACAGCTTCGATATCCTTGAAGCCCGCCACGCCATCGAAGCCAGCACCGCCTGGCATGCCGCGATGCGCGCAACTGAGGCCGATAAAGAGAAGCTCAAAATCTGCTTTGAGGCGACACAAAGCCGTGACCCGGATATCGCTTCCCAGGCGGACGTGCGTTTTCACCTGGCGATTGCCGAAGCCTCGCACAACGTGGTTCTTCTGCAAACCATGCGCGGCTTCTTTGACCTGCTGCAATCCTCCGTTAAACAGAGCCGCCAGCGGATGTATCTGGTCCCGCCCGTTTTTGCTCAGTTAACCGAACAGCACGACGCCGTGCTTAACGCCATTCTGGCCGGCGACGCCGAGGCCGCACGCAAAGCGATGATGGCGCATCTCAGCTTCGTACATACCACCATTAAACGCTTCGATGAAGATCAGGCCCGACAGGCGCGTATTACCCGTCTGCCTGGCGACAATGATATTTCCAGGGAGAACAAAGCATGATTATTTCAGCAGCCAGTGACTATCGCGCCGCGGCGCAGCGCATTTTGCCGCCGTTCCTGTTCCACTATATCGACGGCGGGGCGTATGCCGAATACACCCTGCGCCGCAACGTGGAAGATCTGTCTGAAGTGGCTCTGCGCCAGCGCGTGCTGAAGAATATGTCCGATCTGAGCCTTGAGACGAAGCTGTTTAACGAAACGCTCTCCATGCCCGTCGCGCTTGCCCCGGTTGGCCTGTGCGGCATGTATGCCCGCCGCGGTGAAGTCCAGGCGGCAGCGGCGGCGGATGCCAAAGGCATTCCGTTTACGCTTTCCACCGTTTCCGTTTGTCCGATTGAAGAAGTCGCCCCTACTATCAAACGCCCAATGTGGTTCCAGCTGTACGTTCTGCGCGATCGCGGCTTTATGCGCAACGCGCTGGAGCGCGCCAAAGCGGCGGGCTGCTCCACGCTGGTCTTTACCGTCGATATGCCCACGCCGGGCGCGCGCTACCGCGACGCCCACTCCGGCATGAGCGGCCCGAATGCTGCGATGCGCCGTTACTGGCAGGCGGTGACCCATCCGCAGTGGGCGTGGGATGTGGGGGTCAATGGCCGCCCGCACGATCTGGGGAACATCTCAGCGTATCTGGGCAAACCGACCGGGCTGGAGGATTACATCGGCTGGCTGGCGAATAACTTCGATCCGTCGATCTCCTGGAAAGACCTGGAGTGGATCCGCGAATTCTGGGACGGCCCGATGGTGATCAAGGGGATCCTCGATCCGGAAGATGCCCGTGACGCGGTGCGCTTTGGCGCAGACGGGATTGTGGTCTCAAACCACGGCGGGCGTCAGCTCGACGGAGTGCTCTCTTCCGCGCGCGCCCTGCCCGCCATTGCCGATGCGGTAAAAGGCGATATCGCTATTCTGGCCGACAGCGGCATTCGCAACGGGCTGGACGTGGTGCGCATGATCGCTCTCGGCGCTGACAGCGTGCTGCTTGGTCGGGCTTATCTGTATGCCCTGGCCACCAGCGGCCAGGCGGGCGTGGCGAACCTGCTGGACCTGATCGAGAAAGAGATGAAAGTCGCCATGACGCTGACCGGCGCGAAATCGATTAGCGAAATCAGCAAAGATTCGCTGGTACAGGAGCTGAGTAAATTACCCGCCGCGCTGGCTCCGCTGTCGCAAGGAAACGCGGCCTGATCTGTTTCGCGCTTTCCACTTCACGCGTTCAGTCGGTATCCGGCTGAACGCTTTTTTTGTGCAAAATAACACCTGCATAACATTTTGGATAAGTTAATTTGACATCTCTGCGCCGAACGCAGTTGTATAGACAAGCAAATACAACAGCATAAAAAAACATCACATCGGAGAGTCGCGTATGACGTATTCAGGCAAGGTGGATATCCAGCAGGTGATTGATGACAGCCCCTTTTCCCGGCTCCACTGGGTGCTGATTGTTCTGGGGTTTCTGGTCCTGGCAATAGACGGCTTTGATACCGCCGCGATGGGCTATATCGCCCCGACGCTCTCGACGGAGTGGGGGATCGCCAAACAGGATCTTGGCCCCGTGCTGAGTGCCGCCCTGCTGGGTTTGTCGCTGGGGGCACTCATTGCCGGGCCGGTTTCCGATCGCATTGGCCGCAAGCGCGTGCTGGTCTTCTCCTGCCTCTTTTTCGGCCTCTCGAGCCTGGCAACGGCCTACGCCCAGAGCCTTAACTCGCTGACGATCTGGCGGTTTTTCACCGGCCTTGGCCTGGGCGCGGCGATGCCGAACGCCATTACGCTGATTTCGGAGTTTGCGCCGCAGCGCTGCCGTTCCCGGGCCATTAATACCATGTACTGTGGGTTTCCTCTGGGCGCGGCAGGCGGCGGAGCCATTTCGTCCTGGCTAATCCCGAACCACGGCTGGCAAAGCGTACTGTTGGCCGGGGCGATTGCCCCCCTGGTGCTCACCGTGCTGCTGGCGCTGCTGTTGCCGGAATCGGTGAAGTATCTGGTGCAACGTGGTAAAGACGTTATGCAGATCAAGCGCATTGCCGCTCGCTTCGCCGCCGCGCCGCTCGACGCGGTAACGGGTTTTTATCTGGCGGAGGAGCGCGCCGCGCGCAAAAAAGGCAGCGTCGCGCAACTCTTCTCAATGCCCTGGCTTCCCGGCACGCTGATGCTCTGGGTCACCTATTTCATGGGCCTGGTAATTTATTACGTGCTGCTGAGCTGGATGCCGACGCTGATGCTCGGCATGGGCTACCCGCTGGCGGAATCCGCCTGGCTCACCTCGCTCTTTACCTTCGGCGGCACCGCCGGGATCCTGCTGGCAGGCTGGATGATGGATCGCTGGGAAGCGCACAAGGTGGTGGCGGGCGGGTTCTTCATCACCATGGTGTTAATTCTTACGCTGGGGCTGGAGCACAACCACATCGTGCTGTTTGGCGGGCTTATTTTCCTGATGGGGATCACCATGAACGGCGCGCAATCCGGGATGCAGACGCTGGCCGCCACGTTTTATCCCACCGATTGCCGTGCAACCGGCATCGCATGGATGCAGGGGATAGGCCGGTTCGGCGGCGTGGCGGGCACGATGACCAGCGCGCAGCTGCTTTCGTTGCAGTGGCACGCGGACAGCATCCTGATGTTCCTGAGCCTTCCCGCGCTGCTGGCCGCCGCGGCTACGGTCTTTAAAATGCTGCGCTGCCGGTCGCAGGATCCCGGCATCGCGTAAGACCGCTGCTTTCTGCTATTCTGCCCCCGCAATTAAGGGGGCAGCATGCTTAACATCGTTTTATTCGAACCAGAAATTCCACCAAATACCGGTAATATCATTCGCCTGTGTGCCAACACGGGCTTTCGTCTGCATATCATTGAGCCGATGGGCTTTGCGTGGGATGACAAACGCCTGCGTCGCGCGGGGCTGGATTACCATGAATTTACCGCCGTGGTTCGCCATCCTGATTACGCTGCCTTTCTGGACGCGGAAAAACCACAGCGCATGTTCGCCCTGACGACCAAAGGCACGCCCGCGCACAGCGCCGTGAGCTATCAGGACGGTGACTATCTGATGTTTGGCCCGGAAACACGCGGCCTGCCGGCGACAATTCTGGACGCCCTGCCTGCCGAGCAAAAAATTCGTATTCCGATGATGCCGGACAGCCGCAGCATGAACCTGTCAAATGCGGTGTCGGTAGTGGTGTATGAAGCGTGGCGCCAGCTTGGGTATCCCGGCGCGATATTAAGGCAGGCCCGGTAAGCGCAGCGCCACCGGGCAGAGACTCAGATGCCGTCACCATACTCGAAGGTGTGGTGAATGCCGTTGAAGTGCTGATCCATGTCCATTGACGGTTTTTCGCTGTCTGGCTTACCGACGATGCGCGCCGGTACGCCAGCGGCGGTGGTGTGCGGTGGAACGGGCTGCAGCACCACGGAACCCGCGCCGATTTTCGCGCCGCGCCCCACTTCAATGTTGCCGAGGATCTTGGCACCCGCGCCAATCATCACCCCTTCACGGATCTTCGGATGGCGATCGCCGCTGGTTTTTCCGGTACCGCCCAGGGTCACCGATTGCAGAATCGAGACGTCATCTTCGATCACCGCCGTTTCACCCACCACGATGCCGGTGGCATGATCGAGCATGATCCCACGGCCAATTTTCGCCGCCGGGTGAATATCTACCTGGAAGGTCACGGAAACCTGGTTTTGCAGAAAGATAGCCAGCGCGCGGCGGCCCTCGTTCCACAACCAGTGGCCGATGCGGTAGGCCTGAAGCGCGTGGAAGCCCTTAAGGTACAGCAGCGGCGTAGAATATTTGTCGACAGCCGGATCGCGCGTGCGCACGGCCTGAATATCGCAGGCGGCAGAGGCGATCATCTCCGGGTCGGCGGCATACGCCTCTTCCACCACTTCGCGGATGGCAATAGCCGGCATGATTGAGGAGGCCAGCTTGTTGGCGAGCATGTAGCTCAGGGCGCTACCGAGGTTTTCGTGCTTGAGCAGCGTCGCGTGGTAGAAACTGGCCAGCATGGGCTCGCAGTCAGCTAAAGCTCGCGCTTCGGCTTTAATATTGTTCCAGACGATATCCAGTTCTTCACACGGCATTGCTTGCTCCAGACGTAATAGTACGATCGGCCAGTCTCTGCTGGCCGTATCGTTGGGTGACAACGGTTCCCTGCGGCTAGTTGCTGCTGCGCTCGTCCTTGCGCGAACGACCTAACAGGGTCAATGCTGCCTCGCGCGCATTTTTTCCGCAATACAATACCTGATAAATTTCCTCGGTTATTGGCATTTCGACACCAAAACGGTGTGCCAACTCGCGGACTTCTTTCGTATTGCGGTAACCTTCCACTACCTGACCAATCTTCTCCTGCGCGCCTTGTACATCCATGCCTTGCCCAAGCATCATGCCAAAGCGGCGGTTACGCGACTGGTTGTCGGTACAGGTCAGCACCAGATCGCCCAGACCGGCCATCCCCATAAAGGTGGACGGGTCGGCACCCAGCGCCGCGCCAAGACGCGACATCTCGGTCAGGCCACGGGTGATCAGCGCCGTACGGGCGTTTGCGCCAAACCCAATGCCGTCTGACATTCCGGCACCGATCGCAATCACGTTTTTTACCGCGCCGCCCAGTTGAACGCCGATGAAATCCGGGTTGCTGTACACGCGGAAGCTCTTGCCGCAGTGCAGCAGTTGCTGGAGATCGTCTGAGAACGCCTGGTCGGTTGAGGCCAGCGAGATGGCCGTCGGCAGGCCAGCGGCCAGCTCTTTGGCAAACGTCGGCCCGGAAATCACCGCCAGCGGAATGGCATCGCCCAGCGCTTCGCGGGCAACGTCCTGCAGCAGGCGTCCGGTTTCTGCTTCGAGCCCTTTCGTCGCCCACACCACGCGCGCATCGGGGCGCATCAGCGGCTTAACCTGACGCAGCACCTGGCCAAAGACATGGCTTGGCACCACAATCAGAATGTTGCGGCTGGCGGCCAGCGCGGTCGCGAGGTCGCTTTCGAGGTGCAGGGAGTCAGGGAACGGAACGTCCGGAAGAAACGCCACATTGCAGCGGTCGTGTTGCAACGTCGCGATATGTTTGGGATCGTGGCCCCACAGGACCACGTCGTGACCATTTCTTGCCAGGGTGATAGCAAGAGCGGTGCCGTATGAGCCGGCACCGATCACAGTCATTGAAGCATTAACAGTGCTCATCAGGCATCCTGATGTTGTTCGGCACCTTCGCCAGACTGCTGCTGCAGATAGTTCATAAACAGCGCATCAAAGTTAACTGGCGCAAGGTTCAGTTGCGGGAACGTACCGCGAGAGACCAGGCTGGTGATGCATTCACGGGCATACGGGAACAGGATGTTCGGGCAGTATGCACCCAGGCAATGCGCCATCTGGTTGCCTTCGATACCGCCGATGGAGAAGATGCCGCCCTGCTGTACTTCGCACAGGAATGCAGTTTCTTCGCCCAGTGAAGCGGTCACAGTCACGCGCAGCACGACTTCATACACGTCATCCGCCAGCTGGGTGGATGCGGTATCAAGATCAAGTTTAACCTCTGGCTGCCAATCTTTCTGGAAAACGTGCGGCGCATTTGGCGCTTCGAAAGAGACATCTTTGGTATAGATACGCTGGATCTGGAAACTCATTTCGGTGTTGTTTTGTTCTGACATGGAAAAACCCTTTTTAATTGTCCTAAAGTCTCTTAGCGCAGAAGAGGATCGAGTCCGCCGCTGGCGTCGAGCGCATACAAGTCATCACAGCCGCCAATGTGCTGCGCATCAATAAAAATCTGCGGAACCGTCGTGCGACCACTACGTTGAATCATCTCTTCGCGTTTGATCGCGTCACCATCAATCGGCAGTTCCTGGAAGGTTACGCCTTTGCTGTTCAGCAGCGCTTTTGCACGGTGGCAGAATGGACACGTTGCTTTGGTGTAGATCTCGATATTGGCCATCACTTAACTCCTTATTTACCGCGAACCAAAGGAAGGTTTTCCCCGCTCCAGCCGGAAATACCTTCTTTCAGCACAGAGACGTTTTCGAAGCCCGCTTTATGCAGCAGGCTGGCAGATTCCTGCGCCTGCATGCCGGTCGCGTCAACAACGATAATCGGCTGGGCTTTATGCTTATCAAGCTCACCGACGTTGTTGGCTTTGATTTCAGCGGGCAGCAGGTTGATCGCACCGGCGATGTGGCCCTTGCGGAAATCATCACGCTGACGCAGATCGACCACCACGGCATCTTCTTTGTTAATCAGACGCGTGGCTTCACCCCGGGTGATCACCTTAATTTTAGACGTTAGCCCCTTAAAGGTCGTGAACAATACGGCGGCCAGCAGGCCAATCCACGCGATGCTCAGAACCGGGTGGCGGCTAACAAATTGCATAATTTCTTGCATGGGGGGTAACAACTCCCGACTAAGTGATAAAAAAACCAGGACAGGAGTATACCTGTGCGTTGTGGCAAATACAGCCAGCGACAATAAGCTAATCGATTTTCTGCGGCATGCCACGAAAAAAAAGCCTCAAAATGACCCGAGAAGCGCCTTGCCCCTCTCCTTTCTTTGATCTTCTGCGGCTATTTGATCGATTCAGCTGTAGTAAAATTACGCATATTTTTCGTCTCTTGAGCATGAGGTTGTCGCAATGTCGGTTTCTAAAAAACCTATGGTACTGGTAATTCTGGATGGCTATGGCTATCGCGAGGAGAGCCAGGATAACGCCATTTTCAACGCCAAAACCCCGGTCATGGATGCGCTGTGGGCAAAACGTCCCCATACCCTGATTGATGCATCAGGCCTGGAAGTGGGTCTGCCGGATCGCCAGATGGGTAACTCCGAAGTTGGACACGTCAACCTGGGCGCTGGCCGTATCGTTTACCAGGACCTGACCCGCCTGGATGTTGAAATCAAAGAACGCACCTTCTTTGCCAACCCAACGCTGACGGGTGCCGTGGATAAAGCCGTCGCGTCAGGCAAAGCCGTTCACATCATGGGTCTGCTCTCTGCGGGCGGCGTTCACAGCCACGAAGACCACATCATGGCGATGGTTGAACTGGCAGCCGAGCGCGGCGCGGAAAAAATCTATCTGCACGCTTTCCTCGACGGCCGCGACACCCCGCCTCGCAGCGCGAAAGGCTCGCTGGAAGCGTTTGAAGCGAAATTCGCTGCGCTGGGTAAAGGCCGCGTAGCTTCCCTTATTGGCCGTTACTACGCCATGGACCGCGACAACCGCTGGGATCGCGTTGAGCAAGCCTATGACCTGATGACCTTGGCGAAAGGTGAATTCCAGTTCGCTACCGCGGTTGAAGGCCTGGAAGCGGCTTATGCGCGTGATGAAAACGACGAGTTTGTGAAAGCAACCGTGATCCGCGCTGAAGGCCAGGCCGATGCGGCCATGGAAGACGGCGATGCGCTGATCTTCATGAACTTCCGTGCTGACCGCGCGCGCGAAATCACCCGTGCGTTCGTGAATAGCGATTTCGACGGTTTCGCCCGTAAGAAAGTGGTGACTCTCGATTTCATCCAGTTGACCGAATACGCTGCCGACATCAAGGCTCCTTGCGCCTATCCACCGGCATCGCTGGCGAACACCTTCGGTGAATGGATGGCGAAAAACGACAAGACGCAGCTGCGTATCTCCGAAACCGAGAAATATGCTCACGTCACCTTCTTCTTTAACGGCGGTGTCGAAGAGCCGTTTAAAGGCGAAGAGCGCATTCTGATTAACTCACCAAAAGTCGCGACCTACGATCTGCAGCCAGAAATGAGCTCTGCCGAGCTGACTGAAAAGCTGGTAGCGGCCATCGAAAGCGGCAAGTACGACACCATCATCTGTAACTACCCGAATGGCGATATGGTAGGTCACACCGGCGTGATGGACGCGGCGGTTAAAGCGGTTGAAGCGCTGGACCACTGCGTTGAGCAGGTGGCGAAAGCCGTTGAATCCGTTGGCGGCCAGCTGCTGATCACCGCCGACCACGGTAACGCAGAGCAGATGCGCGATCCGGCGACCGGCCAGGCGCACACTGCCCACACCAACCTGCCGGTTCCATTGATTTATGTTGGTGATAAATCAGTGAAAGCAGTGGAAGGCGGTAAGCTTTCCGACATCGCGCCAACCATGTTGACGCTGATGGGCATGCCGATCCCTGAAGAGATGACTGGTAAGCCGCTGTTCATCGTGGAATAATCGCTCCCCATGAGGGGAAAGGCGATTTTTTCAATCACATGGGTCGTGAAGCCGCTTCGGCTATCAGTCAGACCTCTGCTTTACGCCAGCGCGCTCAGCGCTGGCGTATTGCTGTGCGCCACGTCCGCCCACGCGGATGACCGCGACCAGCTCAAATCTATTCAGGCCGATATCGCCGCCAAAGAGCGCGCGGTACGCCAGCAGCAACAGCAACGCGCCGCTTTACTTGCCCAGCTTAAGAAACAGGAAGAGGCTATCTCCGCCGCCGCGCGTAAGCTACGTGAAACCCAGAACACGCTCGCCCAGTTGAATAAGCAGATCGACGAAATGAACGCGTCGATTGCGCGACTGGAGCGCCAGCGCGACGCGCAGGAGCGCACGCTTGCGGCTCAGCTTGATGCGGCCTTCCGTCAGGGTGAACACACCGGCCTTCAGCTGATCCTCAGCGGTGAAGAGAGCCAGCGCGGCCAGCGTTTACAGGCTTACTTCGGCTATTTAAACCAGGCCCGTCAGGAGACCATCGCCCAGCTTAAGCAGACGCGCGAAGAGGTCACCAGCCAGAAAGCCGAGCTGGAAGAGAAGCAAAGCCAGCAGCAGACGCTGCTTTACGAACAGCAGGCCCAGCAGGCGAAGCTGGAGCAAGCGCGCAACGAGCGTAAGAAAACCCTGTCCGGGCTTGAGTCCTCCATTCAGCAGGGCCAAAGCCAGCTGAGCGAAATGCGTGCCAACGAATCCAAACTGCGCAACAGCATCGCCCGCGCCGAAGCGGCCGCCAAAGCGCGCGCCGAGAAAGAGGCGCGTGAAGCCCAGGTCGTGCGCAACAAACAGCAAGAAGCCTCGCGTAAAGGCACTACCTACAAACCCACTGAAAACGAACGCTCCCTGATGTCTCGCACCGGTGGGCTTGGCTCCCCGCGCGGGCAGGCCTACTGGCCGGTACGCGGGACTCTCCTCCATCGTTATGGCGAACAGCTGCAGGGTGAGCTACGTTGGAAAGGGATCGTTATCGGTGCGTCTGAGGGTAGCGAAGTGAAAGCCATCGCCGATGGCCGCGTGATCCTGGCCGACTGGCTGCAGGGTTACGGGCTGGTGGTCGTGGTGGAGCACGGTAAAGGCGACATGAGCCTGTACGGCTACAACCAGAGCGCGCTGGTCAGCGTCGGCACTCAGGTGCGCGCCGGTCAACCCATCGCCCTTGTGGGCAGCAGTGGCGGTCAGGGCCGCCCGTCACTCTATTTCGAAATTCGTCGCCAGGGTCAGGCGGTCAATCCACAGCCGTGGTTGGGAAGATAAGTTTTGCTTCAATTTCGTCGATTGATTCTCTCCGTCGCCAGCGCACTGGCGCTGGCTGCACCGGTATATGCAGGCAAACTCGCCATCGTGATTGATGACTTCGGTTATCGTCCACACTACGAAAACCAGGTGCTGGCGATGCCGTCGGCCATCTCTGTTGCCGTCCTCCCCAATGCGCCCCATGCGCGGGAGATGGCAACCAAAGCCCACAATAGCGGCCATCAGGTGTTGATCCACCTGCCTATGGCCCCGCTCAGCAAGCAGCCGCTGGAAAAAGACACCTTACGCCCCGAGATGAGCAGCGATGAGATCGATCGCATCATCCGCGACGCCTACAACAAAGTGCCGTATGCGGTGGGGCTGAACAACCATATGGGCAGCGCGATGACCTCCAGCCTGTACGGTATGCTGAAGGTTATGCAGTCGCTTGAGCGCTACAATCTCTATTTTCTCGACAGCATGACCATTGGCAACAGTCAGGCCATGCGCGCCGCGCAGGGAACGGGCGTGAAGGTAATTAAGCGCAAGGTGTTCCTGGACGATACCCAGAACGAAGCGGACATCCGCGTACAGTTTAACCGGGCGGTGCAACTGGCCCGCCGGAATGGCTCGGCGATCGCCATTGGCCACCCGCATCCGTCCACGGTGCGCGTTTTGCAGCAAATGTTGCCGACGCTGCCTGCCGATATCACCCTGGTGCGCCCGAGCGATCTGCTCAATGAGCCGCAGGTCGATACGTCCACACCTAACGGCGGACAACAAACCGCCCCTGCGCCGCGAAATCCGTTCCGCGGCGTGAAAAGCTGTGCGCCGAAAAAACCGCTTGAGCCGGTCAATGCGACCCGCTTCTTTGCGGTCATCGGGGAAAGCGTAAGCCAAAGCACGCTGGTGAAATATGTTCAGCACCAGTGGCAGGGCTGGAGTAGTAACACTTCAGTGACAGGCAATTAAGGTAGAAAGATGCCGCAAAAATATAAAATCCTGCTCCTTGATACCGGTAAAGAATGGGGCGGAGGCACCAACAGTATGCTCGAACTGTTAAAGCGTATCGATCGCGATAAGTTCGACATTACCTGTTGTTTTTACAGCGACTACAGCCGGGCCGAAGGCCAGACGATTGGGCAGGTACTGAAAGGTATCGATATTCCTCTGATCGTCATCCCTCAGCGCAAACAGCCCGTCTGGGCGAAGGTGGCGAAAGAGCTGGGCCGTAGCCTGCTGTTTTTCTCGCGCAGCGCCCGGGTGGCGTTTACGCGCCGCATTGATACGCTGTGGCGCATTCAGCCTAACGTTCGCCGCATTGAGGCTCTCTTCAGGGAAGGGGGGTTTGATACGCTGTACATGAACAATCAGCCCGGCTCCAATGAAGAGGGATATCTGGCGGGCGCCAGACTGCAGGCGCGCGTCATTCAGCACTGCCGCATTGAACCCGTTCTGACCCCGCCTCTGGTTAAGCTGGTGAATGCCCATGCCGATAAAATTATCGCCGTCTCGCATGGCGTCGAGCGCGTTTTGCTGGAGCATGGCGTTCGCCCTGAGCTTTGTACAACCGTCAATAACGCGATCGATATCCACCAGCCCTTGCCCGACCGCCTTGCCATGCGCCATCGCCTGCACCTGGAAGATGACACCTTTGTGTTTGGCAGCATAGGGTCGCTGATCCCGCGTAAAGCGAATCACCATACGCTGGAAGCGCTGGCGACCTTTAGCCGCAAGCATCCTGAGGCGAAATGGAAGATGGTGCTGGTTGGCGAAGGCGCTGAGCGCCGCGCGCTTGCCGCACAGGCCAGCGAACTGGGTATTGAACGCAACGTGATTTTCACCGGTTTTCAGAATACGCCATTTGATTACCTCGCCACGTTTGACGCCTTTATTTTGGCCTCGAAGAGCGAAGGATTACCGCGCGTGGTACTTGAAGCCATGCTGCTCAAGATCCCGGTGATTGGCTCGCAGGTGACGGGGACGGCTGAACTGATTGACCACGGGTCGACAGGTTTGCTGTTCCCCTGGAGTGATGTTTCGCTGCTTGCTGAACATCTGGAGAATATCTGGCACGATGCTGGCCTGCGCGCCCGACTGGCTGCGGCTGCGCATGAGAACGTTTGCCAGGCCTATGCAATCGAAAGCTATGTTAACGGTGTCGAAGCCGTCCTTGGTGCGCAATAACCCAACGAGATGAACATGTTTAAATTCCTGAATGCTCGCTACCGCCATATCACCGGGCGACACAACATTCCCTACGCCTCCCTGCCTGTCAGCAGCAGCCATGTTACGGTGGATTCCATCGTGATCCCCTGCACCGGCGCAGATTTTGTTGAAGAGGCGTTACTGTCGGCCACCTTCGCCGAGCGTTATGCCACCGGCGTTAGCGAGATCGTTATCGTTAGCGATCAGCCAGAGTCCGCTTTTGGCGAACTTCCGCCAAAAACGCGCGTTGTCACGCTCACGCTTCCCGTGCGCGAAGCGCATTATCGCTACAAGCAAATCTACCTTAGCCGTCTGGTCAAGCTTAACGCCCCGCTGCAGGCGCGCGGTGAAGGCGTGTTAATGATCGACTCCGATCTTAATCTGCTTAAGATGCCTGAGATCAGCATGGCCGACATGCATATCTACTCCAGCTTCCGTCAGGGCAAGATGATCGCCAAACTCAACGGCGCACCCGCGGAGAAAGTACCGGCGTATTACAAAGAGACGGTGCGCCCGTATCTGGTCGATCACGTTAACGGCGCCTTCCTTGCCGCCACCAAAAAGACCTGGCGACGCATCTGCCCGCTGTGGTTGACGCTGTTCCAGGATACCTGGGAGCTGATGGATGATACGCAGCCGCCGACCGATCAGTTGCCGCTCGCCGCGCTGCTGGACATGCTGGATGTGAAAACGGTCAATCTGGGTGACTGGATGAACTGGCCGGTCTCCAAGAAGATCGGCGGGCAGGAAGCCGTTGTGCCAAAAGAGGTGATTGGCGCGCACGGTGGTTTCCCTCTCTCCGAATGGCAGAAGTATCTTGAATCGCCGGATAACAAACTGCTGTTCAAAGGCCAGGATTACACCCGCAAGGTGCGCTACCTGACGGACGAAGAGAAAAAGAAACAGTAAAAAAGGGGCCTGAGGCCCCTTTTCTCTTACTTATCCCAGCTCAGGATGACTTTACCGGACTGGCCGGAACGCATCGCGTCAAAGCCTTTCTGGAACTCATCGACAGAGAAGTGATGGGTGATAATCGGGGTCAGATCCAGTCCAGACTGGATCAGCGCCGCCATCTTGTACCAGGTTTCAAACATCTCACGGCCATAAATGCCTTTGATGAACAGCCCCTTGAAGATGACCTTGTTCCAGTCGATAGACATATCCGACGGCGGAATACCCAGCATCGCAATACGCCCGCCGTGGTTCATGGTATCGAGCATGGTGCGAAACGCCGGTGGTGCACCGGACATCTCCAGACCCACGTCAAAGCCTTCGGTCATGCCCAGCTCGGCCATCACGTCGTTCAGGTTCTCCTTAGAGACATCCACCGCGCGGGTGACGCCCATTTTACGCGCCAGCGACAAGCGATACTCATTCACGTCGGTGATCACAACGTTGCGTGCACCCACGTGTTTTGCCACCGCCGCCGCCATAATCCCGATCGGGCCAGCGCCGGATACCAGCACGTCCTCACCTACCAGGTCAAACGAGAGCGCCGTATGCACTGCGTTGCCGAACGGATCGAAGATGGAGGCCAGATCGTCAGAGATGTTGTCCGGGATTTTGAACGCGTTAAACGCCGGGATCACCAGGTATTCTGCAAAACAGCCGGGACGGTTGACGCCCACGCCCACGGTGTTGCGGCACAGGTGCGTGCGTCCACCGCGGCAGTTACGGCAGTGGCCACAGGTGATATGACCTTCGCCAGAGACGCGATCGCCAATTTTGAAGCCTTTAACTTCCTGGCCGATACCGACCACTTCACCAACGTATTCGTGCCCGACAACCATCGGGACAGGAATGGTATTCTGCGACCACTGATCCCAGTTGTAGATGTGAACGTCCGTACCGCAGATGGCGGTTTTACGAATTTTGATCAGCAGATCGTTATGACCGACTTCCGGCTCCGGCACGTCGGTCATCCAAATCCCTTCTTCCGCTTTCAGTTTGGATAACGCTTTCATCATACGTCCTCAGGCAATTACGCCCAGCTGTTTACCGATGCGGGTAAAGGCTTCCACCGCACGCTCAATTTGTTCAGGTGAATGCGCCGCAGACATCTGGGTGCGGATACGCGCCTGACCTTTTGGCACCACCGGGAAGAAGAACCCGGTGACGTAAATCCCCTCTTTTTGCAGCTCGCGGGCAAAGTTCTGCGCCACAACCGCATCGCCCAGCATCACCGGGATGATCGCGTGGTCTGCACCGGCCAGGGTGAAACCTGCCGCACTCATTTTTTCACGGAACAGACGGGCGTTGGACCACAGACGGTCGCGCAGTTCGGCGCCGGATTCCACCATCTCCAGCACCTTAATGGAGGCGGCGACAATCGCCGGGGCCAGGGAGTTGGAGAACAGATACGGGCGGGAGCGCTGGCGCAGCCACTCGACCACCTCTTTACGCGCAGCGGTATAGCCGCCGGACGCGCCGCCGAGCGCTTTGCCCAGCGTGCCGGTGATGATGTCCACGCGACCCATCACCTCACAGTATTCATGCGAGCCACGGCCATTCTCACCCACGAAGCCGACGGCGTGAGAATCATCGACCATCACCAGCGCGTCGTATTTGTCTGCCAGGTCGCACACGCCTTTCAGGTTGGCAATCACGCCGTCCATAGAGAACACGCCGTCGGTGGCAATCAGCACATGGCGGGCACCGGCTTCACGCGCCTCTTTCAGGCGCGCTTCCAGCTCGGCCATGTCGTTGTTAGCGTAGCGGAAGCGCTTCGCTTTACACAGGCGCACACCGTCGATGATGGAGGCGTGGTTCAGGGCGTCGGAGATAATCGCATCGTCTGCACCAAGCAGCGTCTCGAACAGGCCACCGTTGGCGTCGAAGCAGGAGGAGTAGAGGATCGCATCTTCCATTCCGAGGAAGTTCGCCAGCTTTTTCTCAAGCTGCTTGTGGCTGTCCTGCGTGCCGCAGATGAAGCGCACGGAGGCCATCCCAAAACCGTGGGTGTCCATGCCATTTTTGGCAGCAGCAATCAGCTCCGGGTGATTCGCCAGGCCTAAGTAGTTGTTCGCGCAAAAGTTGATCACGTGGCTGCCGTCGGCAACGGTGATGTCCGCCTGCTGCGCAGACGTGATAATACGTTCTTCTTTGAACAACCCTTCCGCACGTGCGGTGTCCAGGTCGCTGTTTAACTGTTTGTAAAAATCACCACGCATTGCAATTCTCCAGACTCGGCAAATTTCGGCACATATTACCCAAACCTATACTTGATGACGAGATGACGCAGTATCTCTTGTCGTTTTTGCAGCATAAATCACGCGTAACCTTTTTAGACATACACAAAATCATTCACGTTGCATCAAGGCGGCAAGAGAAAAAATCCCCGGAAGCATAGATAACTATGTGACCGGGGTTTCTGAACGCCGCCAACGCCGAGGCAGCGTGAAGGATGAAGTGTATGTCGGTGAATGGCTGAAGACAGGGCATTGTGATGATATGATAAGAACATTAGCGTCCGGGATTGTCCCCGGGCTCCACAATTCAAAGGTTACAGTTATGATCATCGTTACCGGCGGCGCGGGCTTTATCGGCAGCAATATTATTAAGGCCCTCAATGACAAAGGCATCACCGACATCCTGGTGGTGGACAACCTGAAAGACGGCACCAAGTTTGTGAACCTGGTGGATCTGAACATTGCTGACTACATGGATAAAGAAGATTTCCTTATCCAGATTATGGCAGGCGAAGAGTTAGGCGACATCGAAGCCATCTTCCACGAAGGCGCATGCTCCTCCACCACCGAGTGGGACGGCAAGTATATGATGGACAATAACTATCAGTACTCCAAAGAGCTGCTGCACTACTGCCTGGAGCGTGAAATCCCGTTCCTGTATGCATCATCTGCGGCTACCTACGGCGGACGCACGTCAGACTTTATCGAATCCCGTGAATATGAGCAGCCGCTGAACGTCTACGGCTACTCCAAGTTCCTGTTCGATGAATATGTCCGTCAGATCCTGCCAGAAGCGAACTCCCAGATTGTTGGCTTCCGCTACTTTAACGTCTACGGACCGCGCGAAAGCCACAAAGGCAGCATGGCGAGCGTCGCGTTCCACCTGAATACCCAGTTGAACAACGGCGAAAGCCCGAAACTGTTTGAAGGCAGCGACGGCTTCAAGCGTGACTTCGTCTACGTGGGCGACGTCGCGGCCGTGAACCTGTGGTTCTGGGAAAACGGCGTATCCGGCATCTTCAACCTGGGCACGGGCCGCGCCGAATCCTTCCAGGCCGTGGCCGACGCCGCGCTGGCCTGGCATAAGAAAGGCACCCTGGAGTACATTCCGTT
This sequence comes from Enterobacter sp. UPMP2052, assembly GCF_053709675.1. Lineage (NCBI taxonomy): Bacteria > Pseudomonadati > Pseudomonadota > Gammaproteobacteria > Enterobacterales > Enterobacteriaceae > Enterobacter > Enterobacter sp. UPMP2052. The sequence goes on from NZ_JBSKJR010000004.1 coordinate 120,841, forward strand.
CCCGGAAAAACTGAAAGGCCGCTATCAGGCATTCACCCAGGCCGATCTGACTAACCTGCGTGCTGCGGGCTACGATAAGCCGTTCAAGACCGTTGCCGAAGGCGTAACGGAGTATATGGCCTGGCTGAATCGCGACGCGTAAGAAGTAAGCATGAAGATACTGGTGATCGGCCCGTCCTGGGTGGGCGACATGATGATGTCGCAAAGTCTCTATCGCACGCTCAAGGCGCGCTATCCCCAGGCGATAATCGACGTGATGGCACCCGCGTGGTGCCGTCCGCTGTTATCGCGTATGCCGGAAGTGAATGAAGCGATCCCGATGCCGCTCGGCCACGGGGCGCTGGAAATCGGCGAACGCCGCAAGCTCGGTCATAGCCTGCGCGAAAAGCGCTATGACCGCGCCTGGGTGCTGCCTAACTCCTTCAAATCTGCCCTCGTGCCTTTCTTTGCGGGCATTCCGCACCGCACCGGCTGGCGCGGTGAAATGCGCTACGGCCTGCTGAACGACGCGCGCGTGCTGGATAAAGAAGCCTGGCCGCTGATGGTTGAGCGCTATGTGGCGCTGGCCTACGACAAGGGCGTGATGCGCAGCGCGAAAGACCTGCCGCAGCCGCTGCTTTGGCCGCAGTTGCAGGTCAGCGAGGGAGAGAAATCCCATACCTGTAACGCTTTTAACCTCTCTGCCGAACGGCCGATGATCGGCTTTTGCCCCGGCGCAGAATTTGGCCCGGCTAAACGCTGGCCGCACTATCACTACGCGGAGCTGGCAAAACAGCTGATCGACGAAGGCTTTCAGATCGTCCTGTTTGGTTCGACGAAAGACCACGAGGCGGGCAACGACATTCTCGCCACGCTCAGTACCGAACAGCAGGCATGGTGTCGCAACCTGGCCGGTGAAACACAGCTGGAACAGGCGGTGATCCTGCTGGCCGCCTGTAAAGCCGTGGTCACTAATGACTCCGGCCTGATGCACGTCGCCGCCGCGCTGAACCGCCCGCTGGTGGCGCTTTACGGCCCAAGCAGCCCGGACTTTACCCCGCCGTTGTCGCATAAAGCGCGGGTCATTCGCCTGATCGACGGCTACCATAAAGTGCGTAAAGGCGATGCGGCAGAAGGCTATCATCAGAGCCTGATCGACATCACGCCCGCGCGCGTCCTCGAAGAGCTTAACGACCTGCTGCTGAGCGAAGAAGGATAACGGATGCGGGTATTGATCGTTAAAACCTCATCAATGGGCGACGTGCTGCACACGCTGCCGTCCCTGACGGACGCCGCGCGCGCCATTCCCGGCATCCGCTTTGACTGGGTGGTGGAAGAGGGTTTCGCGCAAATCCCGACCTGGCATGACGCGGTTGACCGGGTGATCCCGGTTGCCATTCGCCGCTGGCGCAAGGCGTGGTTCTCCGCGCCGGTTAAGGCCGAGCGCAACGCCTTTCGCGACGCGGTGCAGGCTCAGCGCTACGACGCCATTATTGACGCGCAGGGGCTGGTGAAAAGCGCCGCGCTGGTCACGCGTCTGGCGCACGGCGTAAAGCACGGTATGGACTGGCAAACTGCCCGCGAGCCGCTGGCAAGCCTGTTCTATAACCGTCGCCATCATATCCCGAAGCAACAACACGCGGTGGAACGCACCCGGGAGCTGTTTGCTAAAAGCCTCGGCTACAGCAAGCCCGAAACGCAGGGCGATTACGCGATATCGCAGCATTTCCAGCGTGACGCGGATAACCGTGCGACGCCTTATGTGGTGTTCCTCCATGCCACAACGCGGGACGATAAACACTGGCCGGAATCGCACTGGCGAAGATTGATTGAATTAATGCAACCTACCGGCATCCATATTAAACTGCCCTGGGGTGCTGAACACGAGCGCCAACGTGCAGAGCGGTTAGCGGCAGGTTTTTCGCACGTAGAAGTGTTACCTAAGCTCACGCTGGCAAAGGTTGCTGCAGAGCTGGCAGGTGCAGAGGCTGTCGTGTCCGTTGATACGGGACTGAGCCACTTAACCGCAGCATTGGATCGCCCCAATATCACGCTATTCGGACCCACCGATCCCGGGCTGATTGGCGGCTACGGTAAAAACCAACATCAGATGGTCAGCCCTACTCAGCAGACGAGAGACATTACCGCAGATGCTATTTTTTCATTTTTACAGAGCAACCATCGGCTTTCCAACAGGGATATTTAACCCATGAGTTACGTATTTCTGCTGATTTTACTTTTCCCGGTGAAACTCATCCGGAAGCTGTTTCGCAAAGACACGGGTAAGAACCTGGTCATTCAGACAGCCAAAATCGGTGACTTTGTTAATGCCACGCCTCTTCTGGCGTACCTGCAAAAAAGCGATGTGTTGATCAGCCGAAGCGTGGCTGCGCTGGCGAAGCATGATGACACTATCGATCAGATTTTTTTTATTGAGCAACAAAAGCGTAATTTGTGGCGTAAGCTGTGCTTTGCCTGCAGGATCATGAATGACTATGACAATGTGTATCTCCTGCAGCCCAACAGCGTGAATCTCTTTTTCGCCGCCGCCTGTAATGCCAAAAATAAACAATTCTTAAGCACCTATACCCGCCGGTGGTACCACGGTATTTTCTATGCCACTGCCGACGGCACCGTTGAGCACGGCAAAAAGACGTTGTCGGTCACCAACTACCTGAAGCTGGCCGACCGTTCGCTAACGTGGCAAGATTCCCCGAAGCACGCCACAAAGCCTCTGTTTAAGCCCGCCGTTTATCCGGAAGTCCTTGATAAACCCGGCGTCATTCGTATAGGCATCAGTATTGCCGCAGGCAATAAAGCGAAAACGGTCCCGCCGGTCATCTGGAAGCGTATTGTTGATAAGCTCGCCGATCTGCCGTGCGAGTTTTATGTGTTTGGTGCACCCAGTGAGCAAGAGTGGCTGGACGATATTACGCGTGCGTACGGTGAAATCCCTAACTTCATCAACCTTATCGGCAAGATTTCCCTTGAAGAGCTGCCGTGGGCAATCTCCAAAATGGATTGCTACATCGCGTCTGATTCCGGGAATATCTATATCGCAGATGCAGTCGGCGTGCCGGTAGTGGTGTTGTTCGGGCCTTGCTGCCACTATGAACAGCGTCCGCTGGGCAATGTGTTACTGATTGGCAACGACGACAATATCAACTCCTACGTCTTTGAAACGCGCTACTATTTCAGCCAGCCAAAAGAAGAGTTGTTTGCGGTAACCGAAGAATCCCTGCACCAGCTCAAACTCTTTATTTCGACTCTACAGACTGCTCGCACAACCGAACATGCCATTGATGCTCAAGGAAATTAATTTTTATGGCTTTTCTCAGCATCATTATTGCAGCGCATAATACCGAAGATACACTGGATGCCACCCTACATAGCCTGCGGGATGCAATTGCGGATGAGGGCGATGAGGTAGAGGTTATTCTCTTTAATGACCATTCAGACGATGCCACGCAAGATATTATTGAGAAGTGGTTGCCAGAATTTCCGAATGCGATATCGCGGAAAGTTGAGTATCGCAACGTAGGTCGTGTTCGAGACGCTGCTGTCTCGCTATCATCCGGCGAATACATCACCATGCTCGACAGCGACGACCAGCTTAAGCCTCGCAGTATCAGCGATGCCGTGGCGTTCCTGAAAGCACAGCGTCCTGATATGGTGCTGACACGCCTGCTGGAAGTTCGTGATTTACGAAAAATCACCGCCAACTGGCAGGGGTTTTCACCTGTCGCCTTGTCTCAACAGGATGCGATAAAACGCTTTTTGCAGCATAAAGATTTCCAGGCCCACCTCATCGGCCAGTTCATTCACCGCAGGCTTTACCAAAGCAACCCCATTCCTGCGATGATCTGCTACGAAGATTTTGCCGTATTTCCTGGCATGCTGATGCAATCGAACAAAATATTTTATCAGCGGCAGGGGCACTATTATTACATCAAGCGTCGCGACAGTTTATCGAGCCAACTTAACGCCAGTAAAATCGCTACGCTTGTTGAATGCACGCTGCAGATGGAAAAAACGTTTCCGCAGCAATTTACTCATCTTATTCAATGTCATTGGTTTGACATCTACAGCAACCATCGAAAATTATTGTCAGAGCATCAATTACAACTTGTGAAACAGCGGGTGAAATCACTTTATTCCTTGTCATTTTTCCTGTCCAGCGACGTTCGTTTCAGTTACAAAAAAAGGGTTATTGAGGCATTATGGAAAAAATAAAGCTCCGATTTTATCAATTGACGGTTATATTAAGCCTCATATCTCTTATGCTGGCATTGGTCAGTTCCGGTAAGCAAAGGGAGTTTTTTTATATCGCTATTTACGCCAGTATCATTGGCTTAGCCTTAGAATATAAAAAAATCACTCTGCGACCCTTCTCAATTGCACTGCCCATTTTGCTCATCGGGTTGCTTAATTTTGTCTGGTATATGGTGTATGAGTACCATAGCGAAGGCCTCAACCTGTACAGTGATTATCTGGGTGCCAGCAAAAAACTTATGCTAGCGAGTATCCTGATTTTTTATATTGATCGGTTTAAGACCTACATCGATAAAGCGGACTTCCATAAATACTTTTTATACGCGTCTGCTACAGGCTTTGTGCTCGCCACCGGTTATGGATTGTGGCAAGCCACACAGGGTATGGCGCGCATTGAAATGGCAATTAACCGGGCAACAGTTTCAGCCTATGTCTACTCTGTACTCTCATTAGCCTTCGTCTACAGCCTTTATCTCCAGCAGAACGTAAAGCTGTACGTTGTGGCAGGCTTAACCATTTTAATCTCTTATTTCGTTATTCTTTTAACGGGTACGCGCGCGGCAATGGGGCTTTATTTGCTTCTTGCCATTGTACTCACGCTTTACCATTTTAGAAAAATCCATCTCAAGTCTACGCTCATCTTTTTATGCATTGTGGCGGGTATCGTCATCGTTAGCTACAAGCCCCTCATTTCGCCGAAATTAACGCAAACACAAATTGAAGTGGAAAAATATCAAAGGGGAATAGACGATACATCACTGGGTGCGCGTTTTTCTATGTGGACGGTAGGTATGCAAAATGGTCTTGCACATCCTCTGGGACAGTCGCTTGAAGATCGTCAGGTATGGACGCAGCGTTATGTGAAGGAAGGGCATCCGCATCTGGCCGCCGCGCTCATCTATATTAACGTTCACCTGCACAACGAATTTATCGAGAAATACTCGCTACAGGGCATTCCCGGCGTGGCTATCCTGCTGTTTTTCTTTGTTTCTGTTATGGTTTACGCGCTAAGAAACAGAAACGGCCTGCTGTTAACCACAATGCTTCTGTTACTGCTTTATGGCCTGACGGATGTCATATTGCTGAGTTCAGAAGCGTTGATTTTCTTTATGACGCTGTTCGCGTTAAGCACGCCGTTCTCGCAACCAAAGCACCCGTAACCATCATGCCCGCCTGGCGGGCATTATTGTGTTTTGTGCTGATAAAACTCAGCCAGCGTCATCCCCACGGTCTTATCCGATAACCAGGTAAAGAGCGTTTCTAAATCCTGATATAAACCTTCGATCGCCGCATCGTCTTTAAACGTTGGGCTTCCGCCCGGCATAAATTCAGACGAGTGAAGCATAAATTCCACGTAGTCATTTCCCTGAGACAAACATTGCTGCGCAACCTGAATCATCTGCGAGGCATTGCCACCCGAAGGACGCAGCCAGTTGACGGAAGGCGAGCGGTATTTTCCGCGAAGGCGATCGTAGCCCTGCTTAACGGTGTTCAGCCAGGCGGGATGTTTATACTGAATGCTCATCGGGACTTCGAGTAATGGGCTGTTACCCGGCCGGGCAATGTTCTCGACGTCCATGAAGTAGGCATGGTCAGGAAAAGCCTGATAGTTCGTTCCGCCCTTTCCTTGCGGGGCACCTTTTGCATTGCGCCAGTTCACGCGCGGCGTGACGGAACAATCCACCTGATAACCCAGCTCGATCAGCAATTGGGCGTAACGGCTATCGAACGCCCAGCGCCCGGCACGATGGCTGAGCATTTTGGTCTGAAATGTCTCTTCCAGCAGCTCAGTCATGAACAACACTTTTTCGCGCATGACCTCGTCCGGGAATTCAATCAGATACGGCTGCCAGCGCCAGTCATCCCCGGTGAGATCGTGCTCCGGCGGGCTATTCCACGCATGAAGGTGCATACCCACCTCCCCCGCGCCGCGGGCGATAACGTCTTTAGCAAACGCGATGAAAACCGGTTCAATCGCCATCTCATAGTTCGTCAACCAGACGGGCTTAAAGCCAAAACGCTCGCAGAGCGACTGGAACCGAGCCAGGTAGCGTGCGTTTTCCGTTTTAATAACCCGATGGTTTTGCCAGAGATTATCGCCTTCAGTATCAATCGTGATGATAAACGCTGGTTTTTTCATAATGAACCCGTGAGACAGATAAGTTAGCGCTATGTTACGCACGCCACAAAGCTGGAGTAAACCCTTGCAAAGAAATTCCTGACATTATGGAGAAAGAGTGCAACTCGTTACCAGGTCTATTAGAATTGCCAACAGTACAACGCTGATAAGATGATGATGAATAACTTACCTGACATGCCTGATTTGCGCATTTTACTTATCAAACTTCGCCATCATGGCGACATGTTACTCACCACACCCGTCATTGATTCGTTACGCCAGGCATGGCCGCAGGCACAGATTGACGTGCTGCTTTATGAAGAAACCCGCGATATGCTCGCCGCGCATCCGGCCATCGGTACCATCTATGGGATCGATCGTAAGTGGAAGCAGCTGGGAACATTGAAGCATCTTCAAAAAGAGTGGCAGCTACTTTGCGCGTTAAGAGCGCAACATTATCATCTGGTTATCAACCTTGCCGATCAGTGGCGCAGCGCGATTGTGACGCGTTTTACCGGCGCACCTGTTCGTATCGGGTTCGCCTTCAATAAACGCAATACTGCCTTCTGGCGCTTTTGCCATACTGCATTAGCCCCCGTCACAAATCACAACGCGTTACACACCGTCGAACAAAATCTCTCCATACTTTCACCGTTACCGGTGGTTCCCCAGCCGGCCGTCACCATGGCTTACCGTTCAGAAGACTGGGAGAACGCACGTCAAAAGCTCGCGCAAACGGGTGTGGGGGATGACTACATCGTGATTCAGCCTACGTCGCGCTGGTTCTTTAAATGCTGGGACGAAGGCAAAATGGCGCAAACCATTACGGCGCTTCAGCAGGATGGTCACACCGTCGTGCTGACTGCCGGGCCGGATAAAAAAGAGATGGCGATGATTGAGCGCATTCTTGCCGCCTCGCCGAAAACCGGCGTCGTCTCGCTGGCGGGCCAATTAACGCTGCGTCAGCTGGCCTCCCTCATCGATCATGCTCGATTATTTATTGGCGTGGATTCCGTGCCGATGCACATGGCCGCCGCGCTGCAAACACCGTGTGTCGCGCTTTTTGGCCCGTCCAAACTGACGTTCTGGTCGCCGTGGCAGGTAAAAGGGGAGGTGATATGGGCAGGCGATTACGGCCCGCTCCCCAACCCGGACGCCATTGATACCAACACCAAAGAACGCTACCTCGACGCCATTCCTGTGGAAGCCGTCGTCTCCGCGGCAAGGAGATACCTGTAATGAAACACCATCGTCTGGCGATTGTTCGCCAAAAATATCGCCCGGACGGCGGGGCGGAACGTTTCGTCTCCAGAGCCCTTACCGCGTTAAGCAACCAAAACCTTGAACTCAACGTCATCACACGCGAATGGCAGGGCGAGAAGCAGGACGACTGGCATATCCACATCTGCGACCCGCGCAAATGGGGCCGCATCAGCCGCGAACGCGGATTTGCTCATGCCGCGCGCGCGCTCTGGCAACAGCAACAGTTTGATATTGTTCAAAGCCATGAGCGCATTCCAGGCTGTGACATTTATCGCGCAGGCGATGGCGTGCATCGGCGCTGGCTGCTGCAGCGCGCGCGTATCCTGCCCGCCTGGCGTACACACATGCTCATGCATGACCGCTATCACCGCTATGTGATGAACGCCGAACGTGAAATGTATCAGGCACCCGAGTTGAAAGCCGTTATCTGTAATGCGGAGATGATCAAGCGCGAAATCGTCGAAGACTTTGATATTGACGCAAAAAAGATACATGTGATTTATAATTCAATTGATTCGTGCCGCTTCGTTCCAGTAGAAGAGGTACAACGTGCGGCATTGCGTCAGCAGTTTGGGGTGCCCGCTGACGCGACCGTGTTCTGCTTCGTGGGCTCGGGGTTTGAACGAAAAGGGTTAGCCAGCGCCATACGTGCTATTGCGGGAACCGCGGCATGGCTGATTGTGGTTGGACAGGATAAAGCAGAGCGTCGTTATCGCGACCTTGCCCGGTCATTAGGCTGTGAAGGGCAAATTCGCTTTCTGGGTATGCAAAAAGAGACGCTGCCATTTTACCAGCTATCCGATGGTTTACTGTTGCCAACGCTGTATGATCCCTTTCCTAACGTCATACTGGAAGCGATGGCCTGCGGTTTACCGGTCATTACGTCGACCAGCTGCGGTGGGGCAGAATTTATTGAGCAAGGCCAGAACGGCTTTTCCTGTGACGCACTTGATATCAGCACATTGAAGGAGGCGATAGCGGCCACCCCTTCACTGAACAACAATAACAACATGGGGCTTGCGGCGCGTGAACGCGTGAAAGAGGCGACTCCCGAAAAACTTTCAAGCCAGCTTATTTCGCTTTATCAAAAATTACTGGATTAATAATGCGCATCCTAATGATTATTGATGGTTTACCCGGTGGAGGCGCCGAAAAAACGGTTCTCACACTCTCCAGCGGACTGATAGAAATGGGGCACCAGGTCTCCCTTTTCTCTTTGCGGAACGTGTGCGACTACGCCATTCCGGAGGGCATCGATTTTCAGGTTATTCAGGATACGTGCACCAAACCCTGGCGCAAGCTGACGGAGATCCCACGCCGTTCACGGCTGCTGGGTCAGGCGGTTGAGCGAGCCGAGCGCAGCGGTAAATTTGATGTGATTTTCTCCCATCTGCACAAAACTGACCGAATCGTGGCGCATTGCAGTGCGTTAGAGCGCGATAAGGTCTGGTTCTGCGTTCACGGCATGTTCTCCTTCTCCTACCTGCGCCATCGAAGCGGCCTGTCACGCTGGTTCAAGCATTTTAAAATTCGTCATACCTATGAAAACCGCAACGTTGTCGCCGTTTCGGCTGCCGTACTGAAGGATTTGTCCCAGACGCTGGCCATCGATCTTCGCCGCCAGGCGGTCATCCATAATCCGTTCGATATCCCCGAAATTCAGCGTCTGGCAGACGCTCCCTTTGAGATGCAGGGGCAGGATTACATCATCCACGTTGGCCGCTTCCATGAGCACAAACGTCACGATCGCCTGTTGCGGGCGTTCGCACTGAGCGGCCTGGATACCACGCTGGTCATGATGGGAAATGGTTCCGAGGCGAAAATTCAAAAACTGCAGCAGCTTGCCAGCGAACTGGGCATTGCTAACAAGGTCCTGTTCCGCCCGTTCGAGTCCAATCCCTATCCCTGGATCCATGGGGCACGCCTGTTAGTGCTCAGTTCCGACTGCGAAGGTTTTGGTAATGTGCTGGTTGAAGCAATCATCTGCCAGACGCCGCCCGTGAGCACTAACTGCCCAGGCGGCCCCGCTGAAATTCTCACGGGAACTTTAGCGCGCGGGCTGACAGAGATGAATGACGAATCACTGGCAAAAACGCTGGCGGATATTTACACCACGCCGCCGGCTGTCGATCGCGAAACGATAGCATCGTTCGGCATCAACGCCATTTGCCAGCAATATATTGCTTTGGTCGACAATCAATAATAATCAGGTTTTTTATGCAAAATTCAGTGCCATTATTAAGCGTAGTGGTTGCCGTTTACAACGGTGAAGCTTTCCTGGATCAGTTCTTTACCTGCCTTACGGATCAGCGTATCGACGATATGGAAGTAATCATCGTCAACGATGGTTCCACCGACGGTTCGATGCAGATCGTCAATAAGTGGCGCGAAAAACTGCCGCAGATGCAGATGATTGATCAGGCAAATCAGGGGGTCTCTGTCGCCCGTAACACCGGTCTGGCCATTGCCACCGGGCAATATCTTTCCTTCCCTGATATTGATGATGTCTTCAAGCCCGGCATGTACCAGCACCTTCTTGAGATGGCCGTCACGCAGAACCTGGATGTCGCCACCTGTAACGGGAACTACGTCTGGGAAAATAATAAAAAGCCTTCGCGTCCTATCTTCCCGGAAGACAAACTGGCCTCAACGGGGGTGATGACCGGGGCGGCATGGCTGAAAAAAGCGCTCGATTCCCGCAAGTTTTTGCATGTCACCTGGCTCAATATCTATCGCCACGACTTTATCCGCCAGAACGGCTTTCGTTTTGAACCCGGCCTGCGCCACCAGGATATTCCGTGGACCACCGAAGTGCTGCTCGCGGCTGAGCGGGTTCAGTACACCAGTGAACGTTATTATGACTACTACATTCACTCCGCATCGGTGTCGCACACACCAGACAATGACGACACGCTGATCCGTTCCGCGCGCCATTACATGAAAATCCTTCAGATGCTTGATGCCATTAATCAGCGCTATCCGGATAAAATCAAAAATATCCCCGCCTGCCACTGGCAAATTGCCAAAGAGGGGCTTGGGATTATTCATACCTTCGATAACATGAAGGATGAAAAGAAAAAGTCGATGATTATTAAAGAATTCTTCGATACAGGCATCTGGAAGCTCATCTGGAAAAGTGCAAAAAGTCCGCGACTGCGCTGGCGCCTGGGCCGACGATATTTCCGTTTGAAGCGGTATGTGGCATAAGAGATAGCTTTACCTGGCTTAAATGCTTAGAATTTGCCCGCCGAAACTGAAAAAACGGATAATCGCTTGGAATTGTTGTATACCGCCCTGCTCTACATCATTCAGCCACTGGTGTGGCTGCGACTGTTGCTTCGTAGCCGTAAAGCGCCTGCGTACCGTAAACGCTGGGCTGAACGCTATGGCTATTGCCTTAATAAAGTGGCCCCGGACGGTATTTTGCTGCATTCCGTTTCTGTCGGTGAAACGCTGGCGGCGATCCCGCTGGTTCGCGCCCTGCGTCACCGCTACCCTTCCCTGCCGATCACCGTCACCACCATGACGCCGACCGGCTCCGAGCGCGCCCTGTCCGCGTTCGGGAAAGACGTGCATCACGTCTATCTGCCTTACGATCTCCCGTGCGCCATGAACCGTTTCCTTAATACCGTTCGCCCGAAGCTGGTGATCGTGATGGAAACCGAACTGTGGCCGAATATGATTTCCGCCCTGCATGCCCGTAAAATTCCGCTGGTGATTGCCAACGCGCGCTTGTCTGAACGTTCCGCGAAGGGTTACGGCAAGCTGGGTAAATTTATGCGTCGCCTGCTCAGCAAAATTACCCTGATTGCGGCACAGAACGATGAAGACGCGGCACGGTTCACGGCGCTTGGTCTGAAACGCAACCAGCTTGCCGTGACCGGCAGCCTGAAGTTCGATATTTCCGTTACGCCGGAGCTGGCGGCACGGGCGGTGACGCTGCGTCGCCAGTGGGCACCCCGTCGTCAGGTGTGGATTGCTACCAGCACCCACGACGGTGAAGAAGAGATTATCCTCCAGGCGCATCGCAAGCTGCTGGAGACCTTCCCTGATCTGCTGCTGATCCTGGTGCCGCGCCATCCGGAGCGTTTCAAAGATGCTCGCGAAATGGTACAGAAAGGCGGTTTCAGCTTCACCCTGCGCAGTACCGGTGAGATCCCTTCCGGCAGCACCCAGGTGGTGATTGGCGATACCATGGGCGAGCTTATGCTGCTGTACGGCATTGCCGATCTGGCGTTTGTCGGCGGCAGCCTGGTTGAGCGCGGAGGCCATAACCCTCTGGAGCCAGCGGCGCACGCCATTCCGGTACTGATGGGGCCACACACGTTCAACTTCAAAGATATCTGCGCGAAATTGCAGCAGGCCGATGGCTTAATTACCGTGACGGATGCGGACTCGGTGGTGAAAGAGGTTTCAACCCTGCTCACCGACGAAGACTACCGTCTGTGGTACGGCCGCCATGCTGTTGAGGTACTGCATCAGAATCAGGGCGCGTTGACCCGTTTGCTGCAGCTTCTGCAACCTTACCTGCCTCAGCGGAGCCACTGATGTCTGCGCGTCTGTCGGTCGTCACGATCGCCAAAAACGCTGCCGACCTGCTTCCGGACTACCTGGCCTCCGTTTCATGGGCGGATGAAATCATCCTGCTTGATTCCGGCAGCACCGATAACACGGTAGAAATGGCGCGTGCGGCAGGCGTAAAGGTCTATGTCGACACCGACTGGCAGGGCTACGGTATCCAGCGCCAGCGCGCGCAGGCCTGCGCCACCGGCGATTACGTGCTGATGATCGATACCGATGAGCGCATTACGCCCGCGCTTCAGCAGAGCATTCAGGCCATCCTGGCCGCCCCACAGCCTGGCGCGGTCTACAGCATTGCGCGTCGCAACTACTTCCTCGGGCGGTTTATGCGCCACAGCGGCTGGTATCCTGATCGCGTTATGCGCCTTTATGAGCGCACCCGTTATCAATACAACGACAACCTGGTGCATGAGTCTCTGGCCTGTGAGAACGCCCAGGTTATCCCGCTGACGGGCGATCTGCTGCACCTCACCTGCCGCGATTTCGCCAGCTTCCAGCGTAAGCAGCTGAGCTACGCCACCGCATGGGCGCAGGAGCGCCACCAGCGCGGCAAGACAGCCTCGTTGACGGGCATCTTCACCCACACGCTGGGCGCGTTTCTGAAAACGCTGCTGCTGCGTGGCGGCGTGCTGGATGGCAAACAGGGTTGGTTACTCGCGGTGGTAAATGCCCAGTATACTTTCAACAAATATACCGAGCTGTGGGCGCTCTGCCGCGGCTACTCTGAGAAAACGTGAGCCATGAGCACAAAAGCGATTTATCCGGGTACCTTCGATCCGATCACCAACGGTCATCTTGATATCATCACGCGTGCAGCAAGCATGTTTGATAAGGTGATTCTGGCCATTGCCGCCAGCCCCAGCAAAAAACCGATGTTCGATCTGAACGAGCGCGTTGCGCTTGCCACCGATGCGATTTCTCATCTGCCGAACGTGGAAGTCGTAGGGTTCAGTGACCTGATGGCCAACTTTGCCCGCGCCCAGCAGGCCAATATTCTGATCCGCGGATTGCGCGCGGTGGCGGATTTTGAGTATGAGATGCAGCTGGCGCATATGAACCGCCATCTGATGCCGGAGCTGGAAAGCGTATTCCTGATGCCGTCGAAGGAGTGGTCGTTTATCTCCTCCTCGCTGGTGAAGGAGGTCGCACGTCATCAGGGCGATGTGACTCACTTCCTGCCGGAAAACGTGCATCAGGCGTTAATGGAAAAGCTGAAGTAACCGTCGCCCGGTGGCGTGGCGCTTACCGGGCCTGATATACGCTTATTTCTGACACTGACGGCAATAGAACGTGGCGCGCTGGGCGTGCTTCGTTGCAATAATCGGTGTGCCACAGACTCTGCACGGCTCGCCTTTGCGGCCATAAACCTGCAACTCCTGCGCGAAATAGCCAGGCTTACCATCGCTCTGCAGGAAGTCCTTCAGCGTTGTTCCCCCCTGCTCAATGGAGCGCAGCAGCACCGCCTTAATCACCCTGACCAGCAGTTCGCACTCCTGCGCCGAGAGCGACGAGGCCAGCCGATCGGGATGGATCCCGGCAGCAAACAGCGATTCGCTGGCGTAAATATTCCCCACGCCCACCACCAGCTTGTTATCCATTAGCCAGGGCTTAATCGGCGCTTTCTTCTTCACACACTTTGCTCTCAGGTAATCAGCGTTAAACGCCTCAGAGAGTGGCTCCGGCCCCAGATGCGCCAGCGCGCTATGGCCTTCCAGCTCTTTGGTCCACAGCCATGCGCCAAAGCGGCGAGGGTCGGTGTAGCGCAGCACTTTGCCGTTGCTCATGACAAGGTCAACGTGATCGTGCTTTTCAGCAGGCAGCTCTTCGGTGAGGATCCGCAGGCTGCCGGACATCCCCAGGTGGATGATGATCCAGCCGTCAGGCAGCTCCAGCAGCAGGTATTTCGCGCGGCGCTGCACGCTGATGACGGGCTTATCGCTTAACGCGTGAATTTCATCGGAAACCGGCCAGCGAAGACGACCATTGCGGACAACAGCATGAAGAATGGTCGCACCAACCAGATGTGGTTCAATGCCGCGGCGGCTGGTCTCTACCTCAGGTAATTCAGGCATGGTTCCTCCGTTGGATGCAGAATGCAAAAAACCCCGCAGTTGCGGGGTTTTTCAATACAAGGAATCTAAAATTATTTGATTTTAGCTTCTTTGTACAGTACGTGCTGGCGTACAACTGGATCGAACTTTTTCAGTTCCAGTTTTTCCGGCTTAGTACGTTTGTTCTTCGTGGTGGTGTAGAAGTGACCAGTACCAGCAGAAGAAACCAGCTTGATTTTCTCACGAATACCTTTAGCCATGATTTATTTCCTCTTTAAGTACTTAGTACTTTTCGCCACGGGCACGCAGTTCGGACAGAACTGTATCGATGCCTTTCTTATCAATAACACGCATACCTTTAGCAGATACACGCAGGGTGACAAAACGCTTCTCGCTCTCAACCCAGAAACGGTGAGAGTGCAGGTTAGGCAGGAAACGGCGTTTAGTCGCGTTCAGTGCGTGGGAACGGTTGTTACCGGTCACCGGACGCTTGCCAGTAACTTGGCAGACTCGGGACATGTCTATTCTCCAAAAATCAAATTAGCTCGAGCTTCGTATGGGGTATCGGCGCCTCGTCAGGCTTTACAGCCCGGTCATCGCATAGTTCTAAGTGAACTCTCGATTGCCAGGCCCAAATGCCAAACCCGAGATTCTCAAAGGTGGCGTAGTATACGCTGACTCGGCGGTGTGCTCAAGTCCCGAGCAGACAAAGATCCCAATGGATCGCGTAAAATGGTCTAAATCCAACCATGTTCTGCAAAAGAGAGGTACTCTCCGCGGCCAATTATCAGATGGTCCAGCACACGAATGTCCATGATTTGACAGCACTTGATAATGCGTTTGGTGATTTCTTTGTCAGCTCTGCTTGGTTCTGCACAGCCAGAGGGGTGATTATGCGCGAGGATCACGCCGGCTGCATTCACTTTTATCGCTTCCCGCACGATTTCTCGGGGATGGACCTCAACGTGGCTTAATGTACCCGAAAACAGGTGGCAATGCTTCAGCACCCGGTTTTTGTTATCAAGAAAGATCGCCATAAAGATCTCGCGCTCGGCGTCTGCCAGCTGGCTTTGCAAAAACTCGCGGGTCATTTCAGGGGTCAGGAGCGGGTCTTCTTCCTGCATACGCACAATGTAGAAACGTCGGGCAAGTTCGGCAATCCCCCTTAACTGGGCAAATTTCGCCACGCCAATGCCATCAACCTCTTTAAACGCCGCCATGTCGGCGGTCAGCAGGCCATACAGCGAACCGAAGTGGTGGATCAACTCGCGCGCCAGGACATAGACCGACTTCCCCTGAGTGCCGGTTCGCAAGAACAGCGCCAGCAGCTCCGCATCGGTAAGCGACGTAATGCCATAGCGCAGCATTTTTTCACGCGGTAACAGCGATAATACCTCATCCATGCCCTGTCTCCTTAGGTTTAACACTATGCTGCCACAGCTCTCCCCCCTGCTCGACGCCCATTTTTCGTTCCTGCGTAGCGCCTCGCAAAGTGGATAACGGACAAAATCACCCCGTTTTTGGGATTGTGATAAAATGCCGGCTCTCTGGTGAAACCCAACAGGAAAGAATCATGATGAGCCTGGCCGGTAAAAAAATCGTTCTTGGCGTGAGCGGCGGCATTGCTGCCTATAAAGCGCCGGAGCTGGTGCGCCGTTTGCGCGAGCGCGGAGCCGACGTGCGGGTCGCGATAACCGAAGGCGGCAAAGCCTTTATTACTCCCCTGAGCCTGCAGGCCGTGTCGGGATACCCGGTGTCGGATAGCCTGCTCGATCCGGCGGCTGAAGCCGCGATGGGCCATATCGAGCTCGGCAAGTGGGCAGACCTGGTTATCCTCGCCCCTGCGACGGCAGACTTAATCGCCCGCGTCGCGGCCGGTATGGCGAACGATCTGGTCTCCACCATTTGCCTTGCCACACCGTCTCCCGTCGCCGTCGTGCCTGCGATGAATCAGCAGATGTACCGCAACGCTGCCACCCAGCATAACCTCGAGACGCTGGCCTCTCGCGGCCTGCTTGTCTGGGGGCCGGACAGCGGCAGCCAGGCCTGTGGGGATATCGGCCCCGGGCGCATGCTCGATCCGCTGACGATTGTCGATATGGCTGCCGCTCATTTTTCGCCTGTCAACGATCTGCAACATCTCAACATCATGATTACCGCGGGCCCAACGCGCGAGCCGCTGGACCCGGTGCGCTACATCACCAACCACAGCTCCGGCAAGATGGGCTTTGCGATTGCTGCTGCTGCGGCAAAACGCGGCGCGAACGTCACGCTCGTCAGTGGCCCGGTGTCTTTACCGACGCCACCCTTCGTGCAGCGCATTAACGTGACCACAGCCCTGGAAATGGAGGCTGCCGTTCAGGCGCACGCCCAGAATCAGCAGATTTTTATCGGCTGTGCCGCCGTCGCTGACTATCGTGCAGAGACCATCGCAGATAGCAAAATTAAGAAACAAGGCGATGAATTAACACTAAAAATGGTTAAAAACCCGGACATCGTGGCCGGCGTTGCCGCACTGAAAAACCATCGTCCTTACGTTGTTGGGTTTGCCGCCGAAACAAATAATGTGGAAGAATATGCCCGGCAAAAGCGTACCCGCAAAAACCTCGATTTGATTTGCGCGAATGATGTCTCGCTGTCCACGCAAGGATTTAACAGCGACAGCAACGCATTGCACCTTTTCTGGCAGGATGGAGATAAAGTCTTACCGCTTGAGCGCAAGGAACTCCTGGGCCAACAATTACTGGACGAGATCGTTACCCGTTATGATGAAAAAAATCGACGTTAAGATTCTGGACCCGCGCGTTGGCGAGCAATTTCCGCTGCCAACCTATGCCACCTCCGGCTCTGCCGGTCTTGACCTGCGCGCCTGTCTCGATGACGCCGTAGCGCTGGCACCGGGCGAGACCACCCTGCTCCCGACCGGTCTGGCGATTCACATTGCTGACCCGTCGCTGGCGGCGGTGATCCTGCCGCGCTCTGGTTTGGGCCACAAGCATGGTATTGTGCTGGGCAACCTGGTCGGCCTGATTGACTCTGACTACCAGGGCCAGCTGATGGTCTCCGTCTGGAACCGTGGCCAGGATAGCTTCACCATTGAACCCGGCGAGCGGATCGCGCAGATGGTGTTTGTACCTGTTGTGCAGGCCGAATTTAACCTGGTGGCTGATTTTGACGCCACCGACCGTGGCGAAGGCGGCTTCGGCCATTCAGGGCGTAAATAGTCGCCCGTTAGACACGCATCTCACAGCGCCATAATGCAATAACAAACCGCAAACGTCAGTTTGCGGTCGCTGTGTGGATGCCAGCCTGGCAAGTGCTTATTTTCAGGGGTATTTTGTAACATGGCAGAAAAACAAACCGCGAAAAGGAATCGTCGCGAAGAAATACTTCAGTCTCTGGCTCTGATGCTTGAATCCAGCGATGGCAGTCAACGCATTACCACAGCAAAACTGGCGGCCTCCGTGGGCGTGTCGGAAGCGGCGCTGTATCGCCATTTCCCGAGCAAGACCCGGATGTTCGACAGCCTGATTGAGTTTATTGAAGACAGCCTGATCACGCGTATCAACCTGATTCTGAAAGATGAGAAAGACACCAGCGCGCGTCTGCGTCTGATTGTGCAGTTGATTCTGGGCTTTGGCGAACGTAATCCTGGCCTGACCCGTATCCTGACCGGACACGCCCTGATGTTTGAGCAGGATCGTCTGCAGGGCCGCATCAATCAGCTTTTTGAGCGCATAGAGGCGCAGCTGCGCCAGGTCCTGCGTGAGAAGAAGATGCGTGAAGGCGAAGGGTACATCAACGATGAGACGCTACTGGCAAGCCAGATCCTGGCGTTTTGCGAAGGGATGCTCTCCCGCTTCGTGCGCAGTGAATTCAAATATCGCCCAACGGACGATTTTGACGCCCGCTGGCCGTTAGTGGCTTCGCAGTTGCAGTAACGATATCCGGCCTGCGTAACCCTTAGGCCCGGTAAGCGCTTGCGCCACCGGGCAAAAAATCACACGCCAAACGCTTCCCGATAGGCACGCACCGCCGCCAGATGGTCCGCCATCTCTGGCTTCTCTTCCAGATACGCAATCAGGTCTTTCAGCGTGATGATTGACGTCACTTTACAGCCGTAATCACGCTCCACTTCCTGAATAGCCGAGATCTCGCCGCGTCCGCGCTCCTGACGGTCCAGAGAGATCAGCACGCCCGCAAGCGTTGCGCCGTTCGCCTGGATAATCTCCATCGATTCACGGATCGCGGTGCCTGCCGTGATCACATCATCCACCAGCATCACGCGGCCCTGCAGCGCGCTGCCGACCAGGTTCCCGCCTTCACCGTGGGTTTTCGCCTCTTTACGGTTAAAGCAGTACGGCACGTCGCGATCGTGATGTTCTGCCAGGGCGACCGCCGTGGTGGTCGCAATTGGAATGCCTTTGTAGGCCGGGCCAAACAGCAGGTCAAAATCAATCTGTGAATCCACCAGAGCCTCGGCATAGAAACGGCCCAGCAGAGCCAGATCGCGCCCGGTATTAAACAGCCCGGCGTTGAAGAAATAGGGGCTTTTCCGCCCGGATTTCAGCGTAAACTCGCCAAACTTAAGTACCTGCTTGTTAAGCGCAAACTCAATAAACTGGCGCTGATATGGTTTCATGGATTCGCTCCTTTATTTTCTGTCTTACAGGCAAAAAAAAGGCGACTCATTGGTCGCCTTTAAAATCAATTTTCTAACGCCGCTTTCTGCGTCGTGACAATAGATTCGATTCCCCCTCGGGCCAGCGCCAGCAAGGAGAGAAGTTCTTCATGGGTGAACGGCTCGCCTTCTGCGGTGCCCTGCACCTCAATGATGCGTCCGTCTTCGGTCATCACCACGTTCATGTCAGTTTCCGCCGCGGAATCTTCAACGTATTCCAGATCGCACAGCGCTTCACCGTTAACGATACCTACGGAAACCGCCGCAACCATCCCTTTCATAGGGTTAGTTTTCAGTTTGCCGGCCGCAACCAGCTTGTTCAGCGCATCCGCCAGCGCAACACAGGCGCCGGTAATAGACGCCGTACGCGTGCCGCCATCGGCCTGAATCACATCGCAGTCCAGCGTGATGGTGAATTCGCCAAGCACTTTCAAATCAACGGCTGCACGCAGCGCGCGCGCGATCAGACGCTGGATCTCCATGGTACGTCCACCCTGTTTCCCCTTTGCCGCTTCACGGGCGTTACGGGTATGGGTCGCACGCGGCAGCATGCCGTATTCGGCGGTGATCCAGCCCTGGCCCTGGCCTTTCAGAAAGCGAGGAACGCCTTCTTCAATAGAGGCGGTGCACAGCACTTTGGTGTCACCAAACTCAACCAGCACGGAGCCTTCAGCGTGTTTTGTATAGTTACGGGTCAGGGTGACGGGACGCACCTGATTGGCGCTACGGCCTGATGGACGCATGATGAATTCTCCGGCTTGAAACGAATGTGGCTGCGCATTATACGGATAAAGGGCGCTTATTCCTATCCTGAGAAGCCCCCGAAAGCTATAATCCCCCCATCTCTCTTTTAAAAACGGGAATGTCTATGATCCGCAGTATGACCGCCTACGCCCGGCGTGAAATCAAGGGTAGCTGGGGTAGCGCTACCTGGGAAATGCGCTCGGTAAACCAGCGCTATCTGGAAACGTATTTCCGTATGCCGGAGCAGTTCCGCAGCCTGGAGCCAGTCGTGCGTGAGCGTATTCGTGCTCGTCTGACGCGCGGCAAAGTGGAATGCAACCTGCGTTTTGAACCCGATGCCAGCGCTCAGGGTGAGCTGATCCTTAACGAAAAACTGGCTCGCCAGCTGGTGAACGCAGCCAACTGGGTCAAGATGCAGAGCGACGAAGGCGAAATCAACCCGGTGGATATCCTGCGCTGGCCTGGCGTGATGGCTGCCGGTGAACAGGATCTGGACGCCATTACCGCTGAAATTCTCTCCGCCCTCGACGGCACGCTGGACGACTTTATCGTTGCCCGCGAAACTGAAGGCCAGGCGCTGAAAGCCATGATTGAGCAGCGTCTTGAAGGCGTAAGCGCCGAAGTGGCTAAAGTTCGCAGCCATATGCCTGAAGTGCTGCAATGGCAGCGCGAGCGTCTGGTGGCGAAACTTGAAGAAGCAGAAGTCCAGCTTGAAAACACCCGTCTGGAACAGGAGCTTGTCCTGATGGCGCAGCGTGTTGACGTTGCCGAAGAGCTGGACCGTCTTGGCGCGCACGTTAAAGAGACCTACAACATTCTGAAGAAGAAAGAAGCTGTGGGTCGTCGCCTCGACTTCATGATGCAGGAGTTCAACCGTGAGTCAAACACGCTGGCCTCTAAGTCGATTAATGCTGACGTGACCAACTCCGCGATTGAGCTGAAGGTGCTCATTGAGCAGATGCGCGAGCAGATCCAGAATATCGAGTAATGACTTTCGGGTGGTATCGTTCGATATCACCCATTATTTATTCTAATCCGTTTTTCTCTACCCCTTTCCCGCCTACCGCCATCTATAAGCCATTTTCATCAAAACCTGATTAGTTTTTATAGGGCAAAGCACATCACCTTAGAAAATCTCAATCGTGATCCTGCGCACAACTCGCTAACCTCTGGGCGCTCACACCGGAGGTTATATGCTGCTTCATATTCTTTATCTCATTGGTATCACCGCAGAGGCCATGACGGGCGCGCTTGCAGCCGGGCGCCGGCGCATGGACACCTTCGGCGTGATCATCATCGCCACTGCCACCGCGCTGGGTGGCGGCTCGGTACGTGACATTTTACTGGGCCACTATCCACTGGGTTGGGTAAAACACCCGGAGTACGTGGTTATCGTGGCCACCGCCGCGGTATTGACGACCATTGTGGCTCCCGTGATGTCCCACCTGCGCCGCCTGTTCCTGGTGCTGGATGCCATAGGGCTTATCGTCTTTTCCATTATCGGGGCGCAAATTGCGCTGGATATGGGGGAAGGCCCGATTATCGCCACCATTGCCGCCGTCGTGACCGGCGTGTTTGGCGGTGTGCTGCGCGATATGTTTTGCAAGCGTATCCCGCTCGTTTTTCAGAAGGAGCTATACGCCGGCATCTCCTTCGCGGCAGCCGTACTGTATATCGCTCTGCAGCATTACGTCTCCAACCATGACGTCGTGGTGATCTCCACCCTGCTTTTTGGCTTTACGGCACGCATGCTGGCGCTGCGCCTGAAGCTGGGGTTGCCCGTTTTCCACTACAAACACAACGTGCACTGATCTCAGAATCCGTTGATGCGCTGTTCGGCAAGCCATGCTGCCAGCGCCTCGACCTGGGGATGGTGTAACCACTCGACTATTTGCAGCGCTTTTTCTTTTCCGGTCACCGGCAGGTGT
The DNA here is from genome assembly GCF_053709675.1 of Enterobacter sp. UPMP2052. Classification (NCBI taxonomy): domain Bacteria; kingdom Pseudomonadati; phylum Pseudomonadota; class Gammaproteobacteria; order Enterobacterales; family Enterobacteriaceae; genus Enterobacter; species Enterobacter sp. UPMP2052. The sequence goes on from NZ_JBSKJR010000004.1 coordinate 142,459, forward strand.
TGCCACTCTTCGGCGCGACGGCTGCGCATTGCCTGCCACGATGTGTCCCCGGCGGCATTCAGCGTGGCTTTGGTTACCGGAATACCCATCGCCGTGATCCAGCGGATAAAAGGTTGTTCACGAATCAGGTTAAAACGATGCCAAAGCGCTACACCGCGTGCGGCGGAAAATCCCGGCGTCGACTGGATCTGCGCCTGGTTTAAGCGCAGCCACGAAAAGATATGCTCAAAATGATGCGCCTGGTAAAGCGCACGCCAGCCAGCCTCCCCCAGACCTTTAACGTCCAGCCCCTGCGTCGAGCTTAGCCACGTTAACCGGCTAAAGAACTGGTCCATACATTCTGGCGAGGCATAAAAACAGGTCAGTGAATGAAACTGCGACGCCGGAGGGCGTGGTTTTTGCCGCTCAACCCCACGCCAGATCACCTTTTCAAACCGCGGGATGCCTTGCCCGGCCAGGCTAATCAGAATGTGATCGCCCGGCGCAATATCCAGCCGTTGCCATCGGTCCACCGACCCCAGGCTCACCCGCTGCACGCGTTTATCATCCAGTTGCACGGGCGCCAGTAATGCGACGACGGAAATTTTTCCCGTTCTGCCCACAGCAAACTGAATGTCCCGCACGTCGGCTACCTGCGAAACCGGGGTGTATTTCCAGGCGATGACCCAATTCCCCTCTCCGGGTAGCCAGCGGTCGCCGGCGGGTTCAACGGCCGAACGCACCACAACGCCGTCCGTGACAAAGGGCAGAGGCGAGGTAAGCCAGTGCGCGCGCTGTTTTTCGACCTCGTCTGCTGACTGGACAGGCAAGGTATAGCGGGCCGTTAAATCAAAGCCTGACTGCGATAACTGCGTAAGGTGATGCTGCATGGCTTTGGGTCCATCAGGCCAGGCCCAGATAAACACGCCGATCTGCTTCAGAAGCGAGGCATCCGCGTGTCGCATCATCGCCCCGGCAACTTTAGCCCGTGCGTTCATTCCGCCCATTTGCTGCTGGATGTGGTTATCACGCAGCAGAAACAGCTCGCCCTGCAGAACGCTGTTCGCCAGCGCGCCTTCGGTGGATTGAGGCACCAATGGCATTGCGCGTACCTGCGCGGTCCAGTCTTCACCTTTTACGCCATCCCCACGGCTGACGGCCTGACTTAATGTCCCGTTGCGGTACACCAGCGTTACCGCCACACCGTCCACTTTCGGCTGCACCCAGAGATCGCGTCGGGCGTACATCCACTGGCGAAGCGCCTCTTTACTGGCAACCTTCTGAACGCCCGTGTGGGCGATGGGATGTTTGACCGTTCCCTTCAGCACGGGAAGGGACGACTCCGCGGGTGCGTTACCAAAACATCGCTCCCACTGGGCCAGGCGGGCGGTGAGCTGGTCGTAAATCTCATCACTCACCTCGCTTGTCCCCTCTTTCCAGTAGGCCTCATCCCAGCGTGTTTTCTGCGCGCTCAACGCCGCAATCTCTTTCTCTGCCTTCCCCTGCGACCAGACGGGGCATACCGCCACGCTACAACCGCACCACAACAGCATCACACTGCTTATCCATCGCCACATTGCTACCCCTCCTTTGCATTGGGAGTGGTATAACCCGGCGCGCAAAACAACGCGATTAGCAACCTTTCACTTTGCGAGGCGTCATCCAGGCTTTCTTTTTGTTGCTGAAAACCAAAGATGAAACCTGAAAACGGCACGCAAAATTTAATAAACCATGGGAAAAAGTGTGACAAAGGCTACGTCACACAGCGCCGACGTGTATAATAAGCCCGTATGTAGGACTTCTTCGCTAACACATACAAAAGACTCTCATGGCTCAAGGCACGCTTTATATTGTTTCTGCCCCTAGTGGCGCGGGTAAATCCAGCCTTATTCAGGCACTGTTAAAAACCCAACCGTTGTACGACACACAGGTTTCTGTTTCTCACACCACGCGAGCACCGCGTCCGGGTGAGGTGCACGGTGAGCACTATTTCTTTGTGAATCACGACGAATTCAGAGCGATGATTGGCCGAGACGCGTTTCTTGAGCACGCTGAAGTTTTCGGTAACTACTACGGCACCTCGCGTGAAACCATTGAGCAGGTGCTGGCAACGGGCGTCAATGTGTTCCTGGATATCGACTGGCAGGGCGCGCAGCAGATCCGCAAGAAGATGCCGGACTCGCGCAGCATTTTTATACTGCCGCCGTCGAAAGATGAACTCGATCGCCGTCTGCGCGGTCGCGGTCAGGACAGCGAAGAGGTGATTGCAAAGCGTATGGCGCAGGCAGTTGCAGAAATGAGCCATTACGCGGAATATGATTACCTTATTGTGAATGATGATTTTGACGCCGCGCTGAGCGATCTCAAGACCATCCTTCGTGCAGAGCGTCTGCGTATGAGCCGCCAGAAGCAGCGACATGACGCATTAATCACCAAACTGTTGGCAGACTGAACCCACTTTCAGTATCATGCCCAGTCATTTCTTCACCTGTGGAGCATTTTAAGTATGGCACGCGTAACTGTTCAGGACGCTGTAGAGAAAATTGGTAACCGTTTTGACCTGGTACTGGTCGCCGCGCGTCGCGCTCGTCAGATGCAGGTAGGCGGTAAAGATCCGCTGGTACCGGAAGAAAACGATAAAACCACCGTAATTGCACTTCGCGAAATCGAAGAAGGTCTGATCAACAACCAGATCCTCGACGTGCGTGAGCGCCAGGAGCAGCAAGAGCAGGAAGCCGCAGAACTGCAGGCCGTAACCGCCATTGCTGAAGGTCGTCGTTAATTAAACCTGCGGGTCGCCCTTGTATCTGTTTGAAAGCCTGAATCAACTGATTCAAACCTACCTGCCTGAAGACCAGATTAAGCGTCTTCAGCAGGCGTATCTCGTTGCACGTGACGCTCACGAGGGCCAAACACGTTCAAGCGGTGAACCCTATATCACGCACCCGGTTGCGGTAGCCTGTATTCTGGCCGAGATGAAACTCGACTACGAAACGCTGATGGCTGCCCTGCTGCATGACGTGATCGAAGATACCCCTGCCACTTACCAGGATATGGAACAGCTGTTTGGCAAAAGCGTTGCCGAACTGGTGGAAGGGGTCTCTAAGCTTGATAAGCTGAACTTCCGCGATAAGAAAGAGGCGCAAGCCGAAAACTTCCGCAAGATGATTATGGCGATGGTGCAGGATATCCGCGTCATTCTCATCAAACTCGCTGACCGCACGCACAACATGCGCACGCTGGGCTCATTACGCCCGGACAAACGTCGCCGCATTGCCCGTGAAACCCTCGAAATTTACAGTCCGCTGGCGCACCGTTTAGGTATCCATCACATTAAAACCGAGCTGGAAGAGCTGGGTTTTGAAGCGTTGTACCCGAACCGCTATCGCGTAATTAAAGAGGTGGTGAAAGCCGCGCGCGGTAACCGTAAAGAGATGATCCAAAAAATCCTCTCTGAGATTGAAGGACGTTTACAGGAAGCGGGGATCCCCTGCCGCGTCAGCGGTCGCGAAAAACACCTGTACTCCATCTATTGCAAAATGGTGCTTAAAGAGCAGCGTTTTCACTCGATCATGGATATCTACGCGTTCCGCGTGATCGTCCAGGACTCGGACACCTGCTATCGCGTGCTGGGGCAGATGCACAGCCTGTATAAACCGCGTCCGGGGCGCGTGAAAGATTACATCGCCATTCCAAAAGCGAACGGCTATCAATCTTTGCACACCTCGATGATCGGGCCGCACGGTGTGCCTGTCGAAGTGCAGATCCGCACCGAAGATATGGACCAGATGGCGGAAATGGGTGTCGCGGCACACTGGGCCTATAAAGAGCACGGTGGCGAAAGCAGCACTACCGCACAGATCCGCGCCCAGCGCTGGATGCAAAGCCTGCTGGAACTGCAGCAGAGCGCGGGTAGCTCATTTGAATTCATTGAGAGCGTGAAATCCGATCTCTTCCCGGATGAGATTTACGTTTTCACACCAGAGGGGCGCATCGTCGAGCTGCCTGCTGGTGCCACACCGGTCGACTTTGCTTACGCCGTGCATACCGATATCGGCCATGCCTGCGTGGGCGCGCGCGTCGACAGACAGCCTTACCCGCTGTCGCAACCGCTCGCCAGCGGTCAAACGGTGGAAATTATTACCGCGCCGGGCGCCCGTCCGAATGCGGCCTGGCTGAACTTTGTCGTCAGCTCCAAGGCGCGCGCCAAAATTCGTCAGCTGCTGAAAAACCTCAAGCGCGATGACTCCGTAAGCCTGGGTCGTCGTCTGCTCAACCACGCGTTGGGCGGCAGCCGTAAGCTCGCGGAGATCCCGCCAGAGAACATCCAGCATGAACTGGAGCGCATGAAGCTCGCCTCGCTGGACGACCTGCTGGCCGAGATCGGCCTTGGTAACGCCATGAGCGTGGTGGTAGCGAAGAACCTGCAGCAGGGCGACACCGCCTCCGTGCCGCAGTCCACGACGCAAGGCCACGGTCATCTGCCGATTAAAGGCGCTGACGGCGTGCTCATTACCTTCGCGAAATGCTGTCGACCTATCCCCGGCGACCCGATCATTGCCCACGTCAGCCCGGGCAAAGGCCTGGTGATCCACCACGAATCCTGCCGTAACATCCGCGGCTATCAGAAAGAAGCGGAGAAGTTTATGGCGGTCGAATGGGATAAAGAGACGGCGCAGGAATTTATCACCGAAATTAAGGTGGATATGTTCAACCACCAGGGTGCTCTGGCAAACCTGACGGCTGCCATCAACACCGCCTCTTCCAACATTCAAAGCCTGAACACGGAAGAGAAAGATGGCCGCGTGTATAGCGCCTTTATTCGCCTGACCGCGCGCGACCGTGTGCATCTGGCGAACATTATGCGCAAAATCCGCGTGATGCCAGACGTTATCAAAGTCACTCGTAACAGAAACTAGGCTTATGAATTCAGTACGTTATGCACGTATCTGTGAAATGCTCGCCAGGCGCCAGCCTGACCTGACGGTCTGCATGGAGCAGGTCCATAAGCCTCACAATGTCTCCGCTATTGTCCGTACAGCAGACGCCGTCGGCGTGCACGAAGTCCACGCCGTCTGGCCGGGCGCGCGTATGCGTACGATGGTCTCGGCTGCCGCAGGCAGTAACAGCTGGGTCTCGGTTAAATCTCACCAGACAATAGGCGATGCCGTATCCCATCTTAAGGGCCGTGGCATGCAGGTGCTTGCGACCAACCTGTCCGATAAAGCCGTAGATTTTCGCGAGATCGACTACACCCGCCCGACCTGCATTCTGATGGGTCAGGAGAAAACCGGGATCAGCCAGGAAGCGCTGGATCTGGCGGATCGGGATATCATCATCCCGATGATCGGCATGGTACAGTCCCTCAACGTCTCCGTTGCCTCCGCGCTGATCCTGTATGAAGCACAGCGCCAGCGTCAGAACGCCGGAATGTACGCGCGCAGCAGCAGCATGCTGCCGGAAGAAGAACAGCAGCGACTGCTGTTTGAAGGGGGCTATCCGGTGCTGGCCCGCGTGGCGAAACAGAAAAAATTACCTTACCCCCACGTCAACGCGCAGGGCGAAATTGAAGCCGATGCCGAGTGGTGGTCTACCATGCAGTACGCAGGATAACCGATGAAAGGCCGCCTGCTGGATGCCATCCCGCTCAACAGCCTGACGGGCGTGGGCGCGGCGCAAAGCGGTAAGCTGGCAAAAATTGGCCTGCACACCGTGCAGGATCTCCTGCTTCACCTCCCCCTGCGGTATGAAGACCGCACCCAGCTGTACAAAATTGGCGATCTCCTGCCCGCAATTTACGCCACCGTTGAGGGCGAAGTGCTGAACTGCAACATCACGTTTGGCGGACGTCGAATGATGACCTGTCAAATCAGCGACGGCACCGGCATTCTCACCATGCGCTTTTTCAACTTCAACGCGGCGATGAAAAACAGCCTTGCTACCGGAAGGCGGGTGCTGGCTTATGGCGAAGCCAAACGCGGTAAATACGGCGCAGAGATGATCCACCCCGAATACCGCGTACAGGGCGACCTCAGCATGCCGGAGCTGCAGGAGACGCTCACACCGGTCTACCCAACGACCGAAGGGATCAAGCAAGCGACGCTGCGCAAGCTGACCGATCAGGCGCTTGAGCTGCTTAATACCTGTGCCATCGCCGAGTTACTGCCGCCGGAGCTGGCGCAGGGCATGATGAGCCTGCCGGAGGCGCTGCGTACCCTGCACCGTCCGCCACCGACGCTCCAGCTCATTGATTTAGAAAGCGGCACGCATCCCGCCCAGCGGCGGCTTATCCTTGAGGAATTACTGGCTCACAACCTGAGCATGCTGGCCCTGCGTGCGGGAGCGCAGCGCTTCCACGCCCAGCCGTTAAGCCAGCGTGATGAGCTCAAAGATAAGCTTCTGGCCTCGCTGCCGTTTAAGCCGACAGGCGCACAGGCGCGTGTCACCGCCGAAATTGAGCGCGATATGGCACTCGACGTGCCGATGATGCGTCTGGTTCAGGGCGACGTCGGTTCCGGTAAAACGCTGGTTGCCGCGCTGGCCGCATTGCGCGCCATTGCCCACGGCAAGCAGGTGGCACTGATGGCACCGACCGAACTGCTGGCCGAACAGCACGCCAATAACTTCCGCGCCTGGTTCGCCCCGCTTGGGGTTGAGGTGGGCTGGCTGGCCGGCAAGCAAAAGGGCAAAGCCCGTCTTGCGCAGCAGGAGGCGATTGCCAGCGGCCAGGTACAGATGATTGTTGGCACCCACGCCATCTTCCAGGAACAGGTCCAGTTTAACAGTCTGGCGCTGGTGATCATCGATGAACAGCACCGCTTTGGCGTGCATCAGCGTCTGGCGCTGTGGGAAAAGGGGCTGCAACAGGGCTACCATCCGCATCAGCTGATCATGACCGCCACGCCTATCCCGCGCACGCTGGCGATGACCGCCTACGCCGATCTCGATACCTCTACCATTGACGAGCTGCCGCCGGGCCGCACGCCGGTGACGACGGTAGCCATCCCGGACACGCGTCGCAGCGATATTATCGACCGCGTGCGCAACGCCTGCATGCAGGAAGGGCGTCAGGCCTACTGGGTGTGTACGCTGATCGAAGAGTCTGACCTGCTTGAAGCGCAGGCCGCAGAAGCCACCTGGGAAGAGCTTAAGCTGGCGCTACCGGAGCTGAATGTTGGTCTGGTGCACGGGCGTATGAAGCCCGCCGAGAAGCAGGCGGTCATGCAGGCCTTTAAACAGGGCGAGCTGCATCTTCTGATTGCCACAACGGTCATCGAAGTGGGCGTGGACGTGCCAAACGCCAGCCTGATGATCGTTGAAAACCCGGAACGCCTGGGTCTTGCGCAACTCCACCAGCTGCGCGGGCGCGTTGGCCGCGGCGCGGTGGCCTCCCACTGCGTTCTGCTTTATAAAGCGCCGCTGTCCAAAACCGCGCAGATGCGTCTGCAGGTCTTACGCGACAGCAACGATGGTTTCGTGATTGCGCAAAAAGACCTGGAAATCCGCGGGCCGGGCGAATTGCTGGGCACGCGTCAGACCGGCAACGCCGAGTTTAAGGTGGCGGATTTAATGCGCGATCAGGCCATGATCCCCGAAGTTCAGCGCCTCGCCCGCCATATTCATGAACGCTACCCCGAGCAGGCGGCCGCGCTTATCGAACGCTGGATGCCTGAAACCGAGCGCTACTCCAACGCCTGAAAACGCCACAGAATCCCCCTCAGAAAAATTTCTAAATGCAATCGTTTGCTTTTACCAACTGGTCAGATAAAATGCCCGCTTTTCCACCGTGGGATTGCCGCCGATGTCCGTTAACACCATAGAGTCTCCTGATGCGCAACCGATTGCGCAGAAGCAAAACAGTGAACTGATCTACCGCCTTGAGGACCGCCCGCCGCTGCCTCAAACGCTGTTCGCCGCGTGTCAGCACCTGCTGGCAATGTTCGTGGCGGTGATCACCCCTGCGTTATTGATTTGCCAGGCGCTCGGTTTACCGGCTCAGGATACTCAGCACATCATCAGCATGTCCCTGTTCGCCTCCGGTGTCGCCTCCATTATTCAAATTAAAGCGTGGGGTCCGGTAGGGTCCGGGCTGCTGTCGATTCAGGGCACCAGTTTTAACTTTGTGGCCCCGCTGATCATGGGCGGTACGGCACTGAAAACCGGCGGTGCGGACGTCCCGACGATGATGGCAGCACTGTTCGGCACGCTGATGCTGGCAAGCTGCACGGAGATGGTCATCTCCCGCGTGCTGCACCTGGCGCGCCGGGTGATCACGCCGCTGGTTTCCGGCGTGGTGGTGATGATTATCGGCCTGTCGCTGATTCAGGTTGGCCTGACGTCCATCGGCGGTGGCTATGCGGCGATGAACGACCACACCTTTGGCGCACCGAAAAACCTGCTGCTGGCAGGCATCGTGCTGGCGATTATCATTCTGCTCAACCGTCAGCGTAACCCGTATCTGCGCGTGGCATCGCTGGTGATTGCGATGGCGGCTGGCTACCTGATGGCGTGGGCGCTGGGCATGCTGCCGGAGAACACCGCCCCTGCCAATGCGGCGCTCATTACAGTCCCCACCCCGCTGTACTACGGCCTGGGCATTGACTGGGGTCTGCTGCTGCCGCTGATGCTGGTCTTTATGATCACCTCGCTCGAAACCATCGGCGACATTACGGCCACCTCCGACGTCTCCGAGCAGCCGGTCTCCGGCCCGCTGTACATGAAGCGTCTTAAAGGCGGCGTGCTGGCGAACGGCCTGAACTCGTTCGTCTCGGCGGTGTTCAACACCTTCCCGAACTCCTGCTTCGGCCAGAACAACGGCGTGATCCAGCTGACCGGCGTTGCCAGCCGCTACGTGGGTTTTGTGGTCGCCCTGATGCTGATCGTGCTCGGTCTGTTCCCGGCGGTAAGCGGCTTTGTGCAGCACATCCCTGAGCCAGTGCTTGGCGGCGCAACGCTGGTGATGTTCGGCACCATTGCGGCGTCCGGCGTGCGTATCGTCTCGCGCGAGCCGCTGAACCGCCGCGCAATTATGATTATCGCCCTGTCGCTGGCCGTCGGTCTTGGCGTCTCTCAGCAGCCGCTGATCCTGCAGTTTGCCCCTGACTGGGTGAAAAACCTGCTCTCTTCCGGCATCGCCGCCGGGGGGATCACCGCTATCGTTCTAAACCTTGTGTTCCCGCCTGAAAAGAACTGATCGCCATCACGGCAGGCTGTCAACGCCTGCCGTGACATCTCTTTACACCATTCCCGCCTTGAGGATTGCGCATAAATCGTGCATAACTCCTCTATGTGCGTTTCACGGGATGGAAGACCATGAAATTTATTGGAAAGCTACTTGTCTATCTTTTGGTGGCCCTGCTTATTGTAGTGCTGGCATTCTATTTTCTGCTTCAGACACGCTGGGGCGCGTCGCAGGCCAGCAGTTGGGTAACGGAAAATACCGCCTACGAACTCAATTTCGACCAGATGGATCACCGCTTTTCATCGCCTTCCCACATCGTTCTGAAAAACGTCACCTTCGGGCGCGATGGCAAACCCGCCACGCTGGTCGCCAAAACGGTCGATATTGGTCTGAGCAGCCGTCAAATTACCGATCCGCTGCATATGGACACTATTACCCTGTTTGACGGGACGTTGAACCTCTCCCCGCAGCCCGCGCCGCTGCCTTTCCAGGCAGACCGCCTGCAGCTGAACAACATGGCTTTTAACAGCCCGAATACCGAGTGGGATTTGAGCGCGCAAAAAGTGACGGGCGGCGTGAGCCCGTGGCAGCCCGAGGCGGGTAACGTGCTGGGCAAAAATGCGCAGATCCAGATGAGCGCGGGTTCGCTCACCCTGAACGGCGTCCCGGCGACCAACGTGCTAATTGAGGGCAAACTCAACGGCAAGGAGGTGGTGCTTAACACCATCGGTGCCGATATGGCGCGCGGCTCGCTCACCGGCTCGGCCCAGCGCAACGCCGATGGCGGCTGGGTTATTGATACCCTGCGCCTGAATGATATCCGCCTGCAGAGCGAAAAAACGCTCGCCGATTTCTTCGCGCCGCTCACCACCGTTCCGTCCCTGCAGATTGGTCGGCTGGAAGTGACCGACGCGCGTCTTCAGGGGCCGGACTGGGCGGTGACCGATCTTGATTTAAGCCTGCGCAACCTGACGCTCGCCAAAGGCGACTGGCAGAGCCAGGACGGGCGTCTGTCGATGAACGCCAGCGAATTTATCTACGGCTCGCTGCATCTGTTCGATCCTATTCTGAATACGGAGTTCTCCCCGCAGGGCATCGCGCTGCGTCAGTTCACCTCCCGCTGGGAAGGCGGTATGGTCCGCACGTCCGGCAACTGGCTGCGCGACGGTAAAGCGCTGGTCCTGGACGACGCCGCCATCGCCGGGCTGGAGTACACCCTGCCCGAAAACTGGAAAACGCTGTGGATGGAGCCATTGCCGGAGTGGCTGAACAGCGTGACGCTGAAAAAATTCGGCCTGAGCCGCAATCTGGTCATTGATATCGACCCGGCCTTCCCGTGGCAGATAACCTCGCTTGACGGTTACGGCGCAAACCTGCAGCTGGCTAAAGATCGCCAGTGGGGCGTGTGGGGCGGCAGCGCAACGCTCAACGGCGCGGCGGCCACCTTTAACCGTGTTGACGTGCGGCGTCCGTCTCTGGCGCTGAATGCGAACGCCGCGACGGTGAACATTACCGAGCTTAGCGCCTTCACGGAAAAAGGCATTCTGGAAGCGACGGCGACGGTTTCACAGCTGGCGCAGCGTCAAACCACCGTCAGCCTGAATGGCCGCGGCGTACCGCTCAATATCATCAACCAGTGGGGATGGCCCGCATTGCCAATCGCGGGCGACGGCAATATGCAGCTGACCGCCAGCGGCAGCATCCAGGCCCACGCGCCGCTGAAGCCAACGGTTAACGGGAAGCTGAGTGCGGTGAACATGGATAAACAGCAGGTGCAGCAGACGATGACAGGCGGAGTGGTATCAACACCTGTGCAATAAACAAGCCGGGTGGCGGCTGCGCCTTACCCGGCCTACAAAAATACTGCATCGTAGGCCCGGTAAGCGAAGCGCCACCGGGCATTTTTTCAGCTCAGAGGTGAACAACCACCTCATTTCCCTCGGCTTTCACCACCACGCCCCACTCGCTACCTGCGTGTGAACCGCCCTTCACGCTGCCCACCTTCTGCACGTTGCTGCAGCAGACGATGACAGGCGGAGTGGTCACCTGTGCAATAAATAAGCCGGGTGGCGGCTGCGCCTTACCCGACCTACAAAAATACTGCATCGTAGGCCCGGTAAGCGAAGCGCCACCGGGCATTTTTTCAGCTCAGAGGTGAACAACCACCTCATTTCCCTCGGCTTTCACCACCACGCCCCACTCGCTACCTGCGTGTGAACCGTCCTTCACGCTGCCCACCTTCAGCACGTTGCGCAAGCAGACTGACCAGTTCCGCGCCTCGCCAGCCCCTGTAATTGTAATGCTGTCGCCCTGACGTGACGCCTTAAGGGTAAACGCCACTGAGCCGTCCGCCGCAGGCACTTCGCTGACCGCCGTTGCACCATCGGCCAGGTTAAACAACTGGAAGGCCGTCCCCTCATTCCACGCATAGTCCGGCTTGCGATCGTTGTTGCCCAGCGCCAGCAGGGTGTTATCGCGCACATAGACCGGTAGGCTCAGGAAATCGTGCTGCTGCTTATGCCAGCGGCTGCCCTGAAGTTCATCGTTATGCCACAGGTGCGTCCAGCGCCCTTCCGGCAGATAAAACTGCACGTCACCCGCTTCGGAGAACACCGGCGCAACCATCACCCCATCCCCCAGCATGTACTGACGGTCAAGATAATCACACGCCGGATCGTCCGGGAACTCCAGCATCATTGCGCGCAGCATCGGCGTCCCGAATTCGCGGGCCAGCGCCGCCTGGCGATACAGGTACGGCATCATCCGGCATTTTAGCTGGGTGAAGTGGCGCACCACATCGCAAGATTCGTCATCGTACGCCCACGGCACACGATAGGATTTGCTGCCGTGCAGCCGGCTATGGCTCGAGAACAGCCCGAACGCGCACCAGCGTTTATAGACGTGCGCCGGAGCGGTGTTTTCGAACCCGCCGATATCGTGGCTCCAGAAACCAAAGCCGGACAGACCAATCGACAGCCCGCCGCGCAGGCTTTCCGCCATGGATTCATAGTTGGCGTAGCAATCGCCGCCCCAGTGAACCGGGAACTGTTGCGCACCGACGGACGCCGAGCGGGCAAACAGCACCGCCTCGTCTTCGCCCACTGTCTCTTTCAGCACGTTCCACACCAGTTCGTTGTAGATGTAGGCGTAGTGGTTGTGCATCTTCTGCGGATCGGCCCCGTCGAACCACTGCACATCTGTCGGGATACGCTCGCCGAAGTCGGTTTTAAAGCAATCCACGCCAATATCCACCAGGCCCTTGAGCTTGTCGGCATACCACCGGCAGGCTTCCGGGTTGGTAAAGTCGTAAATCGCCAGCCCCGGCTGCCATTTATCCCACTGCCACAGCGAACCGTCCGGGCGCTTGAGCAAATAGCCTTTCTCTTTCAGCTCTTTAAACACCGGCGACTTCTGGCCGATATAGGGGTTGATCCACACGCAGACCTTCAGCCCCTTCTCCTTCAGGCGGCGGATCATCCCTTCCGGGTCCGGGAAGGTCACCGGGTCCCACTCGAAGTCGCACCACTGGAAGGCCTTCATCCAGAAACAGTCGAAGTGGAAGACGTGCAGGGGCAGGTCGCGTTCGGCCATGCCGTCGATAAAGCTGTTAACCGTCGCTTCGTCGTAGTTGGTGGTAAATGAGGTGGTCAGCCACAGGCCAAACGACCACGCGGGCGGCAGCGCCGGACGGCCAGTAAACTGCGTGTAGCGGTTGAGCACCTCTTTCGGCGTCGGGCCGTCGATCACGAAATATTCCAGATATTCGCCTTCAACGCTGAACTGCACCTTAGAGACTTTCTCTGAGCCGATCTCAAACGACACGCTTTCCGGATGGTTCACCAGCACGCCGTAGCCGCGGTTGGTGAGGTAGAACGGGATGTTTTTGTAGGATTGCTCGGTGCTGGTGCCGCCATCGCGGTTCCAGGTTTCCACCGTCTGGCCGTTGCGCACCAGCGCGGTAAAACGCTCGCCCAGGCCGTAGACCGTTTCCCCTACCCCCAGGTCCAGGCGCTCGAACATGTAGTTGTGATCGGTGTTACCGTCCTGCACGTAGCCGTTATTTTTCAGCTGGCTGCCGGTAATCCGCTGTCCGTTGCGCAAGAAGTCCAGCGCCCAGAATTCCCCTTTGGTCACGCGCACGCTGATGCTGCCGCTTTTCAGCTCGGCAAACTCCGCGTTGTTTTCAATCTCGACCTTCACGTCGTTGAGAACGTTCAGCGGATAGTGCGGGCCGTTATCCAGCGCGCCCTGGAAATGCTCGATGCGCACCCCGACAATCCCCTCCTGCGGGGCAAACAGGCGAACAGTGAACATCAATGTATCGAGCTGCCAGGTGCGTTCGCGCACGTCGCGCGGTGCCACGTACACCACCAGGTCGTTGCCCTGCTGCTCCACATCGAACACCTGAACCGGATACGTCACGTTCAGGCCCGGTTGAATAAGCCAGTTTCCATCACTGATTTTCATCTTCTCGTCCTCTTAGTTCTGTAATTCTTTGCTGACCGGCAGGTTCTCAAATTCCTGCTGATTGCGGCGCGCGCCCTGCGCCAGCTCGCCCATGATTTTGATCAGGAATGGCGTTTTCAGCGTGTAATAGCGTTTGGCGATAATGGCGCTCAGCACGTAGCAGATGGCCGGAACCAGGGTAAACAGGCCAACAATGATGCTGATGGTCGCGCTGTTCTGGGTTTTGGCCGCCGCGTCATACCCGCCGCCTGCCAGCATCCAGCCGATCAATGCCCCGCCCAGCGCCAGGCCAAGCTTGAGCACGAACAAGGTGCCCGCGAAGCTGATACCGGTCAGGCGTTTGCCGTTAGTCCATTCGCCATAGTCGACGGTATCGGACATCATCACCCACTGGATTGGCGTCACCAGCTGGTGCAGCACGCCAATGACGAAGATGAAGGCGAACATCAGGACGGTGGCATGCATCGGCACGAAGAACATCGCCACGCTCACCACCGCCAGCGCGGCGTTGGTCCACCAGAAGATGCTGACCTTGCATTTCCAGTCGGTGAGCGGTTTCGCCAGCGCGGAGCCAATCAGGTTGCCGACGCAGTAGGTGGTGAGGAACGCGACGAACACTTCTGGCGAGCCCATGATCCAGGTGCAGTAGTACATCATCGCGCCGCCGCGTACGCAGACGGCGAGAATGTTGAGGATGGTGAGCACGCCCACGATGCGCCACTGGTCGTTGTGCCAGATGTCGCGCAGGTCTTCACGCATGGAGGTGGTGCTCGGCGGCACCTGGATACGCTCTTTGGTGGTGAAGAAGCAGAACGCCAGCATCAGAAACGCGACCACCGACAGCACGGCGATCCCGCCCTGGAAACCAAAAGCTTTGTCTTCCCCGCCAATCAGCTTCACCAGCGGCATCATCAGCACCGTGGAGAGCATCCCGCCCGCCGTCGCCAGCACAAAGCGCCAGGACTGCAGGGAGATACGCTGTGTCGGGTCGTTGGTGATCACCCCGCCCAACGCGCAGTAAGGAATATTCACCACGGTATAGAGCAGGGTCAGCAGGGTGTAGGTAACGGCGGCATAAATCATTTTGCCGTTCAGGCTGAGGTCTGGCGTGGTGTAGGCCAGCACGCAGACGATGCCAAACGGGATCGCGCCGAACAGTATCCACGGACGGAACTTGCCCCAGCGGCTGCGGGTGCGGTCGGCGATCAGCCCCATGCACGGGTCGGAGATGGCATCCAGGGCGCGCGCCAGCAGGAACATGGTGCCGACAAACCCGGCGGGGATACCAAAGATATCGGTGTAGAAAAACATCATATACAACATGACGTTATCAAAAATGATATGGCTGGCGGCATCGCCCATGCCGTAGCCAATCTTCTCTTTTACAGACAGTACTTCGCTCATATTTTTTTATCCTTCACGCTGTAGGGGGCGCTGAGACCGGTTACCGTGTTTTTAAACCATTGTTTCGAAGACGGGTATTCTGATTTCTGGTTAGCAAGTTATGTTTCTTGTTTTTTGTGATCGCGATAAAAGTTGACGAGCACGAAAAGCTAACCTGAGGATTTTCTTAGGAATTAACTGAAACAGGTGGGTTAAGGTCAAAAGAGCAGTGAAAAAAGCGCGTTGGGGGATGTGGTAAATGCCTGAAAGTAGCTATAATGCGCCCCGCCTCCATGTAGCAATCGAGGCGCGGAAGATCGTCATCTCCGGTGAGGTGGCTGGACTTCAAATCCAGTTGGGGGCGCCAGCGTTCCCGGGCAGGTTCGACTCCTGTGATCTTCCGCCAAAATTCAATTTATTTATAATTAATGTATTTTTTGCTCTATCAAATCAAAATAATAATCCAATCTATTTTTCAATAAGGTTTTATGCGGTTCTTCTGCTTTTTCAATTATCCTATAAGCCATAGTTTTTAATTTTTTTATCCACACATATTCTTCTATAAGGTTTTTATAATTCTGATCTCTTGAATATCGTTCAAGCAGAGATGAAAGCAATAGCCCATTACATTTCCAATCACTAATTAACATATGAGCAAAATATCCAACTGGTATTAAATGTAAAAAAGGGAAACCTCCATAATTTCCTTCTTTGAGATCATATTCGTACAGCCTTTTATATTCTGCATTTTCATGCGACATTTTATAAAGGAAATTTGGATAAGATTTCTTTATCGTTTTATTGAATCGATAGATAACAGCCGATTTAAGATATTGTTTAACTTCTTTAAATTCATTTTTATCGCTGCTTATCATCCCTAGATTATATTTTGAATGATGCGAATCATTGAAATAAGATATATCCGGTAATAATAAATCATCATTTTTTATGAATTCTATGTAGTTTGTGAAAAAAGGTACTACTTTAATTTCAGAGGTAAGAGAATTATCATTATTATCTTCTAAACTCAATGCTATACCGACTACATGTAGGATTACTTCAGGTTCTACTAATTCAAAATTTTTTAGCTGTAATTTTAAGCCGTCACGAGCTTTTAAGTAATTCGATCTTGTTAATTCATTCCACGCCCATAACTCACGCCAATAAAGAATATTATTTTTACAGGTAATTAGTGGATGCTGTGATAAATGAATTTTTATATTCTCAATATCAACTATACCCGTTTCAAAAATTTGCGCTATGTAACAATATGGAATTATGGGGTCAAACCAATCAACTGTCGAATATTTTTCTATGATATCCGCTCTTATATCATTGCTTTTAGATAATGAATAACTTAATGAATTTGTTGGCAAATTGGCCATCTCAAGAGCAGAGATATTTCCAGCCTTATACTCTATTCCTATAGCTAACATTGACATAAGTAATTTAACTAAGGGCATATTAGAATTACCGATATATATCTCTAAATTTGTAACCACTCTTTCAAAATCATTAAAAATGGAACGTATACTTCTAAAATTAACACTTAAAGAATCATTGATTAAATTTAATACATCCTTTATATTGTTTTTTATCGTTCCTTTTGCCAAAGGATTAATCATAGATTGAGTAAAAAAGTCAATAACATCGCTAATGGGCGGAATAAATGAAATAGTTTTACCAATTGTTTTTTCTTTTTTTAAAAGATAATCATTAAGTTGATCTTTTGAGATATCATTTTCACTTGCAACAATTAATACTTTACACCTTTCATGCTCAACAAAAGAATTAATATAACCTAATACACTTGCAATGGGTATTAAACACCTCTCTAAATCATCAAATATTATAATTCTATTCTTTACATCGATAAAAATATCTTTTATTAGCGTTTTGTCATTGTTATCTTTGGCTACATCTGTACCAACATATCCATTAATAGCTCGAGATGTTATTACGCCTAGCATTCTTACAGATTTTGAAGACAGCCTAGGGTATAAAAGAGAAAAAAATTGATCGGTGATCTCTGATATTGAAGCAACGCCATTAAGGGTAATATAAAGAGGATTAATTAATCTATTTGTCTCATTCAATATACTATTTTTTATAAAATATGTTTTACCACTTCCCCAAGAGCCATTGAGAAGAATAGCAAAATCAGTTGTAGTATTTTCAGAGAAATAATAATTTAAATAATCAATTACGTCTTTATTTAAAATATTGGATGTCATAACAGATAAACCTTAATCATGAGGCTTAATTCCTAATCGACAAAGTTCGTTCCTAGCTAGCGTTTTCAACCAATGTGCCAGACTCATACCCTCCTTCTTCGCCGCAGCCTCAAACTGAGCCTTTAACTCTGGCGTAATACGAATCTGAAAAGTCGGAGCCTTTCCGGATTTAGACTGATTTGGGTCGCGCTTAGCCGTTGACATGTACGTACCTACAAGAGCAAGATATCACCAACGAGGTACGTACCTTAGTATACGATAACCTCATTTCGAATCGCCCTCGCCAGGCACTCGCAATACCGGACGAGAGCTAACCTCACCAACTATCAAGGAGTTGATTATGGCTGATACGCATTCTACCCCAGACACCGACCAATCCGGAACCGAGCACTCGCTAATTGTGGGATACCGCCCGAATGTTTTGGACAAATCCACGCCGAAACTCATTCTTTCCGGCAAATGGCTGCGTGCCGCAGGATTTGATACCGGACAGCAAGTCACAGTTAAGGTGATGAAGGGGTGCATCGTTCTGGTGGCGTATAACGAGCAGGAGCAGAGGTTGCAGGATGATTATAAACGGACGAAGGCAAAGCTCAGTGAGATAGAAAACGCGCTTGCAGCCATTCAAACCCAGCTTCCTGGAAAGCACCTCGCAAAACCAAATACAAACCACCTGGCTTAGTGGTCGTTTCTGGCATACTACAGGGGGGTAGGCTTAATCGATAAAAAAGAAGGAAGCGACATGGCAGATAAAAACGTAATCCAATCCCCGGCGGGTGAATTTGTTATGTTTGCCAGTGAGGACGGTACGGTTCGCATCACATGTCGCTTTGAGAATGAAACGCTCTGGCTATCGCAAGCAGCCATAGCAGCTCTTTATCAAGTCACTCCTCAAGCCATTACTCAGCATATTAAAGCTATTTACGAAGAAGGTGAGCTTGAACAAAAAGCAACTTGTAAGGCTTACTTACAAGTTCAGCAAGAAGGCCAGCGGAAGGTCAATCGGAACACGCTTCACTATAGCCTGCCCGTCATCCTCGCCATCGGTTACCGCGTCCGTTCCACGCGAGGTACACAGTTCCGCCAGTGGGCCACCCAAACGCTTCAGGAATACCTGGTTAAAGGCTTCGTTATGGACGACGAGCGCCTGAAAAATCCGCCTGTCGGCTCTTCCACCGTACCCGACTATTTTGATGAAATGCTGGAACGTATTCGCGATATACGGGCCAGCGAACGCCGGGTCTATCTACGCGTGAGGGAGATTTTTGCATTAGCCGCTGATTATCAGCCATCCCTTAAAGAAACCACGCAATTCTTCCAAACCATCCAGAATAAACTGCATTTTGCCTGCACGGGCTACACCGCAGCTGAGTTGATTCACCACCGCGCAGATGCCAGCCAACCGCATATGGGGCTGACCAGCTATAAAGGCGAAGACGTCCGCAAAAGCGATGTCACCACCGCAAAAAATTATCTGTCTCAGGATGAGGTGAGCGAACTTAATCGCGTCGTGAATATGTGGTTGGATTTTGCCGAAGATCAGGCCAAACGCCGCAAGCAGGTATTTTTACGGGACTGGCAAACCAAGCTCGATCAGTTCCTGCAATTTAACGATCGAGACGTATTGGAAGGAGCAGGTAAAATCAGCAAGAAAGCGGCTGATGAAAAGGCGTGCTCAGAATATGTTGAGTTTGAAAAAAAGCAGCGCCTGTTGAAAGAAGCCGAAGGAGAGAAAGATATCATCGACTTATTAAAGTGGGAGAATAAGACAAAGTGCTAATCACAGTATCCCTGTCCAGCCGCATATGCAGCAACGGAAACGCATTGCCCTGCCCGTCCAGTTCTGAGCGCCCCACCTGCTCAAACCCCATATGCCGGTAAAACGCCACGCCCTGCGGGTTTTGCTCATTCACGTCCACTTCGTTTACGCCAAATTGTGCGATGGCGTATTTCAGCAATAATTTCCCCACGCCTTTTCCCCGGCTGGCGTCGTCGACAAACAGCATTTCAATCCGGTTTTCATCGACGCCTAAAAAGCCGTGAATTATGCCCGCGTCATCACGCGCGATGACAACCGTCAGGCCAGGCAGATAGGTGTTGAGCAATAACGGCCGCAGTGCCGCAATATCGCTTTCCTGTAAAAAATGGTGAGTGGCGCGAACGGCGGATTCCCAGATCGCGGTGAGACGTTCAAATTGTGAAGGGACGGCGGTTTCAATTTTCATGACGGGATTCTGTTCGGATAGCCCCGTTATTTCAAGTGCATCCTTCACGCGTTTAACTTTCACCCGCACGGTGTCGCTTTGCTCGGTTAAGACACCGGAGCGATATCAATGAAAAAACTTACCCTGCTGCTGCTTCTCCCGCTTTTGCTGAGCGGCTGCGCCGCCATTGTCGGCGATAACGAAGAAACCGTGACCATCAACAGCCAGCCGACGAACGCGTTCTTTATCATCGCCGATCAACGCGGTGCGATAGTCAAAACCGGCACCACGCCGCAGACCGTCACCCTTACGAAGTCGGACGGCAGCTACTTTGGCAAACGCGAGTACACGCTCACGCTCAAACAGGACGGCTACTACTCGCTTATCGTGCCGCTGGATACCCGCCTGAGCCACTGGTACACCCTGGGGAACGTGATATTCCTGGGCGTGCCCGGCTGGCTGATTGTCGATCCGTTCTTCGGCGGGATGTACACCTTCAAAAACGACACCGTTGACGGCGTACTGCGTCCCTGCCCGCCAGGTCCTTTCAACTACATGTGCTCATAACCCTGCGACGTGCGCCAGACGCCCGGCGTGCAGCCATACTCCGTCTGAAAATGGCGGATAAAGTGCGCGCAGTCGCTAAAGCCCATCCGCAGGCCAATGTCCGTTACGCTCTGCTGCGAATTTTTTAGCAGCCAGCAGGCATAACGAAGACGGGCACTGCGGATGAACTCTCGAGTCGTTTTACCAAACTCGGCATGAAACAGGCGATTAAGCTGCCGCTCGCTAAGCGCCACCTCACTGGCAAGCCCCGCAGGGGTAAGGGGCCGGGTGAGGTACTGTTCAATGAGCAGCACCACGCGACGCAAACGCGAATCAGGAATGAGAGCAAGGCTGGCTGGTCGGGGAGTGACATTCTCAAGCGGGGCAAGGGAGAGCTGCTGAGCGGCGGTCTTCGCCGTGTCATTACCGGCATGAAGCCGAATCAGCTCAGTGGCCAGGGTAATGGTCGAAATACCGCCCGGGCAGGTCAGGACATCCCCTTCATTAATAAAATCATAACCCTGCTCCGCATAAACCTGCGGAAAAGCGTGCTGGAATATCTCAAGATGGAAAGGATGAATGGAGGCTCGCCGCTCGTTCAGTAGCCCTTCCTGCGCCAGCACAAAACTGCCGGTGCCGATGCCAATCAGCGGGACGTTCATGTGATGCGCATGCGCAAGATACTCTCTGTCTCCCGGGTATCCTTGCGCCAGATACTTCAGGCCCCCTCCAATCACCGCGACATAATTAAAGTTCTCAGGCGGGGCATGCGCTGCATCGGGCCTGATACTCACCCCCACATTGCTGCACAGCGGGATATCGGGGTGCTCGCTGATGAGCGTAATGTCAAAAGCACGTGTCTTCTCACACTTTGCCCCATTCCGCAGCGCCTCCATCAACCCGGATAACGCCAGCAGCGAAAACCGGGGCCACAGCAGCAACCCGATATGCAGCCGTGTAGTGGGCGCAGCGATACTGCCCCCGGACGGTTCAACTATCATTTTCATTAACTTGCCAAATTTAGAGTAATTACATTATTGCAACACAACGGTTGTTTTTATTTTTCTAAGGTAATTCTTAGATACTAAATAAAGCATAAATGAGAATAAAGGATTTTATCGCATAATCTTTTCAAAATTATTCATTTTTGGTACTTCGACATACATATGTCGGTAATGTTCCTAAGGTAAAAATATAGTTATCATTCTGTTGTTCATTAATGCGGATATAAATACTTTTCCCGGGATAAACAAAAAATTGCGGTTCGTATTTCTCCAGCAGGCGATCCGCGACGTTATCTCCCGGGAACGTCAAATTATTTTCAGACGTCAGTAACCAGACATTGTCTTTCCGCGCCACGCGGAAGGATATTTTCCGGTCGATAATCGAATCAGGTTTGCTCTGCAGTCTGCCGTTCATGCTGAGCGTGCCGCTTTTGCCGTCAAACCGGTAATTCAGCCAGAGCGACACCTTCTCGTCCTTATGGTGCTGCACCAGGTTAGCCTGACAGGAAAAGGGTTTTATGGCATATCGCTGCCACAAAAAATAGCCCAGCACCACGGCGGCGGCGATAAATAAGAGTGCCAGCAGGGAGAGCATTTGACGATGACGGGTCATGCTAGCGGTCCTCAATAAAATAATCAGAGATGCAGCGGTTAGGCTCTTTCATTGACTTGTCACAGCGAATAACGGAAGCGCGCGGTAACAATTCATACCAGCTGATATAGATCCACGGGTAGTCTGCACATTCCGCTTTAAACTGATCGACATAGGCCAGCGCTTTGGCACGTTCACTCTGCGTCTGGATGCCCTTTGCCAGCCACACGTGGCAGGCCCCTATGGTGGTGGCAAAACGATAATCCTCGATGAAGCGGTTTTCCCGCGCGTTGCTGTGGCCGATGATGCCCACACTCATCAGCAAAACCAGCAGGATCATTAACATCCCTGCCAGCCAGCGAGTACGAGCAAGACGGCTGTCCCGTTCGGGCAGTGCGTTCTCGCCAGGCTCCTCATTAAGGCGCAAGTCGGCGGTATCCTGCTGCACCGCCGTTTCCGGCACCGCCATTTCAGGCGCAGGCGTGGCCGGCTCTTTAATCACAATCTGCGTGTCGCTTGCCAGCGTTAAGCCGATGCGGGGGATGGTGACGATAGGATCGACGTCAAAACCAATTTTTTTCAGCCCTTTGCGCAGAATCGAGATATTTTGGTAATAGGTATTCGGCGAAACCAGCATACCGCGGCGTTGCCAGACAATATCGAGAAAATCCTGCTGGGTGACAATCGACCCCGCTCTTTCAATTAATAACAACAGACAACGGCCCGCAGGCGAATTCAGCACGACAACACGATCCGGATTGTTGATATCGCGAAGCGTGCTGGCTGCAGGATGAAACTCAACAATATTATTTATTATGTAATGCTTGTGCATAGTGTCAGCGACGGTCCTCCTGAAACACTCTCATGATGTTATCGTTTTCTTGTTTACATAAAGAAAAAAGGTCTCCCTTCACGTCCAAATCAATGTGACTGATAAAATTAACGCTGTATATCTTAGCAAGTAGCGAAAATTCTTAATTTCTTATTTTCTCTTTAACTTCACTGAAGCGAGAGAAGTTCGCCATTTGCGTTAAAGCGCCTGCTGACGGGCTTCCCGGGGCCTTTATGGATTCTCTCTCATTTTTTGTGAAGTGGCGTTAATGCCTCAGAAACTTCTCACAAACCGCCTTTCGCCGGGCGAGCACGGCCGCGTTGAAATAGCGTTAACACACTATCTTGACATTGACAAAAATAGACAAACAACCAAATTGTACGCAATGGACATGCGTGTCTGAATCATTCAAAAGAGACACGTCTGATATTTTGTGAACTAGACGCAATATCAATAAGTTATAAGTAGAAATATCGCACTCACCTTGCCAGAGCATTCGTCTACAACAGGATAAATTCCCGCCATTTGTTATTCATTGTCAGCACGTTGCCGCCTGCTCTTACATTAGCAGACAAAAGGCTTACAAAACATTTATCAAAGCGTAAGTAGCATGAAAAAGCGCAGGTATGATTAATTGAAACAACACGCAGCACAGAACCAGTAAGAGGAAAACGGCGTTACCATTATCAATCTTAAAGATTAATATAAATTTAGATTAATTCAGGTTACCTCTTTTTTGGCCGACTTATACTAGCCCTACACAGCACAACGTGATTGCTTCGAAAGTACAGGCCGATATCAACATACTGGTTCGCCTCATTACAATTATAAATCGAGGGAATAACATGGCGAATGAACCCTATATAAAAAGACCGATTCATATTGCGTTGATGGGTGGCGATCATTATGCACGCCAGGGCATTACCGCGTTATTAATGAAGGTTAACCCAAAGGTGCAGGTAAAAATATCGACGGAAGATTATCAGCAGCTGAATACGACGTTAGCCACAACCCGCATAGATATTCTCTTTATGTCCGGGGCTGATAAATACCATACGGGATACGATTACTTACGCTATTTGAAAAGAATTAAAGCCGAGCATCCGGAAACAGTGATTTGTCTTTATTCCGCCCCCGCGAACTCCATGCTGTGGGTCAGAGGAGATATAGACGCCTATATGTCGCTTCAGGATCCGCTTTATCACTGGCGAACTAATTTAATGCGGTTGGTCGATAACCGCTATCGGCCAAAACAGAGATCAACGGCGTTATCGCTGACGCCGGGTGAATGGAGGGTATTGAAGGAGCTGCGTAAGGGTCTGGATATGCGCTACATCGCCGAAATGGAGAAGCTTTCTTACCGTCGTGTCAGCGCGTTAAAAAGCTCAGCGATAAAAAAACTTGGGCTCAGGAACAAGACAGATTTGCTGGTCTTTTTAACCAGTTAGACCTGCCAACTTCAGAGCAAATCTCGTAATAACAACACAATGGAATCAAGACAATGAAAGCTCAATTCACAAAAAAAACAGTGCTGGCAATCGCTGCTATGGCCTTACTGCCCGCGGGCAATGCCCTGGCCGCTGGCACCAGCGGCGGTACGGTTAACTTTAACGGTAGCGTCGTGACCTCCGCCTGCGCCATCAGCGCGGGTAGCGCCAACATTGACGTCGACATGGGTGAAGTCCGTACCGCAACCCTGGCGGCGGCGGGCAGCGAGGCCAGCACGGCAAAAGCCTTCTCCATCACCCTGGAAGATTGCGAAATCGCGGATACCTCTGCTTCAACGGAGGCGAACCCGATTGCCGCAACCACCATCGCCGTGACCTTTACCGGCACGCCGGACAGCGCCGATGTCCACAGTCTGGCGGTCGGGTCAAACGGCAGCGCTAACTCGGCTCAGAACGTTGCGATCCGTCTGTATGACGAAAGGGGCAACATCGTGCGTCTGGGAGAGGCAGCCGCCGCGGTGCCCCTGCGTGCCGGCCCTAACGTCCTTAACTTCAGCGCGAAGTACATCTCCCCGGAAGGTCATGCCACCGCAGGCGATGCCAGCGCAACGGCAACCTACACCGTGACCTATTCGTAATCATCAGGCCCGGTCTGCGGGCCGGGCCTGACACCGTTTTAAGGAGAAATACTATGCGCGTATTACCATGGATTTGTCTGGCAGGTTCGTTATGTGCAACGGCCGCCTATGCAGGCGGCGTCGGGCTTGGCGCAACGCGAATGGTCTACTCCAGCTCCACCACACAGTCCATGCTGCAGGTGAGAAACACCCATCCCGATGCCACCTTCCTGATCCAGTCCTGGATAGAAAGTGAAAACGGCGAACGCAGCCATGACTTCGTCATTACGCCACCGCTGTACGTGTTAAAACCGGCCAGCGAGAGCGTGGTGAAAATCATGTTTAACGGCAAATCCCTGCCTCAGGATCGCGAAACGCTCTACTGGATAACGGTAAAAGCGATCCCGCAGCAGATGAAAAACAGCTCGGGCAACTCCCTGCAGTTTGCCTCGGCCAACCGCATCAAAATTTTCTACCGCCCGGACGGGCTTAGGGAAGGCGCGGGCGAAGCGTGGAAATCCCTCCGCGGCAGTTTCCGCGCGGGCCAGGTCACCCTGACGAACCCTACGCCGTACTACCTCACCACCATCAATGTGAAGGTCGACGGCAAGCCGGTTAAGCCGGTCATGCTGCCTCCGAAGGGGAGCGTGACGCTGGCGGAAAGCTTTAGCCATGCAAACAGCGTGAGCTACCAGACCATTAACGATTACGGAGCATGGACGCCCGTGACCCGCTCGTCGTTATCCCCTTAATCAGCATCCCGAGGGCGTGACCACGTGAAAATAAAAACCTTGTGCGCCATGGCGATGTCCCTGGTCATTCGGCAAGCCATGGCTGTCGAAAGTGAGCTGCAATTTAACCCCGCGTTTCTCAACGGCGAGAGCGCGAACAGCGCCGATCTCGCCTGGGTCAACGCCGGGAGCGCGCTGCCGCCGGGGGAGTACAACCTTAACGTCTACATCAATAATGCCTACGCCTTCACCGGCGACGTGGCCTTCCGTGCGGATGAACAAGGGGCCGGCGATGCGCAGCCCTGCGTCACGCCGCAGCAAATTGATGCCCTGGGTATCGATCCTCATCAGGCGAAGGGCGGCGCATTGCCGCTCGCCCAGCGCTGCATTGTTTTGCAGAGCGTTTTTCCGGGCAGCCACGTTGACTACGATCAGAAGACGCTGACCCTGAGCTTTACCGTACCGCAGAGCATGATGCGCAACCTGCCGCGCGGCTACGTCAGCCCGGAAAGCTGGGAGCCGGGGATCACTGCCGCATGGCTGAACTACGTGCTGAATGGCTCAAATAATGAGTATCAGGGCGAGACGCGCACACGCGACAGCCAGCTTTTCGTCAGCCTCAACAGCGGCGTCAACCTTGGCGCGTGGCGGCTGCGTGATTTCACCACCTGGACCAAAGACGCTAACGAGCTGACCCACGTACAAACCTGGCTGCAGCGGGATATTCCCGCCCTGCGCGCCCAGTTTTATGCGGGCGAAACCTATACGTCGGCGCAGGTGTTTGATTCCGTGGGCGTTCGCGGTATTGCCCTGAAAACCGACGACAATATGCTGCCCGCCAGCCTGAGCGGCTACGCGCCCGAAGTGCGCGGTATCGCCCGCAGCAACGCCACCGTCACGGTGCGCCAGAACGGCAACATCATTTATCAAACGTCCGTCACGCCGGGGGCGTTTGTGCTGAAAGACCTCTATCCCACCTCGTCGGGCGGCGATCTGGCGGTCACCGTTCAGGAGAGCGACGGCAGCATTACGCAGTACACCCTGCCCTTTGCCAGCGTGCCAAACCTGGTGCGCAACGGGCAGATGAAATATGCCTTCGGCGCGGGAAAATATCGCCCGACCGGCAATCAGGATGCGCCGACCTTTGCGCAGGGCGAGCTGTTCTACGGCTGGCAGTACGGGCTGACCTTCTACGGCGGCGCGCAGTTTTCCGATCGTTACACCGGACTGGCGCTCGGTGCCGGGCAGAACCTTGGCCGTTTTGGGGCCTGGTCCGCCGATATCACGCATGCCCGCAGCCAGCTGGCTGACAACAAAACCTACACCGGCGATTCGGTGCGCCTGCGCTACAGCAAGCTGCTGAATGAGATGGGCACGCGCATCAACTTCTTCTCGCTGCGCTACTCGACGCAAGGGTTCTATACCCTGAGCGATACCACCTACAAAGGTATGGCGGGCGGCACTGCCCGGCAGGTCGTGGAAGATGACGGCACCCTAACCACCCACTATGACACCGTCTACAACCTGCATATGTCACGCAAAGCGAAGAACCAGCTGCTGCTGTCGCAGCCGATGGGAGAGTACGGCGCGCTGTCGCTGTCGTGGGATCAGCAGACGTACTGGAACACGCCGAAAACAACGCAGAGCCTGCAGCTGGCGTGGAACGCCACGTTTCGCAACGTCTCGCTCGGCGTGAGCCTGCAGCGCAGCACCAGCCTGTATGACAATCAAAAAGACACGCTGATGGCGGTGTCCCTGTCCCTGCCGTTTGGTAATCCGACGCTGGCGACCCGCGCCCGCGTCACCACCACGCAGGCGGGGTCTGGCGGCACCACCACCAGCCCGGGCGTCAGCGGTTATATGCCGGGTCAGGAAAACCTGTTTTACAGCGTGAACCAGCGCTACGGCACGCAGCAGAAATACGGCGGCGATGCGGCGCTCCAGTACGAAGGCCAGCGGGGGGATTACCACCTCGGCTACGCCTACGCGAAAAATTCGCGCAACCTCAGCTACGGCATGAGCGGTGGCGCAGTGTTGCATGAAGATGGTCTGACGCTAAGCCAGCCGCTGGGCAACACCAACATTCTGGTGAAAGCGCCGGGTGCCAGCGATGTCGCCGTGCTTAACCACAAAGGCATCAAAACCGACAGCCGGGGCTACGCGGTGATCCCCTACGCCACACCGTATCGGGTGAATCAGGTGGCGCTGGACGTCACCACCGTGGGCAATGACGTGGAGCTGGAAAACGCCATCGTCAATAAAACCCCCACCGACGGCGCGCTGGTGCGCGCAACCCTCACCACCCGCCGGGGGGCAAAAGCGATGCTCATCGTGCGCCACCGCAATGACGTGCTGCCTTTCGGCACGCTGGTATCGCTGGACGATGAAAACGTCAGCGGCATCGTCGGGGATGGCGGCAGCCTTTATCTCTCCGGGCTGACGCCAGAGGGTACCTTACGGGCGGAATGGGGGCGCGGCAGCGGCCAGCGTTGCACCATCCATTACCGGTTAGACGCGCAGAATTACAACGCGCGCACCGGCCTTTATTCACAGGAGGTGGTATGCCAGTAGCCTTTCGTCTTGCCAGCATCGCCCTGCTGATGGCGTTTACGGTTCCCGTTCGCGGTTACGACGTGCTGGTTTCCGTCACCGGGAATTTGATCGGCAACACCTGCGTTGTCGCGGCGGATTCACTCGAGAAAAACGTGCCGCTGGGCACCATTGGCATCAAGCAGTTCAGTAAAGCGGGCGCAGTCAGCAATATCAAAGCACCCTTCACGCTGACGCTTGAAGAGTGCGGCCCTACCTTTGCGGGGGTGAAAATTCGCTTTAGCGGAACGCCGGACGATGACGACCCGCAGCTCATCAAAATTGCGCAGGGCGGTGCTACCGGCGTGGCGGTACAAATTCTCGATAACGAGAGCGCCCTGATCCCGCTGAACACTCAAACAACCGCCTACGGCGCGGCGGGTGATGACAGCGTCAACATGACCTTTTATGCGCGGCTGGTGGCCACCGGCGCGCCCGTCAGTGCCGGCGAGGTGTCGGCAGTGGCGACCTGGACGACGGAGTATCAATAATGCGTATTTTTGTGCTGATCGGCTGGTTACTGACCTGCACCCCTGTTCTCGCGATGGAATGGAAATCGGATATCACGCTCTCTCCCCAGCCGATGACCTACAGCGGCCCCGCAGATTCGGTGGTACCGGGGAATATTATCGGCTCAACCTGGAGCGCGACCGCAGACGTTCAGCAGGTTTTCTGGTGCGGGTGGGTATTTACCTGTTCGAAAGGCACCCTGGAGCCAAGCAGCAGCGCCATCTCAAGCGGCATGACGGTCAACGTCGATGGGGTGAACTACACCATATTCGAAACCGGCGTGCCCGGCATAGGCTATATCATCGGGCTGAAAGATTTTAACGGCTCCAGTTACGTCCCGCTGCAAACCGGGATCACCCAAAGCTATCCTGCAGATGGCACCAACGGCTACGCCGCTGATTTAGGCTGGTCGGCAAAGGTCACCTTTATCAAAACCGGCACGGCGCTGAAATCCGGCGTTTATCAAATCCCGACCATCAACGCCGCGGTCCTGACCGCCTACAACAACGAAACCAAAACCGCGCAGGTGATTATCAGCCCCACCACCATCACAGTTACTGCCAGCGGCTGCACGGTAGAAACCAAAAGCGCGAACGTCAATCTGGGGACGATTGATATCCGCACGCTGCCCACCGTAGGCAGCACGTCGCCATCAGGCACCTTTAACATTGGCCTGACCTGTGATGCAAACGTGGCGGTTCACGCGGTGATGACCGATCAGACCACGCCCTCAAACACCTCGTCCGTTGTCACCTTAACCGGTGACTCCACGGCCTCAGGCGTGGGCGTGCAATTCTTCTACAACGGAACCGGGCCGCTGATGATGGGGCCGGACAGCTCCGGCGCGGGCACCACTAACCAGTTCGCTGTCCAGACGCTCACCTCGGCACAAACGCTGTCGCTGCCGTTTCAGGCGCACTACATCCGCACGGGCGAACTGGTGCCCGGCACCGCAAATGCGCTGGCGAGCATCACGTTTTCATACCAGTAACGGTTAGTGCTTCACCCAGACCAGCCGGTCGACGTTAAAGCCCAGACCACGTGCGGTGTTCAGGTAATCTTGTTTCACCGTATCCGGAATGGTTGGCGTGCGGGACAGGAGCCACAGGTAGTCGCGGTTCGGGCCGCTGACCAGCGCGTACTGGTACTTGTCGTCCAGCTTGATGACGTTATACCCGCCGTAGAACGGGCCGAAGAACGAGACCTTGAGCGCGGCCGTGGTTGGCTCGCCGGTAAAGTAGGCTTTACCTTCGCTCTCATTCCATTTTTTCTTCATCGGATCGTAGCCGCGGTTTAGCACGCTAATGCCGCCGTCGCTGCGTTCGCCGTACGTAGCAGTTACCTGCTCCAGCCCGCGCTCAAAGCGGTTTTCCAGGCGGGCCACTTCGTACCACTTGCCCAGATAACGGCTGGCATCAAAGCCGGAAATTGGCTGCACGCCTTTCGGCGGCGTTGGGGATTTACAGGCAACCAGAGTCAGGGCAATGGCGACACCGGTTACAACAGGCCATAGCTTCATGAGAATTCCTTTCATTTGCGCGGTTGGAAGTTAAAGTGTAGTGCACCGCTCGGGCGCTTCATCCCATCGGGAAGAATTCGTAGTATATTGGGAATATTCTTTCTCTGCGGGCACGGACATGGCTTACTCCATCGGCGAATTCGCCAGACTCAGCGGGATCACCGCCACTACGCTTCGCGCGTGGCAGCGCCGCTATGGTTTACTCAAGCCGCAGCGCACCGAGGGCGGGCATCGCCTGTACAGCGAAGACGATGTCCGGCAGGCGTTAATCATCCTCGACTGGGTCAAAAAAGGCGTCCCTATCGGCCAAGTGAAATCCCTGCTGGAGCGCCCCGCCCCGCGTCGTACCAACAACTGGCAAACGCTGCAGCAAACCCTGCTGGAGCGCCTGAAAGCGGGAAAAATCGAATCCCTGCGCCAGGCGATTTACGACGCCGGTCGGGAATATCCCCGGCCCGACCTGGTTGCCAACGTTTTACGCCCGCTGCGCAGCCAGATGTCGGCCAACGTGCCTGCGGCCATGACCCTGCGAGAAATCCTCGACGGTATTATCATCGCCTACACCTCGTTTTGCCTGGAGGGCGATAAAAAAGCGCCCGGCGATAATTTCCTGCTCAGCGGCTGGCACCTCAACGATCCGTGCGAAGTCTGGCTCGAAGCCTTAGCCCGCACCGGGCAGGGTCACCGCATCGACGTCCTGCCCTTTCCACCTGCTGCGCTGGCGCCGGAGATTTTCCCGGACCGCAAATGGCTTCTGGTCACCAGCGGAAAGCTCAACGCTGCCCGCAAAAAGCAGCTTGAGCAGTGGCAGCAGCAGGTTTCCCTTGAGGTGATTATCCTCTAAACATTTTCTGCGGTGGGAATTGTCACGAAAAGTTGAATATTTTCCCGCCTCTGGAGTGCTAACGTTTTCCTGTGACCTAACCACAACAACAGGAAAACGTGATGAAAAAAACAACCCCGCTGCTGATCCTCGCCTCGCTGGCCTTTGCGCCCGTTGCCTTTAGCGCCCCGATGGGCACCCTGAGCGTGCACGTGCTCGACCAGCAAACCGGCACCCCACCGCCGGGTGTCACCGTCACGCTCGAAAAACAGCAGCAGGATAAATGGACCCCGCTTGCCAGCGGTAAAACCGACCAGGATGGCCGCATCAAATCACTCTATCCGCAGGATCAGGACATGCAGCCTGGCGTTTACAAAGTGACGTTTAAAACCGCGGACTATTTCCAGGGCAAAAAGCTGGACACCTTCTTCCCGGAAATTCCGGTGCTGTTTACCGTGACCCGCACGAACGAAAAGCTGCACATCCCGCTGTTGCTTAGCCAGTACGGTTACTCCACTTACAAGGGCAGCTAAACCGCGTTGATTTACAACGATTAGTAAAAATAATCGTGCCAATACTTGGACAAATCAGTCATGTTGTGTAAGTTTTAAAGAAGAGATTCTGGAGGCTTACACCATGACGACAAAACCTGTACTGGGAATTAGCGGATGCTTGACCGGTTCCGCCGTGCGTTTCGACGGCGGGCATAAGCGTATGGGCTTTGTCATGGATGAGCTGGCCCAGTGGGTGAATTTCAGGCCGGTATGTCCTGAAATGGGCATCGGCCTGCCGACGCCTCGCCCGGCCTTGCGCCTGACGATAACCCCCGCAGGCGAGACGCAAATGCGTTTCAGCAAAGCACCGCATGAAGACGTTACGCAGAAAATGGCCGACTTTACGGCACAATATCTGCCAAAAATCGGCGATCTCGCCGGGTTTATCGTCTGCGCCAAATCGCCAAGCTGCGGTATGGAGCGCGTGCGCCTGTATGATGAAAACGGCAATCGGGGCCGCAAGGAGGGCGTCGGGCTGTTCACCGCCGCCCTCCTTGAAACCTACCCGTGGCTGCCGGTCGAAGAAGATGGCCGCCTGCACGATCCCGTTCTGCGGGAAAACTTTGTCGAGCGCCTGTTTGCCCTTCACGAACTGAACACCCTGCGGGCCAACGGCCTGACGCGCCGGGCGCTGCTTGATTTTCACAGCCGCTATAAGCTCCAGCTGCTGGCGCACCATCAGGCAGGCTATCGCGAGATCGGGCCGTTCGTGGCGTCGCTGCACCAGTGGGACGATCTTGAGGCGTTCTTCGTCGAATACCGCAGCAAGCTGATGGCCATTCTGAAGAAGCCGGCCTCGCGTAAAAACCATACCAACGTGCTGATGCATATTCAGGGCTATTTCCGCAATCAGCTTAACAGCCGCCAGCGCGGGGAGTTACGCGACGTGATCCTCCACTACCGCGACGGGCTGTTGCCTATCCTCGCCCCGCTTACGCTGCTGAAGCACTATATGGCGGAATACCCGGACCGCTATCTGCAAACGCAAAACTATTTTGACCCCTATCCGGACGATCTGGGTCTCCGTCTCGCCGTGACCTAAGGCAGTATGCAAGGGCCCAAATTGACCCATAGAGGCCCAAAGCAGTACCCCGTTTAGACGACACCTCACTGTCGTCTTTTTTTGCATTTCACATAAAAATACTGGCATTATATACAGGTCTTTATCCGCAAATCGGGACTGCCAGATGATCAAAACGCTGCATATCGAAAACTATCGCTCCATTCGCCGGATGTCGCTGGAGCTTGAACAGCTCAACATCGTTTTCGGACCGAACGGCACCGGCAAGTCAAACATCTATAAGGCGATCCACCTGATGCACAGCGCGGCGCAAGGGCAGTTCTCGCAGGCGCTGGCGAACGAAGGGGGCATTCTGAAGGTGTTCTGGGCGGGCAAAACCCGCACCGACCAGCTGCGGCGGATGAACCTGGCGGTAGAAACCGAAACCTATGAGTATGAACTTCAGGTCGGTTTTGTTGAGCGGCTGCCTTACCCCTCGCAGTTCCAGCTCGATCCGGTTATCAAAGAAGAGACAATCTGGCTGAGCGATCAGCATCGCCGCCCATCGGCGCGGCTGATGCAGCGCAAAAACCAGACGGTGTTTCTGAACAACGTGCACCACGAGAAAGTGACCCACAGCGGTACGCTGTACGAGAACGAATCGGTCTTCGGCCAGCTCGGTGAGCCGCACCTGTACCCGGAAGTGTCACAGATGCGTGAATCCCTGCGCAACTGGCGCTTTTACCATGAATTTTCGGTCTCGTCCGGCTCGGCCATCCGCGCCCCGCAGGTCGGTTTCCGCTCGCCGGTGCTGGCCAGCGACGGGGCAAACCTGGCCGCCGCGTTCCAGACCATCGTGGAGATTGGCGATGAACTGCTCCTGATGCGTATCCTCGACCAGGCCTTCCCCGGCTGCGTGTTTTACAGCGATAACACGGATGGCCGTTTCCGCATGATGATGCAGCGTGAGGGCTTAAGCAGGCCGCTGGAGCCGACCGAGTTCTCCGACGGCACGCTGCGTTTTCTCTGTCTGGCCGTGGCGCTGTTAAGCCCGCGCCCGCCCGCATTTATCGTTCTCAACGAACCGGAAAACAGCCTGCATCCGCAGATGCTGCCCGCGCTGGCGAGCCTGATTGCCGAGGCCAGCCGCTACTCGCAGATCTGGCTGACCAGCCACTCGCCGGAGCTGGCGAACCTGATTGAAAAACAGCGCTCGTTTTCGCTGTATCAGCTGTCAATGGCGGACGGTGAAACGAGGATGGAGCGGCTGGGATAGCGCGTTACGCACGCGTGCGGAACGTTTTGCGCCACTCCATGGGGCTGACGCCAAAGCGCGCCTTAAACTGCTGGCGATAGGTGACCGCCGACGCAAACCCAACCTCCGCAGCCACGCTCTCAATCGGCAGATTGCCCGATTCCAGTAAAATCTGGCTGCGCCGCAGGCGCTCGGCGCTGAGCCAGTCGGCGACGCTCATGCCCGTTGCGTGGGTGAAATGGCGGGTCAGGGTGCGACGGCTCATAGAGACGATCGCCGCCAGAGAATCGAGATTATGCGGTTGCGCGATGTGCTGCTGTAGATAGTCGATCAGGCAGTTAATCCGCGCGTCGCGGGTATCTTTGGGCACAGGCTGGGCAATAAATTGTGCCTGCCCGCCTTCGCGGTGCGGTGGCACAATCATCCGTCGCGCAATCTGGTTAGCGACCACGCTGCCAAAGCGCTGGCGGATAATATACAGGCAGCAGTCCAGCGCCGCGGCGGTACCCGCCGAGGTAATGATGTGGTCGTCATCAACATAAAGCGCGTTGATATCCAGCTGCACCTTCGGGAATAACGACTGGAACTGACGTTCAAATTCCCAGTGCGTGGCGGCGCGTTTGCCGTCGAGGATCCCCGCATAGCCCAGCACAAATGCCCCCAGACACAGGCCGACAATCGCCGCGCCCCTCTTTTTTGCCTGCACCAGGCTATCGAGCAAGGCCTGAGGCGGGCGCTCCAGGACATGCTGCCAGTAGGGCACGACGACGATATCGGCTTTCCCAATGGCTGAAAAATCCTGCGTCGCATTCAGCGCGAAACCGTCCTTCGAGGTCAATAAGCCCGGCTTTTCGGCACATATCGTGACCTTAAACCGCGTTTCACCCGACACCGTATCGCCAAACAGAATGCAGGGAACGGCGTAGTGGAACGGGCTAAACCCGTCCACCGCAACAATCGCGACGTGTGTAAGCGGCATCTGTCTCTCCTACCCTCAGTGAGGCTCAGAATATAACGGTTTCGCCGTCCTGTGGAATGCTCAGCGCATCGCTAAACTGGTTGGCTTCGGCATATTCCCGCAGCGCGCGGCGGGTCAGCAGGCAGTGATTAACCGCTTCCATGTGGACTGCCATAAGCTTCGCCTGCGGGAGCAGGAAATGCACGTTCAGCACATCCTGCTCGCCCATAATAATCGGTCCAAAACCAATAACGTGCGCATACCCGGCGTTAAGTATCACCACATCCGGCTGATGGTGCAGCAGATCCGCCGCCACGTCTTCACGCCATATCGTATCCCCGGCGAGATAAAGCGTTTTTTCATCAGCATGGCGGAACACCACGCCACAGGCTTCTCCCAGCCGCTCAGCCAGCTCGGGCACGGCGTAAGCGCGATCGGTACCGTGCTGGCCGCCGTGGGTTTTGGCGATGCGGATATCACCAAAAGCCGTCTCATCGGTCATCACCGTCAGGTGGGTGAATCCCTGCGAGCGCAACAGCGCGGCGTCGTGCTCGTTCTGAACAAAGATGGGTTTATCTTTGGGGATCAGCGCAATAGCCTCGCGATCCCAGTGATCGTCATGCGTATGGGTCACGATCACCGCGTCGGCCTCCAGCAGCGTCTTCACGTCCACGGGAAGTTCTACCATCGGGTTGCGCAGTTCCGCGCGGGCGGTCCCCAGAAAGCCCGGGTAAGCGCCTTTAGGTGCCAGCATCGGATCGATTAAAAAGCGTTTCCCGGCGTAGGTAATCATCTGGGTGGCATTGCGAATGTGGGTAATGTTCATGGGCTATCCTCCGGTGTGTGTGATAAGGAGGATAGCCAGATGCCGCGCGTAACGATGTGGGTTATCGGGCAATGATCGATGAAATCGGGTCAATCTGTCTGAGACCATTGCGGCTCGTTCAACACCGGAAATCAGTGGGTTAACTGCTGCGAGCCAACCCAATTAATTTCTCACAGACAAAAACAGCAACCGAGGCTGCGAGCATATTTAACGCTACGTACACCGTAAAATAGTTGTTCTCTACGCGGTCGGGGTAAGGTTCTGGTTTATCCGTCGGAAGGGCGTTCAACGCGTTAGTGAGGGTATATTTCAGGCTTTCAGCCAGCGGATCAAATACGCCTGATAGCATCAGCACAAATGCGATAGCTAAAAACGCCACGACGCGAGAAGTCCATTTAATCGGGCGTGACACGGCAATCCTCCCGCGTATGACCAATCACCGTAATCTCACCGTAAGCCCAGAGCTGGTCACCCTGTAAAATACGATGGCGGTGTGCTTTTAACAGCGCAGCACGCACCCTGTAGAAATCCTGAGACAGGAAAAAAGTGATGCATCCCTCACTGATGCCTGAACCGTCGGGCCGGGGAGGATGTAAACGGAAATGGCCGCGCTGGTAGTGATGGCGACGATCAACGTCAAATGTCATATAGTCATCCACTACACCATCTTTGCGAAAGAGTGCAAACCAGTCGTAGTAATTATTCCCGGTATAGGCGTGCTTAAACCACGTCTCACTTCGTGAACGAAGCCCTCCAGTCGGACGATCAACAATCCAGTAGCTGCCCGGTGGTACCGTGGCGTTCTCCAGGAATGAACACTCACTCCTGTTTACGAGATTGCCCAGGCCACTGAAAACAGGGAACGAACCTACGCCTCCGACATCCAGACGAGCCACGCGACCTTCGTCATAAAGATGATTGAAATCCACACGGCACGTTAACATTAAGCCATCACCCGCTGATTCCATGCATCCGTATAGGCGATATTACCGTCAAGATAGCGCCAGGTAATAGTCTCATAAGCCAGTGAAACGGATTCGGCAGGATTATTGATTTGGCCTCCGGTATTTTTAAAATTATGCATTACCGGCGTAACGGCCACCACCTTGACGTTTTCCAGAATAATGTGCATAAATTCTTCTTCCAGGCCTGCATCATTAATCCGATACCATTTAATAATAGCTTGCTTCAGCGTTTCACCCTGGCAAACCGCCCGGTTTAAATACGGCGTAGCTTTATCTAACTCTTTTGTAAAACTGAGCTGATCGTGTACGCGTGTCCCGGTGAGTTTGCCAAACGTGTGGTCGTAGGGAATGTGCACGCCGTGGTGAAAACTCTGCATTTCTATCGCGCCCTCGCGTAGCGTAACGCGGCTACTTCCTTGAATAAGCGATCCTGTAGCATTATAAATCCAGATATAAGCGGGAACAGCCATTTGCCTTTCCTTTCAACAGGTTGATTATGGCCCTTTCATACACTCCTTTATCTGGATCACGTAAGCGTTAAATGCTTTCCGTTAATCTTTAAATGAAAATATCTATCGCAATCACTTTTTAGCACAGAGTTAGCAAATTTATTTTTGTTTTTTACGCTTACGTTTAATTCACATGGCTTATTTATTAAGGCGTATAACACAACGCTATACGCCATTCACACGTCAATCAATAAACCGCTTCCTCACCCTTTCAAGCGGAGCGATAAGTAAATTAATAAGCGGCTTGCGGTCGATAACGATATCCGCGTTCACGGTCATTCCGCCCATCAGTAGCCGTTTTTTCTTGTCCGGGTCGCTAAACCACGAAGGAACGCGCACCTTCGCGAGATAGTAGTTCTGCCCTTCCTGGAGCGGGATCAGCGCCGAATGGGCGTCGATATTGACCTCATAGAAATCGGACAGCGTGGCGTCAACCGAGCCATATTTATCCACTGGCCAGGAGTCGAAGCGCAGTTTGACCTTGTCCCCTTTCGCCACCCGGCCAACGCCCGTCGCCGGGACGTAGAGATACCCCTCCATCGTCGCGGTGGTGTTTTTGCGGATCACCACCACCACCTCGCTGTTTTGCGTAATAGCGCGTCCGGGCGGGAAATTGATGGCCACAACGTACCCCTCGGCGGGAGCCAGCATCGACATGGTCGAACTGCCCCGGCTGGAGAGATTGCGGTCAATTTCACTGATGCGGTTTTTCACGTACAGCTGCTCTTCGCTCAGGGAGTCGATTTGCGACTGCGTGCTGTCCGACAGGCTGGTTTTCCGCGCCTCCAGATCGAGAATGGTGCTCTCCTCCAGCGTCAGGTTCAGCTGGGCGTTGAGCACATCGTTATGGCTTTTATCGAGGTCAACCTTCGACACATACCCCTTCCCGGAGATGGCTTTCCACGCGTTGTAGGTATCCGTGCTGTTTTTCAGCAGCGCGCGCAGCTTCTTGACCTTGTCCCGCGACACGGCGATCTGCCGGTCGGTGATATTCAGCTGCTGCGCCAGATTCTTACGGTATGAGGCGATAGAGTCATCAATGGCCTGAATACGCTGTTCACTGCGCTTTTTCTCGGCCTCCATCTGCTGGCGGTCGAACTGCACCACCGACCCCTGCTTGCCGCCATAGTCCTGCGATACCGTAAACAGCGGGTCGTTTTCCTTCACGTAATCGCCCGGACGCACCGCGAAATCGACGATGGTGCCGGACTCTCTGGCCCGCACTTCAACATCGCCCTGCGCGGGGATCAGCACCCCGCGCGCCAGCGTGGTTTCGGAAAAATTAAACACCACGGAAAAAATCAGCAAGCAGAGAAAAAAGGAGATAAACAGCGCCAGCACGGCCTTTAACCGGGGAGCGTTAATCTGGTAACTCTTTGAAAAGTGGTTCGGGATCAGCGCCCGACGCTGTCGGCTACGGTTTTTTAATTTCACAACATGTCATCCATGATAAATCACTGAAAGATCGTCCCACGCACTCCAGAGCGTGGGGGTGCTGTGCAGCGCATTCAGCGTGGCGGTCGCGGCCTGGCGGTAATCCGCTGGCGCATAGCGCTGGCTCTCCAGTCCAAACGCCGGGGAATGGAGCGACCCCGTGGGCAGCAAGGTACGAATGCTGTAGCCGTATCGCGTCAGAAACCGCGTTGAGACATCCGTAAGCCACGCCGCCTGATCGCCCGCCCGGGCCATAAACAGCGGCGCGCCCGGTAGGCGCTCGTCCA
This sequence comes from Enterobacter sp. UPMP2052, assembly GCF_053709675.1. Taxonomy (NCBI): domain Bacteria; kingdom Pseudomonadati; phylum Pseudomonadota; class Gammaproteobacteria; order Enterobacterales; family Enterobacteriaceae; genus Enterobacter; species Enterobacter sp. UPMP2052. The sequence goes on from NZ_JBSKJR010000004.1 coordinate 180,906, forward strand.
TCATCAGCACCGTTACCAGACGCTGGCGGGCAAAGAAGGACCCTGCGCGACGCGCCTCATGCGCGGCCATCAGCTTGTGCAGCGCGGGATAGTGGCTGATGCACTGAAAGCGCACATCGTCCGGCGCGGTGGATAACAGCGCGTCCATCACCAGCCCAAACCCCGCCCAGCGCATCCCCAGCAGCAGCGTGCGTTGTGAGGCGTAGAAGTCCTGCTCACGGGTAAACGCCGCCACGCGCGGATGCAGATCGAAGCGCACGTTACGCCGCCAGAGCGCGGGCGGGAAAACCTGCTCCACGAAGCCGAATCCGCTCAGCTCGCGGGCGTTCTCGCGCAGAAATTCGGCCGGGACATCGCTCTCTGCGCAGCGCATAAACTGGCTGTAGTTTTGCGTAATCCGGCTTCCCAGCGGCGTGCGCCCAACCTGACGGGCACAAAGATGAGCGTAGATCCGCGGAAGCAACATCATGGCTCACTCTCCCGCAGGGTGCCGTTTTCCATGGTATAGCACCGCCCCTCGCAGCCGACCACGTCAGGCGAGTGGGTGACAAACACCAGCCCGATCCCCAGGCCTCGCAGGTTTGCCAGCACCTTCTGCGCGGTGGTTTTATCGAGGTTGGCGGTCACTTCATCGCACAGCAGCAGCTTCGGCTGGCTGTACAGCGCGCGCGCCAGTACCAGACGCTGCATCTCTCCCGCGGAGAAAAAGGTATTCCCCGGCAGCAGCTGCGTTTCATAGCCGTGCGGCAGACGTGCCACCACGCTATCGACTTCCGCCAGCCGACAGGCCTCGATAACCCGCTCTTTATCCGGGGCGCTGTCGAAGCAGGCAATGTTGTCCAGAATCGATCCGGTAAAGAGAATATCGTCCGCATGGACGATGCGGATCTGCTGGCGCAGCGAGGAGAGATCGCACTCGTGAATGGGGATCGCATTGATCCGCAACGAACCCGACGTCGCCAGCAGCATGCCGGAGATCAGCCGCAGCAGCGTGGTTTTGCCGGAACCGCTCTGACCGACAATCACCGCCTCTTCGCCCTGCTTCAGGGTCATGTTGATGTGTTTAAGCGTGGCCTCGCGTCCTGGATAAGCAAACGAAACGTCCTCAAACGCCAGGCTCACCGGCGAGGTGACGATGCGTTTGCCGAACTGGCTGGCTTCCGAGGGGGCAAACAGCAGGTCGCCTACGCGATCCAGCGGCCCCTTAAGGGCGTTTTTGTCCAGCAGCTTTTGCGCCACCTGCACCATTGCGTCGGAAAAATAGCGTTTATAGCTGATGTAGGCGTACAGCATCCCGATGCTCATCTGCCCTTCCAGAATCAGCCACGCGCCAAAGCAGACCACCAGCAGCTGTTCGGCATTGATCACCAGCAGCGAGGCCACGTCAAAGCGGGCCAGCAGCCGTTCTTTGCGCATCAGGCCGGCGATATGCTCGCGCTGGGATTTATCCATCACCGCATCCCGCGCCTGCTCCATATTGTTTGCTTTAAGCGTAATGATGCCTTTCTGGGTCTCCACCAGCAGGGATTCATACTGCGCGGTGCGTTCAATGGAATCATCCACGGCGCGCTGATACGGACCAATCAGTGAAAAGCGGATCAGGAAGAAGACGCCCATCAGCAGCAGGGTCAGCACCGCAATCTTCACGTTATACAGCAGCATAAACAGCAGGCTGGTGAAGGCGATCAGGCAGGAAAAAAGGATTTGTACATAGCCATTGCTGATGAACTCCGCGCAGGCGTGGAGCGATTTCTCAATCGCCAGCACGATGCCCGGCGGACGCGAGCGGAACCAGCTGGTTTGGGTGCGCAGCATGTAGTGGCGCACGGACTGGCTCAGGTCGTCATAGGCGATGTTACGCATCAGGATCTCAAGCAGCTGCTTGAGGAATTTGCCTATCACTTCAAAAATAAAGACGATCGCAAAGATGGCGGTGAGCAGGATCACCAGGTCACTGTCGCTGCGGGCAATCGCCTCATCCATAATCAGCTGCACGTAGGTGGGGCTGGCCAGCATGGTGATAAGGGTAAAAATAGAGAGCACGAACAGCAGCAGCTGGCGCTGGAACAGACTCGGGGATTTATTGGCCAGCCGCCCGAGGGTCAGCGTGTCGTCCGGCGTTTTCTTTTCAAAACGCGGGGTGGGTTTTAGCTCCAGCACATAGCCGGAGAAGAGTTTTTCCGCTTCCTTAAGGCGATAACGACGAACGCCGCTCGCAGGGTCGTGGACGGTAACGCTGCGGCTGTCGACCTTCACGATGACCACAAAATGGTTCCCGCGCCAGAAGGCGATAAGCGGCAGCTCCGAGGTTTCTATTTCAGTGATTTCGCCTTTTAACACCCGGCCCGTCATATTTTTATCGCTGGCAAGGGTCATCAATTCCGCCATTGAGGTGCCCGCGTCGGCAGACACCGAGATCTCCCGGCGTAGCTGGCTTACAGAGACATGGTGCTCGTAATGCCCCATCACCATCGCCAGGCAGGCCAGACCACATTCGGTAAATTCATGCTGACGAATAACAGGGGTTTTACCCTGCTTCTTATACTGAAAAAGCGAAAACATAATGATCCGTGGCTGAAATAAAAAAATGGCCCGGCAAGGCGGGCCATAGGAGCATAGGTCGAAAACTTATGCGCTGAAGAAGCCGCCGATGAAGCCGCCCACCAGACCGAACACGCCGCCGATGGTGCCGCCCAGCGCGCCTAACATCTGGCTGCCTGCGTTATAGCCCGCGCTTGCGCCCTGCATTGCAGCGGCAAACGGATCCCAACCACCGATGATGGCCTGTGCTTTCTTAAAATCGATAACTTGCATGTTTCTGTTCCTCTAATCGTGAATTAGTTGTAGCTGCCAACCAGCGAGCCAAGGAAGCCCATTGCGCCACCCAGGATCCCGCCAACAACGCCGCCCACCATACCCATGATGCCTGCGCCAGTGTCGTAACCCAGCTGTGCACCTTTAACCAGACCCGCGAACGGGTTCAGCGCGCCACCGATAATGTCTTTCGCTTCTGTGAATGAAATCGCTTTCATTTTATTCTCCTGTTGATTGAGATCTTTGGCTTTAGGCCAAAGGGTAATTTCCTTTTATGAAGGAAAGCGGTTGCTACGGGCAGGTAGAAAGCGGAATAATTTTATTTCCATAAATAATCATCCGCCTTGCTGGCTGCCCGGCATTATCTATTTCCAGCCGTTGTCCCGGTGGAAGATATTTTGAGTTGTTATATTGCGTGCTGCACCCGACCGAGGAAACATATTTAAAATAGGTATTCCCCGTATTGCTTACCACCCCGTTGCTAAACGCATAATCAAAATGTCTTGTCCACGGACGGACAATCAAAATCGCCTCAAGCGAAACCACCACATCCGACTGAATGCGTTGGCCTTTACTCATTACAACCCGCGCCTGTAGCGGCGTCTCGGTGAATTTTACGCGATAATAACGCTCTTTATCGTCGTGCGGGCCGGTATAGTAAAACTTAAACCCGGCGCGCTCGCCGCTCCCCAGCGTCAATTGTTTTGGCGAGAACATCAGCTCGCCATCTTTTATTTCAGTCTCTTTCCCTTTTTGTTTAGGGACGTCTACCTGGATAAGTGAGACAGTATAATTCTGCCTTTCACTGGTATCGTTTTTTATAGGCTGAAAAACAACTTCCTTTTCTGGCAAAAAATCAATATTCAGACTTTCGATAATTAAAGCATTTGCCCCGAAAGAAATGAAGCAATTTATTGCGAAAATAGCCAGGATTTTTGCAGTCATATTCGTTTAATTCCAGGATGCACTGACGTCTATTTTCCCTTGCGCGGTTACTTCGCCAAACCAGTCATTCCCGTCATAGGTTGTTTTCGATACCGGGTTATCCATCACAAACTGCAGTACCAGCGGCGTTTTCCACAGCCACAGGTCCGTGACCCCGGAGCTCATTTTGTCCCACTCGGACGCGTGGGTGGCAGGTGCTGGTACCTGGAGGACCTCGCCTTTGCAGTTATGCGCCAGCAGCGTCTGGCTTTTGCCCACCAGCACGTTGCCCGGGATCGGGACGGTAAAACCGTTGCCGCTGAAGGCGCAGTAATCCACTCCGTTCAGGCTCCGCGTTGGCCCGGTCACTTTGACCGTTACCGCCACGGCGGCATCGCTTTGTGCGCCGCTGTAGGTAATGGTGTAGGGGATCTCAATGGGCGTTTCGCCAATGATCCCCGTGCCGGACCCGCCCAGGCCGTTCGGGTCGAGCGTATAGTCAGGGTTATCCGGCACAATCTCCAGCCCCGGCTCGATCGGGTTGATCACCACGCCGCCCCCCGGCTGGAAGCAGAAGTCCGCCGCCAGCGAGCTGTTGCCCGGCGTCAGGCACAGGCTAACGATATTGCCAATGCCGGTGCCGTCACCCGCCTGCGCCACGCTCAAAATCAGCGCCTTTGGCAAAAAGATTTTGAGGTAGGCTTTGCCGCCGTTTTTTTGCGGTGCTGCGAGGAAGGTTTGTGCCAGCACGCGGGTATCGCTCTGGATACCGCCGGAGATGCTGTACCAGTTGCTCTCATCAAACGTCAGCTCGGCGGCCAGGCCAGTGCCGCCGCTCATGTGCGACTGCAGCACGCTGTTCACGCGTGATGAGGTGAGCGCCAGTCCAGGGCTGTAGCCGGTAACATCCTCGCCGATAAAGGTGTATTCCATCAGGTCGCACAGCACCCCCGATATCGTATTTCGGGTGTATTTGGTGCAGGCGGCCTCCGTCGACCCGTCAACAATCGTGACCTCGCCGCTGATCGGGTCAATTCCCAGGTCCAACTCCCGGGAGTTGGTCATCGTCATCGTCCCCACCTTGTGCAGCGTGTTGGTGGTCGTCACTTTGTTGATGGACGACGTTTGCGGCGTGGAGGTAATGGTCACCTCGTCACCCGGCGCGGCGTTGAGCAGCGCGTTAAAGAACGGATCGCCCAACACCCAGCGGCCATAGGAGGTCCCCGGCTCCATCACCGGCGGCTTCACCACCATCGACGTGTCGCTGTAGCTGGTGGTCGGCGTGTAGCCGGCGGTACCGCAGCTCGATGAGCACGACGTCCCTTTAAAAAACGGCGAGGCGCTGGAGCCGGTGACGGAAAAGTTAATCGTCAACGCACTGCCCGCAGGCCCGCTATAGCTGTTATCCGGGATGTAGGTGGCGACCCCGTTGTTGGCCTTTGCGCTCAGCGTCGGCCACTCGCGCGAACCGTGTAAAAAGGCAGTCGAGGTGCTGTTCAGGCTAAACAGCCCTGCGGTATTCCCCGTCCCGTTGTTGTCGGGATTATTAATGGCGAAATAGGGCAACTGCTGCGCCTGAGCCGCCGCGCTCATCAGGAGCAAATTAAGAGCGAATATCTTTTTCATCGTCACGTTCCCGTGTTCCTTTTGCTTCCTGCCAGACGTAATTGCCCTTATCGCAGGAGATGTCCCCCAGCCACAGCGCGCCGCGGTTGGACTCGATGTCCAGGCGCACCTCACAGACGCTGTCGTCCGGCGTGGCAATGCTCAGAATCGGATTGTTTTTATCCACATCAATCACAAAGCGTCCGTCGTTTTCCGTGCGGGTCAGGCCGACGTGGTTTTTGATTTGCGTCTCACCAATCGGGGAGCCGTTGGCGTCCACCAGCCGGCCAAACAGCGTGACGATTTTCTTCACCTGCGGCTTCATCACCACTGTGTTACCCGGGTAAACCGTGATGTGGCGACGCGCGTTCGCGCCAATCTCATAGCTTTCGGTGCCGGTTTCACTGTTCATCACTTCGAGGTCGTAAGCCTGATAGGCAGGCAGCGACAGCCAGGTTTTATCCCCTTTTATCCGCTCCGCCCGGCCATTGAGCTTCAGGGTGAGCGCTTCGTCGGATTTAAGACCGGTGCTGACGATCACCCCCGCGCTGTCGGTCCCTTTCCCGGCGGCGATGGCCTCTTTCGACCAGCCTACGCTACCGTCGCTGGTCAGGGTGGAGTTCCAGCCTTTGCTCATGCCGCTCTGCACGCTGAGGATGTTGCTGTTCCACGGCGTATCAAAGTTCACGCTGCCGCCGCCGCTCACGCTGCGATCGTAGGTGCTGTTAAACGCCTTCGAAACGTTGGCGGTGGCCGATTTCAGGTAATCGCCGTCGAACTGGCGGCTGGCGCTTACGTTGAGCGCCGTGCCAGTGTCGCGGTTATGGGAAACGCCCACCGACACGCTATTTCCGAGAGGAATAGAGAAGTCGAGCATCACGTAGCGATCTTTCTCTTCGTAATACCCTTCGTATTTGTTGCGCGACAATCCGACGCGCAGGCGCGCGGTACCGTATCGCCCGGCATACAGCCCCTGGGAATAATCCAGCTGATCGCGTTTATAGCGATACATTTTGTCTTCCTGGCGCATCACGCTCAGGTTGCCCGCAGAAGGTAATCCGAAGGAGGGCAAGCTCAACGACGCCCCCCAGGTGTTGCCCTTGCTTTCATAGATATCGAGGAACTTGCCGCTGGAGAGCTGCTCGTGGGAGTACCAGACCGAACCAATCTGCCACGGCAGGCTGAGGTTCACGCCATAGTTCGCACGGTAGGTGCCATCGGTGGCCGCCATCGTCTGGGTATTGACCGAGAGCATGTTCGTCAGGTTAAGCGAGGCCCACAGTTCGCTGACCGCGTGCTCGCGCATCATGTACGCCGAGGCATTCCAGTCGACCATCCCGCTGCGCTTGCTGAACGACGCCCCGACCAGCGACATGGTGTCTTTATGTTTGGTGTTGTAATCGTAGTACCAGGTATTGTCCTGCTCGTTTTTGCGCTTAGCGTATTTTTTATAGTTAACGACGGATTTATCGCGGCTGTAGAGGCCGCCCCACATCTGCCAGCGCAGCGTTTCCGACACGTTGCTGGAGAAGGGTTTATTGATGGAGTACATGCTGCGCGACACGGTGCGGCTGCCGCTAACCACTTCCACCTCAACGTTGTAGATCCCGTAAGGCAGGCTGCTGGTGTCAATCTCATGGTTGCCGACGTCAAAGCGCTGAATGCCGATCAGCTGGCCGTCGCGGCGAATGCGCGCCTCACCCGCCGTGGGGAAGTACACCACCACCGGCGTCAGGGAGAGCGTATTGTCACGCTTGCGCGAGTTGGCCTGGTTGCCCACCGACACGCCGTACACTTCCCCCCCGGCGATGCCGCTCACGCTGGCGAGAGACTGCATCGCCCAGCCGTTGAGCATCCCTGCGGCGTAGCGCATGCCCTGGTAGTCGCGCTCCCACATGGCCGCATTCATCTGGGTATCGCTGCTGTTCTCGTTCACATAGCCTGAGCCGTCGATGAGCAGGTGATCAACCCCCATCGAGATCCAGCTTTTCGCATTCAGATACCCGGAGGACCAGCCGTCGCCGTAACCGCTCTCGGTGTGGTAAGCCCCGAGGTTATAAGAGAAGGTGCCGCTCAGGTCGTCCGACTCGGGGGCGTCAATATCCACTTCGCGTGGACGAATATTCACCCCATAGTCGTTCTTCGACAGGTTCAGCAGCAGGCGCATCTTCTTTTGATCGAGCGTAAACGACGATCCCGCGCTGACGGGGATCCGCATCTGGTCGTCAAACTGCTTGTTATTGATGCTTTTCAGTAGCTTGCGCATCTCTTTCGAGAGGCGAATGCCGTTATCAGACTCCTGGACCTGCACGTCACGCAGCCCGAGCTTGAGATCTTTCGCGAAAAGGGTCACATCACCGATACGCACGTATTCATGCGTATTGCTGCCGTCGCTTCCCTGCGTTGCTGTCTCTGATCGCGTATTGACTAAATAGACGGGGATTTTGATCCCCTGCTCCAGTAATCCATAAAGCGCGTCGGGAAAACGGTAATTAGCGATAACCACGGAGCCTGGAGCGGCAGACGCGAGCGCGGGCAGCGTGCCGGATGCGCAAGCCATCAGCACCGGCAACACTAATTTATTTTTCACCATGCATCCTTACTTAACAGGTATGAACTGTTTCAGGTCCCAAATTCCGAGATGAAAATGGTTGTCCGTCACGTTGATATCCTCGATAGCACGCGAGGTATTGGGCATCAGGTAGAAGTTTTTGGTACAAGGCGTGGTCGGGGAGTCCGGGTTCGGCTTCAGGCAGGTCCCCGTTGCGTTGACGCGAAACGACGTGTTGCCCTTGTTGGTGATCTTTCCCGCCACGTAAACGAAATCGACTTTTTTGTCGCGGGGCTGAACCACGAGGATGGTGCTCACCACGGCGCGGGTCATCCCTTTACCGTTCTTTTGCGCAGCGTTGTCCAGCTCTTCGCTCACCCCTTCATCGACAAAGGTGATGCGGTAGTAGCGCTCTTTATTGTCGGCGTTACCGTGGTAGTAAAATTTGACGATATTGCTGGTGCCAGCGGGCATCACCATGCGCGTGGGGGTGAGCAAGAGCTCGTCCACTTTCTCGGGGTTAATCACCACGCCTTCATCCATCGGGCTGCTGATACGCTGCGCGCTAATGGAGACAATACGTACGCTGTCCGCTTCGTTTTTTAATTCCTTCGACGTGGAATCCGCGTCGGCAGGAATAATGGTGGTGATTTTGCCGACGTTAATTGCCAGCGCGGAAGAGGAGACGAACAGTAAGAAGAAAATGGCAGATTTGAGGCTAAACATGATATTTCCCTAAACAGGGGCTTGCGCCCCTGGATCTGTCAGGCCTTAGCCCCAGGTTGCGCGGAACGCAACGGACACGGTACCTTCCCACAGGCTGTTGGTCAGGTCTTTGAACTCTTTCTTCGCGCCAGCGTTGTCCTGAGCGGAATCAACGTAGAAGACGAATTTGTCCTGGCCGGTGATTTCAGTATCTGCCACTGCGCCAGCGCTGGTGGTCAGGTTCCACAGGCCGGAAGAGACGCCGGTGTTAGAAGATGAATCAACCAGCGTGGTCCACGCGGTAGATTTCGCCCCTACGGTACCGCCTACGGAGCCCAGGTCGTTTCCGCCCCAACGCGCACCCACTTTCAGCTTGGTCGCTTCACCGCCAACGCTGTACAGGGTGTTGTTTGAATCGTCGAGGATGGCTTCGAGTTTGAACGTCGTGGCAGAAGAGTGATCGCCGCGAATGGCCACATCAAACAGACCGGTATCGGTGTTGAATGATTTGGTATTTGCGCTGTAGGCAAAGTTCAGAGCACGCGTCGGGGTAACCACCAGATCGGATTCGCTGTCTTTCGTCGCAGAGGCCTGCCAGGTTGCAGAGGCCGTGGTTTCAGCAGCGTTAACCGCGCTCAGGGCAGAAACAGACAGCAGTGAGCCCAGAACGATAGCGTTCAGTTTGTTCATTTATTTAGTCCTTCAAAAAAGAATCCACATGTATAAAAAGGGGGTGCCCCTTTTTCGAGGCGGAGTATAGTCAGCCCGAAAATAGCGAGGCAATACAGAAAAATTCACTCACCTGCGTGAAAAGATGAATATAAAAATACACCCTTGGTATCTTGTTGTTACATAATGAATAAATATTCCACTGGGTGGATAATAGATATTCATCGATTCTTATCTGATGAGAAATTATCAGGACGTGGGAACAGCAACACACATCATTACAGGCAAAACCAGCCCCTTAATTAGCCATGCGTGTCTTTTTACACTGGTGATATAAAAGAAGTTGATATTGTCGAGCAACATTTCGTTGACGACACCATCGGGTGCCGCATCATCTTCAGATTTGTTCAGCTTTTTATCGGTAATATAGTAGATGTTACTCCCGTCAATTTTCTCGACGCTAAGAAGGTAATTTCTGTCGATCAGATAACTTTTGCCATCCTTTCTCAGCACACCTTTATGGATAACTGTTATCGCATCGGTACTGTTGAACATAAATAGCGTGGTTAACGACATATCGGTAGAGTCACCCGTAGAATACGTTTTCCAGGAAACCGTATCTGACTGACAGCCAAATCCCGTCTCCTGGGGTCTCATAAAGTAAAACAACGCTAAGGCAATGATTGACAGCAGCAGTACGACGCCCAATAACACACTAAGCTTGGTCCTTGACATATTTTAACTCCCGGTCAGGCTTCTGTAAGAAAGGCAATTCTTATAGTCATCGACGCTATCCTGCTGGTAACAAACCGCAAGGAAATAGTTTTCCATCTGCGATTTTTTGAAATTTGAATAGTACGCATCAGCCGTTTGATGTTCGCAGTCGATGTGCCGGCTCGCGATGACCTCTTTCACGCGGTTAAAATAGTATTGTCGCGGCTCGAACATGTTCTTATCGACCAGGTATACCGTACAGCGATCCACTTTGCCGAGCAGATGAATGTCAGATTCTTTCAGGCTGTCCGCCGAGGAGGAGGTTTGATAAATCAGAAAGCCCGCTATTCCGGCAATGACGACCAGCATCACCACACATAGCGTTATAAACAGGGTGTGGAAATGGTGAAATCGTTTAGGGGGATCGGGATCGCGCTGCGGAATAAGCAAATCCGTCTCATCAGCCTTAGGGAGTTCGGGCACGGGCGGCGCGACCGGCGGTCTTACCGTATGGTGTTCAATATGCGCCGCCAGGCTAAATCCTTTCCCACGAATCGTTTTAATCAGCATCGGATCGCGCCCCAAAATACGAAACGCTTTCCTAATTTCACTTATGGCAACATTAAGACTGACGGAAGAACCCGAGAAGCCGTGCTCCTCCCAGACCTTTTTTATCAGGTCATCTCTGTCGAGAGTTTTACCATTATTGATGATAAGTTCGTAAAGTAAACGTGCGGCCTGGTTAGATAACTTAATGGAAGATTCCTCTTCTCCATTAACCATGATCATACCGGTGTCCACTTCATAAAGCATTGCAAGATCAATGAGATACTTCATAATATTATTTCGCCACTGTTATAAGTTTTTGTATTTCCCTGGCAATAATAAGTCTAAAGCGGGTAGGGTCAAGTCATGTAATATTATTTGGAGGGGGGATATAGAAAACTTCATTAATTAACGATTATTAAATCATTAATTAAAATCTTTGGAAGATAACATTTGGGTTATGATCTTAAAAAAAACCTTACAGCAAGATTATAATCTCGATTACTTCGTTTCTTCGGAATAATGTTTTGTTATGTGTCATTTTGATGCAACATAATCTCGTCAAGGCTTGTATCTCAAGTCGCTATGCGCCTGGCCCGGTCACCGCGTGCTGCGCTGCAAATAACATTCATCTTATACAAAACAAACATTATGGAGTTTATCATGTTCAAATCGATCATGACCGTTTCAATGCTGGCCGCAGCCATTGCCTCTACCAGCGCGGTTGCCGCCGATAACTCAGCGGGTGGCGTAATTAACTTTACCGGGGCCATTACCGATACCACCTGTACCATTAACGGCGGCAAAAGCGCTGATTTTACCGTTGCGCTCGCTCCAATTTCGGTTAAAGACGCTGGCACCGCAGTGGGTCTGATTACCAAAAATAAGAAATCCATCGCTCTGACCTTCTCCGGTTGTTCACCTGCGGCGGACACCACCGGTACACCACTGAAAGTGTACTTCTCCAGTGCGGATAATATCTCCACCGACGGAAAATACCTGCTGAATAACAGCGTCAATGAAAGCGATGCCAGCGTTGCCCGTAACGTTGGTTTTGCATTAGTGGAGCCGGGTTCTTCTACCCCTATTTCACTGAACCAGCCTTACACCACCGATATTATGGGAACGGCCAAAGCACCAGATTCAGAAACCCTGACCCTGGATGTTTATTACTATAAAACCAACGCCACCGCGGCGACGGTTGGTGATTTAAGCTCTAACGTTACCTACACCATTTCCTATCTGTAATATCACATTATTCAGGCTCTGTTCTGGCAGAGCCTGTTGTAAAGGTTTCAATCATGCGTAAGGCTATTTTGCTGGCAATGCTGCTGTTGAGCACGGGTCACTCATGGGCCAATATTGTCATTAACGGCACCCGAATTATTTATCCTGAAAAGAATAAAGAGGTGATTGTTCAGTTAATCAATACCGGCGATGCGCCTTCCCTGGTGCAATCCTGGATTGATGACGGCGATATTAATTCAACCCCCGAAACGGCAAAGGTTCCCTTCCTGTTATCTCCGCCGGTCATTAAGGTCAACGAACATAACGGTCAACAGCTTCGCATTAAAAAATTGCCGGCAACGTTACCTGCGGATCGTGAATCGGTCTTTTTCCTGAACGTTCTGGATATTCCACCCAGACCCGAAAACCTGCAAAACCAAAATACCGTTCAGCTGGCGATTAAGTCCCGCATCAAGCTTTTTTATCGTCCGGCATCGCTCACGGGCACGCTCGATGACGCCGTGGGAAAATTGACGCTGGTCGCCAACGGGCATGAATTCCGCATCAGCAATAACAGCCCGTTCTTTATTACGGTCGCCAATATTTCCCGGGGCAAAAATAAGCTTCTCGAGGAATCGCCGATGGTTTCGCCTTTTGGGCAACTGACCGTAGCGACAAAAAACGAGGTTAAACGCGGCCAGAGCGTCCAGCTGATGTACGTAGACGATCTGGGTGCCTACAAAACACGGACCTTCACCAGCCAGTGACCGGAAAGACTCACCATGACATTGAAACAAAACAGGCTCTATCTTCTGGCAGTCTGCTCGCTTCTGCTTTCGCATAAATCAGGTGCGGTGTCGTTTGACCCTTCCCTGCTTGCTGGCGCATCCGGTGAGTCTGATTTGTCACGTTTTTACGAAAACAACGCCATGCCCGCGGGTAAGCAGGAGATGGATATCTACGTCAACGGGAGCTGGAAGGGGCGTTATAACGTGACCTACGGTGAGCAGCTCGATGACATCCGGCTTGCCTGGAAGGATGCCCAAACGCTGGGGATTAACACAAAATCCCTGCCCGCGCCCGCCATCCCCCAGGGTCAGGTGCAGCTGCACGACCTGGTGCAGGGCGGTGAAGTTAAAACCGATCCCAGTACCCTGAGCCTGGCGCTTACCGTTCCGCAGGCGGCGATATTACGCACCGAAGAGGGGTACATTGCGCCGCAGTTCTGGGACGAAGGGATCCCGGCGCTGATGCTCTCGTGGAACACCACCTGGTACAACATCCGGGCAAAAGGGTCGGCGAAAGAGACCAATGATGATTTTTATGCCGGGCTGGATTCCGGTGCGAACCTGCTCGGCTGGCAATTTCGCGACAGCAGCACCTGGCGCAGGGCAGCCAGCGGCGACAGCAGCTGGCAAAACAACACCCGCTACCTGCGCCGCCCGCTTGCCGGGATCAAATCAAACCTGACGATGGGCGACTTTTATATCCCCGGCGATCTGTTTGATTCCCTGCGTGTGCGCGGCGTTTCGCTGGCGTCAGACATGAAAATGCGGCCCAACTCGCAGCAGGGCTTTTCACCGGTGGTGCATGGCGTGGCGCGCACCAATGCGCTGGTCAAGGTGATCCAGAACGGTAACGTGATCTATCAGGAAAACGTCCCGCCCGGCCAGTTCACGCTCGACAGCATCCAGCCCACCGGTTCAGCCGGGGATCTGCTGGTTGTGGTGCGTGAGGCCGACGGCTCACAGCAATCCTTCACGGTTCCGTTTTCCGCCGTGCCCGGTATGTTAAAACAGGGGGTGAGCCAGTACAGCGTGGTGGCGGGTAAAGTCCATCAAAATACGCTCGATGCCGAACCCGCTTTCCTGCAGGCGACCCTGCGCTACGGCTTTAATAACCTTATTACCGGCTACACCGGAACGATACTCAGCGATAACTATCAGGCCGGGCTGATCGGCACGGGCTGGAACCTGCCCTTTGGCGCCGTTTCCGTTGACGTCACCCACGCGAAAACCACGCTGCAGGATCGCACCGACAGCGGCCAGAGCTTTCGCGTGTCGTACAGCAAATTTATCGATACCACCGCCACCAACTTCACGCTGGCGGCCTACCGCTACTCCACCAAAGGCTATTACAGCTTCAGCGATGCGCTCTATTCGCGCGAAGGCTACCGGCGTCTGAAAGAACAGTACGACGATTACAAAGACCAGTTTGGCGTTGCACCGGAGATGTCGCTGGGCACCTGGGATGCCCTGCGCGCCGCCCAGCCTAAAAATACCTTTACGCTCAACCTCAACCAGCGCCTGGCTGACAACTGGGGCACGGTGTTTGTCTCCGGCACGCAGCGCGACTACTGGAACTCGCAGCAGACCACGCGCGAATATCAGGCGGGGTACTCCAACGCCATTGGCCGCGCCAGCTATACCCTGTCGGCCAGCCGGGTGCGTAACAGTGAGAGCGAAGAGGAGACGCGGTTTTACCTCTCCCTGAGCCTGCCGTTCTCGCTCTTCGACAACAACGCGTGGATCACCTCCAGCGTGACGGCCAGCGATTCCCATTATGAGCAGAGCAACATCAGCATGAGCGGCAACGCGCTGGAATCAAACCGCCTGAGCTACACCCTTTCCGGCAGCAACGCCCGGGGAGGAAATAACACCGCGAGCGTTAACACGGCGTACCGCTCCAACTTCGCGACGCTCGGCGGCTCGTACAGTGAATCTTCCGACTACCGTCAAACGGGGCTGAGCGGACGCGGCAGCCTGGTGGCGTTCCCGTGGCATGTTCTCGCCTCCAACGAAACCGGCACCACCATGACCATTGTGGATGCGCCGCAGGCGGAAGGGCTGATGGTCAACGGCGACGAAAGTATCGTGACCAACCACGACGGCGTGGCGCTGGTCCCCTACGCCACGCCTTATCGCAAAAACTCTATCACCTTGTCCGAAACGCCGGGCAGCACGGGCGCAGAGGTGCTCGGCAATATCGCAAACGTCGCCCCGTATGACGGCGCGGTGAATTACGTCCGCTTTGAGACCGACAAACGTCAGTCCTGGGTGCTTCAGGCCACGCGCCAGGACGGCAAGCCGCTGCCTTTTGGTACCGAAGTGCTGGATGAACGCGGTGAGTCGGTGGGATACGTCGGCCAGGCAAGCATTCTCTATATTCGTGCCGAGCAGCCACCGCAGACGCTTAACGTTCATCTTCGTGGCGGGAAGTGTGAAATTTCCTCGCCAGCGTGGGGGTTGAACAGCCCGCCCTCTGTTTGCCATTAATCACGGAATATCACTATGATACGGTTCTTCACCTTTCTGCTGCTGGCCTGCCTGAGTACCGCCAGCTACGCCACCTGCTCCGGGGGCAGCATTGTCTATGGCACGCCGATCAGCGTGGATTTATCGGACAAACTCAGCCCGGCGACGCCAACCTGGACGGGGAGCTTTACCACGCAGTACAGCGGTACCTTTAACTGTACAACCGGCAACAGCGAGTTCTCCTATACGCCGATTCTTTCTACCGACAGCAAATATGCCACGATCCTGGGGTTCAGCAATAACAAGTACATGGTGCGGGCGGAAATCACCAGCACCCAGGCCAATAAAACGCTGGCGGCTGGCGGGAGCCACACCGCAGCCGAGCTGAACACCCCTTTTACGGTCCGCTTCACGCTGGTGAACCAAAGCGGCACCACCCTTACGGGCGACACGGCCAACATGAGCGACGTCATGTTCGTCAGCGATATGAGCGGCATGTCCTTCTGGGAGATCATCACCTGGCCGATCAATCAGATGGTGAAAATCGTGCAGTGGCTGTTCAACGGTTTTCAGTGGCCCTACGATAACCGCGATATGTTTGGCCAGCCGATGACCATCAAATATGCGCCTAAGCTGACAACCTGCTCTTTTGATAACGCCGGGTTGACCGTAAACCTGCCGACGCTGGGTATTCCCCAGCTCAGCGCCTCCGCCCAGCCGGGGCTGACGCCTTTTACGCTGAACATGAGCTGTCAGAACGTGGGCGTGAACGGCAATTCAGACCGGGCAATTGAGATGTTTTTCTCCAGCACACAGCTGTCATCCACGGACAATTCGGTGCTGGTCGACAGCAGCAGTAGCGCTGCGCAGGGCATCGGGCTACGGCTCATCAAGCAGGATACGCCCCAGACGCCCGTGACTTTCTCGACATCCACCACCAGCCGTGGAAATGCCACCCTGATTTTCAATGTGGCAGCAGGGGCGGCGCTGAGCGAACGTTTCACGATACCGATGGCGGCGTACTACTACGCCTGGGCTCCCGCGAAAGTGACGCAGGGCAAGATCAACACCTCCGCGACGTTGAACATCATCTATCCCTGATCTGACCTGGCCGGAATGATGTGCGTTCCGGCTCACAAGGTTAGCTTCCCATCTTCCCCACGGTGTTCAGATACTTAATCAGTTCGCTGTGGCTAGAAATGTTGAGCTTTTTCATCGCGTTATGTTTCTGCGTAGCAATAGTGCTTACGGAACGATTTCGATAACTGGCGATTTCGGTGATCGTATAGCCTTCGACGATAAGGTGGATCACCTCCCATTCTCTGGCAGACAGCACCGAACGCGAGCGCGCGCCGGCGCGCATGGCCCCTTTAAGCCAGGTTGAGACGACCGGTTTTTGCTCCTGGGTTTGCATCAGCGTCTGTAATTCTTTTTTCAGCTCCGCCATGTCATCCTGCAGGCTAATGGTCAATTCAAACTTCATTTCCAGCACTTTCTTCAACAGCCCATAGTGCAGCTCAGGCACAAAAAGAACGCGCCTGACGTTCCGGGTCTTGCACAACATATTTAACCGGCTGCTGGTTTCCGTACTCCACTCCTTGTGATTAAGCAGATAATTAAATTCAGTAAAAACAAGATCCACTTCATTTTCAGCAAGCGCTTCCAGCAACTTATCCGCAGTTTCCACGATCGTGACATGTAGCGAGTAATCAGAAAGCATATTCTGAAGCGAACAAGATATTATTTCCTGAAAGATATTTATTTTATAGAACACTATCACCCTGACGGGGTTTTCACTATTTATCATGTCATTTCAGAGTTATTGTGGTGAAGAAAAAACCGATGATAGTTTATGCCCCCCTCGCTCACAACCTCTTACGCGCCAGGATTTTATCCTTCAGAATGCTAAAAATCTGAACAACTTTATTAGAATAATAGAATTTCTTCTATTTTATCCTTAACAGGCTTTTTAGCATTAAGACAAAATCACCTTACGACCCTATTTCGCCCGTGAGGTTTTCTGAAGTAAACTGCTTAAAACCCCCATTAAAACCGTGGATTAGCACTACTTTACACCAACCGAATCCTGGCTTAATGGCATTTAACAGGATAAAAACCTGCGCACCAGATTAATAAAAGATTAAAGAGATTATATTTCCCATTAAAACGATTTTTCAATTTTATCTTCCCCTAATAATTAGCATTCTCTTTACTCAGTCATTTCCAGTGAATTACATTTAGCCCCATCGACTTTAAATATTAAAAAGAGATTCGCTACTCTTTACGATACGGCGAAGCAGTCACCTTCTCTGTATATGGACTGATTCTTTCAGCAAAAGGAGAATGCCAATGCCAAACAAAAAAACAATTCATGTGGCCGTCATTGATAGCTGTGAATTCACCCTGATTGGCCTGCAATGGCTGGTAAACCGCGAGCCGGATGCCCAGCAAGAGGTCGTTTTCCATGGCTTCAGCCAAATAGACGATTTTGCGCTTAGCGAGTGCCGCTTTGACATTATTATTTACGATCCGCTGAATACGCTTGATTTCAAAGTGTCAACCAATGACGATATTTTAAGCCTGAAAGAGAAACAGCCTGGGGCCAAAATCTATATTTATTCCCTGTCCGTCGGCTATTTGAAATATAAACATGTGGATGGCGTGATCAGTAAAAGGGTCTCCCTGGGGGATATCAAAGCGCTGTGGCAGATCCTGATGAGCCAGACCCCGGCGGATTCCGGCCTGTATAACGTGAGCATGACTGCCCGGCAACGCGCCCCGGCGAGGCTTTCCAGTGAAGAGGCCAGCGTGCTGCGCGGCTATTCCTGCAACCTTAAAACCAAGCAAATCGCCCGCCAGTTGGGCTGTAACGTCAGGCTGGTTTACTTCTACAAGAACAATGCGATGCACAAACTTAAGGCCGTGCGTGGCCCGTCGTTCTACCAAAGCATTCGCTGGATACTGAATTAAGCATTTGACCGTGTGTCGTTTGCCTTTTGTTCCCGTGTCCGCGGGAACTTTTTTTTCGTCTTTTGAAGGGCCGTCATGTATACCGTTCTTCCCTCCCCCGTGTTTCAGCGCATCTCCGGGCTGCGGTTTCAGCCGCTGGTCGACTTACGTTCTGGTCAGGTGGTGGCGCATGAAGTTCTCGTGGAGATCCCGAACGTCAATCTGGAGGCATTCTTTGCCACCTTGCCCTCCCGCTGTGCGCTGCAGATTTTTTTCTGGCAGGCCAACACGCTTTTGCAGATGCCCGGGGCCGGTCACTACTGGCTCAACCTGCTGGCGGAACATTTCCTGGACGCGCGGGCGATTGGGCTACTGCTGAGGTTACGCCATCAGCAGCGGCTGACGATTGAGATTCAGGACCCCTTCACCCTTACCCGAATGAACGAGGCTGAACAACGGCGTTTCCATGACGCGCTGAACCAGCTCAAACAGGCGGGCTGGAAAATCTGGCTGGACGACCTGACCTGGGATCTGGCAGAGGAGTACGTGCGCCTCGCGCTGCCGCTGGACGGTGTGAAAATCGATCGCTCCGCGCTCCATGCGCAGGAGGGGCCTGCCGCCCTGGTGCAGTCCGTCAGGGCCGGGATAGCAAAAGCGGTCGTCATTGAGGGCATTGAAACCTCTCAGGATCTGGCGCGCGCCTGTGCGACGGGCGCGCAGTTTGGCCAGGGTTTTCTCTGGCCAGAGAGCCGCGTTAATGCCCGGGTGCCGGTATAAGAGGCTTACCAGCCCGGAACGGCACCACCGTTAAAGATTTTTTCCGCCGCCTTCGCCACCTCAGGCGACTGGTACGACTGGATAAATTCCTTCACCTTCTCTGCGTCTTTGTTGTCTTCACGCGTCACCACAATGTTCACATAGGGCGAATTTTTATCTTCGACAAAGACGCTGTCGTGAACCGGTGACAGCCCGGTTTGCTGGAGGTAGGTGGTGCTGATAATGGCGACATCGACTTTCGGATCGTCCAGCACGCGCGGGAGCTGCGCCCCTTCCAGCTCCATGATGTTGAGCTTTTTCGGGTTGGCAGTAATATCCAGCGCCGTCGGCAGCAGGCCAACGTCCGGCCTGAGCGTAATCAGCTTCTCTTTTTGCAGCAACAGCAGCGCGCGACCGAGGTTGGTTGGATCGTTTGGAATGGCAATGGTTGCGCCATCTTTAAGGTCATCCACCGCTTTTATTTTGCGGGAGTAACCGGCCATCGGGAAAACGAAGGTATTCGCAACCGCGACCAGCTTATAGCCGTGCGCTTTGTTATCTTCCGCGAGGAACGGGCGATGCTGGAAGACGTTGGCATCCAGTTCGCCGCTGTTGGTGGCATCGTTTGGCAGCAGCGAGCCGCTAAAGCCCACCAGCTCTACGTCGAGGCCGTACTTCTCTTTCGCCACCTTTTTCGCAACTTCCGCCACGTCCTGCTCGGCACCGTTAATCACGCCGACCTTAATGTGTTTGGCATCGCTGCCTTCCCGATCGCATCCTGCCAACAGCAGCCCCGCCAGAACCAGCGCACCCAATCGAAGTTTCACCAGACATATCCTTTTGATAAATGTTTCAGTGACTATATCGACAACGAGACGGCTGGCTAAAAAACGAAAAGGCATCAGTAAGAAGGATAGGTTATATGCGGATTTTCCCTCTCCTGCAGGAGAGGGGGGGAACATCAGGCAGCGTGCGTCCAGTCTTCCACGCTTAACTCCTGCACCATCAGAAAGGCACGATCGTTCGTGACAATGGTGGTGCCCTGGCTGATGGCATGCGCAGCGATCAGCTGGTCGAGATCGCCCATGACGTTGCCTCTCTTTTCCATCGCCGCACGGAGCGCGCCGTAGGTGGCTGCGGCCTCGCTGTCCCAATCGCAGACGGTGATGGTTTTGAGAAATTCCAGAATGGTTTCTTTGAGTTTATGGCTATGCTTTTTGGCTACGCCATAAAGTAATTCCGCCTCCGTTACGCTTGAAATACACATGTCATCCGGTGCAATTTTCGAATACTGGCTCACCACCTCAGGATGTTGCCGTACGAGATGGCTAACCATATTGGTGTCCAGCATATGCCGCATCACTATAGCCCTTCTAACGGATCCCTGGACGTATAGCTCTGATTACGCTCCTCTTTGCTAAGGAAGGAATCCGGCACCGGCGTTTGCTTGAGTAAACGCAAAAAGATTTCTCTGTGTCGCGCTTTCTCTGAAATAGCCGTCAGCACCACATTCCCGTCGTCATCCCGCCGGATATAAACACTCTCCGCATCAAACGTGAATTCAGCAGGCAGCATTACCGCCTGGCTTCGCCCTCTTTTAAACAGTTTTGCTTTGCGTTCCATGGCAACCTCTGTCGGTTTATTGACCAGGCCAAAGCATGCGTCATCGCCAGAGGGCAAGACAAGCGTGACGCGTCAAATTAGGAAAGCGACTCGCAATAAATAACCGAACCCTTAACCTTGCGCCTGCCCGCGTCGTAGCGGTGCCTCGCGTAAAAACCACGACAGCGCAAACGCCAGCACCATAATCGCGGCCGCCAGCAGGAACACCGCGTGGATGGCGGAGCCGAAGGCATCAAGATAACCCAGCCTGAGCGCATCCGGCAGATGATGGATCGCCGTCGGGTTAAGCTCGCGCGGCATCTCCGCCCCTTCCGGCAGACGCTCTGCCAGGCCGGACTGCAGAACGTGGGTAAACACCGCGCCAAACAGCGCAACGCCTATCGCGCCACCGATTGAGCGGAACAGGGTCACCCCGGAGGTTGCCACGCCATATTGATCCACAGAGACACTGTTCTGCACCGCCAGCACCAGCACCTGCATGACCAGCCCAAGCCCCATACCCAGCACGCCGGTAAACAGGTACAGCTGCCAGGTCGGAGAGTGAATCGAAATGCGCGTCAGCAGGCACATCCCCACCACGCCCAGCAGCGTGCCGAGGATCGGGAACAGCCGGTATTTCCCGGTGCGGCTGATGATGCGACCGCTGATAATCGAGGTCAGCAGCAGACCGCCCATCAGCGGGATCAGCTGAAGCCCGGCCTGCGTTGGGGTGGCATCTTTCACCACCTGCAGGTAGAGCGGCAGGAAGGTGACCGAACCAAACAGCGACATCCCGATGATAAAGCCGATCAGGCTGCAGAGCAGGAAGCTGCGGTCGCGGAACAGCGACAGCGGAATAATCGGCTCCCACGCCAGACGTTCTTCATAGATAAACCCGGCGATACCCGTCAGGCCAAAGGCCAGGATGCACCACAGCTGCGGATCGCTCCACGGGCGTATCGTCCCGCCTTCGGTGGTGAACAGGATGATGCACAGCAGCGCCATGCTGAGGTAAATCGCCCCCAGATAATCAATTTCGTGCTTATTGCGCCTGGCGCTGCCCTGAAAAACGGCGCCAATCACCAGCAGCGCAAACAGGCCGAGCGGCAGGTTGATGTAAAAAATCCAGCGCCACGACGCGTGCTGGACGATAAACCCGCCGATCAGCGGCCCGATGACCGTCGCCAGGCCAAACACGCCGCCAAACAGCCCCTGATAACGGCCACGTTCCGCAGGCGGGATAACGTCCGCCACGGCGGCCATGCTGATCACCATCAGCCCGCCACCGCCCAGTCCCTGCAGGGCACGCATCAGCACCAGCTGGGTCATGTTTTGCGCCAGCCCGCAGAGTACGGACCCCGCAAGGAACAGCACGATCGCGATTTGCAGCACGATTTTACGGCCAAACAGATCGCCAAATTTCCCGTATAACGGGACCACGATGGTGGAGCTAAGAATATAGGCCGTTACCACCCAGGAGAGCTTATCCAGCCCGCCCAGTTCGCCAACGATGGTCGGCAGCGCCGTGGAAACGATGGTCTGATCCAGCGCGGAAAGCAGCATCACCAGCAGCAGTGCGCTGAACAGCAGCTTTATCGACGGCGCGTTTTGCGCAGGTTGAGTCATTACGTCGGACTCCCTAAGAGATCGCTTGAAATTAATTAATGAGATAATTAATATTCATGTAAGTGATGAATAAGATCAAGAGATCCTCAGACCATGCCAGCACAAAAGGACAATTCCGAACCGCGCCGCCCCGGTCGTCCGCGCGGCGGCAAACGCGCAGCGGCCAGCCGCGAACAGCTGCTGGATATCGCCCTGAACCTGTTTTCCCGTCAGGGGATTGCCAACACCTCGCTCAATGCGATTGCGAAAGACGCCGGCGTCACGCCCGCGATGCTGCACTACTACTTCAACTCCAGGGAGCAGTTACTGGATGCGATGATAGAGGAGCGTTTCCTGCCGTTACGCAGCAGGATCGGCGCGCTGTTCGTCGAAAACGCAGACTCACCGGTCAACGCCCTCACGGAGATGGTCAAGGTTCTCGCCGAACTGGCGGAACAGCATCGCTGGTTTGCGCCACTGTGGATGCAGGAGGTCATTGGCGAAATGCCGGTACTGCGCACCCATCTGCAGGCGCGGTTTGGCGACGAGCATTATCAGGCGACGCTCGCCACCGTTAAACGCTGGCAGGCGGAAGGGAAACTGAATCGGGCGCTGGCCCCTGAACTGCTGTTCACCACGCTGCTCAGCCTGGTGCTGGTGCCCTTCTCCAGAATGCGCAACGACGAGAGGCTAAGCGACCTCTCGCCGGAGAGTATTGTGCGCCATGCGCTGGCCGTGATGGGTAGCGGGATCGGCGGTTAAAGGGCTTTCGTCAGATAGTGTCTCTGCATCCCCGGATAAGGATAATCCTGCAAAGACAGTTGCAGCTGATAACCCTGTTTTTCATAAAACGGGCGCGCCTGGAAGCTGACCGTATCCACCAGCGCGTGGGTGCCGCCTTTGCGTCGGGCTTCGTCCTCTGCCGTTTTGATAAGCTGGCTGCCGACGCCCGAGCCCCGCACGGCGTCGCTGACCCACAGGTATTCAATGTTCAGCCAGTCGCCTTTGCGCACGCCAATTAAGCCGCCCAGCATCACGCCTTTGTCGTCTCGCACATAAACGCCAATATCGCCGCTAAAGGTCGAGAGATCTAAAAATTGCCCGTTATAGGTACGAAGCCCTGTTAATAATTCTTCTTTTTCCTGTGGGGTGACAGCGTCTGTCGTGTTCAGGTGCATAGGGTTCTCCTGGTTTGCGCGCACTCGGAATCTCTCACAGCTTAACCGACATAAATCACTCGCCACCAGCGCGGGTGATTCTCATACGCGTCAAAAAGAAAATTAATACTTTTGGCTGGCGTCGCCATACTGTATGTAACGATATATTTCAGAGAAAACCTGTGACGTGACCGGAGGGATTGATGAAAGCTACACACCTGGTTTGCCTGCTCATCTGCATGCTGTTTGCCGCCTTCGTTCACGCGCAGGAGAAGGACAATCCGGCGAAAGAGGCCCAGATCAAACAGCAGGTGATGAAAGACATTAAGAAAACCTGCACGCCGCAGAAGAAGCAGAGCGACAAGGCGTGGCAGGCGATGATTTTATCGTCTGAGGCCAATCAGCTGCTGATCAAAAATGCCGTCACCGCCATGAAACGCGACAACCTCGACGGCTACTGGGACGCGGTAAGTCAGGTGGATTGTATGGAGGATTATTAAGGATACAGCCCGTGCTTATTGCCGGGTGGCGCTGCGCTTACCCGGCCTACAAAACCGTATAAGCGCCGCCGGGCAAAACGCACCCTGCACCTTCTCAGCGCTTACGTCTTTCCGGAATAATCAAATCCCCACGCAGCACGTACGACCCCAGCATCTGCGTTTTCTCATTCAGCCAGCTCACGATGCGCGCTGCCATGGCGTCCATGGAATATTCAATCGCCGGGATCACCGGAATGCCCGGCAGCTGCAGCGAACCGGCCAGGCTAAAGACCATGATGTCGTCCGGAACGGATTTATTAAACGCCTGCAGTTGCGGGATCACCCGCTGGGCTTCTTGTTCATCCACCACCAGCAGCGCGTTGAAGTTCAGCGTGCTCGCATTGTTGAGTAACTCCTGCAGCGCAACAGAGGACGAGGTCGCGTCCATAAAGACAAGGTTGCGGTTAAAGGGCAGGAAGTTTTTCTCCAGCGCGTGCTTGTAGCCGAGCAGCACCTGATCGGCAAAACCGCTGCCGTGCGGGTGGATCAGGGCAATCTGGCGTCGTCCCTGGCTGGTGAGAAAGTTGCAGGCCGTTTCGGCGGCAAAGGCGTGATCGAACTGAATGCTGTTGGCGTTATCGGCTTCCATGCAGTCAACCAGGATGACGTTGTCCATTTCGATATCCAGCGGGAAACGCGCGCCAATCACCAGAATGTCATCGCATAACCCACAGGAGAGCTCTTCCAGGGCGTGCATCACTTCCGCTTTGGTGTGCGCAAAGCGCAGCAGCAGGTGCTTTTGATGCTGGCTGAGGTGTTTTTCCAGCGCGTAGAGATAACCCGTGGTCTGGTTGATATTCTCCTGGGCGCAAATCACGCCGATACAGCCCGTTGACTGGCTCAGCAGCGACTGGGCAATCACGTTGGGACGATAGTTCAGCTCATCCACCGCTTTTAAAACGGCCTGGCGGCTGGCCTCTTTCACGCCACGCGATCCGCTCAACACCCGTGATACCGTGGCTTTGGACACCCCGGCCAGACGCGATACATCGTTGATTGTAGACATCTCTCTCCCCTGGCAGGCCTGGCGCACCTGCAAATTCCATTTCCGCTACGGCTCACATTATAGCCAGTACGGAGTATATCCGTTTCCGTTTTTCATGGAAACCGATTTTCCGTTTCCACTCAATTTGATGTAAAACTCGCCAAATTTTGTGACACCGATCGTGATAATTAGCCCCATAATCAACGCTTCTTGATAGCTGTCACACTTCTGTCTTTTATAAATGGAAACCGGTTTCCGTATGATGTCCAATCATCCTCGCAATAACTTTTTACATTTAGAGGAAGGATGTCGATGTTCAAGATTATGCTGTGTTGTTCAGCCGGGATGTCCACCAGCCTGCTGGTCAGCAAAATGGTCGAAGAAGCGAATGCGCGTGGGCTACCGGTCAAGATTGATGCCTACGGCGTGTCCGAATTTGACACGCAGTTTCCGCATTACCAGGTGGTGCTTCTCGGACCGCAGGTGAAATACATGTTAAAGACACTCTCAGACAAGGCGGCGACGCAAGGCATTCCGGTACAGGCCATCGAGATGATGGACTACGGCATGCAGCGTGGCGATAAAGTACTGGACTATGCTCTGTCGCTCATTGAAGCGGCACACTAAAAGGTGTTCACATGAGTTCGTTATATCAATCCATGGTCGCGGTGATTGAGCAATCGATTACCCCGCTGGCCGCTAAGCTCGGTCAGCAGAAGTATGTGATTGCCATTCGCGACGGCTTTACCGCCGCGCTGCCGTTTATGATCATCGGCTCGTTCATGCTGGTGTTCATCTTCCCGCCGTTCTCGGCGGATACCACCAACAGTTTCGCCCGCGGCTGGCTGGATTTCTCCCAGACCTACCGTGAACAGCTGATGCTGCCGTTTAACCTCAGCATGGGCGTGATGACCTTCTTCATTTCGGTGGGGATTGGCGCGAGCCTCGGACGTCAGTTTAACCTCGACCCGGTGATATCCGGTCTGCTGGCGTTTATGGCGTTCCTGCTGGTTGCCGCGCCCTATGCCGACGGTAAGATCTCGACCCAGTATCTGTCGGGCCAGGGCATCTTCACCGCGCTGATCACCGCCATCTACTCCACCCGCGTGTATGCGTGGCTTAAGCAAAACAACGTGACCATCCGCCTGCCAAAAGAAGTGCCGACCGGCGTGGCGCGCTCGTTTGAAATCCTGATCCCGGTGATGGTGGTGATTGGCACCCTGCATCCGCTGAACCTGTTTATCGAAGCGCAAACCGGGATGATCATCCCACAGGCGATCATGCACCTGCTGGAGCCGCTGGTGTCGGCGTCGGATTCCCTGCCCGCCATTCTGCTCTCCGTGCTGCTGTGCCAGATCTTCTGGTTTGCTGGCATTCACGGCTCGCTGATTGTCACCGGCATCATGAACCCGTTCTGGATGGCGAACCTGTCGGCAAACCAGGCCGCACTGGCTGCCGGTGCCGCCCTGCCGCACGTTTATCTGCAGGGCTTCTGGGACCACTACCTGCTGATTGGTGGCGTCGGTTCTACCCTGCCGCTGGCATTCCTGCTGCTGCGCAGCCGCGTCACGCACCTGCGTACCATCGGCAAAATGGGCGTGGTGCCCAGCTTCTTTAACATCAACGAACCGATCCTGTTCGGCGCGCCGATCATCATGAACCCGATGCTGTTTATCCCGTTCGTGTTTGTGCCGCTGATCAACGCCTGTCTGGCCTACGGTGCCACTAAGCTCGGCTGGCTGGCGCAGGTGGTGTCGTTAACCCCATGGACCACTCCCGCACCGATTGGTGCCTCGTGGGCGGCGAACTGGGCATTAAGCCCGGTGGTGATGTGCGTGGTCTGTATGGTGATGTCCGCGCTGATGTATCTGCCGTTCCTGCGTGCCTATGAGCGTACGTTGATGAAAAACGAAGAGCAGAAAGCCCAGGCCACCGTTGGCGTCGCTGAAACCGCAAGTCATTGAGTCAAAGAGGACGCGTCATGAAATACACATTTCCCGATCGCTTCTGGTGGGGCAGCGCAAGCTCCGCTCTCCAGACCGAAGGGACACGAGAGGGGGAAACCACGTGGGACTACTGGTTTGCCCGCGAGCCGAACCGTTTTCATAACGGCGTGGGGCCGCAGCAGACCTCCACGTTTTATCAGCGCTGGAAAACGGACATTCAGCTGTTAAAGCAGCTGAACCACAACAGCTTTCGCACCTCGATAAGCTGGGCGCGCCTGATCCCCGACGGTATCGGTGAAGTGAACCCGCAGGCGGTCGACTTTTATAATCAGGTCATTGATGAGCTGATTGAACAGGGCATCACGCCGTTTATTACCCTGTTCCATTTCGACATGCCGATGGCGATGCAGGAGATCGGCGGTTGGGAAAACCGCGACGTGGTGGACGCTTACGCCCGCTACGCGCAGATCTGCTTTGCGCTGTTCGGCGACCGCGTGCTGCACTGGTTTACCTTCAACGAGCCGATTGTGCCGGTGGAGGGCGGTTATCTGTACGACTTCCACTATCCGAACGTGGTGGATTTTCGTCGTGCGGCTACCGTGGCGTATCACACCGTGCTGGCCCACGCGAAAGCGGTTCAGGCTTACCGCGCCGGGCGTTATGCCGGGGAAATTGGCATCGTGCTCAACCTGACGCCCTCCTACCCGCGTTCGCAGAACCCGGCGGATGTGAAGGCGGCGCACATTGCGGATCTGATGTTTAACCGCAGCTTCCTCGACCCGGTGCTTCGCGGCGTGTATCCGGCAGACCTGGTGGCGCTGTTGAAAGCGTACGACCAGCTCCCGACCTGCAAGCCGGAGGACCGCGCCCTGATTGCGGAAGGAAAAATCGACCTGCTCGGCGTGAACTACTACCAGCCGCGGCGCGTGAAGTGTCGCGACAGCGCGGTAAACCCGCAGGCGCCGTTTATGCCGGAGTGGTTCTTTGACAATTACGAGATGCCGGGCCGCAAGATGAACCCATACCGCGGCTGGGAAATCTACGAGCCGGGTATTTACGATATTCTGGTTAACCTGCGCGACAATTACGATAACCCTCGCTGCTTTATTTCTGAAAACGGTATGGGCGTCGAAAATGAACAGCGCTTTATTGAAAATGGCCAGATTAACGATCAATACCGCATCGATTTTATTTCTGAGCACTTAGCGTGGCTGCATAAAGGTATTAACGAAGGATGCAATTGCCTTGGCTACCATATGTGGACCTTTATTGATAACTGGTCCTGGTGTAATGCCTATAAAAATCGTTACGGATTTATTCAGCTCGACTTAGAGACGCAGCAGCGCACCCTCAAAAAAAGCGGCGAGTGGTTTGCCATCACTGCCTTAAATAACAGTTTTGATAAAGAGTAATTATGATGATCGTATTAGAAGATGCCGTAATGGAAATTATCGTCAACGCCGGTCAGTCCCGCAGTTTGTGCTTTGAAGCGCTGCACGCGGCGCGCCAGGGCAACCTTGACGAAGCCAAAAGCCTGCTGCGCGAGGCCGATGGCTATGCGCGCCAGGCACACAAAATGCAGACCAAACTGATCGAGCAGGATGCGGGAGAAGCCCGCCAGCCGATGACCTTAATTATGGTGCACGCCCAGGACCATTTAATGAATTCCCTGCTGGCGCGTGAATTATCGGAAGAAATTATTCATTTATACCAGAGATAATCTATGGCGAAATAACGTTAGCGTAATACCTCTGTACCTAAAATAGAGATCCACTTGTTCTGATGATAGCGACATACTCTGTCAGATCGGAGCGGGATGGTTATTGTCTGAATAAAATTAAACTATATTGAGATAACCATGAATACGATTAAAAAACTTCCATTAACAATGGCGGTTATCGCCGCGCTTTGCCCCATTTCCGTACTCGCGCAAGAATTTACGCAGGAGCAAATCGACGCCATTGTGGCCAAAGCGGTGGATAAAGCCCTGGCAGAACGTCAGGCCAAAATGGATGCCGCCGTTGCCAAAAAAGCGGACGTGGTGACCGAGCCGCAAAGCGCGGCGCAATCCCCGGATATGGCGATCCCGTTCGGGGTGAAATTTACCGGCTACGCCCGCTACGGCGCGCACTTCCAGGCCGCCGATCAGAAATACGTGGCGGTAGACGGCTCCTACAACGGCGCGTCCGCGATTGGTCGTCTGGGCAACGAAGGCAACGGCGGTGAATTCCAGCTTTCCAAAGCCTTCAAAGGTGACAACGGTGCCATCTGGGACATCAACGTGATGATCGACCACTGGGGCGATGAGGTTAACCTGAAAAAAGCCTACGCCGGTGTGACCAACATTATGGCATCGAACCCGAACGCCTATTTCTGGGCGGGGCGCGACTTCCACCAGCGTCCGCAGCAGGGCATCAACGATTACTTCTGGATGAACCACGACGGCCAGGGTGCCGGGGTGAAGAACTTCGACATCGGCGGCGTACAGTTTGACGTGGCGGCCGTGGCGGCGGTGGAATCCTGTAGCCCGGAAGTGATGGAAGACGAAGCGAACCCGTCGCGCATCACCTGTACCGGCGGCTCCGGCACGGGCGACAAAGGCAACTACGCGGCAACCTCTAAAATCCACGGCATGAAGCTCGGCCCGATCGACCTGGAGCTGTACGCCAACTACGGCTTTGACTCGAAGGCCATTGAAAGCGACGAGCGTCTGAACGCCTGGCAGGGCGGCGTGGTGATGAGCCACACCAACGACAGCGGCGTGAACAAGGTGATCGCCCGCTACTCGGATAACTCGGACAACAGCGTCTTCAACAAAACCGAGGATCTGACCACGGTCTACGCCAGCTTCGAGGGGCTGTACAAATTCACCCAGGCCACGCAGGTGGAGTACATCCTCGCCTTCCACGATTACGACAACAGTCGTGATGACACCGACAACCGCAAGAACTACAACGCCATCGTCCGCCCGATGCACTGGTGGAACGACGTCCACTCGACCTGGCTGGAAGCGGGCTGGCAGCACGTTGATTACGACAACGGCGGCGATAATAAGGGCTGGAAGCTGACCCTGTCGCAGAACATGTCTATCGCCATGGGGCCGGAGTTCCGTCCGATGCTGCGTTTCTACGTCACCGGCGGCAAAGTGGATAACGAACGCACCGCCCGCGTGAACAATACCAAAGACGAAACGCTCGACGATTTCAACGTCGGCGCGATGTGGGAGGCGTGGTTCTAATACGACGCCGTTTGTTTCGCCCGGCGGCGCTGCGCTTGCACGGGCCTACAAAACCTTGTAGGCCAGGTAAGCGCAGCGCCGCCCGGCAAGATCCCATGTTATGCTACAAAAAAACCGACATAACAGGGGAGAACATGGGTTCCACACGTAAAGGGATGCTGAACGTCCTGATCGCCGCCGTTTTATGGGGAAGTTCAGGCGTTTGCGCGCAGTACATCATGGAGAAAAGCCACATTTCCTCGCCTTATCTGACCATGATTCGCCTGCTGTTTACCGGCGTGATCCTGCTGACGCTCTCCTTCGTTCACGGCGACAAGATTTTCTCGGTCATCAAAAACCGCAAGGACGCCATCAGCCTGCTGTTTTTCTCATTGGTCGGCGCGCTCACCGTGCAGCTCACCTTCCTGCTGACGATTGAAAAATCCAACGCCGCCACCGCTACCGTGCTGCAGTTCCTGTCGCCGACCATTATCGTGGCATGGTTCGCGCTGGCGCGGAAAAAGCGCCCCGGTATTTTTGTCTTATCCGCGATAATGACCTCGCTTGTCGGCACCTTCCTGCTGGTAACGCACGGCGACCCGACATCGCTCTCTATCTCGCCTGCCGCGCTGTTCTTCGGCATCGCCTCGGCCTTTGCTGCGGCGTTCTATACCACTTATCCGTCAACGCTGATCGCCCGCTACGGCACGCTGCCGATTGTTGGCTGGAGTATGTTGATTGCAGGACTGTTGCTGACGCCGTTCTACGCCGGGCGCGGCACCACGTTTGCGTTCGACGGTAGCCTGCTGCTGGCGTTCTTCTATCTGGTGGTGATCGGTACGGCGCTGACGTTCAGCCTGTATCTGAAAGGGGCGCAAATGATCGGTGGGCCGAAGGCAAGCATTCTGAGCTGCGCCGAGCCGCTGAGCAGCGCATTGCTGTCGGTGATCCTGCTGGGGGTGGCCTTCACCCTGCCGGACTGGCTGGGCACGCTGCTGATTGTCTCGTCGGTGGTGTTGATTTCGATGGATTCGAGAAGACGGGTTAAGACTTCAGCCTGATATTCCCTCACCCTAGCCCTCGCCCCTTTGGGGAAAGGGCCGGGGAGAGGGGCGAATTTACGAATTCGCCCTCACCTTCGCTGCCACCAGCAGCGCCGTCAGCAGCATCAGCGTGCCGGAAATCACCAGCGGTGAGGTCAGCCCCAGATGGTCGAGCGCCACGCCGCCCACCGCTGCGCCGCAGGTGTTCGCCAGCTGGATCACTGCCACCTGAATCGACCCGGCTTTTTCCGCCTGATCGGCCAGCGAGCGGGTGATCCACGTCGACCAGCCCACCGGTACCAGCGCAAAAGCAAAGCCCCAGATAATCGCAATCGCCGAAGCGACCCACTTATCGCTGCCCCACAGCAACAGCACCGCGGCGCTTATCGCCAGTACCAGCGGCGCGCCTGCCAGCGCCACCTTGAGGGAGCGTTTCAGGAACTGGGACGACAGCGAGGTACCGACAAAGCTGGCGATACCGAAACTCAGCAGCACCAGCGTCAGGCCATCCACATCAAAGCCCGCCATGGTCATAAACACCGGGCGGATGTAGGTGAAGAAGGCAAACTGCCCGGCGAAGGCCATAAAGATGGCGGTCATGCCCGCCATAACGCCGGGGCGCTTGAGCAGCGCGAACATGTTCTGTTTGTGGTGCGCCGCTTCACCCGGCAGGGACGGCAGCGCCTTCCACACCCAGATAATGCACAGAAGGCCCATCACCGCGGCGGCGTTAAAGACGTTACGCCAGCCGATAATCCCGCCGAGGAAGCTGCCCAGCGGCGCGGCGATCACCAGCGCGATGGAGACCGCGCCGAAAATCACGGACAGCGCTTTAGGCACCGTGCGGGCGGGCACCAGACGCATGGTCAGCGAGGCCGACATCGCCCAGAAGCCGCCGAGCCCTAACCCAAGGCAGGCACGACCGAGCAGCAGCAGGCTAAAGCTATTGGCGAAGGAGACCAGCAGGCAGGATGCCGTCAGCAGCACGCTGAAGAGAATGACCACTTTGCGGCGGTCGATAGCGCCAATCGCCTGGGTAATAAAGAGGCTGGCAAACATCGCCACAAACGCGGTGACGGTGACGGATTGCCCCGCCACGCCTTCGGAAATACCCAGATCCTGCGCCATTGGCGTCAACAGGCTCACCGGCAGAAACTCAACGGTAATCAGACAGGCGACGCAGAACGCCACGGAGAAAACCGCCGACCAGTTGGGCCGGGAAACGTCTTTGGTCTGCGGTCTGGTCGTGGGCTGGATATGTTCTGTCATGGCATCACCTGAAGATAAAAACGTGCGGAAAAGTCGCGCAGTTTATCATCAAAAGTGTGATGAATTTAACGTTTAGACAACTTTTGCGCTTTTTAATTACCTGCAAGGCAAATCGGTGTTGCCTGATACCTTTTGAGCATAACGAAAATGAAAATTCAGTATCCACAATTGAGGTGAAACAATCATAGCGTCTGAAAAGGAGAAACTATGAAAACACGTACTTTATCTCAAAATCTTACCGTCAGTGCCGTCGGCTATGGTGCCATGGGTCTGAGTGAATTTTATGGCCAGACCGATGACAAAGCCTCACTGCAGGTGTTGCATAGCCTCATCGATCTAAACGTGACGTTTATTGATACCGCAAATTTATATGGCCGTGGTCATAATGAAAGACTAATCGGTCATTTTCTTGCCGGGCTGGATAAAAGCACTCGCGAGCAGTTCAAAATAGCCACGAAATGCGGCATCGATCGCTCTGCTGACGAGTCCTATGCCCGCACCATCAACAACACGCCTGACTATATCATCCGCTGCTGTAATGAGTCCCTCAAGCGGCTTGGCGTGGAGCGAATCGACCTCTTTTATCTTCACAGAGTAAGTAACGCAACCCCGATAGAAGAGAGTATGGATTGTCTGCGCGCCCTTGTTAAAGAGGGCAAGATCAACCACATCGGCCTTTGCGAAGTGTCGGCTTCAACGCTGCAGCGTGCCCATGCGGTACATCCGGTCACTGCGCTGCAAACGGAATATTCGCTGTGGACACGCGACATTGAGGAAAGCATTCTGCCAGTCGTGAAAGCGTTAGGTATTGGTCTGGTGCCCTACTCACCTCTTGGCAGAGGCTTCCTGACGGGAAAATACCTGAACAACAGCGCGTTTGCAGAGGGTGATTTCCGTAAAAACAACGAACGTTTTGTTCAGTCCAGCCTCGATCATAATCGACAGCTGCTCGATATCATCCACCCGCTGGCGGAGAAATACGGCTGTAGCGCGGGTCAGATTGCCCTTGCCTGGCTGTTAGCGCAATACGATCGGCTGGTTCCCATCCCGGGCACGAAGCACGCCAGCTATCTGGCCGAAAACGCATGCGCTGCCGACATTGTGATTGAGAAGAGCGACATTGAATCATTGAACAACCTTCATCGGCGGATTGAGATTAAAGGCGATCGTTATTCTGCCGAGGGTATGAAAGGTGTGAACGCCTGATACCTCATCATAAAAACAAAAAACCGGGTTTCCCCGGTTTTTTTATATCCATAAATAAGCCGTGTCGTTAGCGATAAACGCTCAACGCAACCCCTTCCCCACCGCCAACACACAGTGCGGCGACGCCACGCCTGGCGTCATTACGGATCAGGGAATGAACCAGCGTCACCAAAATTCGGCAGCCGGATGCACCTATCGCATGCCCAAGCGCGATTGCCCCGCCGTAAGGATTGATACGATCCGGGGAAATCCCAGTCTGCTGAATCACAGCCAGCGCCTGGGCTGCAAACGCTTCGTTGGATTCAAGATGATCGACATCCTCTGGCTTCCATCCCGAGCGAGAAAGACAGTCGGCAATGGCTTGAATCGGGGCTGCACCCATTAATGCCGGCTGGATGCCGGAATTTGTAAACACGCCCAGCGACGCCAGAACCGGCAAGCCACGCGCTTCGGCAGTATCACGCGTACAAAGCAGCACCGCAGCGGCACCGTCATTCAACGATGAAGCATTTCCCGCCGTCACTGTTCCCTCTTTACGGAAGACAGGCCTCAGTTTCATCAATTTTTCAATACTGGTTGCACGCGGCCCTTCATCCCTCTCCATGCTAATCGTTTCGCCTTTTCGCGTCAGCCACTCAACCGGAACAATTTCTCGCTCAAAAATGCCGCGCGCCTGCGCTTCAAGCGCATTGTGGTGAGAGACAAGGGCATATTCATCCTGCATTTGGCGGCTGATACCAAACTCCGTCGCAACATTCTCTGCAGTAATACCCATATGATAATCATTGAAGGCATCCCAGAGCCCGTCAGAAACCAGGCTATCTTTGAGAATAATATCACCCAGCCGCGTTCCGCTACGCGACGTCATGGCAATATGCGGTGCGTTGGACATACTCTCCTGGCCGCCAGCAATAATAAACTCAGCCTCACCCGTCTGTAGCGCCTGCATGCCAAGATGGACCGCCTTAAGCCCGGAACCACACACTTTATTGACCGTCAGACATTGCGTGTCTATAGGTAATCCAGCATTCAGGGCCGACTGTCGAGCCGGATTCTGGCCGCACCCCGCAGTAAGAACCTGTCCCATAATGACCTGAGAGATATCATTGGCCTGTACGCCAGATTCTTTCAGGAGCGCCTGAATGACCCGGCTTCCCAACTCAACGGCGGAATGCTCCGCAAGCGCGCCCTGAAATGCACCCGTCGCAGTGCGGCGGGCTGCAATAATGACAACCTCGCTCATGCGTCTACCCCTTTCAGCCCTGGCAAGGGGTGACCCGTCGAGGCCATTGCCGCGCGGTAGGCTGTAAGACCATTCATACAGGCGGGAACGCCGGCATACACCGCCATCTGTATTACAATTTCAAGTAGCTCTTCCGGCGTCACGCCGGTATTGAGCGCTCCTCTCATATGCAGTTCCAACTGCGGCATAGCATTACCCAGCGTCACAAGCGATGCGACGGTCAGCATTTCGCGCGTTTTGAGATCCAGTCCCGGACGCCCCACCACATCCCCGAATGCATAGTCGGTAATCAGGGCGGGCAGCCCCGGGTCCAGTTCGCTCAGGCGGCGAGTGACTTTATCCGCGAGCCCCGCTTCGAGACGGTCCATAATCTCTCTGCCATAGCGCGTGCGGTCATTAATTTGACTCATATGATTTCTCCATAGGGGATTGTTTTGCGGTCAACGTTGCAGGAATAACCGCGACAAGCAGAACGGACAGGCCTATGGCCGTACCGGCGACGATATACAGGAGCGGCATTGAAAATGATGAAACCATCCAGGCACCGACTGACGCGCCGATACCAATAGCGGTGTTGAAAAATGAAACGTAGATTGCAGAGGCCGGGAAGGCTTTATCCTCTGCCATACGTAAAACCCATGTCTGGAAGCCAACAAATATTCCTGATACGGCGATGCCCCAGACAATCATGCTGGTGAATATCAGTGCAGCAGAGAGCGAGAAACCTGACAGGCCCAGGAACAGCAGCACTGCACAGATCAGCAGTACAGACAAAGAGACCGTCAGCTTAAGATATTTATCAATCAACACGCCGGTCAGGAAATTACCAGCCAGACCCGCGATGCCGTAAACAAAAAGCACAGCGGGAATAAAGGCAGTGGACAGTAAGCTCTGCGTGTGTAACCAGGGTTCAATGTAAGTAAAGGCGGCAAAGTGGGCAGTAACAGCCAGCAAGGTTGCTGAGTAAATTTTCCATAAGGTTGACGATTTCAGCACACCTTTAAGCGCATCCAGGCCGAGCGCACTTTTGCTGGTAATCTGGGGAACAAGAACGCTAATACCCACAAACGCAATTATGCTCAGCGCGGCCATCAGCCAAAATGCCTGCCGCCAGCCGAAGTGAATACCAATATAGTTAGATACCGGTACGCCAAAAACGCTTGCTGCGGAAACGCCACCAAATACGATTGACGTCGCCGCCCCAATATATCTGGCAGGAACGATGGCAACCGCCGTTGCACCGATCATCGCCCAGAATGCACCGTGAGCAAGCGCACCCAATACGCGGGCGCTAAGCAGCATGCTGTATGTGTTTACCGTCGCGGCCATGATGTTGGAGATGAGAAGCACCACGGTGAGAACGAGTAAAAGGCGCTTCTTGGCCACATTACCTAAAAAGACGGAGGCAAACAGCGCGCTCAACGCCCCCACCCAGGCATAAAGCGATACGGTCATACCCACCGCGGATTCCGAAGACTGTAGCCCCTCTGCGATTGGCGTTAATAATCCGACTGGCGCCAGCTCTGTGGTGACAATAGTAAACGTTGAAATAGCCAGAATGAATAAGGCAAGCCATGACCTTAACGTCATATTTTGCGAGGAGAGTTCAGAAGTCATACTACTTACCTCAATAATAGTTTAAATAATGTGCCAATTTTTTTCTGTTGCATATCTGTTGAGCGCGGAACGCTCTCCCACACAGACGGGATGTCCGACGGCTTCGAGCATTGGAATATCTGAAAGATCGTCACCGTAGGCATAACAATCCGCCGGGTTAATCTCCTTTTCCCGGCAAAACGTCATAAGAGCGTCTTTTTTACCCGTCCCAATCGTTTGAGGCAGGCCGATTTCACCCGTCAACTCACCTGCGTCATTTATTATCACCGGCGCACAGAGTACGTCCGTTACCCCAAGGTATTTCGCAATGGGCGAAAGAATCGGAAGCATAGAACCTGATATAAATACGGTGTACATATTCTGGCTCTGATGCTTTTTAAGCGCTGAAACGGCACTCTCAATAAAAAAACTGTTTTCCATTTTACGCTTGAACCATTTCTCGCCCATTTCTTCCAGATAACGCCAGGAAACATTTTTAAACTGGCGATAATATTCTCTATTCAGGGTTTCCCTTGGCACACCGTTTTTCACGTCAGTACGAAAACGAGACATGTAGCGTTGAAGATGATCGTCTTGATTGTTTTCCCTGCACCAGAAGTCATAAAAATCGAACATGCTTTTAATATTTATAAGCGTCTCATCAACATCAAAAAATGCGGCATGTTTAAGCAATGCTTATTCCTCGTAGTTTTTTCGTCGACTCTTAATCGGGAAGTCTTTATCCGTACCAGGCACGCCTGCATCCGCCCAGCGGGAAGGCGTAATTTCAGAAACCACCACGGAAATTTTATCCAGCGGCGCACCTGTGTTTTTGTGAACGGCAAACGTAATCTCTTCCTGGAGCCTGATGATTTGATTTTCATCTTTCGTCGGCCAGGTCATCACATGAACAAACGGCATATTTTTCTCACTCTATAGTTGTAAATTCATCGAAGGAACGGCCTTTAAGTTTTAAATGGGCATGGATATCGCCTCCAAGACCGTAAAAACCAATTGCACCGCCGTAGCTCTGACGCGAGCTCATATAAAGTACGACTACGTTAATAATTCTGTTTCCTTTCCTCTCCGGGGCCGGAAAAGGATCGGTTAACTCAGCCCAATACTCGGCATTACCTTCGCTATTAGTTATAAATACGTTGGGTATTCCCAGCGGACCTGGCCTGCTAGGATCCTCAGAGGCTAAATCGTTTTCCCTGAGACTCATCACGGTATAAACGCTATCCGGGACAAGGCTCCGGAACGAAAAAGTGAACCTTGCTCGTTTCTTGTCTTCAGACAACGTGACGTCAAAGGTTCCCTCTGCCTCAAGCCAGGCAGCGAGTGTCACAGGCTGGATATCTCGCTTTCCATCGTTGATGCGATAATCCGCGATATAACCGTCATGCAGTGGAAGGCTAGACCTTATTTCATTATTGGCCTGCGGCCGCTGTTCTGGTGCGAAAATCATCCGATAG
Organism: Enterobacter sp. UPMP2052; assembly: GCF_053709675.1. Lineage (NCBI taxonomy): Bacteria > Pseudomonadati > Pseudomonadota > Gammaproteobacteria > Enterobacterales > Enterobacteriaceae > Enterobacter > Enterobacter sp. UPMP2052. Next base: position 218,503 of record NZ_JBSKJR010000004.1, read on the forward strand.
TTGTTCATCGGAACGGGTAAAGGAAGAGTATGAAGAATGATGTTCTTCAACGCCTCCTTGGGCATTTTTTCTATATCGTACAGAATGTTATAGGGTGCGGTTTCCCCAAATACCGGAAGCTCGCTGTCCGGTGAGACAATGACACTTCGCCACTGCAGACCGTTATCCCCGGGCACCATGCCAACAACGACAAAATTCCCCTTTCCGTCCATGACCTCCGCAGGGGGGTAAAGCGGCCCCTGCGTGGTCGCAGCCAGACGGTATTTCTGGCTACGTAATTCAGGCATGCGTTACCCCTTGAACCACCACTTGCTGCTCAACGATGGTCGCCTGCATGGCAACCTCAGCCAGAGATTTTTCTTTCTCTGTAATCAGGGCCGAAGGGTAGACGGTGAACGAGACATCCATTGTCGCGCAAAGCGTTTGGTGCTGAGTGACGCGTACCTGAGCTTTAAAACGCCCCCGGCGGTCGTTAATATCTTTTTTAAGAAATTCAAAGTGGACCAGCGCCGGTAAAGGGAACAGGAAACTGGCGAAATTGATTGCCATGCTATTAATGACGTAATAGCGCCCACTTTCTTGCTGGTAAATAAATTCTTCGGTGACGCCGATAAAGGCCTGTCGACTGGCTTCAACCAGGAGCATTCCTTGGATATGCTGGCCCGTCTGGTGATCTGCCATCAACTCGCAACGCTCATCAATTAACAGAGGCATCGCATACAGATCGTGGTTATGCTCAGCGCGTTCCGCAGGTCCTATAAGTACGTTCTGTTCCAGCTTTTTATGGCAATGTGCATTTTTTTTGTCGCTAACCAGTTTTTCCAGAGAGCACATTTTAAGTTTATTACCATGAATCGCGTTTCTTGCCTGATTTGAAATTACTTTCCCGGCAAAATCCTTGCGCACGCCCTGCCCAACAATAATTTCGTGTTCTTTATCAATGATATTTGCAGGGATCTGAGTCAATAATTCAAGCTGAGATATAGTCAGTACATCTTTACCGTTGGCAAATTCATTAAATTTATCGCCCACAACAACCAACTTTTTACAGTTCATTCATTGTTCCTCAACAACAGCAAGCACGATAGATACGCGTATAAAGGCCGTCATTGCCGCCAGTGATAAAGTTGTCGCCAGCCTGTTGAATGATTTCCTGGTAACGCGCATTGGTAAATGCTTCTTTATATTCTGCTTTATCACCGTTGAATGAGGAGATGAACATTACGCCCGGAACGCCACTGATCAGAGAATGAAACGCTTCGAAGCTTTCAATTTTATCTTTGTTATCTCTTACCACATTAAAAATAGTTTCATCGCGCCACTGACGGTACTGCTGATAGTTATGCGCAGGCACTTCAACATGGCGAAGTTGGATGTAATTTGATTCTGGCTAGATCTTTTCATTATCGATTGGGGATTCAACAAACTTAAGCAGTTCGCGACGGATATCGGCAGAAAGAACATCAGAGAAACGATGGAACATAGACTCCATTTCACTTTCAACCCATGCAATTTCTTTAATATCATTGAATGCGCGCAGTTCCAGTAACTCATTAACACCATTTTCTTCACAGGAAAAGTAGCGAACGTTTTCATTACTTTTTAAGGAAGTGAATTCTTTTTCAGAAAAAGTATTTTTTAATGGGAAGCGTGATACCAGTACATATTTAGACGACATAATTACTCCGAGTATTGATTGGTGAGGATTCGATTAGAAATTTATCAATACAGGAAACAATTGGAATTGTTAAATTTGTAATATATTTTTTGTATTACTGTTAAAACAGGTTTTGCTTACAGCATTTAGCGTGTAATATCGAAATCGAAAAAAGACGAAGTACCTTTTTGCATTTAGGATCCACGTATGGCCACAGCAGAACATTTAATCAGCAATAACCTGCCGAGTATCAAACAATTACAATGCTTTCTCGCTGTTGCGCATGAACTGAACTTCCGTAAGGCTGCCGAACGTCTGCGCATGACTCAACCGCCTTTGACGCGCCAGATAAAATGTCTTGAAGCGGTTCTGAAACGTCAGTTGTTCAGCCGCAGCACGCATGATGTAAGCCTCACTGAGGCAGGCCGTGCGCTGGTTGTTCAGGCTGAAAAAATTCTTAAAGACATCAGCAATTTAAAAGTTGATCTTCTCTCCTCAGAAACGAGCCTGCGCATCGGACTCACGCGGACCCTTAATTTTGAATATATTGAACCCGTGAATACTCAGCTTCAAAAAATGAACGCGGGAGATGATGTCGAAACGCCGGATCTGACGTCAGCCCAACTGCTGCAAAGCTTGTCTAAAAATATGCTGGATCTGGTGCTGACCGGCGAAAAGGGAACAGGTCATGAAGATATTGTTCAGTACCGCTGGGTCTGCCAGGAACCTTTGCTCATCGCAATGCCCTCTTTACATCCTGCCAGCCTGAAAGAGAAAGTCTCGCTGGAAGATATTAGCGATCTCCCAATTTTTTGGTTTTCGAGAAGCGCTAACCCCTCATTCTATGACAAATGCGAAAGCTACTTTGATACGTTGAAAACGCCGCTGAAGCGCATTAAAGAGCCGGATGATTCCCTCGTTATGCTAAGCCGTATCGCAAGAGGGAAAGGATTTGCCCTGCTACCTCAGTCGAAATGCACCTTTAATCAGGAAGGGCTGTGCTACCGTGAACTCACGGACGCGGAAGCAAAAAGGTTAAACATAGATATCTATGCTGCCACCCGTCTGAATGAGAATAGAGAAGAGATTCTGAACGCTCAGAATGTGTTATGCGGGAAAATGCCTTAATGCAGATAAAACACGCCCTCATCCGGTAAGAAGAGTTGGTTATACCGCAGCTGGAAGGCGTTAAGCTCCTGCGGGTCTGGCTCTATTTCGCGCATGAAGCCGAGTGCGAGGCGGATTTGCGCGTCGGTAATGGGCGCGGCAAGGCGGGCTTTGCGCAGCATACGGTGCCAGGTGTGCAGGTTCTGTTCACTGCCATCAACAATACACACCTGCCAGATTAGCAGCACCTGCGCAGCGTTTTGCAGATGGGCTTCGTCGGGACGCTCAAGGTAGCGGATAAACTCGTTGCCGGACGATTTACCAAACTGATCGATCATCGATTCCACCGGAACCGGGGTGATCCCCAGACGCTCGCTTAACCGTTTGATGGCACGACGGGAATCCGAGGTCAGGACACGAAACCCCACCACAAACACCACGACAAGCGTTGCCAGCATTATCCAGACCATGCGTTCTCCTTAGAATAGCCGCTTATCATAGCGGGAAACTCATGGCCTCGACAGCTGGCAAAACGCGATTAGTGCAGTGAAAAGAGGTGGAAAATCATTCTGAAAGCGGATCGCTGCGCTTCAGCTCTTTCAGCAGCGCCTCGTGGAAGCGCACCGGATCCTGCATCTGCGGCGCGTGGCCCATATCGTTAAACTCGACCAGAGTGGCGTGCGGAATGCGTTTTGCCGTCTCCTTCCCCAGCACCGCGTAGTTACCGAGCGTTTTACGCACCTCCGGCGGGGCGAGATCTTTGCCGATAGCGGTGTTGTCCTTCGTGCCGATCATCAATAATACCGGCATCTTCAGCTCGCTAAATTCGTAGACAACCGGCTGGGTGTAGATCATGTCGTAGAGCAGCGCCGAGTTCCATGCCACGCGCGCTTTGCCCGGCCCGTTGTTCAGCCCGGCAAGCATGGTTACCCAACGCTCGTACTCCGGCTTCCACTCTCCGGCATAGTAGGTGTTTTTCTCGTACTGGCGAATGCCGTCCGCGCTGGTTTTCAGCTCACGCTGATACCACTGGTCGACGGTAATATGCGGCACGCCGCGCGCCTTCCAGTCCTCCAGGCCAATCGGGTTGACCATCACCAGCTGCTCCACCTGCTGCGGCCACATCAGCGCGTAGCGCGTCGCCAGCATGCCGCCGGTAGAGTGCCCGATCACCGTCACGCGTTCGACACCCAGAGATGTGAGCAGCGCATGGGTATTATCAGCCAGCTGCTGGAAGGTGTACTGATACCGCTCGGGCTTGGTGGATTTGCAGAAGCCGATCTGGTCCGGGGCGATCACCCTGTACCCGCTCGCCGTCAGCGCACGGATGGTGCCGTCCCAGGTACCGGCACAGAAGTTTTTACCGTGCATCAGCACCACGGTGCGGCCGTTGGCTTTTTCCGGCTTCACGTCGAGATAGGCCATGTCCAGAGACTGGTTTTGCGAGGTAAAGGTAAAGTGTTTAACCGGCCAGCCGTAGTCAAAACCTTCCAGCTTTTCGCCATAGGTGGGGGTATCCGCCGCCATCGCGGAGGACGCCAGCGCCATCAGCAGCGCAAGGCAGGATAATCGTCGGGTTAACATGCAAGCTCTCCATAACAAAACGGTCAAATGCCGCGCAGCGCGGCAGCAAAAATAAACTGTAGAGCATGCTGGGGAGCGGATCTGTAAAGCGGGGTAAAGGGGGACGTAAAATATACGCATCCCCTTTTATGGAATGTTTTAAAGGATATGCAGTGATGAGCCTGAGTGTTTCAGAACGCCAGGTGCCGAAACGTCTGGCTTTGTAGTAAGTACCACAGCTGGTACAACGCACCCGGTTTTCTAGCTATCATGCGCAACAACGATCGTTCCAGGTATCACGATAAATGATATTCCCCTCCGTGTACTTCCAGGAGATCGCTTCATAACGCAGTTCGAGCGTTTCCAGGTGGGTGCTGCTCATCCCATTAGGGGTCAGGAATGGCGCTACTGTCGTGAACTTCACGTTTTCCATCACGATATTGAAATACTCGGCCTCGATACCGGACTCCAGAATTCGATACATTTTAATGATCCCCTTCTTCATAGTTCGCCCTTCGCACACGGCGCGGTAAAGAATCGGGGTAGTCTGATCAAATTCTTTGACTATCGTGACAGGGCGGTGGACGCGCGTGCCGGTAAGCTTACCCCAGCTTGGGTCAACTGGAATGGTGACCCCGTGGGAGAACGACTTTAACTCGATAGAGCCAAGGCGTTTGGGCATTATGCAATTACCGACAATCGGCGAGCCGTTCTCGTCTTCAAGCCATAGGTGAGCGGGTGTAGACATGTCATTTCCTTATTAACAAACGTTGATGATCCTCAATGCCATATCCAGTAAGCCAACCCCAGTGTTATCAAGTAAAACAGGAGGATGAAACCCTGGCTAACGTCAGGAAAGTAAACGTCGAGGACATAGCCGAAAATGAACGTGAGGATGATTGGCATATAGGTCCAGAAAAAAAACTGAGCCTGGGATTTGAGCCAGCGTCTTAGAAAGCCCATGAGTGTCTGCCCATTAGCTTCAGGATCTTGTCAGCTGCGCTATCAGGGCCCTCTGCCCACCGCTGGGTTAGCACGCCCGCGCGCATAAACGCAGGTTCCACGAGGAAATACATCATCTCCAGTTCTCGCAGGTACAGTGCTTGATAGTATGCGGGATGGATAACCTGCAGGCGGTGAGCGCTGTCGGCTGCCTTTTGCACAATCCCGTATAACCCCAGACTACCAACAACTGCCCCGGTTAATCCTGAAACGACCTTTAACCCTGACGTTGAAAGGGTGACATAAAGACAAACAGTCGTTGCAACGGCTGCAGAGAATGAATAGGAGGTTAGCGTGCTGGTCGATATGTACACATTGGCTCGCATGAGAGCATGCTGTATCGCTGCTAATTCAGCATGGGAATAATTCTTAACCAGTTCCTCAACGTACGCGTTGACCATGTCAAACACGATGCTCCAGCGAGAAACGAGATGGACGATACCCTTTCGAAAACGCACGTCCTCCAGATTTTGTCTTGTGCATACCTCGTAATATTCATCGGTAAAGCAGGAGATGTAGTACAACAGACGTTGGGCACCGACTCCTATATTACTCAGGTGGCCCTTCACCTCTTCACCAACAGCCCGCGCCGCCCGGTCCAGTTTCATTGCCAGTATCTTTTGGCTCTGAAGCTGTCGGATGATCTCTTCAGAATGGTACATGCTTACCCGCCTTCCCTTTAGTGCGCCTATCTCCCCCCAGCGTATGCCCGGTGCGGCGATAAAAGTTCAAGCCAGGTCATGTTTACGCCTGGTCGATCTCTTTTGAGATATTGACCAGGCATTTTTTAACCATATTAAAAAATTAGATGATGAACGTTCCAGAAAACACCGTGCGACCGGCTGCGGGTGGAGTGAAAAAATGAGCCGTAATCTTTTTTCTGAGGGGGAGCGGGAAGAAAAAAAGCCCGGTGGTCAGCCGGGCAAAGAAGTCACCTGCACACTCAGGCTGCTTTCAATTTTTGTTTCTGCGCACGATTCTCACGGCGGATCTTACGTTCTTCCAGCACTGCGACCATCGCCATCAGGACGATACAGCCGATGGCGGCGGCGTCCAGCGCGGCGAAGGTGCCTGCCCAGCCGGTGAGGCCAAAGACCGGCGTGCCGTCGGCGATCATTCCCAGACCGAGCTTGGCGAAGCTATCGCCGATCAGGTAGGCGAAAGTGCCCTTAATCCCATCGGCTGCGCCGATCGCTTTTTTCGGCACAAAACCGACCGCCGCCACGCCAATCAGCAGCTGCGGACCAAACACCAGGAAGCCGAGCGCGAACAGGGAGGCGAGGTACACGTACTGGTTGCTGGCGTGCTGGTATACGCCGAGTGTGGCGATAATCAGCGCCAGCGCAACGCAGGCCACCAGCGCGCGACGCCCATTGGCGAGGTCAGAGAGCCAGCCCCACAGCAGCGTGCCGACCAGCGCACCCACTTCAAAGAGGGTAAAGCCCTGAATCGCCACTTCTTTCGAGAGTTTCAGCTCCTGGAAGGCGTACACGGTTGACCACTGGTCGATACCGATGCGCACCACGTACAGGAAGATGTTCGAGAAGCAGAGCAGCCAGATCACCTTGTTTTTCAGCACGTACTCAACAAAGATCTGCCATTTGGTCATCTCATTTTCTTCGGTCTCTTTATCCTCCTCGCTGATCTCCTCACCGAACAGCTCTTCGGCTTTGCCGAGGCCGTAGGATTCCGGGGAGTCGCTGCCGAAGCGCAGGCCGATAAAGCCGACGATCAGGGCGATAATCGACGGGAAGATAAACATGCCGATGACGTGGCCGTCGAACAGATAGTTGGCACCGAACAGCGCCACGCCTGCCGCGCCCGCTCCGCCGAGGTTGTGGGAGATGTTCCACATGCCGAGGTACGAGCCACGCTTGCGGCGCGGGGTCCATTTGGTGATGGTCGAGTAGCTGCACGACCCGCCGGTGCTCTGGAAGAAGCCGCTCAGGGCGTAGAAAGCGATCATCAGGAACAGGCTGACGGAGCCTGAACCCATGCTGGCGCTGAAGCCAAGCATACAGATGGCGGAGAGGATCAGCATAAACGGCAGGAACTGCTTGGTGTTTTTGCCGTCGGCGTAGTACGACACCAGCGTTTTCCCCACGCCATAGGTGATGGAGAAGCCCAGGCCAATCATCCCCAGCTGCGTCATGCTCAGCCCGTAGGTTGAAATCATGTCGTTCTGCGCGATGTTAAAGTTTTTGCGGATCAGGTACATGGTCAGGTAGCCGATAAAGACCACCAGATAAGACTGCATGAACGGTTTGAACCACATCTTACGCCGCACGTCGAGCGGCAGATCCAGGGTCGGCTTGCGCACCTGGTTGAGGAAGGCCAGCATGGTTTGCTCCTGAGCTGATTTTTATACCTGCGAATGGCAGGCATTGTAAAAATCAGCCGGGCACAACGCCTGAGACAGCGTCCAGGTAAAACCGGGAAAATTTCTTAGTTTTGCGCCACTCGGCGCCAAAAGGTGAGGCTCGTCACGCTTCGCGCGGCGCCTGGGCGTGCAAAAACGGCAGCAGCAGCAGGGCAGAGATCCCCGCCGCGATGGCGATCACCGCGAAGAATCCGCTCCAGTGCCAGGCGTCGATCACGCGAGCCAGCGGCCAGCCGGAGAGCGACGCGCCGAGGTAGGCAAACAGCCCGACGAAGCCCGTCGCCGCGCCTGCCGCCTCTTTGTGCGAGCACTCCGCCGCCGCCATGCCGATCAGCATCTGTGGGCCAAACACGAAGAAGCCAGTGGTGAAGAAGCACGCCGCCTGCATCACGTAGCTGGCAAAAGGCATCAGCCACAGCGACCCGACGGAGAGCAAAATGCCGGCAGCGAAAATCAGGTTCATCGGCCCGCGGTTGCCGTTGAACAGTTTGTCCGATCCCCAGCCCGCCACCAGCGCGCCGATAAATCCGCCCAGTTCAAACATGGTGACCGCCGAGTTGGCCGTCACCAGATCCACGCCGAGCGTCTCGGACATATACAGGTTGCCCCAGTCGTTGATGGCCGCGCGCACCACGTAGACCAGCACGTAGCACAGCGACAAAAGCCAGATATAGGGGTTTTTCAGCACGTATTTGGTGAGGATCTCTTTGCGGGTTAGCCCCGCGCCCTCCTGCTGCTGGGCGATCTCCATCTCGTCGTGTCGCCAGTCGCCAACGGGGGGAAGCCCAACGGTCTGCGGCTTATCGCGCAAACGCCAGCAGAGGAACAATCCGGCGAGAATGGCAAGCCCGCCCGCAATCATCATCCCCGCACGCCAGCCGTAGTGCAGCGCCGCCGCGCCCACCACGATGGGGATCAGCGCCCCGCCGACGTTATGCGCCGTGTTCCATATTGCCCACCAGCCGCCGCGCTCGTTGCGCGAATACCAGGCGGTGAGCAGGCGGGCGCACACCGGCGCGCCCCAGCCCTGGAAAAAGGCGTTCAGCGCCCACAGCAACGCAAACGCCCACAAGGAGGTGGAAAAGCCAAATAAAATGTTCACCACACCGGTTGCCATCAGCCCAACGCCCATAAAATAGCGGGCGTTGGAGCGGTCGCTGACGATGCCGGAGAAGAACTTCGACAGGCCGTAGGTGATATAGAACAGCGTTGCCAGCAGGCCGATATCGGTGCGCGTCATCACGCCGGTGGCGAGGATTTCCGGCGCGGCGGCGTTAAAACTTTTGCGTGTGAAGTAGAACAGGGCGTAACCGAGCCAGATGGTCATCAGAATATGGCGACGCCAGTAGCGATAGCGGGCGTCGATCTCCGCTTTGTCGCCTAGCGGCGCGGCATTGGCAGGCGTTTTAAACATGGTGGCTCCGTAGCGGTAAACTGACGCTGACGCGCGTTCCGTGGGTGCAGGAGATAGCCAGCGTGCCGCCCAGCGCCTTGACGCGCTCGCGCATCCCCGCCAGGCCAAAGCCCTGCTGGCCAGAGCCTGGCGGCAGGCCGCAGCCATCATCCTCAATCACCAGCATCAGGCGATCGTCCTGCTGCCAGCCCTGCAGCGTCACCGCGCTGGCGTTGGCGTGTTTGACAATATTGTTCAGCCCCTCCTGGCAGACGCGGAACAGCGTGACCCGCTGGCCTTCGCTCAGCGTTGGCTCATCAATGCGCCAGTCGAGATGGCTGACAATACCGCGGCTTTCCAGCTCCATCTCGCGCATCAGGGAACGCACCGCCTGCTCAAGCGAGAGATCATCCAGCTGGCGCGGGCGCAGCCTGCCGAGCAGGCGGCGCACCGAATCGTACACCCCCAGCGACAGCTGTTCGATGTGTGCCCCGCCCTGCTTCACGCCGCTATTTTCCGCCGCCAGACGCTGAACGATGCCCGCCTGGGTGCGGATGGCGGTGATGGTCTGGCCGATGTCGTCGTGCAGCTCGCGCGCCACTTCCTGGCGCACGCTCTCTTCGGTCTCCAGCAGGCGTTCGGCCAGGCGGCGGTTGCGCGCCAGCTCGGTTTGCAGGGACTGGTTCAGCTCGCGCAGGCGCTGAATGCCCGCCCCAAGCAACAGCCCGGTCAGGCTCTGGGCCAGCAGTGAGAGGAGCAAATCAACAGGGTGATCGTGCCAGGTCTGGCTGGCGATCAGCGCGATGGCATTCATCAACGTGGCGATCAGCGCCCCCTGCCAGCCATAGTGCCAGGCCAGGGCGATAATCGGCAACGCCAGGCAAAACGGCGTAAAGCGTGAAAGCTCGGCCGGTAAACCCAGCTGCAGCCACAGGCTCACCACAAACAGCAGCAGATACCAGATGAGATGCCGTGCGCGCCAGTTTACCGGCTGGGAGACCAGCGCCGGGCCGAGCGGCTGCCAGACGGTGCTGGTGAGATAATGCCAGATGACGAGGCAGGTCGGCGCGAGCGTCAGCCCGCCGGTGAGGGTGAGGAGCAGCGCGTTCAGCATCTCCTTTTCGCCGATCCACGGCAGGGATTGCAGCAGCGCGGCGGCAATCAGCGCCGCTCCCTGACGCAACAGTGTGCGCCAGTCCCGCTGGTGCCGGTAGCGGGAGATCAGCGCCACCGGGATCAGGGTCAGCACGCTTCCGGTCATCAATAATGGCAGATGCGCCAGCGCCACCTGCTGCGCCAGCCAGACCAGCATCAGCCACTCTGCGCCCAGCAGCACAGGCCAGTAGCCGCGCGGGCATTGCAGCATCAGCCCAAGACGCAGGCCGAACGGGAACAGCAGCACCGCCAGTTCAGGGCGTTCAACCAGATGCAGGCTGATGCTCCACAGGCAAAACCATGCGGCGGAGAAGATAAAAAAACTGGCAACGACGGCGATCAGCCGCGAAAACACAGAGTTCATTGCCAGCTGTCGAACATACGGCGCGCCAGCTCGACGTCGTTACTGACGCCGAGTTTTTCCATCAGGTTAGCGCGATGAACGTGAACGGTTTTGGGCGACAGCCCCAGTTCGGCGGCAATCTCTTTCACCGCCATCCCCTGCGCGAGCTTTTCCGCCACCTGTCGTTCGCGTCGGGTCAGCGGATCCTGGCGGCCTGCCGCCAGCTTGATGGCGATATCCGGCGTCAGATAGCAGCCGCCTGTCGCGACGGTGCGCACGGCGGCGATCAGCTCGTCCGGGCTGCAGCGCTTGGAGAGAAACCCGCGCGCGCCAGCGTTTAACGCCTGTTCCACCAGCGCCGGGCTGTCGTGAACCGACAGCATGATCGTCGCCATGCCTTTTGGCAGCTGGCTCAACAGCTCCAGCCCGGAAAGGTCCGGCATGGAGATATCGCAGATACAGACATGCACGCCGCGCCCCGGCAGACCCGCCAGCGCCTCGCGGCCGGAACCGAACTCGGCCACCACCTGAAAATCAGGTTCGAGGCTTAAAAGCTGGGCAAATCCGGAGCGGACGATAAGGTGGTCGTCGATAAGGGCGATGGTAATCATGTGCGTTCCTGCGGTCTGAAAGCGCCGGATGGCGCTGCGCTTATCCGGCCTACAAAGGGCAAAGTTCGTAGGCCAACAAAGGCGCTTACCTTAAGCGATTTACTCGAAAAACACCGCAATTTTGTTAAACATGGTGGGATCGGACTGGTTGCGCACCACTTTGGCGACGTCTTCCAGCTTGTCGATCTGGGCCATCATCTGCTCCAGACGCTGATCGTCATTGACCAGCAGCCAGATGCGGCTGTGCTCGCTGCCCTGAATCGGCAGGCAGAGAATGCCTTCGACGTTAAACGCGCGGCGGGCGAACAGCCCGCAGACGTGGGTCATGACGCCGGGATGGTTGCGGACGGTGAGTTCCAGGATGACGTTATCGTGTTGTTTCTGCATGGCTTATTCCCCCACCATCTCAGTATTTGCCGCACCCGGCGGCACCATCGGATAGACTTTTTGTTGCGCGTCGATGCGCACGTGGATCAGCGCCGGGCCGGGACGAGAGATCGCCGCCTGCAGCGCCGCGTGGGCATCCTCCTCCGCGTTCAGATCGCAGGTGTGCAGGCCAAACCCGGCGGCAATCTGCATAAAGTTAATCATTCCCGGATAGGTCGCAGCAAATACCCCCTGCTTGTAGAACAGGCTCTGCTGCTGGTGCACCAGTCCCAGCGCCTCGTTGTTCATCAGAATGATTTTTACGTCTAACTGATTTTCGGCTGCGGTCGCCATTTCCTGAATGTTCATCATCAGGCTGCCGTCGCCGGAGAAGCAGATGACTTTACGATCCGGGTTAGCCAGCGCCGCGCCCACGGCGGCGGGCAGGCCAAAGCCCATGGTGCCCAGCCCGCCGGAGGTCAGCCACTGACGCGGACGGTTCAGCGGGTAAGCCTGCGCGGTCCACATCTGGTGCTGGCCCACATCGGTGGTGATAATTGCGCTGTCGTCCACGCAGGCGGCCACGGCGTTGATCAGGCCGTAGTGGCTCAGCGGGTCGCCTTCAGCGGGGATCGCCCCCGGAAACTCTTTTTGCAGATCAGCCACCAGCTGACGCCAGTCGTCACGGCCGGTTGCCTCGGTTTGTGGGATCAGCTGCGCCAGTACCTCGGCGACATCGCCCTGGATCGCGACGTGCGGCTGCTTGATTTTACCCAGCTCGGCGCGGTCGATATCCACGTGAATGATTTTGGCGTTCGGGCAGAACTGTTCGGTTTTGCCAATCGCCCGGTCATCAAAACGCGCGCCCATGACGATCAGCAGATCCGCTTCTTGCAGGATGAAATTGGTGCTGCGCGCGCCGTGCATCCCCAGCATGCCCAGGGAGAGCGGGTGTGCTTTTGGCAGCATACCCAGCGCCATCAGCGTCATGGTGGTGGGCAGGCTGGCTTTCTCGGCGAACTGGCGCACCTCGTCAGAGGCGTTGATCGCCCCGCCGCCCAGATAGAGCACCGGACGTTTCGCGGCGTTAATCATCGCCGCCGCATCGCGTACGCTCTCTGCGCTGAATTCTGGCGCAGGGGCACGGTCGCCCGGCTCCGGCAGCACGTCAATGTCGATCTCTGCGGTCTGGACATCCTTAGGAATGTCTATCCACACCGGGCCGGGACGGCCAGACTGCGCAATACGGAACGCATCGCTAATAACCTGTGGCAGCTCGCTGATATCGCGTACCAGATAGTTATGCTTGGTGATGGGGATAGAGATGCCGTAGGTGTCCACTTCCTGGAACGCATCGGTGCCGATCATCGAGGACGGTACCTGTCCGGTGATGCAAATCAGCGGAATGGAATCGAGACGCGCGTCGGCGATGGCGGTCACCAGGTTAGTTGCGCCCGGCCCGCTACAGGCCATACAGACCGCCGGTTTGCCCTGGGTACGCGCCATGCCCTGCGCGATAAAGCCCGCGCCCTGCTCGTGGCGAGCCAGAACGTGACGGATTTTTGTGCTTTGGCTTAACGCGTCGTACAGCGGCAGCACCGTGCCGCCCGGGATACCCGCTACGATGGTGATGCCCTGTCGTTCCAGTAAATGCACGATTAACTGCGCACCGGTAAAACGCGTTGTGGATGATGTTGTGCCCGAACTTGCCATGCTCCAGTCCTTTTATGAGCCGACTTTCCGGGGGGTGTTTAAACGAAAAACCCCGCCCGGTTTGCGCCGGCGGGGTTTTGGATTCGTGTGTTGATCCAGTCCCTACGGCGCATTGCCGACGACGACCACCACACGCACGACGACCACTGCGGCGGGTTGCGCAGTTTTTAGTAGGGTCGCGGTGAACAGGGATGGAGTCATTAGGAACCTGTGTTTGGAATCATTGATAGAATTTATACAACCACAGGTTGTAGGGCGTGACAATGGAAAAATGTTCAACCGCACAAAAATGCGTCAGGGATCACGTTTCGTTTGTTACGTGGTGAAAACAGACGATCGGCGTTTTTAGTCTTACTCAATAAACAGCGCAGGTGACACGCCAAATCGGGCTGCCAGCTTTTTAATGTGGGTCAGCGTCAGCTGACGTTGGCCGTTAAGCACCCGTGAAACCATTGATTTACTGCCAATTTCATCCTGAAAATCAGACAAGGTAAGCTTGTACTGATCCATCAGGGTTCTTAGGACGGCGATACCCACGGGAACAGATTCCATCTCCTGACGTAATGCGACGATTTCAGGCTGATTGGCTTCATAACGGCGAATTCTTGCGCATACGATATCGAGCAACGGGCTGCCAGGCTCATTCATAAGCAGATACTCAACCAGCTCAAGCGCATCGTTGTAATCCTGCTCATTCGGATGTTCACCCAGTAGAGGAACAGCCGCAACAAGGGCGTGCGTGGCTTTCATTGCATCAGCGACGATCATCATTTCTTCCCCTTAGTGCGATGTTTCTCCGTAAAACGGTCATATTCCTTATGAGTAAAAACATGGCGCACATAAAACTTTTGGCTTTCAAAGAAAATGAGAGCCACTACTCTGAGATTGTTGTTAGCGATATCAAGGACATAATGTTTATCCAGATACTTAAAGTTGTCGAGCGTCGGAAACAGCTTTTTAAGTGCATCAGGCGTGGGACAATTGCTCTTTTCAATGATTCTCCCCAGAAAAAGGAGTTCTTGCTTATGCTGCGGAAAGAGAGTTACCGCATCAAAAATAGCCTTCATTGAGATTAAATGCATTGTGCATGCCTGCCGCTTCCGTTGCCATTATGGCAACAATAGCATGCATTGCCAAAGAGTCAACAGACATTCTTTTTCGCGACATCAGAAAACAAAAAACCCCGCCTAAGCGAGGTTTTTATCAGGGTTTTGCGGTTGGTTTCCGCAGAACACACTGTGTTACGTCAACGGCAAAAGTATACGCGATCGAAGACGAACGCGCAATTTATGGCACGGATTTTGACGTTTTTGAGTATGGACCGCCTTCTGATTTTTGTCCATAAAATACTGTTCATACATACAGTATTTATCTATACTGAGTGTGTTCGCAGTGAGCGAGGGGGCCGCAGTTCTACCGGCGCAACGACGTCCTGGCTGAAACGGGTGGTGCCGTCAGTGCCTTAACCCCCTGAAGTGAGCACACTGTGTTACGTCAATCCAGGTGCTGGCAACAGGCGGCGGAAAGGTACGCCAGCATCGTGCTCCTTTTGACCAAAAGGAGACGCGTATGAGCGTCGTGGATATGGTTGTACTCATCCTCAAACTCATTGTTGCTGTTCTGCAACTGCTTGATGCTGTCCTGAAATACCTTCGGTGATTCAGGTTCAAGTCGCACCTAAGAGGGGCGGGAAACCGCCCCTCTTTAATAACGAGGGAATGCTATGTCGCGTCTGTTAATTGAGCCTGTTACGCCAGAAGAGCCGGGATACATCGCGCTCAAGGCTGAGAGCATCGCCTTACACTTCAACATGCTGCGCAGGCTGGAAGAGAACTGGCAGCGCGGTGAGAATCGTTTTAATGCGCCGGGCGAAAAACTGCTGGGAGCCTTCCTCAACGGCAGGCTGGTGGGCGTGTGCGGGTTAAACCGCGATCCTTTTAGCCAGCAGCCGCGTGCCGGGCGTATTCGTCATCTTTACGTCAGCGAGAAGTGCCGCGGGCTGGGCATCGGCAAACAGCTGTTAACCGTGGTGATGGCCGATGCCAGCATCTGGTTTGATTTTCTCAATACCCATGCGCCGGAAGCGGCTTACGGGTTCTATCATCGGGTTGGGTTCACGCTGGTGGCGGACGAACCGCGGGTCACGCATCGGCTTTTTTGCGCCGTGTAGCTGGCTGGTAGCATCGTGCGGTGAATGTTACAGTTGGATGACAATTCACCGCCTGACGCGCCATGACCATCACCGTATTCTGCATTCTGCTGTTCGCCGCGCTGCTGCATGCCAGCTGGAACGCCATCGTCAAAGCCGGAACGGACAAGCTCTACTCCGCGATCAGCGTGAGCGGCTCAGCAACGCTTATCGCGCTGGTCCTGCTGCCGTTCTCTCCTCAGCCGTCCGCCGCAAGCTGGCCGTTTTTGGTTGTCTCCTGCGCGCTGCAGGTGGTGTACACCGTGCTGGTGGCAAAAACCTATCAGGTGTCTGATATGAGCCAGACCTACCCGCTGATGCGCGGCACCGCGCCGCTGCTGGTGGCGCTGGTCAGCGTGCTGGTGCTCGGCGATAGCCTTTCGTGGCTGGCGTGGAGCGGGATCGGCGTTATCTGCCTGTCAATCCTGGCAATGGCGATGAACGGCAGGATGCAGTCGCGCAAAGGCGTCTGGCTGGCATTGATCAACGCCTGCTTTATCGCCGGGTATACGCTGGTTGACGGCACCGGGGTGCGGCTGTCAGACACCGCGCTCGGCTATACCCTCTGGACGTTCTTCATGAACGGCTTCTGCCTGCTTGGCTGGGCGATGGTGGCGCGCCGTCGGGAGGCGACCCGCTACCTGAGTCTGCACTGGAAAAAGGGTCTGCTCGGCGGTGTCGGTACGATGGGCTCTTACGGTCTGGCACTGTGGGCGATGACGCAGGCCCCGCTGGCGGTGGTGGCCGCGCTGCGTGAAACCTCGATTCTCTTTGGCGCGCTGCTGGCGTTTCTGCTTTTAAAAGAGAAGGTTGCCGGTGTGCGTATTGCCGCAGCGGTGGGGATCGCAGGCGGCGCCATTCTGCTGCGTCTGGCGTAAAGCGCTGGCAACATTAGTTGCCGTTCTTGTTTACAAATCCTGCCTTTTTGCTTCCATCCATTCATCACAGCAATGCTTAATTTGTCATCTGACTGTGGTAGATTCCTCGCGCATTTATGGGAATGCGTAGTCACTTATTCTTCATTTCTCTCTTTTGGCAAAAGTATTCAGCGACATGAAAAAACAAAGGAACGTTAACTTATTGTTGATGCTGGTGTTACTGGTGGCCGTCGGTCAGATGGCGCAAACCATCTACATTCCGGCGATTGCCGACATGGCGAAGGAACTCAATGTCCGCGAGGGCGCGGTGCAGAGCGTGATGGCGGCGTACCTGCTGACCTACGGCGTCTCTCAGCTCTTCTACGGACCGCTGTCTGACCGCGTCGGGCGTCGCCCGGTGATTCTGGTGGGCATGAGCATTTTCATGGTGGCGACGGTGATTGCCATTAGCACTTCCAGCCTGACGGTGCTGATTGCCGCCAGCGCCCTGCAGGGCGTGGGGACCGGCGTCGGGGGCGTGATGGCGCGAACCCTGCCGCGTGACATGTACCAGGGCACCCAGTTGCGCCACGCCAATAGCCTGTTAAATATGGGCATTCTGGTCAGCCCGCTGATGGCACCGCTGATTGGCGGCCTGCTGGACACCCTGTGGTCCTGGCGCGCCTGCTACGCCTTCCTGCTGGTGCTGTGCGTGATTGTCACCTTCAGCATGGCGCGCTGGATGCCGGAAACGCGCCCGGTGGATGCGCCGCGCACGAAGCTTCTCACCAGCTATAAGACGCTATTCGGTAACGGGGCGTTTACCTGTTATCTGCTGATGCTGATCGGCGGCCTGGCGGGAATTGCGGTGTTCGAAGCCTGTTCCGGCGTGCTGCTGGGCGCAGGGCTTGGCCTCAGCAGTATGGTGGTGAGTATTCTGTTTATTCTGCCAATCCCGGCGGCGTTTTTCGGCGCGTGGTTCGCAGGTCGTCCCAACAAGCGTTTCTCCACGCTGATGTGGCAATCGGTGATCAGCTGCCTGCTGGCGGGCCTGATGATGTGGATCCCGGGGCTGTTTGGCGTGATGACGGTCTGGACGCTGCTGATCCCGGCGGCGCTGTTCTTCTTCGGTGCGGGAATGCTGTTCCCGCTCGCCACCAGCGGCGCGATGGAGCCGTTTCCGTTCCTTGCCGGGACGGCAGGCGCACTGGTAGGCGGTTTGCAGAACATCGGTTCCGGCGCGCTGGCCTGGCTTTCAGCCATGATGCCACAAACCGGCCAGTCTAGTCTGGGCTTGCTGATGACCCTGATGGGGCTGCTGATTTTGCTGTGCTGGCTGCCGCTGGCGTCGCGCGTCCCGCATCACGAGCAGCCGGTTTAACCGCACGATGGCCCGGCTTCTCGCCGGGCTTGTCACAGTCCGGGGCGATCATCACCTGCAGCAACGGCTCAGGCGCGGGTCGCCATGCACCCTCCTCGCCGTCGTAGAACTGAAAATCGGCGTTAACCGCATACGGAATTTTTGCTTTTTGCAGCTCGCAGGCCATGAAGGTCGCGAAAGCCATTTGCGACGCCGTGGGGGTAAACCGGTTCGATTCCCCGACTCCCCAGCCGCCCACCCAGCTCACATGCCCGGTTTTTTGCTGCCAGCGCAGCGCCGTTGCGATACGGTTGTGGATAGCCGCTTTCTCCGCCGCAGTCCCTGACGTCCACGGGTATTTACCGTTATTTTTCAGCGGTCCCCACGGAAAGATGTGCCACTCCGCCAGCAGGTAATTTTGACTGCGGGGCGGCAGCTTCAGGCTGGATAAATCTTCCGGCGCAGCGCGCAGGCGCGGCGCAATGAAGATCATGCGCTGCGGGTCGATGTCGTGGATCGCTTTGATGGTTTTTTCATACACGCGGTTCAACGACGCAAGATTGTGGTTGAGCTTATCGGCAGGTTCGTAAATGAGGTCAAATCCCAGCATGGGCGAGCGTTGGCCAAAATAGTGCGCCACGGCAATCCACCAGTTGATCACCTCTTTCTCGTTATCGGCTTTCGGGTCGTTTTTATATTCATCAGCCTGATAGGCGATAACCGGAATCACGCCGTATTGCTCGCAGGCTTCCACCAGCTTACGCAGGTGGATCAGCCGAGCTTCCGTCGGCTCATCCGCCACGCGAATACGCACATGGCGGATCCCTTTCGCGTGAAAATCGCGGACCACCAGCGGGTCGAACTCGCGGATACCGCGCTCGGTGCGCGCCCAGTCCACGTCGATACCCACGCCAAGCTCTTGCGCATAGCGGGCAGCCGTCAGCGGCGGCTCAGCAGCACAGGCCAGGCCGGAAGCGATTACAAGCGCAGTGGCAATAACAAGCTTTAACACGGTTTACCTTGCGAAAAATCGAAAGCAATAACCTGTATTTAGCACGCTTTTTCACATTTGGTGTAGCCTCAAAACGTAATAATTCTTCACCCTGCCTGCGCTTTCAGCCAGCCGATAAACGCGTCAATTTTCGGCCAATGCCGTTCAGGCAGCGTGGCTATGTAGTAGTGCTGCTGGCACGGCAAGGTCTTATCACCAAAAGGGGCAACCAGTTCTCCGCGCGCGAGGCGTTTTTCAACCAGCCTTTTTCGCCCCATCGCCACCCCCGCATGGTTTAACGCGGCGGTGATGGCTAAATCTGAACGATCGAAGCCCATGCCCGATGAAGGCAGCGCGTTCACGGCAAAACGCTGCGCCCAGAGTTGCCATTCATCCGTGCCGGAATCCTGACTCCAGGCCTGACGGTCGTGCAGGAGCGTGCAGCGGGCGAGATTCTCGGGCTGGCCGAATAACGCGTGCTCGCGGGCATACTCCAGCGAGCAAACGGGTAAAATGTCTTCATCCATCAGGAACGTGTGCGCAAGATGTTTTGGCGGCGAATCGTCGAAATAGAGCGCCAGATCGACGCCGGTTCGCTGCATATCGATGTCGTCGTTGCCGGTCAGAAGGGTGAGTGAAATCGCAGGATAGCGGCGCGTAAAATCGCCGAGCAGGGGCACCAGCCAGCACTGAGCGAGGGATGGCCGTGAGTAGACGGTAAGCGTGCCGCTCAGCGCCTGGTTTTTGATATCCTGAATCTCCTGGTTCAGGGTATCGAGCGACGATTTAAGCGTCCCGTAAAGACGCTTCCCCTCCTGCGTAAGCTCAACCTTACGGTGAGAGCGGACAAACAGCCGGATCCCCAACTCCTCTTCCAGCAAATTGATACGGTGGCTCACCGCGCTGGGGCTAAGCGACAGCTCCGCCGCCGCCAGCGCGAAGGATGCATGTCGCGCCGCGACTTCAAAGGTGTACATTTTTGACAGCTGCCAGCCGTTTAGCTGCGGCTTATCTCCCTCCATCGCCCCTCCCTTTCCTGTTTGGTTCAATCTGGCTCACCTGAAACGCAATTTATATCATTTGTCAGTATGCCCCTTTTTTTGTCCAATGATGAACATGGCCGAATGGAAAGAGACGACGATGAATAACCTCCCTGCCTTAAAGGCACAGTTTCCTCTGATTGAGGATCTGATTGCCCTGAAAGAAACGACCTGGCTCAACCCGCGTACCACCACGCTTGCCGAGGGGCTGCCCTATGTCGGGCTAACCGAAGACGATGTGAATGACGCCCACGCGCGCCTGCAACGTTTTGCGCCTTACCTGGCGAAAGCGTTTCCGGAAACGGCGGCTACCCACGGGTTGATTGAATCGGATCTGGTCGCCATTCCGGCGATGCAAACGCGGCTGGAGAAAGAGGCTGGCGCGGCGATCCCCGGCACGCTGCTGCTGAAAAAAGACAGCCATCTGCCCATTTCCGGCTCCATCAAGGCGCGCGGCGGTATCTATGAAGTGCTGGCCCATGCCGAAACGCTGGCGCTGAACGCCGGGCTACTGAGCGTTGAAGATGATTACAGCATCCTGCTGGAGCCGCGCTTTAAAGACTTCTTCAGTCAGTACAGCATCGCCGTGGGGTCAACCGGCAACCTGGGGATGTCCATCGGCATCATGAGCGCGCGTCTTGGCTTCAGGGTGACGGTGCATATGTCTGCCGACGCCCGCGAGTGGAAAAAAGCCAGGCTGCGCAGCAACGGTGCGATCGTCGTTGAATATGAGCAGGATTACGGCGTAGCGGTGGAGCAAGGCCGTAAGGCGGCGGAGCGTGACCCGAACTGTTTCTTTATCGACGATGAAAACTCCCGCACGCTGTTTCTCGGCTACGCGGTGGCCGGCGGGCGGCTGAAAGCGCAGTTTGCCGCGCAGGGCCGCGTGGTGGATGCGCAACATCCTCTGCACGTTTACCTGCCATGCGGCGTCGGCGGGGGTCCTGGCGGCGTGGCGTTTGGCCTTAAGCTGGCCTTTGGCGATAACGTCCACTGCTACTTCGCCGAGCCGACCCACTCGCCGTGCATGCTGCTGGGCGTCTACACCGGCCTGCACGATGGGATCGCCGTGCAGGATTTGGGGATAGACAACGTCACGGCGGCGGATGGTCTCGCGGTGGGTCGCGCGTCCGGCTTTGTGGGCCGCGCCATGGAGCGCCTGCTCGACGGTTTCTATACCCTCTCGGATCAAAGTATGTACGACATGCTCGGCTGGCTGGCACAGGAAGAGGACATTCGCCTGGAGCCGTCCGCGCTGGCGGGTATGGCCGGGCCGCTACGGTTCAAAGCCGATGCAAGCGTTACCCACCTGGTGTGGGCGACCGGCGGCGGCATGGTGCCGGAAGAGGAGATGGCGAGGTATCTGGCTAAAGGGGAGTAATTATGTCGGGTGGCGGCTACGCCTTACCCGGCCTACAGGTGCAAAATTTGTTGAATGTGGGTTACCGCAAACAGCAGTGACAGTGACAGCACGGCCAGGGCGATCAGGAACTTATCCCGCACCGCCTTCGGTTGCGCAACGTCGTCCTGCGCCACATCCATCAGGTTTCGGCTGCGGGTGTAGCGCCATAAAATCACCGCCACCAGCGCCAGTACCACGATGGAGATCCAGAAAGGCACCCCGGTGCGATGCCAGTTGTGCTTAATCGCCAGGGCGATCAGCGCACCATACCCCAGCAGCGTGCGCAGCCAGGCCAGCGACGTACGCTCGGGCTGCAGGCCGGGGTCGGCTTCGCGACGCGCTTTGCGGCTATCCGCCATAGAACACCAGCCCCATCACCACACCGGCCACTGCCAGCAACACCGCGCTGATGATCAACAGCCCACGCGTATAGGGCAGATCCTGCTTCAGGCGCATCGCCTTTTCGTTACGCAGCCAGCGCAGATAACCGTAAATCGCCAGCACGCCCGCAAACAGACACAGCAGCAGCGCCAGCACTTCGCGGATCAATGGGGTAGCAAAATCGGGAGCCAGCTGGTCGAGGCCGACGCCCGCAGCCAGAAAGCCCAGCGCGGTGCGGATCCACGCTAAATAGGTGCGCTCGTTAGCCAGAGAGAAGCGGTAGTCCGGCGCTTCGCCGAGGCGGGAGATTTTCATGGCGGTTCCTTGTGGTGCATAAGGCAGGCTTCAGCATAGCCTAATGCTGGCACCGTTGTTAGCCTATCCCCCAGAACAGTACCGCCAGGAGTTGCGGAGTAATGATTCGCAGGAACATTACCAGCGGATAGACCGTGGCGTACGACAGCGCCGCCGCGCCGCTGGTGGCGTGGAGGTTATTGGCGAAGGCCAGCGCGGGTGGGTCCGTCATCGATCCTGCGAGCATACCGCAGAGCGTGAGATAGTTCATTTTGGCGAACATTCGCGCCAGTATCCCGACCGTTATCAGCGGAATCGCAGTGATAAAGATGCCGTAACCGATCCAGCTGACGCCTTCGCCCTGAAGCAGGGTATCAACAAAATCTCCGCCAGATTTCAGCCCGACCACCGCGAGGAACAGCACAATGCCCAGCTCGCGCAGCGCCAGGTTAGCGCTCGGCGGCATAAACCAGTACAGCTTGCCGATGCAGCCGATACGCCCGAGGATCAGCGCCATAATCAGCGGCCCGCCGGCCAGCCCGAGCTTCAGGGCCACCGGAAAACCCGGTACATACATGGGGACAGAGCCGAGCAGTACACCAAGCCCGATGCCGATGAACACCGGCAGCATCTGCACCTGCTGGAGTTTTTGCTGGGCGTTGCCCACCATATCCGCCACGGCATCAATCGACGCGGGCCGCCCGACCAGATTGAGGATATCGCCAAACTGCAGGCTGGCGTCCTGGCTGGCAACCAGCTCCACGCCTGCGCGGTTCAGACGCGAGATCACCACGTCATAGCGTTCTTTTACCTGCAAATCGCGGATTTTCTTGCCCAATACCTTCTCGTTCGTGACCACCACGCGCTCGACGCGCAGATCGGTACCCCGGGTAGAAAGTGAGGTCTCTACCTCCTGACCAATCACCAGCCGGGCGTTGTTGAGATCCCCGGGCTGACCAACCAGGTGCAGCAGATCGCCGTGCTGAATAAGCGTGCCGGGCGAGGGAACCATCAGCATGTCGTCACGTTTCAGGCGCGAGCAGATGATGGTGGCGCTGTTCAGAATGGGCACATCCTGAATCGCCATATTGTTCAGGTTGGGGTTTTCAACGCGGATATTGATGGTTTTGATCGGCGCATGGCCGTTGGTCAGGGTGGTTTCATGGTCCTTCGCTTCCTGCTCAACGTTAACGCGGAACAGCACCCGCACCAGCCACATCGAGAGCAGAATGCCGCAAATGCCAAACGGATAGGCCATGGCGTAGCTCATCCCCATCTGATCGACGACATCCGAAGAGATCCCCAGGTCGCGCAGGATTTGCTGGCCAGCCCCGAGCGCGGGCGTGTTGGTCACTGCACCGGAGAAAATGCCGAGCACCACGGGAAGCGGGATCGCGAAAAGTTTATGCAGCACGGCGGTAACCAGCCCACCCATCACCACAATGCCGAAAGCGAACAGGCCCGAGACGCGAAGAGAGGCGAAAAAGCCCGGTCCCACCTGGATACCAATGGTGTAAACGAAGAGGATCAGGCCGAATTCCTGGATAAAATGCAGCATGTCGGCGCTCAGCGCCAGCCCAAACTGGTCGGCAAAGTGGCCGATAAAAATCCCGCCGAACAGCACCCCGCCGATGCCAAAGCCAACGCCGCGAATTTTAATATTGCCTATCCACAGTCCCACCACCGCGACCAGGGCCAACACGCTAACCGTCAACGCGATATCACTCATGATCCACATCCTGTGCATAACCTTAGTTATTTCAGGGATTCTCTCAGAGCCTGGGGCGATTGTATGGGCGATGGCGCACAAAAAAGCCCTGCCGGGGCAGGGCATTATCTTTGCACCCTCTCCCTGTGGGAGAGGGTCGGGGTGAGGGCATCAGCCCGCACACTGTTAGCTGTTCAACGCCGGGCGCGCGCTAATGGCGATGCGCTGAGGCGCAATGGCTTCCGGCACGTTACGGGTGAGATCGATATTCAGCAGCCCGTTAGTGAACGTCGCGCCAGAAACTTCCATATGGTCTGCCAGGGTAAAGCTCAGGCTAAACGGCTGAGTGACAAGCCCCTGATGCAGCCATTTGGTCTCGGTTTCTTGTTTTTCCGGCGTGCCTTTTACGGTCAGACGCGTACCTTCGAGCTGGATGTCCAGGTCTTCCTGACGGAACCCGGCTAACGCCAGCGTGATGCGATAGTGGTTGTCATCGCTTTTTTCGATGTTGTACGGCGGAAAAGTCTGTTGCTCGGTGGTGCTTTGCAGGGCATTCGCCAGTTTGTCAAAACCAATCCACTGACGCAGCAGGGGGGATAAATCATAGTTACGCATACTAAATCTCCTTCTGAGAAGCGAGTTCGGCACAGTCTAATTTTGTGCGCAGTTGTTCCTGCAAATCCTGATGGATTCGCCTATGCTCCCGGTTCGGCAAGCAATTCTGAGTGGGCCGCAGCCGCGACCCGCATGATTAGTTAATTTCGATCCGGCGCGGTTTTTTCTCTTCCGGAATCACACGTTCCAGTTCGATAAACAGCAGTCCGTTGACCAGGTTCGCGCCTTTTACGTGAATGTTCTCGGCCAACTGGAACTTGCGTTCAAAGTTGCGCTCGGCGATACCCTGGTAAAGGTAGGTACGTTCTTTCTGCTCTGCCGTATGGGAGCCTTTCACTACCAGCAGGTTGTCCTGCGCGGTGATCTCCAGCTCGCTTTCTGCGAAACCGGCGACGGCAATGGCAATGCGGTAGTGGTTTTCATCGACCAGCTCAACGTTGTAGGGAGGATAGCCGTTGCTCTGGCTTTGGTTATTTTCTAAATGGTTGAACAGGCGGTCAAAACCAATAGCAGAACGGTATAGCGGAGAAAGATCGAAGTTACGCATACATTAAAACTCCTGAAATCAGCGAGAGATGTAGCCTTCCACCATGGACAGGCTTCTGTGCCCCCGAACACCCCTCAGGCGTGTTCGTTATCGGGTTACATTCTTAAAATGGGTCTGGATACGGGCTTTTCAAGCGTATGCAGACGAGATTTTTTTGCACTTTGCTGGATGTCGCATAGACTGGGACAACAGCACTAAGGGTTAAATTGCGATAGCCGCCACAGAGCCGGGTTGTCGGGCTATTCATTTTGATCAAGGCCCGCTATAACCCTGAGTTACAGGCTCATGCAATGCCATTAACAATGACTGAGTGATGATGAAAAATGTTCTGATTAAGCTGACGACGTTCAGCGGGATTGTTTTACTTTGCGGGTGTTCGAGCGTGATGTCTCACACCGGCGGTAAAGAAGGAACATACCCGGGAACGCGCGCCAGCGCAGCGATGATCTCGGATGACGATACCAACTGGGGCACCAAATCCCTGGCCATTCTGGATATGCCTTTCACGGCCGTGGCGGACACGCTCCTGCTGCCGTGGGATCTGTTCCGCACCGACAGCTCCGTGCGTTCACGCGTTGAAAAAAGCGAGAAGGAAAACCTGGCCACCAACGCCGTTATCCCGCCCGCCAGCCTGTCCGTACAGTAATCGTAATCAGGTTTCCGTTACCCAAAGCTGACGGAAACCGTTCGTTTCTTCCATCCAGGCTATCCAGTGACCGTCCGGGGAAAACACGACAGCATCCGCTGATGGCGGGTTGCCATGATCGGACGTCAGAAACGTCACCGCTCCGGTTTGCGCATCGCAGCACGCTATGCGGTTCTCCAGCACATAGCCCAGTTTTTCCCCCGACGGATGCCAGTTAAAAGCCGATTGAATGCCGCTTTCATGGTGCGTTAGCTGGCGCGGTTCACCGCCTTCCGGCGAGATAAGCCACAGCTGCACAATGCCGTTGTCGTCGCGCATCAAAAAGGCAATCTGCGTGCCCTGCGGATTGCTGCGCACCCAGTGACGCGGCACGTTGACCAGCCCCGGATACGCGTTCTGATGCGTAAAGGTTAAACGGCGCTGCACCACGCCCGCTGGCGGTGCAGGCAGGGTTTCCGGCGTGCCCTGCAAAGGCACCTCGCCAGCAAGTTTCCACCCTTGTTCATCGTTGGGCAGATCGATAACGAACAGTTCGGGCACTTTCTCACCCTTGATGGACAGCGTATCGCCAATAAAGGCCAGCCTGTCGTTACCCACCCAGCCCTCTTCATAGGCGCGGTTGATCTCATCGCTGCCGGGATGCGGCGTTGGCGTGGTGCGGCTGACCAGCACGCTCCAGAAGGCGCCAGCATAGTTACGTGGATGGTTGCCCCGCGGGGTTACCGGGCCAAACGGCGACGCGACGCCGACGTTGCGTAAGTCCCGCTTCGGGTCGCGCTCATGCATGACGTGGTCGTTATAGGTAAAGCTGACCAACTGCCCGTTCGGGCTAAAGACATGCACATGGCTGCCGCCGCGCAGCGCGCCTGCGGTATAGGGCGGAGTGATATCCATAGCATCAAGATTTTCGACCGCACCGTTGCAGGCCACCACCCCCTGACGATGGTGAAAGTCATACTGCCAGTCGGCATCCGGGCGTTGCGGGCCGTGGATAAAGACGTATTTGTCTTGTGCAGGATGAACGGTCACCACGCCGACGTGCGCGCCGTTCGTAGCGCGATAAATCACCTCAACCTCCCCCGTCATGACGTTGACCCGCTCGATGGTTTCGCCGGTGAACGACGCGCCGGACGGGCGCACGTCAAAGGCCAGCCACTGGCTGTCGGGCGTCCAGGTGTTGATATTGGTGAGCTGGTGATGGCGGGAAGCGAAGGTGATTTGTTTCATGGAGATACCCTGATGCGCAGTTATCGCATCAGGGTAAAACATCAGCGGGAATTAGCCTACACGTTTCACATCGCCCACCAGCAGGATGTAAGAAAGCGCGCCGATCAACGCCACGGCGGAGATGTAAACCAGCGCCGGACCAAAACCGTAATCCTGCGCCAGATAGCCGATTACCAGGGGTACGGTGATCCCCCCCAGACCGCCAACGAAGTTGAAGACGCCGCCCGTGAGGCCGATCAGGCGCATCGGTGCCAGCGAGGAGACCAGAGACCAGGTGATGGAGGCAAAACCGTTGCCGAAGAAGGCGATGGCCATCAGGGTCATTATCCACACCGGATCGTTGGTGTAGTTCGCGCCCATGATGCAGGTGGAGATCAGCAGCCCGCAGATGATCGGCGTTTTACGCGCCACGCCCAGCGAGAAGCCCTTTTTCACCAGCCGGTCGGCCAGCCAGCCGGAGAGCAGCACACCGAAGAAGGCCGCGAGGAACGGCACGGTGGTCATAAAGCCCGCCTTCAGTGCGGTGATGCCCTTTTCCTGCGTAAGATAGTTCGGGAACCAGGTCAGGAAGAACCACAGCGTTGAGGTGACGGCAAACTGGCCCAGATACACGCCCACCAGCTTACGGTGGAACACCAGCTTCCAGTCCGCTTTGGTCAGGGGCTGACGCGCCTCTTTTTTCACAGGCGCATCGCCATCCACCAGTCCGCCGCCGTCGCGGATATAGTCCAGCTCGGCTTTGGTGATGCTTTTGGTCAGGCGCGGCGGCTGGTACACCTTGAACCAGATCAGTGACCAGATAATCCCGATACCGCCGGTGACAATAAACACCCAATGCCAGCTCAGCAGCTCCTGGATCCAGATCAGCAGCGGCGTGAGAAACGCCAGGCCGACAAACTGCCCGGAGGTGTAGAACCCAACGGCAGACGCACGTTCATGCTCCGGGAACCAGCTGGTCACCATGCGGTTGTTGGTCGGGAACGCCGGGGCTTCGAAAATCCCGGTGATGGCGCGCAGGCCAATCAGCGACATCAGCCCGGTCGCAAAGCCCTGGAACAGCGTGGCGACGGACCAGCCGAAAATGGCGATAAAGTAGGTCAGACGCGAGCCGACCCGGTCAAGGAACCAGCCGCCGGGGATCTGGCACAGCGTATAGAGCCAGGCAAAGGCCGAGAAGACGTAGCCCATTTCCGCCTTGGTAATACCAAATTCTTCCTGAATATGGGCCGACGCAACGGCCAGGTTGGCGCGGTCGACATAACAAATCACCACGGTAATAAAAATCATCATCAGCGTCAGGTAGCGGCGACGCCCGGTTTTGGTAGCAGTAACTGGAATATCCATCGCAATCTGTCTCCAGATTTTGGGCATAGGGAAGCCGCTCACCATGCCCTGTAGTTTACAGAGGGTTATATTTTTATATGTGCGTTTTTTTGCCCGGTGGCGCTGCGCTTACCGGGCCTACGGGAGAGTAGACCGGATAAGCGTAGCGCCATCCGGCGATTTACCACTCGGCGACGGAACCGTCTTCATGCCGCCATAACGGGTTACGCCAGTCCGGCGCATGTTTACTCAGCTCAATGACTTTGGCTTCGTCGATCTCCACGCCAAGGCCCGGCTTCGTTAACGGTTTAAAGAACCCGCCTTCCATGCAGAAGTCTTCTTTGTTCTTCACAAAATCGAGCAGTTCCGCACCCTTGTTGTAATGAATGCCCATGCTCTGTTCCTGGAACACGGCGTTACGGGAGACAAAATCGACGTGCAGACAGGCCGCCAGCGCGACAGGCCCGAGCGGGCAGTGCGGGGCCAGCGCCACGTCGTAGGCTTCTGCCATACCGGCAATTTTGTAGCATTCGGTGATACCACCCGCATGAGAGAGGTCCGGCTGCAGGATCGCGATTCCGCCCGCTTCCAGCACGCGTTTAAACTCGAAGCGTGAGAACATCCGTTCGCCCGCCGCAATCGGAATGTGCGTCTGTTCCGCCAGCTTCGGATAGTATTCGGCCTGCTCGGCCAGCACCGGCTCTTCGATAAACAGCGGACGGTACGGCTCCAGCTCTTTGATCAGCACTTTCGCCATCGGCGCGCTGACGCGGCCATGGAAGTCCAGCCCAAACTCAATGTCATTGCCGAAGGCTTCACGGATCTGCGCCACGGTGTTCACCGCCCGGTCTACCGCACGTGAATTGTCGATCACCCCCATCTCTTCACAGCCGTTGAGCTTGAAGGTGTCAAAACCAATGCTGCGCAGTTGCTTGATACCGTCGATCACTTCCGCAGGACGGTCGCCGCCTACCCAGCTGTAGGCTTTAATTTTGTCGCGAACCAGGCCGCCCATCAGCTGCCAGACCGGGGCGTTCAGCACTTTTCCTTTGATATCCCACAGCGCCTGGTCGATACCGGCGATAGCACTCATCAGAATGGGGCCGCCGCGGTAGAAGCCCGCGCGATACATTACCTGCCACAGGTCGTTAATGCGCGCCGGATCCTGACCAATCAGGTATTCACCCAGCTCGTGCACGGCAGCTTCCACGGTGCGAGCGCGACCCTCAATCACCGGCTCGCCCCAGCCAACAACCCCTTCGTCGGTTTCGATTTTCAGGAACATCCAACGCGGCGGTAAACGGTACGTGGTGAGTTTGGTTATTTTCATTTCACTGCCTCTCGATACGCTTTCACAAATGCTGCTGCCTGCTGTGCGGTGCGCTCTACGCTCTGTCCGGCGCGATAAAGATCGCTACCCAGCCCGGCGCCTGCACAGCCAGCCTTTATCCACTGCGCCAGGTTTTCTGGCGTCACGCCGCCTACGGCCAGGACCGGTACGCTTGCGGGTAAGACCGCTTTCAGCGCTTTGATGTACTCCGGGCCAAAGGCCGATGACGGGAAAATTTTCAGCGCCTGCGCGCCCGCATCGAGAGCGGTAAAGGCTTCGGTTGCCGTTGCACATCCCGGGCAGACGGTCATGCCGTAGCCCACCGCGCGGCGGATCACCTCTGGGTTGATGTTGGGCGTGACGATAAGTTTGCAGCCCATTTTCGCCAGCCTGTCGACCTGCTCCGGCTGTAACACCGTGCCTGCGCCAATCAGCGCCTTATCACCAAACGCATCGACGACGGCCGGGATGCTTTTTTCCCAATCCGGGGAGTTGAGCGGGATTTCCACCGCGTCGAACCCGGCGTCAATCACCGCGCCTACGTGCGCCAGCGCCTCGTCGGGGGTGATGCCGCGCAATATCGCGATAAGGGGAAGGTTAGTTTTCCACTGCATGAGCGATGCTCCTTATTCCAGCCTGAAATGCCGTGTCGCCCTCTACCGCCGCCACGTCCCGACCCATGGCGTGAAACGCCTGGCGATACCGTGAGGTCAGCGATGAGCCTGCGACGAGAGTAATGGCCTGCTGCCCGGCGAAGCGTTCACTCAGGCTGGCGACTTCGGCGCCAATCAGCAGGCCGGACAGAAACTCGCTGACCTGCTCGCGCGGGAGTTGTCCCAGCACGTGCGAGGCGCGAACCTCAAAAAGCTGCGGCAAAACGGCAGGAGAAGCGATCCCGCGCTCAAGCCCGGCGGCAAACGCCTCCGGCGACGGGGCTTGCTCCGGCAATCCCGCACCTACCAGCGAATTCTTAAGCAGCAAATGGTGTAATTCGCCGGTCATCACGGTGCGAAAATCGTGGATTGTGTCGGTATCGGCCTGCACCCACTTGCAGTGGGTACCGGGCATGACGTAGACAGAAGAAGGAGAAAGCGTGCGTGCGCCGAGCAGCTGCGTCTCTTCACCGCGCATAACGTTGTGGTTATCGTCGCGAGAGACGCACAAGCCGGGAATAATCCAGATATTGTCGCCAACGGACGTTAACTGCTCGCCAATGGATGAGAACGGGGCAGGCACCGGCAGATAGGGCGCAACCTTCCAGCCCACATTGCTGCCCACCATGCCTGCCATCACCACCGGCGTGGCGCCGTCGCGCCAGTTTTGTGTCACCTCTGCCAGCACCGCCTCGGGGGATTTACCATTCAGACGCGTAACGCCTGCTTCTGATTGCCTGCTCTCCAGGCACTGCTCGCCCTGGTACAGCCAGGCGCGCAGATTGGTCGATCCCCAGTCAATGGCGATGTAGCGAGATGTCATGTGATTTCCTTTAACCTTCGTGTCGAGCTGGCGATCATCGTGAGCGCCGCCTGCTCTGCCGCATCGCCGTCCTGATGCCGTATCGCATCGAACAGCGCTTTATGTTCCTGGAGCGTTTTCGGCATGTTGGCCTCATCACCCATCCAGGTACGTTCAAATACCGCACGCTGTAGCGAGCTGATTGCCACGCTAAGCTGCTGCAGCACCGGGTTATGCACCGACTGGAGCACCGCCTCGTGGTAGCGAATATCCGCTTCGTTGAAGGCGTCCCGGTTCTGGTTGTTGGCGATCATGTCGTTCAGGGCCGACTCAATCTGCGCCAGGTCGCCTGACGTGGCGCGTTCCGCCGCCCAGCGGGCTATCGCCGGTTCCACGAGGTTTCGTACCTCGCTCATCGCGCCGATAAGCCGCGGGTCGTAGTCGTTTTCCAGCACCCACTGCAGAACATCGGTATCGAGGTAGTTCCACTGATTGCGCGGAGCAACAAACGCGCCGCGATAACGCTTCATTTCAATCAGCCGTTTCGCCATCAGCGAACGGAACACTTCCCGGATGATGTTGCGCGAGGTTTCAAACTCCTCACACAGTTCCGCCTCGGCGGGCAGCGGTGAACCTGGAACATATTTGCCGCCCACAATCTGGGTGCCCAGCGTGATAACAATGCGATCGGTTTTATTGAGAGTCATGGAGAGTCCTTATGCTCTTTGTGTCCATCCCTACTTTACCGCGACCGCTGAATTTCGCCTCACTTTTGCAGTACAAACGTGATGCTGTTCGTCATGCCTGTAGCCGTAATGTAGTACAATCATTAAATGTTGTACTACAATCCAGATCACAAAAAGAACAATTCAATAAATTGAAGGCAAAAAAAAGCCCCGGTTGATAACCAGGGCCGATGTGTTTAACAAAGCTTAGTTCAGGACAAATTTCTCGATCGCGTAGGCAACGCCGTCTTCCAGGTTGGATTTGGTCACGAAGTTGGCCACTTCTTTCACCGATGGGATCGCGTTATCCATCGCCACCCCCATGCCCGCGTATTCGATCATCGCGATATCGTTTTCCTGATCGCCCAGGGACATGATCTCTTCAGGCTTGATGCCCAGCGCATCGGCCAGCGATTTCACGCCAGTGCCCTTATTGACGCGTTTATCGAGGATTTCGAGGAAGTACGGCGCGCTTTTCAGCACGGTGTATTTCTCTTTGACCTCCGCCGGGATGCGTGCGATGGCTTTATCAAGAATCGCGGGCTCATCAATCATCATGACCTTCAGGAACTGCGTGGCCGGGTCCATGTTCTCTGCTTCGCAGAACACCAGTGGAATGGTGGCGACATAGGATTCATGCACGGTGTAGTAGCTGATATCGCGGTTGGCGGTATACAGCGTATTGCGATCGAGTGCGTGGAAGTGTGA
The DNA here is from genome assembly GCF_053709675.1 of Enterobacter sp. UPMP2052. Classification (NCBI taxonomy): domain Bacteria; kingdom Pseudomonadati; phylum Pseudomonadota; class Gammaproteobacteria; order Enterobacterales; family Enterobacteriaceae; genus Enterobacter; species Enterobacter sp. UPMP2052. The sequence goes on from NZ_JBSKJR010000004.1 coordinate 250,590, forward strand.
ACCCACTTCGCGGGAGAGCTTTTCCAGGAACCGGTAATCATCATAGCTCAGCGCGGTTTGCGCCACCGTGCTGCCATCGGCCGCTTTCTGCACCAGCGCACCGTTATAGGTGATGCAGTAATCGCCCGGCTGGTTCATATGCAGTTCTTTCAGGTAGCTGTGCACACCCGCATATGGCCGGCCAGTGGTCAGTACCACGTTCACGCCTTTTGCGCGCGCGGCAGCAATCGCGTTTTTAACGGCTGGAGAGATAGTGTGGTCTGGCAGCAGCAGCGTGCCGTCCATATCAATTGCAATGAGTTTGATGGCCATGAGATCCCCAGATTGAATGAGTCTGCACTCATGCTAACGCGATTCCGCTCAAAAAACACGGTAAGAAAGGGGATTGGGTGTGAGGGGGGGATTCCTCTTTTGCACAGGTTTACCCTCACCCTAACCCTCTCCCACAGGGAGAGGGAACCGTGCACCCTCTCCCTGTGGGAGAGGGCTGGGGTGAGGGGGATTACTTAGATATCAATATTCGCCGCTTTCAGGGCATTCTCTTCGATAAAGGCACGGCGTGGTTCAACCGCATCGCCCATCAGGGTCGTGAACAGCTGGTCCGCTGCAATCGCGTCCTTCACGGTTACGCGCAGCATGCGACGGCTTTCCGGATCCATGGTGGTTTCCCACAGCTGCTCCGGGTTCATCTCGCCCAGACCTTTATAACGCTGGATTGCCAGGCCACGACGGGACTCTTTCACCAGCCATTCCAGCGCCTGCTCGAAGCTGGCAACCGGCTGACGACGTTCGCCACGTTCAATGAACGCATCGTCTTCGATCAGACCGCGCAGCTTTTCGCCGAGGGTGCAGAGACGGCGGTATTCCGGCCCGGTCACAAACTCGTGCTCCAGCGGATAATCGGTGTCGACACCGTGGGTACGCACGCGGATAACCGGCTCGAACTGCTGATCAGCGTTCTGCTGAACATCGCATTTCCACATGCTACCGTGCTGTTCGTTCTCGTTCAGCTCGCTCACCAGGCTGTTTACCCAGCGGGACACGGTCTGTTCGTCGCTCAGATCCGCTTCGGTCAGCGTAGGTTGATACACCAGCGCTTTCAGCAGCGTTTTCGGATAACGACGCTCCATGCGGACAATCATTTTCTGAGCTGCGTTGAACTCGGAGACCAGACGCTCCAGCGGCTCGCCTGCCAGCGCTGGTGCGCTGGAGTTGGCGTGCAGGGTCGCACCATCAAGCGCGATCGCGATTTGGTACTGATCCATCGCTTCGTCGTCTTTAATGTACTGTTCCTGTTTGCCTTTCTTCACTTTGTACAGCGGTGGCTGTGCAATGTAGACGTGACCACGTTCAACGATTTCCGGCATCTGACGGTAGAAGAAGGTCAACAGCAGCGTACGAATGTGCGAGCCGTCGACGTCCGCATCGGTCATGATGATGATGCTGTGATAGCGCAGCTTGTCCGGGTTGTACTCGTCACGGCCAATGCCGCAGCCGAGCGCGGTGATAAGCGTCGCCACTTCCTGAGAAGAGAGCATCTTGTCGAAGCGCGCTTTCTCCACGTTGAGGATTTTACCCTTCAGCGGCAGGATCGCCTGGTTCTTACGGTTACGGCCCTGCTTCGCAGAACCGCCCGCGGAGTCCCCTTCCACCAGGTACAGTTCAGACAGCGCCGGGTCGCGTTCCTGACAGTCCGCCAGTTTGCCCGGCAGGCCTGCTAAGTCCAGCGCACCCTTACGGCGCGTCATTTCGCGGGCTTTACGCGCCGCTTCACGGGCACGTGCCGCATCGATAATTTTGCCGACCACGATTTTCGCGTCGGACGGGTTTTCCAGCAGGTATTCGCTCAGCAGTTCGTTCATCTGCTGCTCAACCGCCGATTTCACCTCAGAAGAGACCAGTTTGTCTTTGGTCTGCGAGGAGAACTTCGGATCCGGCACCTTCACGGAGACAACGGCAATCAGGCCTTCACGGGCATCGTCACCGGTGGCGCTGACTTTCGCTTTCTTGCTGTAGCCTTCTTTGTCCATGTAAGCGTTCAGGGTACGGGTCATCGCCGCGCGGAAGCCCGCCAGGTGCGTACCGCCGTCACGCTGTGGAATGTTGTTGGTGAAGCAGTAGATGTTTTCCTGGAAACCGTCGTTCCACTGCAGCGCCACTTCCACGCCAATGCCGTCTTTCTCGGTAGAGAAGTAGAAGATATTCGGGTGAATTGGCGTTTTGTTCTTGTTCAGATACTCAACGAACGCCCTGATGCCGCCTTCGTAGTGGAAGTGGTCTTCTTTGCCGTCGCGTTTGTCTTTCAGGCGGATAGACACGCCGGAGTTCAGGAATGACAGCTCGCGCAGGCGTTTCGCCAGGATATCGTATTCAAATTCGGTGACGTTGGTGAAGGTTTCGTGGCTTGGCCAGAAGCGTACCAGGGTACCGGTTTTGTCGGTATCACCGGTAACAGCCAGCGGTGCCTGCGGCACGCCGTGGGTATAAACCTGGCGGTGAATTTTACCTTCGCGCTGGATAACCAGCTCCAACTTCTGCGACAGGGCGTTTACAACGGAGACGCCAACGCCATGCAGACCGCCGGAAACTTTATAGGAGTTATCATCGAATTTACCGCCTGCGTGCAGAACGGTCATGATGACTTCCGCAGCAGATACGCCCTCTTCCGGGTGAATACCGGTTGGGATGCCACGACCATCATCGGTGACGGATACGGAGTTGTCCGCATGGATCGTCACCACGATGTCTTTACAGTGACCCGCGAGCGCTTCGTCGATAGCGTTATCTACCACCTCGAATACCATGTGGTGCAGACCGGTGCCGTCATCCGTATCGCCGATATACATACCAGGGCGCTTACGCACCGCATCCAGCCCTTTCAGGACTTTGATACTGGAGGAGTCATAAGAATTCGACATCAACGTTTCTCGCTCATTTAAACTTGGGTTAATCCGTTATTTTACCCTTTTCCACGGTAAACATCTTCGAATTTTCGTCCGACATGTCTATAACGTGTTCAGCGCTAATGGCACTGACGAAAACCTGCGACTGCGTGGCTTTTAAGCGGCTGGCAAGCAGCCCGCGCCGCGCGTCGTCAAGTTCCGAGGCAAAATCATCTATCAGATACAGGCAGCGTCGCCCGCTCTCGCGGGTAAGAAACTCCCCCTGCGCCAGGCGCAGCGCGCACATCAGCAGCTTAAGCTGCCCGCGCGACAAGGTATCTTCGACCGGCGCACCGTCTGCACGTATGCGAAAATCCGCTTTGTGCGGGCCGTGCGCAGTGTAGGTCAGCATGCGATCGCGCTCGAAACTTCTTTCCAGCACGTCGGCATAATCCGTCTCTTTCTCCCAGCCGCGCTGGAAGGAGAAGGTAAGAGAAAACTCGGGTAAAAATTGTTTGCAGGTATCAGCCATGTCTTCGGCGATCCCTGCACTGTATTCGGCACGCCAGCGGCTGATTTGTTCCGCAAGAGGAATGAGTTCTAAATCCCACGGACGCAGCTGGGCATAGCGCGTGACCTGACGCAACGCGGCGTTGCGCTGCTTAAGCAGACGCTTCAGGTTGCTCCAGGCGTTAAAGAAACCGGCTTCATTGTGAAAGCATCCCCAGTCGAGGAAGGCTCTTCTGTATTTGGGGCCGCCGTTGAGTAAAGTAAACCCCTCCGGCGTGATCAGCTGCATCGGCATTAACAGCGCCAGCTCGGCGACCTTGTGGCCGTCGGTACCGTCGATGCGCACCTTGCTGTCGCCCTGCTTATCTTTGCTCAGGCCGATGGCGGTTTCCCGCTCCGCGCCCTGTAAACGCCCGTGCAGAACAAAGGATTCCTGTTCGTGGCGAATGACGCGACCAATCTGCAAACTGCGAAACGCCCGGCCATGGCCGAGCGTATAGATGGCTTCCAGCACGCTGGTTTTGCCGCTGCCGTTCGCGCCAACCAGGAAATTAAAGCCAGGGGATAAAGCGAGATCCGCGCTTTCGATATTGCGAAAGTCGCGGATCAACAGACGGGTGAGCGACATTACAGTCTCATTGGCATAACAACATAAGCCGCGCTTTGGCTGGCCGCATCTTCAATCTGTACGCTCGACACGGAGTCGGTCAGCAGAATGCGAACGTTCTCGCACTTCAGCGCATTCAGCACGTCCAGCACGTAGCTGACGTTAAAGCCGATTTCCATCTCAGCCCCGGCGTAGGTGACGTCCAGAATCTCTTCTGCTTCTTCCTGCTCCGGGTTGTTGGCGGTGATTTTGATCTGGTTTTCGCTCACATACAGACGCACGCCGCGGAACTTCTCGTTAGAGAGGATGGCCGCACGCGCGAACGCCTGCTTGAGGATATCGCAGCCCGCTTCCAGCGTTTTGTCCGGGTTCTTCGGTAATACGCGGCGATAATCCGGGAAACGACCGTCAACCAGCTTCGAGGTAAAGACAAAATCACCCACGTGTGCGCGGATGTTGTTGCTGCCGATCTGCACGCGCAGCGGGGTTTCGCCGCCGTCGAGCATACGCATCAGTTCAATCACGCCTTTACGCGGCACGATCACCGAATGGTTTGGCAGTGAATCGCCAATCGGCATGGAGCAGACCGCCAGACGGTGTCCGTCGGTGGCGACGGTACGCAGCTCTTCGCCTTCGGTTTCGAACAGCATGCCGTTTAAGTAGTAGCGAACGTCCTGATGGGCCATGGAGAACTGCGTGGCTTCAATCAGACGCTTCATCGTTGCCTGCGGCAGGGTGAATTCAACTTCGCTCTGCCAGTCGTCCAGGTTTGGGAAGTCCGCAGCGGGCAGGGTGGAGAGCGAGAAACGACTGCGGCCAGAGCGCACCAGCATGCGGTCGCCCTCCAGCTGCACGGCGATTTCAGCGCCTTCCGGCAGGCCGCGGCAGATATCGAAGAATTTACGTGCCGGAACAGTGGTCGCGCCCGCGTTATGCGGCTGAGTCAGCGTAACGCGCGCGATCATTTCCATTTCCAGGTCCGTGCCGGTCAGCGACAGCGTACCGTCCGCGACCTGAAGCAGCAGGTTTCCAAGGATAGGCAGCGTTGGGCGACCACCTAATGGGCCACTCACCTGTTGCAGCGGTTTTAATAAATGTTCACGTTCAACGGTAAATTTCATAGCGTCACGATGATAGAGTTCTGATTAAATTGGAAAAATCTTCTTTTATGTCGTGGCTTTCTTCACGCAGCTGCTCAATCTTGCGGCAGGCGTGCAGCACGGTCGTGTGGTCACGGCCACCAAACGCATCGCCGATCTCCGGCAGACTGTGGTTGGTTAACTCTTTTGCCAGCGCCATCGCCATCTGACGCGGACGCGCCACCGATCGGGAACGACGTTTAGACAGCAAATCTGCCACTTTGATTTTGTAATACTCGGCCACCGTCTTCTGAATATTATCGATGGTGACGAGTTTTTCCTGCAAGGCCAGCAGATCGCGCAGCGCTTCACGCACGAAATCGATGGTGATAGCGCGGCCGGTAAAGTTGGCATTAGCGATGACGCGGTTCAGTGCCCCTTCCAGCTCGCGCACGTTGGAGCGCAGGCGCTTGGCAATAAAGAAGGCCACTTCGCCCGGCAGACGAATGTCGTTCTCGTCCGCTTTTTTCATCAGGATCGCAACGCGGGTTTCCAGCTCTGGCGGTTCGATCGCCACGGTCAGGCCCCAGCCGAAGCGGGATTTCAGACGATCTTCAACGCCGTTGATCTCTTTGGGATAACGATCCGAAGTCAAAATGATCTGCTGATTACCTTCCAGCAGTGCGTTGAAGGTGTGGAAAAACTCTTCCTGGGATCGTTCTTTATTGGCGAAGAACTGAATGTCATCGATAAGCAGGGCGTCAACGGAACGGTAGTAGCGTTTAAACTCTTCGATCGCATTGTTTTGCAGGGCTTTTACCATGTCCTGAACGAAGCGCTCGGAGTGCATATACACCACTTTCGCATTGGGCTTGCGCGCCACGATGCCGTTGCCGACAGCGTGCAGAAGGTGCGTTTTACCCAGACCCGTGCCGCCGTAGAGAAACAGCGGGTTATAGGCGCCGCCAGGGTTGTCTGCTACCTGCCGTGCCGCAGCGCGTGCCAGCTGGTTTGATTTACCTTCAACGAAGTTATCAAACGTATGCTTCACGTTCACGTTAGAGCGGTAGGTCTGCTCGGCCGGTGCGGGAACATTGTCCCAGCCCGAACGGGTCGAAGGGAGAACGCGCGGTGCCGGTGCGGGAGTCACCTGAGCAGGTGCCGCAACATTCACGGTTTCGCGAACGGTTTGGGTAACCGGTTTTGTCCCCACTTCAAAGCGCAGTTGTGGGACATCAGAGCCGCAGAAATCATTCAGCAAGCCGTTGATGTTGTTCAGGTACTTATCTCTTACCCAATCGAGCACGAAACGGTTTGGCGCGTACAAAGCCAGCGTGTTATCGCTCAGTTCCGCCTGCAACGGGCGGATCCACATACTGAATTCTGTGGCTGGTAACTCATCCTGCAATCGGGCAAGACATTGCTGCCAAAGCGAAAGTGACACGGCGGACTCCACTCGAACAATAAAAGAAAACTATTGAATATTCATGATTGTTGACACACATCGACAAGACCCGATGTAGAAGGGTGATGTGTGAATTGCTGTCTGCAATTTTCCCCGATCGGGCCACTGGGATCCCGATCAGGACCGCGGATCATAGCGTAAACTGAGCCAGAGATCTTCTGTTTCTCACAGATTCTTCCCGATTTATCCACAGGATGATCCGAAACCGGGTAAGTGTAATCGATCCTGGCGTGGGACCCCACGATTTAGCCCGCATATTGGAAAATTTAATGAGCACAGATAATTTTCTGCTTAAATGATCTAACGAAGATCCGGGACGATCCTTGCGCTTTGTTGATGAGCCCGTATAATCCTCGACCCGGCGCGTGATGGTCATCTTCCTGCGTCGTCCGCTGCTCATTTTCCACGCGAAAACGTGCGGAAATACGCGGGAAATAAGGAAAGAGAATTGACTCCGGAGTGTACAATTATTACAATCCGGCCTCTTTAATCACCCACGCTGAGGCGTTAGTCGTTCGATATTCGTTCGGGTATACGCGAAAGTCAGTGAATTTATTCAAGTTTAGGTAGAAATCGCCATGAAACGCACTTTTCAACCGTCTGTACTGAAGCGCAACCGTTCTCACGGCTTCCGTGCTCGTATGGCTACTAAAAATGGTCGTCAGGTTCTGGCACGTCGTCGTGCTAAAGGCCGTTCTCGTCTGACCGTTTCCAAGTAATAAAGCTAACCCCTGAGTGGTTAAGCTAGCATTTCCCAGGGAGTTACGTTTGTTAACTCCCACTCATTTCACTTTCGTCTTCCAGCAGCCACAACGGGCTGGCACGCCGCAAATCACCATCCTCGGCCGCCAAAATTCGCTGGGGCATCCCCGCATCGGTCTCACTGTCGCCAAGAAAAACGTTAAGCGTGCGCATGAACGCAACCGGATTAAACGTCTGACGCGTGAAAGCTTCCGTTTACGTCAACACGAACTGCCTTCTATGGATTTCGTGGTGGTGGCTAAAAAAGGGGTTGCCGACCTCGATAACCGTGCTCTCTCGGAAGCGTTGGAAAAATTATGGCGCCGCCATTGTCGCCTGGCTCGCGGGTCCTGATAGCCCTTATAAGGGTCTATCAGCGCCTGATTAGTCCGCTACTCGGGCCGCACTGCCGTTTCACACCGACGTGCTCAAGCTACGGAATTGAGGCCTTGCGCAGGTTTGGAGTGATAAAAGGCAGTTGGTTGACGGTGAAACGCGTATTAAAATGCCACCCTTTACACCCCGGTGGAGACGACCCCGTCCCCCCAGGACCATTTGATACCAGAGAACACTAACGATGGATTCGCAACGCAATCTTCTTATCATCGCTTTGTTGTTCGTGTCTTTCATGATCTGGCAGGCTTGGGAGCAGGATAAAAATCCTCAACCTCAGCAGCAGACCACGCAGACCACGACCACCGCAGCGGGTAGCGCCGCCGACCAGGGCGTACCGGCCAGTGGCCAGGGGAAACAGATTACGGTTAAGACCGATGTGCTTGAGCTGACTATCAACACCCGTGGTGGTGATGTTGAGCAGGCGCTGCTGTTGACCTACCCGAAAGAGCTGAAGTCTACTGAACCGTTCCAGTTACTGGAAACCACGCCTGAGTTTATCTACCAGGCTCAAAGCGGCCTGACCGGTCGTGATGGCCCGGATAACCCGGCTAACGGTGCGCGTCCGCTGTATAACGTCGACAGTGATACCTTTGTCCTGGCTGATGGTCAGAACGAAATCGCCATCCCGATGACCTATACTGACGCGGCAGGCAACACCTTCACCAAAACCTTCACCCTGAAACGCGGTGAATATGCGGTGAACGTGGGCTACAGCGTACAGAACGCCGGTGAAAAACCGCTGGAACTGTCGACCTTTGGTCAGCTGAAGCAGTCCATCAATCTGCCGTCTCACCGTGACACCGGAAGCAGCAACTTTGCGTTGCATACCTTCCGTGGCGCGGCGTACTCCACGCCAGATACCAAGTATGAGAAATACAAATTCGACACCATTGCCGATAACGAAAACCTGAACGTCAGTTCTAAAGGCGGCTGGGTAGCGATGCTGCAGCAGTATTTCGCGACGGCGTGGGTACCGAATAACGACGGCACCAACAACTTCTACACCGCGAACCTCGGCAACGGTATTGCAGCCATCGGCTACAAATCTCAGCCGGTTCTGGTTCAGCCGGGTCAAACCGGTAAGCTGGCAAGCACCCTGTGGGTCGGCCCGGAAATCCAGGACAAAATGGCTGCCGTGGCACCGCACCTGGATCTGACCGTCGATTACGGTTGGTTGTGGTTCATCTCTCAGCCGCTGTTTAAGCTGCTGAAGTTTATCCACAGCTTCCTGGGCAACTGGGGCTTCTCGATCATCGTTATCACCTTCATCGTTCGTGGCATCATGTACCCGCTGACTAAAGCGCAGTACACCTCCATGGCGAAGATGCGTATGCTGCAGCCGAAGATTGCGGCGATGCGTGAGCGTCTGGGCGATGACAAACAGCGTCAGAGCCAGGAGATGATGGCCCTGTACAAAGCAGAGAAAGTGAACCCGCTGGGCGGCTGCTTCCCGCTGCTGATTCAGATGCCAATCTTCCTTGCGCTGTACTACATGCTGATGGGTTCCGTTGAACTGCGCCACGCGCCGTTCGCTCTGTGGATCCATGACCTGTCTGCACAGGACCCGTACTACATCCTGCCGATCCTGATGGGCGTAACGATGTTCTTCATCCAGAAGATGTCGCCGACCACCGTGACCGATCCGATGCAGCAGAAGATCATGACCTTTATGCCGGTCATCTTCACCGTGTTCTTCCTGTGGTTCCCGTCAGGTCTGGTGCTGTACTATATCGTCAGCAACCTGGTGACCATCATCCAGCAGCAGCTGATTTACCGTGGTCTGGAAAAACGTGGCCTGCATAGCCGCGAAAAGAAAAAGTCCTGATTCGGTTGAAGGCCGGATAAGGCGAAGCCGCCATCCGGCAAACGGAACGAAAACAAAAGGCGGTCACATGACCGCCTTTTTTATTGCAACAAAATAGAGACCAACCATGAGCCATAACGACACTATCGTCGCCCAGGCAACCCCACCGGGACGCGGTGGTGTTGGCATTCTGCGTATCTCCGGCCTGAAGGCGCGTGAGGTAGCCGAAGCGGTGCTGGGTAAGCTGCCAAAGCCGCGCTACGCTGATTATCTGCCGTTTAAAGACAGTGACGGCACGCCGCTGGATCAGGGCATTGCACTGTGGTTCCCCGGCCCGAACTCCTTTACCGGGGAAGATGTGCTTGAGCTACAGGGCCACGGCGGCCCGGTGATCCTCGACCTGCTGTTAAAACGTATTCTGACCTTGCCGGGCCTGCGCATTGCGAAGCCGGGCGAGTTCTCCGAGCGCGCCTTTCTGAACGACAAGCTTGATCTGGCCCAGGCCGAGGCGATTGCCGACCTGATTGACGCCAGCTCTGAACAGGCGGCCCGCTCTGCGCTGAACTCCCTTCAGGGGGCGTTTTCCGCGCGCGTGAACCACCTTGTGGAAGCCCTGACGCACCTCAGGATCTACGTCGAAGCGGCCATCGACTTCCCGGATGAGGAGATCGACTTCCTCTCTGACGGCAAAATCGAAGCCCAGCTTAACGAGGTGATGAAGGATCTCGACGCGGTACGCGCCGAAGCGCGTCAGGGCAGCCTGCTGCGTGAAGGGATGAAGGTGGTCATCGCTGGACGCCCCAACGCCGGCAAATCGAGCCTGCTGAACGCCCTGGCGGGCCGTGAAGCGGCGATCGTCACCGACATCGCCGGCACCACGCGCGACGTGCTGCGCGAGCATATCCATATCGACGGAATGCCGCTGCACATCATCGATACGGCCGGTCTGCGCGACGCCAGCGATGAGGTCGAACGAATTGGTATCGAACGCGCCTGGCAGGAGATCGAGCAGGCCGACCGCGTGCTGTTTATGGTGGATGGCACCACCACCGACGCCGTTGACCCGGCGGATATCTGGCCGGACTTTATCGCCCGCCTGCCTGCCAAACTGCCGATCACCGTAGTGCGTAACAAAGCGGATGTTACCGGCGAAACGCTGGGCATCAGCGATGTAAATGGCCACTCACTTATTCGCCTGTCGGCGCGTACCGGCGAAGGCGTGGACGACCTGCGCAACCATCTCAAGCAGAGCATGGGCTTTGATACCAGCATGGAAGGCGGCTTCCTGGCACGTCGTCGTCACCTGCAGGCGCTGGAAGAGGCGGCCAATCACCTTGTTCAGGGTAAAGCGCAGCTGATCGGCGCGTGGGCAGGAGAACTGCTGGCGGAGGAGCTGCGTCTGGCGCAGCAGAACCTGAGCGAGATCACCGGGGAGTTCACGTCGGACGATCTGCTGGGAAGGATTTTCTCGAGCTTCTGTATTGGTAAGTAAGTTTTAGTCCATTCTCGTCCGTGAACGTTCACTAACCCGCATTAACTGCATGTCAATGCGGGTTTTTACTTTCTAAATTAGTGCGGGTACATCCGCGATTTTTGTGTTCTTGATTGTGCCCATGCTATCAATCCCGCTTGGAAAAAATCGCAAGAAAAACTCAAACAAAATGACCCGACAACGGTAAAAGCGTTCGGCAAACACTGGCTAACCGATATTGTTGAAAAAAGTAACCGCAACCCACGCAACATCACTCACGTTATCGAGAAGAACATCATTCCCATCATCGGGAAGTTGGAACTGGAAGAACTCACAACCGCCCATATTCAGGTCGTGCTCGATCGTATCAAGCAACGAGGTTCCGATCACGTCGCGCTGCTGACGCGAAACGTGCTTAAACGCATGCTGGCCTATGCGGTTTCCAGGGGAATGATCTTCAACAACCCGGCAGCCGCTCTCGGGGCCCGTTCTATCGCATATGCAACGAGCCGTGACGTGGCGCTAACCGCAGAAGAGATCGGCATCCTGTTACGGGGGGATCTACACCTCTAACATGAACCGACGCCACAAGCTGGCTCTGCACCTGCTGATCATCTGCATGGTGCGTAAATCGGAGTTGATTGAAGCGACATGGAATGAGGTTAACTTCAACGCGCTGGAAAGGCGTATCCCCGGCGAAAGAATGAAGATGGATACCCCGCATATTGTTCCGCTGTCAAAACAGGCGCTGGCGATGTTCGCAGAGCTAAAATTCCTGGTCGGAGATTCTCCATACGTCTTCACCAGCCGAAACGACTACCGACGCCCGATCTCCAAAACAACGCTGAACTGCGCGGTGCGTACGCTGGATCTCAACGTCAGGGATTTTGTTATTCATGACTTTTGGTGTACTGCCAGCACATTGCTACATGAGCAGGGCTACAACTCCGATTGGGTAGAGAAATGCCTGACGCACAAGATCGGCGGCGTTCGCGGCGTTTACAACCGTGCACAGTACCTGAATCAGCGCAGGAAGATGCTTCAATCCTGGGCGGACTTTGTTGATGCGCAGATTGAGGAGGAGTGGAAGGTGGTTATCGGGAAGTTTGGGAAGGCTTATGAGGTCAAATAAGAAAAATGGGGCATTATTACAAATTGATTTAAATAGTTAAGTACCCTACATTTGATACTTCAACAAGCTGCATAAAGCCACAAAAACTGGAATAAACTATATAATTCAATTAATTACAATAAGTTAGTTACAAATAAAAAGGAATAATAATGTGACAAAAGTTAGCTAATAAGTTATCATCATAATTGTTATATAACTCACTGAAAGTAACTAATAATATGAGAGATAGTTACCATTAAGTATAAACATTGTGAGGATAGATGTGCTAAATCCTACGCAACTCTCAGCGCTATCAAGGATGTTTTCTTCGTCAGTGATTTCCGAGATAGCAAAAAAAGGTCAGTCACCTCTTTTTTCAAGGTTACTGTCTGAGGCATCTGTTTTCGAATTTGATGACGCAGATAATGTAACTATTGGTGATGCCTTTGATACAGCATTTTCTTTGCTCAGACGCTCAGGTTTGAGAAACGAGTATGTCTATCGTTCTGCGTTAATTCGAAATGTATTATTAGGCCGTCATTCTTTGCGTACCGCCAGTATGCTTACTGAATTTAGAATTGGCTCAAGCAAAGCAGATATGGTTATTCTTAACGGTTGTGGAACTGTATACGAAATAAAATCAGATAGAGATTCGCTTGCCAGACTTGAGAGCCAAATTGAGAATTATAGAAAAGCATTCAGTAAGATCTACGTCATTGCAGGAACTGCACATATCCAAGATATCTTGGAAAAAACATCAGAAGACGTAGGGGTGATGAGTTTGGTTCGATGGAATAGAATTAGTATTGTACGAGAAGCAAAAGAGAATACTGATTATATTTGCACTGTAACTATTTTTGATTCACTAAGACTTAGCGAAGCTATTGATATCCTAAATGAGTTAAATATTGACATTCCCGATCTACCCAACACATTGATGCGTAATGCAATAAGAGGTATTTTTACCAAACTAAATCCAATTGATGTACAGAACTGCATGATAAAAACTTTAAAAAGGACGCGTAATCTTGCTCCATTAAGTACTTTAATTGCAAACTTACCAAGTGCATTGCAAAGTATAGCCTTAATGGTTCAGTTACGTAGTAAGGATCGAGATCGCTTAGTTGAGACGTTGAATAAACCTCTTAATGAAGCATTTAAATGGGTTTAAAAACTTATGTACTATCCATATTTTAGAGGTAAGCAGTTTGAGTTAATAGCGATTCGTGAGACAGCAGAGACGATGGCTCAGGCAGGTTTCATTCCAATTATTGAACCAGTTAAAGAAACCCTGAATGGATTAGAAAAAACACTAAAAGCTATCTGTGAAGCTAAAGGTAAAGCTATTGTAATAGTAAATCCTTCATATGGTGACCATTCAACAAATGGGCATAATATCTCGCAATTATTGAAAGATAGTTTTCATGGACATGAAAACATTTTTGCAGGGATATTATTAAATGAAGGGATGGATGAAGAAGATATAATAGTGTTGCTTGATGAACATGCCGAACATCAACCTTGTTTCATCCACTCTGGATTTTCTGAGCCCCGCTCTTTATCAGAAAAAACAAATGGTCGAGTATCCAAACATATCTTCTTAGAACTTTACTGCGGTAAACTCTATAGGAAACATTTTAACGGCTGCGAAAGAATTTTAATTCGCGATGGTTTTAAAAAGAGAAAAAATGCTGATTATCCTCCTATTGAAGAGTTTTCAGATCTTCATATAACCTTCGGGGAAGAAGGAATGGATGGATTTGGCGATTTTTTAATCGTTGGGGATGACTATACTGAAGGTGGTGGTCCGGCATATGCGGTAGCAATACATCTCACGTTCTTAGAATCTAAAAAAGAAAATGTTATGTATATTTATCACTTTGTTTCAACAACAAGAGATACACCAACAGACCCTGCGGGGAAATTCGGTCAGGCACTTGAAAAACTCATTACAACAATAAATGAGAATAATTCTCCTGTATTGGAGACCTCAGCTATTTTAGAATTTCGAGCGTTGCATACAAAAGGCCATTTCCCTGGATTGGGTACCGTCAAAAAACTCTCAATGAGGCACCATGTTGAAACATTAGCTAATTATTTTAGGGGCTAGAAATGATTAGAATGTGTTGTGCTGAATGTTTCAATGATATCGGATTGCGAAATAATATAATCCCTACATTGATGCCACAAAAAGGAAACTGTTCTTTTTGTAATAGTCAAGATGTTGATATTATTGATCCTAAACTCTTGTTGGATTATTTTGAACTGCTGATAAATATTTATGAAATAAATCATGAAGGGAAAAATCTTGTTGAATGGCTAAAAGAAGATTGGTGCTTATTTTCCCATCCAAAAATGGACAATGCTCATGCTAAAGAGTTATTGGGAGAAATTCTCGATGACGGAGATATAGTACGAAAGAACTTCTCTCCCTCCGAAAATTATAAAAGCACAGGCCTTGCGCAATGGGATACATTACGAGATGAAATTCTTCACAAAAACAGATACTTCCTTGATGAAAAAATTGACACTCAAAGATTACAGGAATTACTCAACCATTTAAAAGCATTTAATATCCCGCGAATATGGTTTAGAGCAAGGATAAATCAAACTGATACTCCATATAAAATTGAAGATATGGGAGCACCTCCAAGTCGGTATGCTAGTCATGGACGAGCGAACCCAACAGGCATTCCATATCTATATTTAGGGTCAATGCCAGATACAGCGATCTCTGAGATTAGACCACATACAGGTGAAATAGCAACAGTAGCTGAGTTTGAAATACCAGAAGAACTAATTATTGTTGATTTAAGAGAGCCGAGAAAACATGTTTCTCCTTTTGTTCTATCTGATGCACAAGAAATAGGAAAAATGCGGGCAGACATACCTTTTCTAGAAAAATTAGGAGAGGAATTAACTCGTCCTGTGTTACCTCGAAGTGCTGCCATTGATTATATCCCCAGTCAATATTTATGCGAGTTCATTAAGAAAATCGGTTTTCATGGTGTAATTTACAGGAGTTCTGTAAGTGAAGGAATAAACTTAGCTTTATTCGATCCAACATTAGCAACGCCTATTTCAACATCACAATATGACGTTTCTCGCGTAAGTGTTGAAGTACAAGAAAAGCAGTTATAATGGATTTTCAAAAGCTGATGCCAGTAATATTAATTTAAATTTATTATTGGCATTACAATTTTTCCTGCCATTGTAAAGATTAACTTTATTGCAATTTAGAAT
Organism: Enterobacter sp. UPMP2052; assembly: GCF_053709675.1. Lineage (NCBI taxonomy): Bacteria > Pseudomonadati > Pseudomonadota > Gammaproteobacteria > Enterobacterales > Enterobacteriaceae > Enterobacter > Enterobacter sp. UPMP2052. The sequence goes on from NZ_JBSKJR010000004.1 coordinate 265,899, forward strand.
TTTCAAATCCTACAAACAATTTCCCCCAGCTTTCTCCCTTCCCACGCTCTACCCTATCCCCAACTAATAGCAGTACCCCTAATAGCTTCCTGTACTAAGACGAACTGCGACCTGTAAGAAGCGCCTTTGGCAGTCAGCCCCCCCGGTCAGCCAGGGAACGAAGCGTGGTCTGAAACTGACCTCGTGTCTCGATACAGGTGACCACACACTTTATCGCTACCCTGTTGCAAGCGTAGCGACAGACAGAACGCTGTAGAGAAGTCGGACGGCATTGCCGAAGGCTTTGCGTCCGTACTTCCTGCTGAATGTGCAAAACGCGGCGTCACTTTTAAGAGCGTAAGCGAGTGAAAGTGACGCCAGCACACAGATCAGCTTCAACCCAGCTACTGCCTGCAAATTCACTGCAACAAACAGGCTGACACTCAAACAGATGTCAGAAATTCACTTACCAGAAGGAGAAACCAGCACTACCGAACCGATACAGGAGGACAGGTCATTTTACCTGTGGGGAAATACCTGCCTGAGCAGGCGGCTGCATTCGTGCATCACCGTACCCCGTCATACCTCATCCGCGCATTCTCCGGCGCACCGGGGAACATTTAGTGATAGTACGGCGGCAAGAAGGATGTACGCCACGTACGCTACAGCACGAGATGGTCTCCCGGCGCATCGGTCTGGGCAACAATGCCAGTCGGGTAGGTATGCACTGGCCTTAACGTCAGAATGCTGAGCATCAACGCTGTCTGGTTGTGACAAGAATTTGATAAAAAAAAACTTATGTTTAATCGGGGAGGATAATTGTTTAGCTGAGTCGCTAAAAATCGCCCCCTTCGTAAGCCCTTTTTCTGGCAAATTCTCTTCAACTTAAACGACAACCTCTCTTTCAGACAGTGTTATCGGATTATTAATTGTCCAGTAAATATCGTCTATTTTATACCCAGTTGTTTCAGGTATTCGCGCCCCGTTTCTGATACACGATAACAGTCCATACCAGCAGGAGACTGGGGGATAATATCTACTAATCCAGCTTTAAAGAGATTATCCACAAGCCTTGCAACATGACCTGTACCTTCGATTTTCTTGATGGTCATAGCACGATCGAGATTGTACCAGGTCCAATTAACGTCTTCGTTGGAAGCTATAAGTTGAAGTATATTTAACTCTACATCATTTAACATAACGGGGCTTCCAAGGGGTAATTTTATCACCATTTTCAATCGGTTATCTAATGATTGGATATTTGAATGCTATCTGGTCTAAATTCAGTTTTATCCTTCCGAATCGTTTAAAGATTAAACAGCTATTTTCATCCCTTATTATCCTGTGGATATTGTCTCTTGCATGAGTAAAAATCAATCAGTCGTTCCTGTACCAAACAGAACGTTTTACTTAAAGTTCTGTATCAAGCACTACGTATTTCCTCTCAGGAAATCACCATTGTCCAAATGGCAACTCGCCTAAATCTCTTTCAGCCCCTATTCTGCTTGCCTGTGTTTAGGGGGGAGTTATGGCACGTTTTCTGTTTTGTAGCTTCGCGCTGGTTCTGCTTTATCCGTCAGGTATTGATATGTATCTGGTGGGGCTGCCGCACATCGCTCGCGATTTGAATGCCAGCGAAGCGCAGTTGCATATTGCGTTTTCGGCCTACCTGGCGGGGATGGCGTCGTCAATGGTGTTTGCCGGGCGCGTCGCTGATAAAGCGGGTCGTCAGCCCGTCGCCATTACAGGCGCGGTGATTTTTGCGCTGGCTTCTGTGCTGTGTTCACTGGCTCAGGACAGCACGCTGTTCCTTACGGGTCGCTTTATTCAGGGCATTGGCGCAGGCGGCTGCTACGTGGTGGCCTTTGCGATTTTGCGCGACACCTTAAGCGCCCAGCGCCGCGCCAGGGTACTTTCCATGATGAACGGGATCACCTGCATCATCCCGGTGCTGGCACCAGTGGTGGGCTACCTGATCATGCTGAAATTTCCGTGGCAGAGCCTTTTCTGGACGATGGCGACCATGGGGGCGCTGGTCTTTATCCTGTCGATCGCCGTGCTGAAAGAGACGCATCCCGGCGCGCAGAAGACAGGGCATACCGCGACGATTCACCCGTCAGAGAAACTGCTGAACCGCTTTTTCCTCAGTCGCCTGGCGATAACGACGTTAAGCGTGGCGGTGATCCTCACCTATGTAAACGTTTCCCCGGTATTGCTGATGGAGATCATGGGCTTCGAGCGCGGTGAATATTCGGTTGTGATGGCGCTGAACGCGGTGGTCAGCATGACCGTCTCTTTCTCGATGCCTTTCGCCCTTAATATCTTCCGCCAGCGCACGCTGATGCTGACCTCGCAGGTCGTATTCCTCGTGGCGGGTGTGATCCTGGCGACCACCAGCTTACCCGCGATGATGCTGGTGGGCATTACGCTTATCTGTGCCGGCTTCTCCACCGGATTTGGCGTGGCGATGAGCCAGGCGCTCGGTCCGTTCTCGCTGCGGGCCGGGGTGGCAAGCTCGGTGCTGGGCATTGCGCAGGTCTGCGGGTCGTCGCTGTGGATTTGGCTGGCGGCCATCATGGGGCTGAACGCGCTGAATATGCTGATCGGGGTACTGATTGGCTGTAGCATACTGTGCATTATTTTACTTTTAGCGACCCGGCCCGCAGCGCATTATGAAGAAGCCCCTCAGCAGTCTCGATCTTAACCTGTTGTTGTGCCTGCAGCTTTTGTTACAGGAGCGCAGCGTCACCAAGGCCGCAAAACGGATGAACGTGACGCCGTCGGCGGTGAGTAAATCGCTGGCGAAGCTGCGCGACTGGTTCGACGATCCGCTGTTCGTCAAAACCCCGCTGGGGCTGCTGCCCACGCCGCTGACCGTGAGCCTCGAGCAGGACCTGGCCGACTGGATGCAGATAGGCAACCAGATCCTCGATAAGTTTCATCACGACACGCCCGGCGGCCTGACGTTTGAGCTGGCGGCGGAAACGCCGCTAATGCTGATCCGGCTTAACGAGCTGCTGGCGCAGGTCAATCAGCGCTATCCCCAGGCCACAGTGAAGATGCGTCACTGGGATTACGACTCGCTGGACGCCATTACGCGCGGGGAAGTGGATCTGGGCTTTACCGGACGGGAAACGCACCCGCGCTCACGCGAACTGCTGAAGCTGATGCCGTGGTTTATCGATTACGAAATTCTGTTCAGCGATCGTCCGTGCGTCTATCTGCGGGACGATCATCCCGCGCTGGAGGAGGAGTGGAACCTGGAGACGTTCCTGCGCTACCCGCATATCAGCATTTTTTGGGAGCGCAGCGATACCTGGGCGCTGGACGAAGTGCTGCGCGAAATAGGCCGCGAGCGCAATATCGCCATGTGCTTGCCCGGGTTCGAACAGTCGATGTTTATGGCGGCACAGCCCGGCCATAACTACATCGCCACCGCACCGCATTATTGCCATCACTATAATCAGTACCACCAGCGCAAGCTGGTGAAGCTCCCCATTCCCGTTGATGACGCACAGGCGGAAAAGCTCACCGTGCCCTTCACTCTCATCTGGCATAAACGCAACAGCCACAATCCCAAAATCCTCTGGCTGCGCGAAACCATTAAAGCGCTTTATGGCGCTCCTCTGCGCTAAACGTCCCGATTTTGCCTAAGTAAATGTAAAGTTCGGTCCTAAGGCTTTTCTTAAAGCCATTTACTGATTAAAAGAAAGGCTAAGTTGAGCGATAATGATGTAACCGTTTAACCGACTACGACCATTATCAAGGAGCGAAAAATGGCTACGCATTTTGCACGTGGGACACTGACAGAAGGACGGCTTGTTTCGGCCCGCCTGTCGTCAGCGTGTCACCGTGAAGCACTGAAATTGCCGGAACATCGCAGGACGCGATATTTGGCCTCCAGAGCGCTTCTCGCAGAGCTGATGTTTATGCTGTACGGCACCATCGAACTGCCCGATATGATCACCCAACCCGAAGGCCGACCGGTCTTTGCTGACCCCGACCTCCCTCGTTTCTCCATCGCCTATGCGGGCAACATTATCGGCCTTGCGCTCACCACCGAAGGTGACTGTGGGCTGGATCTGGAGCTTCAGCGTGCCACGCGCGGTTTTCACGTTATTAACCCGCATGAGGATTACCCGCTCTCCAGCAATGAAAAGCTGTGGATCCGAAACCAAAACGATCCCATTGAGGCCAAATCCCAGCTCATCACCCTGCGTCAGAGCATCCGCAAGCTGTGTGGCTGTGCGTCTGATGATGCCAGCCTGCTGCAGCTTCTGCCTGGCTCAGGACGGCTGCGTGCGGCGAAAGCCACGCGGGTCGAAGCGCTCAGCGACGCAGAAGACGTGCTGATCTGGTCCATCGCCGTCACGCCAGCGATTGAACGGCTAAAAATCTGGGAATTTGATAGTTTACGCGGGTGGCACTGCCTTCCAGATGTGCCCGATCGCGCCAACGAACCCGCGGCGCGTCTGATGAGATTAACCAGTTTACCGGCAGAAAAAGCATTTACCCTTAGCTGATCCATTCAGGGTCATCATGATGAAACAGGAGTAATCATGTCTGATACGTTGAAAGTTGTTACGTTACTGGGAAGCCTGCGCAAAGGTTCATTTAACGGCATGGTTGCCCGCACGCTGCCGCAGCTGGCACCGGCGGGGATGGACATCACCGCACTGCCTTCTATTGGCGACATCCCGCTCTACGACGCCGACGTGCAGCAGGAAGAGGGTTTCCCGCAGAGCGTTGAGGCGCTGGCAGAGCAGATCCGCCAGGCCGACGGCGTCGTCATCGTTACGCCTGAATACAACTACTCGGTTCCCGGTGGCCTGAAGAACGCCATCGACTGGCTCTCTCGTTTACCGGAGCAACCGCTCGCGGGTAAACCGGTGCTGATTCAGACCAGCTCAATGGGCGCCATTGGCGGCGCGCGCTGCCAGTATCATCTGCGTCAGATCCTGGTGTTCCTGGATGCAATGGTGATGAACAAGCCGGAATTTATGGGCGGCGTGATTCAGAACAAGGTCGACCCGCAGACGGGTGAAGTGGTGGATCAGAGCACGCGTGACCATCTGTCTGGTCAGCTGACCGCGTTTGGGGATTATATTAAGCGGGTGAAAGCCTGATAAAAAAGCCCGGTGGCGCTT
>NZ_JBSKJR010000005.1:0-219998 GCF_053709675.1 Enterobacter sp. UPMP2052
TGAGAGAGACACGATTTTCAGCCTGATACAGATTACAGAATTTGCCTGGCGGCTTTAGCGCGGTGGTCCCACCTGACCCCATGCCGAACTCAGAAGTGAAACGCCGTAGCGCCGATGGTAGTGTGGGGTCTCCCCATGTGAGAGTAGGGAACTGCCAGGCATCAAACAAGTAAAGAGGCCATCCGGAAGGATGGCCTTTTTGCGTTTTTGTACCCCAAAACCTCTCCACAAACTAATCCCCCAATTTCCTGCATATACGGTAAACTATCACCGTTTTTGCATCAGGATAGCGTCTATGAACCACTCCCTTAAGCCCTGGAATACCTTTGGCATTCAACGCAATGCTAATCAAATTGTACGTGCCGAGAGTGCTCAGCAACTGCTGGAAGCATGGCAAAACGCAGCAGAAAACGGTGAACCCGTACTTATTCTGGGCGAAGGAAGTAATGTCCTGTTTCTCGATGATTTTGCGGGAACGGTTATCGTCAATCGCATCATGGGAATTGATGTTAAAGAGTGCGTCGACAGCTGGCATCTGCACGTCGGGGCCGGCGAAAACTGGCACCATCTGGTGCAATACACCCTTGAACAAGGCATGCCGGGTCTCGAAAACCTTGCGCTCATCCCCGGTTGTGCCGGATCGTCACCGATTCAAAATATTGGTGCGTACGGTATCGAGCTAAAACACGTCTGCGAATATGTCGACTGCCTCGAGCTGGCGACCGGAAACGCCCTGCGTTTGACCGCAGAGCAGTGCCGTTTTGGCTATCGGGACAGTATTTTCAAGCATGAATACCAGGATCGCTACGTGATTGTGGCCGTAGGTCTTCGTCTGGCGAAAGCGTGGACACCTGTTCTGACCTACGGTGATTTAACCCGTCTCGATCCCGCGACCGTCACCGCTCGTGAAGTCTTTGATTCAGTCTGCCATATGCGGATGACAAAACTGCCTGACCCGAAAGTGAACGGTAATGCGGGCAGTTTCTTCAAAAACCCGGTTATCAGCGGTGAAACGGCGAAAGCTTTCCTGGCAGGCTGGCCAACGGCACCCCATTATCCACAGGCGGATGGCAGCGTGAAGCTGGCTGCTGGCTGGCTTATCGATCAATGTGAACTAAAAGGCACGTCGGTGGGCGGTGCTGCCGTTCATCGTCAGCAGGCGCTGGTACTGATCAATCAAAGCAATGCGACCAGTGAAGACGTGGTCAAGCTTGCACATCATGTTCGCCAGCGTGTGGGCGAGAAATTCAACGTCTGGCTCGAGCCCGAAGTGCGCTTTATTGGTCGCACGGGCGAAGTCAGTGCCGTGGAGACAATTGCGTGAAGGATAATACCGTTCCCTTAACCCTGATCGGCATTCTGGCTGACGGAGAGTTTCACTCTGGCGAGCAGCTGGGCGAGCAGTTGGGCATGAGCCGCGCCGGTATTAATAAACATATCCAGACGCTCCGCGACTGGGGGGTCGATGTGTTCACCGTGCCCGGCAAAGGCTACAGCCTGCCGGAGCCTATCCAGCTCCTCAATGAAGAGGCGATCCGTAGCCAGATTGGTCAGGGAAAGGTGGCCGTCCTGCCGGTAATCGATTCCACTAACCAGTATCTGCTGGATCGCCTGGGCGATCTCGATTCGGGTGATGCCTGCGTGGCGGAATATCAGCAGGCCGGGCGGGGCCGCCGTGGGCGCAAATGGTTCTCTCCTTTTGGTGCCAACCTCTACCTGTCAATGTACTGGCGTCTTGAGCAAGGGCCTGCCGCCGCTGTCGGCCTGAGCCTGGTGATAGGGATTGTGATGGCCGAAGTGCTTCACGAGCTGGGTGCCGATAAAGTGCGGGTCAAATGGCCGAACGATCTCTATCTCGACGATCGTAAACTGGCGGGTATCCTGGTTGAATTAACCGGTAAAACCGGCGATGCCGCGCAGATTGTGATTGGCGCTGGCCTGAATATGGTCATGCGTAACGTGCAGAGTGATGTGGTGAATCAGGCCTGGACCAACCTGCAGGAAGCGGGGATCACCATCGATCGTAATACTCTCGCCGTACGCATGATAAAAGAGCTGCGCAGTTCCCTGACGCTCTTTGAGCAGGAAGGGTTAACGCCGTTCCTGTCGCGTTGGGAAAAGCTGGATAACTTTATCAACCGTCCGGTCAAACTGCTGATTGGCGAACGCGAGATCGTCGGAATTTCCCGGGGTATCAATGCACAGGGCGCGCTGCTCCTCGAACAAGACGGCGCGATCAAGCCCTGGGTGGGCGGTGAAATCTCGCTGCGAAGCGCAGAATAAAAAAAGGGAGCCGGTTGGCTCCCTTTTTAGTTTTACGTCGTTATTGCGGATAAGGGACCCAGTCCCCGCCGTTGAGACGAACATACGGTTTTTTCTGGTACTGGATCACCACCGCGTTGGCGTTCTCCGATACCTCAGCCGTCTGCGGCAGATTGCTGGTAAGCTGATCCCAGTTCACGCTATCTTCCACAAACAGCTTGCCGTCAACCGCGCGGGCAACGATTTCTGAGATCGCCAGGTAGCTGCTTGGCTGGGTGATCTCAACCGGTGCACCCTGGTGCGGTGCCTTCATGCCGATGAACTTAATCCCGGCAGGCACGTTGGTGATGGACGGGCTTGGGATATCGCGCAGGCCGGACACCTGCATTCTGTCGCCCTTCAGCGCACCGCCGTGTTCTGGCACCACAACCACCATCACCTTACGGCCTGATTTTTCCAGCTCGGTTAAGAACGCGTCCAGCTCGTCAAAGAGCTTCTGCGCACGCACTTTATAATCCGCCGTTTTGCTCACGCCCGGGAAGTGGTTCCCGTCGTGCAGCGGCAGGGTATTGTAGAACGTGGCGCTGCGTGGGTTTGTGTCTTTATCGATGGTCTGTAGCCAGCGCTGCAGCACGGCGGCGTCGTCGTATACCGGCGAACCGTCAAAGCCCAGCAGTTGCACCGGCAGGCCGGTTTGATCCATCAGCGGGGCCTGCATTCCCCCTTGCTCACGAATCTCTTTCAGGAAGTTACCAAACTGACCGTTATGGCCGAGCATCAGGTGCTGCGTGAAGCCCAGCTTAGCCAGATTATCAAACAGGTAACACTGGTTGCCCGCTGGCTGGTAAAGGTTTTTGTGCGATGGCTGACCGCAGCTCGCACGCAGCAGACGAATGGCTGCCGGGCCGCTGTACGACGTGGCAGAGTTAAAATCTTTAAACTGGATGTCAAAGTGTGACCACAGCGGGTGCGACATCAACCCGGCGGCATCCACGTCGGCCCAGGACAGGGAACAGATGTTGATCACCAGCAGTTCAAACGGCTGAGCATCGGCAGGCAGTGCGTCCGGGAATTTGGTCTGACGCTTGTCTTCAGCCGTATAGAAACTTGAAAGCCAGTTATTCAGGTTCGCCGAGGTCGGCGGTGCCGTTTGCGCAGGGATATCACCTACCACCGGCGTGTCGCCCGCTGTCGCCACGGTAGCCGCCGCAGAGCCGCCAGTGGTGGTGACCGTGGTGGTTGGCTGACCGGCTGGCCACAGGGAGAAGCTCGGGCCTGTCAGCGTCAACACGTTAAGCCAGACCATAATCGCGACCACAAACACCGTGACGCGGATCCATTGTGACAGGAACAGCCAGGCGACCAGCAGCACGAACACTGCCCCAATCATCTCCCAGTTAATGAAACGCTCGGTCAGATCGAGAATATAGTCGGAACTAAAGCCCGCAACCTGCGAGCCCTGACTCATGATGCTTTCCGGGCCAGGCAGCCAGGTGTCATGCCAGAACAGACCAAACCCTATCGGAATAGCGATCCAGTGGCGTATACGGTGCAGCCTGACGTTCGGAATGGGCATCAGCAGGAATGCCATAAACACCAGGTTCAGCAGAGGGTGGAAATTAAGATAGCCTGCCCACAGCAGACCAAATTTCACCAGAAAGTAGAAGTTCCAGCCGGAAAGGCCGCGCCAGTATTGCCAGAGCGGCGATGGCGCCGACGTGGTATAGGTAGAATTAGTCATGTTTTCGGGTTGCCTTGACGTTCGGAGCTCGTGTCAGTGTTCCGGCGGGTTTAACGTAGCGAGGTTTTACAAACAGTATTCTGGCCGTATCGCGCATCCGACGCAGCGAATGACGCGCATAGTAGCCAAGCGGGAAAAATATCAGCGCACAGAGTATGACCAGCTGAAGGATATCGCTGATGCTCATTTTGATCCCTCCGTCTGCTCAGACAACAGACGCAGGGGTTCGGGAACCCGACGCCAGGTATGTCCGTCATGCTGCGCATTGAGGATCGGTTTGACACTCTTCGTCATCGGGAGCGGTTTTGACCATTGTTCCGGTTTCAGGGTACGCATCTGCACCAGTTCTGCGTTGATAAGATTATCTTCGAACCAAATCATGCGGTTAGAGAAAATATCCCCGGTTGGTAGCGGGAAGATGTGGTTAAGGGCCGTATCGAGATCGTTCACCCGACAGAAGGATAAAAACAGCACCAGGCGGTTATCCCCAATCGTCATGATGTCCCCCGTGCGGTTGGGCCGGCACAGGGTCAGCGCCTGTTCAACACGAATACCCGGCACCGGGCGCAGCGCGACCATCACGCCTTTGCCATCTGCCGGAAGCAGCGTGTTGCTCATCATATTGCTGACCGCATCGCAGAAGGTATCCCACTTTTGATAGCCACGCAGTTTCATCGGCTGGGTCATGGAAAGCAGGGTGCTGATATCTTCCGGAACGTGGCGGTTAAACTGCTGGCCCTGAATGCTTTCGATAAGCGTCAGGCAGCGTGAGAGCGGCGCATTCCAGGGCACGACCATATTGGCACCGCAGCCCAGAAGCAGCCGCTCATCGGTGGCGCGCAGGCTGGTATTGTTCTCACGTACGACGATTTTCAGTGCGCTTCCGCGCTGGCGACGCAACGTGTGTATGTGTCTCGCCAGCGTTTCAATCTGGTTATTCTGCATTAATGAAAAAACAATGGTCGCTGCCTGCGTCGTGCGGGCTTCATTAAAGACCGCTTCATTTGTATCGTAGAGGGACCAGTTTTCCGAGAGCGCAGGCGCACCTTCTAATACCGCAACATGGCTGAGAATGCGTTTTTCATCGCTGCGCGGCTGCACCACCGCCGTTTCTTGTCGGGAGAGATGCCACTGACCGTCGATCTGTTTCAGGGTAAGTTGTTGGCGGGCGCTCACCCCTTTTTCGTTGCACCAGAACGCAATATCGTAAAGATAACTGTCGGTCTGGTCACGGATACTTGCGAGGCCGAAAAGGGAACGATATTGCGCCATTAAAAATGAAAAAAGCTTGTCGTTATTACTGCCGGGGTTAATGACCAATACTGAACAGTTTCGATTTTTCGCCCATTTGTTGATTTTTTCTATCCACTGCACAATTTTTTGTGGGGATATATTTTGCAGCACGTTATTTGCGCATTTAAGTATCAGTAAATAGTGATCCGGATCAATGGAGCACTGAATATCACGGGGCAGGAAGTTCAGGCTTTCGGTTTCGGATGACATCGTAAATAGCCTTACCGTCTGTGGGCCATTATTTTCATCGAGCCTGATAACCTGTTTAGGATCGTCGCCCATGGTGATAACGGCAACGCGGGAATCCCCGCCCTGTGCGGCTACGGTCTGGTTTACCAGGCTTAAGGCGTCCTCATTGCGCTCCGTATTAATCCACCAGACTCCACCGACTGGCATGTGGCTCAATTCGTCCCATAATGACTGGATGCCAATAGAAAATATGGAGTCCACGGTGTCCCTCTATCATCGAATTTATCTGTATCTCAGTTTACTAGCGAAAGCGTAGAAATAAACCTAACATTGAAATTAAAGAACATCAGATTTAGCATGTAAATGAAAATTCGCAGGTAGGAGGCTTCGCTTCATCTGATCCCGCGACTTTAATCAACGTGATGGAATAAAAATGCATAATAATGAACCCGGAACGCCGGTCGACAGTAGCCTGGGTTACACATTCCAAAATGATTTTCTGGCGCTCTCGCAGGCTTTTTCTTTGCCTGAAATTGATTACACCGATATTTCCCAGCGGGAACAACTGGCAGCGGCGATTAAACGCTGGCCGTTGCTGGCTGAGTTTGCCCAACAACAATAAGGGAGCCATTGATGGCCATACTCGGATTACAGGGCGTCCGTGGCGGTGTGGGTACAACATCCGTCACCGCGGCGCTGGCGTGGTCATTGCAACTACTGGGTGAATCGGTGTTGGTCATTGATGCCTGCCCCGACAATTTGCTGCGCATGTCGTTCAACGTCGACTTCCGCCATCAAGACGGCTGGGCGCGGGCATTCCTCGACGGTAAAGAGTGGCAGGACGCGGGCCTGCGTTACACCTCCCTGCTGGATTTGCTCCCCTACGGGCAACTGACCGTTGCAGAACGCGAGAACGAAAATGCGCATCAGCCCCTGCTTGCGCAGTTCAGCAACGCTTTGCAGCGTTTGAAAGAGCAGGGCCATTACCGCTGGATAGTGCTCGATCTGCCGCACGGTAGCGATCCGCTGACGCGCCAACTTATTACCCAGTGCGATCACGTGCTCTCCATTGTTAACGTTGATGCGAATTGCCATATCCGCCTGCATCAGCAGGCTCTGCCGGCGAATGCCCACATTCTGATTAACGATCTGCGCCTCAGCAGCCAGATCCAGGACGATCTGTACCAGATTTGGCTGCAAAGCCAGCGACGCCTTTTGCCGATGGTCATCCATCGTGATGAAGCCATGGCGGAGTGCCTTGCTTCCAAACAGCCGCTTGGCGAATACCGGAGCGATTCACTGGCGGCGGAAGAGATCCTGACGCTGGCGAACTGGTGCTTGCTGCACTACGCCGGGCGCGGGGAATCTGCCGGGAGTCCTGCATGATCCGCGTGTCCACTTGGCTACTTATACCGCCGGTCAGCGCGCGGTTGAGCGAGCGCTATCGTCATTATCGTCACCACGGCGCGTCGTCGCTAAGCGCTGCGCTGGGCTGTTTCTGGACGATCCTGGCCTGGCTGTTCATTCCGCTGGAACACCCCCGCTGGCAGCGCATTCGCGCGCGGCACGGGGAGCTTTATCCGCACATTAATCCTGACAGGCCGCGCCCCCTGGACCCGGCGCGTTACGCCATTCAGGCGCTCTGGCTGGTGGCAACTTCGCCCGTATCAGATAAGAAAACGCCGCACTGGCGCAGCTTTAGCCGGGTGCAGAATTTCCGCGAGCGCTATCACCGCTGGCTGGACAGGCTGCCCGAGCGCGTGGGCGACAGGACCAGCCATCTGGACGATCATAAAGAGCTCGGGCATCTGCATCCGGGCTTGCGTCGTTTTATCCTCGGCTTAATTGTCGTCTTCTCGCTGATTCTGGCACTGGTCTGTATTACGCAGCCCTTTAACCCGCTGGCGCAGTTTACCTTCCTGATCCTGCTCTGGGGCGTGGCGCTGCTGGTCCGGCGTATTCCGGGGCGGTTCTCGGCCCTGATGCTGATCGTGCTGTCGCTGACCGTCTCCTGCCGCTACATCTGGTGGCGCTACACCTCAACGCTTAACTGGGATGACCCGGTAAGCCTGGTGTGCGGCCTGGTGCTGCTGTTTGCTGAAACCTATGCGTGGATTGTGCTGGTGCTGGGGTATTTCCAGGTGGTCTGGCCGCTGAATCGTCAGCCGGTACCGCTGCCGAAAGACACGACCCAGTGGCCATCGGTCGATCTCTTCGTGCCGACCTATAACGAAGACCTGAGCGTGGTAAAAAATACTATCTACGCCGCGCTGGGTATCGACTGGCCGAAGGACAAGCTCAAAATATGGATCCTTGATGACGGCGGCCGGGCGGAGTTTCGTCAGTTTGCGGAAGAGGTGGGGGTGGAATACATCGCCCGTACTACGCACGAACACGCCAAAGCCGGGAACATCAACAATGCGCTGAAATATGCCAAAGGGGAGTTTGTCTCCATCTTTGACTGCGACCACGTCCCGACGCGCTCGTTCCTGCAGATGACCATGGGCTGGTTCCTGAAAGAGAAAGAGCTGGCGATGATGCAGACGCCGCACCACTTCTTCTCGCCGGATCCGTTTGAACGCAACCTCGGGCGCTTCCGTAAAACCCCGAACGAAGGCACCCTGTTCTACGGCCTGGTGCAGGACGGGAACGATATGTGGGACGCCACCTTCTTCTGCGGCTCGTGCGCGGTTATCCGCCGCAAGCCGCTGGATGAAATTGGCGGCATTGCCGTTGAGACGGTCACCGAAGATGCTCACACCTCGCTGCGCCTGCACCGTCGCGGCTATACCTCGGCCTACATGCGTATTCCGCAGGCGGCCGGCCTGGCAACGGAGTCGCTTTCTGCGCATATCGGCCAGCGTATCCGTTGGGCGCGCGGCATGGTGCAGATTTTCCGCCTTGATAACCCGCTAACGGGGAAAGGGCTGAAGCTGGCGCAGCGCCTGTGCTACGTCAACGCCATGTTCCACTTCTTATCCGGCATTCCGCGGCTCATCTTCCTGACCGCGCCGCTGGCGTTCCTGCTCTTGCACGCCTATATCATCTACGCGCCTGCGCTGATGATCGCGCTCTTTGTGCTGCCGCATATGATCCACGCCAGCCTGACCAACTCGAAGATTCAGGGCAAATACCGCCACTCGTTCTGGAGTGAAATCTACGAAACGGTGCTGGCCTGGTATATCGCGCCGCCCACCATGGTGGCGCTGATTAACCCGCACAAAGGCAAGTTTAACGTCACCGCCAAAGGCGGGCTGGTGGAAGAGGAGTACGTCGACTGGGTGATCTCCCGTCCGTATATCTTCCTGGTGCTGCTCAACATCGTTGGCGTGATTGCCGGTATCTGGCGTTACTACTACGGCCCGGAAAACGAAATCCTGACGGTGTTCGTCAGCGTGGCATGGGTGTTCTACAACCTGATTATCCTTGGCGGCGCGGTGGCCGTTTCGGTCGAGAGCAAGCAGGTCCGTCGCGCGCACCGCGTCGAGATCAGCATGCCGGCAGCCATTGCCCGTGAAGATGGTCACCTCTTCTCCTGTACCGTGCATGACTTCTCTGACGGGGGACTCGGGATCAAGATCAACGGGCAGGCGAAAGTGCTGGAGGGGCAGAAGGTCAACCTGCTGCTCAAACGCGGCCAGCAAGAGTATGTCTTCCCGACGCAGGTAGCGCGTGTGTCAGGAAATGAAGTCGGTCTGCAGCTGATGCCGCTGACCAAGAAGCAACACATCGATTTTGTGCAGTGTACGTTTGCTCGCGCGGATACGTGGGCGCTCTGGCAGGACAGCTTCCCGGAAGATAAACCTCTGGAAAGCCTGCTGGATATTCTGAAGCTGGGGTTCCGTGGCTATCGTCACCTTGCAGAATTTGCCCCGTCGTCGGTGAAATTAATTTTCCGGTCACTTACTTCGCTGATTTCCTGGGTCGTGTCGTTCATTCCGCGTCGACCCGAGCGAAATGAAGCGAAGCAGGCGGACCCGGTTATGGCTCAACAATGATGATAACGCGATGAAAACTAAACTTTCCTGGTTATGTGCAGTGGCAATGGGGATGAGTGCGCTTCCCGCAACAGTGGCTAACGCCGCGCCGGATAATGCTGCGGCGACGCCGGCTCCCACGGTTCCCGTCGTCGCGCAGGCGACCGACCCCGTCGTGACCGCGGCGCCAGGGCAAACGGAAAACGTTGTCCCGAATCAACCGACCGAGGGGAACACCCTGCCGGTAAACCAGAACGGGGCGCAGGCTGCAACGCCGGTGGTCGGGCAGGTGATGCCGGGCGTACCGGGTGCCAACGCGCCCGTCGTGGCGGATAACGTTCCGTCACGTGACGTGAAGCTGACCTTTGCGCAAATTGCGCCGCCTCCGGGCAGCATGGTGCTTCGTGGCACCAACCCTAAGGGTGGCGTTGAGTTCGGCATGCGCAGCGATGAAGTGGTCTCTCAGGCGGTGCTGAACCTTGAGTACACGCCGTCGCCCTCGCTGCTGCCGGTACAGTCACAGCTGAAAGTTTATCTGAATGACGAGCTGATGGACGTTCTGCCGGTCACCAAAGAGCAGTTGGGTAAGAAAACCCAGGCTCAGGTGCCGATCAACCCGCTGTTCATCACCGATTTCAACCGCGTGCGTCTGGAGTTTGTCGGCCACTACCGCGACGTCTGTGAAAACCCCTCCAGCAGTACCCTGTGGATGGACGTGGGGCGGAACTCATCGCTGCAGATGACCTACCAGTCACTGGCGCTGAAAAACGATCTTTCTGCTTTCCCGGTCCCGTTCTTCGATCCGCGCGACAACCGTCAGCTAACGCTGCCGATAGTCTTTGCCGGTTCCCCGGACGTGACGGAACAGCTGGCGGCGACCATTGTGGCCTCGTGGTTTGGTTCCCGCTCCGGCTGGCGCGGTCAGAGCTTCCCGGTCATGTACGATAAAATGCCGGACAAAAACGCCATCGTGTTTGCCACTAACGCTAAACGCCCGGCCTTCCTGCGTGACCACCCGGACGTAAAAGCCCCGACGGTTGAGATGATGAACCACCCGGATAACCCTTACGTGAAGCTGCTGGTGGTGTTTGGTCGTGATGACAAAGACCTGGTGCAGGCAGCCAAAGGGATTGCCCAGGGGAACATCCTGTTCCGTGGCAGCAGCGTAGTGGTGGATGAGGTGAAGCCGCTGCTGGCGCGTAAGCCATACGATGCGCCGAACTGGGTGCGTACCGATCGCGCCATCACCTTCGGCGAGCTGAAAACCTATGAAGAGCAGCTGCAGTCCTCCGGGCTGGAGCCGTCGCCGGTCAATCTGTCGCTGAACCTGCCGCCGGATCTCTATCTGCTGCGCACCAACGGTATTGATATCAATCTGAAATACCGCTACACCGCGCCCGCGACCAAAGACAGCTCGCGCATGGACATCAGCCTGAACAACCAGTTCCTGCAGTCCTTCAGCCTGGCCAGTAACCAGGAGACCAACCAGCTGATGCTGCGCCTGCCGGTGCTGCAGGGGCTGTTGGATGGCAAAACCGACGTCTCGATTCCGGCTCTGAAGCTGGGCGCGATCAACCAGCTGCGCTTTGACTTCCAGTACGTGAACCCGATGCCTGGCGGCTCGGTGGAGAACTGCATTTCCTTCCAGCCGGTGGAGAATCATGTGGTGATTGGCGACGAGTCAACCATCGACTTCTCGACGTTCTATCACTTCCTCGCCATGCCGGACCTGCGGGCCTTCGCCAACGCCAGCTTCCCGTTCAGCCGGATGGCCGATCTCTCTGAATCCATTGTCGTTGTGCCAAAAACGCCAAACGAAGCGCAGGTCTCCACGCTGCTGGACGCCATGGCGACCGTGGGCGCACAGACCGGCTTACCGGCGATAAACGTCACCCTGACCGACGATGGCAGCCAGCTGCAGAACAAAGATGCTGACATCATGGTGATCGGCACCATCCCGGACAAGCTGAAGGATGACAAACGCGTCGACCTGCTGGTGCAGGCCACCCAGTCCTGGGTGAACACCCCGCTGCGTCAGACCGACTTCCCGAGCATTATGCCGGATGACAATGGCCGTCAGGCTGGGGCGCAGACCGCCATTACGTCGCAAGGCCCGATGGCGGCAATTGTGGGCTTCCAGTCGCCGTATCACGACCAGCGTAGCGTGATTGCGCTGCTGGCGGACAGCCCGCGCGGGTATGAGCTGCTCAACAACGCCATGAACGACAGCGGTAAACGTGCTGCGATGTTTGGCTCGGTGGCCGTCATTCGTGAGTCCGGCGTCAACAGCCTGCGCGTCGGGGATATTTACTATGTCGGGCATCTGCCGTGGTTTGAGCGTCTGTGGTATGCGCTGTCGAACCATCCGGTGCTGCTGGCCATTCTGGCCGCCGTCAGCGTCGTGCTGCTGGCGTGGGTGCTGTGGCGTCTGCTGCGTATCATCAGCCGTCGTCGCCTGAACCCGGATCGTGAGTAAGTTGTGATGAAAGCCTTACGCTGGTACGTATTCGCCGCGATGATGCTGGCGGTGACGGATCTCCGTGCCGCCTGCACCTGGCCCGCCTGGGAGCAGTTCAAACAGGACTACATGAGCGAAGGCGGGCGCGTCATTGATCCCAGTGACGCGCGCAAAATCACCACCTCGGAGGGGCAAAGCTACGGATTATTCTTTGCCCTTGTCGCCAACGACCGTAAAGCGTTCGACCAGCTGCTGGCGTGGACGCGCGACAACCTGGCCGAAGGCGATTTAACGCAGCACCTGCCCGCCTGGCTGTGGGGGCAGAAGAACAAAGAGACCTGGGCGGTCATCGACGATAACTCCGCGTCGGACGCCGATATCTGGATCGCCTGGTCGCTGCTGGAGGCGGGGCGGTTGTGGAAAAATCCTGACTATACCCGCACCGGCAACGCGCTGCTTGAGCGCATCGCCCGTGAGGAAGTGGTGAAAGTGCCGGGGCTTGGCTCCATGCTGCTGCCGGGAAAAGTCGGCTTTGCCGAAGAGAACGCCTGGCGTTTTAACCCCAGCTATCTCCCGCCGCAGCTGGCAAGCTACTTCACCCGTTTTGGCACCCCCTGGACGACACTACGTGAAACCAACCTGCGCCTGCTGCTGGAGACAGCACCCAAAGGCTTCTCCCCGGACTGGGTGCAGTACCAGAAAAGCAAAGGCTGGCAGCTAAAACAGAGCACCTCCCTTGTGGGGAGCTATGATGCGATTCGCGTTTACCTGTGGGCAGGCATGATGAACGATAAAGACCCGCAGAAAGCCCGGCTGCTGGCGCGCTTCCAGCCGATGGCGGCGACAACCGCTAAACAGGGTTTGCCCCCGGAAAAAGTCGACATCGCGACGGGGAAACGAACGAATGACGGCCCGGTCGGGTTTTCGGCCGCGCTGCTGCCCTTTTTGCAAAATCGCGATGCGCAAGCGGTTCAACGTCAGCGCGTGGCCGATCATTTTCCCGATAACAACGCCTATTACAGCTATGTACTGACCCTCTTCGGACAAGGGTGGGATCAGCACCGTTTTCGCTTCACCGCACAGGGTGAATTAATACCGGATTGGGGCCAGGAATGCGCAAGTTCACAGTAAATCTACTCAGTTTATCGCTTGGCCTGGCGCTCATGCCGATGGCCCAGGCCGCCAACTCGCCGCAGCAGCAGTTGCTGCTGGAGCAGGTGCGCCTGGGTGAATCGATGCAACGTGAGGATCTGGTCCGCCAGTCGCTGTATCGCCTCGAGCTTATCGATCCCAACAATCCGGATGTCATTGCCGCCCGCTTGCGTTACCTGCTGCGACAGGGTGATACCGGCGCTGCGCAAAAAGCGCTGGACCGCCTGAAGGAGATCGCCCCCGGCTCCGGCGCCTACCAGTCTTCCCGCAATGCGATCCTGCTCTCCACGCCGGACGGGCGTCAGGCACTCCAGCAGGCCCGTCTGCTGGCCTCGACCGGCCATACGCAGGAGGCGATTGCTGCCTATGACAAACTCTTTTCCGGTAACCCGCCGGGCGCCGAGCTGGCTTCCGAATACTGGAACGTGGTGGCGAAAGATCCGGCCCGCCGCAATGCGGCCATTAACCAGTTGAAAAAAATCAATACCGATAATCCGGGGAATACCCAGCTTCAGGCCACGCTGGCGCAGCTGCTTTTCCAGACTGAACGCCGGGACGAAGGTTTCGCGGTCCTCCAGGAGATGGCGAAATCCAACAGCGGTCGCGGCCAGGCGTCGGATATGTGGTATGAGCAGATCAAAGATCGGCCCACCAGCGCGGCCAGCGTCAGCGAGCTACAGAAATACCTGAGCGTGTTTAGCGACGGCGACAGCGTCACGGCTGCGCGTTCTCAGCTGGAAGCCCAGCAAAAACAGCTCGCGGACCCGACCTTCCGTGCCAAAGCCGAAGGGCTGGCCGCCGTAGATGCCGGGCAGGGCAGTAAAGCTGTTGCCGAACTGCAAAAGGCCGTCAGCGCGAATCATACTGACAGCGAAGCCATTGGCGCGCTGGGGCAGGCCTATTCCCAGAAAGGCGATCGCGCCCGCGCGGTGGCGCAGTTCGAAAAAGCGATTGCGCTCGACCCGCAGAGTGATAACCGGGGCAAATGGGACAGCCTGCTGAAAGTCAACCGCTACTGGCTGCTGATCCAGCAGGGCGATGCCGCCCTGAAAGCTAACGATACCGCGCAGGCGGAGCGCTTTTACCAGCAGGCGCGTAACATCGACAATACCGACAGCTATGCGGTGCTGGGCCTGGGCGATGCCGCCACGGCGCGTAACGATAACGCAGCGGCTGAGCGTTACTATCGCCAGGCGTTGCGCATGGACAGCGGGAACAGCAACGCGGTGCGCGGTCTTGCCAGGCTCTATCGCGCGCAGTCCCCGGAAAAGGCGGCGGAATTTATTCAGTCTCTCTCTGCCAGCCAGCGTCGCAGTATTGATGATATCGAGCGCGGGCTGACCAATGACCGTTTGTCCGCCCAGGCGGAGCAGCTGGAAAACGAAGGGAAATTCGCGCAGGCTGCGGACATTCAGCGCCGTCGTCTGGCGCTCTCGCCGGGCGACGTGTGGATCACCTATCGTCTCTCACGCGATCTCTACAGCGCCGGGCAGCGCGGCCAGGCGGATAACCTGATGCGCCAGCTCGCCAGCCAGAAACCGGGCGACCCGGAGCAGGTGTACGCCTACGGCCTGTACCTCTCCGGTAACAATCAAGATCGCGCCGCGCTGGCCCATCTCGACACGCTGCCGCGTGATAAATGGAACGGAAACATTCAGGAGCTGGCGGATCGCCTGCAAAGCGATCAGGTGCTGGAAACGGCAAACCGCCTGCGCGACAGCAGAAAAGAGCAGGAGGCCGAGACCCTGCTTCGCCAGCAGCCGACCTCCACGCGTATCGATCTTACGCTGGCAGACTGGGCGCAGCAGCGCGGCGACAACGCTACAGCAAAAACCGCCTACGGCACCGTTTTACAACGCGAGCCGCAAAACGAGGACGCACTTCTGGGGTTGACCGAAGTGTATATTGCCGAAGGCGATCGGCAGGCAGCGCGCGCCGAACTGGCAAAACTGCCTGCCACAGAAAACGGCCAGCCGCGCTCGCTTAACGTGCAGCGTCGGGTCGCTATGGCGCAGGCAGGGCTGGGTGACACCGCGGCGGCAGACCAGACCTTCAGCAAATTGATCCCGCAGGCGACGTCTCAGCCGCCGTCAATGGAGAACGCGCTGGTGTTACGTGATGCCGCGCGTTTTCAGGCGCAGAACGGCCAGCCTCAGCAGGCGCTGGAAACCTATAAAGATGCGATGGTCTCATCCGGCGTAACCACCACGCGCCCGGCGGACAACGACAGCTTTACCCGCCTCACGCGTAACGACGAAAAAGATGACTGGCTGAAGCGCGGCGTGCGCAGCGATGCCGGTGATTTATACCGTCAGCAGGATCTTAACGTGACGCTGCAGCACGACTACTGGGGCTCCAGCGGTACGGGAGGCTATTCCGATCTGAAAGCGCATACCTCCATGTTGCAGGTTGATGCGCCGTTGTCAGACGGCCGGATGTTCTTCCGAAGCGATCTGGTCAACATGGACGCCGGTTCATTTGCCACCACTAACGGCACCTACGATCCCAAATGGGGTACCTGTGCCGAAACGCCGTGCAGCGGCAATACCAACCAGTCGGCAAACGGGGCCAGCGTGGCCGTGGGCTGGCAGAATAAAACCTGGGCGTGGGACATCGGCACCACCCCGATGGGCTTCGACGTGGTAGACGTGGTCGGCGGCCTGAGCTACAGCAGCGATCTGGGGCCGATTGGCTACACCCTGAATGCCCATCGTCGCCCGATCTCCAGCTCGATGCTGGCCTTTGCCGGGCAGAAAGATACCAACACCGGCACCACCTGGGGCGGCGTTCGCTCAACCGGCGGCGGCGTTAGCATTAGCTATGACAAAGGCGAGGCGAACGGCGTCTGGTCGAGCCTGAACGTCGACAGCCTGACCGGCAAAAACGTTGAAGATAACTGGCGCGTGCGCTGGATGACCGGCTATTACTACAAATTAATCAACGAAAACAACGAGCGCCTGACGGTTGGCGTCTCTAACATGGTATGGCATTACGATAAAGATCTGAGTGCCTATACGCTGGGACAGGGCGGTTACTATAGCCCGCAGGAGTATGTCTCGTTCGCGCTGCCGGTGACCTGGCGTAAGCGCACCGAGAACTGGTCCTGGGAGCTGGGCGGCTCTGTCTCCTGGTCGCATTCGAAAACGGATGATGTGATGCGTTATCCGCAGCAGGGGTTAATCCCCACCAATGAGCCGGGCCGCTATACTGACCGGGGCGAGATGGAAACCGGGAGCAGCTCCTCCGGCACGGGTTATACCGCTCGCGCCATTATTGAGCGCCGCGTCACGTCCAACTGGTTCGTCGGTATGGGCGTGGATATTCAGGAAGCGAAAGACTATACCCCGAGTCATGCACTGCTTTACGTGCGCTATTCTGCCGCAGGCTGGCAGGGCGATATGGACTTACCGCCTCAGCCGCTCACGCCGTATGCGGACTGGTAATCGGATTTTACTTAATCCATTTGTAAGTCTCTCTTAAAAGCATAGCAATCGGGTATACTCAGGCGCACCGGGTTCACTCCCTGGTGCGCCCTGCGCTTCGAGTTTTGTGGAGAGTCATTTTGCGTGTCAGCCGTTCACTAACGATCAAACAGATGGCGATGGTTTCTGCCGTCACATTGCTGTTTGTCTTCCTTTTTTGCGTCATTTTGCTGTTTCATTCCGTACAGCAGAATCGCTATAACACGGCTTCGCAATTAGAAAGCATCGCCCGCTCGGTACGCGGCCCGCTCTCCTCGTCGATTCTGAAAGGGGATATCCCCGAAGCGGAAACCATTTTAAAACGCATTCAGCCTGCCGGTATCGTCAGCCGGGCGGATGTGGTCTTGCCGAACCAGTTCCAGGCGCTGCGGATGAGCTTTATCCCTGAACGTCCCGTCCCGATGATGGTGATGCGCATGTTTGAGCTGCCGGTCCAAATCTCGCTGCCGATTTACTCTCTCGAACGCCCGGCCAACCCCCAGCCGTTAGCCTATCTGGTACTGCAGGCGGACTCCTACCGCATGTATAAGTTCGTCATGAGCTGGGTCGCTACGTTAGTAACTACTTACTTACTTTTGACGCTGATGCTGAGTGTGGCGCTGACCTGGTGCATCAACCGGCTGATTGTGCACCCGCTACGCCGCATTGCCCGCGAGCTTAACGATTTATCCCCACAGGAGCAGGTCGGGCACCAGCTTGAGCTGCCGCGTCTTCACCATGACGACGAGATTGGCATGCTGGTGCGCAGCTACAACATCAACCAGCAGCGCGTGATGCGCCACCAGGCCGAGCTGAACAGCAGTGCTACTCGCTTCCCGGTCTCTGATCTGCCGAACAAAGCCTTCCTGATGGCGATGTTAGAGCAGACGGTGGCGCGCCAGCAGACGAACGCGCTAATGGTCGTGGCCTGTGAAACGTTGCAGGACACCGCGGGCGTGCTCAAAGAGAGCCAGCGTGAAATGCTGTTGCTGACGCTGGTGGAGAAGGTGAAATCGGTGCTCTCGCCGCGCATGGTGCTGACGCAGGTAAGCGGCTATGACCTGGTGATCATCGCCCACGGCGTGAAAGAGCCGTGGCACGCCGTTACGCTAGGTCAGCAAGTACTCACTGTTATTAATGAGCGGCTGCCGATTCAGGGCATTCAGCTGCGCCCAAGCGCGAGCATCGGGATTGCGATGTTCTATGGCGACCTGACGGCGGAACAGCTTTACCGTCGCGCCGTGTCGGCGGCCTTTACCGCCCGCCGTAAAGGCAAAAACCAGATCCAGTTCTTCGACCCGGAACAGATGGAAAAAGCCCAGCAGCGCCTGACGGAAGAGAGCGACATTCTGACGGCGCTGGATAACCGCCAGTTTGCCGTCTGGCTACAGCCGCAGGTGAATTTGCTCACGGGCGAGGTGAAAAGCGCCGAAGCGCTGTTACGCGTCCAGCAGCCGGACGGCGCATGGGAGCTGCCGGAGGGGCTGATCGAGCGTATCGAGTCCTGCGGGCTGATGGTCACGGTCGGTTACTGGGTACTGGAAGAGTCGTGTCGCCAGTTGGCGGCGTGGCAGGAGCGGGGCATTACCTTGCCGCTGTCGGTGAATGTCTCGGCGTTACAGCTGATGCACCCGACCATGGTCTCGGAGGTGCTGGAGCTGATCCACCGCTACCGGATCCAGCCTGACACCCTGATTCTGGAAGTGACCGAGAGCCGCCGCATTGACGATCCTAACGAAGCGGTCGCTATCCTCAAGCCGTTGCGTAATGCCGGTGTCCGCATCGCGCTGGACGATTTTGGCATGGGCTACGCCGGGCTGCGCCAGCTTCAGCACATGAAAACGCTGCCGGTAGACGTCCTGAAGATCGACAAAACCTTTGTCGACGGGCTGCCAAACGACAGCAGCATGGTGCAGGCTATCATTCAGATGGCGCGCAGCCTCAATCTGCATGTGATTGCCGAGGGCATCGAGACCGAGGCCCAGCGTCGCTGGCTGGCAGACGCGGGTGTAGAGGGTGGACAAGGCTTCCTGTTTGGCCGCGCCGTGCCGTCCGACGCCTTCGAAGAACGCTATCTTTCTGACGCTGACCGCCCCGCAAACCTGTAATTTGTTGCTGGCTTGTGCGAGCCAGCTCAAATTTCTTAACATTTGTGTTTCAAATTTGAACCTGGTTTATTTCTGTCCTGTTATGTGGGTGTTATTTTAAAGCCGCAGGTTAACCATAACCTTACAAAGCCTGTGGTTTTTCTTCCCAAGGACACCCTATGAAAACCTCGATCTTCAAGAGCCTTTACTTTCAGGTCCTGACGGCCATCGCAGTCGGTATTCTGCTTGGTCACTACTGCCCTGAACTCGGCGCACAAATGAAACCGCTTGGCGACGCGTTCGTTAAGCTCATCAAAATGATCATCGCCCCGGTCATATTCTGTACGGTGGTAACCGGCATCGCTGGCATGGAGAGCATGAAGGCGGTTGGCCGTACTGGCGCCGTGGCGTTACTCTATTTCGAAGTGGTCAGTACCATTGCTCTGATCATTGGTCTGATTATTGTGAACGTGGTGCAGCCCGGCGCAGGCATGAACGTTGACCCGGCCACGCTGGATGCCAAAGCGGTGGCGATTTACGCCGAGCAGGCGAAGGATCAGGGTGTGGTCGCCTTCCTGCTGGACGTGATCCCGAGCAGCGTCATCGGCGCGTTCGCCAGCGGCAATATCCTCCAGGTTCTGCTGTTTGCCGTGCTGTTTGGCTTTGCCCTGCATCGCCTGGGCAGCAAAGGCCAAATCATCTTCAACGTGATTGAAAGCTTCTCGCAGGTCATCTTCGGCATTATCAACATGATCATGCGTCTGGCACCCATCGGGGCCTTTGGTGCCATGGCCTTTACCATCGGTAAATACGGTGTCGGCACGCTGGTGCAGCTTGGCCAGCTGATTATCTGCTTCTACATCACCTGTATTCTGTTCGTGGTGGTGGTGCTGGGGTCAATCGCGCGGGCGGCGGGCTTTAATATCTTCAAGTTTATCCGCTACATCCGCGAAGAGCTGCTGATTGTGCTGGGCACCTCCTCGTCCGAATCGGCGCTGCCGCGCATGCTGGATAAGATGGAAAAACTGGGCTGCCGGAAGTCGGTGGTGGGGCTGGTGATCCCGACGGGTTACTCCTTCAACCTGGATGGCACGTCCATTTACCTGACGATGGCCGCGGTGTTTATCGCCCAGGCAACCAACAGCCACATGGATATCTTCCATCAGATCACCCTGCTGGTGGTGCTCCTGCTGTCTTCAAAAGGGGCGGCAGGCGTGACGGGCAGCGGGTTTATCGTGCTGGCGGCGACCATCTCTGCGGTGGGTCACCTGCCGGTGGCGGGTCTGGCGCTCATCCTCGGTATCGACCGCTTTATGTCTGAAGCCCGCGCCTTAACCAACCTGGTGGGCAACGGTGTCGCGACCGTCGTGGTGGCGAAGTGGGTGAAAGAGCTGGATCACAAAAAGCTCGACGATACGTTAAATAATCGTCCTGTCGAAGACAAAACCCCCGGTTTATCCTCCTGATATCTTAGCAATTGCCCGCATTCCCTTGTCGGAATGCGGGCGTCTGCGCATAATACCCCCTACATACCTGTCATAATTCGACAAAATTTTTTTTGGGTATATTTCACTTCGAACCGTGACGTTTCGAAGAACACGCGGTCTAATCCTCGTGTTTTCATCGTCATCTTTAAAGAGTGCTCACGTCACGAGATGCTCGTTTTAACCAGGAATGTTGATCAGGGGTTCACATGCAGGGCACAAAAATTCGACTCTTAACCGGCGGTTTGCTGATGATGGCAGCAGCCAGTTATGTGCAGGCAGATGCGCTCCAGCCAGACCCGGCCTGGCAACAAGGAACGTTAGCGAATGGGTTTCAGTGGCAGGTGCTCGCCACGCCACAACGCCCCAGCGATCGCGTTGAAATCCGTCTGTCGGTGAATACCGGCTCCCTCACAGAAAGCACCCAGCAGACCGGTTTCAGCCATTTTATTCCCCGACTGGCGCTCACCCAGAGCGGCAGTTTACAAGCGGTTCAGGTGCGTTCAATGTGGCAGCAAGCCATTGATCCCAAACGCCCGCTTCCACCGGCCGTGGTCTCTTATGACTACACCATGTTTAACCTGAGCCTGCCTAATAACCGTAACGATCTGCTGAAAGAATCGCTTACCTGGCTTGCGGATGCTACCGGCAAGCTGGCAATCACGCCTGAGACCATTAACTACGCGCTGAGCAACAGCGACATGGTCGCCACCTGGCCTGCGGATACCAAAGAGGGCTGGTGGCGCTATCGCCTGAAAGGCTCAACGCTGCTGGGCCATGACCCGGCCGAGCCGCTCAAGCAGCCAGTTGATATTGGGCAGGTTAAATCCTTCTACCAGCAGTGGTATACCCCGGACGCGATGACCCTCATTGTGGTCGGCAACGTTGACAGCCGCGCGGTAGTGGAGCAGATCAACAAGGCCTTTGGCGATCTGAAAGGCAAACGCGAAACCCCTGCGCCGGTGCCTACGCTCTCGCCGCTGCGGGCCGCGCCGGTCAGCATTATGACGGATACCGTGCGTCAGGACCGCCTGTCAATCATGTGGGATACCGCCTGGCAGCCTATCCGCGAATCCGCCGCGCTGCTGCGCTACTGGCGTGCCGATCTGGCCCGTGAGGCGCTGTTCTGGCATGTTCAGCAGACGCTCAGCAAAAACAACGTGAAGAACATCGGCCTGGGCTTTGATTGCCGCGTGCTGTTCCAGCGCGCGCAGTGCGCCATCAACGTCGAATCACCGGGTGACAAGCTGAACGCCAATCTGGCCGTGGTGGCGAAGGAACTGGAGAAAGTGCGCAAAGATGGGCTGCCGGAAGAGGAGTTCAACGCTCTGGTCGCGCAGAAATCCCTTGAGTTGCAGAAGCTGTTTGCCACCTACGCCCGCGCGGATACCGACATCCTGATCAGCCAGCGTATTCGCTCGCTGCAAAACCAGGTGGTGGATATCGCGCCGGAGCAGTACCAGAAGCTGCGTCAGGACTTCCTCAGCGGGCTTACCGTCGATATGTTGAACCAGGATCTGCGCCAGCAGCTATCGCAGGATATGGCGTTAATTCTGATGCAGCCGAAAGGCGAGCCGGAGTATGACATGAAGGAGTTGCAGGCGACCTGGAATGGCATTATGGCCCCTGTGGCCCCGACCGCACAGCCTGTGCCAGCGGACGATCTCCATCAGGATGCTACGGACATCCCGCAAGGGCAGTAACGCAGCAGAAGGAAAGGGTGCGGGCGTTCGCCCGCACCGTTGTTATGCAGGCATCGCCTCGCGTGGAATGATGGCGCCACGATACTGAATCACCGTGCTTGCCGTCAGGTGTCCGCGCCGGGCAGCCGCTTCCGGCGTACCGCCCGTCAGACGTACCGCCAGATACCCCGCGCTAAATGAATCTCCCGCGGCGGTGGTGTCGATCACTTTCTCTTTATCTAATTTCACTGCCGGCACCTCAACCACGGCGTCACCCGCCACCGAGACCAGGCACGCGTCCGCGCCACGTTTAATCACCACTTCGTTCACGCCTGCGGCATGCGTGCGGGTAATCACCTCGTCGACCGGTTTTTCGCCCCACAGAGCATCTTCATCATCCAGCGTCAGGAAGGCGATATCGGTGCATGCCAGCATCTGCTGGTAAACCTGCTGCGTCTCTTCGCGGCTGGCCCACAGGCGAGGGCGATAGTTGTTATCGAAAATCACTTTTCCGCCGTTGGCACGGCATTCGTGCAGCAGGGAAAACAGTTTTTCCCTGCTGGTGGGGCTGAGGATGGCCAGGCTGATGCCGCTCAGGTAGAGGTAGTCATAGGTGGCCAGCTCTTCGCAGATGGCGGCTGCGGCATCGCTCTCCAGCCAGAATTTCGCCGCCGCTTCGTTGCGCCAGTAATAGAACGTGCGCTCGCCGGTGCTGTCGGTTTCGATGTAGTACAGCCCCGGCAGGCGGTTTTCCATGCGCTGGATGAGCGCAGTATCAACATTTTCACTCTGCCAGGCGTCCAGCATTTGCTGGCTGAAGCTGTCCGTACCCAGGGCGGTAACGTAGTTAACGCTGAGCGCGTCTGCAGCAGCCTGACGGGCAATATAGACGGCAGTGTTTAAGGTATCGCCACCAAAACCGCGGCTAACATCCGCTCCTTTTTGTGACAGCTCAATCATGCATTCGCCAATCACGGCAATTTTTTTGGACATAGTCGTGAACCTGAACAGAGTATTTATCAGCAGTGTGCGCTGAGTGGATTATGTGGTCAACTATATTAAAACGTCGTTCCATTAATTTTCATGAGCCAGCGCGTGTTCCTTGAAATTTCTGTCATCTTAATTTCATCTTCCCGGTGCGCTGAACATAAAGTTCTCAATGGCCGCGCCGATAACTCAGTGACGAGTCCAGAAAAGCCATCCCATACAACAGGACATCTGAAATGAAGTCAGAGCAGGTTATCCAGCGGCTGAGCACTACGCCTGAGGCAAGTATCGAGAACTTGCAGGAGCATCGCTACTGGCTGCAATGTGAGCGAACATACACCTATCAGCCCATCTACCGCACCGATGGACGCCTGATGGCGATTGAGATTTTGACGGTGGTCACGCACCCCTCAAATCCGTCGCAACGTATCGCGCCGGACCGCTATTTTGCGGAGGTGGCCGTGCGCCAGCGCATCGACGTGCTGGAAGAGCAGTTGGAAATGCTGGCAACTAAGCAGGCTTTCTTCGAGCGCCACGGCATTCTGGCATCGGTGAACGTGGATGGCCCCACCCTGATGGCGCTGCGCCAGAATAAGACGCTGCAGGAGCTGATTGCCCGCCTGCCGTGGATGCGCTTCGAGCTGGTGGAGCACGTCCGTCTGCCGCAGGACTCCTCGTTTGCTTCAATGTGTGAATTTGGCCCGCTGTGGCTGGATGATTTCGGCACCGGCATGGCAAACTTTTCTGCGCTGAGCGAAGTGCGTTATGACTACATCAAAGTCGCGCGCGACCTCTTTATCATGCTGCGCCAGACGCCGGAAGGGCGAAACCTGTTTACGCTTCTCCTGCAGTTGATGAACCGCTACTGCCAGGGCGTAATTGTCGAAGGTGTTGAGACGCTGGAAGAGTGGCGCGACGTGCAAAATTCCCCGGCTGCCGCAGCGCAAGGTTATTTCCTCTCTCGCCCGGTCCCGATGGATACCCTGGAAAACGTGATTACCCACCTCTGATCCGACCCTTTCCCTTTGTCTGTTCTATAGTTTTAGAGGCAAGGTCATTCAGGAAAGGGGACTAAAATGACAAAAACAACCAGGGTTATCGCCTGGACAGCAGGGATTTTCTTGTTGTTGATCGTGGTCGCAATCATCATTATCGCCACGTTCGACTGGAACCGCCTCAAACCGACCATCAACCAGAAAGTCTCAACCGAGCTGAATCGCCCCTTCGCAATACGCGGCGATCTGGGCGTGGTGTGGGAACGCCAGAAAGAGGAAACCGGCTGGCGAAGCTGGGTTCCCTGGCCGCACGTTCATGCGGATGACATTATCCTGGGTAACCCACCGGATATTCCGGAGGTCACCATGGTTCATCTGCCCCGCGTAGAAGCCACCCTGGCACCGTTAGCGCTCCTGACCAAAACGGTGTATCTGCCGTGGATCAAGCTTCAGCAGCCTGATGCGCGCCTGATCCGTCTCTCTGAAAAAAACAATAACTGGACGTTCAACCTCGCCAGCAGCGAGGAGAAAGATCCCAATGCTCAGCCGTCGGCGTGGTCTTTCCGCCTTGATAATATTCTCTTCGATCGCGGGCGGATCGCCATCGACGATAAGGTCAGCAAAGCGGACGTGGAGATCCTGGTCGATCCGCTGGGCAAACCGCTGCCGTTTAGCGAAGTGACGGGCAGTAAAGCGAAAGGGGACAAGGCGAAGGCGGGCGATTACGTCTTCGGCCTGACCGCGAAAGGGCGCTACAACGGCCAGCCGCTGACGGGTAAAGGGAAAATCGGCGGGATGCTGGCGTTGCGCAGTGAAGGCACACCGTTCCCGGTACAGGCAGACTTCCGCTCCGGGAATACGCGCGTGGCGTTCGTCGGAACGGTTAACGACCCCATGAAGATGGGCGGCGTCGACCTACAGCTGAAGTTCGCTGGCGATTCCCTGGGCGAACTGTATGACCTCACCGGCGTGCTGCTGCCAGATACCCCACCGTTTGAAACCGACGGGCACCTGGTGGCGAAAATCGACACCGAGAAATCGTCGGTCTTCGATTACCGCGACTTCAATGGCCGCATCGGTGACAGCGATATTCACGGTTCTCTCACCTACACCACCGGCAAACCGCGCCCGAAACTCGAGGGCGATATGGAATCCCGCCAGCTGCGTCTGGCCGATCTGGGGCCGCTGATTGGCGTCGATTCCGGCAAAGGCACGAAGTCCAAAGAGGTGAAGAAAGATCTTCAGCCTGCGGGCAAAGTCCTGCCGTACGACCGCTTTGAAACCGATAAGTGGGATGTGATGGACGCGGATGTGCGCTTCAAGGGCAAGAAAATCGAGCACGGCAGCACCCTGCCGATCAGTAATCTCTCCACCCACATCATCCTCAAAAATGCCGATCTGCGCCTGCAGCCGCTGAAGTTCGGCCTGGCGGGCGGGACCATCTCGTCGAACATCCATCTTGAAGGCGATAAAAAGCCGATGCAGGGGCGGGCGGATATTCAGGCGCGCCGGCTGAAGCTGAAAGAGCTGATGCCAAACGTCGAGTTGATGCAGAAAACCCTGGGTGAGATGAACGGTGACGCCGATATCCGCGGCGTGGGGAACTCCGTTGCCGCGCTGCTGGGCAGCAGTAACGGTAACCTGAAACTGCTGATGAACGACGGGCTGGTCAGCCGCAACCTGATGGAGATCCTCGGGCTGAACGTCGGTAACTTCATCATCGGGCAGATTTTCGGCGACGATGAGGTGCGTGTGAACTGCGCGGCGGCGAATCTGGACCTGGTGAACGGCGTGGCGCGTCCGCAGATCTTTGCCTTCGACACCGAGAATGCGGTGATTAACGTGACCGGTACGGCCAGCATGGCCTCTGAGCAGCTGGATTTGACCATCAATCCAGAGAGTAAAGGGTTCCGTATCATCACCCTGCGTTCACCGCTGTACGTACGCGGCACCTTTAAAAACCCGCAGGCGGGGGTGAAAGCCGGGCCGCTGATTGCTCGCGGTGCGGTTGCCGCAGCGCTCGCCACGCTGGTGACGCCTGCCGCGGCGCTGCTGGCATTGATCTCGCCATCAGAAGGGGATGCGAACCAGTGTCGGGCGATACTGTCGCAGATGAAGAAGTAACAACCCCCTCTCCCACAGGGAGAGGGAGCAAACACTAAAAAAGGCAACTTGCGTTGCCTTTTTACGTTTATAACGACTGATGCTTTGTCTCATGCGTCAGCAGCAGCGCTATCAGCGTCAGCGCCGCCATGGCCGCCAGATAGACCCCGACATAGAACAGACCATAATTCGCCTGCAGCCAGGTCGCGATATACGGCGCAACGGATGCCCCCAGAATCGACGAGACGTTATAGGAGAACGAGGCACCGGTGTAACGCACTTCGGTCGGAAACAGCTCCGGCAGCAGCGCGCCCATTGGGCCAAAGGTCAGCCCCATCAGGCTCAGGCCAATCAGCAGATAGGCCATCACCAGCGCAGGGCTGCCTGAACTCAGCAGCGGCGGGAAGACAAACAGGGCAAACAGAATAATCAGCGAGGTGATCACAATCATGCTCGCGCGACGGCCAAACTTGTCGGCCAGCAGGCCCGCAACCGGCACCATCACGCCAAAACCAATGACCGCCATCATCAACATCCACAGCACTTCGTTACGCGGCAGCCCCAGGCCAACTGGCGCAGCGGCGGTGCTGTAGGTCATGGAGTAGACGGTCATGATGTAGAACAGCGTATAGGTCGCCAGCATGATAAAAGTGCCGAGCACGGTTACGCGGACGTGTTTGGTCAGCAGCGTACCCAGCGGCACTTTCACCTGTTTTTTAGCCGCGGCCACTTTGGCGAAGATCGGCGTCTCGTGCAGGGAGACCCGCACGTACAGGCCAATCAGCACCAGCACCGCCGAGAAGATAAACGGAATACGCCAGCCCCAGCTCATGAACTGTTCGTCCGTCAGCAGCCACGAGAGCAGCAGGAAGGTGCCGTTGGCAAAGAAGAAGCCAATCGGCGCGCCCAGTTGCGGGAAGGAGCCATACAGCGCGCGCTTGTGCGCCGGGGCGTTTTCGGTCGCCAGCAGCGCTGCGCCACCCCATTCACCGCCGAGGCCCAACCCCTGACCAAAACGCGCCAGTGCCAGCAGGACCGGTGCCAGAATGCCGATGGTTTCATAGGTCGGCAGCAGGCCAATCGCCACGGTGGAGATGCCCATCGTCAGCAGCGAAGCCACCAGCGTGACCTTGCGACCCACGCGGTCGCCAAAGTGTCCAAACAGCGCCGAGCCTATCGGACGCGCCACGAAGGCGATGGCGAAGGTTGCCAGAGACTGGAGCGTGGCTGCCGTCGGGTCGCCCTGCGGGAAGAAGATATGCGGGAAGACAATAACCGCCGCGGTGGCGTAAATGTAAAAGTCGAAGAACTCAATGGCGGTGCCAATCAGCGAGGCGACGACGACTTTATTGCGCGAGTTTAACGGAACCTGTTCCGCTTCGGAGTCGAGTGTGGTGGCTGTTGCTTGCATAATATTTTCTTATTTTTGGACGAACGAACGGCCATATTAGGCATAGCAAAAGCGACATTTCAATATGTAACAAACCCGCGCGCTGGCGATAAAATCAACAAAAAGCGGATAATATTCAGACCAGCAAAATCCCTTCTATGAAATGCTTCACAGTTTTTAAATATCAGCGGATAAAACTGGTTTTTGGTTAAATAAAAGTTACGGACTGGATTTATATGCTGAAATGATGAATCGGGCTGACATTTCAGCCCGATACGCTGTTTAGCGGTGCGTTTTGCCCGGCATACGCGGGTCATCTTTGTACTCTGCGGTGGCAATCCATGCGGCGCAGAACAGCGTCAGACGGGCAAAGAAGTAGAAGAACGCCATCAGCCCCAGCACCGAACCAAACGCCGCGCCGGACGGCGATTTGACCAGCGAAGGCAGGGTGTAGGTCATCACGATTTTAATCACCTCAAAACCTACTGCCGCAATGAACGTCCCGCGGATCAGCGCCTTCTTGCGCGGGCGGTGGCGCGGCAATCGCCAGAAGATCCAGAAGAACAGCAGGTAGTTAGCAAAGATGGAGATCGCAAGCCCGATGCCGCGCCAGGCGGGCTTCAGCCAGTCGATGTAATCCAGGTAGAGTGCGGAGATAATCATCTGCTGCGCCGACCCTGCGACGGAGGTGATGGAAAGGGTCACCACCAGCGCCACCAGCAGGCCTATCAGCGAGATAAAATCGCGGAAATATTTTACCCAGATTTTCTCCTGATCCTGCGGCGTGCGCTCCCACACATCGCGCGACTGCGCGCGGATGGCTTCGCGCAGGTTGCCCATCCAGTTCACGCCCGAGTAGAGCGCAATCAGCAGGCCGACGATCCCGACGGTGGTACGCTGCTGCACGGCAGTATTTATGGTGCTTTTGAGCGTGGTGGCGAGCGTCTGGTCGCTGACGTTGGTCAAAATTTTATTGAAGATGTCCTGCAAAAGCGTCGGATGCGATGCCAGTACAAAACCGGCGGCGGCAAAAGAGACCATCAGGATCGGGATCATCGACAGGAAGGAGAAGTAGGTTATAGCCGCGCCAAACTGGTTCCCCATACGGTCGTTGAAGCGTTCGGCGGCGCGAATGAGATGCGCAATCATCGGACGGCGCTGAATTTTTTCCGCTGTGCTGGTCACCGCCGCGAGCGCCGAGTTGGGTTTGTCCGGCGTTTTCTCCTCCTCCGGTTGGGTGTCCATCTTTTTGATGGGATCGTAATCTAATTCTTGAGTGGGTCGTTGCGGGTTATTTTCCGGCGTCACGCGCATTTTCCTTTTTCGTTTGGCTGGATGTTATTGAATTATAGCTTGCGGCTAGTCCACGTAAGCTTTTGTGAGTTCAGTGAGCCATTCCATGAACAGATGCACCCGGCGGGAGAGGTTGCGGCGGTGGGGATAAATCAGTGAAACGGGCATCGGCTCAGCGCGATACTGGGGAAGGATCTCCGTGAGCTTCCTGGCGCGGAGCGCATCACGCACCCCGACGCGAGGCACCTGAATAATACCCAGCCCGGCAATGCAGGCGGCCTGGTACGTCTCCGTGCTGTTAACCGTCAGTACTCCGCCCGTTTTAACCCACTGCGTGGTGCTGCCGTTGTAGAACTCAAACCCCTGCGGCCGCGTGCCCAGCGTCGCAGAGTAGTGGATGACCGCATGCGAGGCCAGGTCGTCCAGCGTCTCAGGATAGCCGAAACGCGTCAGATAGTCCGGGCTGGCGCAGTTAATCACCGACAGTTTGCCGAGCGGGCGGGCGATAAGCCCGGAGTCCTTTAGCGCACCCACGCGAACCACGCAGTCGAATCCTTCCCGAATCACATCCACCAGGCGGTCGCTGCTGCTCAGCTCCAGTTCAATACCGGGATATTGCTGCAAGAAAGCCGGCAGTTTCGGGATGACTAAATTTCGAGCAACGCCGACCGGCATATCCACGCGCAGGCGCCCGCTGATGCTTGAGGGGTCGTGCTGGAACATGCCGTCCAGTTCGTCGAGATTGGTGAGCAGATCTTTTGCCCGCTCGTAATAGACCATGCCGTCCTGCGTCAGGCTCACGCGCCGCGTGGTGCGGTGCAACAGCTGGGTGCCCAGCTGGTTTTCCAGCGCCTGAATTTGCCGGGAAACGCTCCCCTTCGGCAGGCTAAGCGTCTCTGCCGCACGGGAAAAACTCTCCAGTTC
This sequence comes from Enterobacter sp. UPMP2052, assembly GCF_053709675.1. Taxonomy (NCBI): domain Bacteria; kingdom Pseudomonadati; phylum Pseudomonadota; class Gammaproteobacteria; order Enterobacterales; family Enterobacteriaceae; genus Enterobacter; species Enterobacter sp. UPMP2052. The sequence goes on from NZ_JBSKJR010000005.1 coordinate 29,479, forward strand.
AGCGACGCGGAGGAAAAGCTGCATTGCGTGAATTTTATCCATAGGCGCGGCTCATTGTTATTCAAAATGAAACAGTGAAGCGTTTTTAGCTCTCTTTATTGATTTTCTATCACCTAATAAGCTCTTACTCAATCTCCATAACAACCGAAACGAGGTTTCTTATGAACGAACGTATTGCATTAGTGACCGGCGGGAGCCGTGGACTGGGTAAAAACGCGGTGTTAAAGCTGGCCGCCGAGGGCGTGGGCATTATCCTGACGTGGAACAGCAGCCAGCAGGAAGCGCTGGACGTCGTGCATGAAATTGAAGCCAACGGCGGTAAAGCGGCAGCATTGCAGCTTAACGTCGGCGATATTGCCAGTTTTGAGGGCTTCGCTCAACGCATGCAGGAGACCCTCCACTCCGTGTGGCAGCGCGACAGGTTTGATTATTTAGTAAACAACGCGGGGACGGGCCTGTACGCTCCCTATACCGAGACGACGGAAGCGCAGTTTGACGAGGCGCTGAACATCCATTTTAAAGGCCCGTTCTTCCTCACCCAACGTCTGCTGCCAATGATGAACGACGGCGGGCGGATCCTGAACGTGTCGAGCGGGCTGGCCCGTTTCACCCAGCCCGGTTCCGGCACCTATGCGGCCATGAAGGGGGCGATGGAGGTATTAACCCGCTATCAGGCGAAAGAGTTGGGCGCGCGCGGTATCGCCGTCAATATCATCGCCCCCGGCGCGATTGAAACCGATTTTGGCGGCGGACGCGTGCGCGACAACGCCGGGCTTAATCAGCAGTTGGCCGCGCAAACGGCGCTGGGGCGCGTGGGCCTGCCTGACGACATTGGCAATGCCATCGTGGCGCTGCTCAGCGACAGGCTGGGCTGGATGAACGCGCAACGGATCGAAGTGTCGGGCGGGATGTTCCTGTAAGCGAAAATCCAACGGACTTAAGAAAATCCTTAAGACAGATGTGTCGAATTCGCGGCAGATTTTACGAACGGCCGGTGATTTGTAACCTGGCCGTTCATTGAGTTTTATCTTAAATTCCTCCCCGCTAGAATCCCCCCTCGCGTTTCTCAGAGGGAGGAAAACAATGCGAGTAATCATGTTTGACAGGCAGTCAATATTTATTCATGGAGCGATGAACAGTCTGCAGCAGTTAATTCCGGAATTAAATATCACAGGTACCCGTCAGGCTGATGAATTTTGGACACTTTTGTCTGCATCACCTTCCGCGATTGTCATGATTGATGGCAACATCATTCAGGATGACGGCATGGCCCTGCTTGAGGAGATCGTGTACCGCTTTCCGGGGGCGCGGGTCGTTATGGTGTTATCCAGGAAAGATCCGCGGTGGGTCGAGCAGTTGATGAAGCGCAACGTCATGGCGATCGTTCCCCGCAACGCCCGCCCGGAAATCTTCAGCGCCGCGCTGGATTCGGTCTGTGCCGGGATGGCATGCATGCCGGGAGAGTGGCTTCAGCCACAGCCGCTGCAGGAGCTGTCTGCTCTGAGCGACCGCCAGCACGACGTGCTCAAGCTGCTGGCCGCCGGGGAGTCGAATAAAGAAATTGGACGCTCGCTGAACATTAGCGCCGCGACGGTAAAAGCCCATCTTGAGACGGTTTTTCGTCGGCTGGACGTCAAAAACCGTACCCAGGCAGCGATGATCTACACCCGCATGACGGCCTGATGCAGCGCCGTTTCTGAAAGGGGGGTATCACCCAGGCTAAATATCCATGCCACCAGCGTATCGTGCTGCCGCTGGGTCAAAGGCCGGGTGATATTTTCCCTTAGCAGCGCCTCGCATATGCGAAGGTCGTTCTCCAGCAGCATGTCTGCATCGTCGGGCGTGATGATGATGTCAAAACGTTCCCACGCGCGAATAACGTGACCATATCCAATGACCCACACACCCTGTGCATCCCGATACTTCTCAAGGGAAAGTCCCTGCTGTTTTTTAATTAACTCTACGGCAGCAAGCGATATTTGAAGCGAGTAACCATTCATATACGTTTCCTCTTTCTGACGCTACTGTAGAGGAAACGATGTACAGGACATATCCGCCAAATGGCTGTGGATCACCGATGGCTGGCGAGAACGTCCTTTTTCAGCAGACCGAACAGCCAGTCGTTATGCCAGCGTCCGGCCAGCTGATAGCTCTCGCGCAGCTCACCTTCCAGCCGGAAACCCGCCTTTTCAAGCAGCCCCCGCGAGGCCAGGTTGCCCGCCGTCACGGTCGCCGTCAGCCGACGAATTTTTCCCTCATCGAAGGCGAAATCCAGCAGCGCCACCAGCGACTCATATCCGTAACCTTTCCCCTGCGCTGACGGGGCGAACAGAAAGCCCACTTCGGCACAATCATCTTCACGATGAATGTACCCCGTCACCCCCAGCGGCGTCTGGGTGGCGGTATCACGCACCACCAGACAGAGCCAGTGCGGGCTGCCGGGTTCCCACGGAGTAAGTCGGGAATCAAATGCGACGCGGATCTCCGCCTCCGGGCGCGCTTCTGCGATAAAACGCATCACGTCCGGGTGCTGCTGCAGGGCCAGAAAAAAGGGCCAGTCCTGTTCCTGCAGCGGCGAGCAGGTGAGGCGTGATGTGGTAAAACCAACCATGGGGCTTCTCCGGAGACATTTATCAGGATTATAGAGTTGTCACTTTATTTCAACAAAAAGTCAGGTATGTTTATAACGTCGTATAAATAAAAAGAAAAACGACCTGCGCGTGGTCCACTTTGGTGTATTCGTTGCCTCTCAAGGAAAATAATGACACTCAGCACATCACATCATATTCGTGAGCAGTTTGAACACTGCCTGGCGGTTATTCGTCAGGCGTCGGTGGAAATATTACTTCTCCTGAATGTGCATGTCTCTGAAGGTAAAGATCCGCGCTGGTTTCTTGAGCAGCTGGACAGCGCCCGCCTGGCCCAGGGGGGATGGACGGGCGTGGCGAAGCAGCTCAACCTGAACGACGCTGAAATGTCGGAATTTACGCTCCAGCTGCGCCTTCTGCAGCAGCGCGTTCCGCAGTACGAAAGCGGTCAGGACGTCAGCGAAAATCAGCTGATTGCCGCGATGCGCTTCGTCACCACGCTGGAGCACCTGCGCCTGCAACAGCCGCTGCTGACCTACAGTACCGACCTGATGCCCGGTAGCGAGCAGCAACAGCAGCAGGCGCACAAGCAGGTTCGGGCGATTGAGCTGATGATTAAAGGGCTGATCCAGCAGGCGTGGCCCGATCCGGCCCGGCTGAACAACCATCTTAAAACTCTGTTCAACGCCGACCGCGTGCGCCGCTGGCTGAAAATGGGGGAAATTAACGACGTCCTGAGCGGCATGATGTTCAGCGAACTGGCGCAAATGCTGGTAGATAAACGCGAATTTAGCCGCTATTACGCGTCATTGTTTAACGACCCGATGATGCTGACCTTGCTGGTCGAGCCGCGTAAAACCCTGCAAACCTTCCTCGAAGATATTCGGCAAATCCGCAATAACATTACGGTGCAGCAGGCGCTGAGCCCGGCGCAAATTCAGCTGCTGGATAACTACTATTCCCAGATTACCCGCCCCGTACAGCGCGCGTTTGAAGAGGGGCGAACCCGTATCAACCCGGCAGGGCTGATGTCGGTAGATGCCGCCGGGCTGCATGCCTTCTGGGAAAATGCGCAGAAGATGGACCGTATCACCGGCGGCGATCTCTTTGAAGTGCGCGATACCATTGAAAAACCGACCCAGCGCGCGCCGCGTTCGCCTGAACAGCGCGAGCAGCTTATCTCGGGCGCGCTGTGGGGCGCCGTGGGGGTGATGGTGATTGCCATTGTCGTCGGAGGATTTTGGCTGGTCACCAGCAGCAAACCTCAGCAGGCCACGGCACGCGCCGCCGAGCCGTCCCCGCCGCAGGAAATGCGCGAAACCCCGTCCTCGCGCGAGACGCTGACGCGGATGGGCGTCACCTGGGACGAGAGTAACTTCCGTTCCGCCATCAACCGTAACGATACCCGCGTTGCGCTGCTGTTCCTGCAGGGCGGGATGGACTGGAAGGTGTCGTGGACAGAGCAGGCGCTGTCAGCGGATTATGATGACGTGCTGGAGCTGTTGCTGCGCTATCACCAGCAGATGGTCGAGCAGAAGCCGTGCCGCCGCTTTATCAATACCCTTAGCCACGCTATGTCGAACGGTGAACCGCTGACATCAATGCGTAAGCAATTTTTAAAAGCGTTCTGCACCGTCCCGGCGGTGGTGAAGCGCCAGCAGCACGACGCGGACATGGCGAAGCGCCGGGCGCTGGCACAACCGGATGCGACAACGAAAAAATGGCAGTCTATTCAGACCGCCATTTATGATGTGATTCGTTGATTTCCTCCCTCTCCCAGTGGGAGAGGGCCGGGGTGAGGGCATCAGACCGCACCCCACTCACGGCTCTCCGTACAACCCAATCAATCGGCGCACCACGCCGTTGGTCCAGCCGAATCCGTCCTGCAGAGGATATTCCCCCCCGCCACCTTCGCGCGGGGTGCTGCTGGCGATGTGGTACTTCTCAATCATCTTGTGATGCGTTTTATAGAAGACGTTGACCGTCTGCAGCCAGCTCCACGCAATCTCATCGCCCAGCGAATCATTGCCGTATTGTTTGAAGCCCTGGATCGCCATCCACTGCAGCGGTGCCCAGCCATTCGGCTTATCCCACTGCTCGCCGGTCTCATACTCGGTTGCCATAATGCCGCCCGGAGTCAGCAGGCGCGCTTTCACCGTGTCCGACAGCCGCTCGGCCTGCTCGTGCGTGGCCATCCCGACGTAAAGCGGCACAATGCTTGCCGCAGAGAACAGCGCCATCTCCTCGCGTCGCCAGTCGTAATCGCGATAACAGCCGTTTTCTTCATCCCACAGATAGCGGTTCACCGCGGCACGGCGGTCGCTGGCCTTCTGGCGGAACTGTTCGGCGGTCTCTTTATCCCCTTTCGATGCCGAAATATTGGCGATCGCGCTTTCCAGTTTGAACAGGAAGGCGTTCAAATCGATCGGGATAAACTGGGTGGTCCGGATGCTGGCAAGCCGACCCGGATCCCGCAGCCAGCGAGAGGAGTAGTCCCAGCCGGAGGCCGCGCCCGCGCGCAGGTCACGATAGACTTCATTTGGCGGGCGGCCAGAATGTCGGGCCGTTTCCACATCCTCAATCCAGGATTCGTCACGCGGCGTGTCACGGTCGTCCCAGTAGCGGTTCAGCAACGAGCCGTCCGGCATACGCACCGCGCTGCGATATGCCTGGTTGAGCAGCAGCGACTCCGCGCCGTCCATCCAGAAGGCATATTCCATTTTCAGGTGATCAAGATAACGCTTTGCACCGCGCACGCCGTCCTCTTCGAACAGCTCCACCATCAGTGCAAACACCGGCGGCTGAGAGCGGCTGAGATAGTAGGTACGGTTGCCGTTGGGAATATGCCCGTAACGTTCAATCAGCCAGGCGAAGTTATCCGCCATGCATTTCAGCAGGTCGTTACGGCCACTCTCCGCCAGACCCAGCATGGAGAAATAGGAGTCCCAGTAGTAGGTCTCGCTGAAGCGTCCGCCGGGCACGATATAGGCCTGGGGCAGCGCCAGCAGAGATGACCAGGGAATGTGATCCTGCGGCTCGCGCGTTAGCACCGGCCACAGGTTATCAATGTGCTCTTTCAGGGACAGGCCGGGGTCCGAAATATACTCTTTGCTGTAGTCCTCCGGCATCCAGAAATGATTTTCCACGAACCGCGCCAGGTCAAAATCACGATGGCGACGCACCTTACGGTAGCGGATCAGAATATCCAGCGGATCCATTTTGGGCGCACAGTCAGGGAAGGTTTTGCTGTCCGCAAACAGTCGCGACGACTGGACGTGTTCAAACAGTTCAAGGTAGCGGTCTGCGGGCGTCAGGGCATCGGACGCCGGCAGCCCTTCAATCATTTCCGGTTCCGGCTCTGCCTCGATCATCTCATCCAGTTTTAACTCACAGGGATCGGTTTCGTAGCGCAGCTCTTCTGCAATGTCGAACTCGATATCCTCAACAATCTGTAGTTTCTGGTTGAACATGGTGTTCAGGACCTCCGGTTTTTGTCGTAACAAATACGGGTTTTTCCCGGTCATCTTTTAAGCGTAGACATTCGCTTCGGTTAATGCGGTGCGAAGTGTGCGGTTGATCACGCTTTCATAACGGTTGTCAATACGCTGAAAATTCAATATCTCATTGATTAGTAAATCGTTAATGGTGAATTTTCGGGAACAGGGCAGGAATAAAATTCAGAGCATTCAGTATTCCGCCTTCACGGTAAATGCCCTTGTCGCCAGCGCTATTCTCAGCGTTTTTTACGCTTTCATACAGGGCTTAATGCGCCTGTCGCGCATCGCCTGAAAGGCTGGTAGCGGCTTGGTGTGCTTTCTGGTTGGCACCTTCACTTTTTTCCATCGCCTTGCTGGCGGCTTTTTCCGCATGGGCGGCGCTATACGCGGCCAGATGGGAAATAACGATGGCATAAATACTCATTAATGAGACCCACAGAATACTGTTTTTCCACCACAGCAGTGTCGGAATAGTCAGTATCGCCCATACCAGGGCGAGGACGAGGTGCATTTTGGCCATCAGTTTGGCGGTGATCTTAACGTGCATTTTCATATCTCTAATCTTTATCCGTAATAACAGGCAAGCGCGTAGCGCCTTCTAAGATTAGTTAATTCCACCGCGCGCCGCGGTTAAATTTGTTACCGTTTGTACACCCGCTGGGTTTACTCGCCCCAGGCATAAAAAAACCGGCCCGCGGGCCGGTTTTTGTCGCGGTAAAGTCCGATCATCGCATGGTGACAAACTCTTCCGCTGCCGTCGGGTGGATTGCCACGGTGTTGTCGAAATCTTTCTTCGTTGCGCCCATTTTCAGCGCCACCGCAAAGCCCTGCAGGATCTCGTCCATACCAAAGCCAATGCCGTGAATACCGACAATCTTCTCGTCCGCGCCAACGCAGACCAGCTTCATGCGGCACGGTTGACGGTGAGAGGTAACGGCGGTGTACATCGCCGTAAAGGACGATTTATACACTTTCACCTGGTCATCGCCGTACTGCTCGCGCGCCTGCGGTTCGGTTAAGCCCACGGTGCCAATTGGCGGGTGGCTGAAGACCACGGTCGGGATGTTGCTGTAGTCCAGATGCTCGTCCGGCTTGTTGTTAAACAGACGCTCGGAGAGACGGCGGCCTGCTGCCACGGCAACCGGCGTCAGTTCAACCGCACCGGTGTTGTCGCCTACCGCATAAATGCCCGGTACGCTGGTGTTCTGGAATTTATCGACGACGATGTAACCTTTTTCATCGGTTTTCACGCCGGTAACCGCCAGGTTAAAGGTATCGTTCGCCGGTTCGCGACCAATCGCCCAGATCAGGCAGTCCACGGTCTGACTGCGGCCGTCTTCCAGCGTCAGGGTCAGGCTGCCGTCGTCATTTTTCACCACGGCTTTCGGTACGGCATGGGTGTGCAGCGCTGGACCTTCGGCGTTCATCACTTCCACCAGCGTTTCGACGATCAGCGGGTCAAAGCTGCGCAGCGGTGCGTGTTTACGGACGAACAGATGCGCTTCAGCACCCAGGCCGTTGATCACGCCCGCCAGCTCAACCGCGATATACCCCGCGCCGACCACCGCAACGCGTTTTGGCAGGGCAGGCAGCTCGAAGAAGCCGTCAGAATCAATGCCGTATTCCGCGCCCGGAATGTCCGGGTGGCTCGGACGGCCGCCGGTGGCGATCAGGATATGATCGGCGGTGATCGTCTCGCCGTTCACTTCGATCGTTTTCGCATCGACGAAACGGGCGAAACCGCGGATCACGTCAACGTTGTTCTTGCCCAGCACGTTATCGTACGAGGTATGGATCCGGTCGATGTAAGCGGTACGGCTGGCGATCAGCTTGTCCCAGTCAAAGCTATTGAGGGTGGTATCGAAGCCGTAGTCCGGGCCATACATATGGATAGCTTCACGGATTTGCGCCGCATGCCACATCACTTTTTTCGGTACACAGCCCACGTTCACGCAGGTGCCGCCCAGCGCTTTGGCTTCAATCAGCGCACACTTCTGGCCGTACATGGCCGCACGGTTGATCGAGGCGATGCCGCCGCTGCCGCCGCCGATTGCGATGTAGTCATAATGCTTAGTCATAGCTTTTATCCTTAATCGTGAATTGCCGCGATTGTATACCTGAAATCAATTGGTTCCACCAATGACTGCGATTACTCAGGCACGATCCAGCTGACGGTGGCGTGGCCTGTACCCGCGGGCACCAGCGTTTTGTGCAGCCAGGGCAGCACGTTGTTCATTTGCGCTTCGAGCTTCCACGGCGGGTTAATTACAATCATGCCGGAGGCGGTCATGCCGCGCTGGTCGCTGTCCGGGCGCACCGCCAGTTCAATCTGCAGGATTTTGCGGATGCCGGTAGCTTCCAGATCTTTAATCATGCGCTTGATTTGCGCGCGCAGCACCACCGGGTACCACAGGGCGTAGGTGCCGGTCGCAAAGCGTTTATAGCCTTCGTGAATGCCGGTCACTACCGCCTGATAGTCGGTTTTGATTTCGTACGGCGGGTCGATCAGCACCAGGCCACGGCGCGAAACCGGTGGCAATTTGGCTTTCAGCTGCTGGTAGCCATCGGCTTTATCGACGCGGGCGCGGTTATCTTTCTGAAATTCAGCGCGCAGCAGCGGGAAGTCGCTCGGGTGCAGTTCGGTCAGTTGAATGCTGTCCTGCTCGCGCAGCAGCTGGCGGGCAATCAGCGGTGAACCCGGGTAGTAACGCAGCTGGCCGCTGCGGTTGAAGTGATTCACCACGCCGATGTATGGCTCCAGCTCGGCGGGCAGATCGTCCTGCTGCCAGACGCGGGCAATGCCTTCCAGATATTCACCGGTACGCTCGGCGTGTTCGCCGCTTAGCTGATAACGGCCCGCGCCGGCGTGGGTGTCCAGATAGAGAAACGGCTTATCTTTCTCTTTGAGCGACTCGATGATCAGGCTCTGAACGGTATGTTTAAGAACGTCGGCGTGGTTGCCTGCGTGAAAGCTGTGGCGATAACTGAGCATGGATAGTGATATTCCGCTGAAAATGACGATTTGCCACAGTTTACAGCAGATCGGAACAGATTACCCGCAGGCCCGCGAAGCGCAGCGTCACCGGGCGCTTTTCCGCTACGGCTGGCATTGAAATCCTCTACACTTATCCCCATTACACAAACAATATGCACAGCGCCGGATGCGCGCTTCATTCACTCATTTCAACAGGACAGCGTTTATGACCAATCCATTACTGACGCCTTTTTCGTTGCCACCGTTTTCTAAAATTCTGCCCGAGCATGTGGTTCCAGCCGTTACCCAATCGCTGGAAAACTGCCGCGCGGCGGTAGAGAGCGTGGTAGCGCAGGGCGCGCCGTACACCTGGGAAAATCTGTGTCAGCCGCTGGCCGAAGTGGACGACGTGCTGGGACGTATTTTCTCCCCGGTCAGCCACCTGAACTCGGTGAAAAACAGCCCGGAACTGCGCGAAGCCTATGAACAAACCCTGCCGCTGCTCTCGGAGTACAGCACCTGGGTTGGTCAGCACGAAGGACTGTACAAAGCGTACCGCGACCTGCGCGACGGCGATCATTACGCATCGCTCAATACCGCGCAGAAAAAATCGGTTGATAACGCGCTGCGTGATTTCGAGCTATCCGGGATTGGCCTGCCAAAAGAGAAGCAGAAGCGCTACGGCGAAATCGCCGCGCGTCTGTCCGAGCTGGGCAACCAGTACAGCAACAACGTGCTCGATGCCACCATGGGCTGGACAAAGCTGATTACCGACGAAGCCGAGCTTGCCGGGATGCCGGAAAGCGCGCTGGCGGCGGCGAAAGCACAGGCCGAAGCCAAAGAGCAGGACGGTTTCCTGCTGACGCTGGATATCCCGAGCTATCTGCCGGTGATGACCTACTGCGACAACCAGGCGTTGCGTGAAGAGATGTACCGCGCCTACAGCACCCGCGCGTCCGACCAGGGGCCAAACGCGGGCAAATGGGACAACAGCCCGGTCATGGCCGAGATCCTCGCCCTGCGTCACGAACTGGCGCAGCTGCTGGGCTTTGAAAACTATGCCGACAAGTCTCTCGCGACCAAAATGGCGGAGAACCCGCAGCAGGTGCTCGACTTCCTGACGGATCTCGCGAAACGCGCCCGTCCACAGGGTGAGAAAGAGCTGGCCCAGCTGCGCGCCTTCGCGAAGGCCGAGTTTGGCGTAGACGAACTGCTGCCGTGGGACATCGCTTACTACAGCGAAAAACAGAAACAGCACCTTTACAGCATCAGCGACGAGCAGCTGCGCCCGTACTTCCCGGAAAACAAAGCCGTAAACGGCCTGTTCGAAGTGGTGCAACGCATCTACGGCATCACCGCCAAAGAGCGTAAAGATATCGACGTCTGGCATCCGGACGTGCGTTTCTTCGAGCTGTATGACGAGAAAAACGAACTGCGCGGCAGTTTCTACCTGGACCTTTACGCGCGTGAGAACAAGCGCGGCGGGGCGTGGATGGATGACTGCGTGGGCCAGATGCGTAAAGCGGACGGTACTCTGCAAAAGCCGGTTGCCTACCTGACCTGTAACTTCAACCGTCCGGTGAGCGGCAAACCTGCGCTGTTTACCCACGACGAAGTGATCACCCTGTTCCACGAGTTCGGTCACGGTCTGCACCACATGCTGACCCGCATCGAAACCGCGGGCGTTGCCGGTATCAGCGGTGTACCGTGGGATGCGGTCGAGCTGCCGAGCCAGTTTATGGAAAACTGGTGCTGGGAGCCGGACGCGCTGGCGTTTATCTCCGGCCACTATGAGACCGGCGAACCGCTGCCAAAAGAACTGCTGGATAAAATGCTGGCGGCGAAAAACTACCAGGCGGCAATGTTTATTCTGCGCCAGCTGGAGTTCGGCCTGTTCGACTTCCGCCTGCACGCCGAGTTCAGCCCGGAGCAAGGGGCGAAAATCCTTGAAACGCTGGCCGAGATTAAGAAACAGGTCGCCGTTATTCCGGGGCCAACCTGGGGCCGCTTCCCGCACGCGTTCAGCCACATCTTTGCGGGCGGCTACGCGGCGGGTTACTACAGTTACCTGTGGGCCGACGTGCTGGCTGCAGACGCATACTCTCGCTTCGAAGAGGAAGGCATTTTCAACCGCGAAACCGGTCAGTCGTTCCTCGATAACATCCTGACGCGCGGCGGGTCTGAAGAGCCGATGGCGCTGTTCAAACGCTTCCGTGGCCGTGAGCCGAAGCTGGATGCCATGCTGGAGCATTACGGGATCAAAGGCTGATTGTTACGTGAAGATCTGCTTAGTAGATGAATCAGGCGCCGGAGACGGCGCCTTATCTGTTCTGGCGGCCCGCTGGGGGCTGGAGCACGATGAAGAGAACCTGATGGCGCTGGTGATGACGCCTGCGCATCTTGAACTGCGCAAGCGCGACGAGCCGAAGCTCGGCGGGATTTTTGTCGATTTTGTCGGCGGGGCAATGGCGCACCGGCGCAAGTTTGGCGGCGGTCGCGGCGAGGCGGTGGCGAAAGCGGTCGGCATTAAGGGCAGTTATCTGCCGGACGTGGTGGATGCCACGGCGGGACTGGGGCGCGACGCCTTTGTGCTGGCCTCGGTCGGGTGCCGCGTGCGGATGCTGGAACGCAATCCGGTGGTGGCCGCGCTTCTGGACGATGGCCTGGCGCGCGGTTATGCCGACCCGGAGATTGGTCCGTGGCTGCAGGAGCGCCTGCAGCTGATTCACGCCTCAAGCCTGACTGCGCTCACCGACATCACGCCACGCCCGCAGGTAGTCTATCTTGACCCCATGTTCCCGCATAAGCAGAAAAGTGCGCTGGTGAAGAAAGAGATGCGGGTGTTTCAGTCGCTGGTGGGGCCGGATTTGGATGCGGATGGCCTGCTGGCGCCTGCTCGTCTGCTGGCGACAAAGCGTGTGGTGGTAAAACGCCCGGACTACGCGCCGCCGCTGGCGGATGTCGCGACCACCAACGCGGTGACCACGAAAGGCCACCGGTTCGATATTTATTCCGGTACGCCGGAGTAAAAAAGCCGGGTGGCGGCTGCGCCTTACCCGGCCTACGTTCAATGCCGCTTGTAGGCCCGGTAAGCGTGAGCGCCACCGGGCGTTATGCATTTACTCGTCTTCTTCGTCACGCAGTGGAACAATCAACATATCCACGTGAACGGTGTTGATCAGCTGGCGCGCGGAGGACATCAGCTTGCTCCAGAAGTCCTGGTGATGACCGCATACCACCAGGTCCATATCGTATTTCTTAATCGCATCGACCAGCACCTGGCCCAGATCGCCGCTACCGCTTAAGGTTTCGGTGATAGGGTAACCTGCGTTGGTGGACAGCTCGCTCAGGGCATGGTGTGTCTCTTCGGAGATGCGTTTTTGCATATCACCGAGATTCACGTCAATCAGGCCGGTATAGAGATCGGAGTAATTCACGTCAACGTGAATCAGGGAAACTTTCGCGTTGTAAGGGCGTGCCATGGATACCGCTTTATCAACCAGCACTTTGCTCTCAGGTGAGAGGTCTACCGCGATGAGAATGTGTTTGTAAGCCATAGTGTTACTCCTTCCTTAAGTTATCGATGACTAAAAGAGAAAGCCGTCGTCTGATGCCTTCATTACGGCCCAGTTAAACAAAATTATCAAGCTTTGGTGTTGATAACGATTAACCTTGTGGCAAAAAAATTAACGGATCTCCTACACTATTTAATGAGCCGTTCGGATATTAAAACGCGAACCGGATCGACTTTTAGTCATTCTTTCACTGAACTGTCTGTCAGGGCATTGGGGTGCGGTAGCTCAGAAGGCTTTCTTCGTGGGCGGGCGCCGGGGAGGATGTATGATTAGCACCGTCGCATTGTTTTGGGCGTTATGCGTGGTTTGCATAGTGAATATGGCGCGCTACTTCTCATCGTTACGTGCGCTATTAGTGGTACTTCGTGGTTGCGATCCGTTGCTTTATCAGTATGTGGACGGGGGAGGATTCTTCACCTCGCATGGACAGCCCAGCAAACAGATGCGTCTGGTGGGGTATATCTATTACCAGCGCTATCGCGACCATCATGATGACGAATTTATCCGTCGCTGCGAACGCCTGCGTCGTCAGTTCATCCTGACCAGCGCCCTGTGCGGCCTGGTTGTAGTGAGTATGGTTGCACTGATGATTTGGCACTGAGCGCAGGAAAGGCGGGGGGTTCCCTCGCCTTTATTCCAGTGATCACGGTTTTATCGTGAACCGAAGGTCAGATACGTTTTCATGCAGAGAAAACACGTTACCACTGTAGGTAATGGCTACCTCGCCTTTATCGTTTATCCGTGCTTCAGAAATGCTGCCTGTTCCCTCCAGAACTGGCGATTTTGTCGCTAGCTCCTGGACAATGTCAGCGTTTTTACCCTGTAACGGCTGCGACAAATAATATCGATAAATCGTAGGTACGGTTGCGCCTCCCTGGTTGTTCACGGTCATATAAAGCCAGACGCTATTTGAAATTTGATATGTACGGAGAAGTTCATCGCTTGCTCGCGGATTGGGCTGATGGTTTAGCCATGCGAATCCGATGACCATAATGAGCAGCGCCAGTGTGGTAAATCGATGAAGCCATTTAATAGCCGCTCTGGATGGTTCTTTATTGAGTGATCCTGGAACAGAAGCCATACACTCTCCGATATGCAGTATTTATCCTGATCGGAATGATAGTGACTCGTCACAGGCAATGATGTGCAAAAAATGTTCAGGTTTTTCTTAGGGTTGTAAGGTTTTCTGTAAACCGACAGCCATAAAAAAAGCGGGTCAGTATCCTGACCCGCTTTTTGTCGCTCTAAGCCGATTACAGCAGCTTGAGCGAAAGCCAGTACAAACCGCCGGACAGCAGGATAGAGGCCGGCAGGGTGAATACCCAGGCCATCAGAATGTTGGTCACGGTTTTGCGCTGCAGACCGCCGCCGTCAACAATCATGGTACCTGCCACGGACGAGGAGAGTACGTGGGTAGTTGAAACCGGCATACCGGTGTAGCTTGCCAGACCGATAGAAACTGCCGCCGTCATCTGCGCGGACATCCCCTGCGCATAGGTCATGCCTTTCTTACCGATTTTCTCGCCGATGGTGGTCGCCACACGACGCCAGCCAATCATCGTACCGATACCCAGCGCCAGCGCGACAGCCATGATGATCCAGATTGGCGCGTACTCGATGGTGCTGAGCATATCGCCTTTCAGTTTCTTCAGCAGACGCTGGTCGTCAGCATTCACTTCCGGCAGCTTCGCCACTTTATCGGTGATGTCGGAGATGCAGAGCATGATACGGCGCAGCTGACCACGTTGTTCTACCGGCAGTTTGTCGTAACTTTCGATATCGCCCAGCATAACTTTTGCACGTTCCAGCGCGTTAATTGCGTTTGCCGGATGGCAGTGGAACTCGCCAGGTGCCGTGGTTGCGCCCGCTTCCGGAGAAGGGATCAGCTGGTCAACGCCGGTCGCTTTCTTCAACAGCTGTGGGTGCTGCTGGAAGTAAACTTCAACGTTGTTGACCGCATCACGGGTACGGGTGATTTCGTAGCCGGAGGCATTCATGTTCACCACGAAACCTGCCGGGGCCACGCCAATCAGGACCAGCATCACCAGACCAATGCCTTTCTGACCGTCGTTCGCACCGTGTGAAAATGCCACGCCGATAGCGGAAATGATCAGGGCAATACGCGTCCAGAACGGCGGCTTTTTCTTGCCGTCTTTCTTTTCACGCTCTGCTGGCGTCAGGTGGATACGTGCGCGCTTCTTCGTGTTGCTCCAGTAGCGACGCAGGATGAAAATTAATCCCCCCGCAACCACCAGACCGACAATCGGGGAAACGATCAGCGAGGCAAAAATCCCCAGTACTTTCGGGATATTCAACGCATCAACGACGGAGGTACCGGTCATCAGGGCATTGGTTAACCCGATACCGATAATCGCGCCGATGAGGGTGTGAGAACTGGATGCAGGCAGGCCGAAATACCAGGTACCGAGGTTCCAGATAATTGCAGCAAGCAGCATTGAGAACACCATGGCAAGACCATGGCCAGAACTAACGTTAAGAAGCAGATCCGTTGGCAGCATGTGCACGATGGCATACGCAACGCTCAGTCCGCCCAGGAGGACACCAAAAAAGTTAAATACCGCCGCCATAACAACCGCCAGTTGCGATCGCATTGCGCGAGTGTAGATAACCGTTGCTACTGCGTTTGCAGTGTCGTGGAAGCCGTTGATCGCTTCGTAAAACAGTACAAAAACCAGAGCAAGCAAGAGTAAAAGCCCGGTATGTAAATCCAGGCCAGCAAACAAATGTAGCATAGGACGTTACGCCATTTTGGAGGACATGAACGCGGCGCATTATCCAGGACAAATGCGCAACGGGCAAAGTGAAATATAGACTTTTTTTGACATACCACCTGTTTTGAGAAATGTGCCAGAAAGGTTATTCGTTAAATTTCAATGGAATGGCTTTGTAATATCTTTTTACGCTGGTGTGACCACATAGGAAACTTTACAATCCGCGGCAGTTAACGATGAGGATTTAGACGTGGAAAGGTTTGATGCCGTAGTAATTGGCGCCGGTGCGGCGGGTATGTTTTGTGCGGCAATGGCCGGACAGGCGGGTCGTCGCGTGTTGCTGCTGGATAACGGTAAAAAACCAGGCCGTAAGATCCTGATGTCGGGCGGCGGGCGCTGCAACTTTACCAACCTGTACGTTGAACCCGCGGCCTATCTGAGCCAAAACCGTCATTTTTGCAAATCGGCGCTGGCGCGGTACACCCAGTGGGATTTTATCGACCTGGTGGGCAAGCACGGCATCGCCTGGCACGAAAAGACGCTGGGACAGCTGTTCTGCGATGACTCCGCGCAGCAGATTGTCGATATGCTGGTGGCCGAGTGTGAGAAGGGCGGCGTGGTGACGCGTCTGCGCACCGAGGTGCTGGCGGTGTCCCGTGACGAGCAGGGCTATACGCTGCAGCTCAACGGTGAAACGGTTAGCGCTGACAATCTGGTGATCGCCAGCGGCGGCCTGTCGATGCCCGGTCTGGGCGCATCGCCGTTTGGCTACAAGGTGGCCGAGCAGTTCGGCCTGAAGGTACTGCCCACGCGCGCCGGGCTGGTTCCGTTCACCCTGCATAAACCCTTGCTGGAGCAACTTCAGACGCTGTCTGGCGTCTCGGTGCCTTCGATTGTTACCGCAGAAAACGGCACGATGTTCCGCGAGAATCTACTCTTTACCCATCGCGGGTTATCAGGCCCGGCGGTGTTGCAGATCTCCAGCTACTGGCAGCCGGGTGAGTTCGTGACCGTCAATCTGCTGCCGGACTGCGATCTCGACAGCTTCCTCAGCGAGCAGCGCGCCGCGCATCCGAACCAGAGCCTGAAAAACACCCTGGCGATGCAGCTACCGAAGCGTCTGGTCGAGTGCCTGCAGCTTTTGGGGCAAATCCCGGATGTGTCGCTCAAGCAGCTTAATGGCCGCGAGCAGCAGGCGCTGGTCGACACGCTGACCCACTGGCGCGTTCAGCCTAACGGTACCGAAGGCTACCGCACGGCAGAAGTGACGCTTGGCGGCGTGGATACGGACGGGTTATCGTCCCGCACCATGGAGGCGCGTGACGTGAAGGGCCTCTACTTTATCGGCGAAGTGGTGGATGTCACCGGCTGGCTGGGTGGCTATAACTTCCAGTGGGCATGGTCAAGTGCCTGGGCCTGCGCGCAGGCGCTGGCCGCAGAATAATTTTTTTAAGGAAAGACGTATGTCCTCTGCTCATCTCGGTTTCCCAACGGAAACCGTTGTTGTCTTTGTGGTGATGGCCGTTGGGGCGATGTTTATCGACCTCTTTATGCACCGTCACGATAAACCTGTCTCACTGAAAAGCGCCGCGATGTGGTCCATCTTCTGGGTCATGATGGCGATGGCGTTCGCCGGGTTCCTGTATGTGCATCACGGTGCGGAGATGGCGAGCCTGTTCCTGACCGGTTACGCGCTGGAAGAGGTGCTCTCCGTCGATAACCTGTTTGTGATGATGGCGATTTTTGCCTGGTTCGGCGTGCCGGATAAATACCGTCACCGCGTGCTCTACTGGGGCGTGCTGGGGGCGATTGTGTTCCGCGGGATCTTCGTTGCCATCGGCACCAGCCTGCTGAGCCTGGGGCCATACGTAGAGGTGATTTTCGCGCTGGTTGTCGGCTGGACGGCGGTCATGATGCTCAGACGCAACGAAGAGAGCGATGAGGTCGAGGACTACTCCGGCCATCTGGCCTATCGGCTGGTGAAGCGTTTTTATCCGGTCTGGCCGAAAATCAGCAGCAACAAATTTATCCTGACGCAGAAAGAGGTGGATGCGGAGCTGGAAAAACCGGAAAACCGCGACGTCATGGTCGGGCGCGTGAAAAAGGCGAAGCGCTACGCCACGCCGCTGCTGCTCTGCGTGGCGGTGGTTGAGCTGTCCGACGTGATGTTCGCGTTTGACTCCGTTCCGGCGATCATCGCCGTGAGCCGTGAGCCGCTGATTATCTACAGCGCGATGATGTTCGCCATTCTGGGCCTGCGTACGCTCTACTTCGTGCTCGAGGCGCTGAAGCAGTACCTGGTTCATCTGGAGAAAGCGGTTGTCCTGCTGCTGTTCTTTGTGGCGTTTAAGCTGGGGCTGAATGCCACCGACCACTTCTGGCACCACGGCTACAGCATTGGCGCGACGGCCAGCCTGTTCGTGGTATTGGGCGTGCTGGCGCTGGGGATTATTGCGAGCGTGATGTTCCCGGGGAAACGTGAAGCCTGATGTTCGCTTACCCGGCCTGCGATGCTAACGTAGGCCGGGTAAGGCGCAGCCGCCACCCGGCGACAAAGATTACTTGATCGGCGAATTGCGACGCTTGCGCGGGTGATGGAAATGCCGCCAGTGCGGGTCCTGGGCGGCCGCCAGCAGTTCGTGGTCGCCACGGGTATCGCCCCAGGCTCGCAGGTGGTAGTCGCTCAGGTTGCCATACACTTTTTCCAGGCGCGCGACCTTCTGCGCACAGCGGCAGTTATGCCCGGTGATCCGCCCGGTCAGCTTGCCGTCTTTCACTTCAAGCTGAGTACCAATCAGCTTAATGCCGAGCTTGTCCGCCCACGGCTGCAGCACCAGGGCCGGAGACGCCGAGCAAATGGTCACTTCCGCACCCGAATTGACCTCTGCTGCCACGGCCATCACCCCTTCCGGGCGCATCAGCTTGTTCCAGTATTTTTCGCAAAACGCCTCCGCCTGCTGGCGTAACCAGCGCTCATCCACCCCCGTCAGGAACGTCCTGATGAGCACCTCTTTCAGCTCATCACGCGTTAACCTGCGGCGCACACAGTGAAGCGTAGGAAGCGCCATCCGTACCAGGCGGCCCGCAAAGTAACGCTTACCAAACGCGAAACGCAGGAAGGGGATAAAGCTGTCGTGGTGCGTCAATGTTCCATCAAAGTCAAAGACTGAGAGGACGCTGGACTTGGCTACGGCCTCGTCGGCAATCATATTGGTCATAAATACGTCTTAACTGAAATACACATTCTGCTCATTAGTTTACCTGTTTTAACGCCACAGTCCGTAAACCGCATACCTTTTTTTCTCGATCTTGCGACAGGGTTAGCCTGTCCGAAATTGGATCCAATAATCGTTGGGTAAAAAGTGAGCTGTCTATATTATCGCCGCATCGAAAGATATTTTCAGGGGGTCGTTGGCCTCCACGCGTAAGGAAAAAATCACTCACTGCTGCTTTTGGTTATGAATTTTAAACATCTTATTTCAGTACTCTCGTTAACCTTTGCTTCGTTTTCGGCCTTCAGTTTTCAGTTGCCTGCGTCAATGCTCTTGCCGCACAGCCCGTTTGCGGCGTCATCCGCCCGTGCGGCGCTGGTTCATCAGGCGTCAGGGCCGCTACGTTCCCGAATTATCGATCAATACCAGAAATGGAAAGGGACACAGTATCGGTGGGGGGGCACGACGCATCGCGGGGTGGATTGCTCGGCACTGATGCAGCATCTGTTCAGCGACGCGGCGCATCTCACGCTGCCGCGCACGACCGGGGAACAGATCCAGCGTGGCGTGCAGGTGGCGCAATACCGCCTGAAAGCCGGCGATCTGGTTTTCTTCCAGACCGGGCCGCACCGCCGACACGTTGGGGTATACATTGGCAACAGCCAGTTTATTCACGCCTCAAGCAGCCAGGGGGTGACAGTTTCCACCCTGACCGACAACTACTGGCAGGATCGCTACATTACCGCCCGCCGGGTGGCGGGCAGCCTGTCCTGACGGCTTTAGAGGATGTCATCCACCACGCCACCATCCACGCGCAGCGCGGCGCCGGAGGTGGCGGAGGCCTGCTCTGAACAGACGTAGATCACCATACTGGCGACTTCCTCAACCGTTGCTGCGCGCTGGATAACCGAGCTGGGGCGGTTCGCCATCACGAACTCTTTTGCCAGCTGCTCCAGCGATTTGCCCGTTTTTTCCATTTCGTCTTTCATCATGGCGGCAAAGCCGTCCGACATCGTCGGGCCAGGCAGAACGCTGTTTACCGTCACGCCGCTTCCCGCAACAAATTTTGCCAGCCCGCGCGCCAGCGAGAGCTGCGCCGTTTTGGTTACGCCATAGTGGATCATGTCTGCCGGAATATTGCGGGCGGATTCCGATGAGATAAACACCACGCGGCCCCAGCCTTTCTGCACCATGCCCGGCAGCAGGGCACGCGCAAGGCGCACGCCGGACATCACGTTGGTTTGCCAGTAGCGTTCCCAGGTATCGTCGTCGGTGGAATAAAAATCCTGCGGCCCGTAAATGCCCGCGTTATTCACCAGAATATCGACGCTCGGGGCCACCTTCAGAAGGCTATCGACGCCTTCCTGCGTGCTGAGGTCGGCAATCGCCGCGCGAACCTGTACGCCCGGCACCACCTGCTGGAGCGCCTGAATTCCCTGGTTGACCGACTCGGTGCTCCGGCCGTTAACGATCACCTCTGCGCCGCTTTCAGCCAGCCCCCGGGCGATGGCAAACCCAATTCCACCCGTTGAGGCGGTGACCAGCGCCACTTTCCCCGCAAAATCGATTTTCATTATCGGCTCCTTATCGTTATCAACATTCAGACCTTAAAGCGTAGCAGGTGCAATTTACGGAGCCGGGCTAAAAAGGCGCAGCAGCGTCTCGACCTGCTCGTCCAGCGGCGTGAGCGTGCGTTTCACAATCAGATGCAGCGGCGTGGCGCGACGCACGCCGTGGCTAAGCGGCAGCGTTTTAAGCACCCCCTGTTCAAGCTGGGTCTGGATGCGCTCCTCCGGCAGCCAGCCGTAGCCCACCTGCGAAATCACCGCTTCGATGGCGGCATCGATAGTGGAGAAGGTCCAGGAGCCGCCCGTGTCCCGCGCCGCCGTGTGGCTATCGGCAATCTGGATCAGCGGCCACGGGCGCAGCATGTCATCGTTCAGCGGTGCGTCGAGGGTAAACAGCGGATGGTCACGATGGGCGACGGCGACAAAATCGATGTTCATCAGCCATTCGCCCAGCCCGGTGATGTCCTGACGACGTGTTAACACCATGATGTCGGCTTCACTGGCGGCCACGTCAATGCTGGCATTTTCCAGCACCTCGGTCAGCCGGACCTGCGTGTGCGGATAGCGCTGCTGGAACTGACGCAAAATGGCAAACAGGCGGCGGCGGGGGAAAATACTGTCTACCATTAAGTCGATGCGGGTGCGCATTCCGCTACGCAGGGTGGCCGCGCGCGTCTCCAGGTAGGTAAAGCCTTTAAGCAGGGGTTTCACCTGGCTCAGCAGCTGCTCCCCGGCGGGCGTCAATACGGCCCGTCTCCCTTCCGCCACCAGCAGCGCCACGCCGATGCGCTCCTGCAGTAAAGAGAGGTTGTAGCTGACGGATGACTGGCTGCGGTTTGTCAGCTCTGCCGCTTTGGCAAAGCTGCCGGCTTCCACCACTTTTTCCAGTAATGACCACTGTTCAAGCGTTGTCTTGTGCATAACTCATCTAAATTTTGAATTAATTTGATTCAAACATAGCGTTATTCATTTAATTTTTAAAGGGGTACGATACGTTCATCAAAACAAAGGAGACACATTATGAGCAACTTCGACAAACACGACTTAAGCGGCTTTGTGGGTAAACACCTGGTCTATACCTACGATAACGGCTGGAACTACGAAATTTACGTCAAAAACGAAAATACCCTCGACTACCGTATCCACAGCGGTCTGGTGGGCAACCGCTGGGTTAAAGATCAGCAGGCGTATATCGTCCGTGTTGGGGAAAGCATCTACAAAATCTCCTGGACCGAACCTACCGGTACCGACGTCAGCCTGATTGCGAACCTGGGCGACAAATTGTTCCACGGCACCATCTTCTTCCCACGCTGGGTGATGAATAATCCGGAAAAAACCGTCTGCTTCCAGAACGATCACATTCCAGAGATGAATGCCTACCGTGATGCCGGCCCGGCCTATCCGACCGAGGTTATCGATGAATTTGCGACCATCACCTTTGTGCGAGACTGTGGTCCAAATGATGACAGCGTTATTGCCTGCGCGGCCAGCGAGCTGCCAGAAAACTTTCCCGCTAATTTAAACTAAGCGCGACAATTAACGTAAATGAAAAGTTCCCGGCGCATTTGTTATTTATTCAAATGGCCGGG
This sequence comes from Enterobacter sp. UPMP2052, assembly GCF_053709675.1. Classification (NCBI taxonomy): domain Bacteria; kingdom Pseudomonadati; phylum Pseudomonadota; class Gammaproteobacteria; order Enterobacterales; family Enterobacteriaceae; genus Enterobacter; species Enterobacter sp. UPMP2052. The sequence goes on from NZ_JBSKJR010000005.1 coordinate 51,214, forward strand.
ATTTTCTTTTATTGGTTGACCTTCGGTTTAGGAAAATATTTTCAAATGTTAACGCAGCGCACAAATTAAATAATTCATATTAATACTAAGTTATTGTTTACTAGTGGTTTAAATTGAATTCCCGCCTTTAAATAACGCCCTTCTTAATTTTTTCCTAAGAAATCAGCATTACCTTGAGATGAGTTTATGGTTCGTTGAAATAAACGGACCGGCTTTTGGTTAATATCCAAAAAAAGCTTTTCACATCTCAAGGAAATTAAAGATGAGTGATTTCTTGCCTTTTTCCCGCCCGTCGATGGGGCCGGAGGAATTAGCGGCGCTGCAGGAGGTATTAACCTCTGGCTGGATCACCACAGGCCCCAAAAACCAGGCGCTTGAAGAGGCATTTTGCACGCTGACGGGCAACCGCCACGCTATCGCCGTCAGCTCCGCCACCGCCGGGATGCACGTTACGCTGATGGCGCTGGGCATTGGCCCCGGCGACGAGGTGATCACCCCTTCGCTGACCTGGGTGTCGACGCTGAACATGATCGTTCTGCTGGGCGCGACGCCAGTGATGATCGATGTCGACCGGGATACGCTGATGGTCACGCCGCAGGCGGTCGAGGCGGCGATAACGCCCCGTACCAAAGCGATTGTGCCGGTCCATTATGCCGGCGCGCCGTGTGATATCGACGGGATCCGTGCCATCGCTGAACGCCACGGTATTCCGGTGGTGGAAGACGCCGCACACGCCGCAGGAACCTACTACAAAAGCCAGCACGTCGGCCATCAGGGCACGGCGATCTTCTCCTTCCACGCCATCAAAAACATGACCTGCGCCGAGGGCGGATTGGTGGTCACGGACGATGAACAGCTGGCGCAGAGCATCCGCAGCCTGAAGTTTCACGGCCTGGGCGTGGATGCCTATGACCGGCAGACCCATGGCCGCGCGCCGCAGGCGGAGGTCATTACCCCCGGCTTCAAATACAACCTGGCGGATATCAACGCCGCGCTGGCGCTGGTGCAGCTGGGCAAGCTCGGGGAGGCTAACCGACGTCGCCGCGACATTGCCGACCGCTACCTGCATGAACTCTCTGATACGCCCTTCCAGCCGCTGCGCATTCCGGCGTGGCAGCACTTGCATGCCTGGCACCTGTTTATCATTCGCGTGGATGAAGCGCGCTGTGGGATATCCCGCGATGGCCTGATGGCCGCGCTGAAAGAGAAGGGCATTGGCACCGGCCTGCACTTTCGCGCGGCACACACGCAAAAATACTACCGCGAGCGTTTCCCGGATGTCTCACTGCCGAACGCCGAATGGAATAGCGCGCGCATTTGTTCCCTCCCTCTTTTCCCGGACATGACCCATGACGACACAACCCGCGTCATTACCGCGCTCCATCAGCTTGCAGGACATTGATATGTTCAGCGCCCCGACCGTACAGAAAGTTTCCGTGGTGATCCCGGTCTATAACGAACAGGAGAGCCTGCCTGAGCTTCTGCGCCGCACCACGGCTGCCTGCGAGACGCTGGGCAAGGCATACGAAATTTTACTGGTGGATGACGGCAGCAGCGACGACTCCGCCCACATGCTCTCCGACGCCGCGAACGAGCCGGGGAGCCACATTGTCGCCGTGCTGCTGAACCGTAACTACGGCCAGCACTCGGCGATCATGGCCGGCTTCAGCCACGTGACGGGCGATCTGGTCATCACTCTGGATGCCGACCTGCAAAACCCGCCGGAGGAGATCCCGCGCCTGGTTGCCAAAGCCGATGAAGGTTATGACGTGGTTGGCACCGTGCGGCAGAACCGCCAGGACAGTCTTTTCCGCAAGCTGGCGTCACGCACCATCAACCGCCTGATCCAGCGCACCACCGGCAAGGCGATGGGCGATTACGGCTGCATGCTGCGCGCCTATCGCCGCCATATTGTCGACGCCATGCTGCACTGCCACGAGCGCAGCACGTTCATTCCCATTCTGGCGAACACCTTTGCCCGTAAGGCCACGGAGATCCCGGTGCTGCACGCCGAGCGCGAGCACGGGGAGTCGAAGTACAGCTTCATGCGTCTGATCAACCTGATGTACGACCTGATCACCTGCCTGACCACCACGCCGCTGCGTCTGCTGAGCGTCTTCGGCAGCGTGATTGCGCTCGCCGGGTTTGCGCTTTCCGTGTTGCTGGTCGTTCTGCGTCTGGTCTTTGGCCCGCAGTGGGCAGCGGAAGGGGTCTTTATGCTATTTGCCGTGCTGTTTACGTTCATCGGCGCCCAGTTTATCGGTATGGGGCTGCTGGGTGAGTATATCGGCCGAATCTACAACGATGTTCGCGCGCGTCCGCGCTACTTTATTCAACGTGTTGTCCGTCAGGAACACAAAGCGTCTCAAGAGGAAAAACACCCATGAAAGCTGTCGTCTTTGCCTATCACGATATGGGGTGCACGGGCACACTGGCCCTGCTGGAAGCAGGCTATGACATTGCTGCCATTTTTACGCATCCGGATACCGTCGGTGAAAACACCTTCTTCGGGTCGGTGGCGCGTATTGCGGCCGAGCGCGGCATCCCGGTTTACGCCCCGGATGACGTAAACCATCCGCTGTGGGTTGACCGCATCCGCAAGATCGCCCCGGAGATGATCTTCTCGTTCTACTACCGCAGCCTGCTGTGCGACGAGATCCTGAGCGTGGCGACAAACGGGGCGTTTAATCTTCACGGCTCCCTGCTGCCTGCCTATCGCGGCCGCGCACCCCTGAACTGGGTGCTGGTTAACGGCGAAACGGAAACCGGCGTGACCCTGCACCGCATGGTCAACCGCGCCGATGCCGGGGCGATCGTCGCGCAGCAGCGTGTGGCCATTGGCCCTGACGATACCGCCCTGGAACTCCATCATAAGCTCTGTGCTGCGGCGCAAACGCTGTTGCGTGATACGTTACCGACGCTTCTGAACGGCTCCTTCAGCGAAATCGCCCAGGACGAGAGCAAGGCCAGCTGCTTTGGCCGCCGCACCCCGGAAGACGGGCGTCTGGACTGGCATAAACCGGCGCGACAGCTGCACAACCTGGTGCGCGCCGTGACCGACCCGTGGCCGGGGGCGTACAGCTTCGCCGGGGTCAGCAAATTTATCGTCTGGAAATCCCGGGTGCGTGACGATATTCCTGCCGCCAGGCCGGGCACCGTTGTCTCCGCCTCGCCGCTGATCATCAGCTGCGGCGAGCAGGCGCTGGAGATCGTCACCGGGCAAACCGACAGCGGCCTGTACGTGCAGGGCGCGCAGCTGGCGCAGTCGCTCGGTCTGGTTGCCGGGGCACTGATCACCAGCGCGCCGGTTGTCGCTATTAAGCGCCGCACGCGCGTGTTAATCCTTGGGGTGAACGGTTTTATCGGCAACCACCTGACCGAGCGCCTGCTCAGGGACGACAATTACGAGATCTACGGTCTGGACATTGGATCCGATGCGATCGGCCGCTTCCTCGACAACCCGCGTTTTCACTTCGTCGAGGGGGATATCAGTATCCACTCCGAGTGGATCGAATATCACATTAAGAAATGCGACGTGGTGCTGCCGCTGGTGGCGATTGCGACCCCGATCGAGTACACCCGTAACCCGCTGCGCGTGTTCGAGCTGGACTTCGAAGAAAACCTGAAGATTATCCGCGACTGCGTGAAATACGATAAACGCATCATCTTCCCGTCGACCTCGGAAGTGTACGGCATGTGCACCGACAACAACTTCGACGAAGACACCTCGAACCTCGTGGTCGGGCCGATCAACAAGCAGCGCTGGATCTACTCGGTGTCCAAACAGCTGCTGGACCGCGTGATCTGGGCCTACGGCGAAAAAGCGGGGCTGCGCTTTACCCTGTTCCGTCCGTTTAACTGGATGGGGCCGCGTCTGGACAATCTCAACGCGGCGCGCATCGGCAGCTCGCGCGCCATCACCCAGCTGATCCTTAACCTGGTGGAAGGGTCGCCTATCAAGCTGATTGAAGGCGGTAAGCAGAAGCGCTGCTTCACCGATATCAGCGACGGCATCGAGGCGCTGTTCCGCATCATTGAAAACAAAGATAACCGCTGCAACGGCGAGATCATCAACATCGGTAATCCGGATAACGAAGCGAGCATTCGTGAGCTGGCCGAGATGCTGCTGGCGAGCTTTGAGCGCCACCCGCTGCGCGATCGCTTCCCGCCGTTTGCAGGCTTCCGCGAAGTGGAAAGCAGCAGCTATTACGGCAAAGGCTATCAGGACGTTGAGCACCGCAAGCCCAGCATCCGCAATGCGAAGCGTTGTCTGAACTGGACGCCGACCATTCAGATGGAACAAACCATTGATGAAACGCTCGATTTCTTCCTGCGCACCGTGGAGCTATCGGAACAGGCCTCATGAAAAAAGTCGGTTTACGCATTGATGTCGACACCTTTCGCGGCACGCGTGACGGCGTGCCACGGCTGCTGGCGCTGTTGAACAAGCACGGCGTGCAGGCCAGCTTTTTCTTCAGCGTCGGGCCAGACAACATGGGGCGTCACCTGTGGCGCCTGGTTAAACCGGCCTTTCTGTTCAAAATGCTGCGTTCGCGCGCGGCCTCTCTCTACGGCTGGGATATTTTACTGGCCGGCACCGCCTGGCCCGGCAGACGTATCGGGGCAGGCAATGAAGCGGTTATCCGCGACGCCGCGCGCGATCATGAGGTGGGGCTTCACGCCTGGGATCACCACGCCTGGCAGGCATGGGCCGGGGTCTGGGACATACCGCGTCTGACGCGCGAGGTGGATCGCGGCATGCTGGAGCTGGAAGCGATTACCGGCCAGCCTGTTCGCTGCTCGGCGGTGGCCGGGTGGCGGGCCGATCAGCGGGTGGTGAAAGCCAAAGAACCGTTCGCCTTTCACTACAACAGCGACTGCCGGGGCACCGGGCCGTTTTTGCCGCTGTTAGGCGAGAACCGCTTCGGCACCGTGCAAATCCCGGTCACGCTTCCCACCTGGGACGAGGTGGTCGGGCGCGAGGTCAGTGCCGACGGCTTTAATCGCTTCATTCTGGACGCCATGCATCGCGATGCCGGGACGCCGGTCTACACCATTCACGCTGAGGTCGAAGGCATTGCGTATCAGCAGGATTTCGATGCGCTCCTGACGATGGCGGCGCGGGAGGGCATTCAGTTTTGCCCGCTGAGCGCGCTGTTACCGGACGACCTCCAGAGCCTGCCGCCCGGCAAAATCGTTCGTCGTGAAATGGCTGGCCGGGAAGGCTGGCTTGGCTATCAACAAACCGTGAGTTCGGGACTATGAAAACAGCCCGTTATGGCGCAGCACTTCTTGCCCTGTTTATCGTTTACTACCTCATTCCGGTCGATCTGCGCCTGCTGTGGCAGCCAGACGAAACGCGCTACGCGGAAATCAGCCGCGAAATGCTGGCCTCGGGCGACTGGGTGGTGCCGCATTTTCTGGGGCTTCGCTACTTCGAAAAACCGATTGCCGGATACTGGATCAACAGCATCGGGCAGTGGCTGTTTGGCGACGGTAACTTTGCCGTTCGCGCCGGATCGATTTTCTCCACCGGGCTGACGTCGCTGCTGGTGATGTGGCTGGCCTGGCATCTCTGGCGCGATAAGCGCGTCGCCTTGTTATCCGGCGTGATTTTTTTAACCCTGCTGCTGGTCTACGGTATCGGGACCTATGCCGTGCTGGACCCGATGATTACCCTCTGGCTGGTGGCCGCGATGTGCAGCTTCTGGCTGGCCGCGCAGGCAAAAAGCCCCGGCGGGAAAGCGGCGGGCTATCTGCTGCTGGGGCTGGCCTGCGGCATGGGCGTGATGACCAAGGGCTTTCTCGCCCTGGCGGTACCGGTCATCGGCGTGCTGCCGTGGGTGATTGTGCACAAACGCTGGAAAGAGGTGCTGCTGTTTGGCTGGCTCGCCGTTCTGAGCTGCGTGCTGATTGTCCTGCCCTGGGGGCTGGCGATTGCGCACCGTGAACCTGACTTCTGGCGCTACTTCTTCTGGGTGGAACATATCCAGCGCTTTGCGCAGAGCGATGCCCAGCATAAAGCGCCGTTCTGGTATTACCTGCCGTTCCTGATTGCCGGTAGCCTGCCGTGGCTGGCGCTGCTGCCCGGCGCGCTGCGTCTGGGCTGGCGCGACAGGCAAGAGGCGGGGCAGGGGTGGTATTTACTGGGCTGGGTGGTGATGCCGCTGCTGTTCTTCAGCATCGCTAAAGGCAAGCTGCCGACCTACATTCTGCCATGCTTCGCGCCTCTGGCGATCCTGATGGCACGCTATGCCTGCACCGTGGCGGAAAAAAGCGTCCGGGTGCTGCGCGTCAACGCGGGCATTAACCTGGCGTTCGGCGCGCTTGGCGTGGTGGCCGCGCTGGTGGTGTCACCGTGGGGGCCGACAGCGCATCCCGTCTGGGCTCCCGTTGAGCTGTATAAAATTTTCTGTGCGGTCATGGCGTTCCTCGTCTGGGTGGCGGTGGGCATGTACACCCTGCGCGACAGCCCGCGGCGCTGGTGGCTGGCGGCGCTCTGTCCCGCCGGGCTGGCGCTGCTGGTTGGGTTCGCCGTCCCCAGCAAGGTGGAGGATTCAAAGCAGCCTCAGTCGCTGATCGAGACCGTGCGCGTGCCGCTGCAGGAGAGCCGGTTCGTGCTTGCAAACAACGTGGGCGTGGCGTCGGGACTGGCCTGGGAGCTTAAGCGTAACGACATCATTCTTTACGGTCAGGCAGGGGAACTCCGCTACGGCCTGAACTACCCCGACGCACAGGGGCGCTTCGTGAGCAACGAGGCGATCGCCCAGTGGCTGGAGGAGCATCGCCAGCAGGGGCCGGTGTCGCTGGTGCTTCTGCTGTCTAAAAATGACGATCTTGTTCGCGCGAAGCTGCCTGAACCGGACAGCCTGTACGTTCAGGGCCGCCTGGCTTATTTGCAGTATTTCCCGCAATGATGACCTGGATCGGGCTGATACTGGCGAGCCTGCTGAGCTGCGCAGGCCAGCTTTGCCAGAAACAGGCGACCCGCCCGGCAACAACCGGGCGGCGCGGCGCGCACCGTGCGCTCTGGCTTGGCCTTGCGCTGCTGGCGCTGGGCAGCGGGATGCTGGTCTGGCTGGTGGTGTTACAGCATCTGCCGGTCGGGATTGCCTACCCAATGCTGAGCCTCAATTTTGTCTGGGTGACGCTGGCGGCAAAAACCCTCTGGCGTGAGCACATTTCGCCGCGCCACTGGCTGGGCGTGGGCTTGATTATCATCGGGATTATTGTGCTGGGAGGAAGCCTGTGAAGGGCGTGTTATGGGCATTATGCAGCGTGATTCTGGTCAGCGCGGCGCAGCTGCTGCTGCGCGCGGCGATGGTGGCCTTGCCCCCCGTCAGCGATCTCGCGGTATTTATGCCGGCGCTCTGGCACCGTGCGCCGGGCACCGGTTTGCTGGTGCTGGGCCTGATGGGCTATGTGGTATCAATGGGCTGCTGGTATCTGGCGCTGCACCGTCTGGCGCTCAGCAAAGCCTATGCTCTGCTGAGCCTCAGCTATGTGCTGGTGTGGGGCGCAGCCATTGTGCTCCCCGGCTGGGACGAACCCTTTTCCTGGCACGGGCTGGCCGGCGTCGGGTTGATTATTGCGGGTGTGCTGACAATTTTTCACCCGACGCGTCGTTAACAGAATGGACCGCCGCCGCGGTAAGCGCAAAAGGGGTAGCGGTGCAGACGGCAAGACTCAGCGACGCAATCTGACACTGGCTGACCGAATGCAGCGCGTGGGCGGCGCTGTCGATGCTGACAATCTGCCACGAGTGCGCGCCGCGCTGTTTAACGATGGCACCTTTTCGCGTCCAGATGCGCCAGAACGCCGCAAGCTGGTTATCCGGCGCTTCATTTTCCAGTTCGGCATGTTCGGCACTGCTAAACACGGCGTTGGCGAGCGTCCGCCAGTTATCTTGCGCACGAATATGTTCCAGCGAGCAGCCTACGTCACCTTCATCGCTGACGATCAGGGCAATATCATCCTCACAGTGGCTGACGCTGAACCACAGCGGGTAGTGGTCGGCAAAGCCCGGTTTTCCCTGTTCACTGTAGATAATCTCCGGCAACGGCTCTGGCGCAAACAGGCGCGAGAGCAGCCCGCGGCCCGCCAGCCAGCGGGCGCGCTGTGCGCCCTCAGGGGCATAACGGGTAAGGGCTTCGGCCCAGTTATCGGTACTGAGCGAGGAGATTTTTCCCAGAAAAACCTGGTACATAAGAGGTCTGGCCTTCAGTCGAAACAGAGATATCCGCACAGTTGCGCGGCGAAACCATTACTATAATCTATTGCTGCTCACAATAGCTAACCGGGAAGCGGATTACCCCGGCAATCGACTTTTTGGCCGCCCTGGTCCGAGCAGTATCGCCAGTTTACTGCCGCCGTTGGTGGTCTCCATCCAGATTTTACACACGCTGGTAAGCGGTACCGACAGCAGCATCCCGACCGGCCCCAGCAGCCATCCCCAGACCAACAACGACAAAAACACCACCATCGTCGACATGCCCAGCCGGTGGCCCATCATGCGCGGCTCCAGGATATTGCCCAGCACCATGTGCACCGCCAGGAACAGCGCCCCGACCAGCATACATTCATAAAAGCCATTAAATAAAAATGCCTGGATCATGGGCGGCACGGCGGAGAGCACCGCGCCAATGTTGGGCACGTAGTTCAGCAGAAACGCCAGCACGCCCCACATCAACGCGAACTGCACGTCCAGCAACACCAGCCCCAGCCAGACGATCACCCCGGTCCAGAGGCTCAGCAAGGTTTTCAGCGCCAGATATTTAGAGACGCCTTTTAACGCGCGGTGCAGGCCAGCGATGTGGATCTGCGGGTTATTCAGCGCAAAGCGCAGTTTGTAGGGAACATGGCGGACTTCAAAGAGCATGAATACCACCGTCATGACCAGCAGCAAAATGCTGGCCATCGCGCCGGACAGGCCGGTCATCAGCGTGGTGGCGTAGGTCATTACCTTCTCGGAATCCATCCGGCGCAGCATCCGTTCCGGCGAGATATGCAGGTTGATAAACGGCATCATTCGTTGCAGGTCGACCAGCTTGCGCGTCAGCTCTTTGTTGTATTGCGGCAGCATGGTGGAGAATTCACTTAGCGACGCGGCAAGCACGCCAAACAGGGCCGTCAGGACAATCAACATCACAATCACCACAATGGTGATGGCGACCGGGCGACTGACTCCCCGGCGTAAAAACCACGTCACCAGCGGGTTGAGAACGATGGCAAAAAAAAGCGCCAGCAGGAGCTGGACAAGAATATCGGCGGCCGCGTGGATCCCCGCAAGGATCACCACCAGACAGGCGAGTTTGAGGAGAATGTGTAAACCCGCTTTGTCGGGCTGGGTGGTTAACATGGGTTTTCCTTAATGTGGTTGCACGCTAAGTGTAGTGCGGCGCAGGCGCTTCGTCTGGGTCGATAATCTGAAAGTCGCTGCTGATTTTCTCATCCCGTCATGGTAATAGTGAAACACTGTTGCAAAACTCTGGTAGACCGTCATGCCCGAACCTGCCGCCGAACCGGCGCTAAGCGGATTGCGCCTCAATCTGCGCATTGTTTCTGTTGTTATTTTCAACTTCGCCAGCTATCTGACCATTGGCCTGCCGCTGGCGGTTCTGCCGGGCTACGTCCATGAGGTGATGGGGTTCAGCGCCTTCTGGGCGGGGCTGGTGATTAGCCTGCAATATTTCGCCACGCTGATGAGCCGTCCGCATGCCGGGCGTTATGCCGATCTGTTTGGGCCAAAAAGCATTGTTGTGGTGGGGCTGTGCGGCTGCTTTTTAAGCGGGCTGAGCTATTTTCTGGCGGCCACCACCAGCCATCTGCCGCTGGTGAGCCTGGTGCTGCTCTGCCTGGGGCGCGTCATTTTAGGCATCGGGCAAAGCCTGGCGGGCACCGGCTCGACGCTGTGGGGCGTTGGCGTGGTCGGCGCACCGCATATCGGGCGCGTTATCTCCTGGAACGGGATTGTGACCTATGGCGCGATGGCGATCGGCGCGCCGCTGGGCGTGGTGTGCTACGCCTGGGGCGGGCTGTATGGTCTGGCGATAACCATCATGGCGGTGGCGCTGCTGGCGATTGTGCTCGCGCTGCCGCGCCCGAAGGTCAAGGCCAGCAAAGGCAAGCCGCTGCCGTTTCGCGCGGTGCTGGGGCGCGTGTGGCCGTACGGGATGGCGCTTGCGCTGGCCTCGGCGGGATTCGGGGTCATCGCCACCTTTATCACCCTGTTCTACGATGCTAAAGGCTGGGACGGCGCGGCCTTTGCGCTCACCCTGTTCAGCTGTGCGTTTGTGGGCACACGCTTACTCTTCCCGAACGGCATTAACCGCCTGGGCGGGCTGAACGTGGCGATGATCTGCTTTGCGGTGGAGTTTATCGGGCTGCTGTTGACCGGGTTCGCCAGCGCACCGTGGGTGGCGAAAATGGGCGTTTTCCTCGCGGGCGCGGGCTTCTCGCTGGTCTTCCCGGCGCTGGGCGTGGTGGCGGTGAAAGCGGTGCCGCAGCAAAACCAGGGGGCAGCGCTGGCAACCTACACGGTGTTTATGGATATGTCTCTTGGCATTACCGGGCCGCTGGCCGGGCTGGTGATGGCGTGGGCGGGGGTGCCGGTGATCTATCTGGCGGCAGCGGGGCTGGTGGCTGTCGCGCTGCTGCTGACGTGGCGGCTAAAAAAATGGCCCCCGATGCAGGCACCGGAGGCCACGTCCTCTTCGTGAAACTTACTGGATCACGAGGGTATTGATGATGTTTTCTGCGGCGGTCTGCGCTTTCTGCTGGTCGTCCGCTGGCAGGGTTATCTGGATGGTCAGCAGTTTGTTATCCACCTTGCCGAGCACCACAGACGAGTAGGCGGTCTGGCCTTTCGCCGAGATGATGCTGTCCAGCTGCTGCAGCGTGTGGCCTTTCAGGTCGATAGACTTGTTGGTCACAACCTGGAGCTGCGGGTCGCGGCTGCGCTGCTGGTCTTCCAGACGTTTAGACAGCACGGCCAGATCTTCGCTGGTGTCGTCGCCCACAATCACAATCACGGCTTTCTGCCCGGTGGCATCGGAATAGACGTGCATGTTGTTCGCCTGGGTACCCAGCTTGCCGCTCTGATCGGTCATATCCGCGGGCAGAGAGAAACTGAGTTTGCCGTCCAGCAGGCTCACCGGCTGACCGGTGGCGTTGCTTTCTGCGGACGCGCCCTGAGCAGGCGTTTTCGTGTCGCTGTTATCACAGGCTGCAAGACCCACAACCAGCAGGCCAATCCCGACATATTTAACCAGATTGCGCATTGACTTCTTCCTTTCGATAAACGGCCATAGCGGCTCATTCGTCCATCTTATCACAACTGATAAAGCGAACCCTTAACCTGCCTGCAATGCGGAGATTTCAGATTTATCTGCCAGCCTTTTCAACAGCATATTCAACAGCACGCCGTACATCGGCAGGAAGAACACAATGCTGATCAGCACTTTGAAGCAGTAGTCCACCAGGGCGATCTCCATCCAGTGCGCGGCCATGAACGCGTCCGGGCTGCGCCAGAAGGCGATGAAGAAGAAGGCCAGCGTGTCGCTAACGTTGCCGAACAGCGTCGACGCGGTAGGGGCCATCCACCAGCGGTGGTTCTGACGCAAGCGGTTAAAGACGTGCACGTCGAGGATCTGCCCCAGGGCGTAGGCCATAAAGCTGGCGGCGGCGATACGCGCGACAAACAGGTTGAAGTGCGTCAGCGCCTCAACGCCCTGCCAGCTTCCCATGTAAAACAGGGAGGAGATAACGTACGAAATGAACAACGCCGGAAGCATAACCGCGAAAATAATGCGGCGTGCCAGCGGTGCGCCAAAGATCCGCACGGTTAAATCGGTGGCGAGGAAAATAAACGGAAAGCTGAACGCGCCCCAGGTGGTATGGAAACCAAAAATGGAGATAGGGAGCTGCACCAGATAGTTGCTGGAGGTGATCACCACCAGATGAAAAAGCGAAAGCCAGAACAACGCTTTTACGCGCTGCGATTGAGAAAACTGCGTCATATTGTGACCTTTTTGAACGTTGGGGTGAGGGAACCCAATAAAAACCGCCGCATCATACTGCTTTGACAGGACTTTGCAATGGCTAATTTTCACGCAATCGTTAACCTGTTTGCAATGCGGGCAGCGGGGCGTAAACTACAGCCGTTTTTTTAGCCTTGAGAAGATTATGACCGACCTGTTCGCCAGCCCAGACCATACCCTTGATGCCCAGGGCCTCCGCTGCCCGGAACCTGTCATGATGGTGCGCAAAACCGTACGCAACATGCAGACCGGCGAAACGCTGCTGATCATCGCCGATGACCCGGCCACCACCCGCGATATCCCCGGTTTTTGTACCTTCATGGAGCACGAACTGGTGGCGCAGGAAACCCAGGCCCTGCCATATCGGTATCTGCTTCGTAAGGGATAACCCCCCGGCCCTCTCGCACAGTGAGAGGGCGAGCACTATTTTAAACCGTCGTTTCATTATTTCGCACTTTTGTGAAGTGCTTCACCTCCGCCTTTCCAGCCGTAGTCTAATTTTTAAGCGTCTAAAAATAAAACACCGTTTTAACGCTTACCTCGCTACCCTGGAGCTGACTCGATGAAAACGACCCTCAAGCCGTTACTGGCCGCGCTGTGTCTGTCTGTTATTGCCTGCCCGGTTTCTGCGCAAACCATCAAAGCCGCAGACGTTCACCCCGAAGGCTACCCGAACGTGGTCGCTGTGCAACACATGGGCGAAAAGCTCAAACAACAAACCAACGGCGAGCTGGAGATTAAGGTCTTCCCCGGCGGCGTGCTCGGTGATGAAAAGCAGATGATTGAGCAGGCGCAAATGGGGGCGATCGATATGATCCGCGTCTCTATGGCTCCCGTTGCGGCCATCCTGCCGGACATCGAAGTTTTTACGCTGCCCTACATCTTTCGCGATGAAGATCATATGCACAAGGTGATCGACGGGGAGATTGGCAAGCAAATCGGCGACAAGCTCACTGCCAACCCCAAATCCCGACTGGTGTTCCTCGGCTGGATGGACTCCGGCACCCGCAACCTGATCACCAAAGAGCCCATCGTCAAACCTGAAGATCTGAACGGCAAAAAAATCCGCGTACAGGGCAGCCCTGTGGCGCTGGCGACCCTGAAAGATATGGGGGCCAACGCGGTGGCCATGGGCGTGAGCGAGGTCTACAGCGGTATGCAGACCGGCGTCATCGACGGCGCGGAAAACAACCCGCCGACCTTTATCGCCCATAACTACATGCCGATTGCGAAGAACTACACCCTGAGCGGGCACTTTATCACCCCGGAAATGGTGCTCTACTCGAAGGTGAAATGGGACAAGCTCAATGCCGACCAGCAGCAAAAAATCCTGACCCTGGCCCGTGAGGCGCAGTTCGAGCAGCGCAAGCTCTGGAACGCCTATAACCAGCAGGCGCTGGACAAAATGAAGGCGGGCGGCGTGGCGTTTCACGACATCGACAAAACGGTGTTTATCAAAGCCACAGAGCCGGTGCGCGCCCAGTATGGCGACAAGCATCAGGATCTGATGAAAGCCATCGCTGACGTCCAGTAACCCGGAGCGCGTATGTCCGAACTCTACCTGAAGTGGATGGACCGTCTGTACCTGCTCGCCATGACCGTGGCGGGTATCTCGCTGCTGGTGATGACGATCGTGATCCCGATTGGCATCTTCTCGCGCTACGTGCTCAACCGCGGCGAATCCTGGCCGGAGCCGATAGCCATTATCTGCATGGTGACCTTCACCTTTATCGGCGCGGCGGTAGGGTACCGCGCCGGATCGCATATCGCGGTGAATATGCTGACCGACCGGCTGCCCGCGGCACTGCAAAGGCTGTGCGCGCGGGTGGTGGACCTGCTGATGCTGCTGATTTCTGGGCTCATGTGCTGGTACAGCTACTGGCTGTGCGTCGAGCTTTGGGAGCAGCCCGTCGCGGAATTCCCGCTCCTGACCTCCGGCGAAAGCTATCTGCCGCTGCCGGTCGGCTCGGCCATTCTGATCCTGTTTGTCGTTGAACGCCTGCTGTTTGGCTCGCAGGAACACCGTCCCGTCGTGCTGATCGGCAACCACAGTTAAGGGGTGAACCATGGATGCATTCGTATTGTTATTCACCCTCGCCATTTTGCTGGCGCTGGGGATGCCGGTGGCGTTTGCCGTCGGGCTTAGCGCCGTGGCGGGCGCGCTGTGGATTGATCTGCCGCTGGAAGCGCTGATGATCCAAATCACCAGCGGGGTGAACAAGTTTACCCTGCTGGCGATCCCGTTCTTTATCCTCGCCGGGGCGATCATGGCGGAAGGGGGCATCGCCCGGCGGCTGGTCAACTTTGCCTACGTGTTTGTCGGCTTCATCCGCGGCGGGCTGTCGCTGGTGAATATCGTGGCCTCGACGTTCTTCGGCGCCATTTCCGGTTCGTCGGTAGCGGATACGGCCTCCATCGGCAGCGTGATGATCCCGGAGATGGAGAAGAAAGGCTATCCGCGGGAGTACGCGGCGGCCGTCACCGCCAGCGGCTCGGTGCAGGCGATTTTGATCCCGCCCAGCCATAACTCGGTGATTTACTCCCTGGCGGCGGGCGGCACGGTCTCCATTGCCACGCTGTTTATCGCGGGCGTGCTGCCGGGGCTGCTGCTGGGCGTCAGCCTGATGGTGCTGTGCTTATGCTTTGCCCGCAAGCGTGGTTATCCGAAGGGGGACAAAATCCCGTTTATGCAGGCGCTGAAGATCATGCTGGATGCCCTGTGGGGGCTGATGACGGTGGTCATTATTCTCGGCGGGATATTGTCCGGGATATTTACCGCTACGGAATCCGCCGCCGTCGCCTGTCTGTGGGCGTTTTTCGTCACCATGTTTATCTACCGCGACTACAAGTGGAACGAACTGCCGAAGCTGATGTGCCGCACGGTGAAAACGGTCACTATCGTCATGATTTTGATTGGCTTTGCCGCGGCGTTTGGCGCGGTGATGACCTACATGCAGCTGCCGACGCGCATCACCGAGTTTTTCACCTCGCTCTCTGACAACAAGTACGTGATCCTGATGTACCTCAACGTCATGCTGCTGCTGATTGGCACATTGATGGACATGGCGCCGATTATCCTGATCCTGACGCCGGTGCTGCTGCCGGTGACCAATTCGCTGGGGATCGACCCGGTGCATTTCGGGATGATCATGATGGTGAACCTCGGGATCGGGCTGATTACCCCGCCGGTCGGGTCGGTGCTGTTTGTGGCGAGCGCGGTAAGCAAGCAGCGTATCGAAACCGTGGTGAAGGCGATGCTGCCGTTTTACGGCATGCTGCTGGTGGTGCTGGGGATGGTAACGTACATCCCGGCAATTTCACTGTGGCTGCCGGGGGTATTAGGGATGCAGTGACGCCGCTCTTCTCCCTTTCACCGTGGGAGAGGGTTGGGGTGGGGCATCAGGCCGCACCCTAACCCAATCCATGACCGGGTAGCGGCGAAGCCTTACCCGGCCAACGGTTCGATAACGATTTTATTGTCGACGTAATAACCGCAGCGCGTTCGCCGTCACCAGCACCGTCGCCCCGGTATCCGCCAGCACCGCCAGCCACAGCCCGGTGATGCCGAGCAGCGTGGTCACCAGGAATATCCCCTTCAGCCCCAGCGCAATGCCGATGTTCTGGCGAATATTGGATCGCGTTGCCCGCGCGAGATCAATCATCTGCGCCAGCCCGGTCAGGCGGTTGTGGGTCAGCGCCGCGTCGGCGGTCTCCAGCGCCACGTCGGTGCCGCTGCCCATGGCGATCCCGATGGTTGAGGCTTTCATTGCCGGAGCATCGTTAATTCCGTCGCCGACCATCGCCAGCGGGGCGTGCGCGTTTAATTCCGTCACGGCACGCACCTTATCCGCAGGCAGTAACCCGGCTTTAAATTCGAGGCCCAGCTCACCGGCAATCGCCGCTGCCGCGCGCGGGTTATCGCCGGTCAGGATCACACCCTGCACGCCCAGCGTATGCAGGGCTGCAACCGCCTCTTTCGCATCGTCGCGCAGGGTATCGCGCAGGGCAAGCATGCCTTTCACCACGCCCTCCAGCACCACGACGACAACCGTCTGCCCGGCCTGTTCCAGCGTCTGGATCTGCGGGCTTAACCCGGTCACCGGGGATTTATCCGCCGCGACGATAAGCACTTTTTTGCCCTCAACCTCGGCCTCAATACCCGAGCCTGCCAGCGCGCGCTGCGCGGTTGCCGGCGGAACCGTCAGCCCGCGAGACTGCGCTTCGCGCACGATTGCCTGCGCCAGCGGGTGGGTGGAGCCTTGCTCGACGGCGGCGGCCAGCGTCAGGAGAGCGTTTTCACTCATATCCTGCGGGTACAGGCCGGTAACCTGTGGCTTCCCGACGGTCAGCGTGCCGGTCTTATCAAAAGCGATGTGTTGCACCTGGCTCAGCTGCTCCAGCGCCGCGCCGCCCTTAATCAGCGCCCCGCGACGGGCCGCCGCTGCCAGCCCCGAGGTGATCGCCGCCGGGGTGGAGATCACCAGCGCGCACGGGCAGCCTATCAGCAGCAGCGTCAGGCCTTTATAAATCCAGCCCTCCCACGGCGCGCCAAAGAACAGCGGCGGCACGACAGTGACCAGCAGGGCCACCAGCATGATGGCAGGGGTGTAAATCCGGCTAAAACGGTCGATAAAGCGTTCGACCGGCGCACGGCGCTCTTCGGCCTCTTCAATCAGCTTAAGAATGCGGTCGATGGCGCTGTCGCCCGGTTCAGAGAGCACGTTCAACTGCACCAGACGATCGACGCTGGTGGCACCGGCAGGCACTTTCTCACCCGCTTCGCGCTCAACCGGAATGGACTCGCCGGTTAGCGCGCTTTCGTCAAAGCTTGCGGTGGCGGTAAGCAGCGCGGCATCGGCAGGTAAACGCCCGCCCGCCGCCACTTCAATCACGTCGCCCGGACGCAGGGTAGCGATCGCCACCGTTTCACGACTGCCGTTTACCACGCGAATGGCGGTTTCGGGTTTGAGCGCCATCAGCGCGCTGACCCCTTTGCGTGCCCGGCTCGCGGCCCATCCTTCAAGGCGCTCGCCGATTAAGAACAGCAGTAGCACCATCGCCGCTTCCGCCGTCGCGCCGATGAACAGCGCGCCAATCGCCGCCACGCTCATCAACGTTTCGATGGCGAACCAGCTGCCGCTTTTCATCAGGCGCAGCGCCTGACGGGCTATCGGGAACAGCCCAACGAGCGTGGTGGCGATAAAGGCCAGGTTGCCAAACGGATGGTTGATCTGCTCCAGACCCCAGCTCACCGCCATCATGATGACGAGCGTTAACAGCGGCAGGTTTTCCTGCAGGAGAGAGGTTTTTTCGACCGGGGCAGATTCGCTGCGCAGGGAATAGCCAGCCTGGCTGACGGCGGTTTCAACCTGTTTGCTGACGTCGCGGTCGGCGCTGACCAGCAGCTTTTCGGTGGTGAACAGCACCTGAACGTGGCTGACGCCCGGCACCTGTTTAACCGCGTTTTCTACCTTGCGCGCGCAGGCGGCGCAGTCCATGCCGTTAACGACCCAGCTGTAGCGGCTGCCGGTGTCAGGAAGCGCGTCGTTTTGCGCCTCACACCCGGACTCGCAGCAGCAGTCGTCCTTCGGCGGTACCGGGCTGAGCTTAAGTGCAGAGAATTGTGGAACTTTTTTTGACGATTCAGGAGCAGACATAGCAGCCTCCGGCGAATGATAATTTTCTCATTAACCGGAGTATGCACTCTGGAGTCGACTCCAGAGTCAAGCGTTATTTAGATGTACAGCGACCGCACAATCAGGAAGTGCCCGGCAAAGTAACAGGCGGCAGCAATCGCGTTATCCGCGCGGAAACGGCGGCGATAGTGGCTACCCAGCCAGACGATATTCCCGAGCAGCAGCAGGGCTGCGCCGAAGAAGGCGGACATGGCCTGCGACGTCGGACGGAAGAACCACAGCTCGCCCGCCAGCCACACCATCACCAGCGTCATGGCAATAAAGGTGCAGACCGGCAAACGCATCTCTTCCAGGCGCGTCCAGATCACGGCGATCAGCAGCGCGCCAATTGCCAGTAGCACCAGCGGCAGCGGCCAGAAGAAGGAGAGCGTCATCTGGCTGGCAAAATAAATGGTGTAGAGCAGATGCGACAGGAAGAACGCCCCCACGGCATACAGCAGGCGCTGGCGCGGCAGCAGGGTTAAGGCATCGCCAATCAACGACGCGCACAGCCCGGCGAGCACCAGATAGCTGATGGCGTTAAACATAGGCGCTTGCCAGGCCAACAGCAGCAGGAGCAGCAGCGTGACGGGTTTAAACAACCAGCGCTGCCAGGCGGGGCCACGGTACGACGCATCGACAAAGAGCCATGCGGACAAACAGACGGCGATAAATGACCAAAGCATATTAACTCCCTGTATCTGTTAAGGCTGAATTCTCAGTTTCTGATTCAGTGTAGTGACGCGCAGAGGCGTTTGGCAATGCCGGGAAAGGCAAGGTATCCTGAATTCCGCATTATCTGATGGAGTATTAGTGTGAGTAAGATGCCGCTGTTTTTGATTATTGTGGTCGCCATTATCGTCGTTGCCGCCTCGTTTCGCTTCGTGCAGCAGCGCCGCGAAAAGGCCGATAACGATGCCGCGCCGCTGCTGCAAAAACGCGTGGTGGTGAGCAATAAACGCGAAAAAGCGATCAACGACCGGCGTTCACGCCAGCAGCAGGTCACGCCTGCCGGAACCCCTATGCGCTATGAGGCGAGCTTCAGGCCGGAAAGCGGCGGGCTGGAGGTGACGTTCCGCCTGGAAGCGCAGCAGTATCATCAGCTGACCGTGGGCGAGAAAGGGGTGTTGAGCTACAAAGGATCGCGGTTTGAAGGGTTTGAACCGGAGCTGTAATTTTTCCCTCACCCCGGCCCTCTCCCAAGGGGAGAGGGAGTCGAGAGGGTTGGGGTGAGGGCATCAGGCCGCACCTTATTTCTTCGCCTGCGCCTTAAACGTCTTCATCCACACCAGCAGTTCAAACACGCCAAAGATAAACACGCGCAGCTGCTGCCAGCCGGTCATCTGCGGGCCATCTTTCGGCAGGCCGTTTTTCAGCATCACCATCTGCAGGGCGTGCATGAAGGCGGTGAAGATCAGCGCGACGTTAACAAAGATATTCATTGGCCGCGGGAAAGGGTGCACCAGGTTGAGGATCAAAAACGCCCAGACGCCCAGCATCAGTAAGCGCCCCAGATTAATCAGTACCGGCATCGGATTCTCCTTGTGCCTGACGATGATACAGACGGTAAGCGACCTGACCGGCCACTTTTTCGCGGTGCAGATCCCAGTGAACCGGCACCGGAGGCAAACCGTTTTCCACTTCGCTCTCGACGTAAATCAGCGCGTCATCCGCCAGCCAGCCGTTTTGTTCCAGCAGGGATAACGTCTCTTCCAGCAGCCCTTTGCGGAACGGCGGATCAACGAAGACCACGTTATACGGCGTGCCCTGTTGCGCGAGGAAGCTTAGGGTATTGGTGTTTACCACCTTCGCATTCTTTGCTTTTAGCGTAGCCAGATTTTGCTGCAGCGTCTGCGCCACGTTGCGCTCCATCTCCAGCAGAGTGGCGCTGGCGGCATAACGCGACAGCGCTTCCAGCCCTAACGCCCCGCTTCCGGCGAAGCAATCCAGGCAGTGGGCGTCTACCATTGACGGGGCAAGCCAGTTAAACAACGTCTCGCGCACGCGGTCCGTCGTGGGGCGTAAACCGGGGCTGTCCGGCACCGGTAATTTCCGGCCTCGCCACTGGCCGCCGATAATGCGAATTTGACCGGCCGGGGCGCGGTTGGGTTTCTTCATTTCAGGAAAGCTCTGTTAACAATTCGCCTGCGATTGCGGGCGGTGATGTCAATTAAGTAAAGTGTTAGACTATTTCATCATTTTTTTAGCTTCCATGTATATAGCGCCGCGAGGAGTGTAGTCGCAGATGGCAAAACAAAAAAAACGTGGCTTCTTTTCCTGGCTGGGCTTCGGTGAAAAAGAGCAAGAGAAAGAACAGAAAACCGAAGAACAACAGCAGGTTGAGGAGCCGTCACAGCCTGAAACGCCTGTAGAAACCGCCGCGGTCATTGAAGCGGAGCAGCCTGCACACAGCAAAGAAGAGATTGAATCCTTTGCTGAAGAGGTCGTCGACGTCACTGAGCAGGTTCAGGAGAGTGAAAAGCCGGAACCGGTGGTGATTGAACAGGTTGCAGACGTTGTAGAGGTTGCAGAGGTTGTCGAAACGCCGCCGGCGGCCATTGAACACGAAGCGCTACCGTTGCCGGAAGAGGTGAAAGCCGAAGAGATTTCACCGGAAGAGTGGCAGGCCGAGGCGGAAACCGTCGACATCATCGACGCGGTGGAAGAAGACGCGGCACTTGAGCCTGAACTCACCGACGAAGAGCTGGAAGCCCAGGCGCTGGCGGCGCAGGCCGCAGAAGAAGCGGTTATCGTCGTGCCAGTGGAAGAGCAAGCGCAGGCCGAAGAGGCGATCGTTCAGGAGCAGGAAAAACCGACCAAAGAAGGTTTCTTCGCACGCCTGAAGCGCAGCCTGCTTAAAACCAAAGAGAACTTAGGTTCCGGATTTATCAGTCTGTTCCGCGGCAAAAAGATCGACGATGGTCTGTTTGAAGAGCTGGAAGAACAGCTGCTGATCGCCGACGTCGGCGTGGAAACCACCCGTAAAATCATCACCAACCTGACAGAGGGCGCGAGCCGCAAACAGCTGCGCGATGCCGAAGCGCTGTACGGTCTGCTGAAAGATGAGATGGGTGAAATCCTCGCAAAAGTTGACGAACCGCTTAATATTGAAGGCAAAACGCCATTTGTTATTCTGATGGTGGGTGTGAACGGTGTGGGTAAAACCACCACCATCGGCAAGCTGGCGCGTCAGTTCGAGCAGCAGGGCAAATCGGTGATGCTGGCGGCGGGTGATACCTTCCGTGCGGCAGCGGTGGAGCAGCTGCAGGTCTGGGGCCAGCGCAACGACATTCCGGTGATTGCCCAGCACACCGGCGCGGACTCTGCATCCGTTATCTTTGACGCCATTCAGGCGGCGAAGGCGCGTAACGTGGATGTCCTGATTGCCGATACCGCCGGACGTTTGCAGAACAAATCGCACCTGATGGAAGAGCTGAAGAAAATCGTTCGCGTCATGAAGAAGCTGGACGAAGATGCGCCGCATGAAATTATGCTGACTATCGACGCCAGCACCGGGCAGAACGCCGTCAGCCAGGCGAAGCTGTTCCATGAAGCGGTAGGGCTGACGGGCATCACGCTGACCAAACTGGACGGTACCGCCAAGGGCGGCGTGATCTTCTCCGTGGCCGACCAGTTCGGCATTCCTATCCGTTACATCGGTGTGGGCGAGCGTATTGAGGATTTGCGTCCGTTTAAGGCGGACGACTTTATTGAGGCATTATTTGCCCGAGAGGACTAACAATGATTCGCTTTGAACACGTCAGCAAGGCCTATCTCGGTGGGAGACAAGCGCTGCAGGGGGTGACATTTCACCTGCAGCCGGGCGAGATGGCATTCCTGACCGGCCATTCCGGCGCGGGGAAAAGTACCCTGCTCAAGCTTATCTGTGGGATCGAACGGCCCAGCGCCGGGAAAATCTTTTTCAGCGGCCACGACATCAGCCGCCTGAAAAACCGTGAGGTGCCGTTCCTGCGGCGTCAGATCGGCATGATTTTCCAGGATCACCACCTGCTGATGGATCGCACCGTGTTTGACAACGTCGCTATCCCGCTGATTATTGCCGGTGCCAGCTATGACGATATCCGCCGCCGCGTCTCTGCGGCGCTGGATAAGGTCGGGCTGCTGGACAAAGCGAAGAACTTCCCGATCCAGCTTTCCGGCGGTGAACAGCAGCGCGTGGGCATTGCCCGTGCGGTGGTGAACAAACCGGCGGTGCTGCTGGCGGATGAACCGACCGGGAACCTGGACGATGCCCTGTCCGAAGGGATTTTACGTCTGTTCGAAGAGTTTAACCGCGTGGGGGTAACGGTACTGATGGCGACGCACGATATCGGGCTGATCTCCCGCCGTTCGTACCGCATGCTGACCCTGAGCGACGGGCATTTGCACGGAGGCCACGGTGAATAAGCGTGATGCAATGAACCAGATTCGGCAGTTCGGGAACCGGTTTGACCGCTTCCGCAAGCCGCAGGGCGGTGGGGACGGTAATCGTCATGCGCCAAAGCGTGCAAAAGCCGCGCCGAAGCCGAACTCCCGCAAGACCAACGTCTTTAACGAGCAGGTGCGTTACGCTTTCCACGGCGCAGTGCAGGACCTGAAAAGCAAACCGCTGGCGACGTTCCTGACGGTGATGGTGATTGCCATCTCCCTGACGCTGCCGAGCGTTTGCTACATGGTCTATAAAAACGTTAATCAGGCGGCGTCACAGTATTATCCGTCGCCGCAGATCACCGTCTATCTGGACAAAGCGCTCGACGATAACGCGGCGGCGCAGGTGGTCGGGCAGATCCAGGCCGAACCGGGCGTGGAGAAGGTCAACTATCTGTCGCGCGACGAGGCGCTGGGCGAGTTCCGTAACTGGTCCGGGTTTGGCGGCGCGCTGGATATGCTGGAAGAGAACCCGCTGCCCGCCGTGGCGGTGGTGATCCCGAAGCTCGATTTCCAGGGGACCGATTCGCTCAACACGTTGCGCGACCGCATCACCCGTATCAACGGCATTGATGAAGTGCGCATGGACGACAGCTGGTTTGCGCGTCTGGCCGCGCTGACCGGGCTTGTGGGGCGCGTCTCGGCGATGATCGGCGTGCTGATGGTAGCGGCGGTATTCCTCGTCATTGGTAACAGCGTGCGTCTGAGCATCTTCGCCCGCCGCGACACCATCAACGTGCAGAAACTGATTGGTGCGACGGATGGGTTCATCCTGCGTCCGTTCCTTTACGGCGGCGCGTTGCTCGGTTTTTCCGGCGCATTTCTTTCACTGATATTGTCAGAAATTTTGGTGATGCGGCTCTCGTCCGCCGTTACTGACGTGGCGCAGGTTTTCGGCACCAGGTTTGATATCAGTGGCTTAGGGTTCGACGAGTGCCTGTTATTGTTGCTGGTCTGCTCAATGATCGGCTGGATTGCCGCATGGCTGGCAACGGTGCAACATTTACGTCACTTTACTCCCGACTAATAAAAGCGTGATATAATCTTTCCCTGCACTGAGATGTTCGCTCTGCAGGGAAAGCGTCCCTGTTTGCGCTTCCCCGCTTTATCATTTTCATGTCACATTTTGTGCGTAATTTATTCACTGTTGCACTGGGAACTTGTGGATAAAATCACTGTCTGATAAAAGAGTGAATGCTATTCTCGTTGCTCAAATGCTTTGGCATGGTTGTTGCCTGATGGGGATAACCTGAGCCAGAAGAAATTGAATTGAGAGGAATGAATGACCAAAGAAATGCAAACTTTAGCTTTAGCCCCTGTTGGTAACCTGGAGTCTTACATCCGGGCTGCGAACACCTGGCCGATGTTGACGGCTGAGGAAGAAAAGGAGCTTGCTGAAAAGCTGCATTACCAGGGCGATCTGGAAGCAGCTAAGACGCTGATCCTGTCTCACCTGCGCTTTGTTGTTCACGTTGCTCGTAATTATGCGGGCTACGGCCTGCCGCAGGCGGATCTGATTCAGGAAGGTAACATCGGCCTGATGAAGGCTGTACGTCGCTTTAACCCGGAAGTGGGTGTGCGACTGGTCTCCTTCGCCGTGCACTGGATCAAAGCTGAAATTCACGAATACGTTCTGCGTAACTGGCGTATTGTGAAAGTCGCCACGACGAAAGCGCAACGCAAACTGTTCTTCAACCTGCGTAAAACCAAGCAGCGTCTGGGCTGGTTCAATCAGGATGAAGTGGAAATGGTGGCGCGCGAACTGGGCGTATCCAGCAAAGACGTCCGCGAGATGGAATCCCGTATGGCCGCGCAGGACATGACCTTTGACATGTCTTCCGACGATGACGCCTCTGACAGCCAGCCGATGGCACCGGTTCTGTATCTGCAGGATAAGACCTCTAACTTTGCTGACGGCATCGAAGAGGACAACTGGGAAGATCAGGCCGCGAACAAGCTGAGCTTTGCGATGGAAGGTCTCGACGAGCGTAGCCAGGACATTATCCGCGCCCGCTGGCTGGACGAAGACAACAAGTCCACGCTGCAGGAACTGGCCGACCGCTACGGCGTGTCCGCTGAACGTGTACGTCAGCTTGAAAAGAACGCCATGAAAAAACTTCGCGCCGCTATCGAAGCGTAATTTCTGCGAAGTCCCCGTTTAGCCGAAATAGTTCAGGCTGCAGGAAGGCGGCAAATGAGTGAATCCCGATGAGCTTACATGAGTAAGTGATTCGGGTGAACGAGAGCAGCCAACGTACCTGCGGCTTGAAATATGAAGGATAAAAGCCCCTGGATGTGAATCCGGGGGGTCTGTTTTTTTAACGCCTGCTCTGGCGAAATTTTACCCCCTGGCAAACACTTACTGATGCGCTACACATGCGATCTTCGGGGGGATAAGGTGAACAATAAAGAACTGAATGACCGGCGCTTGCAGGCCACGCCGCGCGGCATTGGGGTGATGTGTAACTTCTATGCCGATAAAGCCGAAAACGCCACGGTGTGGGACGTCGAAGGCAATGAGTACATTGATTTCGCCGCCGGGATCGCGGTGCTGAATACCGGCCATCGCCATCCTGCCGTTATCGCCGCTATCGAAAAACAACTCCACGCCTTCACCCATACCGCCTACCAGATTGTCCCGTACGAAGGCTATGTCGCTCTGGCTGAGCGCATCAACGCCCGCGTGCCGATAGACGGCCCGGCCAAAACCGCTTTCTTCTCTACCGGAGCGGAAGCGGTGGAGAACGCCGTTAAAATCGCGCGCGCCTGGACCCGTCGCCCCGGCCTGATTACCTTTGGCGGTGCTTTTCATGGCCGCACCTTTATGACCATGGCGCTGACCGGCAAAGTCGCCCCCTACAAACTCGGCTTCGGCCCGTTCCCCGGCTCGGTCTATCACGCGCAGTTTCCCGATCACCTTCGCGGCGTGAGTTCCCAGGAGGCGATCAAAAGCGTTGAACGCCTCTTTAAAGCGGATATCGCCCCTGACCAGGTGGCCGCCATTATCCTTGAACCTGTGCAGGGGGAGGGCGGATTCAACGTTGCCCCCGCGGATTTTATGCAGGCTCTGCGCACCCTGTGCGACACCCACGGCATTCTGCTGATTGCCGATGAGGTGCAAACCGGCTTTGCGCGTACCGGCAAACTGTTCTCAATGGAAAACCACTGCGTGAAGCCGGACCTGATCACCATGGCGAAAAGCCTGGCGGGCGGCATGCCGCTCTCGGCGGTCTCTGGCCGCGCAGAGGTGATGGACGCACCCGCGCCAGGCGGCCTGGGCGGCACCTATGCGGGTAACCCGCTGGCGATTGCGGCGGCGCATGCGGTGCTGGACGTGATTGACGAAGAAGATCTCTGCACGCGGGCAGCGCACCTGGGACATCATCTGGTTGAAGTGCTGAATAAAGCGAAAGACGGGTGTCCGTACATCGCCGATATCCGCGCGCAAGGATCGATGGTGGCGGTGGAATTTATCGATCCGCAGACCGGGCAGCCGTCGCCGGAATTCACCCGCGAGGTACAGGATCGCGCCCTGCAGGAGGGGCTGCTGCTCCTGAACTGCGGCGTGTACGGCAACGTGATTCGTTTCCTCTATCCGCTGACCATCCCGGAAGCGCAGTTCCGTAAAGCGCTGGATATTATTTCCGCCTCGCTGACACGATAAAGCCAAAAGCCCGGCGCAACAGGCTGCCGGGCTTAGCACAGTGACATGTCAAATTAGCTATTCCAAAATCATAAAAATGCGGTATGTTTTAGCAGAGTATGCTGAAAAAGCGCGGTCAGTACGCCTATAAACGAAATAAAGCGCTACACAACAACATCACAATAATCGTAATAACCATAATAATGGGGATTCTCAGGATGAACATGAAGGGTAAAGCATTACTGGCAGGATGTATGGCGTTGGCATTCAGCGCCATGGCGCAGGCCGATATTAAAGTCGCGGTAGTCGGCGCGATGTCCGGCCCGGTAGCCCAGTACGGCGACCAGGAATTTACGGGCGCAGAGCAGGCGGTTGCAGACATTAATGCTAAGGGCGGTATCAAGGGCGAAAAACTGCAGATCGTAAAATATGATGACGCCTGTGACCCGAAACAAGCGGTTGCGGTGGCGAACAAAGTGGTAAACGACGGCATCAAATATGTTATCGGCCACCTGTGTTCTTCTTCTACTCAGCCAGCGTCTGATATCTATGAAGACGAAGGCATTCTGATGATTACCCCGGCGGCGACGGCACCAGAGCTGACCGCGCGCGGCTATAAGCTGATCCTGCGCACCACCGGCCTGGATTCCGATCAGGGCCCAACGGCGGCAAAATACATCGTTGATAAAGTGAAGCCAAAGCGCATCGCGATTGTGCATGACAAACAGCAGTACGGTGAAGGTCTGGCGCGTTCCGTACAGGATAACCTGAAGAAAGCGAATGCTGACGTGGTGTTCTTCGACGGCATCACCGCCGGTGAAAAAGATTTCTCCACGCTGGTGGCGCGCCTGAAGAAAGAGAATATCGACTTTGTGTACTACGGTGGCTATCACCCGGAAATGGGCCAGATCCTGCGCCAGGCGCGCGCGGCGGGTCTGAAAACCCAGTTTATGGGGCCGGAAGGCGTGGCGAACGTGTCACTGTCTAACATTGCCGGTGACTCTGCCGAAGGCTTGCTGGTCACCAAACCGAAGAACTACGACCAGGTGCCTGCCAACAAACCGATTGTGGATGCGATCAAGGCGAAGAAACAGGACCCAAGCGGTGCGTTCGTCTGGACCACCTACGCGGCGCTGCAGTCTCTGCAGGCGGGCCTGAACCAGTCAGCCGACCCGGCGGAGATTGCCACCTGGCTGAAAGCCAACTCCGTGGAAACCGTGATGGGACCGCTGTCCTGGGATGAGAAGGGCGACCTGAAAGGCTTTGAGTTCGGCGTATTTGACTGGCATGCCAACGGTACGGCGACCGACGCTAAATAATACGGGTGCGGATTGATGCCCTCACCCTAACCCTCTCCCACAGGGAGAGGGGATAGTTCGGTGTTTTTCCTCCCCTTTGGGAGAGGGGATAGTTCGGTGTTTTTCCTCCCCTTTGGGAGAGGGGATAGTTCGGTGTTTTTCCTCCCCTTTGGGAGAGGGGATAATTCGGTGTTCTCCCTCTCCCCGTGGGAGAGGGCCGGGGTGAGGGCACCAGCCCGCACAAATTTAACGCTTCTCCCACCCGTTCGTCTGCGCCGTAAACCCTAACGCCTGCATAAATGCCGCCATTACGCCGCGGTCTTCCACGCCCACGTCGGCCATCCACCATGCGTCTACGCTCGGGTTATCGCGCATCACCTCTTCAATCAAATATTGCCCCACGCCGCGACGGCGGGTGACGTCACGCACGCGTAAAGAGTCCAGCGCGCCCTGGGTGCCGCTTAGCGTTACGCGTACGGCGGCCAGCAGGCGCTCGTTAAAACGCGCGGCGTAAATACGGTGATTCTCATCAACGTCCAGCGAAGAAGGGGAGTATTCCGGCCAGATTTTGCCCAGGTCGATATGATCCTGGTCGCTAAAGGTCACCAGACGAACGATAGTCAGTTTCATTAGCTGCTTGTCCACATCAAAAAAAGTAAGGGCAGTGTACTCAATTTATCCGCCCCGAGGCTTTCTCTTTTTCCCCGATTAACCAGGTGATTAGTTTTTTGGCTGCGCAATGTCCAGTCTGAAAACGTATGGATCGAAAAATAAGCAGGATTTTAACCTGAAAGGTAGTGATTTATTCGGCGCTTTGTACCGTTATTTTATGCTGCAAACCGCGCTTTTATTTGTTTATCTCTGCCTGATTTCAGAATATTATCTTTGCTTAATCGCCTGAAAAATAGAGATTTTAGTCTGGTTTTTGCTAAAAAACTGCGCTAAACCATTAAAGGCACTGGTAAAAATAGCGTTGTTCATTAAAAGTACAGAATGCTTTTTAACCATAATAAAACAAAATATAAACATCACGTCACGAATGGGGATTCACAGATGAAAAGGAACGCGAAAGCATTAATCGCGGGAATGGTTGCACTGGCAATGTCGCAAAGCGCGATGGCGGAAGATATTAAAGTCGCCGTGGTCGGCGCGATGTCCGGTCCGGTTGCCCAGTGGGGCGATATGGAGTTCAACGGCGCGCGCCAGGCCATTAAAGACATCAACGCCAGTGGCGGCATCAAGGGCGACAAGCTGGTCGGCGTAGAGTATGACGACGCCTGCGATCCCAAACAGGCTGTAGCGGTCGCCAACAAAATTGTGAACGACGGTATTCAGTACGTGATTGGTCACCTGTGCTCATCGTCCACCCAGCCGGCGTCCGACATCTATGAAGATGAAGGCATTTTGATGATTACCCCTGGCGCGACTAACCCGGAGCTGACCCAGCGCGGTTACGCGCACATCATGCGTACTGCGGGTCTGGACTCCTCTCAGGGGCCGACCGCGGCAAAATACATTCTCGACACGGTCAAGCCGCAGCGTATTGCCATCATCCATGACAAGCAGCAGTACGGCGAAGGCCTGGCGCGTTCTGTGCAGGACGGCCTGAAAAAAGGCGGCGCGAATATCGTCTTCTTCGACGGTATCACCGCCGGTGAGAAAGATTTCTCGGCGCTGATTGCCCGTCTGCAGAAAGAAAATATCGATTTCGTCTATTACGGCGGCTACTACCCGGAAATGGGCCAGATGCTGCGCCAGGCGCGTGCGACCGGCCTGAAAACCCAGTTCATGGGCCCGGAAGGCGTGGGCAATGCCTCGCTGTCTAACATCGCGGGTGACGCGGCGGAAGGCATGCTGGTGACGATGCCAAAACGCTATGACCAGGACCCGGCTAACAAGGCTATCGTCGACGCGCTCAAGGCGCAGAAGAAAGATCCGAGCGGTCCATACGTGTGGATCACCTATGCCGCCGTGCAGTCGCTGGCAACGGCAATGGATCGCACCGGCAGCAAAGCGCCGTTGGATCTGGTTAAAGATTTAAAAGCACACGGGGCAAACACCGTGATTGGGCCGCTGAACTGGGATGAGAAAGGCGATCTGAAGGGATTTGAATTTGGTGTCTTCAAGTGGCACGCCGACGGATCTTCCACGGCAGCCAAATAATAATCCCACCGCCCGCGCAATGCGGGCGGGTTGAGAAAGGTTACGTTATGTCTGAGCAGTTTCTCTATTTCTTACAGCAGATGTTTAACGGCGTCACGCTGGGCAGCACCTACGCCCTGATCGCCATCGGCTACACCATGGTTTACGGCATTATCGGCATGATCAACTTCGCCCATGGCGAGGTCTACATGATCGGCAGCTATGTCTCCTTCATGATTATCGCCGCCCTGATGATGATGGGTATCGACAGCAGCTGGCTGCTGGTCGCCGCCGGGTTTGTCGGTGCGATTGTTATCGCCAGCGCCTACGGCTGGAGCATTGAGCGTGTAGCCTATCGGCCCGTGCGTAGCTCCAAGCGCCTGATTGCGCTGATCTCGGCAATTGGTATGTCTATCTTCCTGCAAAACTACGTCAGCCTGACCGAAGGCTCGCGCGACGTGGCGCTGCCAAGCCTGTTTAACGGGCAGTGGATTGTGGGGGCGAGCGAGAACTTCTCGGCGTCAATCACCACTATGCAGCTGGTTATCTGGGTCGTCACCTTCCTGGCGATGCTTGCTCTGACCGTGTTCATCCGCTACTCCCGCATGGGACGCGCCTGCCGCGCCTGCGCGGAAGACCTCAAGATGGCGAGCCTGCTCGGCATTAACACCGACCGCGTAATCGCCCTGACCTTCGTGATCGGCGCGGCGATGGCGGCGGTGGCAGGTGTCCTGCTCGGCCAGTTCTACGGCGTGATTAACCCCTACATCGGCTTTATGGCCGGGATGAAAGCCTTCACCGCAGCGGTACTGGGCGGCATCGGCAGTATCCCGGGCGCGATGATCGGCGGCCTGATCCTGGGCGTAGCCGAAGCGCTCTCCTCGGCGTACCTGAGTACAGAATATAAAGACGTGGTGTCGTTTGCCCTGCTGATTCTGGTTCTGCTGGTCATGCCTACCGGTATTCTGGGCCGTCCGGAGGTAGAGAAAGTATGAAACCGATGCATTTCGCGATGGCGCTGCTCTCTGCCGCCATGTTCTTCGTGCTGGCGGGCGTCTTTATGGGCGTACAGCTGGAGCTGGATGGCACTAAGCTTGTGGTCGACACCGCGCCAGATATCCGCTGGCAGTGGGTGTTTATCGGCACCGCCGTGGTATTTCTGTTCCAGCTGCTGCGTCCGCTGTTCCAGAAGACGCTGAAAAACGTCTCGGGGCCAAAATTCGTGCTGCCAGCGATTGATGGCTCCACCGTGAAACAGAAGCTGTTCCTCGTGGCGCTGCTGGTGGCCGCCGTGGCGTGGCCGTTCGTGGTATCCCGCGGGACGGTGGATATCGCCACCCTGACCATGATCTACGTGATTTTAGGCCTCGGCCTGAAC
Organism: Enterobacter sp. UPMP2052; assembly: GCF_053709675.1. Taxonomy (NCBI): domain Bacteria; kingdom Pseudomonadati; phylum Pseudomonadota; class Gammaproteobacteria; order Enterobacterales; family Enterobacteriaceae; genus Enterobacter; species Enterobacter sp. UPMP2052. Next base: position 81,816 of record NZ_JBSKJR010000005.1, read on the forward strand.
GTGGTGGTGGGTCTGTCCGGCCTGCTGGTGCTCGGCTACGGCGGCTTCTACGCCATCGGTGCTTACACCTTTGCGCTGCTGAACCACTATTACGGCCTCGGCTTCTGGACCTGTCTGCCGCTGGCAGGGCTGGTTTCTGCCGCTGCGGGCTTCCTGCTTGGCTTCCCGGTCCTGCGCCTGCGCGGCGACTATCTGGCGATTGTGACCTTGGGCTTCGGTGAAATCGTCCGTATCTTGCTGCTCAACAACACCGAAGTGACCGGCGGCCCGAACGGCATTAGCCAGATCCCGAAACCGACCTTCTTCGGCCTGGAGTTCAGCCGCACCGCCCGCGAAGGCGGCTGGGACACCTTCAGCAACTTCTTTGGCATTAAGTACGATCCGTCCGACCGTGTGATTTGGCTCTATCTGGTGGCGCTGCTGCTGGTCGTCATCACCCTGTTTGTGATTAACCGTCTGCTGCGCATGCCGCTGGGCCGTGCGTGGGAAGCGCTGCGCGAAGATGAAATCGCCTGCCGCTCGCTGGGCCTGAACCCGACCCGCATCAAGCTGACCGCGTTCACCATCAGCGCCGCGTTTGCGGGCTTTGCCGGAACGCTGTTTGCCGCGCGCCAGGGCTTCGTCAGCCCGGAATCCTTCACCTTTGCCGAATCTGCCTTCGTACTGGCGATTGTGGTGCTTGGCGGGATGGGCTCGCAGTTCGCCGTTATCCTCGCGGCCATCCTGCTGGTGGTTTCCCGCGAGCTGATGCGCGACTTTAACGAATACAGCATGTTGATGCTGGGTGGTTTGATGGTGCTAATGATGATCTGGCGTCCGCAGGGCCTGCTGCCGATGACCCGTCCGCAGTTAAAGCTTAAAGAGGCGGAAGTGAAAGGAGAGCAGCCATGAGTCAGCCATTATTATCGGTTAACGGCCTGATGATGCGTTTTGGCGGCCTGCTGGCGGTCAACAACGTATCACTGGACCTGCACAAGAAAGAGATTGTTTCCCTGATTGGCCCGAACGGTGCGGGGAAAACCACGGTCTTTAACTGCCTGACGGGCTTCTACAAGCCGACGGGCGGCACCATCATGTTGCGCGACCAGCACCTTGAAGGCCTGCCGGGCCAGCAGATTGCCCGCATGGGCGTGGTGCGTACCTTCCAGCACGTGCGCCTGTTCCGCGAAATGACGGTGATTGAGAACCTGCTGGTGGCGCAACATCAGCAGCTTAAAACCGGCATCTTCTCCGGCCTGCTGAAAACCCCGGCCTTCCGCCGCGCGCAGGAAGAAGCGCTGGACCGCGCCGCCACCTGGCTCGACCGCATCGGCCTGCTGCAGCACGCCAACCGTCAGGCCAGCAACCTGGCCTACGGCGACCAGCGTCGTCTGGAGATTGTGCGCTGCATGGTGACGCAGCCGGAAATCCTGATGCTCGACGAACCGGCGGCGGGCCTCAACCCGAAAGAGACCAAAGAGCTGGACGAGCTGATCGCCGAGCTGCGCGATCGTCACGACACCACCATCCTGCTTATCGAACACGATATGAAGCTGGTGATGGGCATTTCTGACCGTATCTACGTGGTAAACCAGGGCACGCCGCTGGCAAACGGGACGCCGGAAGAGATCCGCAACAACCCGGACGTGATCCGTGCATACCTGGGTGAGGCATAAGATGGAAAAAGCGATGTTAACGTTCGATAAGGTCAACGCGCACTACGGCAAGATCCAGGCGCTGCACGACGTCAGCCTGCACATTAATCAGGGCGAAATCGTCACCCTGATTGGGGCCAACGGCGCGGGTAAAACCACGCTGCTCGGCACCCTGTGCGGCGATCCGCGCGCCAGCAGCGGGCGGATTGTGTTTGACGGCAAAGACATTACCGACTGGCAGACCGCCAAAATCATGCGCGAAGCGGTGGCGATTGTCCCGGAAGGGCGTCGCGTCTTCTCGCGCATGACGGTGGAAGAGAACCTGGCGATGGGCGGTTTCTTCGCCCACCGCGACCAGTTCCAGACCCGCATCAAATGGGTATACGAACTCTTCCCGCGCCTGTGGGAGCGCCGCGTGCAGCGTGCAGGCACCATGTCCGGGGGTGAACAGCAGATGCTGGCGATTGGTCGCGCACTGATGAGCCAGCCGCGTTTGCTGTTGCTTGACGAACCTTCGCTCGGCCTTGCGCCGATCATTATCCAGCAGATTTTCGACACCATCGAACAGCTGCGCAAAGAGGGGATGACCATCTTCCTCGTTGAGCAGAACGCCAACCAGGCGCTGAAGCTCGCCGACCGTGGCTACGTGCTGGAGAACGGTCGCGTAGTGCTGTCCGATACCGGCGACGCGCTGCTGGCGAACGAAGCGGTGCGGAGTGCGTATTTAGGCGGTTAATCGCATTTTCCCCTCACCCTAACCCTCTCCCCAAAGGGAGAGGGAACCGATCGGTTTTCTCCCTCTCCCCGTGGGAGAGGGCCGGGGTGAGGGCATCAAACCGCACCGATCCCCTTCACACAACCATCATCCCGCTGACGCGTTGTTGTCATCTTTCTGTAAACAAAAAGTTATTTTTCTGTCATTCGAGCATGTCATGTTACCTCGCGAGCATAAAACGCGTGATATCGCGCATCCGGCACAATAAGAGAGATGACAATGACATCGTTACGACACACAGCTTTGGGTCTGGCAATTGGACTGGCTTTTGCGACAAACGCAATGGCCGTTACCACCATTCCGTTCTGGCATTCCATGGAAGGGGAGCTGGGTAAAGAGGTTGACTCCCTGGCGCAGCGTTTCAACGACACCCATCCGGATTACAAAATTGTGCCGGTGTACAAAGGCAACTACGAGCAGAGCCTGAGCGCGGGCATTGCGGCATTCCGCACCGGTAACGCACCGGCGCTGCTGCAGGTGTATGAAGTGGGCACCGCCACCATGATGGCCTCCAAAGCGATTAAGCCGGTCTACGAAGTGTTCAAAGACGCAGGCATTAACTTTGACGAATCCCGCTTTGTGCCGACGGTTTCTGGTTACTACACCGACTCCAAAACCGGCCACCTGCTGTCGCAGCCGTTTAACAGCTCCACCCCGGTGCTGTACTACAACAAAGATGCCTTCAGGAAAGCCGGTTTAGACCCGGAGCAGCCGCCAAAAACCTGGCAGGATCTCGCCGAGTACACCGCGAAGCTGAAAGCCGCAGGGATGAAGTGCGGCTACGCCAGCGGCTGGCAGGGCTGGATCCAGATTGAAAACTTCAGCGCCTGGCACGGCCTGCCGGTCGCCACCAAAAACAACGGCTTCGACGGCACCGACGCGGTGCTGGAGTTCAACAAGCCGGAGCAGGTGAAACACATCGCGCTGCTTGCCGATCTGAACAAGAAGGGCGACTTCAGCTACTTTGGCCGTAAAGATGAATCCACCGAGAAGTTCTACAACGGCGACTGCGCCATTACCACCGCCTCCTCCGGCTCGCTGGCGGACATCCGTCACTACGCCAAATTCAACTACGGCGTGGGCATGATGCCTTACGACGCCGACGTGAAGGGCGCGCCGCAGAACGCCATCATCGGCGGGGCGAGCCTGTGGGTGATGCAGGGCAAAGACAACGGCACCTACAAGGGCGTCGCCGAGTTCCTCGACTTCCTGGCGAAGCCGGAAAACGCCGCCGAATGGCACCAGAAGACCGGCTACCTGCCGATCACCAAAGCCGCCTATGACCTGACCCGCGAGCAGGGCTTCTACAGCAAGAACCCGGGCGCGGATATCGCGACGCGCCAGATGCTGAACAAGCCGCCGTTGCCGTTCACCAAAGGCCTGCGTCTGGGCAACATGCCGCAGATCCGTACCATCGTGGATGAAGAGCTGGAAAGCGTGTGGACCGGGAAGAAAACCCCACAGCAGGCGCTGGACTCCGCGGTTGAGCGCGGTAATCAGCTGCTGCGCCGCTTTGAGCAGTCGACGAAGTCTTAATCCTTTTACCCTCACCCTAACCCTCTCCCAAAGGGAGAGGGAACTCATACTCCCTCTCCCTTTGGGAGAGGGCCGGGGTGAGGGGCCACCTAACGCTGAGCTAACCTATGTCCTCATCCCGTCCGGTGTTCCGCTCCCGCTGGCTGCCCTATCTGCTGGTCGCGCCGCAGCTGATCATCACCGTTATCTTCTTTATCTGGCCTGCGGGCGAAGCGCTGTGGTACTCGGTGCAAAGCGTCGACCCGTTCGGGCTGTCCAGCCAGTTTGTCGGGCTGGACAACTTTACCGCGCTGCTTCACGACAGCTATTACCTCGACTCTTTCTGGACGACGATGAAGTTCAGCGCGCTGGTCACGGTCAGCGGGCTGGTCGCCTCGCTGTTCTTCGCCGCGCTGGTGGATTACGTGGTGCGCGGCAGTCGCCTGTATCAAACCTTGATGCTGCTGCCCTACGCCGTCGCGCCTGCCGTGGCCGCCGTGCTGTGGATCTTCCTGTTTAATCCCGGGCGCGGGCTGATTACCCACTTCCTGGCGGAGTTCGGTTATGACTGGAACCACGCGCAGAACAGCGGTCAGGCGATGTTCCTGGTGGTCTTCGCCTCGGTGTGGAAGCAGATCAGCTACAACTTCCTGTTCTTCTTCGCCGCGCTACAGTCCATCCCGCGCTCGCTGGTGGAGGCTGCGGCAATCGACGGCGCTGGCCCGGTTCGCCGCTTCTTTACGCTTTCGCTGCCGCTGATCGCCCCGGTGAGTTTCTTCCTGCTGGTGGTCAACCTGGTCTACGCCTTCTTCGACACCTTCCCGGTGATCGACGCCGCCACAGCAGGCGGCCCGGTGCAGGCCACCACCACGCTTATCTACAAAATCTACCGTGAGGGCTTTGCCGGTCTGGATCTTTCGGCCTCTGCCGCCCAGTCGGTGGTGCTGATGTTCCTCGTTATCCTCCTCACGGTGGTGCAGTTCCGCTATGTCGAAAGTAAGGTGCGCTACCAATGATTGAGAACCGTCGCGGGCTGACGATTTTCAGCCATACCATGCTGATTTTAGGGATCATCGTCATCCTGTTCCCGCTGTACGTGGCCTTTGTCGCCGCCACGCTGGACACCAAAGCGGTGTTCGACACGCCGATGACGCTGATCCCAGGCGGGCATCTTTTCGAGAACATGAAAACCATCTGGAACCAGGGCGTGGGTGCCAATAGCGCGCCGTTCTGGCTGATGATGCTCAACAGCTTCATCATGGCGTTTGGCATTACGGTGGGCAAAATCACCGTGTCGATGCTCTCGGCCTTCGCCATCGTCTGGTTCCGTTTTCCGCTGCGTAACCTGTTCTTCTGGATGATCTTCATCACCCTGATGCTGCCGGTAGAGGTGCGTATCTTCCCGACGGTGGAAGTGATCGCCAACCTCAACATGCTGGACAGCTACGCGGGCTTAACCCTGCCGCTGATGGCCTCGGCGACCGCCACTTTCCTGTTCCGCCAGTTCTTTATGACCCTGCCGGACGAGCTGATTGAAGCGGCGCGTATCGACGGCGCCTCGCCGATGCGCTTTTTCCGCGACATCGTGCTGCCGCTGTCCAAAACTAACCTCGCGGCGCTGTTCGTGATCACCTTTATCTACGGCTGGAACCAGTACCTGTGGCCGCTGCTGATTATCCAGGACGTCAGCCTCGGCACCGCCGTAGCGGGTATCAAAGGCATGATCGCCACCGGCGAAGGCACCACCCTCTGGAACCAGGTGATGGCGGCGATGCTGCTCACCTTAATCCCCCCGGTCGTAATCGTTTTAGCCATGCAGCGCGCGTTTGTGCGTGGCTTAGTAGACAGTGAGAAATAAGATGGCAGGACTTAAACTTCAGGCAGTTTCCAAAAGCTGGGATAACAAAACCCAGGTCATTCAACCGCTGACCCTCGACGTGGCGGACGGGGAGTTTATCGTGATGGTCGGCCCCTCCGGCTGCGGTAAATCAACGCTGCTGCGCATGGTGGCGGGGCTTGAGCGCGTGACCTCCGGCGATATCTGGATCGACCGCCAGCGCGTGACCGAGAAGGAGCCGAAGGACAGAGGCATCGCGATGGTGTTTCAGAACTACGCGCTCTATCCGCACATGAGCGTGGAAGAGAATATGGCCTGGGGGCTGAAAATTCGCGGCATGGGCAAAGGCCACATCGCGGAGCGCGTGAGAGAGGCGGCGCGCATTCTGGAGCTGGACGGCCTGCTGAAACGCCGCCCGCGCGAGCTGTCCGGCGGCCAGCGTCAGCGCGTGGCGATGGGGCGCGCCATCGTGCGCGATCCGGCGGTGTTCCTGTTTGATGAACCGCTCTCTAATCTCGACGCTAAGCTGCGCGTGCAGATGCGCCTGGAGCTGCAGCAGCTCCATCGCCGCCTGAAAACCACCTCTTTGTACGTGACCCACGATCAGGTCGAGGCGATGACCCTCGCCCAGCGCGTGATGGTGATGAACAAAGGCGTTGCCGAGCAAATTGGCACCCCGGTGGAGGTCTATGAAAAGCCCGCCACCCGCTTTGTGGCGAGCTTTATCGGCAGCCCGGCGATGAACCTGCTGGACGGGCGCATCAGCAGTGCGGGAACCCACTTCGAGCTGGACAGCGGGATGGCATTGCCAGTCAACTGGTACTATCGTGGCTACGCCGGGCGTAAAATGACGCTCGGTATCCGCCCGGAGCACATTGGGTTAAGCTCTCAGGCGGAGGGTGGCGTGCCGCTGGTCATGGACACGCTGGAGATGCTGGGTGCCGACAACCTGGCGCACGGACGCTGGGGCGAGCAAAAGCTGGTGGTGCGTCTGGCACATCAGGAGCGCCCGAAAGCAGGCAGCACGCTGTGGCTGCATCTGCCGGAAAATCACCTGCACATATTTGACGGTGAAACAGGACAACGTATATGAGTAACTGGCCTTATCCCCACATCGTCGCCCACCGTGGCGGCGGCAAACTGGCACCCGAAAACACCCTGGCGGCCATCGACACCGGCGCGCGTTTCGGCCATACGATGATCGAGTTTGACGCCAAACTGTCGAAAGACGGCGAAATCTTCCTGCTGCACGATGACAACCTCGAGCGCACCAGCAACGGCTGGGGCGTGGCGGGCGATCTGCCGTGGCAAGACCTGCTGAAGGTGGACGCCGGAAGCTGGTTCAGCAGCGACTTCAGGGGGGAACCGCTACCGCGCCTGGCGGACGTGGCGGACCGCTGCCGGACGCACAGGATGATGGCTAACATCGAAATTAAACCGACCACCGGCACCGGGCCGCTAACAGGCAAAGCGATCGCCCTGGCCGCGCGTGAGCTGTGGGAAGGGATGACCGCGCCGCTGCTGTCGTCATTTGATATCGACGCGCTTGAGGCTGCCCAGGCCGCCGTGCCGGAACTGCCGCGCGGCCTGCTGCTGGATAAGTGGCGTAACGACTGGCGCGCGCTCACCACCCGTCTCGGCTGCGTGTCAATTCACCTCAACCACAGGCTGCTGAATGAGGTGCGAGTCAAAGAGCTGAAACAGGCCGGTCTGCATATCCTGGTCTACACCGTCAACACGCCCCAGCGTGCAGCCGAACTGCTGCGCTGGGGCGTGGACAGCATCTGCACCGATGCGATCGACCGGATAGGCCCGAACTTTAGTTCTGCGGATTATTAAGCATACTGCCGTTCGACTGCGGCGTTAGCATGTGCTGCTGGCCGCTGTTCAGGGTATTTCCCCCGCCCAACATGCCGCCGCTGTTGTTTTGCAGCGGCTGCTCGCGTACCTGGCCCTGCTGAATCCGCTGGGTATTGGTATTCATCTGGTTTTGCAGATTTTGCTGCTGCATCTGGGTCTGGGTACGCAGCTGCTGATTGAGCATCCCTTTTTGCTGCTGCTGTTGGCTCATCATTTCCGTCTGCATACGCTGCTGGCTCGGAATAACGTAGCCCTGCTGGTTCGGGTTGTTCAGGGTATTCAGTGGCTGTGCGAGCGCGGCGAATGGCAGTAGCGCTGTCAGAATCAGTAAGCGTTTCATGGTTGTCTCCTCCTTTTGAGGCTTCTCTTAAGTTTACTCTGATTCCGCCAGAACGATGATTTTTTAAGAGTTGTGAACCAGGCTTAAGCGGGGAATATGGACCCCTTCACCTGGAGAACAATAATGATGAAACCAACGTTTTTGCGCTGGGTAGCGATCGCTGCGCTGATGGCTGGCGGCACGTTTAGCGTGGCGGCCAACCCACCGGCGGCTCCGCCCGTCTCCTATGGCGTCGAGGAAGATGTTTTTCATCCCGTGCGGGCAACCCACGGCATGGTGGCTTCCGTGGATGCGCTGGCGACGCAGGTGGGCGTCGATATTCTCAAGCAGGGCGGTAACGCGGTAGATGCGGCGGTTGCGGTGGGCTACGCGCTGGCGGTGACGCATCCGCAGGCGGGTAACCTGGGCGGCGGCGGTTTTATGATGCTGCGCACGAAAGACGGCAAAACCACCGCTATCGACTTCCGTGAAATGGCCCCGAATCAGGCCTCCCGGGATATGTTCCTCGAGGAGCAGGGTAACCCGGACGGTAAAAAGTCCCTGACCTCGCACCTGGCAACCGGCACGCCCGGCACCGTGGCGGGCTTCTCGCTGGCGCTGGAAAAATACGGCACGCTGCCGCTGAACAAAGTCGTGCAGCCTGCGATTGCGCTGGCGCGTGACGGCTTTGAGGTAAACGACGCCCTGGCCGACGATCTCAAAACTTACGGCAGCGAAGTGATCCCCCATCACGAAAACAGCAAAGCCATCTTCTGGAAGGACGGCGAGCCGCTGAAGAAGGGCGACAAACTGGTGCAGACGAACCTCGCAAAAAGCCTGGAGCTGATTGCGGAAAACGGCCCGGATGCCTTCTACAAAGGGGCGATTGCCGACCAGATAGCCGATGAGATGCAAAAGAACGGTGGGCTTATCACCAAAGCGGACCTGGCGGAGTATAAAGCGGTTGAACGCGAGCCGATTAGCGGCACCTATCGCGGCTATGAGATCTTCTCCATGCCGCCGCCGTCCTCCGGCGGTATTCACATCGTGCAGATCCTCAACATTCTTGAAAACTTCGATATGCACAAGTTCGGCTTCGGCAGCGCAGACGCCATGCAGGTGATGGCCGAGGCGGAAAAACGCGCCTACGCCGACCGCTCGGAATACCTCGGCGATCCGGACTTCGTGAAGGTGCCGTGGCAGGCGCTGACCAACAAAGCTTATGCCAAATCCATTGCCGATGAGATCGACATTAACAAGGCTAAACCGTCGAGCGAAATCCGCCCCGGCAAGCTGGCCCCGTATGAAAGCAATCAGACTACCCACTTCTCGGTGGTGGATAAAGACGGTAACGCCGTGGCGGTGACCTACACGCTTAACACCACGTTTGGCACCGGCATTGTGGCGGGGAACAGCGGCATATTGCTGAACAACGAAATGGATGACTTCTCTGCCAAACCGGGCGTGCCGAACGTCTACGGGCTGGTGGGCGGCGATGCCAACGCCGTCGGGCCGAAGAAGCGTCCGCTGTCGTCTATGTCACCGACCATCGTGGTGAAAGACGGCAAAACCTGGCTGGTGACCGGTAGCCCGGGCGGGAGCCGTATTATCACCACCGTACTGCAGATGGTGGTCAACAGCATCGACTTTGGGATGAACGTCGCCGAAGCAACCAATGCGCCGCGTTTCCATCATCAGTGGCTGCCGGACGAGCTGCGCGTTGAGAAGGGCTTTAGCCCGGACACTCTCAAACTGCTGGAACAGCGCGGGCAGAAGGTGGCGGTAAAAGAGGCGATGGGCAGTACGCAAAGCATTATGGTCGGGCCGGACGGCGCGCTGTTCGGCGCATCGGACCCGCGGTCGGTGGATGATTTGACGGCGGGGTATTGATTGTGTTGCCCGGTGGCGCTGCGCTTACCGGGCCTACAACGGCACGAACGTAGGCCGGGTAAGGCGAAGCCGCCACCCGGCAACACGCTACTTCATCCGCGCCATATAATACGCATCCACATACTCGCCGTTGCGCAGGGCGTAGCGCTTGCCGGTACCTTCAATCTCGAACCCGTACTTTTTGTACACGGCTATCGCCGGTTCGTTATCCACAAACACCGTTAGTTCGATGCGGTCGACGCGAAGCCAGTTGTCACACATGTCGATCATGGTGCGCATCAGCGCGCTGGCTACGCCGCGGTTGTGCCACTTTGCGCCCACACAAATACCAAAATCGGCGACGTGGCTTCGGCGAGGGCGCTGGGCGACATCAATGGTGAGATGCCCAACCACGATATCGTCAATGCAGGCAACCAGCTGCTTAATACCCTGCTGGTCGCCTAGCCGCATCTGCCACATTTCGAGCGAAGGATGAGGAACCTGTAGGGTATTGTGGTACACCTCCGGCTGGGCGTGAATCTGACGAATCGCGTCGATATCTTTCTGTTCAGCGTGGCGTATCACTATCTCACTCATTCCTTGTTCCTCAGGGGGGTTAAAAGTCCCTTCCAACATCAATGACTTTAAAATTTGAGTCAATCGCTATTTTTTGCAAAAAGTGTTGGACAAGTGCGAATGAGAATGATTATTATTGCTCTGCATTCAGGAAGACCGCTACGGGAACCTGAAAGCACGACATTGCTCACATTGCTTCCAGTATTACTTTAGCCAGCGTCTCGCTGGCTTTTTTTTGTCTTTTTCCCACTCTCCCCGTGGGAGAGGGCTGGGGTGAGGGCAAAACTTGCGCTATGGTTGCACTCAATAACCTTCCAAAAGGACTGAGCCATGACACTACATTGCGCATTTATTGGATTTGGAAAAAGCACCACTCGCTATCACCTTCCGTATGTTCTCAATCGTAAAGACACCTGGCACGTGGCGCACATCTATCGCCGCAGCGCGAAGCCGGAAGAGCAGTCGTCTCAGTATTCCCACATTCATTTCACCAGCGATCTTGATGAGGTGTTAACGGATCCGCAGGTCCAACTGGTGATCGTCTGTACCCATGCCGACAGCCATTTCGACTACGCGAAACGCGCGCTGGAGGCGGGCAAAAACGTGCTGGTGGAAAAACCCTTCACTCCGACGATTGCGGAAGCAAAAGAACTGTTCGCGCTGGCGAAAAGCAAAGGGCTGACCGTCACGCCGTATCAAAACCGCCGCTTTGACAGCTGCTTCCTCACCGCCAAAAAAGCGATTGAAAGCGGCAAGCTCGGCGAGATTGTCGAAGTAGAAAGCCACTTTGACTACTACCGCCCGGTTGCGGAAACCAAACCTGGCCTGCCGCAGGATGGATCTTTCTATGGCCTGGGTGTGCATACCATGGACCAGGTAATCTCCCTGTTTGGTCGCCCGGATCACGTGGCTTATGACATCCGCAGCCTGCGCAATAAAGCCAACCCGGACGACACCTTTGAAGCGCAGCTGTTCTTTGGCGATCTCAAGGCCATCGTCAAAACCAGCCATCTGGTGAAAATCGACTACCCGAAATTTATCGTTCATGGCACTAAAGGCTCGTTTATCAAATACGGTATTGACCAGCAGGAGACCAGCCTGAAGGCCAACATCATGCCGAGTGAGCCGGGCTTTGCGGCGGATGATTCCGTGGGCGTGCTCGAGTACGTCAACGACGACGGCGTGACGGTTCGGGAAGAGTGGGCCCCGGAATCAGGCGACTATGGCCGCGTCTACGATGCGCTGTATGACACTCTCACAAACGGCGCGCCGAATTACGTCAAGGAATCTGACGTACTCACGAACCTGGAGATCCTGGAACGCGCCTTTGAGCAGGCATCACCTGCCACGGTAACCCTCGCGAAATAAGCTGAAAAGCCTCCTCTGGACTCGTTCAAATATTTTGTACAGAGGAGTCAATTTTCACCCTCTATGATCCCAGACCGTTTACGTCCACACTTACTCCATCGAAACGAACTGAGGGTGAAAACAATGATCTACTTACGCAAAGCAAACGAACGTGGTCACGCGAATCATGGCTGGCTGGACTCATGGCATTCATTCTCGTTTGCCGACTATTACGACCCTAATTTCATGGGCTTCTCGGCACTGCGCGTGATCAACGACGACGTGATTGACGCAGGCCAGGGCTTCGGTACCCACCCGCATAAAGACATGGAAATCCTGACCTATGTGCTCGAAGGTGCCGTAGCGCACAAAGACAGCATGGGTAACGAAGAGCAGGTTCCGGCCGGTGAGTTCCAGATAATGAGTGCGGGTACCGGTGTGCGTCACTCGGAATACAACCCGAGCAAAACGGAAAAACTGCACCTGTATCAAATCTGGATCATTCCAGAAGAAACCGGCATCACGCCGCGCTACGAGCAGCGCCGCTTCGACGCTAAACAGGGCAAACAGCTGGTGCTCTCTCCGGATGCGCGTGAAGGTTCCCTGAAGGTGCACCAGGATATGGAACTGTACCGCTGGGCGCTGGCGAAAGACGAGCAGTCCGTCCATCAGATTGCCGCTAACCGCCGCGTGTGGATCCAGGTGGTGAAAGGTGACGTCACCATTAACGGCACCAAAGCGACAACGGCGGATGGCCTGGCCATCTGGGACGAGCAGGCGATCTCCGTTCACGCCGACGGCGAAAGCGAAATTCTGCTTTTCGACCTGCCGCCAGTATAAATAATTTCTCAACCTTCCCTTTAATCGGGGAAGGTTGAGCTTTGTCCGTGATAAACTGAGAAAATCTCTCACTTCAAGATTTCTCAGGACGATGAAAAAGAAACGCCCCGTACTTCAGGATGTCGCCGATCGCGTTGGTGTGACCAAAATGACGGTCAGCCGTTTTCTACGTAACCCGGAACAGGTTTCCGTGGCGTTGCGTGGCAAGATTGCCGCTGCCCTTGATGAACTGGGTTATATCCCCAACCGCGCTCCCGATATTCTCTCCAATGCTACCAGCCGTGCGGTGGGTGTCCTGCTTCCTTCCCTGACCAACCAGGTCTTTGCCGAAGTGCTGCGCGGTATCGAAAGCGTAACCGATGCGTTCGGATATCAGACCATGCTCGCCCACTATGGGTACAAGCCTGAACTGGAAGAAGAACGTCTTGAATCGATGCTTTCCTGGAACATCGACGGCCTGATTTTAACGGAACGTACTCACACCCCGCGGACCCTCAAAATGATTGAAGTGGCCGGTATTCCGGTGGTGGAGTTGATGGACAGCCAGTCGCCGTGTCTCGACATTGCCGTCGGCTTTGATAACTTCGAAGCGGCTCGCCAGATGACCGCCGCCATCATTGCGCGCGGACATCGCCACGTGGCGTACCTGGGGGCGCGTCTGGATGAACGTACTATCATCAAACAGAAGGGATACGAGCAGGCGATGCTCGACGCCGGTTTAACCCCGTACAGCGTGATGGTGGAGCAGTCGTCCTCCTACACCTCGGGCATTGAGCTGATGCGTCAGGCGCGACGTGAGTATCCGCAACTGGACGGTATATTCTGCACCAACGATGACCTTGCGGTTGGGGCGGCGTTCGAGTGTCAGCGTCTGGGCCTTTCCATCCCGCGTGATATGGCGATTGCCGGTTTCCACGGCCACGATATCGGGCAGGTGATGGAACCGCGTCTGGCCAGCGTCCTGACGCCGCGTGAACGCATGGGCCGCATTGGTGCAGAACGCCTGCTGGCGCGCATTCGTGGCGAGGTGGTTACCCCTAAAATGTTAGATTTAGGTTTCACCTTGTCACCGGGTGGATCTATTTAAGCTGACAAATTTGAAGTAGCTCACACTTATTTACTTCGCGCACGTTTGGATATTGCTTCTCTAAAGTCCCGGCAGGACAATGTTACCGATAACTGTTACCCGTAACAATTGACTGAGGGACACCCTTTGAGCACGACTAATCATGATCACCACGTTTACGTCCTGATGGGCGTTTCCGGTAGCGGTAAATCAGCCGTGGCCAGCGAAGTGGCGCATCAACTCCATGCGGCGTTTCTTGATGGCGACTTCCTCCATCCGCGCAGCAACATCATGAAAATGGCCTCAGGCGAGCCGCTGAACGACGACGATCGCAAGCCGTGGCTGCAGGCGCTGAACGACGCCGCTTTTGCCATGCAGCGCACCAACAAAGTGTCTTTAATTGTCTGCTCTGCCCTGAAAAAAACCTATCGTGACCTGCTGCGTGACGGCAACCCGAACCTTTCTTTCATCTATCTGAAGGGCGATTTCGAGGTGATTGAAAGCCGTCTGAAAGCGCGTAAAGGTCACTTCTTTAAAACCCAGATGTTGGTAACGCAGTTCGAGGCGTTGCAGGAGCCGGGTGCGGACGAGCAGGACGTATTGGTGGTTGATATCGATCAACCGCTTGACGGTGTTGTCGCCAGCACCATCGAGGTTATTACTAAAAGGCAGTAAGTTTTGAGTACATTAACGCTTGTTTTGACAGCCGTGGGCTCGGTATTGCTGCTGCTGTTTTTGGTGATGAAGGCGCGTATGCACGCCTTTGTTGCCTTGATGGTGGTGTCTATTGGCGCCGGTCTCTTTTCCGGTATGCCGCTCGATAAAATCGCCGCGACGATGGAAAAAGGGATGGGCGGCACGCTGGGCTTCCTGGCGATTGTGGTGGCGCTGGGCGCGATGTTCGGCAAGATTTTGCACGAGACGGGCGCGGTCGACCAGATTGCCGTCAAAATGCTGAAATCCTTCGGCCACAGCCGTGCGCACTATGCCATTGGCCTGGCGGGCCTGATTTGCGCGCTGCCGCTGTTCTTTGAGGTAGCCGTTGTGCTGCTGATAAGCGTAGCGTTCTCGATGGCGCGCCACACCGGCACTAACCTCGTGAAGCTGGTCATTCCGCTGTTTGCGGGCGTGGCGGCAGCGGCGGCGTTTCTGCTCCCGGGGCCTGCGCCAATGCTGCTGGCTTCCCAGATGCACGCCGACTTCGGCTGGATGATCCTGATCGGCCTGTGCGCGGCCATCCCGGGGATGATTATCGCCGGGCCGCTGTGGGGTAACTTCATCAGCCGCTACGTTGAGCTGCACATTCCGGATGACATCACCGAGCCGCACCTTGGCGAAGGCAAAATGCCGTCCTTCGGCTTCAGCCTGTCGCTGATCCTGCTCCCGCTGGTGCTGGTTGGCCTGAAAACCATCGCCGCACGTTTCGTGCCGGTAGGGTCTACCGCCTACGAGTGGTTTGAGTTTATCGGTCACCCCTTCACCGCGATCCTGGTAGCGTGTCTGGTGGCCATCTACGGTCTGGCGATGCGTCAGGGCATGCCGAAAGACAGGGTGATGGAGATCTGCGGCGCGGCGCTGCAACCTGCGGGGATTATCCTGCTGGTGATCGGCGCAGGCGGGGTGTTCAAGCAGGTGCTGGTGGATTCCGGCGTCGGCCCGGCACTCGGCGAAGCGCTGACGGGCATGGGTCTGCCGATTGCAGTGACCTGCTTCGTGCTGGCGGCTGCGGTACGTATCATCCAGGGCTCTGCGACCGTGGCGTGCTTAACGGCGGTAGGTCTGGTGATGCCGGTGATTGAACAGCTGAACTACTCTGGCGCGCAGATGGCGGCGCTCTCTATCTGTATCGCGGGCGGGTCTATCGTGGTGTCTCACGTTAACGACGCCGGCTTCTGGCTGTTCGGTAAATTTACCGGCGCGACCGAAGCGCAAACCCTCAAGACCTGGACGCTGATGGAAACCATCCTCGGCACCACGGGCGCGATTGTCGGGATGATTGCGTTTTCGTTGTTGAGCTGACGTTTGTTTTCTCCCTCTCCCTGTGGGAGAGGGCATCAAGCCGCAGAGGTCGTATTTTTGTCGGGTGGCGGCTTCGCCTTACCCGACCTACAAAACCCTGAATCGTAGGCCGGGTAAGCGCTAGCGCCACCCGGCTTTTTTACATCCTAACCTTTCATCCACGCCCGAATTCCGTCCAGGAACATCTGTGTTGCCATCATCACCAGAATCAGCCCCATCAGACGCTCAAGGGCGTTCACCCCTTTCTCACCCAGCAGGCGCAGGAACAGCGACGACTGAAGCAGGATGATGAACGTCCCGCCCCAGGCGATCAGCAGGGCAATCACCAGGTGGCTCATCTGATTTGGATATTGATGCGACAGCAGCATCAGCGTGGCCAGAATTGTCGGTCCGGCCACCAGCGGGATGGCGAGCGGTACGATAAACGGCTCCTCACCCGCTGGCAGGCCGCTGCTGCTGCCTTCGGCGCTGGGGAAAATCATCTTAATGGCGATCAGGAACAGAATAATCCCGCCGGAAATCGAGACCGTTTCGGCGCGTAAATTCAGGAAGGCGAGGATCTTTTCTCCGGCGAACAGGAAGATAAACATCACCAGTAGCGCGATAAGCAGCTCGCGGATCATGATCGCCCGCCGACGCTTCGGCTCGGTGTGTTTCAGCACCGACATGAAGATAGGCAGGTTGCCGAGTGGATCCATAATTAAGATTAATAAAACCGCGGCGGAAATGATTTCGCTCATGGTGCGTTATCCCTGAATGTTTATATGGTTATTCTCATGATTAGCTGCTTTTCTGATTGCAGGGCTATCATCGATTAATTTCGCTTGCGACTTTGGCAGCATTTTGTAATGTGAAGCATATCCCAGTTGAATACTGGTTTGCACAAACAGCACACACCCTCAGCAGGAAATAATAGCTATGAAAAACGTTGGTTTTATCGGTTGGCGCGGTATGGTCGGCTCTGTACTCATGCAACGCATGGTGGAAGAGCGCGATTTCGACGCCATTCGCCCGGTCTTCTTCTCCACTTCCCAGCTCGGCCAGGCTGCACCGTCCTTTGGGGGTACCACAGGCACGTTGCAGGATGCTTACGATCTGGAAGCGCTGAAGGCGCTCGACATTATTGTCACGTGCCAGGGCGGCGATTATACCAACGAAATCTATCCAAAGCTGCGTGAAAGCGGCTGGCAGGGTTACTGGATTGACGCGGCCTCGTCACTGCGCATGGAAGATGACGCCATTATTATTCTCGATCCGGTTAACCAGGATGTCATTACGCGCGGCCTGAACAATGGCGTGAAAACCTTTGTCGGCGGTAACTGTACCGTCAGCCTGATGCTGATGTCCCTGGGCGGCCTGTTCGCAGAAGACCTTGTGGAGTGGGTGTCCGTGGCAACCTACCAGGCGGCCTCCGGCGGCGGTGCGCGTCATATGCGTGAACTGCTGGCGCAGATGGGCCAGCTGCATCAGCACGTCGCAGGCGAGCTGGCAGACCCGGCATCGGCCATTCTGGATATCGAGCGTAAAGTCACTCAGCTGAGCCGCAGCGGCGACCTGCCGGTTGATAACTTCGGCGTTCCGCTGGCGGGCAGCCTGATCCCGTGGATTGACAAACAGCTGGATAACGGCCAGAGCCGCGAAGAGTGGAAAGGCCAGGCCGAAACCAACAAAATCCTCAACACCACGTCGGCGATCCCGGTCGATGGTCTGTGCGTGCGCGTTGGCGCGCTGCGCTGCCACAGCCAGGCATTCACCCTTAAACTGAAAAAAGATGTGTCCATTCCAACCGTGGAAGAACTGCTGGCCGCGCACAATCCGTGGGCGAAAGTGGTGCCAAACGATCGCGACATCACCATGCGCGAACTGACCCCGGCGGCCGTCACCGGCACGCTCACCACGCCGGTTGGCCGTCTGCGTAAGCTCAACATGGGGCCGGAGTTCCTCTCCGCGTTCACCGTGGGAGACCAGCTCCTGTGGGGCGCCGCCGAGCCGCTACGCCGCATGTTGCGCCAGCTGGCGTAATAATTTGTTAAAGACGAGGGGTGATTTTCACCCCTTTTTTTTGCGTACTACAGGGAGTAATACGCCAATGTCTTATTTTTTATCTGGAGGAACCACGTCGTTGGCTATGCTTTAAGGAAGATTTATTTCTCACCTGAGGGTAGGGCGGAGCAGAGAGGATGTGCTGCACCGTTCAAGGTCACATCAAAAGTCGTCCCGGAGCGCGTAAAAAGGGCGACATAAAAAAAACAGGATGAACACCATGTCCGATCGTATTTCGAGAGACGTGATTAATGCGCTTATTGCGGGTCATTTTGCTGACCCCTTTTCTGTGCTGGGGATGCACCGTACAGAGGCAGGACTGGAAGTCCGTGCACTGCTGCCAGACGCCACCGAAGTATGGGTGATTGAACCCAAAACCGGCCGCAAGGTGGGGAAACTGGAGTGTCTCGACTCGCGCGGTTTCTTCTCCGGGGTGATGCCCCGCCGTAAAAACCCTTTTCGCTATCAGCTTGCCGTCATCTGGCACGGCCAGCAAAACCTGATTGACGATCCCTACAGCTTTGGGCCGCTGCTCAAAGAGATGGACGCCTGGCTGCTGTCAGAAGGCACCCACCTGCGTCCGTATGAAACGCTGGGCGCGCACGCCGACACGATGGATGGCATCACCGGCACGCGGTTTGCCGTCTGGGCGCCTAACGCTCAGCGCGTCTCCGTCGTCGGGCAGTTCAACTACTGGGATGGTCGTCGCCATCCGATGCGCCTGCGCCGTGAAACGGGCATCTGGGAGCTGTTTATCCCCGGTGCGCACAACGGTCAGCTTTATAAATTTGAGTTGATCGACGCGAACGGCAAGCTGCGCATTAAAGCCGACCCGTACGCCTTCGAAGCGCAGATGCGCCCGGACACCGCCTCGATGATTTGCGGCCTGCCGGAAAAAATCGTGCAAAGCGAAGAGCGCAAGCAGGCGAACCGCTTTGATGCGCCTATATCGGTCTACGAAGTGCATCTTGGCTCCTGGCGACGCCACACCGATAACAACTTCTGGCTCAGCTACCGCGAACTGGCGGATCAGCTGGTGCCTTACGCCAAATGGATGGGCTTCACCCACCTGGAACTGCTGCCGATTAACGAGCACCCGTTCGACGGCAGTTGGGGCTACCAGCCTACCGGGCTGTATGCGCCGACCCGCCGCTTCGGCACGCGGGATGACTTCCGCTATTTCATCAATGCCGCGCACGCCGCCGGGCTGAACGTGATCCTCGACTGGGTTCCGGGCCATTTCCCGTCGGATGAATTCAGTTTGTCGGATTTCGACGGCACAAAGCTGTACGAGCACAGCGACCCGCGCGAAGGCTATCACCAGGACTGGAATACCCTTATCTACAACTATGGTCGCCGTGAAGTGACCAACTTCCTGGTGGGCAACGCCCTGTACTGGATCGAGCGTTTCGGCATTGATGCCCTGCGCGTCGATGCGGTCGCGTCGATGATCTATCGCGACTACAGCCGCAAAGAGGGCGAGTGGATCCCGAACGAATTCGGCGGGCGCGAGAACCTCGAAGCCATTGAGTTTCTGCGCAATACCAACCGCATTCTTGGCGAGCAGGTTGAAGGGGCCGTCACCATGGCGGAAGAGTCCACCGATTTTCCCGGCGTCTCCCGTCCGCCGTCGATGGGCGGCCTCGGCTTCTGGTACAAGTGGAATCTGGGCTGGATGCACGACACGCTCGACTACATGAAGCTTGACCCGATCTACCGTCAGCATCATCACGATAAACTCACCTTCGGTCTGCTCTACAACTACACCGAAAACTTCATGCTGCCCCTGTCGCACGATGAGGTCGTTCACGGTAAAAAATCGATTCTCGACCGTATGCCGGGCGACGCGTGGCAGAAGTTTGCCAACCTGCGCGCGTACTACGGCTGGCTGTTTGCCTTCCCCGGTAAAAAGCTGCTGTTCATGGGCAACGAATTTGCGCAGGGCCGCGAGTGGAACCACGACACCAGCCTGGACTGGCATCTGCTGGAGGGCGGGGATAACTGGCACCACGGCGTTCAGCGTCTGGTGCGCGATCTCAACCTGACCTACCGCCACCACAAGGCGTTGCACGAGCTGGACTTCGATCCGTACGGTTTCGAATGGCTGGTGGTGGACGACCACGAACGCTCGGTGTTCGTTTTCGTGCGCCGCGACAAGGCGGGCAACGAAATCATCGTCGCCAGCAACTTCACGCCGGTGCCGCGCGAACATTATCGCTTCGGTATTAATCAGCCGGGTAAATGGCGAGAAATCCTCAACACCGACTCGATGCACTATCACGGCAGCAACGCCGGAAACGGCGGCCTGGTGCAGAGCGATGAACATGAAAGCCACGGGCGTCCGAACTCGCTGAGCCTGACGCTGCCGCCGCTCTCCACCATCTGGCTGGTCCGGGAGGGGGAATGACGCAGCTCACGGCAGGTAAACCCGAACCGCTCGGCGCGAGCGTCGAAGGAAAGGGCGTGAATTTCACCCTCTTTTCTGCGCACGCCGAGCGGGTCGAACTCTGCCTGTTTGACGGTGAAGGTAACGAACACCGCTACGACCTGCCGTCGCGCACCGGCGATATCTGGCACGGCTATCTGGCCGGTGGACGGGCCGGTATGCACTACGGTTTTCGCGTGCACGGCCCCTGGGACCCGTCGCAGGGGCACTGGTTTAACCCGGCGAAGCTGCTGATTGACCCCTGTGCGCACCGCGTGGACGGCGAGTTTAAGGATGACCCGATATTCCACGTCGGCTATGACGAGCCCGACCATCGCGACAGCGCGCCGATCGCGCCCAAAAGCGTGGTGGTTAACGATCTCTACGACTGGGAAGACGATGCGCCGCCACGTACGCCGTGGGGCAACACCGTAATTTACGAAGCCCACGTCAAAGGCCTGACGTACCTGCATCCGTCGATCCCCAAAGAGATCCGCGGCACCTACCGCGCGCTCGCCCATCCCGAGATGATTGGCTATCTGAAGCATCTTGGGATCACTGCGCTGGAGCTGCTGCCGGTGGCGCATTTCGCCAGCGAGCCGCGCCTGCAGCGCCTTGGGCTGAGCAACTACTGGGGCTACAACCCGCTGGCGATGTTCGCGCTTGACCCACGCTATGCCGCCGATCCGGCAAAGGCACGGGATGAATTTCGCGATGCGGTGAAAGCGCTGCATCGGGCAGGCATTGAGGTGATTCTGGACGTGGTATTGAACCACAGCGCCGAGAGCGATCTCGACGGCCCGACGCTCTCCCTGCGCGGAATTGATAACCGTAGCTATTATTGGATCAGGGACGATGGCGATTACGAAAACTGGACCGGCTGCGGTAACACCCTGAACCTCAGTCATCCGGCGGTAATGCATTTCGCGCACGAATGCCTGAAGTACTGGGTGGAGACGTTCCACGTCGACGGTTTCCGTTTCGACCTGGCCCCCGTCATGGGGCGCACGCCGGCCTTCAGCCCGCAGGCGCCGCTGTTTGAGGCCATCAGAAACTGTCCGGTGCTCTCAACGGTGAAGCTGATTGCCGAGCCGTGGGATATCGGTGAGGGCGGCTATCAGGTTGGCAATTTCCCGCCGCTGTTTGCCGAGTGGAACGATCATTATCGCGATGCCGCACGGCGTTTCTGGCTGGAGCGAAATCTGTCGCTCGGTGAATTTGCCGGACGGTTTGCAGGTTCAAGCGATCTCTTTCGTCGCGACGGCAAATTGCCCTCCGCCACCATTAACCTGGTGACGGCGCACGACGGTTTTACGCTGCGCGACTGCGTTTGTTTCAATCAGAAACACAATGAGGCAAACGGCGAAGAGAATCGCGATGGCACTAACAATAACCATAGCTTTAACCATGGTATAGAAGGATTAGGCGGTAGCCTTGACGTTATCGAGCGGCGACGCGACAGCGTTCATGCGCTGCTGACAACGCTGTTGTTGTCGCAGGGCACGCCGATGCTGCTGGCGGGTGATGAACACGGTCACAGCCAGCACGGTAACAACAATGCCTACTGCCAGGACAACGCCTTAACCTGGCTTGACTGGCGTGAAGCGAACAGCGGCTTAACCCATTTTACCGCTGCGCTGATCCACCTTCGCCAGCAGATCCCCGCTCTGACCGCCGACCGCTGGTGGGAAGAGGGCGACGGGAACGTTCGCTGGCTCAATCAGAATGCGCAGCCCTTAAGCGCACAAGAGTGGCAACACGGCGCACCACGCCTGCAAATCCTGCTTTCGGATAGATGGCTGATTGCGCTGAACGCGACGGACGACGTCGCAGAGATTGTTTTACCTGACGGAGAGTGGCGCGCCATTCCCCCCTTTGCCGGAGCGGACAATCCGGTAGTTATGGCTGTCTGGCACGGGCCTGCACATGGAGTGTGCGTATTCCAAGATGATAAAAAAGGAGTTAGTCATGGTTAGATTAGAGAAGAACGATCCGTTGATGTTGGCACGCCAGCTCCCCTTAAAAACGGTTGCCCTGATACTCGCGGGTGGGCGTGGTACACGTCTCAAAGATTTGACCATCAAGCGCGCCAAACCGGCCGTTCACTTTGGTGGTAAGTTCCGTATTATCGATTTTGCGCTCTCCAACTGCCTTAACTCCGGGATCCGCCGCATTGGCGTGATCACGCAGTACCAGTCCCACACCCTGGTGCAGCATATTCAGCGCGGCTGGTCTTTCTTCAGCGAAGAGATGAACGAGTTTGTCGATCTGCTTCCGGCGCAGCAGCGCGTTCACGGTGAAAACTGGTATCGCGGCACGGCGGATGCGGTCACGCAAAACCTTGATATTATCCGCCGCTACGGCGCGGAGTACATCGTGATCCTCGCCGGGGACCATATCTACAAGCAAGACTACTCCCACATGCTGATCGACCACGTCGAAAAAGGGGCGCGTTGCACCGTGGCGTGTCTGCCGGTGCCCGTTGCCGAGGCGACGGCGTTTGGCGTGATGCACGTGGATGCTGACGATAAGATCATCGACTTTGTTGAAAAACCGGCGAATCCGCCGACCATGCCGGGAGACGACACCAAATCGCTCGCCAGCATGGGGATTTATATCTTTGATGCCGACTACCTCTACGAGCTGCTGGAGGAAGACGACAATGACGAAAACTCGAGCCACGACTTCGGCAAAGACATCATCCCGAAAATCACCAGGGCTGGCATGGCCTTTGCGCATCCTTTCCCGCTCTCCTGCGTGCAATCCGACCCGAATTCCGAGCCGTACTGGCGCGACGTCGGAACCTTAGAGGCCTACTGGAAAGCGAACCTGGATCTGGCTTCCGTTACGCCAGAGCTGGATATGTACGACCAAAACTGGCCGATCCGTACCCATATGGAATCCCTGCCGCCGGCGAAGTTTGTGCAGGACCGTTCCGGTAGCCACGGGATGACGCTGAACTCGCTGGTCTCTGGCGGGTGCATTATCTCCGGCTCGGTCGTGGTGCAGTCGGTGCTGTTCCCGCGCGTGCGCGTGAACTCGTTCTGTAATATTGACTCGGCGGTGCTGCTGCCGGATGTGTGGGTCGGGCGCTCATGTCGCCTGCGTCGCTGTGTTATTGATCGTGCCTGCGTTATTCCCGAAGGCATGGTGATAGGCGAAAACGCGGAAGAAGATGCACGTCGGTTCTACCGCTCAGAAGAAGGGATCGTGTTGGTCACACGCGAAATGCTGCGAAAACTGCAGATCAAACAGGAGCGCTAATGCAGGTTTTACATGTCTGTTCTGAGATGTTCCCGCTGCTGAAAACCGGTGGGTTGGCAGATGTCCTTGGGGCGTTACCTGCAGCGCAGATTGCTGTGGGAACGGATGCTCGCGTGTTGTTGCCTGCCTTCCCGGATATTCGACGGGGGATCCCTGATGCTCAGGTGGTGACGCGACGCGACACCTTCGCCGGGCGCATCACGTTGCTCTTCGGTCACTACAACGGCGTCGGGATCTACATGATTGACGCCCCGCATCTGTATGACAGACCGGGTAGCCCGTATCACGACACCAACCTGTTCGCCTATACCGACAACGTGCTGCGCTTTGCGCTGCTCGGCTGGGTTGGGGCGGAGATGGCGACGGGGCTGGATCCGTTCTGGCGTCCGGACGTGGTTCACGCCCACGACTGGCATGCCGGTCTCGCGCCTGCATATCTGGCGGCGCGCGGTCGTCCGGCGAAATCGGTGTTTACCGTCCATAACCTGGCGTATCAGGGCATGTACTATGCCCAACATATGGATGACATCGATCTGCCATGGTCGTTCTATAACATGCACGGTCTGGAGTTTAACGGGCAGATCTCCTTCCTGAAGGCGGGCGTGTACTACGCCGACCACATTACGGCGGTAAGCCCAACCTATGCCCGAGAAATCACCGAGCCTCAGTTTGGCTATGGCCTGGAAGGCTTGCTGAGCCAGCGCCACCGTGAGGGCCGTCTTTCGGGCATTCTCAACGGCGTTGATGAGAAGATCTGGAGCCCGGAAACCGACCTGCTGCTGACGTCCCGCTACAACCGCGATTCGGTGGAAGACAAGGCGGAGAACAAGCGCCAGCTGCAAATCGCGATGGGGCTGAAGGTTAACGACAAAGTGCCGCTGTTTGCAGTGGTAAGCCGCCTGACCAGCCAGAAAGGGTTGGATCTGGTGCTGGAAGCCCTGCCGGGGCTGCTGGAGCAGGGCGGCCAGCTGGCGCTGCTCGGCGCGGGCGATCCGGTTCTGCAGGAGGGCTTCCTGGCCGCTGCGGCGGAACACCCCGGTCAGGTGGGCGTGCAGATTGGCTATCACGAAGCGTTCTCACACCGCATCATGGGCGGCGCGGACGTTATTCTGGTGCCAAGCCGCTTCGAGCCTTGCGGCCTGACGCAGCTTTATGGCCTGAAATACGGCACGCTGCCGCTGGTGCGGCGCACCGGCGGGCTGGCGGACACGGTTTCCGACAGCTCTCTGGAGAACCTGGCGGACGGCATCGCCAGCGGGTTTGTGTTTGAAGACAGTAATGCCTGGTCGCTGCTGCGCGCCATTCGGCGTGCGTTCGTCTTGTGGTCCCGGCCATCCCTGTGGCGCTATGTGCAACGTCAGGCGATGTCCATGGACTTTAGCTGGCACGTGGCGGCGCAGTCATACCGCGACCTTTATAAACGCTTGATGTAACGAGGCGAAGTGACAGATATGAACGCTCCTTTTAGCTACTCTTCACCGACACTCAGCGTTGAGGCGTTAAAGCACTCCATCGCCTATAAGCTGATGTTCACCATCGGGAAAGATCCGGTTATCGCCAACAAACACGAGTGGCTGAACGCCACGCTGTTTGCCGTGCGTGACCGCATGGTCGAACGCTGGCTGCGCTCCAACCGCGCTCAGCTTTCGCAGGAAACGCGGCAGGTTTACTACCTGTCGATGGAATTTTTGATTGGCCGTACCCTGTCTAACGCGCTGCTGTCGCTCGGTATCTATGAAGACGTGAAAAACGCGCTCGAAGAGATGGGGCTGGACCTGGAAGAGCTGATCGACGAAGAGAACGACCCCGGCCTCGGCAACGGCGGCCTGGGGCGTCTTGCCGCCTGCTTCCTCGACTCGCTGGCGACCCTGGCGCTGCCGGGGCGCGGTTACGGCATTCGCTATGACTACGGGATGTTCAAACAGAACATCGTTGACGGGCGTCAGAAGGAGTCCCCGGACTACTGGCTGGAGTACGGCAACCCGTGGGAGTTCAAACGCCACAACACGCGCTACAAGGTGCGCTTCGGCGGACGTATTCAGCAGGAGGGTAAACGCTCCCGCTGGGTCGAAACCGAAGAGATCCTCGCCGTGGCCTATGACCAGATCATCCCCGGCTACGATACCGATGCTACCAACACGCTGCGCCTGTGGAGCGCCCAGGCGAGTAGCGAGATCAACCTCGGTAAGTTCAACCAGGGCGACTACTTCGCGGCGGTGGAAGATAAAAACCACTCCGAGAACGTGTCCCGCGTGCTCTATCCGGACGACTCAACCTACTCAGGGCGTGAGCTGCGCCTGCGTCAGGAGTATTTCCTCGTTTCTTCGACGATCCAGGACATCCTCAGCCGTCACCATCAGCTGCACAAAACCTACGCCAACCTTGCGGATAAAATCGCGATTCACCTCAACGACACCCATCCGGTGCTGTCGATTCCTGAGCTGATGCGTCTGCTGATTGACGAACATAAGTTCAGCTGGGACGAGGCGTTCGAGGTGACCTGCCAGGTGTTCTCCTACACCAACCATACGCTGATGAGCGAAGCGCTGGAGACCTGGCCGGTGGATATGCTCGGTAAAATCCTGCCGCGCCATCTGCAGATCATCTTCGAGATTAACGACTACTTCCTGAAGACGTTGCAGGAGCAGTATCCGAACGACACCGGCCTGCTGAGCCGCGCGTCGATCATCGATGAGTCCAACGGTCGCCGCGTGCGCATGGCCTGGCTGGCGGTGGTGATCAGCCACAAGGTCAATGGGGTGTCCGAGCTGCACTCGAACCTGATGGTACAGTCGCTGTTTGCTGATTTTGCCAAAATCTTCCCAACGCGCTTCTGCAACGTGACCAACGGCGTAACGCCGCGGCGCTGGCTGGCGCTGGCGAACCATCCGTTATCCGGCGTGCTGGACCAGAACATTGGCCGCACCTGGCGCACCGATTTGAGCCAACTGAGCGAGTTAGAGCAGCACATCGATTTTCCGACGGTGAACAAAGCGGTGCGCGAAGCGAAGCTGCTGAACAAGAAGCGTCTGTCGGTCTGGCTGGCTATGCACCTGAACGTTGTGGCTAATCCGAAGGCGCTGTTCGACGTTCAAATCAAGCGTATCCACGAATACAAACGTCAGCTGATGAACGTGCTGCACGTCATCACCCACTACAACCGCATCAAGGCGGATCCCACCGCCGACTGGGTGCCGCGCGTGAAAATCTTCGCCGGTAAAGCCGCGTCGGCGTATTACATGGCGAAGCACATTATTCATCTTATCAATGATGTGGCGAAGGTGATCAACACCGATCCGGTCATTGGCGACAAGCTGAAGGTGGTCTTTATCCCCAACTACAGCGTGAGCCTGGCGCAGATGATCATTCCGGCGGCGGATCTCTCCGAGCAGATTTCCACGGCGGGAACGGAGGCTTCCGGGACCAGTAACATGAAGTTTGCCCTGAACGGCGCGCTGACCATCGGCACGCTGGACGGTGCCAACGTCGAGATGCTGGAGCATGTGGGCGCGGAGAATATCTTTATCTTCGGTAACACCACGGAAGAGGTGGAGGCGCTGCGCAGGCAGGGCTACCAGCCGCGTGAGTATTACGAGCAGGACGAGGAGCTGCGACAGGTGCTGACGCAAATCGCGACCGGTCTCTTTAACCCTGACGAGCCGGGCCGCTACCGTGACCTGGTGGATTCGCTGATTAACTTCGGCGACCACTATCAGGTGCTGGCGGATTACCGCAGCTACGTGGATTGCCAGGATAAAGTGGACGATCTGTATCGCCAGCAGGAGAAGTGGACCAGCGCCGCGATGCATAACATCGCCAACATGGGGTATTTCTCGTCGGACAGAACCATCAAGGAGTATGCCGACACCATCTGGCATATTGATCCGGTGCGGTTGTAAAAGCATTGCCCGGTGGCGCTGCGCTTACCGGGCCTACGGGATAGAGTAGGCCGGGTAAGGCGGAGCCGCCACCCGGCTTTTTACATCAGGACGCGAGTGACAACTCACGCTTTCCCGCATGTTGTGCCAGCCACTGCGCCACGCGCGACTGCTCCTCGGCGTTAAGCCACATCCCTTCTTTGGTACGACGCCAGATGGCATCTTCCAGACGGCGCACCCATTCGTGCTCCACCAGATAGCGCAGCTCGGCTTCGTACAGCTCATGGCCGAAATGCTCGCCCAGATCCGCCAGCGTTTTCGCGTCACCGAGGATCAGGTCGGTATTGCTGCCATACGTACGGGCGTAGTGGCGCGCCATACCTTCGGTAATGAACGGATAGCGACGGCGCAGCTTCGCCGCGAAATCATCGCGGTTATCGCCAATATCACCGCCGGGCAGTACCGCCTCTTTAGTCCATGCCGGGCCGATGCCTTTATAGTACGGGGCCAGTTTTTCCAGCGCGTGCTCGGCCAGCTTGCGGTAGGTGGTGAGCTTGCCGCCAAAGACCGACAGCAGCGGAGCCTGGCCGTCCACGTCATGAATATCGAGCGTGTAATCGCGGGTGATGGCCTGCGGCGAATCGGATTCGTCATCGCACAGCGGACGCACGCCGGAGTAGGTCCAGACCACGTCATCACGCGCCAGCTGTTTCTTAAAGTGCGCGTTATAGACCTTCAGCAGGTAGTTCACTTCGCTCTCGTCGATCTCGACGTGTTTCGGATCGCCTTTGTACTCCACGTCGGTGGTGCCGATGATGGAGAACTCATCCATCCACGGGATCACAAACACGATGCGCTTGTCTTCGTTCTGCAGGATATACGCCTGCTTCTGCGTATGGACGCGCGGCACAACGATGTGGCTGCCTTTAATCAGGCGGATACCGTAAGGCGAAGGCAGGTGCATACCGTCATCAAAGAACTGTTTCACCCACGGACCAGTGGCGTTCACCAGACCGCGCGCTTTCCAGCTGAATTTCTCGCCGGTATCCACGTCTTCCGCTTCCACAATCCACAGGCCGTTTTCACGGCGAGCCGCGGTAGCGCGGGTGCGGGTTTTCACCTCGCCGCCTTTCTTCTCGACCATTTGCGCATTGGCCAGTACCAGACGCGCATCGTCCACCCAGCAGTCGGAATATTCGAATCCGCGCACGATTTCAGGTTTCAGGACCGATTCTGAGCCAAAACGCAAGCCATTCGATCCCGGCAGGCTGGTGCGTTTGCCGAGATGATCGTACATAAACAGGCCGATGCGGATCATCCACGCCGGGCGCAGATGCGGGCGATGCGGCAGACGAAAGCGCATCGGGATCGCCAGATGCGGCGCCATCTTCAGCAGCACTTCGCGTTCAGCTAAGGCTTCACTGACCAGACGGAATTCGTAGTGTTCCAGGTAGCGCAGGCCGCCATGAATCAGTTTGGAGCTGGCGGACGACGTCGCGCAGGCGAGATCGTTAGCTTCCAGCATCAGCACGGATAAACCGCGTCCTGCGGCATCAACCGCAATACCGGCACCGTTGATGCCCCCGCCTATCACAATCAGATCTTTGGTTTCCATAACACCCTCATGCACTTTCGTTAAAGCTCAGAAATGTTCGATATCGCTCATAATAGCAAAGGAACGCGCCTTTGGTAACATCAAAAAAACAATTTAGAGTGATATGGATAACATAATGGCGTTTACCCGCCGCCAGGACGTACACTACGGGGTAAAATAGTGCGGCTTGATGCCCTCACCCCAACCCTCTCCCACGGGGAGAGGGGGATCCCTTTCCCTCTCCCCGTGGGAGAGGGCAGGGTGAGGGGAAAAACCGCGCCCCACCTGAACAGAAGATGAGAACACCATGGATCAGTTTGAATGTATTAACGTAGAAGAAGCCCACCAGAAGATGCACCAGGGAAAAGCGGTGCTGGTGGACATCCGCGATCCGCAGAGCTTTGCGATGGGCCATACGCCGGGCGCGTTCCATCTCACCAACGACACGCTGGGCGCGTTTATGCGCGATAACGACTTCGAAACGCCGGTGATGGTGATGTGCTACCACGGCAACAGCAGCAAAGGCGCGGCGCAGTACCTGCTTCAGCAGGGTTACGATGCGGTGTACAGCGTTGATGGCGGCTTCGATGCCTGGCATCGCCATTTCCCGGCAGAAGTTGAGTACGCGTTTGAGCGCTGATCTCGCTATACTGTCCTCTTTTGTGTGGAAATAAGCGACCGCCGCCCATGTTGATGATCACCTCCTTTACCAACCCGCGCGTCGCCCAGGCGTTTGTCGACTATATGGCGACGCAGGGCGTTATCCTTACCCTTCAGCAACATACGCAAACCGACGTCTGGCTCGCCGACGAAAGCCAGGCCGCGCGCGTCAACGAGGAGCTGGCGCGTTTCCTTGAGAATCCCGCCGACCCGCGCTACCTCGCCGCGAGCTGGCAGTCCGGCCAGACGGGAAGCGGGCTGCAATACCGTCGTTTTCCTTTTATCGCCACGCTGCGCGAACGCGCCGGGCCGTTTACGCTGCTGCTGATGGCGGCCTGTATTCTGGTCTTTATCATTATGAACGTGGTCGGCGACCAGCCCGTGATGCTTGCGCTGGCGTGGCCGTACGATCCCTCCCTGCAGTTTGACGTCTGGCGTTACTTCACCCATACGCTGATGCACTTCTCGGTGATGCATATTCTCTTCAACCTGCTGTGGTGGTGGTACCTCGGCGGTATCGTTGAGAAGCGACTGGGCAGCGGCAAGCTGATTGTGCTTACCGTGATTAGCGCCCTGCTGAGCGGCTATGTGCAGCATAAATTCAGCGGGCCATGGTTCGGCGGCCTGTCCGGCGTGGTCTACGCCCTTATGGGGTACGTCTGGCTCAGGGGCGAGCGCGACCCGGAGAGCGGCATCTATCTGCAGCGCGGATTAATCGCCTTTGCGTTAATATGGCTTATTGCCGGATGGTTTGATCTGTTTGGTATGTCCATTGCCAACGGTGCCCACGTCACCGGTCTGGCCGTCGGGCTGGCGATGGCCTTCGCCGACACGCTCCATGCGCGAAAACGAACATAATTCCAGGGATATTTCATGAAACAAACGCAGCGTCATGACGCCATTATCGAACTGGTAAAAAAACAGGGATACGTCAGTACCGAAGAGCTGGTGGAGCAGTTTGCCGTCAGCCCGCAAACCATTCGTCGCGATTTAAATGACCTGGCCGATCAAAGCCGTATTCTGCGCCATCACGGTGGGGCGGCGCTGCCGTCCAGCTCGGTGAACACCTCCTGGCACGACCGTAAGGCGACACAAACGGCGGAGAAAGAGCGCATTGCGCGTAAGGTCGCCAGCCAGATCCCCAACGGCGCGACGCTGTTTATTGATATCGGTACCACGCCAGAGGCGGTTGCGCACGCGCTGCTGCAACACGAGAACCTGCGCGTGGTCACCAACAACCTGAACGTCGCCAATACCCTGATGCAGAAAGATGATTTCCGCATCATTCTCGCGGGTGGCGAACTGCGCAGCCGCGACGGCGGGATCATCGGCGAAGCGACGCTCGATTTCATCTCTCAGTTCCGCCTTGATTTCGGCATTCTGGGGATCAGCGGTATCGACAGCGACGGCTCGCTGCTGGAGTTTGATTACCATGAAGTCCGAACCAAGCGTGCGATCATTGAGAATTCACGCCACGTGATGCTGGTGGCGGACCACTCCAAGTTTGGCCGAAACGCGATGGTGAATATGGGCAGCATCAGCATGGTCAATGCGCTTTACACTGACGTGATGCCCCCGGCGGGCGTGTTGCAGGTGATTAAAGATAATAATTTGCAGTTAGAGTTGTGTTGATCGGTCTTTCTCCCTCTCCCTGTGGGAGAGGGCCGGGGTGAGGGCATCAGGCCGCACAAAACCTACACGCCATACCCCATCATCTTCAGCAGCTGCTGCGCATGCTGCACCGCATCCTGACGATGCGCCACGCCGAGCTTCTGATACAGATTACGGATGTGCGTCTTAATGGTCGTCGCCGCGACGGCCAGCTCGCCGGCAATCTGCTCATTGCTGTACCCTGAATAGATCAGCCCCAGCACCTGCCATTCACGCTGGGTAAGGGGACTGGTGCGGATAAGTTCCGGCACTTCAGGGTGGTTCAGCAAACGTTCGACGAAGTTCTCGTCAAAATGGGCGAACTTGTGCCGATGGTGCTGATTAATCTCACGCAGAATGCGCTGGGCGCGGTGCTGGTCCAGCTCCGGCAGCGTGTTGAGCTGAATCAGCTGGCGCAGCTGTTGCGCCATCACTTCACCCTCAATCACAAAGTGGCTGATAAACCCGGTACGGTTAGCCAGCTGCAGCGCTTCCAGCAGCACGCGCTGCGCGTCGTTTTTGCGACCCGCCTGCCAGTAAAGCTGGTTGAGCAGCAGCAGGTTACGGTTCAGATCGCTCATCAGGCGCAGGCTGCGGGCGTTTTCGTTCAACTCTTCCAGCACAATTTCGGCAGGCTCAAATTCACCGAGCAGGATCTGCACGCGGGCAATGTTTCGCCACTGGCTTTGCAGGAAGTGGTTATTGGCAAATTCAGGTTTCGGCGTGTGGCGCAGCCAGTTGGCGGCGGATTTTTTGTCGCCGGTCATCTGCCAGTAAATCACCCGGACCTTATCGGCGTTGGAAACCCAGTCGCTGTGGTACTGGCCGTTGCCGAGCAGGTTTTCCAGGCGGTTAAGATGGTTGCGCGCATTGTCCAAATCCCCACGCGCCAGCGAGCATTGCACCAGCAGCGCCAGGCATTGCAGCTGCTGCTGCGGCTGGAAGCTGGAGAGCACGTTCACGCCCTGACGCGCGGCGCTTTCCGCCTCGTCCAGACGTGACCACGCCCACAGCAGCTGAGCGCGAATGCGCAGCAGGAACTCGTGCATCGGCAGCTGTTCCAGATGCTGCTCACGAATAAGCTGGAAGGCTTTCTCCTGGTTCTCCCAGGCGGCCTGCAGGAACCCCTGCGCAAATAAAATCTCGCTTTGCTGGATCAGGCTCCACAGCGCGTAATGCCACACGTCATGGCGGCGCGCCATCTGTTCGGTTTGCTGCATCAGCGACAGCGAGCGCGTCAGGTCGCCTTTGCAGTGCAGCACTTCACCGTGTACCGAGGTCGCCACAATGCGGCTGTAGAAGTTCGCCAGCGGCAGTTCGTCCAGCGCGACCATCGCCAGACGTTCGGCCTCTTCCGGGTCGCCATCGTTGATAGCCACCTGGGCGCGCAGCGCGTTGAACTCGCCGTGCAGGGTGGCGTCCATCTCGCTTTCCATCTCCTGCTCGGCGCGCGCCAGCAGCGTATTCACTTCGCTGTAGCGATGCTGGCTCTGCATCAGCCAGGCCTGCAGCAGCACCAGGCGCGGGTTTTCCAGCAGGCTTTCCCACGGCAGCGCTTTTAAGGACTCTTCAAGCAGCGTCAGTTCGCTGTGGTTAAACAGCCCCCACGCATGGTTGAGCAGAATATCGCGCAGCATGTTGGCATCACCGGCGGCCAGCGCATGGTGGATCGCCTCGCTTGGGAAGCCCTGAGCCATCCAGCTCTCGGCGGCGGCGCGGTGGATCTGCGGCAGTTCGGCGGCCAGCTCCCACTGGCAGCGCTGGCGCAGGAAGCTACCAAACAGCGGGTGATAGCTGAACCATTCGCCGGGATCGTCCATCCGCGTCAGAAAGAGTCCCTGACGTTCAATCTCTTCGAGCTGAAGCTGGCCGTTTTCCGTGCCGGTGACGCGCATAATCAGCGCGTCGTTCATGGAGCGCAGCAGGGAGCTTTTGAGCAGGAAGTTACGGGTAGAGGGATCAACGCTGTCCAGCACCTCGTCCACCAGATAATCCGACAGATGGCTGGCATTGATGCCTGCCAGACGACGCGCGGACTGATGCGTCGGGCTGTTATTTTGTCGCGCAGAGAGGGCAATGAGCTGCAGGGCGGTCGCCCAGCCGGCAACGTCATCGCACAGACGGCTGCTCTCGGAGGCTTCAATCGGGGAGGTCAGGCGGCAGTCAAAGAACTGTTTGGCTTCCTGATGGGTAAAGGCCAGCTGCTGGCTGCCCACCTCGAGAAGCTGATCGCGCACGCGCAGGTTTGCGATGCCGAGCTGCGGTAAATTGCGCGACAGCACCACCAGGGTGAGATTTTCCGGCTGATGGCGCAGGAAAAAGCGCATCGACTCATGAATAACCGGGTTGGTGATCAGATGGTAATCATCAATCACCACGTACAGCGGACGATGCCATTCGGCCAGTTCAATAAAGAGCTGTGAGAAAAGGGAAGACAGGCTGGCGTACTGGCGTTTTTGCACCATCACTTCGCTGGCTACGCAGTGGCCGTTGGTGGCCTGCTGAAGGGCAGCAATTAAATAACTGGCAAAACGCTCCTGCTGGTTATCGCCCTCATCAAGGGAGTACCAGCCGAGATCGCTTTTGCCCGCCGCCCACTGTGAAATGAGCGTTGTCTTTCCATAACCTGCAGGGCTCGTCACCAGCGCCAGTCGGAAATTATGCGCGCCGGAAAGTTTAGCCAGCAGACGCTCGCGGACCACCGTGTGGTCGAGGCGAACCGGGCGACTTAATTTGGACGGAATCAACATAGTTTTCACTTCACTGTGGGGAACGAGAAATTTATTTTTTTTGCGCTTCGTAATTAATAGATATAAGGTCGGTGAATAGAAGAACTATTGCAAGTTATGTCTGGGTTTTGTGCCTCTGAATTTGCACTGTGTCACAAAACATTCCGGCAGGCGGCGGAACTTTTTAAAAATGGCCCTCGTGCCGCATGGATACTGGATTGTTTGCATGACATGCGCTTACGCTGAAACGGGTTTCATAACGGGATAATCACGCCCGCGTTAATAAAGTTTGGGTAATGTTCAGCAGGCGTAATACTTCTCTGAGAAACCCCTTAATTGCAAAAAGCGTATTCTCTGTCAGTAATCATTTCAACGTGTATTAATTTCTTACGAAACGGCATTTCATTTTTTTGACACTCTTCCCGGTTATCTTCTCGCCTTCAACGCACACTGCCGCCTGGCGCGCAAAGTGGCCTCGATCACACTTTTCTGCTCATCCCCGCTACTCCTCCCTGGCTAATCCTTTACGGGAGGAGGAAGTGGTGTAATGAGCCAGGCACACTAGCGCCAGTGGTTAATTTTCTTTTTACAGGATGCCGATTCCCTATGTCACAGCCTACCTTCAACAAAGCTCAATTTCAGGCTGCCCTGACGCGTCAGTGGCAGCGTTTTGGCCTTCATGCTGCAAACGAAATGACGCCCCACCAGTGGTGGCAGGCGGTGAGCGGTGCGCTCGCAGAGCAACTGGATGCTCAGCCGGTGGCGAAGCCCGTTAAAGGCCAGCGTCACGTGAACTATATTTCGATGGAATTCCTGATTGGGCGCCTCACCGGCAACAACCTTCTTAATCTCGGCTGGTATCAGGAGGTGGGCGATGTGCTGAAAGAGCACGACGTTAACCTGACCGACCTGCTGGAAGAAGAGACCGACCCGGCGCTGGGCAACGGCGGTTTGGGGCGTCTGGCGGCCTGCTTCCTCGACTCCATGGCGACCGTCGGCCAGTCGGCCATCGGTTATGGCCTGAACTATCAGTACGGCCTGTTCCGTCAGTCGTTCGCCGACGGGCATCAGATGGAAGCGCCGGACGACTGGCATCGCAACACCTATCCGTGGTTCCGCCACAACGCGCAGCTGGATGTGCAGGTGGGCATTGGCGGGAAAGTCTCGAAGCAAGGCCTCTGGGAGCCAGCGTTTACTCTTACCGGTGAAGCCTGGGACCTGCCGGTGCTCGGTTACCGTAACGGCGTCTCACAGCCGCTGCGCCTGTGGCAGGCGAAGCACGCGCATCCGTTCAACCTGACCAAATTCAACGACGGCGATTTCCTGCGTGCCGAGCAGCAGGGCATCGACGCCGAAAAACTGACTAAAGTGCTCTACCCGAACGACAACCATCTGGCGGGTAAAAAGCTGCGCCTGATGCAGCAGTACTTCCAGTGCGCCTGCTCCGTGGCGGATATTCTGCGCCGTCATCATCTGGCGGGCCGTAAGCTGGCACAGTTGCCGGACTTCGAAGTGATTCAGCTCAACGACACGCACCCGACGATTGCGATCCCTGAGCTGCTGCGCGTGCTGATCGATGAGCATCAGCTGAGCTGGGATGACGCCTGGGCGATTACCAGCCGCACCTTTGCCTACACCAACCACACCCTGATGCCGGAAGCGCTGGAGTGCTGGGATGAGAAGCTGGTGAAAACCCTGCTGCCGCGCCACATGCAGATCATCAACACGATTAACGACCAGTTTAAAACGCTGGTGGAGAAAACATGGCCGGGTGATAACGCCGTCTGGGCGAAGCTGGCCGTGGTGTATGACAAACAGGTGCGCATGGCGAACATGTGCGTGGTGAGCGGCTTTGCGGTCAACGGCGTGGCGGCGCTGCACTCCGACCTGGTGGTGAAAGATCTGTTCCCGGAATATCACCAGCTGTGGCCGACCAAATTCCACAACGTGACCAACGGCATTACACCGCGCCGCTGGATCAAGCAGTGCAACCCGCTGCTGGCGGGCCTGCTGGACAAGACGCTGAAGAAAGAGTGGGCCAACGATCTGGACCAGCTCATCAGTCTGGAAAAACAGGCCGACAACGCCAAATTCCGCGAGCAGTACCGCGCCATCAAGCGGGAGAACAAAGTTCGCCTGGCGGCGTTTGTGAAGATGCGCACCGGAATTGAGATCAACCCGAACGCTATTTTTGATATCCAGATTAAGCGCCTGCACGAGTACAAGCGCCAGCACCTGAACCTGCTGCACATTCTGGCGCTGTACAAGGAGATCCGCGAGAACCCGCAGGCCGACCGCGTGCCGCGCGTGTTCCTGTTCGGTGCGAAAGCCGCGCCGGGCTACTATCTGGCGAAAAACATCATCCTCGCCATTAATAAGGTTGCGGCGGCGATCAACAACGATCCGAAGGTGGGCGACAAGCTGAAGGTGGTGTTCCTGCCGGACTACTGCGTCTCGGCGGCGGAAATGCTGATCCCGGCGGCGGATATCTCTGAGCAGATCTCAACGGCGGGTAAAGAAGCCTCCGGTACGGGCAACATGAAGCTCGCGCTGAACGGCGCGCTGACCGTCGGCACCCTGGACGGTGCGAACGTCGAAATCGCCGAGAAGGTTGGGGAAGAGAACATCTTTATCTTCGGCCATACTGTTGAAGAAGTGAAAGCCATCAAAGCCAAAGGCTACGACCCGGTGAAGTGGCGTAAAAAAGACAAAGTGCTGGATGCAGTACTGAAAGAGCTGGAGAGCGGTAAATACAGCGACGGCGATAAGCACGCGTTCGACCAGATGCTGCACAGCATGGGCAAACAGGGCGGCGACCCGTACCTGGTGATGGCGGACTTCACGGCCTACGTGGATGCGCAAAAGCAGGTCGATGTGCTGTACCGCGACCAGGAGGCCTGGACCCGCGCGTGTATCCTGAATACCGCCCGCTGCGGCATGTTCAGCTCTGACCGCTCAATCCGTGACTATCAGGCTCGTATCTGGCAGGCAAAACGCTAAGGAAGCGCGATGGAGAGTAAACGTCTGGATAGCGCCGCGCAGGCGGCGGGGATTAGCCTCAGTTACATTAATGCTCACGGCAAACCACAGTCTATTGGCGCTGAAACCAAAAGACGTTTGCTGGATGCCATGCACAACACCGGCGCGAAAGCGTCGGCCTCCCCGGTGCCGAACGTCAAGGTCTTTACCGCGGGCAAAAAAATGTCGCTGACGGTGGAGGGGCGCGGCGAGTTTAGCTGGCAGCTTACTACCGAAGCGGGGCAGGTGCACACAGGCCACGCCACCGGCGGCAAACGCTTTACCCTTCCGGCAAAACTGCCGGAGGGCTACCACACGTTAACGCTCACCCAGAATGCCAAGCCGTTCGCCTGCCGGGTGATCGTTGCGCCGAAGCGCTGCTATGAGCCGCAGGCGCTGGTGGAGGGCAAAAAGCTGTGGGGTGCCTGCGTACAGCTCTACACGCTGCGCTCCGACAGTAACTGGGGCATCGGCGACTTCGGCGATTTGAAAAAGATGCTCTCGTCAGTGGGTGAGCGCGGCGGGGCGTTTATCGGCCTCAACCCAATCCACGCGCTCTATCCGGCGAACCCGGAAAGCGCCAGCCCGTACAGCCCGTCTTCGCGTCGCTGGCTAAACGTCATTTATATCGACGTTAACGCGCTGGATGATTTCAAAAACAGCAAAGAGGCGCAGGCGTGGTGGAGGCTGGAGACCACGCAGCAGATGCTGAAGCAGGCACGCGACGCCGAGTGGGTGGACTACTCTGCCGTCACCTCGCTGAAAATGGCCGCGCTGCGCCTGGCGTGGAAGGGGTTTGCGAAGCGCGATGACGAGCAGATGGCCGCTTTCCGTCAGTTTGTAGACCGGGAGGGCGAGAGCCTTTACTGGCAGGCGGCGTTCGATGCGCTGCACGCCTACCAGGTGAAGGAAGACGAGATGCGCTGGGGCTGGCCGGTATGGCCGAAGGCGTATCAACGGGTGGATACCCCAGAAGTAAAAGCCTTCTGTAAAAAATATGCCGACGAAGTGGATTTTTACCTCTGGCTGCAGTGGCTGGCGTACAGCCAGTTTGCCGCCTGCTGGCAGGTGAGCCAGGGCTATAACATGCCGATTGGCCTGTACCGTGATCTGGCGGTTGGCGTGGCAGAGGGCGGGGCGGAAACCTGGTGCGACCGCGAGCTTTACTGCCTGAAAGCCTCCGTGGGCGCGCCGCCGGACATCCTCGGCCCGCTGGGCCAGAACTGGGGTCTGCCGCCGATGGATCCGCACGTCATGGCCGCTCGCGCCTACCAGCCGTTCATCGATCTGCTGCGCGCGAATATGCAGAACTGCGGCGCGCTGCGCATTGACCATGTTATGTCGGTGCTGCGCCTGTGGTGGATCCCGTACGGTGAAACGGCCGATCACGGAGCATACGTGCAGTACCCGGTGGACGATCTGTTGTCGATCCTGGCGCTGGAGAGTAAACGTCATCAGTGTATGGTGATCGGCGAAGATCTCGGTACCGTGCCGGTGGAAATCGTCAGCAAGCTGCGCGACAGCGGCGTGTATTCCTACAAAGTGCTTTATTTTGAGAGCGACCATGAGAAAACCTTCCGCGCGCCGAAAGCGTACCCGGAACAGTCAATGGCAGTCGCGACGACGCATGACCTTCCTACGCTTCGTGGCTACTGGGAAAGCGGCGACCTGACGCTCGGCAAAACGCTGGGGCTGTATCCGGATGAGGTGGTTTTACGCGGTCTGTACCAGGATCGCGAGCTGGCGAAACAGGGGCTGCTGGATGCGCTGCACAAGCACGGCTGTCTGCCGAAACGCGCCGGGCATAAGGCATCGCTGATGGCGATGACGTCCACGCTCAACCGCGGGTTACAGCGCTATATTGCCGACAGCAACAGCGCGTTGCTGGGTCTACAGCCGGAGGACTGGATTGATATGGCGGAGCCGGTAAACATCCCGGGGACCAGCTATCAGTACAAGAACTGGCGACGCAAGCTTTCTGTGGGTCTGGAAGCGATGTTTACTGATGACGGGGTGAACAGGCTGATTAAAGATCTGGATAAGCGCAGAAGAGCGTTAACTAAGAAGCGGTGATTTTTCCCTCACCCTAACCCTCTCCCAAAGGGAGAGGGAATAGAATGTAGGCCGGGTAAGCGTTAGCGCCACCCGGCTTTTTTACATCAGATAGCCATATTCAGCAGCAGAACCCCGACCAGGCCGCACACGGAGATAATGGTTTCCAGCATGGACCAGGACTTGATGGTCTCACCGATCGTCAGGTTGAAGTACTCCTTGAACAGCCAGAAGCCCGGATCGTTGACGTGGGAGAAAATCACGCTGCCGGAACCTACCGCGATAACCATCAGCTCCGGGCTGACGCCCGTGGTGGCGATCAGCGGTGCCACGATGCCACCGGCCGTGATGGCCGCAACGGTTGCGGAACCCAGCGCGATACGCAGAACGGCTGCGATAAACCATGCCATAAACAGTGGGGACAGGTTGGTGGCATGCATCATGGACGCAATGTATTTGTCCACGCCGCTGTCGACCAGAACCTGCTTGAACGCACCGCCACCGCCGATGATCAGCAGCATCATGGCGATGATTTTGATGGACGAGGTCAGCGTGTCGTTGATCTGGTCCATTGAACGGCCACGGTTCAGGCCGAAGGTGAACATCGCAATCAGAACGGCAATCAGCGTCGCCATGACCGGGTCGCCCAGGAACTCCGCCACGCTCAGGAACGCGTGACCTTTCGGCAGAACCATCTCGGCAATCGCGCGCATCGCCATCAGGATCACCGGCACCAGCGAGGTCCAGACGCTGACGCCAAAGCCAGGCATCTCCTCTTCGGTGAAGGTTTTGGCGCTGTAGAGACCTTCCGGGATCGGCTTATCAATGCCTTTCAGGAAGCGGGCAAATACCGGACCGGCCAGAATCACGGTCGGGATCGCCAGGATGGTACCGAACAGCAGGGTTTTACCCATATCGGCGTGGAAGATGGTCGCGATAGCGGTTGGGCCCGGGTGCGGAGGCAGGAAGCCGTGGGTCACGGACAGCGCAGCCGCCATTGGCACACCGACGAACAGTAATGGGATGTTGGCCGCCGCCGCGATGGTGAACACCAATGGCAACATCAGGACGAAGCCCACCTCATAGAACAGCGCGAAACCGACGGTAAAACCGGTTAATACCACCGCCCACTGAATGTGCTGTTTGCCGAATTTGGCAATCAGCGTGGTGGCAATACGCTGCGCGCCACCGCAGTCCGCCAGCATTTTGCCGAGCATGGCACCAAAGCCCATGATCAACGCCAGGCTGCCGAGCGTGCCGCCGACGCCGGCTTTAATTGAGCTGATAACTTTTACCAGCGGCATGCCTTGCATCAGACCGACTGCAAGTGCCACCAGAACCAGAGCGATAAATCCGTTCAGTTTGAAACGGATCATCAAGAGCAGTAATAACACAACACCGATAGCGACGATGACTAATGGCATGATTTACCTGGCCTTTGAATTGTTATGGGTAACGTCATTGTTTCAACGACAAATTCCGATTGTCCCAACTGGGAACAGAGCGTTAACGGCACTAATACGGTCGCCTGTGAAACGATTAAGTTTAGTCGGCTGTTATGGGTATGTTTAGTGTCCGCAGGAATGATACGGGTAACATGACGTGATTGAGAATCACCCAGGCAGGCAAAATTTGAATAATGAGACGCAGGTCAACATATACAGAGGGGAGAGGCGGGCAAACAAAAGCCGGGCGGCGGCTTCGCCTTACCCGGCTTACGAATCAAAATGTGCAGCGTCACTGTAGGCCCGGTAAGCGCAGCGCCACCGGGCAAAGGCAGACGGCTTAGTAGTAAGAGTGCTCGCCGCGCTGGTGTTCGGTCAGGTCACGCACGCCTTTCAGTTCAGGGAACTCGTTCAGCAGCTGCTTCTCGATCCCTTCTTTCAGCGTCACGTCAACCATGGAACAGCCGTTACAGCCGCCGCCGAACTGAAGAATAGCCAGGCCATCTTCGGTGATTTCCATCAGGGTGACGCGACCACCGTGGCCGGCCAGCTGTGGGTTAATCTGGGACTGCAACATGTACTCCACGCGTTCCATCAGCGGAGCATCGTCAGACACTTTACGCATTTTCGCGTTCGGTGCTTTCAGGGTCAGCTGGGAACCCAGCTGGTCTGTGACAAAATCAATCTCCGCATCCTCAAGATACGGCGCGCTCAGCTCATCGACATAGGCCGTGAGCTGCTCAAATTTAAGGGCAGTGTCGGTTGCTTCCACGGCGTCCGGTGGACAATAAGAGACACCACATTCTGCATTCGGAGTGCCTGGATTGATCACAAACACGCGGATCTGCGTCCCTTCTTCCTGATTTGCCAGCAGTTTGGCAAAGTGCGCTTGTGCAGAATCGGAAATACGGATCATAGCTTTGGCCTAATAGTTGACTAAATTACCTGGGTATAATCATACGCCCATTGAAGAAGGGCTACAAGGTACGGCACAGACACCATACCTGAACCGACGCGGCGCCGCTTTGCAAAAGCAGCCGTGAAAGTTCGGCGACGGTGCTGCCCGTGGTGACGACATCATCCACCAGCGCGATATGGAGGCCGTTGACCGGCAATTCAAGGCGAAAGGCATTTTTCAGGTTTCGTTTGCGCAGCCGCGCGTTGAGCCGGTGCTGGGTCGCGGTGGCCTGAACGCGCGTTAATGCTGAGGCAGGGTAACGACACCCGAGCCAGTGGGCGAGCGGACGGCAAAGCAGGTCGCTTTGGTTGTAGCCTCGCCGCCAGTGGCGACGGCGATACAGGGGCACGTTCATGATCATGTCCACGCCCGGTAGCTGGCGCGTGCGTCGCGCCTGTAAAAGCGCCAGCAGCAGCAGACGTGCGAGGGGGCGCGCCAACGAACTCTGACTGGAAAACTTCAGGGAATGAATCAGACCGCTCAGGGGCGGAACGTAGTGGTCTACTGCCACCAGGGCACACCACGGCGGCGGTTTTTTCAGGCAGCGGCCGCACGGGAGCTGCGGGCTAGTCGCCGGTAAACCACATTGCGGGCAGCCGCTGATACGCCCTTGCAGCGAGCGCGTACAGACAGAACAGATGCCCCATCCGCTCAGCGTAAGCGGCATTCGGCATAGCCAGCACAAGCCGGGCGCTGTTAGCATAGACAACCTCCATGTCAAAAAGAGAACGATAGCTGATGAAGACGCTGTGGTGGCAGACCGTTGGGACGGGAAATTGTCATCTTGTGCTGCTGCACGGATGGGGACTGAACGCCGAAGTATGGCGTTGCGTAAGTGAGGAACTGGCCTCGCATTTTACACTGCATCTGGTGGATCTGCCCGGCTATGGCCGCAGCAGCGGCTATGGTGCGATGACGCTTGCTGAGATGGCAAACGAGGTCC
This sequence comes from Enterobacter sp. UPMP2052, assembly GCF_053709675.1. Taxonomy (NCBI): domain Bacteria; kingdom Pseudomonadati; phylum Pseudomonadota; class Gammaproteobacteria; order Enterobacterales; family Enterobacteriaceae; genus Enterobacter; species Enterobacter sp. UPMP2052. Next base: position 124,132 of record NZ_JBSKJR010000005.1, read on the forward strand.
TGGACGCGGCGCCGCAAAACGCCATCTGGCTGGGCTGGAGCCTGGGCGGGCTGGTGGCGAGCCAGATTGCGCTTACCCATCTCGAACGCGTGCAGGCGCTGGTCACCGTGGCCTCGTCGCCCTGTTTCAGCGCGCATGATGCATGGCCGGGGATCAAACCGGAGGTGTTGGCCGGGTTCCAGCAGCAGTTGAGCGCTGATTTCCAGCGCACGGTGGAGCGTTTTCTGGCGCTACAGACGATGGGCACGGAAACGGCGCGTCAGGATGCGCGTACGCTGAAACAGACCGTGCTCTCTCTGCCGATGCCAGACGTGGCGGTCCTCAACGGCGGGCTGGAAATCCTGAGAACGGTCGATCTGCGTGAACCGCTTGCCTCACTGGCGCTGCCGCATCTGAGGATCTACGGCTATCTTGATGGCCTGGTGCCGCGCAAAGTTGTTCCTCTGCTTGATGCGCTTTGGCCGGAAAGTGAATCGCTGGTGGTGGCGAAAGCCGCCCATGCGCCGTTTATCTCTCATCCTGAGGAGATCGTGTCTGCGCTCGTTGCGCTACGTCAACGTGTGGCCTGACTGATTTCTCACCCGCCTGGCAAAAATGCCGCACCGCAACAATACTCAAGGTGTCGTTGCGGTTGTTCTGCCTACGATAATCAAAACAACAATCCTAAGGAGAGTCGGGTTATGAAACTTGTTACAGGTATTGTCACTTCTCTGGTTATTGGGTCTCTGTCATTTGGCGTGTTTGCGGCAGAAGAGCTGCAAAAAGATAAGGTCAAAGAGATGAATCTGACCAAGGTGGGGGAGATCACCACGTCTGACACCACAGCACCGATGGATGCGAAGCGCGAGCTGTCCAAAAAAGCGGATGAGCTGGGCGGAAAATACTACGTGATTACCAGCGCGCAGAAAGACACCAAAAACGTGCATGCTACGGCTGAAGTCTTTAAGTAATACAACAGAGCCGGGCAGTTACGCCCGGCTCTCGCTTAACGCAGCGCCCACCACTCCCTGAGGCAGGCCTTTCCTTCAGGACAGCTTTTGCAACTGCCCGACAGGCAATCGTTCGGCTCTTCCTGAATACGCACGGCTTTTCCCATGGCTTCCAGCCTTTCCAGCATGGCATCGATCATCGGTTGCGGCGTATGCAGGTTGATGCTCATCTGTTTTGCCTCCATCCGTCCCTGTAATGCCAGTAAATCCCGAACCTGAATTAACGATGCCATGGTGTTCACCTCTTAATGACAGTCGCCAGCCGGGCTGTTGCAGCAGGTGGCGGGGGTTTTACGGGTCGCCAGCAGGTTAACGTCAACGCGGCTACGCGCCCGACGCAGCAGGCCGATAACAACCACGTTGAACAGGATCACCGCCAGAATGCAGACCAGGCTGTAGCGCGGATGCTGGCTGAAGTTAGCCGCCTGATAAAACACCGTCGACAGCGAGTACGCGATGTTAAGCCCCCACAGTACGGAGAAGCCCATCCAGCCGCGGCTGGATTCACGGGCAATCGCCCCCATCACGGAGATGCACGGAATGTACAGCAGCACGAAGATCAGGTAGCTGTAGGCCGCTGAGGCGCTGCCAAACTTCTCGCTCATCACGCCCATGGCACCGGTGGCCATTTCGCCGTCGCCTTTACTGGCTTCGATGGGGTTTGCCAGAACGCTCAGGCTAAAGGTGTCTTTCAGGCTCTGCCAGGTCTCATCCACCGCGCCGAGCAACTCGTCACCGAGGTGAAACTCTGCCGGGTTAAACGCCTGCTCCTGAATGTTTTCAGCGGTGTAGAGGGTGTTGAGCGTACCCACAACCACCTCTTTTGCCATCGCCCCGGTGAACAGGCCCACGGTCGCCTGCCAGTTATCTTCATGCACGCCAATCGGTTTGAACACCGGCGTGATGACGCGGCTGACGGAGGCCAGCGCGGAGTCGTTGATGTTATCTGCCGCTTGCCCGCTCAGGGTGAAGCTGTTCAACGCGCTCAGGAAAATACTGACAATCACGATAACTTTACCGGCACGCAGTACGAAGCCTTTCAGGCGCTGCCAGGTCTGGATCACCAGGCTCTTAAGATGCGGCACGTGGTAAACCGGCAGCTCCATCACAAACGGCGACGCTTCACCGCGCATGATGGTGTGTTTGAGCATCAGGCCGGTCAGGATCGCCATCACGATGCCCAGCACGTACAGCGAGAAGACCGCCAGCGCACCCTGCTGGCCAAAAAAGGCCGCCGCAAAGACCGCGAAGATAGCCAGTCGTGCGCCGCAGGACATAAACGGTGCCATCATGATGGTCATCAGACGTTCACGCGGGGCATCGAGCGTGCGGGCGCCCATCACCGACGGGACGTTGCAGCCGAAGCCGACAATCAGCGGTACGAAGGATTTACCCGGCAGGCCCAGCGCCTGCATCAGACGGTCCATCACGAACGCGGCGCGGGCCATGTAGCCGGAGTCCTCAAGGAAGGAGAGGAACAGGTACATCATGCCAATCTGCGGCACCAGCGGCAGAACGGTATTGATACCGCCGCCCAGCCCTTGGGCGAGGAAGATGGTCAGCCATTCCGGGAAGCGCAGGGTGTAACCCAGCCACTGAATGCCGTGCACGAAGATCGCAACCGATCCGGCGTCGAAAATAGGCTGTAACGCACCGCCGATGTTAATGGCGAGCAGGAACATGAGGTACATCACGAGCAGGAAAACGGGCAGGCCGAGGAAACGATTGAGGACAATTTTATCAATCGCGGCGGTAAAGCGGCTCGGTTCTGCCGTTAACGCGTTGCTGACCACGTCGCAAATGGCCGCGATGGCCTGATAGCGCGCATCCGCGATATGTAGAGCCGGGTCGTCGAATTCGTCGTTGAGACGCGCCAGCGCAACGTCCAGCTTATCCGCCGCGTTGCCCGCATAGGCGCGGCTGTAAATATCGCCTTCCAGCATCTGCAGGCCGAGCCACTGGCGCTGGCGGGCGGGCAGGGTGCCGTCCATTGCCTGTGCCAGGGCGCTGGCTTCGCGCAGCAGCGGCCGGGCGTAATGCACCAGCTCAACGTCGCTGTTTCCGGTATGACGGTCAATCGCCAGCTTCAGGGCATCAATGCCGCGAGCGCGGGTCGAAACCAGCGGCACCACCGGGCAGCCCAGACGGGCAGAGAGCGCATCAATATCAATACGCAGGTTCTGCTTTTCCGCAATGTCGAGCATGTTGAGCGCGACGATGCAGGGAATGCCCAGCTCAAGCAGCTGCAGCGTCAGGTAGAGGTTACGCTCCAGGTTGGAGGCGTCCACGACGTTAATCAGTAAGTCTGCATCGCCGCTCAAAATATAGTGGCAGGCGATCTGCTCATCGAGCGAGGTTTGCGAAGAGATGGTGGTTAACGAATAGGTGCCGGGCAGGTCAACTAACGTTACCTGATTATCCGTGGTCGTGAATTGACCCTCTTTTCGTTCTACCGTTACGCCTGCCCAGTTCCCCACGCGCTGACGTGCGCCGGTAAGCTGGTTAAATAAGGTTGTCTTGCCGGAATTAGGATTGCCAATTAAGCCAATAGTTAATTTTTTCATTGTAATAGACTCACTGAAACCGCTGGCGTGTTATCGGGATAAGGGTTCGACTTCAATTAATGCGAGGTCTTTTTTACGCAATACCAGATTGACGCGTCGGGTTTCGATATGAACGGGATCGCCCAGGGGCGCAACGCGTACGACCTGGAATGACGAGCCGGGGAGCATGCCCAACGACAGCAGCTTCTGCCGATAGGCCGGGCTAATTTCACGGGTAAAACCGGTAATTTTCCATGCACTGTCTGGTGTAAATTGCATAATGCCTGATTCCACGGAAGGTTAAATAATCTACTACAGGATGATAATGAGAATAGTTTTTATCAGCAATAATAAAAATGTGACGGGATGTTGTTGGTGCAATTAATTTCGCGCCAGTTTGACCTTGCTCAATATTAGTGATTTTAAGAAATGAAGCGCAAAAGGGTTATTTGTTAAAGATGTGATAAATAGTGGTGTAAATACGGATATACAACCGGTTTCATATTTTTTATAAATGAGTGAGGACTTAATTATTTAATTTTCTGCGATCTGTATGCCGGGCCTACAAAAATCGTAGGCCCGGTAAGCGCAGCGCCACCGGGCGTTTAGCCACTTAGCGCTTCTTACCCATTGCCGCCGCCAGCGCATCCATCATCGCGCTGTTGCCAGCCGGTTGTGCCTCGCGACCGCGTGGTTTTGCCGCTTTGGCCGCCGGGCGCTGCTGTTCGCGGCCACCGCCGTTGCTGCCACGGCGCGCGTTGGTTTCGCCAGGCTGCTCGTCCAGACGCATGGTCAGGGCGATACGCTTGCGCTGCAGATCCACTTCCAGCACCTTCACCTTCACGATGTCGCCCGCTTTGACCACGGTGTGCGGATCTTCCACGAACTTGTCGGCGAGGGAGGAGATGTGGACCAGGCCATCCTGATGCACGCCGATATCGACAAACGCACCAAAGTTGGTGACGTTGGTCACTGCGCCTTCCAGCACCATGCCCGGCAGCAGGTCGTTCATGGTTTCGACGCCGTCAGCAAAGGTGGCGGTTTTAAATTCAGGACGCGGATCGCGGCCCGGCTTTTCCAGCTCTTTGATAATGTCCGTCACGGTCGGCACGCCGAACTGTTCGTCGGTGAAATCGACCGCTTTCAGATTACGCAGCGCGCTGTTATCGCCCATCAGATCTTTCAGCGCCTGTTGGGTGGCCGCCAGAATACGCTCCACGACAGGATAGGCTTCCGGGTGAACGGTGGACGCATCCAGCGGGTTGTCGCCATGGTTGATACGCAGGAAGCCCGCACACTGCTCAAAGGCTTTCGGCCCCAGACGGCTTACCTTCAGGAGCTGCTGGCGGTTCTTGAACTGACCGTTCTCGTCGCGCCAGGCCACAATGTTCTGCGCCATCATGCGGGTTAAGCCCGCTACGCGCGTCAGCAGGGGAACGGAAGCGGTGTTGAGGTCTACGCCGACGGCGTTAACACAGTCTTCTACTACCGCATCCAGCTTGCGTGCCAGCTGCGTCTGGCTCACGTCGTGTTGATACTGGCCCACGCCGATGGATTTCGGGTCTATCTTCACCAGCTCCGCCAGCGGATCCTGCAGACGGCGGGCAATTGAGACGGCACCGCGCAGTGAAACGTCGAGATCCGGGAACTCCTGCGCCGCCAGTTCGGACGCGGAATAAACGGACGCGCCCGCTTCGCTGACGATGACCTTCTGCGCCGTGACTTTCGGGAACTGCTTCTGTACATCCAGGTAGAACCGCTCGGTTTCGCGTGACGCGGTGCCGTTACCGATGGCAACCAGCTCAACGTTGTACTTCTCGCACAGCGCCGCTACCGCAACAGCCGCTTTGGCTGCCTGGCCGGTATGCGGATAGATGGTGTCGGTCGCGACCAGCTTGCCGGTCCCGTCAACCACCGCCACTTTCACGCCGGTACGCAGGCCCGGATCGAGGCCCATGGTCGCGCGCAGGCCCGCCGGCGCGGCCATCAGCAGGTCGTGCAGGTTACGGGCAAAGACGTTGATCGCCTCGTCTTCCGCACGCTCGCGCACGGTACCCATCAGCTCGGTTTCGAGGTGCATCAGCACCTTAATGCGCCACGTCCAGCTCACCACGCCTTTACGCCAGGCATCTGCCGGGGCGTTGTTCAGGCGCAGGCCGAGGTGGTCGATGATGATCTGCTCGCAGTGGCTCTCTTTTGGCGGCTCGTCGAACTGAGGGTCGGCATTCAGGGAGAGCTGCAATACGCCTTCGTTGCGGCCGCGGAACATGGCCAGCGCGCGGTGCGACGGCGCGGTAGAAATCGGTTCGTGATGGTCGAAGTAGTCGCGGAACTTCGCGCCTTCTTCCTCTTTACCGCTGACAACGGTCGAGACGATGTGGGCATTCTTCCACAGATAATCACGCACTTTGGCGAGCAGCGCCGCGTCTTCAGAGAAACGCTCCATCAGAATATAGCGTGCGCCATCGAGCGCAGCCTTGGTGTCCGCCACGCCTTTATCGGCGTCGATAAATTTCGCGGCTTCGGTGTCCGGATCGTGAGAGGGGTCGTTCCACAGCAGATCGGCCAGCGGCTCAAGACCTGCTTCGATCGCAATCTGCCCGCGCGTGCGGCGCTTTGGTTTGTACGGCAGATAGAGATCTTCTAATTCGGTTTTGCTGAGGGTGCCGTTAATGGCTTTTTCCAGATCGCTGGTCAGTTTGCCCTGTTCGCCGATGGATTTCAGGATGGCCTGACGTCGGTCTTCCAGCTCGCGCAGGTAGCCCAGGCGGGTCTCCAGATTACGCAGCTGTGTGTCATCCAGACCACCGGTGACTTCCTTACGATAACGTGCAATAAACGGCACGGTGTTCCCTTCATCAAGCAGGCGAACGGCAGCTTCTACCTGTTCGGCTCTGGCCTGAATATCACCCGCAATAATGCGGCAGAGCGACTCTTTCATCATGGCTTTATCATCTGTTGGGTCGAAAAATCAGGGGATAGTTATACGGGCTGACACGGCAAAATGCCAGCCGTGGAGGGCGCTCTCGGACTATTTAACGTACTCGATTTCGTTCACGTACCAGCTCGCTTCCCCGCCAGGGGTCTGGACAACGGCTAAATCGCCCACTTCCTTTTTCAGCAGGGCGCGGGCCATGGGGGAATCGATGGAGATGTAATCCTTACGACCAAAAATTTCATCGTAGCCGACAATCCGAAAACGCAGGGTGTCGCCGTCGTCATTCTCTATTTCCACCCACGCGCCAAAGAACACTTTGCCCTCCTGCTGCGGGGAGTAATCGACGATTTTGAGGTGTTCGAGGCATTTCGTCAGGTAGCGTACGCGGCGGTCGATTTCGCGCAGCCGCTTTTTGTTGTATTGGTAGTCAGCATTTTCGCTGCGATCGCCCAGGCTCGCAGCCCAGGTGACTTTTTTGGTCACTTCCGGACGCTCTTCGCGCCACAGGTAATCCATCTCTTTTTTGAGCTTCTCGTACCCTTCGCGGGTGATCAGGGGCGTTTTCATGGTGTGACCTTCTGACTCGACATCGTTGCAAACCTTTCGCACATTACGTATCACATAAAATAACAGACAGTGTAAATAAGGGTTTATGTGATGATGTGTGCAGATAAGCTGCTGTTAAATATGCTTTGTAACAATTTCGACTAGAATTTATACCAGAATTCGCTGGTCGAATACGTGCACTTTTTTAGAATACGCTGTTATTAAACGATCCGAACCTTTGGGAGTACACATAATGCAAGAGAACTATAAAATTCTGGTCGTGGATGACGACATGCGCCTGCGCGCGCTGCTCGAACGTTATCTGACCGAGCAGGGCTTCCAGGTTCGTAGCGTGGCGAACGCCGAGCAGATGGACCGTCTGCTGACTCGCGAATCGTTCCACCTGATGGTCCTCGACCTGATGCTGCCGGGCGAAGACGGCCTCTCTATTTGCCGCCGCCTGCGTAGCCAGAGCAACCCGATGCCGATCATCATGGTGACGGCGAAGGGCGAAGAAGTTGACCGTATCGTGGGCCTGGAGATCGGCGCTGACGACTACATTCCAAAACCGTTCAACCCGCGCGAGCTGCTGGCCCGTATCCGCGCCGTGCTGCGCCGTCAGGCGAACGAACTGCCTGGCGCACCGTCGCAGGAAGAGGCGGTTATCGCCTTCGGCAAGTTTAAGCTGAACCTCGGCACGCGCGAGATGTTCCGTGAAGACGAGCCAATGCCGCTGACCAGCGGTGAGTTTGCCGTCCTGAAAGCGCTGGTGAGCCACCCGCGTGAGCCGCTCTCCCGCGATAAGCTGATGAACCTGGCGCGTGGCCGCGAATACTCCGCAATGGAACGTTCCATCGACGTGCAGATCTCCCGTCTGCGCCGCATGGTGGAAGAAGATCCGGCGCATCCTCGTTACATTCAGACCGTATGGGGTCTGGGCTACGTCTTTGTCCCGGACGGCGCTAAAGCATGAGGCGAATGCGCTTCTCACCGCGAAGCTCGTTTGCCCGCACTCTGCTCCTGATTGTCACCTTGCTGTTTGTCAGCCTGGTGACAACCTACCTGGTGGTGCTGAACTTTGCGATCCTGCCGAGCCTCCAGCAGTTTAATAAGGTTCTGGCGTACGAAGTCCGTATGCTGATGACCGATAAACTGCAGCTGGAGGACGGCACGCAGTTAGTTGTTCCCCCGGCGTTTCGCCGTGAAATCTACCGTGAACTGGGCATTTCGCTTTACTCGAATGAGGCGGCGGAAGACGCGGGTCTGCGCTGGGCGCAGCACTATGAATTCCTCAGCCAGCAAATGGCGCAGCAGCTGGGTGGCCCAACCGAAGTGCGCGTTGAGGTCAACAAAAGCTCGCCCGTCGTCTGGCTGAAAACCTGGCTGTCACCCAACATCTGGGTGCGCGTCCCGCTGACTGAAATCCATCAGGGCGACTTCTCTCCGCTGTTCCGCTATACCCTTGCGATCATGCTGCTGGCGATAGGGGGCGCGTGGCTGTTTATCCGTATACAGAACCGACCGCTGGTTGACCTGGAGCACGCGGCGCTGCAGGTCGGTAAAGGGATTATTCCACCGCCGCTGCGCGAGTATGGTGCGTCGGAGGTGCGTTCGGTGACGCGCGCCTTTAACCACATGGCGGCAGGCGTGAAGCAGCTGGCGGACGACCGCACGCTGCTGATGGCGGGGGTGAGCCATGACCTGCGTACTCCGCTGACGCGTATTCGTCTGGCAACCGAGATGATGGGCGAGCAGGACGGGTATCTCGCCGAGTCCATCAACAAGGACATCGAAGAGTGTAATGCCATTATCGAGCAGTTCATTGACTACCTGCGCACCGGGCAGGAGATGCCAATGGAAATGGCCGACCTGAACGCGGTACTGGGTGAAGTGGTGGCCGCCGAGAGCGGTTACGAGCGTGAAATTGATACCGACCTCCAGGCGGGCGAGATTCAGGTGCGTATGCATCCTCTCTCGATCAAGCGTGCGGTCGCCAATATGGTGGTTAACGCGGCGCGATACGGCAACGGGTGGATCAAGGTCAGCAGCGGCTCAGAACTTAACCGCGCGTGGTTCCAGGTGGAAGACGATGGTCCGGGCATTAAGCCTGAGCAGCGTAAACATCTGTTCCAGCCGTTTGTACGCGGCGACAGTGCGCGCAGTACCAGCGGAACGGGTTTAGGCCTCGCGATTGTGCAGCGTATTGTCGATAACCATAACGGGTTGCTGGAGATTGGCACCAGCGAGCGGGGCGGTTTGAGCATTCGCGCCTGGCTACCTGTGCCGGTGACGCGTGGGCAGGTGAAAGAGAGTTAAATCTCGAAGGTGCGGTCTGATGCCCTCACCCCGGCCCTCTCCCACGGGGAGAGGGAGATGATCTTCCCTAACGCCGGGCGAAGATGATGATGTTCCCTCTCCCCGTGGGAGAGGGTTAGGGTGAGGGGCAAGGGTTACAGCTTTGGTCCCGCACTCACCAGCGCAACGCCCGCCGGGGTGTCGGTATACTTCTCAAAGTTCTCAATAAACAGCTTCGCCAGCGATTCCGCCTTCTCACGCCACTGCTCCGGTGAACCGTAGGTATTGCGCGGGTCGAGAATACGCGTCTCCACGCCCGGCAGCTCCGTCGGGATCGCCAGATCAAACATCGGCAGCGTGAAGGTTTCGGCGTTATCCAGCGAACCATCCAGAATGGCGTCGATAATGGCGCGGGTATCTTTGATAGAGATACGTTTGCCGGTGCCGTTCCAGCCGGTGTTCACCAGATACGCCTGCGCGCCGACGGCCTGCATGCGTTTCACCAGCACTTCAGCGTACTGTGTCGGGTGCAGCGACAGGAACGCCGCGCCGAAGCAGGCGGAGAAGGTTGGCGTTGGCTCCGTTACGCCACGCTCGGTCCCCGCCAGTTTAGCGGTAAAACCGGAGAGGAAGTGGTACTGCGTCTGGCTGGCCGTCAGGCGAGAAACCGGCGGCAACACGCCGAACGCATCAGCCGTCAGGAAAATCACCTTCGTCGCGTGACCCGCTTTTGACACCGGCTTAACGATATTGTCGATGTGATAGATCGGGTAAGAGACGCGGGTGTTCTCGGTTTTCGAGGCGTCGTCGAAGTCGATGGAGCCATCGGCACGCACGGTGACGTTTTCCAGCAGCGCATCGCGTCGGATGGCGTGGTAAATATCCGGCTCCGCCTCTTCAGACAGGCGAATGGTCTTCGCGTAGCAGCCGCCTTCAAAGTTAAACACGCCGTCATCATCCCAACCGTGTTCGTCGTCGCCAATCAGGCGGCGTTTCGGATCGGTGGAGAGGGTGGTTTTACCGGTGCCGGACAGGCCGAAGAATACCGCCACATCGCCTTTCTCCCCAACGTTTGCAGAGCAGTGCATCGAGGCAATACCGCGCAGCGGCAGCAGGTAGTTCATCACCGAGAACATCCCTTTCTTCATTTCGCCGCCGTACCAGGTCCCGCCGATCAGCTGGATGCGCTCGGTCAGGTTGAAGGCGATGAAGTTTTCGGAGTTCAGGCCCTGCTCTTTCCACTGTGGGTTAGTGCATTTCGCGCCGTTCATCACGATGAAGTCAGGGGTGAAATCGTGCAGCTCTTCGTCGGTTGGGCGAATAAACATGTTCTTCACGAAATGCGCCTGCCAGGCCACTTCGGTGATAAAACGCACGGAGAGACGGGTGTCGGCGTTCGCGCCGCAGAAAGCATCGACAATAAACAGACGCTTGCCGGAAAGTTGATGGGTGACGAGCCCTTTCAGATGCTGCCAGGTTTCCGGGGAGAGCGGTTTGTTATCGTTCTTCCCTTTGCCTTTATCAGCCCACCACAGCGTATCGCGGGTGGTTTCGTCTCGGACGATATACTTATCTTTCGGCGAACGACCGGTAAAAATACCGGTATCGACGGCGATAGCACCAAGGTTCGTCAACACACCTCGCTCGTATCCTTCCAGTGCTGGATTGAGCTCTTCCTGATACAACGTATCGTAATCGGGGTTGTAGACGACTTCCTGGACGTCGTGAATACCATAAGCCTTGAGATCTTGCGGGGTTAAACCAGTAACACGCATATCACTGCTCCTTAGCCAATATGTACTGCCTGAAATTGTAGGGTTTTTCTGGGGTTGTTAACCGCGACGGGGCTCATAGATTTACGTATCTGGACAAAACCCTTGCTAACGGAAAACGCTGCGACTCCAGTCACAGGGCAGGCGGATTATCGCAGGAATCGCTTTTTGGGTGGGGAAAATGTTCCTAAAAGGTTAAATGCTGGTGATTTTAACGGAGAGAATGTGAATGTAATCGCATACATGTTGGAAAATTACGTAAGAGTTACAGTGCTAAAAACGATTCACATCGCCTGCAGCAATGCAGATTTCTGACTATGTTGAGGGCGCCTGTCCTGAAACAATACGCTTTTCGTGAAAAAGGGATGAGAAATGGAAAACAGTGAGACGCTGTCGCTCCCGGCGCGTGGTGCCGTGGTACTTGCCGGCGCATTGCAGGGAGCGCTGTGCTACGCGGTGACCTGGTACATCGACTATGCCAGCTTGCCGTCCAACACGCTGTGGCTGCTGTGCCTGATACCCGCCACGGTGGTGATGACCACCACGCTGGCGCTTTCGGTCACGTCGCTCAACGCCCGTTTTTTATGGCTGGCGTTAGGGGGGCTCGGCGCTGTCGTGGCGGGCATGGGGGCCTGGCTTAAAGGGTCCTTGTCGGGGCTTGGGCAGTGGGACGTGAGGGAGACGCTGCTCTTTTTTGGCTTTCATCTCCTGCTGATGACGCTGTTTATCCTGCCCTGGATCCAACGGCGTCTTGCGCCAGAAGGGGCCTTTTACAGCGATTTCTATGCCAGGAACTGGCAGAACGCGCTGACGATAGCCATCGTTTTTGTCTCTAACGGCCTGTTCTGGCTGGTGCTTTTCCTGTGGGCCGAACTCTTTAAGCTCATCGGCATCGCATTTTTCGAACGGCTTTTCTTTGATACGGCCTGGTTTATTAGCCTCTCATTCGGCATCGTTTCGGCGAGTGCGGCCGTGCTGGCCCGCGTGCAGGTGCGGCTCATCGCCGCATTGCAGCATCTGCTCACGCTTATCGCCACCGGCCTGCTGCCGTTGACGGCGGCGCTGGCGTTGCTTTTTATCGGCGCATTGCCTTTCGTGGGCCTGGATACCATTTCAACACGCATCTCCGCAGCGGGCCTGCTCACGACGCTGGCGTTACTGTTGCTGCTTCTGGTGACGGTCGTCTGGCATCCGCAGCGCCGCACGTTGCCTTACTACTCTGCGCTGAACGCTTTGGTTCGCCTGGCGGTGATCGTTGTGCCGGTTTATCCCGTTCTGGCCGCATGGGCACTGTGGCTGCGCATTTCACAGTACGGCTGGTCGCCCGACCGCCTGTACGGCACGTTGGTCACTATGGTGGCGCTGGTATGGGCAGTCGGTTTTTGCGTCAGCGTCCTTTTCTACCGTCGTGAATCGCAGAAGATCCAGGCGTACGTCACGCCAGCGACAGGGTTGCTCTCACTGCTCTTTCTGATATTGATCCACACCCCCGTGCTCGACCCGTGGCGCATTAGCGTGAACAGCCATATGGCGCGCTACAAGGAAGGGCGGCTCGCGGCAGATCAGATAAGCCTGTCTATGCTCAGCCACAGCGGGCGTAAGGGACGAGAGGCGCTGGAAATGCTGCAAAACGATCCGCAGTTTATTTCAAACCCTAAGCGCCAGCGCGAGCTTAATGGTCTTCTCTCTGAAAACCGTGGCGGGGCGGAGAAAATGACCGCCGCGATGCTGGAAAAGCAGATCCAGCTCGCGCCGGGAATGGCCCGTCCTGACAAGGGATTATGGCAAGCCATGCTCAGCAATCAGTATCGCTTTGAGAGCTGTGATAGCGCCCAGGGTAACTGTTTGCTCATGTCGCTCGATCTCAACGGAGACGGCAAACCGGAAGCGGTACTGTATCAATTCACCGATCGCACGATCGTGGCTTACACACAAACAGACACAGGCTGGAGGATAGCCGGAGACGCGTGGAAAATGCCGGAGGCATTGACCAGAGAAGAACTCGACCGCGCATTACGGCAGGGGAAGGTGAAATCTATCGTGAAACCCTGGGCGGATATTGAGATTTTCGGGGAGCGTGTCGACATGAGTTACGACAGTTACAACAACGCGCAGTGGCGCTAGCGTACTTTCTTGCCGGGTAACGCTACGCTTACCCGGCCTACAATGAGCAATCATATCAAGAGATTGCACAATTTTTTGTAGGCCCGTGCAAGCATAGCGCCGTCGGGCAACAGACTCAGAGCTTAGTGAACCTGCGGATCCGCCGGGGAGGCGTTATTGCGGATTTCCGCAATATCCATCGAATTGAACACGTAATGCGTGCCGCAGTAGTCACAGTGCATGTCGATTTCGCCGTCTTCCGCCATGATGCTGTCGATCTCTTCATCTGGCAGGGTTTTTAGCGCGCCCGCACAACGTTCACGGGAGCAGGTGCACTTAAACTCAACCGCCTGCGGATCGTAAACCGTCACTTCTTCTTCGTGATACAGACGCCACAGCACGTCGGTCGCTGACAGGGTGAACAGCTCTTCCGCTTTGATGGTTTCCGTCAGCGTCGCCAGGTGCTCGAAATCGTTGGTCTGCGCGTCCTGAGCAGGCAGAACCTGCAGCAGCATACCGCCAGCCGCCGGCTGGCCGCCCACTTCACCGGTGCGGATGAACAGACGGGTAGGCAGCTGTTCAGAACGCATGAAGTAATCTTCCAGACAGGCGGCCAGGGTATCGCCTTCCAGACCGACAACGCCCTGATAGCGCTCGCCTTCTTCTGGAGAAATGGTGATGACCAGGTAGCCATTACCCACCAGCGTTTTGAGGTCTGCGTTTTCAGGTACGTCGCCCTGAACGCGCGCCACGCCGCGCATCTGCTGCTGGTTGTTGCCGTTGATCACTGCCAGCGTCATCGGGCCATCGCCCTGCAGCTGCACGGTGATATCGCCTGCGAATTTCAGCGTGGCGGTCAGCAGGCTGGTGGCAACCAGCAGTTCGCCCAACAGGTTTTTCACCGGCAGCGGGTAGTTGTGGTTTTCCAGAATCTGTTTCCAGGTTTCGGATACGGTGACCAGCTCGCCGCGCACGGCGAATTGTTCAAACAGATAGCGGTGTAATTGGTCGTGTTGGGCCATTTTCATCTCTCGTGCAGGTGAGGTTATTCGCTCTCACCGTGTTTAAATTTCATCAGATCGCGGCGCTCTTTCTTATCCGGTCGCCGGTCCGGGTGTGGCATCGTCAGCGCGTTCATTCTGCGCGCCAGCGCGGTTTTCTCGCGCTTCTCAATGCTTTCTGCCGTCTCTTCATAAAGCAAAACGGCTTCGGTTGCGGGGCGCCGCTGCTCGGTGATGGCTTTCACCACCACCGTTTTTTCATCGTTGCCCTGGCGAAGCGTCAGGGTGGCATTCAGTTCAACCAGCTTGCTCGGTTTGCTGCGCTGGCCGTTGTAATGCACTTTGCCGCCGTCAACCATTTCACGGGCAAGGGCACGCGTTTTATAAAAACGGGCAGCCCACAGCCATTTATCCAGTCTTACCCCATCAACGGGCTTTTCTTTCATGGCGTCTCCTTCACGGTGAGTGAGGGGATCATCCGGCGATAATCGTTCAGCCCCGGATGCCGCACGTAGCTTTTCTCGGCCAGGCCAGAATCAGGATTGGTCACGCCCAGGCAGTAGCGGATCCCGAACGTGGCGGCCGCATCCAGAATCGGCTCGCTGTCATCAATGAACAGGGTTCGCTCCGGCTGTAAACCGGTCTCTTCCGCTACCGCATGCCACAAACGCTGATCCTCTTTCGGATAACCAAATGTGTGGGTGGAAAGTAATAAATCAAGGTGCGCAGCAAGACCGGTGTGTTCCAGCTTCACGGCCAGGTTATGAGGATGCGCGTTGGTCAGCAAAATACGGCGCTTGCCGCTTGCTTTCAGGGCATCCAGGAACGGCACCGTGTCTTCACGCAAGACGGCGCGCGGCCCCTGCGTCGTCGTCATGGCGCAAATATCCAGGCCGAGGCGCTCGCTCCAGTAATCAAGACAGTACCAGTTTAGCGTATGCTGCACCGCGCTATATTGCGAACGAATGAATTCCTGCGCTTCTGCGGCGGAGATACCCTGCTGCTCGCCATAGGTTTCCGGCACCAGCTTTTGCCAGAAGTAGTTATCAAAGGCGAGATCGAGCAGCGTGCCGTCCATATCCAGCAGGACGGTATCGACGTCCTGCCAGGCGATATCAAGATGCATAAGGGAAACTCCAGCCAGAAGAAACGTGCGCGACAGGGTAGCATAACTTGTCGCGCGGTGACGTTATCCGATCAGGCTCTCGGGAGCGGAGATAAGCTGAGGATTAAGGCAGTTTTCATAATATTGCTGGATGTCGGCCAGACGCGAACGCGAGCGCTGATAGCGGCGTACCGCCAGATAGCCGTTGCAAATAATGCACACCAGCATCGTGAGCATCAGCAGGGAGGTGCCAATGTAACGCCATAACCCGGCGCTATCCGGCATGCGGTGCAGGCCGATATGACGCGTGCCGTTGGCATCGGTATAAATCCCCGTCACGATCCCTTCTGCGGTGAACGGCGTTTGCATCAGCATCTGCGCCAGCCGCTGGAATTCACCCCACTGCTCCTGAGCAGGGTAGTCGTAAAGAGAGACTTGAGGATAAGGCTGGTCGACCAGGTCGCTGCCCTCATCGCTGGCGATAACAAAGCCGCCCGGTGCCGGGCTGTTTAGCGCCTGCGCCGCACGGGTGGTTTCGCGCATCACGAACGGCGCGGTGGACGTTGCCACCAGGTTGTCCAGCGACTCGGCGCTGACCGGGCGCAGCAGCACGTTGACGCCATCCAGCCGTCCCGCTTCGGCGCGTTTCACCAGGGCATCCCAGTCTTTGCTGTTACCCAGGTTCACCAGGGCGTTTTTAAGGCGTACGCACTCGTCCTGAGCGGAACACAAATCCTCTGTCTTCAGCACGATTTCACCGAAGTCATCGAGCAGTACCATGCCGGATTTTTGAATTGCCGAGCGCAGCGCCGGACTGACGCGAGAATCATCATCCGGTTTGGGGTGAAGCTGGCGGTTAACCGTCTGGGTGAGCGCATTGGCTTTGGTGACGATATCCGATTCCGGTAACGGCAGGGGAGGCGCGTCGTTCCAGATAATTTGCGAACAGTCGAACGGCATAAACGGTGAATTCTGACGGGTGTTCCACGCGCCCGGCGCATGGATATTACACATCCCGGTTCCCTTCAGACGCAGCGTATCGCCGACGCGCACGCCCGCGTCGTCCAGCTGTTTAACGCTGGTGGCTTCGACGGTTTGCGCCCCTTTAAACCACGACAGGGTGAATTTGATCGGCATATCCAGCGGAACGAAAAGCAGCAGCATCGCGAAGACCAGTGCGGCCCCCCCGGCGATAACCGTGCTACGCAACCAGTGCTGAAGCGGGAAGTTTTTCACTTCATCATGCAGGGAGAGATACCGCCCCTGGCGCACAACGTGGCGGTCAAGGTAGATATCAATATCCGTTTTATGGCCTAAATCCTGGACGATCCACGGTTGCCAGTGGCGTGGGTAGATCAGATCGATAATGCCAAGCGAGATATTGTTGAGATGTTCCTGATCGTTCTCGCCGAACAACCCCCAGCGCTTTGGCGTTCCGCGCAGGCAGTGGATTTCACGCAGCGAAGTTTTCGCGGGAGGGGCATACAGGCCCCATAACCCGGCGGCCAGCAGCAGGATAGCCCCACCGGCGAGCCACGGCACGAACACGTCGGGCGTGAGCAGGCAGAAGAAAAACAGCAGGAACGCGACCACGATCAGCACCGCTTCGCGGATGCCATCCGGGCGGCTCAGGGCGTACTCTTCATGCGTCTCCTGACGGATGTTCAGCAACTCAATCTGCTCGGTCTCTTCACCCCGAATCGAGGCCTGCGTGGAGCTTGCACGCTCCAGCGCAAAGCGCGGCGCTTCCTGAACGTATTCGCTCAGGGTGTGGCCGTTAAGCGTAATCACCAGCGGAAGGGCGTCGGTATGGATCAGCTCTACGCTGTTCTCATCGTTGATGTACTGCTCCCAGAAAGGCGGCAGATGCACCTCAACCGAGTCGAGGTAGTAGCGCCATTTATTGGGATCGTCGGTAGTGATGCCATAGCGGGTAATGGAACGCGTCACGCACAGCACCGTGTCGCTTTGCGCGTTCAGGTTGAGCGATACCGGCGCGGCAGTCGCCCCCGTCGGCCCGGGCGACTGCTGAGAGCGATTAAGCGTTTCAAGGTATTGTTCAACTGCGCTGCGTTCTTCTGGCGACAGCTTACGCGTGGTCGCGCCAGCAAAAGCGTTCAGGAAGGGCAGCCGATATCGGCGATGTACGCGACGCCTGTATAGCCACCCTGCAATCATTGCGCCGGCCAGCATAGCAGCGAGAAAAATCAAAATGGTGCTCATGCTTTCCCCATCTTACTTAATTTTCTTACAGGTGTAGTCAGTTGCACCTTTAAAAATGAAACAGAGTCTGTGGTTGGCTATCGGCAAGTAAGGAGTCGAACTTGAGCATTTTGAAGCGCATCCCAGTGATCGATGATGATAGCAAAGCCTGCCATGGCGCGATATCAGCAAATTCCTGGAAACATTTCAACCTCTTGACTTTTCTTTTGAATTGAGAACCACATCCTTTTACGTTGCAAGAATGTAAATAAAGAACAATTGACATTGCCGAAACCGTGCGGCATATCGCACAATAAAGCCAGATCACACAGCAAAGACCCATCAAGATGAGCAAACCACTACAAAAACCCACCATTCTGCACGTTGAAACGGTCGCGAAATCGCGTCTGTTTAATGTCGAAAGCGTGGACCTGGAGTTCAGCAACGGTGTGCGTCGCGTTTATGAACGTATGCGCCCGTCATCGCGCGAAGCGGTGATGATCATTCCCATCGTTGACGATCATCTGATTTTGATCCACGAATACGCTGTGGGAACGGAATCCTATGAGCTTGGGTTCCCGAAAGGGCTGATTGACCCGGGCGAGTCGGTGTTTGAAGCGGCAAACCGCGAGCTAAAAGAAGAGGCGGGTTTTGGCGCAAACGCGCTGTCGTTCCTCAAAAAACTGAGCATGGCACCGTCCTACTTTTCCAGCAAAATGAACATTGTGGTGGCGGAAGACCTCTACCCGGAATGGCTGGAAGGGGACGAGCCTGAGCCGTTGCCGCAGGTTCGCTGGCCGCTGGCGCATCTGATGGATCTGCTGGAAGAGCCGGACTTTACCGAAGCGCGTAACGTGAGTGCGCTGTTCCTGGTGCGGGAATGGCTGAAAGGACAGGGGCGGCTGTAGCCCATAAAAAAGCCGGGTGGCGGCGTCGCCTTACCCGGCCTGCGATGTTATGCCCGATTTTCATCGGGCATTTTATTTTTTAAAACAGCTCGTGCGTCTCGCCGTTATCAATCAGCTCTGTACCCACCTCATGCACCGCCTGCGTGGTTGGCTGGGTGCCTTCGATGAAATACTCTGCACGACTGTTGCCGCCGTTCGCCAGCTGCCCGGTGCTGCGGTCAATATTAACCGTCACTATGCCCGGTGGTGGCGTCAGAGGCTGCTCCGGCACCCCTTCCAGAACGGTTTTCATGAATGCATCCCAGGCTGGCTGAGCGCTTTTCGCGCCGCCCTCATAACCGGAGATCTGATCTTTGATCGCGCCGGAAGCGGTGGTGCGGCCCAAATCGCGACGGTGATCGTCAAAGCCGATCCAGACGGAAGTCACCACGCCCGGGCCGTAACCGGAGAACCATGCGTCTTTCGAGCTGTTGGTGGTCCCCGTTTTCCCGCCGATGTCGTGGCGCTGCAAATCGCGCCCTGCACGCCAGCCGGTGCCCTGCCAGCCTGGCTCACCGAAGATGTTGGTGTTCAGCGCGCTCTTAATCAGGAATGAGAGCGGAGTGTTGATCACGTGCGGCGCATACTCAGGCGCGCCGGTTTGCGCGACCAGCGCCTGGTTGGCCTGCTCCAGCTGCGGCTGCGGTACGGTTGAATTCTGCTGCTCCTGAGAGATAGCCACATCTTCCATATCCTTGTTCTCAAGCACGTTCGACTTCGGCGTATCGCCGTAAATCACCGGAATATCGCACTCGGCACAGGCGATTTTCGGTTTGGCTTCGAACAGAACGCCGCCCTGGTCGTTCTCAATTTTACTGATGAAATACGGATCGATCAGGAACCCGCCGTTTGCCATCACCGAGTACCCGCGGGCAACCTGCAGCGGGGTAAACGAGGCTGATCCCAGCGCCAGTGATTCAGTGTGAACGATGTTCTGCGCCGGGAAGCCGAAACGCTGCAGATACTCTGCGGCATAATCAACGCCCATCGCGCGCATCGCGCGTACCATCACCACGTTTTTCGACTGTCCCAGCCCCTGACGCAGGCGAATAGGGCCTGCATACTGCGCCGGCG
Organism: Enterobacter sp. UPMP2052; assembly: GCF_053709675.1. Lineage (NCBI taxonomy): Bacteria > Pseudomonadati > Pseudomonadota > Gammaproteobacteria > Enterobacterales > Enterobacteriaceae > Enterobacter > Enterobacter sp. UPMP2052. The sequence continues at coordinate 143,647 of NZ_JBSKJR010000005.1, forward strand.
AGTTTTTCGGCTGCCAGTCGGAACCGGCCCCGGCATCCCAGCGGGAAATCGGCACGTCGTTGAGGATGCTGGCGAGCGTCAGGCCTTTATCCATCGCCGCGGTGTAGAGGAACGGCTTGATGTTCGAGCCAACCTGACGCAGTGCCTGGGTGGCACGGTTAAACTTGCTCTGGTTGAAATCAAACCCGCCCACCAGGGCGATAACCGCACCGTTTTGAGGATTGATTGACACCAGCGCGGAGTTCACGTCCGGCACCTGCGCCAGCCACCAGGCATCACCCACCTGGCGAACCCAGATCTGCTGACCCGTCTGGACGGCGTCGGTCACTTTACGTGGCGTTGGCCCCTGCAGGGTGTCAGACCGGTACGGTCGTGCCCAGCGAATGCCCTCCATGCGCAGCGATACCGAGGTACCGTCGGCCAGCATGGCCACCGCTTCCTGCGGATCGGCCTGGGTAACAACCGCAGGCAGCAGCGGGCCGTAGGTCGGCAGCGATTTCAGCGAGTCGGTGATTTTTTTGCTGTCCCATGCGCTTTCGCCCACTTTCCACAGCACGTTCGACGGACCGCGATAGCCGTGGCGCATGTCGTAATCCATCACGTTGTTACGCACCGCCTGCTGCCCCGCCTGCTGACCTTTGCGGGTCACCGTGGTGTAAACGCGATAGCCATCTTCATAGGCTTTCTCACCGTAACGCCTGACCATTTCCTGGCGAACCATTTCCGTGAGATACGGCGCGGAAAACGCGATCTCCGGGGCATGGTAGTTGGCATCGATAGCATCGCTGCGCGCCTGGTCATACTCGTTCTGGCTGATATAGCCTTCGCTCAACATACGCGACAACACAACGTTACGACGCGCCGTGGCACGTTCAAGTGAGTACAGTGGGTTAAACGTTGAAGGCGCTTTCGGCAGGCCCGCGATAGTCGCCATTTCGCTTAAGGTAAGCTGCTCGATAGGCTTACCGAAATAGACCTGCGCCGCCGCCCCCACGCCATAGGCGCGGTAGCCCAGATAGATCTTGTTGAGGTAAAGCTCAAGGATCTCATCTTTGCTCAGCAGTTGCTCAATGCGGATGGCGAGGAACACCTCTTTAATCTTACGCATCAGCGTCTTTTCAGGGCTGAGAAAGAAGTTACGCGCCAACTGCTGCGTAATGGTACTCGCCCCCTGCGACGCATGGCCGGAGAACAGCGCGACGCTGGCGGCGCGGAAAATCCCCACCGGATCGACACCGTGGTGCTCGTAAAAACGGCTGTCCTCGGTGGCAATAAAGGCCTTCACCATGACGGGCGGAATTTGGTTTAAGGTCAACGGGATACGGCGTTTTTCGCCATATTGCGCCATGAGCTCGCCATCGGCGCTATAGACCTGCATTGGGATCTGGAGACGCACATCGCGAAGCGTGGCGACATCAGGCAGCTGCGGCTCAATAAATTTGTACAAACCATAAATCGAGCCTGCTCCCAGCAGAATGCAACAGACTGCAAGGATCAATAAATACTTTACGAACTTCACCGGAGATTTCCCATTTGGTTTCACTTGGGCAGTTTCTAAACAATCGCGCGGTAGTATAAAGGCAAGCCTGATTCATTGATATAGCCGTCAACCTGACGGGCGATAAGGAGATCGTGAAGCATGGCTTTCAATACATGGCAAACGGGCGTTCATATTCAACAAGATAAGGTGATGATTGTTGCACTGGTGCGCGAGAAAACGGACTGGCGTTTACGGCGCTGGTGGGCCGTTCCACTGGCGCAAGGCATCATCAGCGAGGGCAAAATTCACAAGCCTGACCAGCTGATTGACGCGCTACGCGACTGGCGGCGAACGTTACCGCATTACCACCAGGTTTTCCTCGCCTTTCCCGCAGCGCGAACGCTGCAACGGTCGTTTCCCCGGCCCACCCTGACGCTTTGCGACAGCGAGCAGGTCTCCTGGGTCAGCTCTGCCCTGTCGCGCGAGCTGGAGATGTCAGCCGACGCGCTGTGCTTCGATTATTCTCAGGACACTTTCAGCAGCACCTGGCATGTCACGGCGGCACAAAACAAAGAGGTGGCAACGCTCCTGGCGCTGGCGAAGGCGCTACAGCTGCGCCTGGTGGCCATTACGCCCGATGCGGGCGCGCTGGCAAACTTTCTCCCGGCGGTGGCCCCCGCCTCGTGCGTGGCCTGGCGGGATGAAAGCCAGTGGCTGTGGGCGATGCGCCACCAGTGGGGACGACGTCCGATTGATGACGCGGCCGACATCTCCGGGCTGGCCGCGCTGCTGGCGCTTTCTGCATCGGATATCGCGCTCTTTGATGCGACGCGCGATCCCTGGGAAACGCTAACGCGCTGCCAGCCCCCCTTACCCGAAAACGGTGCGGATTTTACCGTCGCCCTGGCGCTGGCGATGAGTGAGGTGCCCGCATGATCCCGGCAAACCTTTTACCCTGGCGGCAGTATCGCCGGACGCGCTGCCTGCGCTTATGGGGCGTCATGTTTACGGGCTCGCTGGTGATGATCCTGACGGCATTGTCAGCCTTGCGGGTAGATAAGCTCCTGGCCCTGCGCGCGCGACAAAGTGAATGGGCGGGTATACACGCGGTTGAGCAGACGCTGAAAGCCCGCCAGCTGGCGTGGCAGGCTGCGCAAAAACGCGCGGCGGTACCGGAAGCCGCGCCCCGGGTGGCGTGGCGACCGGTTCTGACCTCGCTGTCGGCGCAGATCCCGGAGCAGGCGTGGCTCACGGAGCTGCGCTATCAGCCGCCGGGGCTGGTGCTGACCGGTTATGCCACTACGGCTCCGGCCCTGACGGCGATGCGGGATGCACTCGGGCGCGTGGACGGGTTTAGCCCCGGCACCGTGGGGGCGTTGCAGCAGGATAAGCAGGGCCGCTGGGCGTTTACCTTTCAGCTGAAACATCAGGGGTAGCGCGTGGAGAGGCTGGTTGAACGCTGGTGTACAAGCCCTCCGTGGTTGCGGGTGCTCTGCTGGGCGCTGTGCAGTACTGCGCTTGTGGCGATCGGCTGGGCCGCGTTGCTGCGGCCAGTGGCGGAACAGATCGCCGAAGCACAACATCAGGTGAGTGTCGCGGGGCGTACCAACGCCTCGCTGTGGGCTGCTGTGAGAAAAATCCCGACCGAAACAGAGGAGCCGGTTGCCCCTGCGGTGAGGCCATTTTCACCGCTGGATTTTCAGGCCAACGGCACCCGACTGGTCCACTGGAAGCCCCTTTCGCACGGCGGGGAGCTGGAGCTTGACGCCGACTGGGCGGCGATCCCCGGCATCTTTGCGCAGCTGGAACAGTGCAACGTCAGGATCGGCACCTTCGTGATAACGGCCGAATCAGGCCGGTTGCGCTTGCGGATGGAGCTGGAACATGGGGCATAGCATGCGGTTAATGATTGTTGCCTCGCTGGTGTGCCTCACGGGCATGCGCGATCCGTTCCAGCCCCCGCCAGACACCTGTCTTACCGGGCAACTGCCGCAATGGCGCTATCAGGGAAAGGTGAACGACGTGGGTTTTATGCAGGACGGGCAACAGCGCTGGCATCGTGTGAAGCAGGATCAGCGATTGCTTCCCGGATGGCGGGTGATGGCAATGGATGAACAGCAACTGACCGTTGAGGTTGGCGAAACGTGTGACCCTCGGCAATGGACATGGCAACGAGAAGGAACGAAAAAGCATGAAGATAAGGACAGCCCTGCTGTTAATGGCCCTCAGCGCATCGCTGTGGGCCGCTGAGCCAAAACCGGTCACGCTGGTGCTGGATGAGGTTCCTGTGGTTCAGGTGCTGCAGGCGCTGGCGACGCAGGAGAACCGCAATCTGGTGGTGTCGCCTGATGTAAATGGCTCGCTTTCGCTCAGCTTAACGCGCGTCCCCTGGCGCAAGGCGCTGCAAACCGTGGTGAATAGCGCCGGGCTTGTCCTGCGGGAGGAGGGCGGGATTTTTTATGTCCATACGGCAGCCTGGCAGCAGGCACAGCAAACGCGTAAGGCGCAAGAGCAGGCCCAGAGACAGCTCGACGCGCCGCTGGTCTCTCACGGCATCTCTTTTTCCTATGCGGATGCCGGGGAGCTACAGAAAGCCGCGGAAAAGCTGCTCAGCCCGAAGGGCAGCCTTTCCGTGGACAAGCGAACCAACCGCTTGCTGGTAAGGGATAACCAGACGGTACTGGATACGCTCGTGCGCTGGGCCGAGCAGATGGACCTGCCGATCGACCAGGTGGAACTGGCGGCACACATTGTGACCATCAATGAAAAAAGCCTTCGCGAGCTGGGCGTAAAGTGGAACCTTGCTGAGGCGTCAGAGGCGGGGCGGGTCGGGCAGGTGACGGCGCTGGGCGCGGACCTGTCGGTTGCCAACGCCACGACGCACGTGGGGTTTAATATCGGGCGCATCGACGGCAGGCTTTTGGATCTGGAGCTGTCGGCCCTTGAGCAGAAACAGCAGGTCGATATTATCGCCAGCCCACGCCTGCTCGCGTCGCACATGCAGCCAGCCAGCATCAAGCAGGGCAGTGAGATCCCCTATCAGGTTTCCAGCGGTGAAAGCGGGGCAACGTCGGTGGAGTTTAAAGAGGCGGTGCTCGGTATGGAGGTGACGCCGGTGGTGCTGCCGGGAGGACGCGTGCGGCTGAAATTACACATCAGCGAAAATATGCCAGGGCAAGTGCTGCAGCAGGCTGATGGCGAAACGCTGGCTATCGATAAACAGGAGATTGAAACTCAGGTTGAGGTCAAAAGCGGTGAAACCCTGGCGCTGGGCGGCATTTTCTCGCAAAAAAATAAAACCGGCAGCGATAGCGTGCCGGGGCTGGGGCGCATCCCCTGGCTTGGACAACTTTTTCGCCATGACGGGAAGGATAACGAGCGGCGGGAGCTGGTGGTGTTTATTACGCCACGGCTGGTTGGCATTCACTGATGGGCGACGATCCCCGCAATGATTTTGCATACAGATTGTTGCAGATGTTTGACGTGGGGCATGAATTAGCATACAAGGAGTACCGATTTGAATCGGACTTACGTCTTATTACCTTATGCGTTTGGAACGGTGATTTAATCAGTTGCCAAACAAGCCGGAGTATTGAGATAATTTTTAGTCTGACTCTCGCTCTATTGCATATGAGGTTTCAGTTCATGTCCCGCTACGCTGGGTGTCTTCGAAGCGGGGATTACCATTAACGAATAGTCTTAGTAGTACCGAAAAAATGGCAGAGAAACGCAATATCTTTCTGGTTGGGCCTATGGGTGCCGGCAAAAGCACTATTGGGCGTCAGTTAGCTCAACAACTCAATATGGAATTCTACGATTCTGATCAAGAGATTGAGAAACGAACCGGAGCGGATGTGGGCTGGGTCTTCGATGTAGAAGGCGAAGAAGGTTTCCGTGACCGAGAAGAAAAAGTGATCAACGAACTCACGGAAAAACAGGGCATCGTGCTGGCGACTGGCGGCGGCTCTGTGAAATCTCGCGAAACCCGTAACCGTCTCTCCGCCCGTGGCGTTGTGGTCTATCTTGAGACGACCATCGAAAAACAGCTGGCACGTACGCAGCGCGATAAAAAGCGCCCGTTGCTGCAGGTTGAAACGCCGCCACGCGAAGTTCTGGAAGCCCTGGCCGGTGAGCGCAATCCTCTGTACGAAGAGATTGCGGATGTTACCATTCGTACTGACGATCAGAGCGCTAAAGTGGTTGCAAACCAGATTATTAATATGCTGGAAAGCAACTGATTCTGGCTTTATATACACTCGCCTGCGGGTAAAAGCATTTAAGGTGGATGTCGCGTCATGGAGAGGATTACAGTTACTCTCGGGGAACGTAGTTACCCTATCACCATCGCGGCTGGTTTGTTTAACGACCCAGCTTCCTTCTTGCCACTGAAAGCGGGTGATCAGGCGATGCTGGTCACCAATGAGACGCTGGCTCCGCTTTATCTCGACCGTGTGCGTCACCTGCTTGAGCAGGCGGGCGTAAAGGTCGACAGTGTGATTCTGCCCGATGGCGAGCAGTATAAAAGCCTGGCGGTGCTCGATACCGTCTTTACCGCATTACTGCAAAAACCGCACGGTCGCGACACCACACTGCTTGCCCTGGGCGGCGGTGTTGTCGGCGATCTTACGGGGTTTGCGGCCGCCAGCTATCAGCGTGGCGTGCGCTTTATTCAGATCCCCACCACGTTATTGTCTCAGGTCGACTCCTCCGTTGGCGGCAAAACGGCCGTTAACCATCCGCTCGGCAAAAACATGATCGGTGCGTTCTACCAGCCGGCCTCGGTGGTGGTGGATCTCGACTGTCTGAAAACGCTGCCTGCACGTGAACTGGCGTCTGGCCTTGCAGAAGTGATCAAATACGGCATTATTCTTGATGGCGAGTTCTTTAACTGGCTGGAAGAGAATATGGACGCCTTGCTACGCCTTGACGGGCAGGCACTGGCGTACTGTATCCGCCGTTGTTGTGAGCTGAAAGCAGAAGTGGTGGCAGCTGACGAGCGTGAAACCGGCTTACGTGCTTTACTGAATCTGGGGCATACGTTTGGTCACGCCATTGAAGCCGAAATGGGCTATGGCAACTGGCTTCACGGCGAAGCGGTGGCTGCCGGAATGGTGATGGCCGCGCGGGCATCTGAACGTCTGGGCCAGTTCAAACCGGAAGAGACGGCGCGTATCATCGCACTGCTTGAACGCGCAGGCTTACCGGTAACCGGTCCGCAGGAGATGTCTGCACAGGCGTATTTACCCCACATGATGCGCGATAAAAAAGTATTGGCAGGCGAGATGCGTCTTGTACTCCCGCTTGCAATAGGGAAGAGTGAAGTACGCGGCGGAGTGTCGCACGACGTGGTTCTTGGCGCTGTGGCTGATTGCCAGCAGGCCTAACAACTAGAAAGGTCAGGCCGCCGTAACAGGTGGTCGTTTAGCTTCAGGTGAAATGCAAAGACGTTGGCATAAGCCTTTGAGTGGGGTGTTAAATGGATGAATTCAAACCAGAAGACGAGCTGAAACCCGATCCCAGCGATCGTCGTACTGGTCGTTCTCGTCAATCTTCAGAACGTGATAACGAGCCGCAGATCAATTTTGACGATGTCGATCTGGATGCAGACGATCGTCGTCCTTCGCGCAGCCGCAACGCACGCGATGAGCGAGAAGAAGAAGATTACGAGTCTGAAGAAGATTCAATGGACGAAGAGCCTGTAGAGCGTCGCCCGCGTAAACGTAAAAAAGCGGCGGCGGCAAAACCCGCTTCCCGTCAGTACATCATGATGGGACTTGGCGTACTGGTGCTCTTGCTGCTGATTATCGGCATCGGCTCCGCGCTAAAATCACCGTCTACCCACTCAGGCGAGCAAACCGCGTCCACTGAGAAGAGCATCAACCTTTCAGGCAATGATGCTGCCGATCAGGCCAATGGCGCGCAGCCTGCTCCGGGCACGACGTCTGCCGAGCAGACTGCGGGTAATCCGCAGGATGTCTCTCTGCCGCCGGTCTCTTCGACGCCGACTCAGGGCCAGACGGTCATTGCGCCGGAAGGCCAGCAGCGTGTTGAGGTTCAGGGCGACCTGAATAATGCGCTGACGCAGCCCCAGAATCAGGAGCAGGTGAACAACGTAGTGGTTAACTCTACGCTGCCAACCGAGCCTGCGACCGTTGCACCTGTTCGCGGCGGTAATGCTCAGCAGCAGACTGCGGCGACGGAAACCAAACCGCGCCAGACGCAGACGCATACGCAAACGCAGACCGCGCCGCGTCAGGAACGTAAGCAGGCGGTGATTGAGCCAAAACGTGAAACTAAGCCTCAGACCGTTGCAAAAGCGCCTGAAGTGAAGGCACCGGCTCAGCCAAAACGCACAGAAACGGCAGCGGCAAGCGAACCGGCAAAAGCGCCAGTGACGCAGACTGCACCGAAAGCGACGGCGACGACCACGGCACCTGCGGCGACAGCCGCACCGGCTGCGACAGCGTCTACGGGTGCATCGGGTAAAACGGCGGGTAATGTGGGTTCTCTGAAATCTGCGCCTTCCAGCAATTACACCCTGCAGCTGAGCAGCTCGTCGAACTACGACAACCTCAACGGTTGGGCGAAAAAATCAAATCTGAAAAACTACGTGGTTTATCAGACGACCCGTAATGGCCAGCCATGGTATGTCCTGGTGAGCGGTGTTTACGCATCGAAAGATGAAGCGAAACGTGCCGTTGCATCACTGCCAGCCGATGTTCAGGCGAAAAACCCATGGGCGAAGCCAATTCATCAGGTCCAGGCCGATCTGAAGTAATGTTTAAAGCGCAGGATGCTGTCGGAGCTTTCTCCACAGCCGGAGAAGGTGTAACCAGTTAGTCAGCATGAAAAAAAATCGCGCTTTTCTGAAATGGGCAGGGGGGAAATACCCCCTGCTCGACGATATTAAAAAACACCTGCCAAAAGGCGAGTGTCTTATCGAGCCCTTTGTGGGGGCGGGATCGGTGTTCCTGAATACCGATTTTTCGCGTTATATCCTGGCGGATATCAACAGCGACCTGATCAGTCTCTATAACATCGTAAAACTGCGTACCGACGAGTACGTGGATGAGGCGCGTAAACTGTTTACGCCTGAAAACAACAACCCGGATGTCTACTACCAGTTCCGCGCTGAGTTTAACCAGTGTCAGGAGCCGTTCCGTCGCGCCCTGTTGTTCCTCTATCTCAACCGTCATGGCTACAACGGCCTGTGCCGGTATAATCTTCGTGGTGAATTCAACGTGCCGTTTGGCCGCTATAAGCGTCCTTATTTCCCGCAGGCTGAGTTGTACCACTTTGCTGAAAAAGCGCAGAACGCGGAGTTCCACTGCCTCTCTTATGAGGAGTGTATGGATCGCGCTGACGTCAATTCGGTGGTCTATTGCGATCCGCCTTATGCGCCGCTGTCTGCCACCGCAAACTTCACCGCCTATCACACCAACAGCTTCAGCCCGGCTGAACAGGCTCGTCTGGCGGAGATGGCGGAAAAACTGGTCAGCAAAAGAATTCCGGTGTTAATTTCGAATCACGACACGCCTGATACGCGCGAATGGTACAAAGCCGCGAAACATTTTCAGGTTAAGGTGCGGCGCAGCATTAGCAGCAATGGCGGCACGCGTAAAAAGGTGGACGAACTCCTGGCTCTGTATCGACCCTGAGCCGTTTTGCCCGCCGGTAAACACATTTCAAGGAGAAGCGGATGAAACAGTTTTTGATTGCTCCCTCAATTCTGTCGGCCGATTTTGCCCGCCTGGGTGAAGATACCGCCAGCGCCCTTGCGGCCGGCGCGGATGTCGTCCATTTCGACGTTATGGATAACCACTACGTTCCCAATCTGACCATCGGCCCGATGGTGCTTAAGGCGCTGCGCAACTACGGCATTACCGCGCCGATTGACGTGCATCTGATGGTAAAGCCGGTCGACCGCATCGTGCCTGATTTCGCGGCCGCGGGTGCCAGCATCATTACGTTCCACCCTGAAGCCTCTGAACACGTTGACCGCACGCTCCAGCTCATTAAAGAGAACGGCTGTAAAGCCGGTCTGGTGTTTAACCCGGCCACGCCGCTGAGCTATCTCGACCATGTAATGGACAAGCTGGACGTGATTTTGCTGATGTCCGTTAACCCGGGTTTCGGCGGTCAGTCGTTCATTCCGCACACGCTCGACAAGCTGCGTGAAGTGCGCCGCCGTATTGATGAGTCGGGCTATGACATTCGCCTGGAAGTGGACGGTGGTGTGAAGGTGAACAATATCGGTGAAATCGCGGCGGCGGGTGCAGATATGTTCGTTGCAGGCTCGGCCATCTTCGACCAGCCGGATTACAAAAAAGTCATTGATGAAATGCGCAGTGAACTGGCGAAGGTAAGTCATGGATAAATTGCAGGCAACCCGGGGTGTAGCATTTGACCTCGACGGCACGCTGGTCGACAGCGCGCCGGGCTTAAGCAGCGCGGTTGATCGGGCGCTGTATGCCCTTGAATTACCCGTTGCGGGCGAAGATCGCGTTGTGACGTGGATTGGCAACGGCGCGGACGTGCTGATGGAACGCGCCCTGACCTGGGCGCGCCAGGAGCGTGCGTCACAGCGTTCCGCACAGGGTAAACCGAGCGTCGATCACACTGATATTCCGCAGGAAGAGCAGCAGCGTATTCTGCGCAAACTGTTCGATCGTTTCTACGAAGAGACCGTCGAAGAGGGCAGCTTCCTGTTCCCGGACGTCGCGGAAACGCTGAGTGTTCTGCATGCTAAAGGCATTCCGCTGGGGCTGGTAACCAACAAGCCTACGCCGTTTGTCGCACCTCTGCTTGAGGCGCTGGATATCGCGAAGTATTTCTCGGTAATTGTCGGCGGCGATGACGTGCAGAACAAAAAACCGCATCCGGAACCGCTTTTGCTGGTGGCAGGAAAATTATCCTTAACACCTGCGGAGCTGCTCTTTGTCGGTGATTCGCGCAATGATATTCTGGCCGCCAAAGCGGCAGGCTGTCCGTGCGTCGGATTAACCTATGGCTACAACTACGGTGAGGCGATTACGCTGAGTGAGCCGGACGTTGTATTCGATCGTTTCAAAGATTTATTGCCCGCACTCGGGCTTTCGCACAGTGAACATCAGGAATTGAAAAATGACTAAGCCCATCGTTTTTAGCGGCGCACAGCCGTCCGGTGAATTGACCATTGGTAACTACATGGGTGCGTTACGTCAGTGGGTGAGCATGCAGGACGACTACCATTGCATCTATTGCATCGTGGATCTCCATGCCATCACGGCGCGTCAGGATCCTGAGAAGCTGCGCAAAGCCACGCTGGATACGCTGGCACTCTATCTGGCATGCGGTATCGATCCGGAAAAAAGCACCATCTTCGTGCAGTCTCACGTGCCGGAACACGCGCAATTGGGCTGGGCGCTGAACTGCTACACCTATTTCGGCGAACTGAGCCGTATGACGCAGTTCAAGGACAAATCTGCCCGCTATTCTGAAAACATCAACGCCGGCCTGTTTGACTATCCGGTACTGATGGCGGCCGACATTCTGCTGTATCAGACCAATCAGGTTCCGGTAGGTGAAGACCAGAAGCAGCACCTGGAGCTGAGCCGCGATATCGCCCAGCGCTTCAACGCGCTTTATGGCGACGTGTTCAAAGTGCCAGAGCCGTTTATTCCGAAATCCGGCGCGCGCGTGATGTCGTTGCTGGAGCCAACCAAGAAGATGTCCAAGTCTGACGATAACCGCAACAACGTTATCGGCCTGCTGGAAGATCCAAAATCGGTGGTGAAAAAGCTCAAGCGTGCGGTGACCGACTCCGACGAGCCACCTGTTGTGCGCTACGACGTGCAGAACAAAGCGGGCGTGTCTAACCTGCTGGATATTCTCTCCGGCGTGACCGGTCAAAGCATCCCTGAACTGGAGAAGCACTTCGAAGGCAAGATGTACGGCCACCTGAAAGGCGAAGTGGCGGACGCGGTCTCCGGTATGCTGACCGAGCTGCAGGAGCGCTATAACCGCTACCGCAACGATGAACCCTTCCTGCAGAAGGTGATGAAGGATGGCGCGGAAAAAGCCAGCGCGCGCGCGTCAGAGACACTGAAAGCGGTGTATCAGGCGATTGGGTTTGTAGGTAAGCCTTAATCCTGTCGTGCCGGGATCCAAACAAAAAAACCGGGAAATTCCCGGTTTTTTTACGCCTGAAAAATGCTTACTGCTGTGCCGCCGGGCCACAGCCACCGATGATCTTGGAAATAGAGATCGCCGGGTGCAGCAGGTAATCATAGCTGCAGTTATTTTTGGTATTTTGAACGTGACCTGTGCAGGCGGTCAGCGTCGATAACATGCCTACCAGAACGGCGGCCTTTGCCAGCTTAAACATACTTATTCCTTGTACTCAAAAACGATAAATTGAAGTGAAACGAGGGAATAAATGGAAAAGTTCCATTTTGCGGGCGGTATGTTATCGATAGCGGTAAGAGGGGAGTAGTCCGGTTAAGGACTACTCAGTAAAGGGGGAGTGTGCGTCAGTGATTTGAGAACCAGTTCAGCTTGTCGCGTAGCTCAACCACCCGACCAACGATAATCAGCGCCGGGCTTTCAACCTGCTGCGCCAGCTCGCCGAGCTGCGTCAGGACGCCATTCACCACGCGCTGCTTCGTGGAGGTGCCGTTTTCCACCAGCGCCACGGACATGTCTTCATCCATGCCATGCTCAAGCAGTTTGGCCTGAATGGTCGCGGCCTGATTCAGGCCCATATAGAACACCAGCGTCTGTTTCTCTGCGGCCAGATTGTGCCAGTCCAGCTCGCTGCCGGTCTTCAGGTGGCCTGTCACCAGCCGCACGCTTTGGGCGTAGTCACGGTGGGTCAGGGGAATACCGGAATAGGCCGAACAGCCCGATGCTGCCGTAATGCCCGGCACCACGGAGAACGGAATGCCCGCGTTGCACAACGTTTCCAGCTCCTCGCCGCCGCGGCCAAAGATAAACGGATCGCCGCCCTTAAGGCGCACCACGCGTTTGCCTTTTTGCGCCTCGCGCAGCAGGATCTGGTTAATCTCTTCCTGAGGTACGCAGTGGTAGCCCGCGCGTTTGCCGACAAACACGCGATCGGCGTCGCGGCGCACCAGGTTCATGATGTCATCCGAGACCAGACGGTCGTACACCACGATGTCCGCCTGCTGGATCTGCTGCAACCCCTTGAGCGTCAGCAAGCCTGCATCGCCCGGCCCTGCGCCTACCAGCACCACTTCACCGCGATGATCCAGCGGCTCGGTAAGCAGCGTTTCAGTGGTCTCTTCAACGGCCTGGCGATCCTGATTAGCCAGCGACTGCGCCAGCCTGTCATTCACAAAGAATTTTTCCCAGAAGCGGCGGCGCTCGCCTACGGTCGCGAAGGTTTTCTTCACGCGGGCGCGCAGCTGGCCTGCATACTGCGCCACCTGGCCGAGATGCTGGGGCAGAATCGACTCGAGCTTTTCACGCAGCAGACGCGCTAAAACCGGGGAGGTGCCGCCGGACGACACGGCCACCATCAACGGGGAACGGTCAATGATCGACGGCATGATAAAGCTGGCTTCTTTCGGCGCATCCACCACGTTACAGAAAATTCGACGCGTTTCGCAGGCATCACTGACGCGCTGGTTAACGGCGTCATCGTCGGTTGCGGCAATGGTGAGCCAGCAGGTATCAAGCAGGGATTCGTCGAACTCGCCCTCGACAAGGGTGAGCATGCCTTCTTGCGCCCAGACGTCGAACTGCGGCGCAAAGGCGAGGGCGTTGACGGTCAGCCGGGCACCGGCCTCTAACAGCAGGCGCGCTTTGCGCTCGGCCACGTCACCGCCGCCGACAAGCAGGCAGTCGCGATGGCGTAATTGACAGAAAATCGGCAGGTGATCCACGACATTACCTCGCAGCATTCAGGGGAGGAGGAGAATTTGAGGTCAGGATAACAGCAGGGATCGTACAGAACATACGGTTTTTCCTGCCGTTACCCATAAGGGGTCATAAGCCTTTCCTATTGAAAAGGCTGGAGGTTAGGCTCTTAGCTGCACCATGCCGTCCTTCACGCGGGCGTCGTAGTGCTTCACAGAATGGCTCTCATCTTCCATGCAGCGTCCATCTTTTAAGTTGAAGCGCTGCTTTTTCAACGGGCTGGCGACCCACAGTTCGCCCTGATGTTCCGCGATGATACCGCGGGACAGGACGCTGGCCTCAAAGAACGGGTCAATATTGCTGATGGCAAAAACCTGTTCATCGTGGCGAGGACGGAAAATGGCGACCTGCTCGTGACCTAACAGCGCACAGACGCCGGTTGCTGGCAGAATGTCGTTAATGCTGCAGATATTTACCCACTGGCTCATGCGTTTTCCTCCACCAGAGTCACCGGAATACGTTCGTACGGCGTTGCCGGACGATGCTGTTCACGCTCAGGAACGACCTGTACGTTCGGATCGCGCTGGGTGCTGTTGATAAAGTGTCTGAAGCGCGTCTGCGCCGCCGGGGTATTCACGGTTTCGGTCCACTCGCAGATCACCGCTTCGCGCAGGCGCGCCATCTCTTCTTCCAGATGGTCGTTCAGGCCCAGCTTGTCGTCGATGATGACCGACTTCAGGTAGTCGATGCCACCTTCCAGATTGTCCAGCCAGGAGGCGGTACGGGTCAGCTTGTCGGCAGTGCGGATGTAGAACATCATGAAGCGATCGAGGTACTTAATCAGCGTGTCGTGGTCGAGATCCGCTGCCAGCAGGTCCGCATGACGAGGTTTCATCCCGCCGTTACCGCAGACGTACAGGTTCCAGCCTTTCTCTGTGGCGATGATACCTACGTCTTTACCCTGCGCTTCCGCACATTCACGGGTACAGCCGGAGACGCCGAATTTCATTTTGTGCGGGGTACGAATACCTTTATAGCGGTTTTCCAGTTCCACGCCGAAGCCCACGCTGTCGCCCACGCCGTAGCGGCACCAGGTGCTGCCCACGCAGGTTTTCGCCATACGCAGCGCTTTAGCATACGCGTGACCGGTTTCGAAGCCCGCTTCAATCAGCTGACGCCAGATTTCCGGCAGGTCGTCTTTCTGCACACCGAACAGGCCAATACGCTGAGAGCCGGTGATTTTGGTGTAGAGGTTGAATTCGCGGGCGATACGGCCCACGGCGACCAGCCCTTCCGGTGTAATTTCGCCCCCGGCTGAACGTGGGATCACCGAGTAGGTGCCGTCTTTCTGGATGTTCGCCAGGAAGTTGTCGTTGGTGTCCTGCAGCGGAGTATGTTCCGGCTTCAGAACGTATTCGTTCCAGCAGGAGGCCAGCAGGGAACCGACGGTCGGTTTACACACTTCACAGCCGTAACCCTGGCCGTGTTTTGCCAGCAGCTCGTCGAAGGACTTAATGCCTTCCACGCGGATCAGGTGATAAATCTCCTGGCGAGAGTAAGCGAAGTGCTCGCATAGGTTGTTATTTACTTCGATACCCTGTTTCGCCAGCTCTGCGTTCAGAACCTGCGTCACCAGTGGAATACAGCCGCCGCAGCCGGTACCGGCTTTGGTTTCAGCTTTCAGCGCGGCGACGGTGTGGCAGCCCTTGTTGATGGCTGCAACCAGCATGCCTTTGGTGACGTCGAAGCAGGAGCAAATCTGCGCGCTGTCCGGGAGTTTATCCACGCCGATGGACGGCTTACCGCTGGAGGCGTGAGCCGGGAGGATCAGCGCGTCCGGGTTTTCCGGCAGTTCAATGGCGTTCAGCACCAGCTGCAGCAGGTTACCGTAATCGCTGGTGTCACCCACCAGCACCGCGCCGAGCAGGGTTTTGTTGTCCTGGCTTACGATCAGGCGTTTGTAGACCTCTTTGCTTTCGTCGAGGTACACATAGCTGCGGGAGTTCGGGGTGCGGCCGTGCGCATCGCCGATACCGCCCACATCCACGCCCAGCAGCTTCAGCTTGGCGCTCATGTCTGCGCCTTCGAAGGCGTTTTCATTACCGAGGATATGGTCAACGGCGACCTGCGCCATTTTGTAGCCAGGTGCGACCAGGCCGTACACGCGGTTATTCCAGCTGGCGCATTCGCCGATGGCGTAAATATCCGGGTCAGAGGTCTGGCAGGAGTCGTTGATCATGATCCCGCCGCGCTGTGCCACGGCCAGACCACACTGGGTCGCCATTTTGTCGCGCGGGCGAATACCGGTGGAGAAGACGATAAAGTCCACTTCCAGCTCGCTGCCGTCGGCAAAGCGCATGGTTTTGCGCGCTTCGGTCCCTTCCTGAACGATCTCTTTGGTGTTTTTGCTGGTGTGAACCTTCACACCCATACTTTCGATTTTACGGCGCAGCTGGTCACCACCCATGTGGTCCAGCTGTTCTGCCATCAGCATCGGGGCAAATTCGATGACGTGGGTTTCAACGCCGAGGTTTTTCAGCGCGCCCGCGGCTTCAAGGCCGAGCAGACCGCCGCCAACGACCGCACCGCGTTTGCTGCGACGCGCGCAGGCTTCGATAGCCTTGAGGTCTTCGATGGTACGGTAAACGAAGCAATCCTGTGTTTCCGAGCCTTTGATTGGCGGGATCCACGGATACGAGCCAGTCGCCATAATCAGCTTGTCGTAAAAAACCGTGCGTCCGGCGCTGGAGTGGATCACTTTTTCCTGACGGTTGATGGTGATAGCGCGTTCGCCCACCAGCACTTTCACGCCATGCTTCTCGTAGAAACCTTCACGCACCAGAGAGAGCTCTTCGGCGGTATGATGGGAGAAGTAGGAAGACAAGTGCACACGGTCGTACGCCTTGCGGGGTTCTTCACAGAACACGGTAATGTCGAAACGGTCAGCGTCAGCTTTATCGAGTAGATCCTCAATAAAGCGGTGACCGACCATGCCGTTACCGATGATAGCGAGTCTGACTTTGCTCATTTTTGCCTCGATTTCTTTTCTATTACTGCCTACCTTAACGATTCAGCAGGGGCACTTATTGATGCAAATCAAATACGCCTTAACCTACCACCTAGTGGGTAGATCGCTGATTTGTCAGGTTTTTTATAAGTTGTGGAAATCGCAGGCTTTTCACGGTCGTCGGTTTTATGTACAAAAATGGGTACTATTCCGTAAATTTTTGTACTCCTAAATTTCAGCAGCGTTTTTCGGGGGAAAGGTATGTCAACGACACCACTATGGCTGGTTCAGAATGTCCGTTTACCGGGTCGGGAGGGGCTGTGGCAAATCGCCATCGAAGAAGGTCGGTTCGGTGACATCATGCCGATGGACGGCTCCCATGAGGAAAGCCATGAGATATTAAACGGGCGCGGCGGCCTGGCCATACCTCCCTTTATTGAGCCGCATATCCACCTTGATACCACCCAGACGGCGGGGGAGCCTGCCTGGAATGAGTCCGGCACGCTGTTTGAGGGGATAGAGCGCTGGGCCGAACGTAAAGCGCTGCTCAGCCATGAGGATGTCAAAGCGCGGGCGTGGAAAACGCTTAAATGGCAGATCGCCAACGGTATTCAGTTTGTGCGTACCCACGTCGATGTCTCCGACCCGTCGCTGACGGCCCTCAAGGCGATGCTGGAGGTCAGGCAGGAAGTCGCGCCGTGGATCACGCTGCAAATAGTCGCGTTTCCGCAGGAAGGCATACTCTCTTACCCGAACGGTGCGGCACTCCTGGAAGAGGCGTTAAGGCTCGGGGCTGATGTGGTCGGGGCCATTCCCCATTTCGAATTCACCCGCGAGTACGGCGTACAGTCGCTGCATATCGCCTTTGAGCTGGCAAAAAAATATGACCGTCCGCTCGATATCCACTGCGACGAGATCGACGATGAGCAGTCCCGGTTTGTGGAGACGGTGGCAACCCTGGCCTATGAGGCAGGCATTGGCCCGCGCGTGACGGCCAGCCATACCACGGCCATGCACTCCTACAACGGCGCATACACGTCAAGGCTGTTCCGCCTGCTGAAGATGTCAGGCATAAACTTTGTGGCTAACCCGCTGGTGAACATCCATTTGCAGGGGCGTTTTGACGACTACCCGAAACGACGCGGCATCACGCGCGTGAAAGAGCTACAGGAAGCGGGGATCAACGTCTGCTTCGGCCATGACGATGTCTTTGACCCGTGGTACCCGCTCGGCACCGGTAATATGCTCCAGGTGCTGCATATGGGGCTACACGTGTGTCAGATGATGGGATATTCACAAATCGACAGCGGCCTGAACCTGATCACCCACAATAGCGCCAGAACCTTTGGGCTGAACGACTACGGTATTGAGAAGGGGAATCCGGCGAACCTGATTATTCTGCCCGCAGAGAGCGGGTTTGAGGCGGTGCGCTGCCAGGTGCCGGTGCGCTGGTCGATTCGTCAGGGCAGGGTGATTGCGTCAACGCAGCTGGCGCAGACGTGGATCCAGATGGATAACGGAGGAGAGGAGCTGTTCTTTACGAAGAATAGCCCCTTTGCCGGGCGCAAAGGGGCGTAGGGAAATCTGTTACGCTGCCGCCGTATTATGCTGGCGGTGGCGGGTCACGAAGCCCAGAACGAAGCACATGATGAACACCACGGCATACAGACCGTTTGCGGTGTGCAGCGCCGCCAGTGGGCCGCTGTGGGCCACAATCGGGCCGGTGACCACGAAGGTCAGCATGGTACCGATGGTGCCGCAGGTTAGCACAAAGTTAACCAGCTTCGGCGAGGCCACTTTGGTCTGCAGCGATCCCAGCGTGATGATTGAGGTGTAAATGGCGCTGGAGAAGAAGCCGAGTGTCAGGATGAACCACGGCATATGCTCAGGCGAGCCGTTGATGAACAGATACATCAGCACGGTAGCCAGGCCAGCCAGCACGGTCAAAATGCGCTGCAGATCGAAGAAGCGCAGAATGAAGCTAAACGCCCACATGCCAAACATGTAAGACATCCAGAAATCGCTCACCAGCTTGCCCGCGTCGTTCAGGCTCATGCCCAGGCCTTTGGCGTATTCCGGCACCCAGGAGATAAAGCCCAGCTGGCCGAGGATGTAGCACAGCGCGGCGATAGAGAGGAACAGCACGCCGATCCCCCATTTCTCTTTCGCAACCGGCTCAGCGGTATCTTGCGACTTTTTGCCCAGAACCGGGAATTCACAGCCGAAGGTCAGGATAAAGATCGCCACGTAGACCAGACCGATACAGGCGTACACCCAGTACCATTCAATGCTGCGGGCCAGCAGCCAGGCGGCAACCATCGGGAAAATCATCCCGGCCATGCTGAAGAAGGAGTCGGTGAACAGCAGACGCGCGCCGCGCTGGCGGCCTTCATACATATGGGTAATCAGGAACGTACCGATGGACATGGTAATACCGCTCACCAGCCCCAGCACGAACATGGCGGCAGAGAATAGGGCAATGCTGTGGCTAAGCATCAGGCCAGCCACGGCGGCGACCATCAGCACAAAGCCAAAGCGCAGCTGCGTTTTCAGCGGCACGATTTCCATCAGCCAGGCGTTAAGGAAGATGGAGATCAGGATCCCCGCGTTGAGGAAGGTGAAGGTGTTACTCATGCTGGAAACGGGCAGCTGGAAATAGTCTGCGATATTTCCCATCACCATCCCGGTGACGATCACCAACGCGCCTGTCAGGGCGTAGGAGAAGAAGCTGATCCATGTGAGCTTGATGCGATTGCTGTTAGTCATGTCTGGCCTGTTCAAAGTAAAGTAAAACGCATTGACTGCGTTTGAGCGGGCAGATTTTAGTCGCGAAAGTGATCTATTCCTATCTTTAAGGATTAATTTGCAGGTTATTGCACGATTTAATGTGATCTAAGTCACGTTAACGGGCGTGAAAGCCAATCGTTTGCGCGGTTACAACTGTTTCAAATTCGTAAAATTAGGTAAAAGGCTGGTCTCCGTTCATACTGCTCTTTAGAATCAAGCCATTCGCTTTCTCTACTGCGCTTTGTTAAGGAATTCTCATGCTCAAATCAACACTGGCGGCTGTTGCAGCTGTGTTTGCTCTTTCTGCCGTTTCCCCTGCTGCGCTGGCAGCCAAAGGAGACCCTCACGTCCTGCTGACCACCTCCGCCGGCAATATTGAGCTGGAACTGAACAGCCAGAAAGCTCCCGTCTCTGTGAAAAACTTCCTCGACTACGTGAACAGCGGTTTCTATAACAACACCACGTTCCACCGCGTGATCCCAGGCTTTATGGTGCAGGGCGGTGGCTTTAACGAGCAGATGCAGCAAAAGAAACCTAATCCGCCCATCAAGAACGAAGCGGACAACGGCCTGCTGAACAAGCGCGGCACTATCTCGATGGCGCGTACCGCGGATAAAGACAGCGCGACCAGCCAGTTCTTCCTGAACGTCGCCGATAACGCCTTCCTCGACCACGGCCAGCGCGACTTCGGGTATGCCGTGTTTGGTAAAATTGTGAAAGGCATGGACGTGGCCGACAAGATTTCTCAGGTGCCAACCCATGACGTCGGTCCGTACCAGAATGTGCCGACCAAGCCGGTTGTTATCCTCTCCGCAAAAGTTCTGCCGTAATCCTCTTTAACACGGGCATCTCTGCCCGTGTTGTTTAGCCCTCCCTGCGAAAGCGCGTTTTGCTGCTTATACTTGTGGCAAACGGACATATTCAGGGAGGCGTTAAGTGAAAAAACTCACCGACAGGCAAAAGTCCCGACTCTGGGAACAGCAGCGCAACGTTAATTTTCAGGCCAGCCGCCGCCTTGAAGGCGTCGAAAGTCCCCTTGTCACGCTAAACGCCGAGGATGCCCAGCGCCGCCTTGATGAACTCAGGAGGCACTATGAGCGATAAAATCGGTGACGACCGCGACCCGTATCTCTACCCCGGCCTGAACGTCATGCGCAACCGTCTTAACGTGCGCCAGGCGGACCGGCTGGCGCAGGCGGCGTACGAAATCACCGCGCTGCGTGCGGCCACGCTACCGTTGGGGCCGTCCGCGCCGGGGCTTCCGCACCTGTGCGCTATTCACCGCCATCTTTACCAGGATATTTTCGAGTGGGCGGGGGATATCCGCGAAGTCGATATTTATCAGGGCGATACCCGCTTCTGCCACTTTGCCTATATCGAGAAAGAGGGCAACGCGCTGATGCAGGATCTCGAAGAGGAGGGCTATCTGGCGGGGCTGGAGAAAGACGAATTTATCGCTCGTCTCAGCCACTACTACTGCGAGATTAACGTTCTGCATCCGTTCCGCATCGGTAACGGCATCGCGCAGCGCATCTTCTTTGAGCAGCTGGCGCTCCACGCGGGCTATCAGCTGAGCTGGGAAGGCATCGACCCGGACGACTGGGCCACCGCCAACCAGAACGGCGCGATGGGCGATCTCACGGCGCTGAACGCCATCTTTGCCAAAGTAGTGAGCGAAGCGCGGGAAACTGAGTAGAATAGGGCGGCATTTTTTTCCGGAGCCGCCATGATCCTGCTGATTGATAACTACGATTCCTTCACCTGGAACCTTTACCAGTATTTTTGCGAACTGGGTGCAGAGGTGGTTGTCCGCCGTAACGACGACATCACCCTGGCTGAGATTGACGTGCTGGCCCCGCAGAAAATAGTGATCTCGCCGGGGCCGTGCACGCCGTCGGAGTCCGGCCTCTCTCTGGACGCGATCCGCCACTACGCGGGCAAACTGCCAATTCTGGGCGTTTGTCTCGGCCATCAGGCGATCGCCCAGGCCTTTGGGGCAACCATCGTGCGTGCCGCAAAAGTGATGCACGGCAAAACCTCGCCCGTCACCCACGCAGGCGCTGGCGTGTTTTCCGGGCTGAATAACCCGTTAACCGTTACCCGCTATCACTCTTTAGTAATTGATCCGCCGACGCTGCCCGACTGCTTTGAGGTCACCGCCTGGAGCGAGACGCAGGAAATAATGGGGATCCGCCATCGCGAATGGGATCTCGAAGGCGTGCAGTTCCACCCCGAGAGCATTCTCAGCGAACAGGGACACCAGCTGCTGGGCAATTTCCTCCATCGCTGATTATCTATTGCCTTGTTGTGATTTTTTATGCATATTTTGTGATTATATTTTCACAATCACTGTGACATAAAATGGATGGGCATGACATGGCAACTGAACAATCCGCAATTACCCGCGCAACATTCGACGAAGTGATCCTGCCGGTTTATGCACCGGCAGAGTTTATCCCGGTAAAAGGGAAAGGCAGCCGCGTGTGGGATCAGCAGGGCAAAGAGTATGTGGATTTCGCGGGCGGGATTGCGGTGACGGCGCTGGGTCATTGCCATCCTGCGCTGGTAGACGCCCTGAAAACTCAGGGCGAAACCCTGTGGCACACCAGCAACGTCTTCACCAACGAGCCTGCGCTGCGCCTGGGGCGCAAGATCATCGACGCTACCTTTGCCGAGCGCGTGCTTTTCATGAACTCCGGCACTGAAGCCAACGAAACCGCGTTCAAGCTGGCGCGCTATTACGCGTCAACCCGCCACAGCCCGTATAAAACTAAAATTATCGCCTTCCATAACGCCTTCCACGGTCGCTCGCTGTTTACCGTGTCCGTTGGCGGCCAGCCGAAGTATTCCGACGGCTTCGGCCCGAAACCCGCCGACATCATCCACGTGCCGTTCAACGATCTGCATGCGGTGAAGGCGGTGATGGACGACCACACCTGCGCGGTGGTGGTGGAGCCGATTCAGGGCGAAGGCGGCGTGACGGCGGCCACGCCGGAATTTCTGAAAGGGCTGCGCGCGCTGTGCGACGAGCACAAGGCGCTGCTGGTGTTTGATGAGGTGCAATGCGGCATGGGACGCACCGGGGATCTGTTTGCCTACATGCACTACGGCGTCACGCCGGATATCCTGACCAGCGCCAAGGCGCTCGGCGGCGGCTTCCCGATCAGTGCGGTGCTGACCACCCAGGATATCGCTTCCGCGTTCCACGTCGGCTCCCACGGTTCCACCTACGGCGGCAACCCGCTGGCCTGCGCGATTGCCGGTGCGGCGTTCGATATCATCAACACGCCGACGGTTCTCAACGGCGTGAACGCGAAACGCGAGCAGTTTGTGAAGCACCTTCAGCAGATTGACGAACAGTTTGATGTCTTCAGCGAGATCCGCGGGATGGGGCTGTTGATTGGTGCCGAGCTGAAGCCGCAGTACAAAGGCCGCGCCCGTGATTTCCTGCACGCCGCCGCGCACGAAGGGGTGATGGTGCTCAACGCCGGGCCGGACGTGATGCGCTTTGCGCCGTCGCTGGTGGTGGAAGATAAGGATATTGAAGACGGGTTAACCCGGTTTGCCGCGGCGGTCGGTAAAATAGTCCGGGGATAACCTCATTGCCCGGCGGCGCTGCGCTTGCACGGGCCTACAAAACCGTAGGTCGGGTAAGCGCAGCGCCACCCGACAAAATGGCAGGTACGGTGTTCAGGTCTTGTAGGTCGGGTAAGCGTAGCGCCACCCGACAAAATGGCAGGTACGGTGTTCAGGTTTTGTAGGTCGGGTAAGCGTAGCGCCACCCGACAAAACGGCAGGTACGGTGTTCAGGTCTTGTAGGTCGGGTAAGCGTAGCGCCACCCGACAAAACGGCATGCACGGTGTTAAGGTCTTGTAGGTCGGGTAAGCGTAGCGCCACCCGACAAAATGGCAGGTACGGTGTTCAGGTCTTGTAGGTCGGGTAAGCGTAGCGCCACCCGACATAATCAGTACGGCGTGCGTTTCAGTATGCGCGTTAACCAGATCCCATGATGCGGACGCTGACGCCATGCCACCGACGAAATAGTGTGCATGGTGTTCAGATGCCCTAACACGCGCTGCAAATGCTGCTCCAGGGTGCTCATCGGCCCGTGGGTTAGCGTTTCCGGCGCTTCAAGAATGTTTGAATCCCCCGACTCACCCGGCGAGTCATACTCCAGACGCTGCTGGCACCGCTGCAGCGCAATCTCGCACGACTGCAAATAGCGCTGCGCCAGATCCGGGGTCAGCATCGTGTGCTCGCGCGCGAGTGTCGTCATCGCATTGATGTGCTCGACGATAAACTGGCTGTGCGTCACCCACAGTTTCATGTCTGCCAGATAGTGCGAGTTAAAGCCTGGCTCCTGCATCGCCTGGTTGAGCGAGTTAAACAGGGCGTTGTGCGCCTGGTTGACCTTCATGCGCTGATAGGCCAGCGGCGAGGGCTGCGGGTCGTCGCTGAGGATCAGCCTGATAGCCTCCTGGTCTGCCTCCAGCGCGTCGTGGGCGTTTTGCCTGAGCAGCCCGCTCTGCCACTGCGGCCACAGCCAGACCATGCCGCCAAACGCAATCAGGCAGCCAATCAGCGTATCAACCAGCCGGGCGATGATGAACTGCTCGCCGTTGAGCGTAAGCAACTGCAGGGTATATACCGCCGTGACTGTAAAGCCAACCATCGCCCAGCCGTAGCTTTTGCGGATAATCAGGTAGCTCACCAGCGTAATTGCCAGCATTCCCGCCAGCGTATATCCCTCCGGCACGTGGAAGTGCAGGGTGACCCCGGCAATGACCAGCCCGGCAATCGTGCCGCCCGCCCGGTGCAGGATGCGCACCCGCGTGGCGCCGTAGCCGTTTTGGGTAACAAACAGCACGGTCATTAAGATCCAGTATGGCTTCGGCAGGTGCAGCGCCATCCCCATCAGGCTGGCGATGCTCAGCATCACACTAATGCGCGCGGCGTTACGCAGCGCCGGGGATTTCAGCGACAGGTAGCTTTTAAGGGCGGGCAGCAGCGGGAGCCGTTTTTGTTTATCGGCCATCAGGTCGCGTGGGTAGAGCGGACGCTGGGTGCGCAGGACGCGCGCGATGCGGCTGAAGTGCCAGGCGGCGAACTGCCCGACCGGGTTATCCGGGTGCTGGCGGGCAATCTTCTCCAGCGCGCCGAGGGGTTTATCCATGTTAAAACGCGTGGGGTAGCGGTGATAAAGAATGTCGTCTGCCAGCACCCGCAGGCGCGCGGACACCGTCTGTGCGTTCCAGCGGATCACCGCTTCGGCGTGGCTACGCTCGACCAGCTTTTGCACCTCTTGCGGGTGATGCAGGCTGACCGAGATGTGCTCTTGCAGATCCAGCCCTACCTGGAAGATGCGCAGCAGCCGCTTGTAATCATGGTTTTTATTGGCGGCAAGCATATGCAACTGCTGGTAACACTGGCCAATCAGATCCACCACCTTTTGCTGTCGCGTCAGCAGCGGCGGCAGTGATTTTTCCGGATCGGTGTGCTGGGTCAGCAGGGTGTATTTGGCCTCGCAGTACTCCGCTAGCTGCACGTAGAGCAGGCTCAGGGATTCGCGCAGCGGCTGTTCCCGCCACAGCCAGAACCAAAACCAGTTGAATACGCCGTACCACAGCGTGCCGAGGGCGTAGATCAGCAGCGGCTCCCACACCGGCATATTGCCCGCCAGGCTCAGCGTAAAGATGGCGGCAATCAGCGAGGCGGGCAGCAGTCGGGCGTGCAGCGAGCTGATTTCAGCAGTCACGCCGAGCGTCATTGCCAGCACGGTCAGAATGAGCGGCAGCGGAATATCCCGGGCCAGCAGAAGCTGCACCGCGAGGCTACAGCCTGCAAACAGGCAACCGCCAACGATCAGGCGTTTGAAAAAGCGCTTATGCGGCGTGTCGAGGCCCGCAATGTTGCAGCAGGCAGGCACAAGGGAAAACAGCAGACCCTGCTGGAGATGACCAAGGATCAGGCCCACGGCCACAGGAAGGCACAACACCAGCGTTTGCCGCAGTGCGTAGTTAACTTCCGGGTGATAGATCAGCCTGCGCCACATGGGGAGTAGAGACAAAAACGGCGTGTCACCTTGCGGTGGCACGCCGTTTGACCGTAATTAACGGGTTCCGTAGACCACGATGGTTTTACCGTGGGCAGAGATCAAGTTCTGGTCTTCCAGCATTTTCAGGATACGGCCCACTGTTTCACGGGAGCAACCAACGATCTGACCAATTTCCTGGCGGGTAATTTTAATTTGCATGCCGTCAGGGTGGGTCATCGCGTCCGGCTGTTTAGCCAGGTTCAGCAGGGTCTGCGCGATACGGCCGGTAACGTCGAGGAAGGCAAGGTTGCCCACTTTCTCAGACGTCACCTGCAGACGGCGAGCCATCTGGGAAGAGAGACGCATCAGGATGTCAGGGTTTACCTGAATCAGCTGACGGAACTTCTTGTAAGAAATTTCAGCCACTTCACATGCGGTTTTCGCACGAACCCAGGCGCTACGTTCCTGGCCCTCTTCAAACAGGCCCAGTTCACCGATGAAATCGCCCTGGTTCAGATAAGAAAGGATCATCTCTTTCCCTTCTTCATCTTTGATCAGCACTGCCACCGAGCCTTTGACGATGTAATACAACGTTTCCGCTTTTTCACCCTGGTGAATCAGCGTGCTCTTCGATGGGTACTTATGAATGTGGCAATGAGACAAGAACCATTCGAGAGTCGGGTCTGTTTGCGGTTTGCCAAGCACCATGCGCTGTTATCCTCTGTTATAAGCTGTCACCAGAGCCATAAATCGCATCCTGACTCTGGGGTTGCAATCGAATTCTTACCCATACCCTGGGAAGTCGGCTGTCGTAACGTTTCGCAGCCAGTAAAGTTTGATGTCCTCTGCATACATGTGTAACGTCAATGTATTACTGTAGCATCCTGAGTGTTTTAGCATAGCTTTTGACGCGTGTCTCCTGGTGTCTCGCTTCAGCATGATGCAGGTCGCCTTCCGTTGCGTGAAATGTAACGCGCGCGTACTCTGTCACCAAAAATGCAACGTTGGAGTTAATGAATATGCAAGCGCGTGTAAAGTGGGTAGAAGGGCTGACGTTCCTGGGCGAGTCTGCGTCAGGCCACCAAATTTTGATGGACGGTAACTCCGGCGATAAAGCCCCAAGCCCTATGGAGATGGTGCTGATGGCGGCGGGGGGATGCAGCGCTATCGACGTGGTGTCGATCCTGCAAAAAGGCCGTCACGACGTGACCGATTGCGAAGTGAAGCTCACGTCTGAACGCCGCGAAGAGGCGCCACGCCTGTTCACGCATATCAATCTGCACTTTATTGTCACGGGTAAAGACCTGAAAGACGCGGCGGTGTCGCGCGCGGTTGACCTGTCTGCGGAGAAGTACTGCTCTGTGGCGTTAATGCTTGAGAAAGCGGTTAATATTACCCATTCGTATGAAGTGATTGAGGCCTAATCTTTTGGCGGGTGGCGCTTCGCTGACCCGCCCTACAAAAGCACGATCGTAGGCCCGGTAAGCGCAGCGCCACCGGGCAAAACAACTCACGCGATCTGCTTGCCTTCCATCAACCGCTGCACCAGCGGTGTCATGATTAACTCCATCGCCAGCCCCATTTTTCCGCCCGGCACCACCAACGTATTGATATGTGAAATAAACGACCCCTGCAGCATCGCCAGCAGCCACGGGTAGTCGATCCCGTCCAGATTGCGGAAATGGATGACCACAAAGCTCTCGTCCAGCGACGGAATGGTTTTGGCGGCGAACGGGTTGGAGGTGTCTACCGTCGGCACGCGCTGGAAGTTGATATGGGTGCGGGAGAACTGCGGCGTCAGGAAGTTAATGTAATCTTCCATCGAGCGCACCACCGAGTCCATCACCGCCTCGCGCGAATGACCGCGTTCGCTGATGTCGCGCGTCAGCTTCTGGATCCACTCCAGGTTAACAATCGGCACCACGCCCACCAGCAGGTCAACATGGCGCGCCACGTCGTGCTGTGGCGTGACCACGCCGCCGTGTAGCCCTTCATAAAACAACACGTCGGTGGGTTCCGGCAGCGGCTGCCAGGGCGTAAAGGTGCCCGGCACCTGGCTCCAGGGTACGGCTTCGTCATAGGTATGAAGATATTTACGGGATTGCCCTTTACCGCTCAGGCCATATTCCGCAAAGGTCTGCTCCAGCAGGCCGAAGTCATTCGCCTCCGGGCCGAAGTAGCTGATGTGTTTCCCCAAATCGCGCGCCTTGCGGATGGCCATGTCCATTTCCGGACGCGTATAGCGGTGAAAGCTGTCGCCCTCTACCTCAGCAGCCCGGAGATTGAGCTGGGCGAAAATCTTGCGAAAGGCGAGGCTGGTGGTGGTGGTTCCCGCACCGCTCGAACCCGTGACGGCAATAACCGGATGTCTGGCAGACATAGCAACTCCCTGACTGAAAAGGTTTAGCGGTCAGCCGTGAAACGCGTTGCGGGGCATGATATTGACCGTCTCATGCAGTTCGGACCACACCAGCACCACGTCGCCGCTTTTCAGCTGGCGTTTTACATCGCTGACCTTTTGTTCAAGCGAACGTTCATGTTCACCATAATCGGTGCCTTCCCGCAATACAAAGCTTTCAATCAGATTATCGAGCGTTTCGGGAGAGAGATCCTGCCAGGGAATAATCATTTTATACCGTCCAGATAAGTCGTTAACCAGTCAGGAATGCGCGTCTCAAGCCACATTTTGGGCCGACGCAGCGTGCCGCCGACAAAGCCGACGTGTCCGCCGTACTCGGTGAGCTGATACTGCACGTTTGCCGGTAAATGCCCGGGCGACGGAATGGAGTGGTGATCCATAAACGGATCGTCCTTCGCGTGAATAATCAGCGTCGGCTTTGTAATTTGATTCAGCAGCGGCATGGCGCTGCACTGACGATAATAGTCAATCGCGTCGGCAAAGCCGTGAATTTTTGAGGTAATCAGATCATCAAACTCGCGCAGACGCTTCACCCGCTTGAGTTGCTGCAGGCTGATAGGCAGCGTGTCCGGGTAGGCCTTCAGTTTACGGGCGGCGTTGGCTTTCAGCAGGTTAAGCAGATAGCGCTGATAGACCCGGGAAAAGCCTTTTTCCATATGGTAGCTGCACTGTTCCAGCATAAACGGCGCGGAGACGATGACGGCGGCGTCCAGCGGAACCGCGTCGCTCTCTTTCGCCAGCAGGCAGGCCAGCATGTTCCCGCCCAGCGAATACCCGACGGCGGCCGTCGGCACGGTGCCGAAACTGTCGCGCAGCCAGTGTAAAAACCAGGTGCCGTCTTCGGTCTCACCGGAGTGATAAATGCGTTTCTGACGGTTTGGCTCGCCGCTGCATCCGCGAAAGTGCATCACCACACCGAGCCAGCCACGTGCTTTTGCCGCCTGGATTAACCCGTGCGCGTAAGGGCTGTGCAGGCTGCCTTCCAGACCATGAAATACCACCAGGCGCGGCTTGTGGCGCGCCTGATCGGGATCTTCGCTCCAGGCCAGATCCAGAAAGTCGCCGTCCGGCAAATCGAGCCGTTGCCAGTGTGGGGTGAACTGCACCTTGCGACGGATCAGGCGCGGCAGCATGGTTTGCAGATGAGGATTCGCCACGCCGCGCATAGGCACGAATTCGGCGCGCTCTTCAGCGGCTATCTCAAAGTCGGACGGGATTATTTGGGTCATAACGGCGATGCTAATTATTGTCTGTTATTTACGATATCTTCCGAATTGTACCCCGTTTAGCCCGTTTTTCCGAAACATGAACTGATCCCGATCACATTTCTTTACTGAGATTATTACTCTCAGGCTAATGATTACGCTCTACGCTTAATTGATGCCTTTCTCACCAGAGCGCACACTTTACTCAACGTTAAGCAATCAGAATGATGTGCTGAATCAGGAGGTTAATAATGTTATCTGGGCAAACACCTACCCGGCAATGGAACACACGACGCACGGAAAAAGCGCGCCGTCTGGCATCCGTACCGGTGCAGGGCAAGGTACTACCCACCGGCGATATCGTCGCCATGCTGGAAAAACTGATCGCGCCTGGCGACAAAGTCGTTCTGGAAGGTAACAACCAGAAACAGGCCGATTTCCTTTCCCGCTCCCTCGCCGACGTCAACCCGCAAATTGTGCATGACTTGCATATGATCATGCCAAGCGTCGGTCGCAGCGAGCATCTGGATATCTTTGAAAAAGGCATCGCCCGCAAGCTGGACTTCTCTTTCTCCGGCACCCAAAGCCTGCGTATTTCGCAGCTGCTGGAAGACGGCCAGCTCGAAATCGGTGCCATTCACACCTACATCGAGCTCTATTCACGCCTATATGTCGATCTTTCTCCGAACGTTGCGCTCATCGCCGGTTTCAAAGCGGACCGCAAAGGCAACCTGTATACCGGGGCGAGCACCGAAGATACCCCGGCGCTGGTTGAAGCCGCCGCGTTCCACGACGGGATCGTCATCGCACAGGTGAACGAACTGGTGGACGACGAATGCGATCTGCCGCGCGTGGATATTCCAGGCTCCTGGATCGACTACGTGGTAGTGGCCGACAAGCCGTTCTTTATTGAACCGCTGTTCACCCGTGACCCGCGCCTGATCAAACAGGAACACATCCTGATGGCGATGATGGCGATTAAGGGCATCTACGCGGAACATCAGGTGCAGTCCCTCAACCACGGGATCGGCTTTAACACCGCAGCGATTGAGCTGCTGCTGCCGACCTACGGCGAACAGCTCGGCCTGAAGGGCAAAATCTGTAAGCACTGGACCCTGAACCCGCATCCAACGCTGATCCCGGCGATTGAAAGCGGCTGGGTGGAAAGCGTGCACTGCTTTGGCGGTGAGCTGGGGATGGAAGAGTACATTCGCGCCCGCCCGGACATCTTCTTTACCGGTGCCGACGGCTCCATGCGTTCCAACCGCGCCTTCTGCCAGCTGGCAGGCCAGTATGCGGTGGATATGTTTATTGGCTCCACCCTCCAGGTGGACGGCTACGCTAACTCCTCAACCGTGACCCGCGGGCGTCTCTCCGGCTTCGGCGGCGCGCCAAACATGGGCCACGATCCGCACGGTCGTCGCCACGCGACACCGGCCTGGCTGAACATGATCACCGAGCCTGACCCACTGCAGCGCGGTAAAAAACTGGTCGTGCAGATGGTGGAAACCTTCCAGGCAGGCGTGAAGCCAACCTTTGTGGAGAAACTGGATGCCGTCGACGTGGCGAAAGCCTCCGGGATGCCGCTGGCACCGGTAATGATTTACGGCGATGACGTGACCCACGTCCTGACCGAAGAGGGGATTGCTTACCTCTATCGCGCCAAAGATCTGGAAGAGCGTCGGGCGATGGTTGCCGCCGTGGCGGGGATCACCGATATCGGTCTGGGCGTAGACGCCAAACGCGTCGCAGAACTTCGCCAGAGCGGAAAAGTGGTTTACCCGGAAGATATGGGCATTCGCCGCACCGATGCCACCCGCTCACTGCTGGCGGCGGGCAGCGTGTCTGACCTCGTTGAGTGGTCCGGCGGTCTGTATAACCCACCTGCGAAATTCCGGAGCTGGTAATGAAACTTCTGCCCCAGATTCAGGTTGAAGGCGGTGCCGAATGGCTGGCGCGAACCGCCACGCAGTGTCTGATTGACGAAGCACGATTAAGCCCGAAACCCGGTCTGGTGGACAGTCGGGGGAACGGCGCGCACCACGATCTTACGCTGGCGCTGATGGAGCGCTCCGCGCACAGCCTGACCCCTACGTTTCAGGCGCTGGCGCAGCAAAGCTGGCAGCGTCCGGCTGACGTTGCGCTCAGGCAAACCGTCGGGCGGCTTGGCCGCGAAGGCGAGCAGCAGATGATGAATGCAACCGGCGGGGTCAATACCCACCGGGGTGCGATTTGGGCGCTGGGATTACTGGTCAGCGCGGTGGCGATGCAGGGCGGCGACGCCTCTGCGCAAACCGTCGCAGACACCGCCGCCCGGCTGGCAAAACTGCCGGATGACGCCGCACCGAAAGTGTTCAGCAAAGGGCTACGCGCCACGCATCGCTATCGCGTGCCGGGCGCGCGTGAAGAGGCGCAGCAGGCGTTTCCGCACATCATGCAGCGTGCGCTGCCGCAGCTTCGTCTGAGCCGACTTAACGGCAGTAGCGAAGCGCAGGCGAGGCTCGACGCGCTGATGGCCATCATGACGTCGCTTACCGATACCTGCGTGCTGTCGCGCGCCGGAATGGAGGGGCTGGACGCCATGCAGGACGGCGCCCGCGCCGTGCTGAACGCCGGAGGATGTGCCACACCCGCAGGTCAACTGGCGCTGGCGACGTTAGATCGTCAGATGCTGGCACTCAACGCCTCACCGGGCGGTGCTGCCGACCTGCTTGCCGCCACGCTGTTTCTCGACCGCGTCGAAACGCCTTATTCAAAGCATTAAGAGGATGTTATGGAAAAAATCACATTAACCATGCCCGCCAGCCGCGCGTTAAGCGGTAAAGCGCTGGCAGGGGTTGTCGGTTCCGGGGATATGGAGGTGCTTTTCGCCGCCGAACCGGGCCAGACGTTAACCATTGATATCACCACTTCCGTTGATAACAGCCGCGGTCGCTGGGAAGCTCTGTTTACCCGCCTGCAAACCGTCAGCAGCCTGCCCGCAGGCAAACTGACCATCCACGACTTCGGCGCGACGCCGGGCGTGGCGCGCATTCGTATCGAACAAGTTTTTGAGGGGGTGAGCCATGCGTGATGACAGCAGCTTTATCGAACTAAAAGCACGCCAGCGTGCGCAGGCGCTGCTGGATGACGGCAGCTACCGTGAACTGCTGGATCCGTTTGAAGGCATTATTTCTCCGTGGCTGGGGCCGCAGGGGATTGTGCCGCAGGCCGACGACGGCATGGTGGTAGCGAAAGGGACCATCAACGGTCAGCCTGCCGTGGTGGTTGCCATCGAAGGCGCGTTCCAGGGCGGCAGTATGGGTGAAGTGTCCGGTGCCAAAATGGCGGCGGCGCTGGAGCTGGCGGCGGAAGATAACCGCAACGGCATCCCGACTCAGGCGGTGCTGTGCCTCGAAACCGGCGGCGTGCGCTTGCAGGAAGCCAACCTGGGCCTGGCGGCGATTGCCGATATCCACGCCGCGATTGTCGATCTGCGTCGCTACACGCCGGTGATCGGCATTGTGGCCGGGACCGTGGGCTGCTTCGGCGGGATGTCTATCGCCGCAGCGCTGTGCAGCTACCTGATTGTGACCCGCGAAGCGCGTCTTGGCCTGAACGGCCCGCAGGTTATCGAACAGGAAGCGGGGATTGAAGAGTACGACTCCCGTGACCGTCCGTTTATCTGGAGCATGACCGGCGGCGAAGTACGCTATGAAAGCGGCCTGGTGGATGCGCTGGTGGGTGACGGCGTGAACGCGGTGAAAGCGGCAATGAACGACGCGATTGCGAAAGGCGTGCCGGCGAAACATCGTACCGATAACTACGACGATTACCTGAACCGTCTGACCAATTTCGACACCCGCAAACAGGCCGATGCCGAACAGATTAAAGCGCTTTTTGCCCGGGAGGTGAAATGATGAGTAATTCAATGAGCCGTGGCGAACTCTGGCTGGAAACCCTCGCCCCGAACGCCAAACGTCTGGAAGGGCTCTGCCCGTCCGTGCAGGCCGCAGACGGTGAGCTTAACGGTGAAACGGTGCGTTTTGTCGCCGTCGTCCCGGATGCCAACAACCACTATCCGCGTGCCGCGCAGGGCGAAGTGGGCCTGCTTGAAGGCTGGACGCTGGCAAAAGTGGTCAGCGAAACCGTTGCCGCCGATGCCGATAAAGCCGTTAAACGCCCGATTGTGGCAGTGATTGACGTCCCAAGTCAGGCCTATGGTCGTCGTGAAGAGGCGTTTGGTATTCACCAGGCGCTGGCCGGTGCCGCTGCGGCCTACGCTAACGCGCGTCTGGCCGGTCATCCGGTGATTGGCCTGATTGTCGGCAAAGCGATGTCCGGCGCGTTTCTGGCGCACGGCTACCAGGCTAACCGCCTGATCGCCTTCAACGACAAAGGCGTGCTGATCCACGCGATGGGTAAAGAATCTGCGGCGCGTATCACCCTGCGTACCGTGGAGGCGCTGGAAAAACTGGCGGCCACCATTCCGCCGATGGCGTATGACATCAGCAACTACGCCACGCTGGGGCTGCTTTCCAGCCTGCTGGACATCAGCAACCCGGATGCCCCAACCGATAACGATCTGGCGCAGGTGAAAACCACGCTGCAACAGGCCATCAACGACGCGCGTCAGGACGCCACCCTGAAAAACCGCTTAGGCGCTGACAACCGCCGCAGCTCGGCACTCGTTCGCGAACGCATGCGGGCCAGCTGGTAAGTAAAAAGAGACCTGCCAGATGCACAACCCCGTGGGCGTACGTTGCGCCCACGCGGGAGGCTGCATCCTGAAAATAATAAACATCGCGCCAGTGCTATAACTTTTTTACTACAGGTGATTTATGACTTACGTAATTGTTCATGCTCTTGCACCGATTTTCGTCATCATGCTGCTGGGATTCTGGGCCGGTAAGGCAAAGATGGTCGATAACAAAAATGTTTCCCTGCTTAATATTTTCGTCATGGATTTTGCACTGCCTGCCGCGCTGTTTAGCGCCACCGTGCAAACGCCGTGGACCGGCATCGTGGCCCAGTCGCCGCTGATTCTGGTGCTGACTCTGGCGATGTGGATAACCTATGCGGCCATCTACTTCCTCGCCACCAAAGTCTTTAAAAAATCTCCGCAGGATGCGGCCGTGCTGACGCTGACCGTCGCCCTGCCGAACTATGCGGCACTCGGCCTGCCAATCCTGGGCAGCGTGCTGGGTGAAAGTTCTTCTACCTCGCTCTCCGTGGCGGTCTCCATCGCCTGCGGCTCCGTACTGATGACGCCGTTCTGCCTGCTGATCCTTGAGCGTGAAAAAGCGCGCGCCGAAGGGAATAACTCCGGCTCAACCCTCTCCATGCTGCCGGTGCTGATGTGGCGCTCGATTAAAAAACCGATCGTTATGGGCCCGCTGCTGGGGGTGATCCTCTCCGCTATCGGTATCAAAATGCCGGAACTGGTTCTCGCGGCGATTAAACCGCTGGGGCTGTCCGCCACCGCAGCTGCGCTGTTCCTGACCGGGGTGATCCTCTCTGCTCGTAAGCTGCAGATCAACACCATGGTGATCACCTCCACCATCGCCAAGCTGCTGATCCAGCCTGCGATTGCCTGGGGTATCGTCTTGATCTTCGGCCTGCACGGTTCTGTGGCGATCACCGCTATCCTGATGATTGCGCTGTCCGCGGGCTTCTTCGGCGTGGTGTTCGGTAACCGCTTTGGCGTGCAGTCACCGGATGCGGAAGCCGTGCTGCTGTTAAGCTCCGTACTGTGTATCCTGTCGCTGCCGCTGTTTATCTCGCTGACTTCAGGAATGTAATCATGACCACAACATTACGCACCCACGACCTCATCTGGCTTACCGCGCTTGACGCGCTGGAAGGCATCACCGAATCCTGGGTGGAGGCGGCCTGGCATACCGGCCTGCCGGTAGTGGTGCGGCGTGATGTTGATAGCGAAGGCCGTATTCCCGTTGGTGTGCGCGGATTGCGCCGCGACCAGCGGGCGGCCGGATGGGTGAAGCCAGAACGCGTGACGCGCGTGGTTACGCCCGAATCACTGAGCGTAACGGCCGATCTGCTGCGCTCGCCGTTTGTGACGCAGCCGCCGGTTCAGGTGGCGCTGCAACTTTCCCAGCAGCCGTGGCCGTGGTCGTGGGGCATTACCGGCAGCACCGGCTACGCGCTGGCAACCGGCATTCCGGTTATCCATGCCGACAGCGATCTCGACCTGCTGATCCGCGCTCCGCAGCCTCTCTCCCCCGATGCGTTTGCCGCCTGGCAGGCCCAGCTTAGCCGCGCGCTGTGCCGGGCTGATACGCAGGTGGATACGTCCGAGGGCGGCTTTGCGTTGGCGGAGTGGCTGCGCGACGGCAAAACGCTGCTGAAAACCCGCCGCGGGCCGCGTCTGGTGACGGACCCGTGGCACAGGGAGGCGTGATGAAAATACTGTTTACTTTTCCGGGGCAGGGCACGCAGCATGAAGGCATGCTGCAAAACCTGCCGGGTACCGAGCTGGCTCAGGCGCGGGAGGTGTTGGGGGCGGAGGTTGATACGCTGGATAGCGCTGCTTCGTTATCCCATACCCGCGCGGTGCAGCTTTCGCTGCTGATAGCCGGTGTCGCCTGGGCGCGCGAGCTTGAGCGACGCGGCGTAACGCCGGATATCGTCAGCGGGCTGTCCATTGGCGCATACCCGGCGGCGGTTATCGCGGGCGCGCTGGATTTCACCGACGCGCTTAGGCTGGTCGCGCTGCGTGGCGATTTAATGGAGCAGGCGTATCCGCACGGCTATGGCCTGACGGCGATTATGGGCTTGACCCTGCCGCAGGTGGAACAGCTTATCGAAGGCACCGGAACCTATATTGCGAACCTGAACGCCGAAACGCAGATCGTGATCGCCGGACGCGATGACGGGATGGCACAGGTAGCCGAGCGCGCGCTGGCGAAAGGGGCGAGCAAGGCCAAACGACTGGCGGTCAGCGTACCATCGCACTGCGCGCTGCTGGCGGAGCCGGCGCAGAAGCTGGTGGCGGCGTTTGAAAAAGTGACGCTCTCTCGCCCACGCTTAGCGTATCTTAGCGGCAGCACCGGCCGCGTGCTGTGGCAGCCGGAGAAGATCGCCGACGATCTGGCGATGAATATGGCCCGCACCGTGCGCTGGCAGGAGGCAGTCATTTCCGCCAACGAACGCGACGCGCGCCTGGCTATTGAGATGCCGCCCGGCGGCATATTGACCTGCTTAACGCGCCAGGCGGCGTGGGAAGGGGAGTCTATATCGCTGGAACGCAGCGGGGTTGAGGTAGCGGTACATTTGGCGGGGCGGCTCCGTGCGTAGGTTGTTTGCCCGGTGGCGGCTGCGCCTTACCGGGCCTACTCCCGGATTGTAGTCCCGGTAGCGTAGCGCCACCGGACAATAACATCAGGTACTTTCCTGAAGGCTTCGCGCATACATCCGCCCTTCGGCGGCCAGTGCGCGCAGGCTGGGATCCTGCTCGCGGTTGCGGGCAAAGACGATGGCGATCAACTGCTGCATCTGATACGGCTGCGCCAGCTTCAGTAGCTGAACCGAGTTCTCATACACTTTCTTCATCCTCCCCGGCATCAGCGTAAAACCGACCCCCGCCTGCACCAGGCTCAACATAGAGAAAATGTCGTTCACGCGCGTGACGATTTCCGGCTCGAATCCGGCGATGTGGAACGCTTCCTGGAACCCGGCGTAGGTGGCGAACCCTTCTGCCAGCGCGACGAATTTCTGATCTTTATAATCACGCAGGTCGGCCAGCTCGCCGGTGTTGAGGGACGCAGACGCGGGTGCGGCAAGGAAAATATCGTCGTGGAACAGGGGAAGCACTTCAAGACTGTTACGATCGATATCGCTTTCGGAAATGGAGATTAAAATCGCGTCCAGCGAGCCTTCGTCCAGCATATGCAGCAACGTTTCGTTGGAGCCCATCGTCAGGTCCATCTCCAGGTCCGGACGGCGCAGCTTCATGCCCATGATCAGGCGCGGTACGGTCTCCAGCGTTAGCGAATAAAGCGTGCCTACGCGCAGCCGCCCCTGACCTATACCGGCAATTTTACGGGACTCTTCCACGCCGCGCGCCATGACCTGCATCACCTCCTGGCAATACTCCAGCAGCGTCCAGGCGGAGGGGAGCGCAATCAGGTTGCGCCCCTTATGGGTGAAGAGCGGGCAGCGCACGTTCTCTTCCAGGGTGTGCAGCGCGCGGTGCACGCTGACGCCGCTGAGACCCAGAGTTTCGGCGGTACGCGCGATATTGCCCTTCTCCATGAACGTCATGAAGATGCTGAGCTTGCGAAATGTAATGTCGCTCGTGGTATCGAAACTCATACTCCTCCCGGCGGTTTAGTCGGCCTGTAGCATCGCTTCCAGCTGTTCCTGGGCGTCCAGCCACGCCATCTCACACTCTTCGAGGCTGGATTTGGTTTTGGCCTGTGTTTGCAGGCAGTCCGTCAGCTCGGCCTTGCGGCTCTGATCGTACAGCTCGCTGTCGCCCAGCTTCTCTTCAACGGCCGCAAGCGTGGCGTTGAGCTTTTCCATCTCTTTTTCCAGACGCGCGATCTCTTTACGCAGCGGTTGCGTCTGGGTGCGCAGTTCCGCTTCCCGGCGCTTCTGGTCTTTACGCGCCTGCGCGCTGTTGGCGTTGTCTTTTGCCGACTCGTCCGGCTGGTTTTCCTGCTTCTGCACGTCCGTCAGCCACTGCTGATAGTCTTCCAGATCGCCGTCGAACGGTTCGACTTTGCCGTCGTGCACCAGGTAGAGATCGTCCGTGGTGGAGCGGATCAGGTGACGATCGTGCGAGACCACCACCAGCGCGCCTTCGAACTCAATCAGCGCTTCGGTCAGCGCCTGACGCATGTCGAGATCCAGGTGGTTGGTCGGTTCATCGAGCAGCAGCAGGTTCGGACGCTGCCAGACGATCAGCGCCAGCACCAGACGGGCTTTTTCACCGCCGGAGAAGCGCTCGGTATTCTCGGTGACTTTATCACCCTGGAAACCAAACCCGCCGAGGTAGTCGCGCAGCTTCTGCTCCATCTCCTGCGGTGCCAGCCGCGCCAGGTGCTGAATCGGCGATTCATCCGCGCGTAAAAATTCCAGCTGGTGCTGGGCGAAGTAGCCAAGCTTAATGCCTTTCGCCAGACCGATTTCGCCGCTGACCGGGTTAAGCTCGCCCGCCAGCAGTTTGATCAGCGTTGATTTACCGGCACCGTTACGCCCCAGCAGACCAATACGTGAACCCGGCACCAGGTTGAGCTTGATAGAGTCGAGAATCGTACGCTCGCCATAGCCAGCGCTGACCTTTTCCATCTTCAGCAGCGGGTTCGGCAGGCTCTCCGGCGCGCGGAAGCTGAAGTGGAACGGGTTATCGACGTGCGCAGGCGCAATCATCTCCATGCGTTCCAGCATCTTAATGCGGCTTTGCGCCTGTTTGGCCTTCGAGGCTTTCGCTTTGAAACGATCGACAAAGCTCTGCAGGTGCGCCACGCGCTGCTGCTGGCTTTCATACATCGATTGTTGCTGGGCAAGACGCGTTGCGCGCTGGCGCTCGAAGGAGCTGTAGTTGCCGGTGTATTCGAACATCGTTTGCTGTTCGATATGGATAATTTTATCCACCACCGGATCGAGGAAGTCGCGGTCGTGGGAAATCAGAATCAGAGTGCCCTGATAGCTCTTGAGCCACTTCTCCAGCCAAATAACCGCATCGAGATCGAGGTGGTTGGTCGGTTCATCAAGCAGCAGTAAATCAGAGCGGCAAATCAGCGCCTGCGCCAGGTTAAGGCGCATACGCCAGCCGCCGGAGAAGTCGCTCACCGGGCGTTCGAGCTGGTCGTTGCTAAAGCCGAGGCCGTGCAGCAGGCTGGAGGCGCGGGAGCGGATGGTCCACGCGTCGATGGCGTCCAGCTTGCCGTGAACGGTGGCGATGGCGTGGCCGTCGTTGCGCTCGTTTGCGGCATTGAGCTCCGCTTCCAGCTTGCGGTATTCGCGGTCGCCGTCAATCACATAGTCGAGCGCCGGTTCGCTCAGCGCGGGCGTCTCCTGGTTAACCCAGGCGAGCTGCCAGTTTCCGGGGTAGGTAAAGTTCCCGCCGTCAGCGCTAATCTCGTTTTTCAGCAGCGCCAGCAGGGTGGATTTACCGCAGCCGTTTTTGCCGACCAGCCCGACCTTCTGGCCAGGGTTAATGGTGGCAGTGGCGTTGTCCAGCAGGACGCGCACGCCGCGACGAATTTGTAACGAGGAGAAAACAATCATAGAAGCGCCGTATGTTCCGACTATGTTAATTTGTCATTATGATAATGTAAGGTGTGGACCATTTGCCGCCGCACCGGGCCGCCATGGTAGCCCAAAACAACAACGATACACAAAAACAGAAACAGGACCGGGAGGGGAATGATGTCTCAGACAGCCAAAGTGCTGCTGCTGTATGCCCATCCGGAATCTCAGGACTCGGTGGCGAACCGGGTGCTGCTTAAGCCGGCGACACAGCTCAGCAACGTAACAGTGCACGATCTCTACGCGCACTATCCTGATTTCTTTATTGATATTCCCCACGAGCAGGAACTGCTGCGTCAGCATGACGTAATCGTGTTCCAGCATCCTCTTTATACCTATAGCTGCCCGGCGCTGCTGAAAGAGTGGCTGGACCGCGTGCTCAGCCGGGGCTTTTCAAGTGGGGTAGGGGGCAACCAGCTGGCGGGAAAGTACTGGCGTAGCGTGATTACCACCGGAGAGCCGGAAAGCGCCTACCGTCACGATGGTCTCAACCGCTATCCGATGAGCGATATCCTGCGCCCGTTTGAGCTGACGGCGGCGATGTGCCGTATGCACTGGCTGAACCCAATTATTGTCTACTGGGCGCGACGTCAGGATCCGAAGGCGCTGGCGAGCCATGCCAAAGCGTATGGCGACTGGCTGGCATCGCCGATTCAGGCGGGAGGACGCTGATGGAAGGTTCCAATTTACTGTTAGCCGGCGTGCTCTTTTTATTTGCGGCGGTCGTTGCCGTGCCGCTGGCTGCCCGGATCGGCATCGGTGCGGTGCTGGGCTATCTGCTGGCGGGTATCGCCATCGGCCCCTGGGGGCTGGGATTCATCAGCGACGTGGATGAAATCCTCCACTTCTCCGAGCTGGGCGTGGTGTTCCTGATGTTCATCATCGGCCTTGAGCTGAACCCGTCCAAGCTGTGGCAACTTCGGCGCTCGATCTTCGGCGTGGGGGCCGCGCAGGTGTTATGCAGCGCCGCGATACTTGCCGTGCTGCTAATGCTGACGGACTTTTCGTGGCAGGCCGCCGTCATTGGCGGGATCGGGCTGGCGATGTCCTCCACCGCGATGGCACTGCAGCTGATGCGCGATAAAGGCATGAACCGCAACGAAGCAGGCCAACTGGGCTTTTCGGTGCTGCTGTTCCAGGACTTGGCGGTTATCCCGGCACTGGCGCTGGTGCCGCTGCTCGCGGGATCGGGTGATGACAGTTTCGACTGGGTCAAAATCTCCATGAAGGTGCTCGCCTTTGCGGGCATGTTGATTGGTGGACACTTTTTATTACGCCCGGTGTTTCGGTTTATTGCCGCCTCCGGCGTGCGCGAGGTGTTTACCGCCGCGACGCTGCTGCTGGTACTTGGCTCGGCGCTGTTTATGGATGCGCTGGGGCTGTCGATGGCGCTCGGGACATTTATCGCAGGCGTGCTTCTGGCGGAAAGCGAGTACCGCCACGAGCTGGAAACGGCCATCGATCCATTCAAAGGACTGCTGTTAGGGCTGTTCTTTATTTCGGTGGGCATGGCGCTCAACCTTGGCGTGCTCTATACCCATCTGCTGTGGGTGATAATGAGCGTGGCCGTGCTGGTGGCGGTGAAAACGCTGGTGCTGTATGTGCTGGCGCGCATTTACGGGCTGCGCAGTTCGGAGAGAATGCAGTTCGCCAGCGTGCTGAGCCAGGGCGGTGAATTTGCGTTTGTGCTGTTCTCGACGGCATCGTCGCAGAAGCTGTTTAAAGACGACCAGATGGCGCTGCTGCTGGTGACGGTGACGCTGTCGATGATGACCACACCGCTGCTGATGAAGCTGGTGGATAAACTGCTGTCGCGCCGACTGAACCCGGTGGACGACGAAGCGGAAACCCCGTGGGTGGAGGACGATAAACCGCAGGTGATTATCGTGGGTTTTGGTCGCTTCGGGCAGGTGATTGGCCGCCTGTTAATGGCCAACAAAAAGCGTATCACCGTACTGGAGCGGGATATCAGCGCGGTGAACCTGATGCGAAAATATGGCTATAAGGTTTACTACGGCGATGCCACGCAGCTTGAACTGCTGCGCTCCGCTGGTGCGGAAGCGGCGGAATCGATCGTTATCACCTGTAACGATCCGGAAGACACGATGAAGCTGGTGGAACTGTGCCAGCAGCATTTCCCGCACCTGCACATTCTGGCGCGTGCGCGCGGACGTGTGGAAGCTCACGAACTTTTGCAGGCGGGTGTGAAACACTTCTCCCGCGAAACCTTCTCAAGCGCCCTGGAGTTGGGGCGTAAAGCGCTGGTGTCGCTGGGGATGCATCCTCACCAGGCCCAGCGCGCACAGATGCACTTCCGCAGGCTTGATATGCGTATGCTGCGCGAGCTGATGCCGGTGCATTCAGATACGGCGCAGATCTCCCGCGTGCGGGAAGCGCGTCGCGAGCTGGAAGAAATTTTTCAGCGCGAGATGCAGCAGGAACGACGCCAGCTCGACGGCTGGGATGAATTTGAATAAAGGGTAACGAAAGATGGCTGTACGTAAACGCTTTATCGCGGGCGCAAAATGCCCATCCTGCCAGGCGCAAGATACGCTGGCCATGTGGCGTGAAAATAATATCGATATTGTTGAGTGTGTTAAGTGCGGCCACCAGATGCGCGAGGCTGACAAAGAGGCCCGCGATCACGTTCGCAAAGAAGAGCAAGTGATCGGCATTTTTCATCCGGACTAGCGATATGCCCTGAGTTTTTTTAAGCTAAAGGGTACACGGGTGCAGATTTCCGCTACAATCTGCGCCAGTAATTTTCCCACGCTCAGGAGATATCATGAAAGTAGCAAAAGACCTGGTGGTCAGCCTGGCCTATCAGGTACGTACAGAAGACGGTGTGTTGGTTGATGAGTCTCCGGTGAGTGCGCCGCTGGACTACCTGCATGGTCACGGTTCCCTGATCTCCGGCCTGGAAACCGCGCTGGAAGGTCATGAAGTTGGCGATAAATTTGACGTTGCTGTTGGCGCAAACGACGCTTATGGCCAGTACGACGACAACCTGGTTCAGCGCGTTCCTAAAGACGTGTTCATGGGCGTTGACGAGCTGCAGGTTGGCATGCGCTTCCTGGCTGAAACTGACCAGGGTCCAGTACCGGTTGAGATCACTGAAGTTGAAGACGACCACGTTGTGGTTGACGGCAACCACATGCTGGCTGGCCAGAACCTGAAGTTCAACGTTGAAGTTGTTGCGATCCGTGAAGCAACCGAAGAAGAACTGGCTCATGGCCACGTTCACGGTGCGAACGGTCACGACCATGACCACGATCACGGTCATGACGGCTGCTGCGGTGGTCACGGCCACGATCACGACCATGGTCACGAGCACGGTAAAGGTGGTTGCGGCGGCAATGGTGGCTGCGGCTGCCATTAATTCCGATACGCGGAAAATAAAAAAGCGGGATTGTTATCCCGCTTTTTTTACGCCTCAATAATGAGGTGGGGGCGTCTCTTCAGACTGAGAGGCAATGTGCGATGACTGCGTGGCCTTCACCTTTTCAGTGAGCAGTCGCATCAGGTCCCTGAGTTTTGCCATTTCCAGTTCGTGCGCAGTCACCGTCTGGTTAAGCTCTTCGATGGTGATGTCCTGAAAAGCCAGGCGGCTTTCCAGTTCAGCCAGTCTCGCTTCAATCATTGTGTCCTTCATCATTCACCTCGTTTATATCTAACGCTTTCGTGGGCCAGCGGCGGCGAAGTTTAACTGAGTTTATCCTTAAGTACAGTATCCATCCCCTTGGCAAGAAACTTATTTAAACAAAAATAGTCTGAAAAGAGGCGAGAATTGGAAGTGTCTGTCTGTAGATTTCTTCCGCAACGATTTATAGTACGTCACTCATTTACGTTTAATGCTGGGGTGAGAGTCCCCAGGCCCTGGAGATATGGATGAAATCACTGTTTAAAGTTACGCTGCTGGCGACCACGATGGCAGTTGCGCTGAACGCACCGCTGTCTTTCGCTGCTGATACTGCTGCGAAGCCTGCTGCGACTGCAGACAGCAAAGCGGCGTTTAAAAATGACGACCAGAAATCCGCCTATGCACTCGGCGCGTCTCTGGGTCGTTACATGGAAAACTCTCTGAAAGAGCAAGAAAAACTGGGCATCAAACTGGACAAAACTCAGCTGATCGCGGGTGTTCAGGATGCGTTTGCCAACAAGAGCAAACTGTCTGACCAGGAAATCGAGCAAACTCTGCAGGCGTTTGAAGCACGCGTGAAAGGCGCAGCTCAGACCAAAATGGAAGCAGATGCGAAAGATAACGAAGCAAAAGGTAAAGCCTACCGCGATGCCTTTGCTAAAGAAAAAGGCGTAAAAACCTCCTCTACCGGCCTGGTCTATAAAGTAGAGAAAGAAGGTACCGGCGCGTCTCCGAAAGACAGCGATACCGTAGTGGTTAACTACAAAGGTACGCTGACCGATGGTAAAGAGTTCGATAACTCCTATACCCGTGGTGAACCGCTCTCCTTCCGTCTGGATGGTGTTATCCCTGGCTGGACTGAAGGCCTGAAGAACATCAAGAAAGGCGGTAAAATCAAGCTGGTCATTCCACCGGATCTGGCTTACGGCAAAACGGGCGTTCCGGGTATCCCTGCCAACTCTACGCTGGTCTTTGATGTAGAGCTGCTGGACATCAAACCGGCTCCGAAAGCGGATGCGAAACCAGACGCTGCAGCTGACCAAAAAGCAGCAGCAGACGCGAAGAAGTAATGCGATAAACGCCGCCGCCTTTAAGGCGGCGGTTTTTTTATTGTGGGGCAGAGATAATTAACACTGGAAAGCGTTATACACGCTGTATTAATTTAGTTGTCCGTGTAGATAATGAGCCTGCCCTGACAACGTAACGACAGGCTCCTGAAAAGGAGTGTTTTTTTCATGTCCAGGTCGCTTTTAACCAACGAAACCAGTGAGCTTGATTTGCTGGATCAACGTCCTTTCGATCAGACCGACTTCGATATTCTGAAATCCTACGAAGCGGTGGTGGACGGGTTAGCGATGCTCATTGGGTCCCACTGCGAAATCGTTTTGCACTCCTTGCAAGATTTGAAGTGTTCCGCCATCCGTATTGCGAACGGTGAACATACCGGCCGTAAAATTGGTTCGCCCATCACCGACCTTGCTTT
Organism: Enterobacter sp. UPMP2052; assembly: GCF_053709675.1. Lineage (NCBI taxonomy): Bacteria > Pseudomonadati > Pseudomonadota > Gammaproteobacteria > Enterobacterales > Enterobacteriaceae > Enterobacter > Enterobacter sp. UPMP2052. The sequence continues at coordinate 187,816 of NZ_JBSKJR010000005.1, forward strand.
GCGTATGCTGCATGATATGACCGGCGCGGACAGCAGCGTCTCTAAATGCTATTTCACCCGCGCCAAAAGCGGCGTGTTGATGAAATCTGAAACCATCGCCATTCGCAACCGCGAGCACCGCGTTATCGGGCTGCTGTGCATCAACATGAACCTTGATGTGCCGTTCTCGCAAATTATGAGCACCTTCGTTCCGCCGGAGACACCAGACGTTGGCTCGTCCGTGAACTTTGCCTCATCGGTTGAAGATCTTGTGACCCAGACGCTGGAGTTCACTATCGAAGAAGTGAATGCCGATCGCAACGTCTCCAACAACGCCAAGAATCGTCAGATCGTGCTGAATCTCTACGAGAAAGGGATTTTTGATATCAAAGATGCCATTAACCAGGTGGCCGACCGTCTGAATATCTCTAAGCACACCGTTTATCTGTACATCCGTCAGTTCAAAAGCGGTGATTTCGCAGGGCAAGATAAGTAATGCGTTTTGCGTTAATGGTGACAGGCCCGGCATACGGCACCCAGCAGGCCAGCAGCGCGTTGCAGTTCGCCCATGCGCTCATTGAAGCCGGGCACGAGCTGGCGAGCGTCTTTTTCTATCGGGAAGGGGTCTATAACGCCAACCGGTTTACGTCGCCGGCGAACGATGAGTTTGACCTGGTGCGTGCCTGGCAGGCGTTAAATGAAACGCAGGGCGTTGAGCTGCACATCTGCGTGGCCGCCGCGCTGCGCCGCGGCATTACCGATGCCGCAGAGGCCGAACGTCTTGGGTTACCTGGCGCGAACCTGCAGCCTGGATTTTCGCTCAGTGGCCTTGGCGCGTTGGCGCAGGCTGCGCTGACCTGCGACAGAGTGGTGCAATTCTGATGAAACGTGTCGCTTTTGTATTTACCTCGGCACCCCACGGGAGCACGTCAGGCAGAGAAGGGCTGGATGCGTTACTGGCGACATCAGCCTTAACGGAAGATATCGGCGTGTTCTTTTTGGGCGACGGGGTTTTCCAGCTGCTGGCAGGCCAACACCCGCAGGCTATCCTCGCGCGCGATTACATCGCGACCTTTAAGGTGCTGCCGCTCTATGACATTGATACATATTATGTGTGCGCTGATTCATTAGCCGCTCGCGGGCTCAATGATAAGACGCCTTTCGTGCTGGATGCGACGATCCTGCCCTCCGGTGCGCTGCGCGAACACCTTTCTCACTATGATACTGTTCTGACTTTCTGAGGCCGTCATGCTCCATACCCTGAGTCATTCACCCTGGCAATGTGATATCGACGCGCTACTGAGCATGCTGCGCGAAGGTGATGATCTCCTGCTGATACAGGATGGGGTCATCGCAGCGCTCGACGGCAGTCGCTTCGTTGAAATTCTCAGCAATGCCCCCATATCCCTCTCTGCGCTTAAAGACGATCTGGATGCGCGAGGTCTTACTGGTCAAATTTCAGCCAAAATTGACGTGGTTGGCTATACTGATTTCGTCAATCTTACTGTGAAGCATGCCAGTCAAATGAACTGGTGATTTGAGATCGCTGTATATTTCTTGACACCTTTTCGACGTGGCCCTAAAATTTCGCGTCCTCATATTGTATGAGGTCGATTTATTACGTGTTTACGAAGCAAAAGCTAAAACCAGGAGCTATTTAATGGCAACAGTTAACCAGCTGGTACGCAAACCACGCGCTCGCAAAGTTGCAAAAAGCAACGTGCCTGCGCTGGAAGCCTGCCCGCAGAAACGTGGCGTATGTACTCGTGTATATACCACCACTCCTAAGAAACCAAACTCCGCACTGCGTAAAGTATGCCGTGTGCGTTTGACTAACGGTTTTGAAGTGACTTCCTACATCGGTGGTGAAGGTCACAACCTGCAGGAGCACTCCGTGATCCTGATCCGTGGCGGTCGTGTTAAAGACCTTCCGGGTGTTCGTTACCACACCGTTCGTGGTGCGCTTGACTGCTCTGGTGTTAAAGACCGTAAGCAGGCTCGCTCCAAGTACGGCGTGAAGCGTCCTAAGGCTTAATGGTTCTCCGTTAAGTAAGGCCAAACTGATTTATCTTAATGTCAAACTAAACTCGTAGAGTTTTGGACAATCCTGAATTAACAACGGAGTATTCCCATGCCACGTCGTCGCGTCATTGGTCAGCGTAAAATTCTTCCAGATCCGAAGTTCGGATCAGAACTGCTGGCAAAATTTGTAAATATCCTGATGGTAGATGGTAAAAAATCTACTGCAGAAGCAATCGTATACAGCGCGCTTGAGACCCTGGCTCAGCGTTCTGGTAAAAATGAACTGGAAGCTTTCGAAGTCGCTCTCGACAACGTGCGCCCGACTGTAGAAGTTAAGTCTCGCCGCGTTGGTGGTTCTACTTACCAGGTTCCAGTTGAAGTTCGTCCGGTTCGTCGTAATGCTCTGGCAATGCGTTGGATCGTTGAAGCTGCTCGTAAACGCGGTGATAAATCCATGGCTCTGCGTCTGGCGAACGAACTTTCTGATGCTGCAGACAACAAAGGTACTGCAGTTAAGAAACGTGAAGACGTTCACCGTATGGCAGAAGCCAACAAGGCGTTCGCACACTACCGTTGGTAATCCCTTCGGAGTCATAGTCACCAGGCGGGCGCTTCAGAGAAGCCGCCCGCTCTGGGTTACTTAACTGAACGCCTAAAGATATAAACGAGGAATCAAATGGCTCGTACAACACCCATCGCACGCTACCGTAACATCGGTATCAGTGCGCACATCGACGCCGGTAAAACCACTACTACCGAACGTATTCTGTTCTACACCGGTGTAAACCATAAAATCGGTGAAGTTCATGACGGCGCAGCCACCATGGACTGGATGGAACAGGAGCAGGAGCGTGGTATTACTATCACCTCCGCAGCGACTACTGCATTCTGGTCAGGTATGGCTAAGCAGTACGAACCGCATCGCGTAAACATCATCGACACCCCAGGGCACGTTGACTTCACCATCGAAGTAGAACGTTCCATGCGTGTTCTTGACGGCGCGGTAATGGTTTATTGCGCAGTTGGTGGTGTTCAGCCACAGTCTGAAACCGTATGGCGTCAGGCGAACAAATATAAAGTTCCACGCATCGCGTTCGTTAACAAAATGGACCGTATGGGTGCTAACTTCCTGAAAGTTGTTGGTCAGATCAAAACCCGTCTGGGCGCGAACCCTGTTCCGCTGCAGCTGGCAATCGGTGCTGAAGAAGCTTTCACCGGCGTTATCGACCTGGTGAAAATGAAAGCCATCAACTGGAACGAAGAAGACGCAGGCGTTACCTTCACTTACGAAGATATCCCAGCAGACATGCAGGACCTGGCTGACGAATGGCACCAGAACCTGATCGAGTCCGCAGCGGAAGCTTCTGAAGAGCTGATGGAAAAATACCTGGGTGGTGAAGAACTGACTGAAGAAGAGATCAAGCAAGCTCTGCGTCAGCGCGTTCTGAACAACGAAATCATCCTGGTAACCTGTGGTTCTGCGTTCAAGAACAAAGGTGTTCAGGCGATGCTGGATGCGGTAATTGATTACCTGCCATCCCCGGTTGACGTTCCTGCGATCAACGGCATCCTGGACGACGGTAAAGATACTCCGGCTGAGCGTCACGCAAGTGATGACGAGCCGTTCTCTGCACTGGCGTTCAAAATTGCTACCGACCCATTCGTGGGTAACCTGACCTTCTTCCGCGTTTACTCTGGTGTGGTTAACTCCGGTGACACCATCCTGAATTCCGTGAAAGCGGCGCGTGAACGTTTTGGCCGTATCGTACAGATGCACGCTAACAAACGTGAAGAGATCAAAGAAGTTCGTGCGGGCGACATCGCTGCAGCAATCGGTCTGAAAGACGTGACCACTGGTGACACACTGTGTAACCCGGATCACCCGATCATTCTGGAGCGTATGGAATTCCCAGAGCCGGTAATCTCTATCGCCGTTGAACCAAAAACCAAAGCTGACCAGGAAAAAATGGGTCTGGCTCTGGGCCGTCTGGCTAAAGAAGACCCATCATTCCGCGTATGGACTGATGAAGAATCTAACCAGACCATCATCGCTGGTATGGGTGAACTGCACCTGGACATCATCGTTGACCGTATGAAGCGTGAATTCAACGTTGAAGCGAACGTGGGTAAACCTCAGGTAGCTTACCGTGAAGCGATTCGCTCTAAAGTTACCGATGTTGAAGGTAAACACGCTAAGCAGTCTGGTGGTCGCGGTCAGTACGGTCACGTTGTGATCGACATGTACCCACTGGAGCCGGGCTCTAACCCTAAAGGTTACGAGTTCATCAACGACATCAAAGGTGGTGTAATTCCTGGTGAATACATCCCTGCCGTTGATAAAGGCATCCAGGAGCAGCTGAAAGCTGGTCCTCTGGCTGGTTACCCGGTTGTTGACATGGGTGTTCGTCTGCACTTCGGTTCTTACCACGACGTTGACTCCTCTGAACTGGCGTTTAAACTGGCTGCGTCTATTGCCTTTAAAGAAGGCTTTAAGAAAGCGAAACCAGTTCTGCTTGAGCCAATCATGAAGGTTGAAGTAGAGACTCCTGAAGAGAACACCGGTGACGTTATCGGTGACTTGAGCCGTCGTCGCGGTATGCTGCGCGGTCAGGAATCCGAAGTAACTGGCGTTAAGATCCACGCTGAAGTTCCGCTGTCTGAAATGTTCGGATATGCAACTCAGCTGCGTTCTCTGACCAAAGGTCGTGCATCATACACCATGGAATTCCTGAAGTATGATGATGCGCCTAACAACGTTGCTCAGGCCGTTATCGAAGCCCGTGGTAAGTAATCCACAGGATTAAAACCTAAGTCCCGTGCTCTCTCCGAAGGGGAGAGCACTATAGTAAGGAATATAGCCGTGTCTAAAGAAAAATTTGAACGTACAAAACCGCACGTCAACGTTGGTACTATCGGCCACGTTGACCATGGTAAAACTACCCTGACCGCTGCAATCACTACCGTACTGGCTAAAACCTACGGCGGTGCTGCTCGTGCATTCGACCAGATCGATAACGCACCAGAAGAAAAAGCTCGTGGTATCACCATCAACACATCCCACGTTGAATATGACACCCCGACTCGCCACTACGCACACGTAGACTGCCCAGGCCACGCCGACTATGTTAAAAACATGATCACCGGTGCTGCGCAGATGGACGGCGCGATCCTGGTTGTTGCTGCGACTGACGGCCCAATGCCTCAGACTCGTGAGCACATCCTGCTGGGTCGTCAGGTAGGCGTTCCTTTCATCATCGTGTTCCTGAACAAGTGCGACATGGTTGATGACGAAGAGCTGCTGGAACTGGTAGAGATGGAAGTTCGTGAACTGCTGTCTCAGTACGATTTCCCAGGCGACGACACTCCAATCGTTCGTGGTTCCGCGCTGAAAGCGCTGGAAGGCGAAGCAGAGTGGGAAGAGAAAATCATCGAACTGGCTGGCTTCCTGGATTCTTACATCCCAGAACCAGAGCGTGCGATTGACAAGCCATTCCTGCTGCCAATCGAAGACGTATTCTCCATCTCCGGTCGTGGTACCGTTGTTACCGGTCGTGTAGAGCGCGGTATCATCAAAGTTGGTGAAGAAGTTGAAATCGTTGGTATCAAAGAGACTGCTAAGTCTACCTGTACTGGCGTTGAAATGTTCCGCAAACTGCTGGACGAAGGCCGTGCTGGTGAGAACGTTGGTGTTCTGCTGCGTGGTATCAAACGTGAAGAAATCGAACGTGGTCAGGTTCTGGCGAAGCCAGGCTCAATCAAGCCACACACCAAGTTCGAATCTGAAGTGTACATCCTGTCCAAAGACGAAGGCGGCCGTCATACTCCGTTCTTCAAAGGCTACCGTCCACAGTTCTACTTCCGTACAACTGACGTGACCGGTACCATCGAACTGCCAGAAGGCGTAGAGATGGTAATGCCAGGCGACAACATCAAGATGGTTGTGACACTGATCCACCCAATCGCGATGGACGACGGTCTGCGTTTCGCAATCCGTGAAGGCGGCCGTACCGTTGGCGCGGGCGTTGTTGCTAAAGTTCTGGGCTAATTAATTATCCCTGAATTAAAAAGGACGCTTCGGCGTCCTTTTTTGTTTTCTGCGATTTAGTGCTGTCACAAATTTTCGCATTTTTTGTACTCTCCCGACGCGTATCCTGCGGCTTGTGCTATTGTAATCATAACCATTCTCACTTACACTTTGCGCATATTTTGAACGGGAGTGTGTATGTACGTTTGTCTTTGTAATGGTGTGAGTGATAAAAAAATTCGTCAGGCCGTTCGTCAATTTCAGCCACAATCCTTCCAGCAACTGCGCAAGTTTGTTCCAGTGGGAAATCAATGCGGTAAGTGCGTTCGTGCTGCCCGTGAGATCATGCAGGATGAACTGATGCAGATCCCAGAATTCAAAGAGATTGCCTGAGCGCCTCTCTTTTTTTTGACATCCCTGTAGCCCGTTCTACGCTTCAATGAGTGGAAGCGGAGGGACTATATAATGAAAGGTGATGTTAAAATCATAAGTTATCTCAATAAATTATTGGGAAATGAGCTTGTCGCAATCAACCAGTATTTTCTTCATGCAAGAATGTTCAAAAACTGGGGCCTGACGCGCCTCAACGATGTTGAATACCACGAATCCATCGATGAGATGAAACACGCCGATAAGTACATCGAGCGTATTTTATTCCTTGAAGGCATTCCTAACCTGCAGGATCTCGGCAAACTGGGCATCGGCGAAGACGTCGAGGAGATGCTCCGTTCCGATCTGAATCTTGAGCTTGAAGGAGCGAAAGATCTGCGTGAGGCTATCGCCTATGCCGATAGCGTCCATGATTACGTTAGCCGCGACATGATGATTCAGATTCTGGCCGATGAAGAAGGCCACATCGACTGGCTTGAAACCGAGCTGGATCTGATCAGCAAAATAGGCCTGCCGAACTATCTTCAGTCGCAGATCAAAGTGGAAAGTTAATCAGACTTTGCCAGCCGACGCATAAACCCGCTGCTGCCAGAAATGGTCCAAAAGGCAGTGGGTTTTTTAATGGCTCTTTTTCAGGATGCCATAAAGAGAGAATAAGAAGATAAAGGAGCGCCATCAGCGCAGCAGCGAGTGCCAGAACGGGCAAAATGCACCAGCCATGCCATGCTCCTAGCGCCGCCAGGTATTTTACGTCGCCATAGCCCAACCCCTCGCGATGACAAACCAGTCGATACCCCCAGTAGATTGCCGCGAAACCCAGATAGCCTGCCATCGCGCCAGCCACTGCGCTGGGGAGAAACTGCGGGTGAAGGCAAAGCTGGAAAAGCAGTCCTGTCCAGAGGAGCGGGCACACGTAGCGGTCCGGTAGTAACCCGGAGCGAACATCTTCGCGTACCAGTAAAGCCGTAAGCAATAAATAGATGAGGAGAAAGGGCAGGGCAGTCAGCATGTCATCATCCTTGAAAAGAGGTTTTGCGCATCTTCCTCACAACGTTGACGGCTAACAAATTGAAAAATGAAGTCCTGCGTGGCGGCTTCAAGGAAAGAGTTGAAAAGCGAAGCGTTGCCAGAACGTTTGCGAGGGGCTGCGCATAATGACTCTCTGGCGCTTATTTTCTAAACGACACTTGCGTCTTGCGCATATTTACGTATAATGCGCGGGCTTGTCGTAATTGACGGCGGGTTCAATCAGAACCGGAGTGACTCATTTTGTTGCTCAACAATGCTCCCAATTGGGGAGCTACGTAAGAACGGTTACACTCTCCCATCAATCGTAATGGGTTTGAGGAGTAATCATTTTCGTTTATAAAATAATTGGAGCTCTGGTCTCATGCAGAACCAAAGAATCCGTATCCGCCTTAAAGCGTTTGATCATCGTCTGATCGATCAATCAACCGCGGAAATCGTCGAGACTGCTAAGCGCACTGGTGCGCAAGTCCGTGGTCCGATCCCGCTGCCGACCCGCAAAGAGCGCTTTACCGTTCTGATCTCTCCGCACGTTAACAAAGACGCGCGTGATCAGTACGAAATCCGCACTCACAAGCGTCTGGTTGACATCGTTGAGCCAACTGAGAAAACCGTTGATGCTCTGATGCGTCTGGATCTGGCTGCCGGTGTAGACGTGCAGATCAGCCTGGGTTAATCAGGTCATCGAGCGATTGAGAGGTTGATACAATGATTGGTTTAGTCGGTAAAAAAGTGGGCATGACCCGCATCTTCACTGAAGATGGCGTTTCAATCCCAGTAACCGTAATCGAAGTTGAAGCAAACCGCGTTACTCAGGTTAAAGATCTGGCTAACGATGGCTACCGCGCTGTTCAGGTGACCACTGGTGCTAAAAAAGCTAACCGTGTAACCAAACCAGAAGCGGGTCACTTCGCTAAAGCTGGCGTTGAAGCTGGCCGTGGTCTGTGGGAATTCCGTCTTGCTGAAGGCGAAGAGTTCACCGTAGGTCAGGATATTAGCGTTGAGCTGTTTGCTGACGTTAAAAAAGTTGACGTAACCGGTACCTCTAAAGGTAAAGGTTTTGCTGGTACCGTTAAGCGCTGGAACTTCCGTACCCAGGACGCTACTCACGGTAACTCCTTGTCTCACCGCGTTCCGGGTTCTATCGGTCAGAACCAGACTCCGGGCAAAGTGTTCAAAGGCAAGAAAATGGCAGGTCAGCTGGGTAACGAACGTGTAACCGTTCAGAGCCTGGACGTAGTACGTGTTGACGCTGAGCGCAACCTGCTGCTGGTTAAAGGTGCAGTTCCGGGTGCAACCGGTAGCGACCTGATCGTTAAACCAGCTGTGAAGGCGTAAGGGGATAGCAATGGAATTAGTATTGAAAGACGCGCAGAGCGCGCTGACTGTTTCCGAAACTACCTTCGGTCGTGATTTCAACGAAGCGCTGGTTCACCAGGTTGTAGTTGCTTATGCAGCTGGTGCTCGTCAGGGTACTCGTGCTCAGAAGACTCGTGCTGAAGTAACTGGTTCCGGCAAAAAGCCGTGGCGCCAGAAAGGTACCGGCCGTGCGCGTTCAGGTTCTATCAAGAGCCCGATCTGGCGTTCAGGTGGCGTGACCTTCGCTGCGCGTCCTCAGGACCACAGTCAAAAAGTTAACAAAAAGATGTACCGCGGCGCGCTGAAAAGCATTCTGTCCGAACTGGTACGTCAGGATCGTCTGATCGTTGTCGAATCATTCTCTGTTGAAGCGCCTAAAACTAAGCTGCTGGCACAGAAACTGAAAGACATGGCTCTGGAAGATGTGCTGATCATCACCGGTGAGCTGGACGAGAACCTGTTCCTGGCTGCGCGCAACCTGCACAAGGTTGACGTACGCGATGCAACTGGTATCGACCCGGTTAGCCTGATCGCCTTCGACAAAGTCGTAATGACTGCTGATGCTGTTAAGCAAGTTGAGGAGATGCTGGCATGATTCGTGAAGAACGTCTGCTGAAGGTGCTTCGCGCACCGCACGTTTCTGAAAAAGCGTCTACTGCGATGGAAAAAACTAACACCATCGTTCTCAAAGTTGCTAAAGACGCGACCAAAGCAGAGATCAAAGCTGCTGTGCAGAAACTGTTTGAAGTCGAAGTCGAAGTCGTTAACACCCTGGTTGTTAAAGGGAAAGTTAAACGTCACGGACAGCGTATCGGTCGTCGTAGCGACTGGAAAAAAGCTTACGTCACCCTGAAGGAAGGCCAGAACCTGGACTTCGTTGGCGGCGCTGAGTAAGTCGGAGGAGTAATACAATGGCAGTTGTTAAATGTAAACCGACATCTCCGGGTCGTCGCCACGTAGTTAAAGTGGTTAACCCTGAGCTGCACAAGGGCAAGCCTTTTGCTCCGTTGCTGGAAAAAAACAGCAAATCCGGTGGTCGTAACAACAATGGCCGTATCACCACTCGTCACATCGGTGGTGGCCACAAGCAGGCTTATCGTATTGTTGACTTTAAACGCAACAAAGACGGTATCCCAGCAGTTGTTGAGCGTCTTGAGTACGATCCGAACCGTTCCGCGAACATCGCGCTGGTTCTGTACAAAGATGGCGAACGCCGTTACATCCTGGCCCCTAAAGGCCTGAAAGCTGGCGACCAGATTCAGTCTGGCGTTGATGCTGCAATCAAAGCAGGTAACACCCTGCCGATGCGCAATATCCCGGTTGGTTCTACCGTTCATAACGTAGAAATGAAACCAGGTAAAGGCGGTCAGCTGGCACGTTCCGCTGGTACTTACGTTCAGATCGTTGCGCGTGATGGTGCTTATGTCACCCTGCGTCTGCGTTCTGGTGAAATGCGTAAAGTCGAAGCAGACTGCCGCGCTACTCTGGGCGAAGTTGGCAATGCTGAGCATATGCTGCGCGTTCTGGGTAAAGCAGGTGCTGCACGCTGGCGTGGTGTTCGTCCTACCGTTCGCGGTACTGCGATGAACCCAGTCGATCACCCACATGGTGGTGGTGAAGGTCGTAACTTTGGTAAGCACCCGGTATCTCCGTGGGGCGTTCAGACCAAAGGTAAGAAGACCCGCAGCAACAAGCGTACTGATAAATTTATCGTACGTCGCCGTAGCAAATAATTTTAGAGGATAAGCCATGCCACGTTCTCTCAAGAAAGGTCCTTTTATTGACCTGCACTTGCTGAAGAAGGTAGAGAAAGCGGTGGAAAGCGGAGACAAGAAGCCCCTGCGCACTTGGTCCCGTCGTTCAACGATCTTTCCTAACATGATCGGTTTGACCATCGCTGTCCATAATGGTCGTCAGCACGTTCCAGTCTTTGTTACCGACGAAATGGTTGGTCACAAACTGGGTGAATTCGCACCGACTCGTACTTATCGCGGCCACGCTGCTGATAAAAAAGCGAAGAAGAAATAAGGTAGGAGGAAGAGATGGAAACTTTAGCTCAACATCGCCATGCTCGTTCTTCTGCACAGAAGGTTCGCCTTGTTGCTGACCTGATTCGCGGTAAGAAAGTGTCGCAGGCCCTGGACATCCTGACCTATACCAACAAGAAAGCTGCGGTATTGGTCAAGAAAGTACTGGAATCTGCCATTGCTAACGCTGAACACAACGATGGCGCTGACATCGACGATCTGAAAGTCGCGAAAATTTTCGTAGATGAAGGCCCAAGCATGAAGCGCATTATGCCGCGTGCGAAAGGTCGTGCAGATCGCATCCTGAAGCGCACCAGCCACATTACTGTGGTTGTGTCCGATCGCTGAGACTCTGGAGACTAGCAATGGGTCAGAAAGTACATCCTAATGGTATTCGCCTGGGTATTGTAAAACCATGGAACTCTACCTGGTTTGCGAACACCAAAGAATTCGCTGACAACCTGGACAGCGATTTTAAAGTACGTCAGTACCTGACTAAGGAACTGGCTAAAGCGTCTGTATCTCGTATCGTTATCGAGCGTCCAGCTAAGAGCATCCGTGTGACTATTCACACTGCTCGCCCTGGCATCGTAATCGGTAAGAAAGGCGAAGACGTAGAAAAACTGCGCAAGGTCGTAGCGGATATCGCTGGCGTTCCTGCACAGATCAATATCGCTGAAGTTCGTAAGCCTGAACTGGACGCTAAATTGGTTGCTGACAGCATCACTTCACAGCTGGAACGTCGTGTTATGTTCCGTCGTGCTATGAAGCGTGCTGTACAGAACGCAATGCGTCTGGGCGCTAAAGGTATCAAAGTTGAAGTTAGCGGCCGTCTGGGCGGCGCGGAAATCGCACGTACCGAATGGTACCGCGAAGGTCGCGTACCGCTGCACACTCTGCGTGCTGACATCGACTACAACACCTCTGAAGCGCACACCACTTACGGTGTAATCGGCGTTAAGGTATGGATCTTCAAAGGTGAGATCCTGGGTGGTATGGCTGCTGTTGAACAACCGGAAAAACCGGCTGCTCAACCTAAAAAGCAGCAGCGTAAAGGCCGTAAATAAGGAGCGTCGCTGATGTTACAACCAAAGCGTACAAAATTCCGTAAAGTGCACAAAGGCCGCAACCGTGGTCTGGCGCAGGGTACGGATGTTAGCTTCGGCACTTTCGGTCTGAAAGCTGTTGGCCGTGGTCGTCTGACTGCACGTCAGATCGAAGCAGCACGTCGTGCAATGACCCGTGCAGTTAAGCGTCAAGGTAAGATCTGGATCCGTGTATTCCCGGACAAACCGATCACCGAGAAGCCACTGGAAGTTCGTATGGGTAAAGGTAAAGGTAACGTGGAGTACTGGGTTGCCTTGATCCAACCGGGCAAAGTCCTTTATGAAATGGACGGTGTTCCGGAAGAGCTGGCCCGTGAAGCCTTCGGCCTGGCAGCAGCGAAACTGCCTATCAAAACCACCTTTGTAACTAAGACGGTGATGTAATGAAAGCAAAAGAGCTGCGTGAAAAAAGCGTTGAAGAGCTGAACGCTGAGCTGCTGAACCTGCTGCGTGAGCAGTTCAACCTGCGTATGCAGGCTGCAAGTGGCCAGCTGCAACAGACTCACCTGCTGAAGCAAGTGCGTCGCAATGTTGCACGCGTTAAGACTTTACTGACTCAGAAGGCGGGTGCGTAATGACCGATAAAATCCGTACTCTGCAAGGTCGTGTTGTTAGCGACAAAATGGAGAAATCCATGGTTGTTGCTATCGAACGTTTCGTGAAACACCCGATCTACGGTAAATTCATCAAACGTACGACCAAACTGCACGTACATGACGAGAACAACGAATGTGGTATCGGCGACAAGGTTGAAATCCGTGAATGCCGTCCACTGTCCAAGACTAAGTCCTGGACGCTGGTTCGCGTTGTAGAGAAAGCGGTTCTGTAATAGAGTACGCATTCTCAATACGAATAAACGGCTCAGCGATGAGCCGTTTATTTTTTCTACCCATATTGCAGAAGCGGTGTTATAATGCCGCGCCCTCGATATGGGGCTTTTTAACGGCTCTGATTTTAGAGTCTCAGGTAGTAGTTGACATTAGCGGAGCACTAAAATGATCCAAGAACAGACTATGCTGACCGTCGCCGACAACTCCGGTGCACGTCGCGTAATGTGTATCAAGGTTCTGGGTGGCTCGCACCGTCGCTACGCAGGCGTAGGCGACATCATCAAGATCACCATCAAGGAAGCAATTCCACGTGGTAAGGTCAAAAAAGGTGATGTGCTGAAGGCGGTAGTGGTGCGCACCAAGAAGGGTGTTCGTCGCCCTGACGGTTCTGTCATTCGCTTCGATGGTAATGCATGCGTTATTTTGAACAATAACAGCGAGCAGCCTATCGGCACGCGTATCTTTGGGCCGGTAACTCGTGAACTTCGTACTGAAAAGTTCATGAAAATTATCTCTCTGGCACCAGAAGTACTCTAAGGAGCGAATCATGGCAGCGAAAATCCGTCGTGATGACGAAGTTATCGTGTTAACCGGTAAAGATAAAGGTAAACGCGGTAAAGTAAAAAATGTTCTGTCTTCCGGCAAACTCGTCGTTGAAGGTATCAACCTGGTTAAGAAACATCAGAAGCCGGTTCCGGCCCTGAACCAACCAGGTGGCATCGTTGAAAAAGAAGCTGCTATTCAGGTTTCTAACGTTGCTCTCTTCAATGCGGCTACCGGCAAGGCTGACCGTGTAGGCTTTAGATTCGAAGACGGCAAAAAAGTCCGTTTCTTCAAATCTACAAGTGAAACTATCAAGTAATTTGGAGTAGTACGATGGCGAAACTGCATGATTACTACAAAGACGAAGTAGTTAACAAACTCATGACTGAGTTTAACTACAATTCTGTCATGCAAGTCCCTCGGGTCGAGAAGATCACCCTGAACATGGGTGTTGGTGAAGCGATCGCTGACAAGAAACTGCTGGATAACGCAGCAGCTGACCTGACAGCAATCTCCGGTCAAAAACCGCTGATCACCAAAGCACGCAAATCTGTTGCAGGCTTCAAAATCCGTCAGGGCTATCCGATCGGCTGTAAAGTAACTCTGCGTGGCGAACGCATGTGGGAGTTCTTTGAGCGCCTGATCACTATTGCTGTTCCACGTATCCGTGACTTCCGTGGCTTGTCCGCTAAGTCTTTCGACGGTCGTGGTAACTACAGCATGGGTGTCCGTGAGCAGATCATCTTCCCAGAAATCGACTACGATAAAGTCGACCGCGTGCGTGGTTTGGATATTACCATTACCACTACTGCGAAATCTGATGAAGAAGGCCGTGCTCTGCTGGCTGCCTTTGACTTCCCGTTCCGCAAGTAAGGTAGGGTTACTGAATGGCTAAGCAATCAATGAAAGCACGCGAAGTAAAACGCGTAGCTTTAGCTGATAAATTCTTCGCTAAACGCGCTGAACTGAAAGCGATCATTTCTGATGTGAACGCTTCCGACGAAGATCGTTGGAATGCGGTTCTCAAGCTGCAGTCTCTGCCGCGTGATTCCAGCCCGTCTCGTCAGCGTAACCGCTGTCGTCAAACAGGTCGTCCACATGGTTATGTGGGCAAGTTTGGGTTGAGCCGTATCAAACTGCGTGAAGCCGCCATGCGCGGTGAAGTACCAGGCTTGAAAAAGGCTAGCTGGTAATTACCAATTGAATCACGGGAGTAAAGACAGATGAGCATGCAAGATCCGATCGCGGATATGCTGACCCGTATCCGTAACGGTCAGGCCGCGAACAAAGTTGCGGTCACCATGCCTTCCGCCAAGCTGAAAGTGGCAATTGCCAACGTGCTGAAGGAAGAAGGTTTTATCGAAGATTTTAAAGTTGAAGGCGACACCAAGCCGGAACTGGAACTTACTCTCAAGTATTTCCAGGGTAAAGCTGTTGTAGAAAGCATTCAGCGTGTCAGCCGCCCAGGCCTGCGCATCTATAAGAAAAAAGATGAGCTGCCTAAAGTTATGGCTGGTCTGGGTATCGCGGTTGTTTCTACCTCTAAAGGTGTTATGACTGATCGTGCAGCGCGCCAAGCTGGTCTTGGTGGCGAAATTATCTGCTACGTAGCCTAATCGGAGGAAAGAATGTCTCGTGTTGCTAAAGCACCGGTCGTTATTCCTGCCGGCGTTGATGTAAAAATCGACGGTCAGGTTATTACGATCAAAGGTAAAAACGGCGAGCTGACTCGTACCCTCAACAATGCTGTTGAAGTTAAACATGCAGATAACGCTCTGACCTTTGGTCCACGTGATGGTTTCGTGGATGGATGGGCTCAGGCTGGTACCGCGCGTGCCCTGCTGAACTCAATGGTTGTTGGTGTTACCGAAGGCTTCACTAAAAAGCTTCAGCTGGTTGGTGTAGGTTATCGTGCAGCGATCAAAGGGAATGCAGTAGGCCTGTCTCTGGGCTTCTCACACCCTGTTGAGCATCCGCTGCCGGCCGGTATCACTGCAGAATGTCCGACTCAAACTGAAATCGTGCTGAAAGGCGCTGATAAACAGCTGATCGGTCAGGTTGCAGCAGATCTGCGCGCCTACCGTCGTCCTGAGCCTTATAAAGGCAAGGGTGTTCGTTACGCCGACGAAGTCGTGCGTACCAAAGAGGCTAAGAAGAAGTAAGGTAACACTATGGATAAGAAATCTGCTCGTATCCGTCGTGCGACCCGCGCACGCCGCAAGCTCAAAGAGCTGGGTGCAACTCGCCTGGTGGTACATCGTACCCCGCGTCATATTTACGCACAGGTAATTGCACCGAACGGTTCTGAAGTTCTGGTAGCTGCTTCTACTGTAGAAAAAGCTATCTCAGAACAATTGAAGTACACCGGTAACAAAGACGCCGCTGCAGCTGTAGGTAAAGCTGTTGCAGAACGCGCTCTGGAAAAAGGCATCAGCAATGTTTCCTTTGACCGTTCCGGGTTCCAATATCATGGTCGTGTCCAGGCACTGGCAGATGCTGCCCGTGAAGCTGGCCTTCAGTTCTAAGGTAGAGGTGTAAGATGGCTCACATCGAAAAACAGGCTGGCGAACTGCAGGAAAAGCTGATCGCGGTTAACCGCGTATCTAAAACCGTTAAAGGTGGTCGTATTTTCTCCTTCACAGCTCTGACTGTAGTTGGTGATGGTAACGGTCGCGTTGGTTTTGGTTACGGTAAAGCGCGTGAAGTTCCAGCAGCGATCCAGAAAGCGATGGAAAAAGCCCGTCGCAATATGATTAACGTCGCGCTGAACAACGGCACCCTGCAACACCCGGTTAAAGGTGTTCACACGGGTTCTCGTGTATTCATGCAGCCAGCTTCAGAAGGTACCGGTATCATCGCCGGTGGTGCAATGCGCGCCGTTCTGGAAGTTGCTGGAGTTCATAACGTTCTGGCTAAAGCATATGGTTCCACCAACCCGATCAACGTGGTTCGTGCAACTATTGATGGCCTGGAAAATATGAATTCTCCAGAAATGGTCGCTGCCAAGCGTGGTAAATCCGTTGAAGAAATTCTGGGGTAATTGACCATGGCAAAGACTATTAAAATCACTCAAACCCGCAGTGCAATCGGTCGTCTGCCGAAACACAAGGCAACGCTGCTTGGCCTGGGTCTGCGTCGTATTGGACATACCGTTGAGCGCGAGGATACTCCCGCTGTTCGTGGTATGGTCAACGCGGTTTACTTCATGGTTAAAGTTGAGGAGTAAGAGATGCGTTTAAATACTCTGTCTCCGGCCGAAGGCTCTAAAAAGGCGGGTAAACGCCTGGGTCGTGGTATCGGTTCTGGCCTCGGTAAAACCGGTGGTCGTGGTCACAAAGGTCAGAACTCTCGTTCTGGCGGTGGCGTACGTCGCGGTTTCGAGGGTGGTCAGATGCCACTGTACCGTCGTCTGCCGAAGTTCGGCTTCACCTCTCGCAAAGCAGCGATCACAGCGGAAATCCGTCTGTCTGACCTGGCGAAAGTTGAAGGCGGCGTTGTAGACCTGAACACGCTGAAAGCAGCAAACATTATCGGTATCCAGATCGAGTTCGCGAAAGTGATCCTGGCTGGTGAAGTTTCTACTCCGGTAACTGTTCGTGGCCTGCGTGTTACTAAAGGTGCTCGTGCTGCTATCGAAGCTGCTGGCGGTAAAATTGAGGAATAAGTAGCAGATGGCTAAGCAACCGGGATTAGATTTTCAAAGTGCCAAAGGTGGATTTGGCGAGCTGAAACGCAGACTGCTGTTTGTTATCGGCGCGCTGATTGTGTTCCGTATTGGCTCTTTTATTCCGATCCCTGGTATCGATGCCGCTGTACTTGCCAAACTGCTTGAACAACAGCGAGGCACCATCATTGAAATGTTTAACATGTTCTCTGGTGGTGCTCTCAGCCGTGCTTCTATCTTTGCTCTGGGTATCATGCCGTATATTTCGGCATCGATTATTATCCAGCTGCTGACGGTCGTTCATCCGGCCCTGGCAGAGTTGAAGAAAGAAGGGGAGTCTGGACGTCGTAAGATTAGTCAGTACACCCGCTACGGTACTCTGGTGCTGGCAATATTCCAGTCGATCGGTATTGCTACCGGTCTTCCGAATATGCCTGGTATGCAGGGTCTGGTGTTAAACCCAGGCTTTGCATTCTATTTCACCGCTGTTGTAAGTCTGGTCACAGGAACGATGTTCCTGATGTGGCTCGGCGAACAGATTACTGAACGTGGTATCGGTAACGGTATCTCGATCATTATCTTCGCCGGTATCGTTGCGGGTCTCCCGCCGGCCATCGCCCACACTATCGAGCAAGCGCGTCAAGGCGACCTGCACTTCCTCCTGTTGCTGTTGGTTGCAGTATTAGTATTTGCAGTGACGTTCTTTGTTGTCTTCGTGGAACGTGGTCAACGCCGCATTGTGGTGAACTACGCTAAACGTCAGCAGGGTCGTCGTGTCTATGCTGCACAGAGCACACATTTACCGCTGAAAGTGAATATGGCGGGGGTTATCCCGGCTATCTTCGCTTCCAGTATTATTCTGTTCCCGGCGACCATCGCGTCATGGTTCGGGGGCGGTACTGGTTGGAACTGGCTGACAACAATTTCGCTGTATTTGCAGCCTGGGCAACCACTCTATGTGTTACTCTATGCGTCTGCGATCATCTTCTTCTGTTTCTTCTACACGGCGTTGGTCTTCAACCCGCGTGAAACAGCAGATAACCTGAAGAAGTCCGGTGCATTTGTACCAGGAATTCGTCCGGGAGAGCAAACGGCGAAGTATATCGATAAAGTAATGACTCGCCTGACTTTGGTTGGTGCGCTTTATATTACTTTTATCTGCCTGATCCCGGAGTTCATGCGTGATGCAATGAAAGTGCCGTTCTACTTCGGTGGGACCTCGTTGCTTATCGTTGTTGTCGTGATTATGGACTTTATGGCTCAAGTGCAAACTCTGATGATGTCCAGTCAGTATGAGTCTGCATTGAAGAAGGCGAACCTGAAAGGCTATGGCCGCTAATTGGTCGCCTGAGAAGTTACGGAGAGTAAAAATGAAAGTTCGTGCTTCCGTCAAGAAATTATGCCGTAACTGCAAAATCGTTAAGCGTGATGGTGTCATCCGTGTGATTTGCAGTGCCGAGCCGAAGCATAAACAGCGCCAAGGCTGATTATTTCGCATATTTTTCTTGCAAAGTTGGGTTGAGCTGGCTAGATTAGCCAGCCAATCTTTTGTATGTCTGTACGTTTCCATTTGAGTATCCTGAAAACGGGCTTTTCAGCATGGTGCGTACATATTAAATAGTAGGAGTGCATAGTGGCCCGTATAGCAGGCATTAACATTCCTGATCAGAAACATGCTGTGATCGCATTAACTTCGATCTACGGCGTCGGCAAGACCCGTTCTAAAGCCATTCTGGCTGCAGCGGGTATCGCTGAAGATGTTAAGATCAGTGAGCTGTCTGAAGAACAAATCGACACGCTGCGTGACGAAGTTGCCAAATTTGTCGTTGAAGGTGATCTGCGCCGTGAAATCAGCATGAGCATCAAGCGCCTGATGGATCTTGGTTGCTATCGCGGTTTGCGTCATCGTCGTGGTCTGCCAGTGCGCGGTCAGCGTACTAAGACCAACGCACGTACCCGTAAGGGTCCGCGCAAACCGATCAAGAAATAATCGGGGTGATTGAATAATGGCAAAGGCACCAGTTCGTGCACGTAAACGTGTAAGAAAACAAGTCTCTGACGGCGTGGCTCATATCCATGCTTCTTTCAACAACACCATCGTTACTATTACTGATCGTCAGGGTAACGCATTGGGTTGGGCAACAGCCGGTGGTTCCGGTTTCCGTGGTTCTCGCAAATCCACTCCGTTCGCAGCTCAGGTTGCAGCAGAGCGTTGCGCTGAAGCCGTAAAAGAATACGGCATCAAGAATCTGGAAGTTATGGTTAAAGGTCCGGGTCCGGGTCGTGAATCTACTGTTCGCGCTCTGAACGCCGCTGGTTTCCGCATCACGAATATTACTGATGTGACTCCGATCCCTCATAACGGTTGTCGTCCGCCGAAAAAACGTCGCGTATAACGCTCGTTTTTTAGGTTAGTTGGAGATAGAAAATGGCAAGATATTTGGGTCCTAAGCTCAAGCTGAGCCGTCGTGAGGGCACCGACTTATTCCTTAAGTCTGGCGTTCGCGCGATCGATACCAAGTGTAAAATTGAACAAGCTCCTGGCCAGCACGGTGCGCGTAAACCGCGTCTGTCTGACTATGGTGTGCAGTTGCGTGAAAAGCAAAAAGTTCGCCGTATGTACGGTGTGCTGGAGCGTCAGTTCCGTAACTACTATAAAGAAGCAGCACGTCTGAAAGGCAACACAGGTGAAAACCTGCTGGCCCTGCTGGAAGGTCGTCTGGACAACGTTGTATACCGTATGGGCTTCGGCGCGACTCGTGCTGAATCACGCCAGCTGGTTAGCCATAAAGCAATCATGGTAAACGGTCGTGTTGTTAACATCGCTTCTTATCAGGTTAAAGCGAATGACGTTGTTAGCATTCGTGAGAAAGCGAAAAAGCAATCTCGCGTGAAGGCCGCTCTGGAGCTGGCTGAGCAGCGTGAAAAGCCAACCTGGCTGGAAGTTGATGCTGGCAAGATGGAAGGTACGTTCAAGCGTCAGCCGGAACGTTCTGATCTGTCTGCGGACATTAACGAACACCTGATCGTCGAGCTTTACTCCAAGTAAAGCTTAGTACCAAAGAGAGGACACAATGCAGGGTTCTGTGACAGAGTTTCTAAAACCGCGCCTGGTAGATATCGAGCAAGTGAGTTCGACGCACGCCAAGGTGACCCTTGAGCCTTTAGAGCGTGGCTTTGGCCATACTCTGGGTAACGCACTGCGCCGTATTCTGCTCTCATCGATGCCGGGTTGCGCGGTGACCGAGGTTGAGATTGATGGTGTACTTCATGAGTACAGCACCAAAGAAGGCGTTCAGGAAGATATCCTTGAAATCCTGCTCAACCTGAAAGGGCTGGCGGTGAGAGTTCAGGGTAAAGATGAAGTTATTCTTACTCTGAATAAATCTGGCATTGGCCCTGTGACTGCAGCCGACATCACCCACGACGGTGATGTTGAAATCGTCAAGCCGCAGCACGTGATCTGCCACCTGACCGATGAGAACGCAGCGATTAGCATGCGTATCAAAGTTCAGCGCGGTCGTGGTTATGTGCCGGCTTCTGCCCGAATTCATTCGGAAGAAGATGAGCGCCCAATCGGCCGTCTGCTGGTCGACGCATGCTACAGCCCTGTAGAGCGTATTGCCTACAATGTTGAAGCAGCGCGTGTAGAACAGCGTACCGACCTGGACAAGCTGGTCATCGAAATGGAAACCAACGGCACAATCGATCCTGAAGAGGCGATTCGTCGTGCGGCAACCATCCTGGCAGAACAACTGGAAGCTTTCGTTGACTTACGTGATGTACGTCAGCCGGAAGTGAAAGAAGAGAAACCAGAATTCGATCCGATCCTGCTGCGCCCTGTTGACGATCTCGAGTTGACTGTCCGCTCTGCTAACTGCCTCAAGGCAGAAGCTATCCACTATATCGGTGATCTGGTACAGCGTACCGAGGTTGAGTTGCTGAAAACGCCAAACCTGGGTAAAAAATCTCTTACCGAGATTAAAGACGTGCTGGCTTCACGTGGTCTGTCTCTGGGCATGCGCCTGGAAAACTGGCCACCGGCAAGCATTGCTGACGAGTAACCGGATCACAGGTTAAGGTTTTACTGAGAAGGATAAGGTCATGCGCCATCGTAAGAGTGGTCGTCAACTGAACCGCAACAGCAGCCATCGCCAGGCTATGTTCCGCAACATGGCAGGTTCACTGGTTCGTCATGAGATCATCAAGACGACCCTGCCTAAAGCGAAAGAGCTGCGTCGCGTAGTTGAGCCGCTGATTACTCTTGCCAAGACTGACAGCGTTGCTAATCGTCGTCTGGCATTCGCCCGTACTCGTGATAACGAGATCGTGGCAAAACTGTTTAACGAACTGGGCCCGCGTTTCGCGAGCCGTGCCGGTGGTTACACTCGTATTCTGAAGTGTGGCTTCCGTGCAGGCGACAACGCGCCGATGGCTTACATCGAGCTGGTTGATCGTTCAGAATCTAAAGCAGAAGCTGCTGCAGAGTAATCTGTAGTAACGTAAAAAAACCCGCCTCGGCGGGTTTTTTTATATCCGCAGGATCCCCACTTCTCTACAATAACTGTATCTTTTATGTCCACTGCGTGGAGTTCAACATGTGGTTGCTGGACCAATGGGCAGAACGCCATATCTGCGATGCCCAACGAAAAGGTGAATTCGATAATCTCCCGGGTAGCGGCGCGCCCTTAGTGCTGGATGATGATTCGCACATTCCTGCCGATCTGCGAGCCGGATACCGTTTACTGAAAAATGCAGGCTGTTTACCTCCCGAACTGGAACAGCGCAAAGAAGCTGTCGAACTGACTGACCTGCTCAAGGGCATTCGTAAGGACGATCCGCGGCATCAGGAAATTAGCCGCCGATTGAGAGTAATCGAGCTCAGACTACGGCAGGCGGGAATGAGCACCGACTTTTTGCAGGGTGACTATTACGAAAGTATCAGGCAAAGATTAGACGAGGAATAAGCATGTATCGTATTGGTGAACTTGCCAGGCTCGCAAACGTAACGCCGGACACTGTCCGCTATTACGAGAAGCAGCAGATGATAGATCATGAAGTGCGAACTGAGGGGGGGTTCCGTCTCTATACGGATAACGATCTCCAGCGTTTGCGCTTTATTCGGTACGCGCGTCAGCTCGGATTTTCGCTGGAATCGATCCGCGAACTGTTATCGATCCGCATCGATCCTGAACATCACACCTGTCAGGAATCTAAAAGTATTGTCCAGGCAAGGCTGGATGAGGTTGAAGCACGTATTCAGGAGCTGCAGACCATGCAGCGTTCACTGCAACGGCTGAATGATGCGTGCTGCGGTACCGCGCACAGCAGCGTGTATTGTTCCATTCTGGAAACGCTCGAGCAAGGGGCCACTGGGGAGCCGCAGGGATGTTGATTTTTAGCCAGTCCGGGACTAGACTCCCGTCGTCATTAACCATGCTCAGGAGAGATTATGAGCCGCTATCAGCATACCAAAGGACAAATTAAGGATAACGCCATTGAGGCACTGCTTCACGATCCGCTTTTCAGGCAGCGGGTTGAGAAGAGTAAAAAAGGAAAAGGCAGCTATCTGCGTAAAGATAAACATGCAAAACGAGGTAACTGGGAGGCCAGTGGCAAGCAAGCGATTCGCTTATTTACCACTGGCCTTCCGGCTTTTTGGTGCTGATTAAGAGCGGTTATTCTGCTCTTTTAACAAATCACGGATTTCACTCAGCAACACTTCTTCTTTGGACGGTGCTGCAGGCGCAGCTGCAGGTTCTTCTTTTTTACGGTTAAGTCTGTTGATGAGCTTGATGGCCATAAAAATGGCGAACGCCACAATCACAAAATCAAACACATTCTGGATGAACACGCCGTAGTGCATTACGACGGCAGGAATATCTCCCTGAGCCTCGCGAAGCGTAACGGCAAACTGTTTAAAATCGATGCCGCCGATCAGCAACCCTAAAGGTGGCATAATAATGTCGGCAACTAAAGATGAAACGATCTTACCGAACGCCGCACCAATAATGACACCCACCGCCAAATCCACCACATTCCCGCGCATCGCAAATTCGCGAAATTCTTTAATAAAACTCATTATTTTCTCCTTGAACCACCTGACGCCTATAAGTTTAACAAATGATTAGCCATTTGCCATTGGTGATAAATATTCGCTATGAAAAATAAAAGGCTTAGAGATGAGAGGGTTAAATGAGGGGCTCAATAATGAACCCCCTGATATCAAAGGAAGAATGGGCTTGGCTGGAATAACCGTTCAACGTCGGTAATAAATTTCTTATCCGTAAGGAACATAATTACATGGTCGCCTTGTTCGATACGTAAATTATCATTGGCGATCATGACGTCATTTCCACGGACTACGGCACCGATGATTGTTCCCGGTGGGAGCTTGATTTCATCGATGGAACGACCGACAACGCGTGAGGTAGTTTCATCGCCATGCGCGACGGCCTCAATGGCTTCAGCCACCCCACGACGAAGTGATGAAACACCCACGATATCAGCTTTACGCACATGGCTCAGCAGGGCGGAAATCGTCGCCTGCTGTGGAGAAATCGCGATATCAATGACGCTGCCCTGTACAAGATCAACGTAGGCACGGCGCTGAATAAGCACCATCACCTTTTTGGCCCCCATACGTTTCGCGAGCATAGCGGACATAATGTTCGCTTCATCGTCGTTGGTCACCGCAATGAACAAATCAACTTGATCGATATGCTCTTCCGCCAGCAACTCCTGATCCGATGCATCGCCGAAAAATACGATCGTATTTTGTAATTTTTCCGCGAGTTCAGAGGCGCGCTGTTGATCGCGCTCGATCAGTTTTACGCTGTAATCTTTCTCAAGACGTCGGGCAAGTCCTGCACCGATGTTGCCACCGCCGACCAGCATGATGCGCTTATAGGGTTTTTCAAGACGCTGAAGCTCACTCATCACCGCGCGGATATGTTGTGATGCCGCGATAAAGAAGACTTCATCGCCCGCTTCAACAATCGTAGAGCCTTGCGGACGGATTGGCCGGTCGTGACGGAAAATGGCGGCGACACGCGTATCAATATGTGGCATGTGCTCGCGCATCGTAGACAGCGCATTGCCTATCAGCGGGCCACCGTAATAAGCCTTAACAACGGCAAGACTGACTTTACCTTCGGCAAAGTTGACCACCTGCAAAGCGCCCGGGTATTCGATCAGGCGATAAATGCTGTCAATAACCAGCTGTTCCGGCGCGATAAGATGATCGATAGGTACCGCCTCTGAATTGAACAGCTTTTCTGCATCCCGCACATAGTCCGGAGAACGTATACGGGCGATTCGGTTTGGCGTGTTGAAAAGCGAATAGGCCACCTGGCATGCAACCATATTGGTTTCGTCAGAACTGGTTACGGCAACCAGCATGTCGGCATCGTCAGCACCCGCCTCACGCAGGACGCGGGGATGTGAACCGTGTCCTTGCACAACGCGCAGGTCAAATTTGTCCTGTAAAACGCGCAGGCGTTCGCCGTTTGTATCGACAATGGTGATGTCGTTATTTTCGCCGACAAGATTTTCCGCCAGCGTCCCGCCAACCTGTCCTGCACCCAGAATGATAATCTTCATATTTCGTGACCTGTTCTCAACATCACTCTTTGATTAGCTTAGCGTAAAAGAAGCCATCACCCTCTTCAGCGCCAGGCAGGTTCTGCTGTCCCGGCTGTTCAGGCGTGCCCGTATCATGCAGCGCTGCGTCAGGCGTACGTTTAAGGAAGGCGGCAATCTGCTGACTGTTTTCCTCGGGAAGTACGGAGCAGGTTGCATATACCAGGGTTCCGCCAGCTTTCAGGTGCGGCCAGATAGCATCGAGGATGTCGGACTGCAGTTGAGCCAGTTCTTTGATGTCACGATCGCGGCGCAGCCATTTAATGTCGGGATGACGACGGATAACGCCCGTTGCAGAGCAGGGAGCATCAAGCAAAATGCGATCGAACTGCGTGTTGCCACACCAGTCTGCGGGTGTTCTGCCATCGCCTTGCTTAACCTGGGCCTTCATGCCTAAACGCTTCAGGTTGTCATAGACGCGTGACAGGCGCTGCTCATCGACGTCAACGGCGAGAACGTCGGCCTGCGGCGCAACTTCCAGAATATGCGTTGTTTTGCCGCCGGGTGCAGCACAGAGATCGAGGATCTTCTCACCGTTTTTTGGTTCAAGCCAGGTCATGCAGCCTTGTGCAGAAGCATCCTGTACGGTCACCCAGCCCTCTTCAAACCCAGGCAAGGCGTGTACCGGGGCAGGGGAGGCTAAACGCACGGCATCCGGGTAAGCTTCGTGGATGAATCCGCTCATTCCTGACTCTTCCAGCAACGCCAGCCACTCATCGCGCTTATGATGAGTGCGGTTCACGCGAAGCCACATCGGAGGGCGTTGATTATTGGCCTCTGCAATGGCTTGCCACTGCGTTGGATAGGCTTTTTTCAGGCGGTTCAGCAGCCAGTCAGGATGAAGGAAACGCTTCTCAGTCTGGGCGAACTCAGCTAAAAGTTCCTCCTGCTGTCGCTGGAACTGGCGCAGTACCCCGTTAATCAATCCTTTAAGCTGAGGACGCTTAATCGCAATGGCGCCTTCCACCGTTTCGGCAAGCGCAGCATGAGGGGGAATGCGGGTATGCAGGAGCTGATAGAATCCCACCATAATCAAATAATGCACGCTACGCTGTTTGCCGGTCATGGGGCGTGCCATCAGCCGGCTAATCATCCATTCAAGCTGAGACAACGTGCGAAGCACACCAAAGCACAGCTCCTGCAGCAGCGCCTTATCTTTATCAGAGACTTTTTGTTGCAGCGGTGGCAGGACATTGCTCAGTGACTGGCCCTGCTCAATAACTTTTTCAACGGCCTGTGCCGCCATACTGCGTAAATTTTGTTTTTTCATAACCGTAGAAATAAAAATGCCCGGAAACTCCGGGCCTTAAGAATTAATTTGCTCAGGCAAGACGATTGCCAGGGATAAACCATTCACGCCGGGAATTGAGCAGATCCTGCACACTCATCGCTTTCTTGCCAGCCGGCTGCAGTGACTCAAGATTCAAAATGCCCTCTGCCGTGGCGACCTGGATACCCTGTTTATTTGCCTCAACGATCGTCCCCGGAGCGGCCTGCACATGGCTCTCTATCACCGAGGCCTTCCAGACTTTAACCGGCTGATCGTCAATGACCATCCAGCTCATTGGCCAGGGGTTGAAGGCGCGTATGCAACGCTCTAGCTGAGCCGCAGGAAGCGCCCAGTCAAGCAGAGCTTCATCTTTGCTGAGTTTTTCGGCGTAAGTCACCAGCGCTTCATCCTGAACTTCAGGCTTTGCGGTGCCTTCAGCAAGCTGCTCCAGGGTCTTGATGAGGCCCTGTGGACCCAACTCTGCCAGCTTATCGTACAGCGTGGCGCTGGTATCTTCTGGGGTAATAGGGCACGACAGTTTATACAACATGTCACCGGTGTCTAAACCTACGTCCATTTTCATGATGGTCACACCGGTTTCTGCATCACCCGCCCATAGCGAACGCTGAATCGGCGCCGCACCGCGCCAGCGTGGCAGCAGTGAACCGTGTACGTTGATGCACCCGAGACGCGGCATATCAAGCACAGCTTTAGGCAGAATTAAACCGTAAGCCACGACGACCATCACATCGGCATTCAGGTCAGCGACCAGCTGCTGGTTCTCTTCAGGACGTAAAGAGGCGGGCTGGAAAACCGGGAGGCCATGTTCTTCGGCCAGGGCTTTCACCGGGCCTGGCATGAGCTTTTTACCACGACCTGCTGGACGATCCGGTTGGGTGAAGACGCCAACAACGTTGTGACCAGAAGATAACAGCGCGTCCAGATGACGCGCTGCAAAATCAGGCGTTCCCGCGAAGATAATGCGTAGTGTTTTAGACACGTTGATCCTTGTATCCGGGGGATATTATGCGCGAGAGCGCATACGATCCAGTTTCTCGACTTTCTGACGAATACGCTGCTGTTTCAGTGGGGAGAGGTAATCGATAAACAGTTTACCGACCAGATGATCCATCTCGTGCTGAATACAAATTGCCAGCAGGTCGTCTGCTTCCAGCTCGAACGGCTTGCCTTCACGATCGAGTGCGCGAATTTTTACTTTCTCGGCGCGTGGGACCAAAGCACGTTGTTCTGGAATAGACAGGCAGCCTTCCTCAATGCCCGTTTCGCCACTCTTTTCCAGCAGCTCAGGGTTAATCAGCACCAGGCGGCCGTCGCGATTTTCAGAAACGTCAATCACGATAATACGCTTGTGAATGTCTACCTGCGTTGCCGCAAGGCCAATGCCCTCTTCGGCGTACATGGTATCGAACATATCATCGACGATACGCTGAATTTCTGCATTCACTTCTTTAACCGGTTCAGCGACGATGCGAAGGCGCTCGTCCGGAATATGTAACACTTGCAAAACTGCCATAAATTTCCAGAGTCGTGTTCAGGAGTTGATAAGATTAATAACTCTATTCTAGACAAATCCCCCTTCGATTGACAGCATCTGTGACCAATCGCAATGATTGCGGAGACGGTGTGTGGCAGGGGAAAGGATGACATCTACAGAGATATGGTTACGGCTTATCAGCATCGGTTCATTGGGTGGCGAAGAGATGCTGGATATCGCAGAAAAACTCTCGCGCCAGACCGTTATCGATAATGGCTCAGCAAGGGAGGCGGGGCTGTCAGCAAAGCTCGCCGAAAAATTCGTTGCGCTGAGTGAATGCGAGCTGGAATCAAGCCTTAAATGGTTAGAGCAGCCGGGGCATCATCTGCTGACTGCCCATCATCCTCTCTATCCCCCTTTGTTGCGAACCCTCCCTGATTATCCCGGCGCGCTATTTGTGAAAGGAAGCCTGGATGTGCTCACAACCCTTCAACTGGCGGTTGTCGGGAGTCGTGCCCCCTCATGGTATGGCGAGCGATGGGGAAAGATCCTGTGCGAGTCACTTGCGCAGTGCGGTTTTACGATAACCAGCGGGTTGGCGTGCGGTATCGATGGCGTTGCTCATCACGCCGCACTTGCAGCAGGTGGCCGCAGCGTGGCGGTGTTAGGCAACGGGCTCTTTAGCGTGTACCCGCGACGGCATCATCATCTGGCTGAACAGCTTGTTGAGTCGGGCGGGGCGATAGTGTCGGAGTTCTCTTTATCGACGCAGCCCAGGCCCGGTAATTTTCCTCGCCGTAATCGTATTATCAGCGGGTTGAGCCAGGGTGTCCTGGTCGTCGAAGCGGCAATACGCAGTGGTTCGCTTGTCACGGCAAGGTGCGCTCTGGAACAGGGGCGCGAAGTGTTTGCGCTACCCGGCCCTGTTGGTAATCCTGGTTGCGAAGGCCCACACTGGCTCATCAAGCAAGGCGCAACCCCTGTTACCTGTATTGAAGACATTCTGCAAAATGTGCAACACGGTTTGCAGTGGCTGCCAGAGGAACCCGAAAAGAGACATAATTCATCAGATCAGCAGGCGGTGGCATTGCCATTTCCCAAGCTCCTGGCTAACGTAGGAGATGAGGTAACACCTGTTGACGTTGTCGCTGAACGTGCCGGCCAACCTGTGCCAGTTACGGTAGCACAGCTACTCGAACTGGAGTTAGCAGGATGGATCGCAGCTGTACCCGGCGGCTATGTCCGATTAAGGAGGGCAAGCCATGTTCGACGTACTGATGTATTTGTTTGAGACTTACATCCATAACGAAGCAGAAATGCGAGTGGATCAGGACAAATTGACACGGGATCTTACCGATGCAGGATTTGAGCGGGAAGATATTTATAATGCGTTGATGTGGCTGGAGAAACTGGCTGATTATCAGGAAGGTCTGGCCGAGCCGATGCAGTTGGCTTCGGACCCACTTTCTGTACGCATCTATACAGCTGAAGAGTGTGAAAGGCTGGATGCCAGCTGCCGGGGATTCATTTTATTCCTTGAGCAGATTCAGGTGCTAAACCTCGAAACGCGAGAAATGGTGATAGAGCGCGTGATGGCGCTGGATACGGCAGAATTTGAACTGGACGATCTCAAGTGGGTCATCCTGATGGTACTGTTCAATATTCCGGGCTGTGAAAATGCCTATCAGCAAATGGAAGAATTACTCTTTGAAGTGAATGAAGGTATGCTGCACTAAATTCTATGTGCAGCACCAAGAGTTGTTATGGCCAAATCAGCACTGTTCACGGTGCATAAAAATGAGCCCTGTCCACAGTGCGGGGCTGAACTTGTCATTCGGTCCGGGAAACACGGTCCGTTTCTCGGTTGTTCACACTATCCGGAATGTGATTATGTCCGTCCCCTGAAAAGCCAGGCGGACGGACATATCGTCAAAGTTCTGGAGGGGCAATTGTGCCCACTTTGCGGCAGCGAATTGGCGCTGAGGCAGGGGCGTTTCGGGATGTTTATCGGATGCAGCCGATACCCTGAATGTGGACATACAGAACAAATTGATAAGCCCGATGAAACGGCGATTGCCTGCCCACAGTGTCAACGCGGGCAGCTGGTGCAGCGTCGTTCTCGTTTTGGTAAGACCTTCCATTCATGCGATCGCTATCCTGAATGCCAGTTCGTTATCAATTTCAAACCGGTAGCGGGGGTCTGCCCTCATTGCAATTATCCGCTACTTATAGAGAAGAAAACGGCGCAAGGCTTGAAACACTTCTGCGCCAGTAAACAATGTGGAAAGCCGGTTTCGGCGGATCAAACCAGTGAATAATAACCTGCCAACAGGCTCCATTGCGCATGCGGTGGACGTCCTGAAAAATGAAGAAGTCATCGCTTATCCGACAGAGGCTGTCTTTGGTGTCGGTTGTGACCCAGACAGTGAGAAGGCCGTCAGTCGTTTACTTGCACTCAAGCAGAGACCCGTTGAAAAAGGGCTGATTTTAATTGCTGCTAACTACGAGCAGCTTAAACCTTATATAGATGATGCCATGCTGACCCCGGCGCAGCGTGAGACGATCTTCTCGGCCTGGCCTGGGCCAGTGACCTTCGTTTTCCCGGCACAGCCAACCACGCCGCGCTGGTTGACCGGGCGCTTTGATTCCCTCGCCGTTCGCGTAACTGACCATCCGCTGGTGGTGGAACTGTGTCTGGCGTTTGGTAAACCCCTGGTCTCTACCAGCGCCAACCTGACGGGATTGCCTCCTTGTCGCACAACCGAAGAAGTGCTGGCTCAGTTCGGGAATGATTTTCCGGTCGCGATCGGCGAAACGGGCGGTCGCCTGAATCCGTCTGAAATTCGCGATGCCTTAACCGGCGAACGTTTTCGCCAGGGGTAACATGATGGAAACCTACGCTGTTTTTGGTAATCCGATAGCGCACAGTAAATCACCGTTGATCCATCAGCAATTTGCTGAGCAACTTCAGATAGATCATCCCTATGGCCGTGTGTTGGCTCCCGTAGATGCATTTGTGCCTGCTTTGGACGCCTTTTTCTCGGCGGGCGGTAAAGGTGCGAATGTGACCGTGCCTTTTAAGGAAGAGGCGTTCGAACGCGCGGATGAACTCACCGAGCGTGCGTCTCTTGCGGGCGCGGTGAATACCCTCAAACGGCTTGAGGATGGACGCCTTCTAGGTGATAACACCGACGGGATCGGCTTACTCAGCGATCTCGAAAGACTGTCATTTATCAAACCCGGCTTTCGGGTTCTGCTGATTGGCGCGGGTGGGGCCTCGCGGGGCGTGCTGCTTCCTCTGCTTTCGCTGGATTGTGCTGTAACCATTACCAACAGAACCTTCTCCAGAGCGGAAGCGCTGGCAGCGTTATTTGCACACACCGGCAGCGTGAGTGCGGTAGACCTTAACGATCTTGCCGATCGGGAGTTCGATCTCGTCATTAATGCGACGTCCAGCGGCATTGGCGGTGAAGTCCCCGCGATCCCTGCGTCGCTGATAAGCAGTCATCTCTATTTATATGACATGTATTATCAGAAGGGAAAAACGCCTTTCCTGGCGTGGTGCGAAAAACATGGCGCAAAACATATGGCGGATGGTCTGGGTATGCTGGTGGGACAAGCTGCGCATGCTGTACTTCTCTGGCATGGCATGTTGCCTGAGGTTGAGCCGGTGATTGAAACGTTGAAACGGGAACTGATGGAGTGAACCAGGCGATCCACTTTCCGGACCGGGAAATTTGGGATGAAGAGAAGCAGGCGGTATGTTTCCCGGTGCTGGTACACGGCATGCAGCTTACCTGTGCTATTAGCGGGGAAACGCTACGTCGTCGCTTTGGTGGCTCCGCGCCGCTTGAAATATTCTGTGAAAATCGCTGGGATCTTGAAGAGGAAGCCAGCGATTTAATTCGCGATCAGATGGAAGACGATCAGGGCTGGATTTGGTTGTCCTGATCCAGATAGTCATTTTTCCATTTAACGTAGTTGTTGACCGAGTACTTCAGCCCTTCAATTTCCGCCTCTTTTAAGGGGCGGATCTGTTTTACCGGGCTGCCTAAATAGAGATAGCCGCTTTCCAGGCGTTTATTTTGCGGAACAAGACTCCCGGCGCCGATCATTACGTCATCTTCTACGATGACGCCATCGAGCAAAATCGACCCCATCCCTACCAGAACCCGGTTTCCAATCGTGCAGCCGTGCAGCATGACTTTATGACCTACGGTAACATCCTCGCCGATAATAAGCGGATTGCCCTGCGGGTTGTAGGACGATTTGTGAGTGACATGCAGGACGCTGCCGTCCTGAATATTGGTCCGTGCGCCAATTGCTACATAGTTGACGTCCCCCCTGATCGCGACAAGCGGCCAGATGCTGACGTCGTCTGCCATTCGAACATCGCCAATGACCACGCTGCTGGGATCGATCATCACGCGATCGCCTGTTTGAGGGACCAGATCTTTATAGGGACGTAATGCTGCAGACATATCTACCTCGACAGATGAGCGTTATATAAGAAGACTTTGATCGCATTGTAGGGTCGGGGCAAGACAAAATGCGTCAATATTTAGTCAGATCGGATGGGATTTCAGCGAAAAGCGCGGAAAATCAGCAGTCAGTAAAAAAGATCCAAAAAATACTTGTGCTAAAAAATGGGATCCCTATAATGCGCCTCCATCGACACGGCAGATGTGAATCACTTCACACAACAACCGGTTCGGTTGAAGAGAAAAAATCCTGAGATTCAGGGTTGACTCTGAAAGAGGAAAGCGTAATATACGCCACCTCGCGACAGAGCGCTAAAGCGCGTCGC
>NZ_JBSKJR010000006.1:0-211768 GCF_053709675.1 Enterobacter sp. UPMP2052
CGCTTACCGGGCCTACAACGTGACCCCGAAGGCCGGGTAAGCGCAGCGCCACCCGGCACTTTCGTTAATCAATAGTTAAAAAATATGACGCAACACGTAAAATCCAGCATTTTACGCTTCCCTCCTTTCGCGCATTCCCTATACTCGACCAGGCAAACATTTTCTTACATCCGGACATAAATGTGACTTAGAGCACATCCGGAATGGAACACAATTTCACTTAAGGACTTCCTATGAGCGTATCGTCATCGGGTCTTCTTGCGCGTCTGTCGCGTGGCAGCCTGGTTAAGCAAATCTTGATTGGTCTGGTGTTGGGCGTGGCGCTGGCGCTCATTTCCAAACCTGCCGCCGAGGCCACCGGCCTGCTCGGGACGTTGTTCGTTGGTGCACTAAAAGCGGTCGCGCCGGTTCTGGTGCTGACGCTGGTTATGGCCTCCATTGCTAACCATCAGCAAGGACAAAAAACCAACATCCGCCCGATCCTGTGGATGTACCTGCTGGGCACGTTCTCTGCGGCGCTGACGGCGGTTGTAGTGAGCTTCGCATTTCCCTCCACGCTGCAGCTTACGACCGGTGCAACCGACATTACCCCACCTACGGGAATTGTGGCGGTGATGCACGGCCTGCTGATGAGCATTGTCGCCAACCCTATCCATGCCCTGATCAATGCCAACTACATTGGCATCCTGGTGTGGGCCGTCGGGCTGGGCTTTGCCCTGCGCCACAGTAATGACACGACCAAACATCTGATCACCGATGTGTCGAATGCCGTAACCTTTATCGTCACCGTCGTGATTCGCTTTGCGCCCATTGGCATCTTCGGTCTGGTGGCGTCGACGCTGGCAACTACCGGCTTTGGTGCGCTATGGGGCTACGCCCAACTGCTGCTGGTGCTGATTGGCTGTATGGCCGTGGTGGCGCTGGTCATTAATCCGCTGCTGGTTTTCGTACAGACGCGTCGCAACCCCTATCCGCTGGTGTTGATGTGTCTGCGTGAGAGCGGCGTGACCGCCTTCTTCACCCGCAGCTCGGCGGCGAATATTCCGGTTAACATGACACTGTGCGAGAAGCTGAACCTGGACCGCGATACCTACTCGGTGTCGATTCCGCTGGGCGCAACCGTCAATATGGCGGGCGCGGCCATCACCATTACCGTGCTGACGCTGGCGGCGGTGCATACGCTGGGTATTCCGGTGGATCTGCCCACGGCGCTGCTGCTGAGCGTGGTGGCATCGCTGTGTGCCTGTGGTGCATCCGGCGTGGCGGGCGGTTCGCTGCTGCTGATCCCGCTGGCGTGTAATATGTTCGGCATCCCGAACGAGGTCGCCATGCAGGTGGTTGCCGTAGGCTTTATCATCGGCGTGCTGCAGGATTCCTGCGAGACCGCGATCAACTCCTCAACCGACGTGATGTTTACCGCGGCCGTGTGCCAGGCGGAAGACGCGCGTTTAGCGAAGAACGCCCTGCGCAGTTAAAAAGAAAAGCCCGGTGGCGGCTACGCCTTACCGGGCCTACAAGGTAAATGCAAAACGGCAACATGTGTTGCCGTTTTTTAATGTTTGTACCCTCTCCCCGTGGGAGAGGGCCAGGGTGAGGGCATCAGGCCGCACCGATTAAAGCGTCACTCCACTCTTGAAGATCGCCAGCTCGCGGAAGTCGTTTTTCTCGTTGCAGGTCTGCTTGCCGTTAGCAAATTCCACGATGGTATCGACAAATTCATTAAGTAGCTGCGGCATCGCTTTGCCGTGGATCAGCTGTCCCGCATCAAAGTCGATCCAGTGTTTCTTCTTCGCCGCCAGCTCGCTGTTGGTGGCGATTTTTACCGTCGGCACAAAGCCGCCGTAAGGCGTACCACGACCGGTACTGAACAGCACCATATGGCAGCCCGCCCCGGCCAGCGCGCTGGTCGCCACCGCATCGTTACCCGGCGCACTCAGCAGATTCAACCCGTGCGTTTTCAGACGTTCACCGTAGCGCAGAACGTCGACCACCTGGCTGGCGCCTGCTTTCTGGGTACAGCCGAGGGATTTCTCCTCAAGCGTCGTAATGCCGCCCGCTTTGTTGCCCGGCGACGGGTTCTCATAAATAGGCTGGTTGTGGGCGATAAAATACTGTTTGAAGTCGTTCACCATCGCGACGGTCTTTTCGAAGGTCTCTTCGTCGCGGCAGTGGCTCATCAGAATACGCTCAGCGCCGAACATCTCCGGCACTTCGGTCAGCACCGTGGTGCCGCCGTTGGCAATCATATAGTCCGAGAAACGGCCCAGCATCGGGTTGGCGGTGATGCCCGAAAGCCCGTCCGATCCGCCGCACTCAAGGCCAAATTTCAACTCGCTCAGCTTGCCCGGCTCACGTCTGTCGTGGCGCATCACCTCATACAGCTGGTGAAGTTGCTCCAGACCCGCTTCCACTTCGTCGTCCTGATGCTGACACACCATAAAGTGCACGCGCTCAGGATCGAACTCACCCAGCGTTTCGCGGAAGGCATCCACCTGGTTGTTTTCACAGCCCAGGCCAATCACCAGCACCGCACCCGCGTTCGGGTGGCGCACCATGTTTTGCAGCATCGTGCGGGTATTGATGTGATCGTCACCCAGCTGCGAGCAGCCGTAGGTGTGGCTGAAAAGATGTACGCCGTCGGTGCCTTCAGCGTCATTGGTCTCTTTCAGGAAACGCGTCTGGATTTGACGCGCAATCCCGTTTACGCAGCCAACGGTTGGCAGGATCCACAGCTCATTGCGGACCCCTACCTCGCCGTTCGCACGGCGGTAGATCTGTACGTCACGATCTGCCGCCTGCGCCTCTTCCGTCTGGAAATCCGGTTGATAGCTGTACTCGTCCAGATCGCTAAGATTGGTGCGGGTATTGTGGGAATGAATATATTCACCCGGCGCAATGTCCGCCAGCGCATGACCAATTGGCAAACCGTACTTCACGACGTTTTCCCCTTTGGCGATGGGGATCAGGGCAAACTTATGCCCGCGTCCAACGGCCTGGCGCAACGTCACCGACTGCGTATCGAAAGTCACTTCCGTGCCTTCGGACAGATCCGCCAGTGCGACGGCAACGTTATCCAGCGAATGGATTTTGATGTATTGCATATCAACCTCAGACAGCACTAGTTCAGTTCAATGGCGAAGTAGTCACGCGCATTGTTAAAGCAGATGTTTTTCACCATCTCGCCGAGCAGCTGGATATCCGCCGGAGCTTCGCCAGCCTGTACCCAACGGCCAATCATCTGGCACAGAATGCGGCGGAAATATTCGTGGCGAGTGTAAGACAGGAAGCTGCGGCTGTCGGTCAGCATGCCGACAAAGCGGCTTAACAGGCCAAGCTGCGCCAGCTGCGTCATCTGACGTTCCATGCCGTCTTTCTGATCGTTGAACCACCAGCCGGAACCGAACTGCATCTTGCCCGGCATCCCTTCACCCTGGAAGTTGCCGATCATAGTGCCCAGCACTTCGTTATCGCGCGGGTTCAGACAGTAGAGAATGGTTTTTGGCAGCAGGTTTTGTTCGTTCTGCTTGCTGAGCAGCTTAGAGAGCTCTTCCGCCATCGGACGGTCGTTAATGGAGTCGAAGCCCACGTCTGCGCCCAGCAGTTTGAACTGGCGCAGGTTGTTGTTGCGCAGCGCCCCAATGTGGTACTGCTGCACCCAGCCGCGACGGGCATATTCCGCGCCGAGGAACACCAGTACCGCGGTTTTGAACTGCGCCACTTCGTGTTCGCTTAACGTCTCACCCGACAGACGACGCGCCAGGATACTGTCCAGCTCGGCTTCGTTTGACTCGGCAAACAGCACCACGTCAAGCGCGTGGTCAGAGACCTTACAGCCGTGCGCCGCAAAGTGGTCCAGACGTTTGGTCAGCGCGCTTTGCAGGTCAGCGAAGCGGCGGATGTCGGTGTCGGACACGTCCGCCAGCTTAGCCATATAGTCGTTGAAGGTCGCCTGCTCAATGTTGAAAGCCTTATCCGGACGCCAGCTCGGCAGGACCTTAACATCGAAAGTGCTGTCTTTCGCCACGACGGCGTGATGTTCCAGCGAATCGATTGGGTCGTCGGTGGTCCCGACCATTTTGACGTTCATCTGCTTCATGATGCCGCGCGCGGAGAAGGCATCCTGCGCCAGCAGCGCGTTGCACTCATCCCAGATTTCATCTGCGGTAGCCGGAGAAAGCAGCTTGCCGGTGATGCCAAACGGACGGCGCAGCTCGAGGTGCGTCCAGTGGTATAACGGGTTACCGATGGTGTGCGGCACGGTTGCCGCCCAGGCGTCAAACTTCTCGCGGTCAGTGGCATCCCCCGTACACAGACGCTCCGCGACGCCGTTGGTGCGCATCGCGCGCCATTTATAGTGGTCACCTTTCAGCCAGATGTCATACAGGTTTTTGAAGCGGTAATTTTCGGCAACCTGCTGCGGCGGTAAATGGCAGTGGTAGTCGAAAATCGGCTGGTCTTTTGCATAGTCATGATACAGGCGACGGGCAAATTCGGTATCTAACAGAAAATCGTCGGTCATAAACGGGGTCATTATCGTCATCCTCTGTAACGGGAGCGTCAGAAAGCATATGTTCAGATGCTGCAAAGTTATCACACCAATTTCCAGCACCCGAAGGTTTTTTCGTGAGTTAGATCAATAAACGCCGACAAATAAATTACCCTCAAAGGAGTAAACCCGCCTGTAAGCCGCGCCAGTTCTGGCTTCCCACGACTGAGCGAAAGCCCCTACAAAGATTCCAGCATTTGTGATGTCACTCACCTTTTAAAGTTGTATGACAAGTTATCTTTTCGCCGTCGCAAACGATAAGCCGACTAAATGCATTCCCGGTGAGAGATACACCGGATTTACGGTACGGATACCGACTTAAGCACGATTACTTATGGCAAGGTTCGGGCCGTACCGGGAAATACCGCCGGTAGCGCCCCTCCCGTTAACAGCCACTCCCGAACACGGTTGAGAGGTTGCCGCGCCCCGGTGCAGAAATAACATAACGATGAGGTTTTAGATGCGTAAAATTAAAGGGTTACGTTGGTACATGATCGCGCTGGTGACGCTCGGCACCGTGCTGGGCTATCTGACACGTAATACCGTGGCAGCGGCCGCACCCACGTTGATGGAAGAGTTACATATCTCCACGCAGCAATATTCTTACATCATCGCTGCTTATTCCGCTGCTTACACCATCATGCAGCCTGTGGCGGGCTATGTCCTTGATATTCTGGGTACGAAAATCGGTTACGCCTTCTTCGCCGTGGCCTGGGCCGTGTTCTGCGGCGCGACGGCGCTGGCCGGCAGCTGGGGTGGCCTGGCGCTGGCACGTGGTGCAGTCGGTGCCGCAGAAGCCGCGATGATCCCGGCGGGCCTGAAAGCCAGCTCCGAGTGGTTCCCGGCGAAAGAGCGTTCCATTGCGGTGGGTTACTTTAACGTTGGCTCCTCTATCGGGGCGATGATTGCACCGCCACTGGTGGTGTGGGCTATCGTGATGCACAGCTGGCAGATGGCGTTCATTATCTCCGGTGTGCTGAGCTTTGCATGGGCGATGGCGTGGCTTGTCTTCTATAAGCATCCGCGCGATCAGAAAAAACTGTCCGAAGAAGAACGCGATTACATCATCGGCGGTCAGGAATCTCAGCATCAGACCAACAACGGCAAAAAAATGTCCGTCTGGCAGATCCTGGGTACCCGCCAGTTCTGGGGTATTGCCCTGCCACGCTTCCTGGCCGAACCCGCCTGGGGGACCTTCAACGCGTGGATCCCGCTGTTCATGTTCAAGGTCTACGGCTTTAACCTGAAAGAGATCGCCATGTTCGCCTGGATGCCGATGCTGTTTGCCGACCTCGGCTGCATCGTGGGCGGCTACCTGCCACCGCTATTCCAGCGCTGGTTTGGCGTGAACCTGATTGTCTCCCGTAAAATGGTGGTCACCATGGGTGCGCTGCTGATGATTGGCCCGGGCATGATCGGCCTGTTCACCAGCCCATACGTCGCCATTGGCCTGCTGTGCATCGGTGGTTTTGCTCACCAGTCGCTGTCCGGCGCGCTGATCACCCTCTCTTCTGATGTCTTTGGCCGTAACGAAGTGGCGACGGCAAACGGCCTGACCGGCATGGCCGCCTGGACAGCAAGTACAATGTTTGCTCTGGTCGTGGGTGCGCTGGCCGATACCATTGGCTTTAGCCCACTGTTCGCGGTGCTGGCTATCTTCGACCTTTTGGGGGCCGTGGTTATCTGGACGGTGCTGAAAAGCAAATCCGCAGATGAGTTGGCAAAAGAGTCGCTCGGACGACCGGCCACGCAGAGTTAGCGCGAGCGGCACCCGGCAAAAGCCGCCTTCGGGCGGCTTTTTTGATGGCAAAATCTGGAGACTGGCACGCAGAAGTGGTATAACAAATAATCCGCCGTACCCTGCCTGGAGCGCATATGGAAATCACCGAACCACGACGTTTATATCAACAACTTGCTGCCGAGCTGAAAGATCGCATCGAGCAAGGGGTGTATCTTGTCGGTGACAAACTTCCCGCTGAGCGCTTTATCGCGGATGAAAAGAGCGTGAGCCGCACGGTTGTGCGCGAAGCAATCATCATGCTGGAAGTCGAAGGCTATGTTGAGGTGCGCAAAGGCTCCGGCATTCACGTCATCTCGAATCAGGCAAAACACTCCCCGGCACCGGACGAAAGCCTGGAGTTCGCCAACTACGGTCCGTTTGAACTGCTGCAGGCCCGCCAGCTGATTGAGAGCAACATCGCTGAATTTGCCGCCACGCAGGTGACCAAACAGGACATCATGAAGCTGATGGAAATTCAGGATAACGCGCGTAAGGAAAAATGCTTCCGCGATTCTGAATGGGATTTACAGTTCCACGTGCAGGTCGCCCTGGCAACCCAGAACACGGCGCTGGCGGCAATCGTTGAAAAAATGTGGACTCAGCGCGTTCATAACCCGTACTGGAAGAAACTGCACGATCACATCGATTCCCGCACCGTCGATAACTGGTGCGACGATCACGACCAAATCCTTAAGGCGTTGATTCGCAAGGACCCGCACGCGGCCAAACTGGCGATGTGGCAGCATCTGGAAAATACCAAGCAGATGTTGTTCAACGAAACCAGTGACGACTTCGAATTTAACGCAGACCGCTATCTTTTTGCCGATAATCCTGTCGTTCATCTCGATACGGCGTCCAGTCTGGCAAAATAGCTTGCCTTATCGCTGGCAGGCGCTTCGTTGCGCCTTACGCCAAAGGTGGGTAAGCAAATATATAGAGTGTCAGCCTTTGTAAATCCCCTCGCGCCCCTCCAGGGGTTACGCCAAAATCATCTCATCCCTGCAAATTCTGTGACGCAGATGGTTGGGCTTTGTTACAATTGGATTCAATTCGCTATTTTTAAGTTAGTGCTTGCTAACCAGCCAATTAACAGGGAACAGTGTTGGCCACATCGTAATGTGTCCGCGAGCGACCACAATGAAATCACAATAATGTCGCCGTGCTGTTTTACCCGGATAACAGGCGTGACGTTAACCGATTTCCAGGAACACTGAATGGAACTTTTGACCCAACTTCTGCAGGCCTTGTGGGCGCAGGATTTTGAAACGCTGGCCAATCCCTCCATGATTGGCATGCTCTATTTCGTCCTCTTTATGATCCTGTTCCTTGAGAACGGATTGCTTCCTGCCGCCTTTTTACCCGGCGACAGCCTGCTGGTTCTGGTTGGCGTGCTGTGTGCCAAAGGGGCCATGGCGTTCCCGCAAACCGTCTTGCTTCTGACTATTGCCGCCAGCCTCGGCTGCTGGGTGAGCTATATTCAGGGCCGATGGCTGGGCAATACGCGCATCGTACAAAACTGGCTCTCGCACCTCCCGGCCCATTACCACCAGCGAGCGCATCACCTTTTCCATAAGCACGGGCTATCTGCCCTGCTGATTGCACGCTTTATCGCGTTTGTTCGCACCCTGCTGCCGACTATCGCCGGCCTTTCCGGGCTGAGCAGCACGCGCTTCCAGTTCTTCAACTGGATGAGCGGCCTGCTGTGGGTGCTGATCCTCACCACGCTCGGCTACGCCCTTGGTAAAACACCGGTATTCATGAAATATGAAGATCAGCTGATGTCCTGCCTGATGCTGCTGCCGGTTGTGCTGCTGGTTGTCGGTCTGGTCGGTTCGCTGGTCGTGCTGTGGAAGAAGAAATACGGGGCAAGGAGCTAACCATGGTTATCTCTCCGCTCGCCCTTCGCCGCTTGTCCTGGTCCATGATTGCGTTATTGATGTTCATCGCCCTGTTCCTAGCATGGACGGCGGTGCAGAATCAGGAATCTACGCTGGCGATACGTTCTGTGAATCAGGGTGCCAGCGTGCCGGACGGTTTTTCCGTCTGGCATCATCTGGATGCGAACGGCATTCGCTTTAAGAGCATTACGCCGCAAAACGACGTGCTGCTGATAAAG
This sequence comes from Enterobacter sp. UPMP2052, assembly GCF_053709675.1. Classification (NCBI taxonomy): domain Bacteria; kingdom Pseudomonadati; phylum Pseudomonadota; class Gammaproteobacteria; order Enterobacterales; family Enterobacteriaceae; genus Enterobacter; species Enterobacter sp. UPMP2052. The sequence goes on from NZ_JBSKJR010000006.1 coordinate 8,443, forward strand.
TTTGATTCCAGTGCGCAAAGCGCCGCCGCGAAAGCGGTGCTCGACCGAACGCTGCCGCGCGGTTACATCATCGCGCAGCAGGATGATGACAGCCAGCCAGCGGCGTGGTTATCACGTCTTCGCGATACCTCGCATCGGTTTGGTTAATTACCAGGATTCCGAATCTTTTCACTAACTTTGGTGAATCCCCCGTTTACTTACTATGCTTAAGTACGCGGAGCACCCCTCAGATGTTCTCCGCAATGAACTGGAAACGGCTCACGCCGTAACACAATGGAAGGTTTCGATAATGAAATACCGCATGACTCTGGCTCTGGCCCTTTTTTCTTTAAGCACAGCGTCCTTCGCGAACACTCTCTGTCAGGAGAAAGAAAAGGACATTCAACGCGAAATCAGTTATGCCGAAAAGCATAATAATCAGCACCGTATTGACGGTCTGAAAAAAGCGTTAAGCGAAGTGAAAGAGAACTGCACGGACAGCAAACTGCGTGCCGATCATCAGAAAAAAATCGCTGAACAAAAGGACGAGATCGCCGAGCGCCGTCAAGACCTGCAGGAAGCGAAAGAGAAAGGTGATGCGGAAAAAATTGCCAAGCGTGAGAAAAAGCTGCAAGAGGCGCAGGACGACCTGAAAGCGCTGGAAGCTCGCGAATATTGAGTTAACGGAAATCTCAACAGGAGAGAATCATGTCAAAAGATACGACGTCAGAAAACCTACGCGCTGAACTGAAATCCCTGGCAGACACCCTGGAAGAGGTGCTTAGCTCCTCTGCCGACAAATCAAAAGATGAAGTCAGCAAACTGCGCAGCAAAGCCGAGAAAGCACTGAAAGAGAGCCGTTACCGCCTGGGTGAAACCGGCGATGTGCTGGCAAAACAGACGCGTGAAGCTGCCGCGCGCGCTGACGAATACGTGCGTGACAATCCATGGACTGGCGTAGGTATTGGTGCCGCGATTGGCGTGGTGCTGGGTGTCCTGTTGACGCGTCGTTGATTATGGAAGATCCACGTCACGCACAAGGGCCTGCTAATAACGTCCTCGGCATCGGTCAGCGTATCTTAACGACGCTGGTCGGGATTGCCGAAACGCGCGTCCGCCTGGCGGTAGTCGAGCTGGAAGAAGAGAAAGCCAACCTCTTCCAGATGCTACTGATGCTCGGGCTTACCATGCTCTTCGCCGCGTTTGGTCTGATGAGCCTGATGGTATTGATCATCTGGGCTATCGATCCGCAGTATCGTCTTAACGCGATGATTGCAACAACCGTGGTTCTGCTGGTTGGGGCCTTGATCGGTGGCGTCTGGACGCTTCACAAAGCCCGCACGTCTACCTTCATGCGCCACACTCGCCAGGAGCTAGCCAACGATCGCTCGCTTCTGGAGGATGACAAATCGTGAGCAGCGCAGCCGAACGTCAAAAACGAAAAGCGTATCTGTTGAGCCAGATCCAGCAGCAACGGCTGGATCTGTCCGCCAGCCGTCGTGACTGGATAGCATCCACGCGTCGTTTTGACCGTGGCTGGAATACTGTCCTGAGCCTGCGCTCCTGGGCGCTGGTCGGCAGTAGCGTCATGGCTATCTGGACGGTTCGGCATCCCAATATGCTGATCCGTTGGGCCCGCCGCGGCTTTGGTGTCTGGAGCGCCTGGCGTCTGGTCAAGACCACGCTGCGCCAGCAGCAGTTGCGGTAGCCTTCTCGTCGGGTGGCGGCTTCGAGGTAAAAGCAAAACGGTAACTCAGGTTACCGTTTTTTGTTTTTGCGCCATCTCCCCGTGGGAGAGGGTTGGGGTGAGGGCACCAGCGCGCACCTCTTCTTACTCAATATCTTTGAAGAAGATTGACAGTTTTCCTAGCTAACAATTCTTTTCCGCCCCGTTTACACTCCTCTCCATCGACAGCAAAGACGCGGTATCTACCCGAATTTGCACATAAATAACGTTATGCCGCGCATGTGGTTTCCTGGAGAGTAAAATGAAAAAATTAGAAGATGTTGGCGTACTGGTCGCACGTATTTTGATGCCTGTGCTGTTTATCACCGCAGGCTGGGGCAAAATCACCGGCTATGCAGGCACTCAACAGTACATGGAAGCGATGGGCGTTCCGGGGTTCCTGCTGCCGCTGACCATCCTTCTTGAGTTTGGTGGCGGTCTGGCCGTGCTGTTTGGCTTCCTGACCCGTACCACCGCCCTGTTCACCGCAGGCTTCACCCTGCTGACGGCGTTCATCTTCCACAGCAACTTTGCGGAAGGCGTGAACTCCCTGATGTTCATGAAGAACCTGACCATCGCAGGCGGCTTCCTGCTGCTGGCCATCACCGGCCCGGGCGCATACAGCATCGACCGCGTTCTGAATAAGAAGTGGTAAGCACGCTATACTGAATGAACAAAGCGAGGAGACATCTCCTCGCTTTTGCTATCTGACGGAGGAGAAAAAAATGGGACAACTCGTAGACGGCGTCTGGCAGGATGTCTGGTATGACACCAAATCCACCGGCGGACGCTTTAAGCGCTCCGTTTCCGCCTTCCGTAACTGGCTGACCGCCGATGGCGCACCCGGCCCAAGCGGCGAAGGCGGCTTTGCGGCCGAGAAAGATCGGTATCATCTGTATGTTTCTCTCGCCTGCCCGTGGGCGCACCGCACGCTGATTGTACGCAAACTGAAAGGCCTTGAGTCGCTGATCCCGGTGTCGGTTGTTAACCCGCTGATGATGGAAAACGGCTGGACGTTCGACAGCAACTTCCCGGCAGCCACCGGCGATGATCTTTATCACCACGATTTCCTGTACCAGCTCTATCTGCGTGCCGACCCGCACTACACCGGGCGCGTCACCGTGCCGGTCCTGTGGGACAAAAAAAACCAGACCATCGTCAGTAATGAGTCTGCGGAGATCATCCGCATGTTCAACACCGCGTTTGATGCTCACGGCGCGCTCGCCGGAAACTACTACCCGGTGGAACTGCGCGATAAAATCGACGAACTGAATAGCTGGATCTACGACAACGTTAACAACGGCGTCTATAAAGCCGGTTTTGCCACCAGCCAGGAAGCCTACGATGAGGCGGTCGGGAAAGTGTTCGAGTCGCTGGAACGCCTGGAGCAGATCCTCGGCCAGCACCGCTACCTGACGGGCGATCGCCTGACAGAGGCGGATATTCGCCTGTGGACCACGCTGATCCGTTTCGATCCGGTCTACGTCACCCACTTTAAGTGCGATAAACATCGCATCGGTGATTACCTGAATCTGCACGGTTTCCTGCGCGATATCTACCAGACGCCAGGCATTGCTGAAACGGTCGATTTTGACCATATCCGCACCCACTACTACCGCAGCCATAAGACCATCAACCCAACGGGCATTATCTCAATTGGGCCATGGCAGGATCTGGATGAACCGCACGGGCGTGACGTCCGTTTTGGATAAATATGAAGGGCATCAATAGATGCCCTTTTTTAATTCACAATATCCATCTATTCTTACCTCGATCGCTTAGAAAACAAGTGATTGACTGATTAATGAGGCAAGGAAAATGGACTGGTATTTAAAAGTACTGCGCAATTACGTTGGATTTGGTGGCCGCGCCCGCCGCAAAGAGTACTGGATGTTCATTCTGGTGAACTTCGTCCTGCTCATGGTGCTGGGCATTGTTGATAAATTACTCGGCTGGCAGCGGGACGGCGGGGAAGGCATTCTTACGTCAATCTATGGGATCTTTATTCTGCTGCCGTCCTGGGCCGTCCAGTTTCGGCGTCTGCACGATACCGACCGTTCAGCCTGGTGGCTACTGCTGCTGTTGATCCCGATTATCGGCTGGCTGGTAATTCTGATTTTCAACTGCCAACGCGGCACGCCGGGCGAAAACCGCTTTGGCCCGGATCCTAAGATCGCTGCGTAAATTATTGCCCGGTGGCGCTTACGCTTACCGGGCCTACACGCTTATTTATTGTAATGCGCAAAGAGCTTCGGGATTTCGCGTAAGCACCATGACTTCGCCTCGCCCATGCTGTCGCGTCGCCACGCCATAATGATATCCACTTCGCTGGTGTACTCCGGGCTGACGACCCGCAGCCGCCCTTCGGCAATATCCTTTTCAACAAACGGATACGGCATGGTGGCAACGCCTAAACCTGCCAGCAACGCCTGACGTTTATCTTCCAGTGACGTGACGGTCAGGCGCGGCTGTTTATCCAGCAACTGCACCGTTAACACCGGGCGCTCGCGTGCGGTATCGGCGACCGCCACGCCGCGATATTTCACGCGCGTCACCTCTGAGAGCGGCTCCGCCTCCTGGTGGATCGGGTGATCCGGTGCCGCGACGTAGACGTTCATCACGCTGTAGAGTTTTTTCGAGTTAATCTCTGAGGAAGAACGGAAGTGCATGTCCGGCGCGATCACGATATCCGCTCGCCCCGTCTCCAGACGCTCCCAGGCACCGGCCAGCACTTCGGTGATGATCGACAGCTGGGTGTTGGCCTTGTCCGCCAGACGCTCCACCAGCGGGAACAGCGCCTCGGTCGGGACCAGCGCTTCCGTGACCAGCGTCAGGTGCGTTTCCCAGCCGCGGGCCAGGGCTTCGGCATCGGTTGTCAGCTTGTCTGCCGCTTCCAGCAGCACGCGCCCGCGCTCAAGCAGCATACGGCCTACATTGGTGAATTTTGTTCGATGACCGGAGCGGTCGAACAGCACCACGTCCAGCTCTTCCTCCAGCTTCTGCATGGTGTAGCTCAGCGCAGACGGAACGCGCCCCAGTTCATCTGCCGCTGCGGCAAAGCTGCCGCGACGGTCTATTGCGTCCATGACGCGAAGCGCCTCAAGCGTCAATGCTCTCTCTTTAGCCATCTCGTTCTCATTCAGGAAATTTGAACATACCGGGCAGAATATCTGGCTAACAATGCAGCGTCCATACCTTTACCATTGTTTTAGTGTAAAGAGAGGTCAAGTTTATGATTACGACAAGAACAGCTAAACAGTGCGGACAAGCCGATTTCGGTTGGCTGCAGGCGCGCTACACCTTCTCCTTTGGACACTACTTTGACCCGAAACTCCTCGGTTACGCCTCACTGCGCGTGTTGAATCAGGAAGTGCTCGCCCCTGGCGCCTCTTTCCAGCCGCGTACGTACCCGAAAGTCGATATTTTGAACCTGATCCTGGAAGGCGAGGCAGAATACCGCGATAGCGAGGGCAATCATGTCCAGGCGAAGGCTGGCGAAGCCTTACTGATTTCAACGCAGCCGGGCATTAGCTATAGCGAGCACAACCTCAGCAAAGACAACACGCTGACCCGCATGCAGCTGTGGTTAGATGCCTGCCCGGAGCGGGAAAATCCGCTGGTACAGAAGCTGGATCTGAAAGGCGGTCAGCAGCAGCTGATTGCCTCGCCGGACGGCAGCAACGGCAGCCTGCAACTGCGCCAGCAGGTATGGCTGCACCACATCGAGCTGAAGAAAGGCGAGCAGGTTAGCGTGCAGCTTCACGGCCCGCGTGCATACCTGCAGTCGATTCACGGGACGGTGCATGCCGTCACGCACACAGAAGAGAAAGAAGCGCTTACCTGCGGTGACGGGGCGTTTATTCGCGACGAAGCGAATATTACGCTGGTTGCCGATACGCCGCTGCGGGCACTGCTGATTGATTTGCCGGTTTAATTAAACCTTTCCCCTCTCCCCAAAGAGGAGAGGGAACGATCGAGCCCCTCGCCCCTTTGGGGAGAGGGGTGGGGGTGAGGGGAATTCTTTACACCTTACTCGCCATTATCTCAATAATCTGCCGGTCCGTTGCCTGCATTGAACGACACGCCAGCGCGCACAGATTAGCGATAGACTGCTCCACGTCGTGCGCCACAATCCCTTCGTTGCCCGTCACGGCCGTTTCATCCAGCGCCATCATCACCGCTTTCCAGGCGCTGCCTACGCTGGTAGAGACCTTCATCGCGCAGCTGTTCGATGCGCCATCGCAGATCATCCCGCTGACATCCCCGATCATGCTGCCGATCGCCATGGCAATGGTCTGGTAGCCTCCGCCCATCAGCCACGCCATCCCGGCCGCAGCGCCCATTGCTGCCGTCGTTGCCGCACACAGCGCGGATAAACGTGGAAGCTGATGATGGATGTAGATAGCCGACAGGTGCGAGAGCATCAGCGCCCGGGCAAGCCGCTCTTGATCGGCCTGTACGTGCTCTGCCACAACCACCACGGGCATGGTCGCGGCGATCCCCTGGTTGCCGGAACCCGAGTTGCTCATCGCCGGGAGCGTCGCCCCGCCCATACGCGCATCTGACGCCGCGCTGGTGCGGATAACGATATCCGATCCGACATCCTGCGCCAGCCAGCCGCGCGCGCGTTGCCTGGTGAGCGTTGCGCCAATGTGCAGCCCCCATTTACCGCTCAGCCCCTCGCGGGAGAGCGCATCGTTCAACTCCCCCGCTTGCAGAATAAAACGGATCGCCCCGAACGGAACCTGTTCGGCAAACGCCACAATCTGCGCAAGCGTGGTGTCCGAAAGCACCGACAGGGGATCGGCGTTCACCTCGCCCTGCGGCTCGTCGAGCGTAAAGCGCGTTTCGCCCCGGCACACCACCTCGACAACGCGTGTATGCCCCCCTGCGATGGTCACCATCGCAGAGGCCTCTCCGGCGTAAACACAGGCGCGGGAATAGAGGATCTCATCGCACGGTTCTTGCAGTTTCACCTGCACCAGACCGGCCTCCAGCAAGGCTTTGGCGCGCGCCAGCGCCTCAGGCGTGGCATCTTTCAACACCTCCAGCCCGGCCTGCGCGTTGCCGCCAATGGCCCCCAGCGCCGCCGCAATCGGCAGGCCGACCATGCCAGTACCGGGCACCGTAACGCCCAGACCGTTTTTCATCAGGTTTGGCGATACCCACGCCTCAATTTTCGTGACCTCAGCGCCCAGCTGCTCAGCGGCAATCGCACAGGCCAGCGCCAGAGAGACAGGTTCCGTACACCCCAGGGCAGGCTTAACTTCTTCCTGCACCGCACGAATAAACTGCGTCCATAAAGGATTCATTTGCTCAGACATCGTGACAACCTTATTCACTCCTCAGGAAAACGCGAGGAAAGGAGAAACACACAGCAGCAGTCCGGTAATAACGATAATCACCAGCGACACGCCTTTATATTTGTGCAGCGCCGGGACTTTGTAGACCAGCCACGCCGGAATTAAGCAGCCCACCATGCCGAAAATGGGGCTGCAAATTGAGGTAAAGCTCAGCACGGGCGCATTTAACACAATGGCGCTCCAGGCCAGCAGAATGGCGAACAGCATGATGCCGCGCTGCACGGTACGTTCATTGATTTTGTCTGTCGGCATTTTGCGGCGCAGGATATTCATCACAATGCCCTGCGTCGCCTCGCGAAAGCCGAGATACACCCCGAAGAACGCGGTCATGACGGCGAAAATATTGAGGATCACGCTGACGATTTTGACCCAGCCCGCGCCGTCGCCGCTGATAAACTGCGCCGCAATCGCCAGAGCTGAAATATTCTGCTCGTAGGCTTTTACCGCTTCGTCGTGGCCCATTGCCAGGGTGAAGGAGACGGCGTAAAAAAAGACCGTCACAAACAGGATGCCGAAGGCGATATTCATTGCCCGCAGAGCCTTGTGGCGCGCGACCTCAACGGACTTCTCACGTGAGCGATACGAAATGACCATCGGGCTTAAGGTCTGAATAAACAGGATCGACGTTAAGGTAAACGGCAGCGTGATAATGGCGTTTTTAATCAGCAGCCCCATCGGCGGCAGCATGCCCACGTTGGCTAAATGCCAGAGGCCGATCATCGACAGCCCAAGCGCCGCCACCACAAACAGCTTGGTGAGCACCATCAGGCTTGAGACTTTAAACAGCAGCTTCTCACCGCGCGACGAGATCGCGACCAGAATGCAGATCAGGAATAAGCCGTAGAACGGGTTTTCCGAGAGCAAGCCGTCGGTCAGACCAAAGGTGTGCAGATAAGAGGCGCTGTCGTTGGTGATGGCAGTGGAATAGACGAACATCCAGATCACCAGCATCACGAAATAGAGCGCGCCTAATAATATGCCCCAGTTTTTCCCGAGATAACCGCTGATCACGCTCGGGTAATCTTTGCATTCCGGGGATTCTGCCAGCGTGTTAATAAACAGACGCTGGAATAAATACATGGCCGGATAGCCAATGATCGACGAAAGTAAAAACACCCACAGGCCCATTAATCCGACCTGCACCGGGAGAAAAACGATCCCCGCGCCGATAGCCATCCCGATACTCATGATGACCCACCCCGTGTCGGTGCTGTCGAATTTAATCGCCTCGCGCCATTCGCTTTCACTCATACCTGCCCGCCTTGCCGCGGACGAGTCTTTCACAATCACACTGCTTTTTGTTGCCGTTTCCATTGGGCACTCGCTTATTTTGTAGGGTAACTAATTAATTTTTATTTGGTTTTTCTCATCAGCGATAATGAGCAGAACTGCCGCAGGTGTGTGTTTTTAGAATGAAAAGATGATATCCGCAGAGGAAGAGAAAAAAGTCACAATTTTTATGAGGATTTACGCAAGCGGGAGGAAATTTTACTTCTTAATGGAGGGTTTTCGCCCTGTTTTGCTAAAAGTGACGGCGATCAAGAAAAAAAAGCCCCCTGTTATCGAGGGGGCTGGAGACATCGCAGGTTACATCGCCTGAGTAAAGGTTCGGGAGATCACGTCCTGCTGCTGCTCGCGCGTCAGGGCGTTAAACCGCACCGCATAGCCTGAAACGCGGATCGTCAGGTTCGGGTAATTCTCCGGGTGCTCAATGGCATCCATCAGCATCTCCCGGTTCATGACGTTGACGTTCAGATGCTGCCCACCCTCTATGGCCGCTTCGTGATGGAAGTACCCGTCCAGCAGCCCCACAAGGTTGGTTTTGCGCACGCCTTCATCTTTGCCCAGCGCCTGCGGCACAATCGAGAAGGTGTACGAAATACCGTCTTTGGCGTAGGTAAACGGCAGCTTCGCGACCGACGTCAACGAGGCCACCGCCCCTTTCCTGTCGCGTCCGTGCATCGGGTTAGCGCCTGGTGCAAACGATGTCCCGCCGCGGCGGCCATCCGGCGTGTTGCCGGTCTTCTGACCGTAGACCACGTTCGAGGTGATGGTCAGGATCGACTGGGTCGGCACGGCGTTACGGTAGGTTGGCAGCGCCTGAATCTTCTTCATAAAGCGCTCGACCAGATCGCAGGCGATGCTGTCCACCCGATCGTCATTGTTACCGTACTGCGGATAGTCGCCTTCAATCACAAAATCCACCGCCAGGCCAGTGTGGTCGCGCACCGGCTTCACCGTGGCGTACTTGATGGCTGACAGCGAATCCGCCGCCACTGACAGCCCGGCGATGCCGCAGGCCATGGTGCGATAGACATCGCGATCGTGCAGCGCCATCAGCGAGGCTTCGTAGCTGTACTTATCATGCATGTAGTGAATGAGATTCAGCGCGCTGATGTACTGTACCGCCAGCCAGTCCATAAAGTGATCGAGGCTCGCCATCACGGTGTCGTAATCCAGCACCTCGTCCAGCAGCGGATCGGTTTTCGGCCCCACCTGGATCTTCAGCTTCTCGTCCACGCCGCCGTTGATCGCGTACAGCAGCGTTTTGGCGAGGTTGGCACGCGCCCCGAAGAACTGCATCTGCTTGCCGATCACCATCGGACTGACGCAGCAGGCTATCGCGTAATCGTCGCTGTCGAAGTCTGCGCGCATCAGATCGTCGTTTTCATACTGCAGCGAAGAGGTGACGATCGACACCTGCGCGGCATATTTCTTGAACGCGATCGGCAGGTGTTCAGACCAGAGGATCGTCAGGTTCGGCTCCGGCGCAGGCCCCATGGTGTGCAGCGTGTGCAGGTAGCGGAAGCTGTTTTTGGTGACCAGCGTGCGGCCATCCAGCCCCATACCGCCAATCACCTCCGTGGCCCAGATAGGATCGCCGGAAAAGAGCGTGTCGAACTCCGGCGTGCGCAGGAAGCGCACCATGCGGATCTTCATAATGAAGTGGTCGATCAGCTCCTGCGCCTGCATTTCGCTCAGGCGGCCTGCCTGCATATCCCGCTCAATGTAGATATCCAGGAACGTAGCCGTGCGCCCCAGCGACATCGCCCCGCCGTTCTGGGATTTCACCGCCGCCAGATAAGCAAAGTAGACCCACTGCACCGCCTCCTGAGCGTTCATTGCCGGGCGGGAGATGTCAAAGCCATAGCCCGACGCCATCTGCTGGATCTGCAGCAGCGCGCGTTTATGTTCCGCCAGCTCTTCGCGCAGGCGGATCGTCGCCTCCAGATCTTCACCGCGCTCAAGTTTTCCCTGCAGATCGGCGAACTGCAGCTCGCGCTCGCGCACCAGATAGCTGATGCCGTACAGCGCCACGCGACGATAATCACCGATGATCCGCCCGCGTCCGTAGCCGTCCGGCAATCCCGTCAGCACGCCCGATTTTCGGCAGCGCATCATCTCCGGGGAGTACACATCAAATACACCCTGGTTATGGGTTTTGCGCAGATCGGTAAACAGGTACTCAAACTGCGGATCCATTTCGCGCCCGTAGGCCTCGAAAGAGCTGCGGATCATGTTGATCCCGCCGTACGGATGCAGGGCGCGCTTGAGGGGTTTATCGGTTTGCAGACCGACGATCGTCTCCAGATCTTCGTCGATATAGCCCGGCCCGTGCGCGGTAATGGTGGTAGCAATATTGGTGTCAAAATCCACCGGGGCGTGGGTGGCATTCTCCTGACGAATGCCGACCATCACCTTCTGCCACAGCGCCGTCGTTGCAGGCGTCGCCTGCGCGAGGAAAGCCTCATCACCTTCATAAGGGGTGTAGTTATGCTGAATAAAATCGCGCACGTTGACGGCGTCTTTCCATTCTTCACCGCGAAACCCGGCCCATGCGTCGCTGTAGGGCGCAACGCGCGTATCGATAGTTACTTTCATTCTCTTCTCGCTTTATCAGGCATAAGCCGCAGCCGATGTGACCTTCCCAAGACGGAGGGCATCCAGCGCGATCATTTTTTCTTCGTTGGTCGGGATCACCGCGCAGGCCGCACGGGACGCGTCGGTGGAAATAATGCGCTCGCCTGCGCTGCCCGGCAGGGCGTTTTTGGCGTCGTCCAGCGTGATGCCAAAGACCTTAAGCCGTTCAACCACCAGCGCGCGGATAAGCGTTGAGTTCTCGCCGATTCCACCGGTGAAGATCACAGCGTCCAGCCGGTGCAGCGACGCCGCGTGCCCGGCAATGTGCCGCGCGATACGGTGCACAAAGGTGTGTATCGCCAACTGCGCCCGCTGATGGCCTTCATGCCAGGCTTTTTCGAGCGTTCGCAGGTCGGACGATATTCCGGAGATCCCCAGCAGACCGGACTCTTTGTTAACCATGCGTTCCAGATCGTCGAGCGATTGACCCGTCTGCCGGGCAATCCACGCCATCGCGCCAAAATCCACGTCGCCGCAGCGCGTGCCCATCATCAACCCTTCCAGCGGCGTCATGCCCATAGAGGTATCGACGCTTTCACCGTTACGCACCGCACAGATGGATGCCCCATTGCCCAGGTGGGCGATAACCAGCCCGCTGTCGTCAGGCGAAAGCCCGAGAAGCGTATGCGCCTGCCCGCTAACGTAGCGGTGCGAGGTGCCGTGGAAGCCGTAGCGGCGCACGCCCAGCTCTTCGAAATAGCGATACGGCAGCCCATAGAGCCAGGCGTGCGGTGCCAGCGTCTGGTGGAAGCTGGTATCAAACACCGCAACCTGCTGCACGCCCGGGAACATGCGTTCAGCCGCTTCCACGCCGCTCAGGTTGGCGTAATTGTGCAAAGGCGCCAGCGGAGACACCTGGCGGATCTGCTCGATGACCTCCCCGGTGATAAGGGTGGATTCGCTGAAGCGATCGCCGCCGTGGGCAATGCGGTGGCCAATCAAGGCCACGCTGCTCATCAGATCGCGCTTCTCCAGCTCAAGGGCGATGGCCGCCAGCGCCCCTTCGTAATCCTGGTGAGCCAGTTTGACCGGCTCACCGCCGTTCACCGAGATACAGGCGTTCTCAGTGTTGATGCCGTCTGCAATGCCCGTCATCAGGGCATCGCAGTGTGCTGCGTCGAGTACTGAAAACTTAACCGAAGACGATCCGCAGTTAATGACCAGTACAACCGGAAATTCAATCATGGTGTGACTCCGCTCATCCTGAGCTTTGGGTTAGAACAGTTTGTAAACGATATTCAGAATGGTCAGCAGGCCGACCGCAGTAACGAAAATGTTCTCCGCTCTGCCTTTATATTTCGCCAGCGCCGGTGCCTTGCGGATGGCATACATCGGCAGCAGGCACAGCAGTGAGGCGATGATTGGCGCACCCATGGCTTCAATAAGGTCGAGAATGTTCGGGTTGGCGTAGGCCACCACCCAGGTTGACCCCATGATGAATACCATGCTGATGGTGTTCAGTTTGCCGACCGAGACGTTCTTCTTGTCACCCTTGTAACCAAACTTCAGGATCAGGCCGTTCAGCCCTTCCAGGGTGCCCAGGTAGTGGCCAAAGAAGGATTTGAAGATCGCCACCAGCGCGATGATAGAAGCACCGTATTCCAGTACCGTCGCGAAGGTAGATTTGCTGCCCGACATCGAAGCAAAGTGGTTCGCCAGATAAGAGAGCACCGGAATGTTCTGCGCTTTGGCTTCCGCCATGTTCTGTGGGGAGAGCGTGAACAGGCAGCTAAAGGCAAAGAACATCACCACGGCGACCATCAGCAGGCTGGCGCGACTGATGATTTTGGAACATTTCTGCTCGGTGAACGCTTTGCCAAACTCCGGCTCGTACTCTTCGCGTTTGGAGACCACAAACGAGGAGACGATAGGCGAGAAGTTAAAGGAGAAGACCATGATGGAGATCCCCAGCCAGACCGTCACCAGAATGCCGTCGTGCCCGGTAAAGGCGATATCGCTCAGGTTGACCTGGTCGATCACCGCCGAGTTCCAGTAGGGGATCAGCGACAGGGAGATCAGCACCAGACTGGCGATAAACGGGAACACCAGGAAGCTCATCACCTTCACCATCAGGTCTTTACCAAACCAGATCACAAAGGCCATCAGCAGCAGCAGGAACAGCGCCACAAAGCCACGGTTAAGCGCCGGGAGCTGCAGTTGGTTTTCCCAGAAGGTCATAAAGGTGTTGGTAATGGTGACGCCGTAAATCCACAGCAGCGGGCAAATCGCAAAGAAGTAGAGGAAGGTGATCACCACCCCACCGGTCTTGCCGAAATGCTCTTCCACCGTTTCGGTGATGTTCCCGGAGACGTTGCTCCCGGACAGGCACAAACGCGCCAGCGCGCGGTGGCAGTAAAAGGCGATGGGATAGGCCAGCACCAGCATCAGCAGGATCGGGATCAACCCGCCAAAGCCTGCACGTATCGGGAAGAACAGCACGCCTGCGCCAATGGCGGTACCAAACAGGCCCAGCGTCCAGGTGGTATCAGACTTACGCCATGCGGACGTTTTTGTCTGGCCAACGATAATGCTTTCTGTGTTGCTCATAGGTCATCCTTTATGCGTCAACGAAGCCGGTAATTTGCGAAACGCGGGAAAGATCGATATTGCCGCCGGAAATAATGCACACCGTTTTGCGGCCCTGAATATAGTGGTCCAGTTTGCCGCTTAATAAGGCGGCACAGGCCAGCGCGCCCGCCCCTTCTGTCACCACTTTATTTCGCTGAATAAGCGCAATCATGCTGTTGCGAATGTCATCCTCGCTGACCAGCACAATGTCATCGACTAACTCACGAACAATGTCGAACGTTAATTTACCCGGGCGAGAGACATCGCAGCCGTCGGCTAATGTGCCGGTTACACGGTGATTAATGATTTCTCCGGCTTGCCAGGACGCCGCCATACCGTGAACGTTTTCTGACTGCACGCCGATAATATTAATGGTTGGGTTAATGGATTTAATGGCCGTAGCAATGCCGGCAATTAATCCGCCGCCGCCAATAGGCACAATCACGTTATCCACATCATAGAGATCTTCGAGAATTTCCAGGCCAATCGTTCCCTGCCCGGCAATGACCTTAGGATCATCATAAGGCGGGATAAAAATGCGCCCTTCCATCTCAACGATTTCGCTCACTTTCGCGATGGTATCGTTGAAGTTTTCGCCGTGGAGCACCACCTCGGCGGAGTAGTCGCGCGTAGCGGCGACCTTGGATTTCGGTGCGCCCATCGGCATGACCACTTTGCCATCGATACCGAGCATGGCGCAGGAGAGCGACACGCCCTGAGCATGGTTTCCGGCGGAACACGCCACCACACCTTTGCGTTTCTCCGCCTCCGTGAGCGAACTGAGTTTATTAAACGCACCGCGAATTTTAAAAGATCCGGTGCGCTGCATATTTTCAAATTTCAGAAAAATTTCACCCTTGCAGCGTTCGCTGAGATAATTTGATCGCGGCATTCCGGTTTTATAAACCTTACCGGCCAGGCGTTTTCTGGCATCCTGAATATCTTCGATGGTCACCGGGAGGTCGTAGGTAATGTGCATAATATCCTCGTTATAATAATTGATTGTTTTCAGGCAAAGTCAGGGTATCAGAGCGCTAAAACGACACGCTCCGGGTGTTTTTTAAACTGTTGTTACGATTTCATCGTCGTCGTTCGATATTCATTGACGAATATTGTTTCGCCAGTTCGACTAATACCGAAGCGGATTTTTTAATACTGTAATTTTTGGACCACACCGCGGCGTAACGTGCCACGGGTAATTCATCTTCAACCGGCAGCATAATAAACTGGTCAGAACCGAACGGCGCAATCATGTCGCGAGGAATAACCGTCAGGTAATCGGCATTCAGGACAAGGTTATAAATGGTGACGACCGAATCGGTCTGGACGATATTTTCAATGCTGATGTGGTTGTCTTGCAGGGTAGTCAGAAGTTCTTTGTAGTAGCCCATATCGGTTTGCGGCATCACCCACTGTTCATGCGTGAGCGATGCCAGTGTAGTCGAGCCGGTGCACGTTCGTGATTTGCTGGCGACCAGCACAAACTCGGACTCAAACAGCGGCTCCACGTGAAGATCCTGCAGCAGCATCTCGTCGCTCAGCGTGCCGATAGCAAAATCCAGCCGACCATCGCGAATGGCGGGCAGGAAAGAGGAGAGCTGCGCTTCATACATGGATACCCGCGCTTTCGGGAACACTTCCTTGAACTTTTTGATCATCTCCGACAGAAAGGTGAAGCCGATGAGCGACGGATAGCCGAATGAAACGTCCATGACGGTGCTAAAGCTGAGGCTGTTAATTTCGCTCACCATGTTCTTCATCTCTCGGGTGATCGACTCTGAGTACGACAGCAACACCTGGCCTGCGGCAGTGAGCTTTACGCCGGTATTTTTACGAACCATCACTTCGACGCCGAAGTAGGATTCGATATCGCTGATGATTTTGCTGACCGCGGGTTGCGTCAATCCCAGTTGTCTTGCAGCAGAACCTATGGAGCCACTTTTAATGACTTCCTGAAATACCACGAGATGCTGTGTTTTCGGTAGAATAATAGTGTTCATAATATTCTGCGCTTATTTCCCTATGACGGGGCGAATTCTACCCAATATTGTTTCAGGGGGTATGTGCTGTTACTCACAATTTGCCTTTACGCGCTTTCACCACTCATAATAAAAAGCCATTAAATTTCTTTTTATTCAATCAGTTAAACAAAAACAAACACGCTATTTGGCTGATATTGATCAACAAAATCGCAGGTAATAAAAATATTTTATGGTGATAACTGAGATGAATTTCTTGGATATATAAGCGGCAAGAAAGGCGATATTTCAAGCAATTAAAGACTACTAAGTAACCATTATTTTATTAAAACATTCCTGTATTTTATCAAATAAAGCGATAACGAATGATTGCTGCCAAAGTAAAGAGTGGAGCGGGTCACATATTCACATGGCAAATGTATTGAATTTCAATATATACATTTCAATTACGAAAACTTTCACTCTCATTCATGTAACAATATTCACATCAGAACAACACTGCGAATCGTCACTTTTTTAGCGTGAAATTTTGTGATTGCGATCGTCTACGGATGATGACCTGCCAGCAAAACGGCGTTGGGAGTGAAATGTGCTTAATGTCGCAAATTTGAGAATTGATGTCGTTTACCGGGGTTATGGGTAGTACGGCGCTTAACTGGCCAACGACCGACAGATAGCAAATCATGTAGCGCAGGTAGCAAAAACCCCGCCGAGGCGGGGTTCTTTAAGAAGTTGAAGCTGACCGATAAGGCGGCTTCGTTCATCCATACGTCAGGCATCTGCGGCGCTTGAGTTGTCTTGTATCGCAGACTGTATCGCACTTTGTGTGGCAGATAAAGCCAATCAGCGACGGTTCATTCTCTACTCTTTCTTATTGGCTTGCCTGCTTTCCCATTCTTCTCTAGCCATTTGAAGCTGCTCATCTCTCAGCTTTTTTTCGTCAATTCTATCTTCTGAGTCATATATGTCTGTTTGAATTCGCCTCGTACCTTTCGCGATATGCTTCCAGTCCTCACGAATTCCTTTAATTTGTTGTGAAATTTCTGTCATTGGGTTTTTGGCACCCAATTGACTAATACCAGCAAAGGAAGCCATGTCGTATGTATAACTCATGATCTCTTTCACCGTAGAGTTTGGTTTTTTGGTCCAGCTAATGCTGACTTGGAATACCTTACCTTCTATCTGTTTGTATTCACATAGATTACTGGTCATTTGTTGACCATTTCTTAAGACACTTATTTGCTTTAAAGGGATAATTTTATCTTTTCGATGGGAGGCATTTTCAAGGGGAGGATCAAATGTGACCTCAATGTTGAAAGCTGGCGCGTTTCCGGTGTTAACGACACTGATATCAAAGTAAAGCATTGACCATGCGTTAGGTTCCAGCGTTGCCACTACTTGAGGCTGCTCGGAAGCGTCGACCATTCGCTTTGTCTCTTCTGCCAAGATACGGGTTACACGCCATAAGAAAAAAGTTGCTATGGCAGTTAACAGTGCAGCAAAAGCAGAAATGAAAGTGCTGATTTTATCAATGTGCTCTAAGAAATATGGAATCATTTTGTTCGTACCCTATGGCTTACCCCTATTGATTTTCCCATATTGTATGCTGCTGTGAGTATTAATTGGTTGAAATCTACTCACTTTCACTTACATCAAAACTTTTCGAATAAGGGCAACGCTTCGACTTAGTGATGTAGATGAAGCTATAAATACTATTGGAGTAGACGCACAAGGTTCGCCCGTTCGCAGTGGTCGTCTGCTCTGGTTTGCTCATAGTTATGCGTCCGGCGCTGGCACTGAACACAGCAAGAATAAACCCCATCTACAGCACTTTTCTTACCATCTCTAAACCTCCATTGAAGTGGATTTCTGCCGTCTTTCTGCAAGCGGCGTATGTAGGATGCATCTCAATTATTGATCTATAAAAACGATCGATAATATAATTTCGATCGATAAAATCTATTATTAATTTTAACGGTCAAGTCTGCATACAGGAAGAAGCATGAAAAAAATTATTGCGTTACCTCTGGTGTTCTGTTCATTCGCGTCTTTTGCCGATGTGGCTCCAACAATGGATGTTCAACCATACCGTGAGTATCTGGCTGCTTATGTGAAAAAGCTGATGATCGCCGGGTGTGAGCAGACCTTGAAAGGTGATTCTGAGGACGTATTGATCGAACGAGCCGCGCAGGGGATGAAAAAAGATACTGAGAGTTACAACACTGTTTATAACTCGGTCATCTTGGGCGCAGGCGCAGGTAAAGGACTCAAAGAGAAAGGGAGGCTGATTACGAAAGAGAAGGTTGAACTTACCAGTTGCGATAAATTTGCCTCGTATGTCATGACGGAAAAAAAAGATCTTATAAAGGCGGTGGTTGCTGGTTTGGTTTCACCAACTAAGTCACAAAAAACCGCAGCAGAATCAAAGGTGACAACTTCAGATAGCAATGTTTACCGTACTACTGCGAAAGACCTGGCGGCAATGTATGAAGAAAATGAAGTTGCAGCCGATGACGAAATTGGTGGTCGCAAAGTGGAAGTCACTGGGATTGTTCAGGATATTACGAAAAATTTCGCGAATGATGTGATAGTCCGGTTTGAAAGCGGTAATCGGTTTATGCCTACCAGCCTGAGTATGGAAGACACGGAGAAGTCGAAAGCGTCGAAATTGAAGAAAGGACAAAAGATCGCCATTACATGCGAAAAGATGCAGTTGTTCATTGGTGCCCCATCGGGTCGCAACTGTACATTTAACTAATCTGCCGTATTGTCTGCCGGGGTGATACTCGGCATCTTACCCAACGCCCCCGCCGAGCCAGCTCACGATATCCCCCTTCCTTGTCCATATCCAGCGGCGAAAATATCACAGCAGATTGTTTGATCGGCCAGACAGATTTTCATCGTCTGTAAAGTATGCCGTCAATCTTTATGAAATATCAGGAGGTACGGGCGTTGACTACTCAATACCTCGAGCCTTGCTCATAAGAAAAATCAGGGATATAACGTTTTTTGCATGATTTTTTTGCGTACGGCTGGATCGATGTAGTTAGTTGCATTAAATGGTATTTTGAAGTCAGGTATAGCCTGCTTAACAGACCGAGTGCAGAACGTTTGATTAGTCAGTTATGCTCATGAGGGGTTAACGACAGATGGATAAAGATTGGATTCTTCAACAGAAAGAGACTCGACGTACATTTTCCAAATCAACTTGGATACCTTTGCGGCAAGCGTCAGATAATGAGCAGGGAAATGTTAAGGATATTGGCTATATCAATGAATTTTTTGGGTGTGGATCAGTTGCATTTCCGCCTGAGAATCGGGAAGTCGCCGAAGGCTTGAGCTGGGGCGAAATCGGGATTGGTACAACCATATCACCTTACGCATATGAGGATGGGCATTATTCTACTATTTATGAGTACCAATATAATGATAAAGAACCGATTGGCATTCACTTAGTTTTGGAATTGCCTCTGCCAGTAGTCGGAGGAAGACAGTGGATACTCAATCCTGACCTTGTTGCCGCACTTCGTCTCATTAAAGAAGGAGAACAATGGGTCAGACCAGAAGAAAATTTTGTAGTTGTCGCTCGTGAAGTTCTAGATGAAAACGGTGAGCAGCGTCTGATCGAAATTAAGAGAGAATTTTTACTCGATTACTTAGCGGCAAGAAATCTGTCGTTACGGCTCTCTTATTACCGTCAACGAGTGGAAAATGTAGCTTCACTTGCAACTAGCCCGTATATGAATTTGGAAAGCTACAAAGAACAGCGTGATGGTGGGCGATACGAGCTACTTATCCGCGAAGTAAATGATGTTTTCGGTGGAAGTTGGGCGATGTTCCGTACATGGAGAACTGATGTTGACGAAGATGAAGATGCACCGGTAATGGGGCCTGAAACTGACGAGAATACTGCCTATGAAAAATCTCAAGGACAAAAAGGTGGATTCCAGGGGGTTCGAGTCGAGGGTGAATTCTGGCGAGATGAGTGGATAGAACACCAAGGTGTAAGCTCGCGCGTAAGAGGCGATTTAGATAGAAATTTGCCTAATTTTATCGTTGATACCGATGGAACTCGCTTAGCATCGACTGAATTAGATAACGAAAATGTTGGAAGATGGTTGTGGTTTAGAACTAGTATTGTAAGCGAGTTGCTTGCGTTCCGAGGATTTTCACTCAGATGGTATTCAGCAGAAACGGGGGGCATCGTTTCACCTTCCGGATATTCGATTCATTTTGGTATAAATTCTTCAGATCTGATAACCATCTACGCTTATGATGTAGCTCGGCTTCCTGCCTGGGAACAGCACATTTGGGCGGCCCATAATGTTGTTCCTGATGGGAAAGTTTCAAGCGAGTTATTAGACTCACAGGTGAAAACTCAACCGGCATCTACCCACGCGGTTGAAGACCTTTTGTTCAAAGTTATAGACATGTTAGAGGATGGTTTTCGAGAGGTTTTCAGTGTTCCTCTTTTCACTCATAACATTGATAGTGCTGAGTCTATGAAGCATATATCACGCTTTGCGAGTAAGGATCAGGCTTCCCTTTTGAGGTTAGCAAAAGAGCTTGTACGTATTTTTACTGATAGGTTAGATGTGCGCGAACTACGTAAACTTTCGACACACACGAATAAAGACAAGCTGGGTTCAAATAAACTTCTTGAGGATGTTCTGGCTCAAAAAGTTGGGATAGAGGTAGCTCGCAAGGTTTTTGGCCCTATCGCTGGGGCATACGATATGCGTGTAGGTGATGCTCACCCTACTAGTTCAAAAATCGGGGACGCATTAAGGCTCGTTGGTATTGATGACAGCAGTTCATACCTGAAGCAGGGTGAACAGCTAATATCCCATTTTGGTCAATCAATTTGGTGGATTGGAAAGCTGCTGTTTGAAGAAGACTGAACACGGTGATATCGCTTCAGCGGCGGTGCTTGACAGGCATGAATCATTGCGTAATCTATCGCCGTTTTTTTCTAAATCATTTTTGTGAGTGTCGCTAATTTAGTTGCTTGATTGGTGTCAATAATCGTTCGTTTTATGATGCCAGCAAACACCCCGCAAAACAGGTATCAATAAAATAGGGTATTGACATAATGATACCAATCATAAATTATGATACCGTTTTTGATACCAGATAAGGGGAAAATTATGAGCCGCACCTTTGCATACTGCCGAGTTTCCACCAGTGAGCAGGCGACAGAAAACCAGATTGTAGCCATCCGTCAGGCTGGTTATGACATTCTTGATAGTCGTGTGATATCGGAAACTGTATCCGGTGGCGTGCAGGCAATGCAGCGTAAAGGCTTTGCCGATATGGTCACCCATAAACTGGAGAAAGGCGATCGGCTGGTGGTGTTGAAGCTGGATAGGTTGGGCCGCGACAATATCGATGTGCAGCAAACTATAGCGATGCTGGTGGACAAGGGGATTGATATAGTGTCGTTGGATCTGCCCGTCCGTGATCTTGCCAGCGCGGAAGGAAAGCTGATGCTGCAAATGTTTTCAGCTTTCGCGGAGTTCGAAAAGTCCCGCATAATTGAGCGTACCAAAGAGGGTCTTGCTCGGGCTAAGACTGAGGGTAAGAAGTTGGGCCGTCCGGCTGCGGTAGATACCGTTAAACGTGTGCAGGAAGCCAAAGCAAAGGGACTGAGCCAATCCAAGGCAGCGCTTGACTTGGGTTTGAGCCTGCCAACAGTCAAACGTAACTGGAACATCAAAGGAGCATAAGCCGCCGCCGCAAATCCCTTTTTTGTCCCATAGCCTCGCCGGTGCACGGGGCTTTATTTTATAAATTACATATCGTTATTTATAATTTAATCTGAGAAAAGCGGCGTCGTGCGGATCGCGGTGGGCATTGGTGCGTCTGCTGGCGACAAATTTGTCATGGGAAATGACCCCCAAATATTTTTTCGTGTGCGTAAGGCTGGCCCGGTGGGGGTGACCCCGGTTAAGCGGTGGTCTTTATTTTCAACTTTGATGCTGAAAACATACGCTGCCCATCTCCAGTGGAGTATTTCCCTCGGGCCTTGGCGAGGTAAGAGACACGCTCAACCAGCTTCACCAGCGATGAGTGATCCTCCCGGTTGATAGTGTATGAGTCATCACATAGGTGGACGCGACCAGCCAGGGTTGTCAGTTCACTCCAGAGTGTGCTTATCAGTCCGAACGTGCCCTCATTGCCGAATCCGGCAACTCTGACCTGGAAGTGCGGCAAGGCTATCCAGCAGTGGTAATGAACCTGTTTTGCCTTCTCTTTCTCCCTTACCCAGCCGTATGCAAATTTCTTGATTGGCTGTCCGTTCCATGCCTTTGCGGTGAACTTGCCGCGTAAGCGGGTAAACAGGTCACTGATTAATTTATTGCTATCTGATACGGGCATTCCTGACGGGACTGACAGGTCGAACCGGAAGGCGAAGACTTTGCTGTAATGGGACTGCATCGCGCAGAGCTGGGTAATGAAGGTATCCATTATCTCCTGACGGATCGGCGCGTGACGCTTGCTGTCAGGTTTGAAATTCAGGTTGTATTCTTTGTCGTTGAAGGTGTAGTTAGCTGAGTGGATAAGGTGATATCTGCCGTTGTCGTAATGGCTGGTTACTGCATGAGTCAATGATCCTCCAGTTGATGGTTGGTATGTACAGGTATTAATAAGAACCAGTACGTTTACTGCCTTAGTAAAGTCTCCCGATGCCGCGCCACTGCTGACGCGGAGATGTACTTATTGCCAGATTTTTCACTCAGAAAAGTTTCGGCGATACGGGGATAGATTTGTACCTGTCCGGGTTGGCTTCCCGGATTTTTCGAGCGGCGGCTATAGCTCGCTCCAGCGCGTCCGGGTCGATATGTGCGGGCGCTGGTGGCCCGCTTTTTATCTTGGTAACTGTCATACGGTCGCCCCGGTCAGGAGCATATCTTTGAGGCGCTGGCGCATAGCGTCCCGTTCTGCTGCGGCAGCTTCCTCTGCACGGCGCTGTGCCTCGTCTGCTGCGTCCTGCACCAGCTTGTCCACTTCTCTCTCGATCGCGGCGGCCAGCTCGTTATGATATGTATCCTCCACCTGCCGTTTCAGGTCAGCTCTCTCCTGCTCCACCAGCTCCGCCGGTTTGCGAAGCGTGATACTCATATTCCCCGTACCGGCAAGGTAGACCGACTGCGGGATAGCGATATCGTACCTCCAGCCCTCCAGAATCCGCTCTTGTAGCTGTTGCATTGCAAGTGCTGCCGGAGCATTAAAACGCTGTGTGGTGCTGGTGGCAGTGTACCGTTGGACGGCGGTATCTATACGTGCGGCCAGCACGGCGGCGTCGGGTTTGAACCTGGCGGCGGCTTCGCTCAGGAATGTCTGTAAATCGCTCTCAGCAGCCCTGTGGGCGGTCTTTTTTGTCATGGGGTAATCCTCTGTAATCGTTCAATAAAGGCCATAGCAGGCCGCTGGCGCTCTGTGGTGAGCGTCATTTGGTGTGACCGTTAGTGCGGTCATCTTTTCGGTGTTTGTGTATCGGATGGTCAGGTGTATTCGCCGTGAAGGCTTTGTCCGCACGCCGGGCAATGTTGCTGCCTGTCCGGTGTAAACCGGAACCAGCGAGTCACGTCCCCGCGTCCGAATGTCACTCCCGCCAGACGATTAATTTCGAGCGCAGCCAGTACCCGGTAAGCAGTCGATAACGGGAGGTCAACGAAGCGGCTGATCATCTCAGCAGTAACGGGAATGTCGGTTGTGTTCAGGTAATACAGGACGCTGATCCGTGGGGCAGTTGCGCGAAGGTCAACGGTATTTAGTATTGTTGCCAGGTTGGTGCGTTCTGCGTCATCGGGTGACGTAAACGGTGCTGGCATGGGCGTTACATACATTATGCTCCTTTGATTGTTGAGGGAAGGGATTGAACCCTACCCTATGATTTTACACGATTTATTAGAAAATCGCAACGTAAACGAGAATCATTATCACATTGACCAGTCAAGCTCTTTCACTACGGGCAGTAAATCAGAAACCGTATATCGGTGGGTGTAGCGCTGCGTCTGGCCTATCTGTGAATGCTCATGCCCCACCACCTGTTGCACAAGTAGTGTGTTATTGGTCTTTTGTGCTTCGGTGATAAAAGTGTGACGCAGACTATGGACGATACGGCGGCTTTTATAATCGTCCATATACTCGATACCCAATGTTTCACGGATAACGTGGAAAATACGGGTAAGCTGTGTATTGTTGGTTATTTGAGGAAAGAGCTTTTCATTCGGCCTTTTCCCTTCAAGGTAATTCAGAAAACCCATATCGATAAGACGAGGGGCAAGCGGGACTTGTCGCGTTCCTGCATCAGTTTTGCTGTCCTCGATCATAATGTAGTGCCACTGGCTGTCATCATCGAAACGAACGTCCGATACAATCAGTTTCGATATCTCAGCACGTCTGGCCCCTGTGTATGAAAGTAACAAGAACACCCATTTCTTCCAGTCTTCGAGTGTCGCAAAGTGCTCAACCAACTTCCGCATCTCTGTACGGCTATAATTGCCATAGCTCTTGCTTTGAGCTTCGTATCTGACGCTGTTCGTTGGAGGGGTCTCAAATACTCCAATCTCCACGGTCAGGTAGGTGGAAAATAGTCCCTGACATAGTTTCAGGTAATCTTTGACCGTTTTGGGGGACACGACATCATCCTCCGGGACATCATCCAAATCCAAGCACTGTTGGATCGTCATGCTGTTGTATGGCCTCTTGTTCTGACGCGGAAGCCCCTCCACTATTTCGAGCAAATTTTTAATATCGCGCCGGGTAATGTTTGTTACCGGGGTATCAGCCCCAAGCACTGACTTAATAACCTCAAAGTACTTTTCATTGCCCTGTCTAATCTTCGGTTTCCAGTCGGATTTAAATTTAAGGAATCCCATCCACGCCTCGGACAAGGTTAACACCTCTTCTTCGGCGCTATCTGACGGAGTAGTTAACGACGCAAAGGTCACTGGAATGCTTTGCTTCATGCTGGCAAGAGTCTGTGAATAACCAGCAAAATCTTTGCGTAGAAAAGCGGACAGTGCCGATTGTGACTGATGCAGGGCAACAGAATATTTTGCTGCGGCATCTGCTATCGCCGTTTCCATTCCGTCGATATCAAAGCCGGACGACAAGGACTTTTTGAAATAAACCTCGGTCGCGGATTCTTCACCACTAAACAGGACATCCTGGTAATAATTTTGGAAGAAGGACGAACTGACTTCTTTCAGGCCCACTGGCGTGGGTGACGTAGCGAGTTCCAAACGTTCTAAACGAGCCTCCGCAGGGATAGATTCGACGTAGGCAAGGATTTCAGCATTCAGACCCGCAACAAATAAATCGATATCCTGCAAGGTAAGTTTTTTCATCGTTCTTATGATTTCCGCAAATTGCTGTCGCGTCATCCTACCAAGCCTGAACATAGATATGTAAGGCGCGAGACGAGAAATCATTACTCGACAACGGCGAGGACTATCAGTCCCTAAAGAGCAGCGGAAAAACTGGCGAACGGGCAGGCGAAAGTAGACATAGTAAATGTCGTTTCTGCGAAGGGTATGGGGGATGTAGCAACCGTTGGTGTATCCCATTATGTATCTCATTTCTGCTTCTGAGCGCCTGAGATACACCAACGTATTGTTTTGGAATGAGTTGAAGCTGACCGATAAGCCGGGTTCTGTCGTGGACAGTCATTCATCTAGGCCAGCAATCGCTCACTGGCTCAAGCAGCCTACCCGGGTTCAGTACGGGCCGTACCATGTGAACCCCTATTTGGCCTTGCTCCGGGTGGAGTTTACCGTGCCACGGACTGTTGCCAGCCGCGCGGTGCGCTCTTACCGCACCCTTTCACCCTTACCTGATCCCGCTTGCGCGGGCCATCGGCGGTTTGCTCTCTGTTGCACTGGTCGTGGGTTTCCCCCCCAGGCGTTACCTGGCACCCTGCCCTGTGGAGCCCGGACTTTCCTCCCCTCCGCCCGTCTCCCCCCGAAAGGGGACGACGACGAAGCGGCGACTGTCTGGTCAGCTTCGGCGCGAAGTATAGAGGGTTTGCGTCTCGCTGTCACCCTTGCGTGCGCATCCCCACCTGCAAAGTGGCGGCGATATTGCGCGAGGCGCGATAAATATTGTCATAGGCCCCGCGAAACGCCTCCTCCAGCGAGCCAATACTGGTCAGCACGCTGAACACCGCGTCGATGCCATACTGATGCACCACGCCGACGTCCTGCGTCAGGCTTCCGGCAATGCCGATCACCGGCTTATGGTATTTTTTGGCGACGTTCGCCACGCCCACCGGCACCTTGCCATGAATGCTCTGGCTGTCGATGCGCCCTTCCCCCGTCAGCACCCAGGTACAGTCATGGATATGCTCTTCAAGGTTGAGTGCCTGGGTGACAATCTCAATGCCGCTCTTCAGCTCTGCGCCGAGGAAGGCCATCAGCGCCGCCCCCATTCCGCCTGCGGCCCCCGCGCCCGGCACCTGTTTAACATCGATGCGCAGGGATTTTTTAATCACGTCGGCATAATGGCTAAGATTGGCGTCGAGTTCGAGGATCATCCCCTCGGTCGCCCCTTTCTGTGGGCCAAAGATCCGCGACGCACCCTTTTCGCCCACCAGCGGGTTCGTCACGTCACAGGCGACGCGGATCGTGCAGCCTTTGAGCCGGGCATCCAGGCCCGTGAGATCGATACTGTTCAGCGCCATCAGGCTGCCGCCGCCATAGCCAATGTCCGTGCCGTTCGCGTCGGTGAGCTTCGCGCCCAGCGCCTGCATCATACCCGCCCCGCCGTCGTTGGTTGAACTTCCGCCGATGCCGATAATAATGTTGCGTGCGCCTTTATCCAGCGCACAGAGGATCAACTCGCCCGTGCCGCGCGAGGTGGTCACCAACGGGTTACGCCGCGTGGGAGGCACCAGCGCCAGGCCGCTGGCCGCCGCCATCTCGATAAAGGCGGTGCCGCCATCGCCAGACATCCCCCAGCAGGCATTGACCTTCTCGCCCAGCGGGCCAGTGACCACGGCATGCTGTTCTGTGCCCCGGGTCGCGGCAATCATCGCTTCGACTGTCCCTTCTCCACCGTCAGCAACAGGCACAGAAACATAAAGTGCATCGGGGAAGATTTCCCGAAATCCTTTTTCAATCGCCTGTGCTACCTCGGTGGCAGAAAGGCTTTCTTTATACGAGTCTGGCGCGATTACGATTTTCATAGTTGTAGCCTGTTACTACACAACGCCCGGCAGGCGTAGCGCCGCCGGGCAGGACGTCATTAGCGAGAGACTTCCACCTTCGCCAGCTTTTCGTAGTAGCACGCAATCGCGCTATGGTCGGCGGTGCCCAGACCGTCGGCGCGCAGCGCCTGCATCATCTCCATCACCGCGGCGGTCAGCGGCAACTGCGCGCCCACGCCGTGTGAGGTATCCAGCGCGTTCGCCAGATCTTTAATGTGCAGATCGATACGGAAGCCCGGCTTGAAATTACGATCCATCACCATCGGCGCTTTGGCGTCCAGCACGGTACTGCCCGCAAGGCCGCCACGGATCGCCTGATACACCAGGTCCGGGTTAACGCCGGCTTTGGTTGCCAGGGTCAGGGCTTCAGACATCGCGGCGATGTTCAGCGCGACAATCACCTGGTTTGCCAGCTTGGTGACGTTGCCCGCCCCGATTTCACCGGTATGCACTACGGAACCGGCCATCGCTTTCATCAGGTCGTAGTATTTGTCGAAGATGGCCTTATCACCGCCGACCATGACGGAAAGCGTGCCGTCGATGGCCTTTGGCTCACCGCCGCTTACCGGCGCATCCAGCATATCGACGCCCTTCGCTTTTAGCGCTTCGCTGATCTCGCGGCTCGCCAGCGGGGCGATAGAACTCATGTCGATCACCACCAGGCCCGGCTTCGCGCCCTCGATAATGCCGTTCTCACCCAGCGCCACCTCTTTGACGTGCGGGGAGTTGGGCAGCATCGTAATGATGACATCGCACTGTTCGGCAATGGCTTTGGCCGTGGTCGCGGCTTCTGCCCCGGCCGAAATAACCTCAGCCACCGACTCCGGATTACGGTCAGAAACCACCAGTGAGTAACCGGCTTTGATGAGATTTTTGCTCATGGGCTTGCCCATGATCCCCAGGCCAATAAATCCGACTTTCAGCGTCATAATCTTTTCCTCGATGATGGTTATTTTTTAAAAGCGTCCGCTAATTTCTGCGTGGCCGAGCGGAACACGCCGAGATCGCTACCCACGGCGACGAAGGTTGCCCCCCACTCCAGGTAACGACGGGCGTCTGCCTCAACCGGTGCCAGGATGCCGCACGGTTTGCCGTGTGCTTTGGCGCGGGCAAAGATGTGCTGGATGGCGCGCTGCACCTCCGGGTGCCCGGCATTGCCGAGGTGGCCGAATGCAGCCGCCAGATCGCTTGGGCCGACGAAGATGCCGTCCACGCCGTCGGTCGCCGCGATAGCATCCACGCTATCAACGCCCTGCTGGCTCTCGATCTGCACCAGGATGGTGATGTTCTTGTTGGACTGCGCGAGGTAGTCCGGCACGGTGCCAAACATATTGGCGCGATGCGAAACGGACACGCCGCGGATGCCTTCCGGCGGGTAGCGGGTAGAGGCCACGGCCTGCACCGCCTCTTCTTCACTTTCCACAAACGGGATCAGGAAGTTGTAGAAACCGATATCCAGCAAACGTTTGATGATCACCGGCTCGTTAGTCAGGACACGTACCACCGGCGCGCTCTGGCTGCCTTTCAGCGCCATCAGCTGCGGGATAAAGGTGCTGATGTCGTTCGGCGCATGTTCGCCGTCCAGCACCAGCCAGTCGAAACCGGCAAGACCCAGCACTTCGGTACTGATGGGGTTCGCCAGCGCAGACCAGCAGCCAATCTGGATCTGGTGTGCCGCGAGGGCCGCTTTAAATTTGTTCGGGAAGATATCGTTACTCATCGCTTATACCTTTGCTTATTTCTGCAATTCCATACGTTTGATGTCGCCTACCACAAACAGGTAGCAAACCATCGCCATCAACGCTGAACAGCCCACGAATACCAGCGCCGCGTTGAACGAATGCAGCTCGCTGACCAGATAACCAATGACCAGCGGCGTCGCGATAGACGCCACGTTACCAAAGACGTTAAATACCCCACCGCACAGGCCGACAATCTCTTTTGGTGCGGTGTCGGAAATGACCGGCCAACCGAGTGCACCAAATCCTTTACCGAAGAAGGCCAGCGCCATCAGCGCTACCACAAGCGTGGTGTTATCGGTGTAATTACACAGGATGATGGAGGACGCCAGCAGCATGCCCAGCACAATCGGCAGCTTACGCGCCAGGGTGATCGACTTGCCCTGCTTAATCAGATAGTCCGAGAACACTCCGCCGAGCACGCCACCGGCAAACCCGCACAGCGCCGGAATAGAGGCCACCAGGCCCACTTTCAGAATCGACATGCCTTTTTCCTGCACCAGATAAATCGGGAACCAGGTGAGGAAGAACCAGGTGATGGTGTTGATAAAGTATTGACCAAAAAAGACGCCCAGCATCATGCGATTGGTCAATAACTGTTTGATGTAATGGAGCTTAGGCCCGCTGGCAACCTGCGCGCCCGGCTTTTTATGATCCATATCCACCACGGCGCCGCCTTCAGTAATGAAGTTCAGCTCCTGCGCGGACATCCGCGGATGGTCGGTCGGGTTATGGATAAACTTCACCCAGATGCCCGTCAGGACAAAACCGATCGCGCCCATCACGGTGAACACATGTTCCCAGCCCCAGGCGAAGGTCAGCCAGCCCAGCAGCGGAGAGAAGATCGCCAGCGAGAAATACTGCGCGGCGTTAAACAACGCGGAGGCCGTCCCGCGCTCTTTGGTCGGGAACCAGGCCGCCACAATACGGGCGTTCGCCGGGAAGGACGGCGCTTCAGAGAAGCCGAGCATAAAACGCATGACAAACATCGACACGCCCGCCCAGGCCAGGGGGAAAACGTCCACAAAGCCCTGCAGGAAGGTGAACAGCGACCAGAAAAACAGGCTATAGGTATAGACCTTTTTGGAGCCAAACTTATCGAGAAGCCAGCCGCCGGGGATTTGCATCAGCAGGTAGGCCCAGCCGAATGCGGAGAAAATATACCCCATTGAGACGGCGCTAAGCTGCAGCTCTTTCGCCACTTCCGTACCGGCAATCGACAGCGTGGCACGGTCAGCGTAGTTAATGGCCGTCACGATAAAAATAATAAGCAGAATTAAATAGCGGGTAGGCATACCCTTTCTAGATTCTACGGTCGTATCCAGTATCATGTTTATTTCCTCGGGCACATCGGGAGTTTTATATTTATAATTTTAGGAAGAGTCTCTCCTGATTATTTATCGATAGCAGCTCATATCAGGTAATTAACCAGACGCAATGAAATCGTGATTCAGTATAGCCACCGTCCAATGGCATCACATTGGATTAACGCTCAATTATTACGGCAATTTTCAATAATGTTTTGAGCATATGCACAACGTACTGGGCGCTGATGCACAGAATCATCGATAACCTGCCGGGTGGCGTGTTCTCTCGCCTGACGAGGTGATCTTGATCACATTTTTATATCCCAGGTCCTGACATTCTTTATTTAGAAAGCAGCGTCTTTATTTCGACAATAAGAAAATAAATACACATCTGGCTGCATTTATTATCAGACACTTTGCTGGAGAATACTGAACAATGGCCGACATTGAAATTCGACAAGCATCGCCAACGGCGTTCTATATTAAAGTTCACGATACCGATAACGTGGCGATTATTGTCAACGACAACGGCTTAAAAGCGGGGACGCGTTTCCCGGACGGGCTGGAATTAATTGAGCATATTCCTCAGGGGCATAAAGTCGCACTGGTGGATATCCCGGCTCACGGTGAAATCGTGCGTTACGGCGAAGTGATTGGCTACGCGGCGCGAGCCATTGCCCAGGGAAGCTGGATTGAGGAGTCCCTGGTTGAGCTGCCAACCGCGCCGCCACTGAACACCCTGCCGCTGGCGACCCGCGTACCGGAGCCGCTGCCGCCGCTGGAAGGCTATACCTTTGAAGGCTACCGCAATGCGGACGGCAGCGTCGGCACCAAAAACCTGCTCGGTATTACCACCAGCGTGCACTGCGTGGCAGGCGTGGTGGATTTCGTGGTGAAGATCATTGAGCGCGACCTGCTGCCGAAATACCCCAACGTCGACGGCGTGGTGGGTCTGAACCATCTCTACGGCTGCGGCGTAGCCATCAACGCCCCCGCTGCCGTGGTCCCGATTCGTACTATTCACAATATCGCCCTGAACCCCAACTTTGGCGGCGAGGTTATGGTGATTGGTCTGGGCTGTGAAAAACTCCAGCCTGAGCGCCTGCTCCAGGGCACCGAAGATGTCAAAGCCATTGCGGTCGACGACGCCAGCATCGTGCGCCTGCAGGACGAGCACCACGTCGGCTTTCGCTCAATGGTTGACGATATTCTTCAGGTGGCAGAGCGTCATCTCAACAAACTGAACATGCGCCAGCGCGAAACCTGTCCGGCTTCCGAGCTGGTAGTGGGCACCCAGTGCGGCGGCAGCGACGCGTTCTCCGGCGTGACCGCTAATCCGGCGGTCGGCTATGCGTCCGATTTGTTAGTACGCTGCGGGGCGACGGTGATGTTCTCCGAAGTTACCGAAGTACGCGATGCCATTCATCTGCTCACGCCGCGCGCCGTCAATGAAGAGGTCGGCAAACGTCTGCTGGAAGAGATGGCCTGGTACGATAACTATCTTGATATGGGCAAAACCGATCGCAGCGCCAACCCCTCGCCGGGCAATAAAAAAGGCGGCCTGGCAAACGTGGTGGAAAAAGCCCTCGGTTCGATTGCGAAATCTGGCCAGAGCGCGATTGTCGAAGTGCTTTCGCCGGGCCAGCGCCCGACCAAACGCGGCCTGATCTATGCGGCAACCCCCGCCAGCGATTTCGTCTGCGGCACGCAGCAGGTGGCGTCAGGCATTACGGTACAGGTCTTCACCACCGGGCGCGGCACGCCGTACGGCCTGATGGCAGTACCGGTGATCAAAATGGCGACCCGCACCGAGCTGGCAAACCGCTGGTATGACTTAATGGATATTAACGCGGGCACTATCGCGACTGGGGAAGAGAGCATTGAGGAGGTGGGCTGGAAGCTGTTCAACTTTATTCTGGATGTGGCGAGTGGACGTAAGAAAACCTTCTCCGACCAATGGGGACTGCACAATCAGCTGGCGGTGTTTAACCCGGCGCCGGTGACGTGATTATTCCCCTCACCCTGCCCTCTCCCCAAAGGAGAGGGTGAAAATCGCACCGAACGGTTCCCTCTCCCCGTCGGAGAGGGTTAGGAAGCCCTTTAAACCAGCACCACTTCAATCCCGCTCTTACGCAGCCCCTCCAGGCTTTCAACCGGTATCCCTTCGTCAACGATAATCATATCAATTCGCTGCGTATCGATAATTTTATGCAGGCTGGAGCGGTTAAACTTGCTTGAGTCGGTCACGACAATAATACGCTCGGCCACTTCGCACATTTTACGGTTCAGGCGGGCCTCGTCCTCGTTGTGCGTGCTCACGCCGCGATCGAGATCGATGGCATCAACCCCCAGGAACAGCAGGTCGAAATGGTAGTTCTGCAACGACTGTTCCGCCTGGTCGCCATAGAAAGATTGCGACTGGCGTCGCAGGTGTCCACCGGTCATCAGCAGTTCTACCCCATCCGCTTCCAGCAGAGCATTCGCAACGTTCATACCGTTCGTCATGGCAATCACATCCGTATGCTGGCGCAGCATGCGGGCGATTTCAAAGGTGGTGGTACCGGAGTCCAGAATAATGCGATGCCCCGGCTTCACCAGCCCGGCCGCGGCCTGGGCGATGCTGCGTTTCACCGCCGTGTTCAGCGAGCTTTTGTCCTCAACGGAAGGCTCGACCCCGGCGGCAGTGCCTTCGCAAATGAGTGCGCCGCCATAGGCGCGAACCGCAATCCCCTGCTTCTCAAGAAACGCAAGGTCGTTGCGGATGGTCACCGTCGACACGCCGTATAAAGAGGAGAGATCGTTCACCTGCACGCTCCCCTGCGCCCGCAACCGCTGAATAATGTGTTCTCGCCTTTCACTGGTCCCGGTGATGCGCTTCTCTGCGGAGGAATCGGTGCTGCTCATGCGAGCTCCTTAATCAATAAACTTTCGTTTCATTTCGTTTTATCTATTAACGCCTTTCTTTTACGAAAATGCAACCCCGCCACGGCCCCGTGGCGTCAGCACTTTTCGCGCTGAAACCTTTCATTATGTTTCTTTTGTGAAACAGATCGGAAAACCATTATCTTTCGTTTTATTTTTATACCACCATAATGCAGTATCAAATGAAACAAAACGAAAGATTGACACCATCACCATCCGAAATGGAGAGGAAAGTGAAACATCTGACAGAAATGGTGAAGCAACATAAACGGGGGAATGCAAACGGGATTTATGCCGTCTGTTCCGCACATCCGCTGGTCCTTGAAGCCGCAATTCGTTACGCCCAATTGCACCAGACACCGCTGCTGATCGAAGCCACCTCGAACCAGGTGGATCAGTTTGGCGGCTATACCGACATGACGCCCGCCGATTTTCACGGGTTTGTCTGCCAACTGGCGGAGTCTCTTGGCTACCCGACGTCACAGCTGATCCTCGGCGGCGACCATCTGGGGCCAAACCGCTGGCAAAGCCTGCCTGCGGATCAGGCAATGGCCAATGCCGACGATCTGATCAGGTGCTATGTCGCAGCCGGTTTTAAAAAGATCCACCTCGATTGCAGCATGTCCTGCGAAGACGATCCGGTCCCGCTAACCGATGCCATTGTTGCCGAACGCGCGGCGCGTCTGGCAAAAATTGCCGAAGAGACCTGCCGCGCGCGGTTTGGCACCGCTGACCTGGTCTACGTCATCGGCACGGAAGTGCCGGTGCCCGGGGGTGCGCATGAAACATTAAGCGAGCTGGACGTCACCACGCCCGAGGCAGCACGCGCCACGCTTGAGGCGCACCGTCACGCGTTCGAAAAGGAAGGATTAAATGCTATCTGGCCACGCATCATTGGCCTGGTGGTGCAGCCCGGCGTCGAATTCGACCACACCCAGGTGTGTGATTATCAGCCGCAAAAAGCCGTCGCGCTCAGTAAAATGGTAGAGGCTTACGACACCCTGGTGTTTGAGGCACACTCCACCGATTACCAGACGCCGCAGGCCCTGCGACAATTAGTGAACGATCACTTCGCGATCCTCAAAGTCGGCCCGGCGCTCACCTTTGCCCTGCGTGAAGCCTTGTTCTCTCTGGCCGCGATAGAAGAAGAGTTATTACCCGCCAAAGCCAGCTCTGGCCTGCGTGAGGTGCTGGAAAACGTCATGCTCGACCGCCCGGAATACTGGCAAAGCCACTACCACGGCGATGGCAACGCACGGCGTCTGGCACGTGGCTACAGCTATTCCGACCGCGTGCGCTACTACTGGCCAGACGGCCAGATTGAAGATGCCTTCGCGCGGCTGGTGCGTAATCTGGCAGACGAACCAATCCCCCTGCCGCTTATCAGCCAATATCTGCCGTTGCAGTACAGCAAAGTTCGCGAGGGTGCTCTCAAGTCGACGCCACGGGACCTCATCATTGACCACATTCAGGACATACTCCAGCAGTACCATGCCGCCTGCGAAGGCGTAACGACTCAACACGCATAATTAAAAAAGAGGAACACGCTATGCCAAACATTGTTTTATGCCGCATCGATGAACGCCTGATCCACGGTCAGGTAGGCGTGCAGTGGGTTGGGTTTGCGGGGGCAAACCTGGTGCTGGTGGCTAATGATGAGGTTGCAGAGGATCCGGTTCAGCAAAACCTGATGGAAATGGTGCTCGCAGAAGGCATTGCCGTGCGCTTCTGGTCGCTGCAAAAAACGATCGACAACATTCACCGCGCCGCCGACCGCCAGAAAATTCTGCTGGTTTGCAAAACCCCCGCTGATTTTCTGACGCTGGTAGAAGGCGGCGTACCCATCACCCGTATCAACGTCGGAAATATGCACTATGCCAATGGCAAACAGCAAGTTGCCAAAACGGTGTCTGTAGACGCGAACGATATCGCCGCGTTCAACGGCCTGAAAACCGCCGGGGTGGAATGCTTCGTTCAGGGCGTTCCAACAGAAACTGCTTTGGATCTCTTTAAACTGCTCTGAGGGATTCACAATGGAAATCAGTCTGTTGCAGGCATTTGCGTTAGGCATTCTCGCCTTTATCGCAGGCCTGGATATGTTTAACGGGTTAACACACATGCACCGCCCGGTGGTGCTTGGGCCGCTGGTCGGCCTGATTCTGGGCGATCTCCACACCGGTATTTTGACCGGCGGTACGTTAGAACTGGTCTGGATGGGGCTGGCACCGCTGGCAGGCGCACAGCCGCCGAACGTGATTATCGGCACCATTGTCGGTACCACGTTCGCGATTACCACGGGCGTGAAGCCGGACGTGGCCGTTGGGGTCGCCGTGCCCTTCGCCGTGGCGGTACAGATGGGCATAACCTTCCTGTTCTCGGTTATGTCCGGTGTGATGTCGCGCTGCGATCGCATGGCGGCCAATGCGGACACCGACGGCATTGAACGGGTCAACTATCTGGCGCTGCTGGCGCTCGGGGTCTTCTACTTTCTGTGCGCGTTTCTGCCCATCTACTTTGGTGCGGAACACGCAAAAACCGCCATTGATGTCCTGCCGGAGCGTTTGATCGACGGCCTCGGCGTCGCGGGCGGCATCATGCCGGCTATCGGCTTCGCCGTGCTGCTGAAGATCATGATGAAAAACGTCTATATCCCTTACTTCATTATCGGTTTCGTGGCGGCGGCCTGGCTGAAGCTCCCGGTGCTGGCCATTGCGGCAGCGGCGCTGGCGATGGCCCTGATCGACCTGCTGCGTAAATCCCCTGAACCGACGGCGCCCGCAGCCCAGAAAGAGGAATTCGAAGATGGCATCTAATCACACTACCCTGCCGGACGTCATCGAAAGCGAAACGTCGCTGCTCACCGGCGTAAACGAAAACGTCTACGAAGACCAGCAGATCGGGGCTGAGCTGACAAAAAAAGATATTAACCGCGTGGCCTGGCGTTCGATGCTGTTACAGGCGTCGTTCAACTATGAACGTATGCAGGCTTCCGGCTGGCTGTATGGCCTGCTGCCCGCGCTGAAAAAAATTCACACCAACAAACGGGACCTGGCGCGCGCCATGAAAGGCCATATGGGCTTCTTCAATACCCACCCGTTCCTGGTGACCTTTGTGATCGGCATTATCCTGGCGATGGAGCGCTCCAAGCAGGATGTGAACAGCATTCAAAGTACCAAGATTGCCGTGGGCGCCCCGCTCGGCGGCATCGGCGATGCCATGTTCTGGCTCACCCTGCTGCCCATCTGCGGCGGTATTGGTGCCAGCCTGGCGCTGCAAGGCTCCATTCTTGGCGCAGTGGTCTTTATCGTGCTGTTCAACGTGGTGCATCTCGGCCTGCGCTTTGGCCTGGCGCACTACGCATACCGAATGGGCGTTGCCGCCATTCCGCTGATTAAAGCCAACACCAAAAAAGTGGGCCACGCGGCCTCTA
The DNA here is from genome assembly GCF_053709675.1 of Enterobacter sp. UPMP2052. Lineage (NCBI taxonomy): Bacteria > Pseudomonadati > Pseudomonadota > Gammaproteobacteria > Enterobacterales > Enterobacteriaceae > Enterobacter > Enterobacter sp. UPMP2052. The sequence goes on from NZ_JBSKJR010000006.1 coordinate 44,589, forward strand.
TCGTCGGGATGACGGTGATCGGCGCGCTGGTAGCAACCTACGTACGCCTCAATACCACCCTTGAAATTAAGGCCGGGGATGCGGTGGTCAAACTGCAAACCGACGTTATCGACAAGCTGATGCCCGCATTTCTGCCGCTGGTCTATACCCTGACCATGTTCTGGCTGGTACGCCGTGGCTGGAGCCCGCTGCGCCTGATTGGTATCACCGTGGTCCTGGGCGTTGTCGGTAAATTCTGTCACTTCCTGTAAACGCGAAGAGGTTGCGATGTTAGGCATTATTTTGACGGGCCATGGCGGTTTTGCCAGCGGGCTTGAGCAGGCGATGAAGCAGATCCTCGGCGAACAACCACAGTTTATCGCCATTGATTTTCCCGCGTCTTCCACAACCGCGCGGCTGACCGCTCAGCTCGAGCAGGCGGTGAGTGAACTGGACGGGCAATTCGACATTGTGTTCCTTACCGACCTGCTGGGCGGTACGCCGTTTCGCGTGGCTTCAACGCTGGCGATGCAGCGGCCCGGCAGCGAAGTTATCACCGGCACGAATCTGCAGCTTCTGCTGGAGATGGTGCTGGAGCGCGAGGGACTGAGCAGCGAAGCGTTCCGCCTTCAGGCGCTGGAGTGCGGGCACCGCGGCCTGACGAGCCTGGTGGATGAACTTGGCCGCTGTCGCGAGGAAGCGCCTGCCGAGGAAGGGATATGAGCCAGGTACTGCGCGCGCGGCGGCTACTCACCGAAGGGGGCTGGCTGGATGACCACCAGCTGCGCATTGAAAAAGACGTGATCGTTGCCATCGAACCCATACCGACGGGCGTGACCGCGCGCGATGCCGAACGGCTTTGTCCGGCTTATATCGATACCCACGTTCACGGCGGCGCGGGGGTGGATGTGATGGATGAGGCGCCCGGCACGCTGGATACGTTAGCCCGGCATAAAGCGCGTGAAGGCGTGGGGGCGTTTCTGCCCACCACCGTCACCGCGCCGCTGGAGGCCATTCACGGTGCGCTCACGCGGATTGCCCGGCGCTGTCTGGCCGGTGGTCCCGGCGCGCTGGTGCTGGGCAGTTATCTGGAGGGGCCGTACTTTACGCCGCAGAATAAAGGGGCGCACCCGCCCGGACTGTTTCGCGAACTGGATATCGCCGAGCTGGATACGCTGATGGCGGTCTCGCAACACACCCTCAAAGTGGTGGCACTGGCACCAGAAAAACCGGGTGCGCTGCAGGCGATTCACCATCTGAAGCAGCGAGGCATCCGCGTGATGCTGGGCCACAGCGCCGCCACCTACGGGCAGACGCTTGCCGCCTTTGACGCAGGGGCAGACGGGCTGGTCCACTGCTATAACGGCATGACGGGGTTACATCACAGGGAACCCGGTATGGTGGGTGCCGGGCTAACGGACGAGCGGGCGTGGCTGGAACTGATTGCCGACGGGCACCACGTTCACCCCGGCGCCATGCGCCTGTGCTGCTGCTGCGCAAAAGATCGCATGGTGTTGATTACCGACGCCATGCAGGCGGCCGGTATGCCCGATGGCCGTTATCGGCTTTGCGGTGAAGACGTTACTCTGCACGGCGGCGCGGTGCGTACGGCGGCAGGTGGGCTGGCGGGCAGTACGCTATCGCTGGATGCTGCCGTACGCAACATGGTTGAACATACGGGCGTAACGGCAGAAGAGGCGATTCATATGGCCTCCCTGCACCCTGCCCGCTTGCTGGGCATTGACGGGCAGCTCGGATCGCTCGCCCCGGGAAAACGCGCCAATATTATCGCGCTGGACGGCGGTTTACACCTCCAGACGATCTGGATCCAGGGTCAGGCTCTCTCCCTCTGACCTTTCACTTTGCGCTTTTTGGCTTTACGACCCCCCTCGTAAGGCCTTTCTTTTCCTTTCCTTCATTCTTTGCTTTTCCTTTTCGATCACACTTTTCGTTTTATTTCTTTTTTCGCATTGAACTTTCGATTTCTTTTCTATAAATTTTATTCAACTGCTTAAGTGAAAAAGTGAAACGAAACGAAAGATAGCGACACGTTTGCCAGCGTCTGATGTGGAATTCACACGACTAAGGACTGAGTTATGCCAGAAACTATCCCCACCGCCACGACCGGCACATGGACTGAAGAAGAGATCCGCCAGCAGCCATCAAGCTGGATCCGATCGCTGAACAACATCGATAGCCTGCGCGCCTCGATTGACGGTTTTCTTCAACCGCTGCTGCGCAAGCGCGATCTTCGGATCGTACTGACAGGCGCAGGCACCTCCGCATTTATCGGCGATATCGTTGCGCCGTGGATCGCCAGCCACACCGGGAAAAACATTACCGCCGTACCCACAACCGACCTGGTCACTAACCCAATGGACTACTTCAGCGCCGCGCATCCGCTGCTGCTGGTCTCCTTTGCCCGCTCGGGCAATAGCCCGGAAAGCGTCGCAGCCGTACAGCTGGCTAACCAGTTCGTGCCGGAGTGCTATCACCTGACCATTACCTGCAACGAGGCGGGAAGCCTCTACCAGAACGCGGTCGACGGTGATAACGCCTTTGCCCTGCTGATGCCTGCCGAAACGCACGATCGCGGGTTCGCGATGACCAGCAGCATCACCACCATGATGGCGAGCTGCCTGGCGGTGTTCGTGCCAGAAGTCTTTAACAGCCAGGCATTCCGTGCCGTCGCCGATCGCTGTCAGGCGATCCTCTCCTCGCTGGGCGATTTTAGCCACGGCGTTTTTGGCAACGAGCCATGGAAGCGGATCGTCTATCTGGGGAGCGGCGGCCTGCAGGGCGTAGCACGCGAGTCGGCGCTGAAAGTGCTGGAGCTGACCGCGGGCGAGCTGGCGGCCTTTTACGATTCCCCAACCGGCTTCCGCCACGGGCCAAAATCCCTGGTAAATAACGAAACGCTGGTGGTGGTGTTTATCTCCAGCCATCCGTATACCCGCCGCTACGATCTGGATCTGCTGGCCGAACTGCGCCGCGATCGTCAGGCGATGCGCGTGGTGGCGATCGCAGCCGAAACAGATCCCATTATTGAGGCTGGTCCGCATATTTTGCTGCCGCCTTCCCGCGCGTTTAACGACATGGAACAGGCGTTCTGCTTCCTGATGTACGCCCAGGTCTTTGCGCTCACCCAGTCCATTCGCGTGGGCAACACGCCAGATACCCCGTCTGCCAGCGGCACGGTCAACCGTGTGGTGCAGGGCGTGGTTATTCATCCGTGGCAGGCTTAAGAGGATCGCATTATGAGTATCATCTCAACCAAATACCTTCTGCAGGACGCGCAGGCCAAGGGCTACGCCGTACCGGCATTCAACATTCATAACGCCGAAACGATCCAGGCGATCCTTGAAGTGTGCAGCGAAATGCGATCACCGGTGATCCTCGCGGGCACGCCGGGCACCTTCAAGCACATTGCGCTCGAAGAGATCTACGCCCTCTGTAGCGCTTACTCCCTCAGCTATGACATGCCGCTGGCGCTGCATCTCGATCACCATGAATCGCTGGACGATATTCGTCGCAAGGTGAACGCCGGTGTGCGCAGCGCCATGATCGACGGCAGCCACTACCCGTTTGAACAGAACGTGAAGCTGGTGAAATCGGTTGTCGATTTCTGCCACCTCAACGACTGCAGCGTCGAGGCCGAACTGGGGCGACTGGGCGGCGTGGAAGATGACATGAGCGTGGACGCCGAGAGCGCATTTCTGACCGACCCGCAGGAAGCGAAACGCTTCGTTGAACTGACGGGCGTGGACAGCCTCGCCGTCGCCATCGGAACGGCCCACGGTCTGTACACCAAACGGCCAAAAATTGATTTCCAGCGCCTGGCGGAGATCCGCGACGTGGTGAGCGTTCCGCTGGTGCTCCATGGCGCGAGTGATGTGCCGGATGAATATGTACGCCGCACCATCGAGCTGGGCATTTGCAAAGTCAACGTGGCTACCGAGCTAAAAATTGCCTTTTCTGATGCGGTTAAAGCCTGGTTTGCCGACAACCCGCAGGGCAACGATCCGCGCTATTACATGCGCGTCGGCATGGACGCCATGAAAGAGGTGGTCAGAAGCAAAATCAACGTGTGCGGCTCGGCTAACCGACTGCTGCTTACGGCTGATGCCTGAATCCCGTCGTAAATAACATCGCTCTCTGAAAATAACTATAAGCCTCGCAAATATGAAGGCGCGTCCTTAAGCCGGACAGCGCCTTCCATTACCATAAAAAAATTCCGAGGAGTCCCTACATGACACAGGAAAAGTCGTTTAAATCGAAAGCGTGGGCGTTTTTTCAAAGTCTGGGAAAGACCTTTATGTTCCCGGTCTCGCTGCTGGCCTTTATGGGCCTGCTGCTGGGGATCGGCAGTTCCGTCACCAGCCCTTCAACCATTAAAAGTTTCCCTTTTCTGGGTGGCGAGCTCACGCAGCTCACCTTTGGTTTTATTGCCATGGTCGGCGGTTTCGCCTTTACCTATCTTCCCCTGATGTTCGCGATGGCGATCCCGATGGGGCTTGCCAAACGCAACAAGGCCGTGGGCGCGTTTGCCGGGTTCGTGGGCTACATGCTGATGAACATGAGCATTAACTATTACCTGACCGCAACCCACCAGCTTGCCGATGCGGCCACCATGAGGCAGGTGGGACAATCCATTGTGCTGGGGATCCAAACCCTGGAGATGGGTGTGCTGGGTGGGATCGTGGTTGGGGTGATTACCTATTTTCTGCATGAGCGTTTTCAGGACACGGTATTACACGACGCCTTCGCTTTCTTTAGCGGCATCCGCTTTGTGCCCATTATTACCGCGCTGACCCTCTCGCTGGTCGGCCTGTTCATTCCCCTGCTGTGGGAATACGTGGCGCTGGGCATTGCCGGAATTGGCCATATCATTCAGAGCACCAGCGTTTTTGGCCCGTTCCTGTACGGCGTGGGCGTGCTGCTGCTCAAGCCTTTTGGCCTGCACCATATCCTGCTGGCAATGGTGCGTTTCACCCCGGCGGGCGGCATTGAGATGGTCAATGGTCATGAAGTGGCCGGTGCGCTGAATATCTTCTACGCCGAACTCAAGGCCGGACTGCCGTTTAGCCCGCACGTCACCGCATTCCTGTCGCAGGGCTTTATGCCGACCTTTATCTTTGGGCTTCCGGCGGTGGCATATGCCATCTACCGCACCGCGCGCCCGGAGAATCGCCCGGTAATCAAAGGGCTGCTGCTCTCCGGCGTGCTGGTTTCCGTTGTTACCGGTATTTCAGAACCGATTGAGTTCCTGTTCCTGTTTATCGCGCCGGCGCTTTACGTCTTTCATATCGTGATGTCTGGTCTGGCGCTGATGGTTATGGCCCTGCTGGGCGTCACCATCGGCAACACCGACGGCGGCATTCTGGACCTGCTGATCTTCGGTGTAATGCAGGGCATGTCGACCAAATGGTATCTGCTGTTCCCGGTAGGCATCGCCTGGTTCGCCATCTACTTCTTCGTCTTCCGCTGGTACATCCTCAAGCACGACATTAAAACGCCAGGGCGAGAAGTGGATACCCAGGGGGCGCTGCAGGCCGTTGAGGCCAACACCCGGGCGCGCGGAAAATCGAAATACGATCATGGGCTTATCCTGCGTGCGCTCGGCGGTAAAGAGAATATTGAGTCCCTCGACAACTGCATTACCCGCCTGCGTCTGGTGGTGAAGGATATGGGGCTTGTGGATCAACAGGCGCTTAAAACGGCCGGGGCGTTATCCGTCGTGGTGCTCGACGCACACAGCGTGCAGGTGATTATCGGCCCGCAGGTCCAGAGCGTGAAAACCGGCATTGAAGCCTTAATTTAACAGGGGGTAGTTGTGTTTGATTTTGACAAAATCATAGAGCGCAAAAGCGATAGATGCCGCAAATGGGATCATGCTTTTGTCTGTTCACGCTTCGGTGATGTGCCTGAGGGGTTTATCCCGCTGTGGATTGCGGATATGGATTTCACCTCACCGCCCGCCGTGATTGAAGGCTTTCAGCGCATCGTGGAGCACGGCACCTTTGGCTATACCTGGTGCTTCGACGAATTCTACGATGCCGTTATCGCCTTCCAGCGCCAGCGCCATCAGGTAGAGGTTGAGAAAGCGTGGGTAACGTTAACCTACGGCACCGTCTCTACGCTGCATTACACGGTCCAGGCATTCTGCGAGCCCGGTGACTGCGTGATGATGAACACACCGGTATACGACCCGTTTGCGATGGCAACGCAGCGTCAGGGCGTGCAAGTACTTGCTAACCCGCTGCGTGTGGACGACAACCGCTATTACCTGGATTTTAACCGGGTGGAGGAGCAGCTTAAAACGCACCGACCCCGGCTGTGGTTCTTCTGCTCGCCGCATAACCCCTCCGGAAGGATCTGGTGGGTAGATGAGATTTGCCAGGTCTCCGAGCTGTGTCAACGCTACGGCACTCTCCTGGTGGTGGACGAGGTGCACGCGGAACACATTCTCGACGGCAGGTTTGTTAGCTGTCTGACAGCTGGCTGCGCTGCGCAGGACAATCTGATTGTTCTGACCTCGCCGAATAAGGCGTTCAATCTGGGGGGGCTGAAAACCTCTTATTCCATTATCCCGAATGATTCTCTGCGCCAGCGCTTCCGCCAGCAGCTGGAGAAGAACTCCATCACCTCACCCAACATTTTCGGCGTATGGGGAATTATTCTGGCCTATCAGCACGGCCTGCCGTGGCTTGACGCGCTGAACAATTATTTGCGCGGCAATGCACGTTATCTGGCAGATGCCTTCCAGACCCACTTCCCGGCATGGAAAATGATGAACCCGGAGTCGTCGTATCTCGCCTGGATAGACGTCAGCGCCGACGATCGGAGTGCCACCGAGTTGACCCGGCATTTCGCCCGGCAGGCGGGCGTGGTTATCGAGGATGGCAGCCACTACGTACAAAACGGCGAAAACTACCTGCGGATTAACTTCGGCACCCAGCGCGACTGGCTGGAGCAGTCCATCGACCGCATGCTGAAGCATTACTGATATCGACCCGCGTCGGCTGGTCAGGTCAGACTATGACCTGCCAGCTGCCTCCTTTCCTGGCACCTTCACGCTTCACTTTATTTTTATGTTGTAACGTACGGAGATAACGCTCAACGGTGCGGGAACTCACGCCTAACGCGGATGCCAGCACCGCGGCGGTCATCTGAGGATGGGCGGTAAGAAGGTGCAGAATCGCGATCTCTTTTTCCGACATTTGTTCCGACATTTGTTCCGACATCTCTGTCGGAACGGCAATACCTTCACGCAGCGTATCCGCCATATTCCGCAGCATAAACTCGATAAAAGCGGTGCAATCGCTCGCACGATCGCACTGGCCCAGGATTTCGTAATAACGTGATTGCTGGAAATGGATCAACGTCTCGACAGGCAACCAGGCAAGTTCAGCCCGCCAGTGGCTCAGGATAAGCGTTTGCCACAACCGTCCCATACGGCCATTGCCATCGGAAAAGGGATGAATAAATTCAAACTCGTAGTGAAACACAGAGCTGGCTATCAGGGGATGGATGTCGGTTTGCTCCAGCCAGCAGAGGAGATCGTTGATAAGACGTTGCATTTGCGAAGCGGGCGGGGCCATATGAACCAGCTGCGTTCCACGGTAGACCCCCACATCACCCTGCCTCAGTTTACCAGGATTATCGACCAGACCAGACATCAACACCCGATGCGCGCTGAGCAAATCGTTGAGACGCCAGGGTTCCCAGTCGGGCAGTTTCTCGTAGGCAAGGATAGCGTTGCGCACCTCCTGAATATCCTTCTCAGGTGCAAGTACACGTTTCCCGTCCATAATCGCCGTTACCTGCCCGGTCGTCAGAGAGTTATGCTCAATCGCCAGGGATGCCTGAATGGTCCGAATGCGATTCTCTTTGCGTAGCAGAGGGGATGTTCTGCCAGAATGCGCCGCCCAGAGCCCCAGTAGTTCGCCGATCTCAATAACCTGATTGAGGATAGAGGGCGTAATCGTAAAAGGAGGCTGATAGCGGCTCATGTGTTACTCCCCCTGCTGCTCCAGCGCATACTTATACAACGCATTTTTCTTCACGCCGTGAATCTCTGCAGCCAGCGCGGCGGCTTTCTTGAGCGGCAGTTCAGCCTGCAGCAGCGCCAGGGTGCGCAGCGCATCGGCGGGCAGTGCATCTTCCTGCGCTTTATGGCCTTCGACTATCAGAACCATTTCGCCCTTGCGGCGGTTTTCGTCCTCTTTGACCCATGCCAGCAGTTCGCCCACCGGCGCGCCGTGGATGGTCTCCCAGGTTTTGGTCAGTTCACGCGCCAGCACCACATAGCGGGATTCGCCCCAGACGGTGACCATATCGTCCAGGCTTTCCAGCAGACGATGGGTGGATTCGTAGAAAATCAGCGTACGCGGCTCGGCTTCCAGATCTTTTAACACATCGCGACGGCCTTTGGATTTCGCGGGCAGAAAGCCTTCGTAGCAGAAACGGTCGGACGGTAAACCGGCCGCGCTTAACGCCGCAATGGCCGCGCATGGGCCTGGCAGAGGGACTACGCGGATGCCCGTTTCACGGCAGGTACGCACCAGATGGTAGCCCGGATCGTTGATCAGCGGCGTGCCGGCGTCGGAGACGAGCGCAATGTTCTGCCCCTCTTTCAGCTTTGCCACCAGCGTTTCTGCTTTTTGTTGCTCATTGTGATCGTGCAGGGCAAACAACCGGGCGCTAATGGCGAAGTGTTGCAGCAGTAAACCGGTATGTCGGGTGTCTTCAGCAGCAATTAAATCAACGGTTTGCAATACGGTAAGTGCACGTTGGGTAATATCAGACAAATTCCCGATAGGAGTAGGTACAATATAAAGCTGGCCTTGAGAATTATCTGCCGTTTCGTGTTGTTTCATTGTTTAGTCCGGATTGCCGATTTAATATTGAGCATTGCGTAAAAAAATCACTGGATACAGTATGGTACCGTTAACGTTTATAAGAACAAAAGCCGCACGCAGCGTGCCTCTCCTGCTGGCCGCCCTGATCTTCGCAGGCTGTGGCACCCAGGCACCCGACCAGAGCACGGCCCACATGCAGGGTTCGGCTCAGGCTGATTCTGGCTTTTATCTGCAACAAATGTCGCAGAGCTCGAATGATACCAAGACCAACTGGCAATTACTCGCCATTCGTGCACTGCTGAAAGAGGGTAAAACCCAGCAGGCCGCCGAACTGTTCAACCAGCTGCCGCAAGATCTGACCGACACCCAGCGTCGTGAGCAGGGTTTACTCTCTGCCGAGCTGAAAGTGGCGCTGAAAGATTACGAATCAGCGAAGAAAATCCTCGGTAACATTGACGTGGGCGCGCTGGATAAAAACCAGCAGGCCCGCTTCTGGCAGGCCGGTATCACCGCGGAGCAAGGCCGTCCGTCCCTGACGCTGCTGCGCGCGCTGATTGCCCAGGAGCCGTTGCTGAGCGGGGCCGATAAACAGAAAAATATCGATGCCACCTGGCAGGCGCTCGCCTCCATGACCCAGGATCAGGCCCGGGCGATGGTCATCAATGCGGACGAAAACGTGCTGCAGGGCTGGCTGGATCTGCAGCAGATGTGGTTCACCAACCGCAGCGATCCGAACATGCTGAAAGCGGGCATTACCGACTGGCAGACACGTTATCCGCAAAACCCGGGAGCCAAAATGCTGCCCGGGCAACTGGTCAACGTGCAGAACTTTAAGCCAGCCTCCACCAGCAAGATTGCCCTGCTCCTGCCGTTGAACGGTCAGGCGGCGGTGTTTGGCCGCGCGATCCAGCAAGGTTTTGAAGCCGCGAAGAACGGCACAACGACAGTGTCAGGCAGCGCGGTTCCGGATCAGGCAGCCCAGGCGGCGAACGTCAGTGACGTGATCAGCCCGTCCGCCGCAGAGACCAGCGACCTGACCACGGCGCAAGCTCCGGCTCAGGGGACCCTGCAAAACCCGGTTACGGCACCGACGACGCCACCGGCTGAGACAGCGGCACCGGCCCCGGCGGCCCAGGCCCCTGTTGAAACGCCAGCCGCGCCGGCGACCGAGGCGACAACCACAGCGCAACCGCAGGCCACTCAGCCAGAGCAACAGCCTGCCGCGCAGCAGCAGGCCGTAGCAACGCCCGGCGCTAACCCGGGCGCGGAGCTGAAAATCTACGATACCAGCGCCCAGCCGCTCGACCAGGTTCTGGCGCAGGTGCAGCAGGACGGCGCGAGCATCGTTGTCGGCCCGCTGTTGAAAAACAACGTAGAAGAGCTGATGAAGAGCAACACTCCGCTGAACGTGCTGGCGCTTAACCAGCCGGAGCAGGTGCAAAACCGTGCCAATATTTGCTATTTCGCCCTCTCACCGGAAGACGAAGCACGCGATGCGGCGCGGCATATTCACGAGCAGGGCAAACAGGCCCCGCTGCTGTTGATCCCGCGTAGCGCGCTGGGCGACCGTGTCGCTACCGCCTTTGCCGACGAGTGGCAAAAACTGGGCGGCGGCGTCGTGCTGCAGCAGAAATTTGGCTCAGCCGGTGAATTGCGCGCTGGGGTAAACGGCGGCGCAGGCATCGCGCTGAACGGCAGCCCGGTCGCCTCCAGCCTGCCACAGCAGCAGAGTGTGACCATCGGCGGCCTGACCATCCCGGCACCGCCAACGGACGCACAAATCAGCGGTGGCGGTAAGGTCGATGCGGCTTACATCGTTGCCACGCCGGAAGAGATTGCCTTCATCAAGCCGATGATCGCCATGCGTAACGGCAGCCAGAGCGGGGCGACGCTCTACGCCAGCTCCCGCAGCGCGCAGGGCACCGCAGGCCCGGATTTCCGTCTGGAGATGGACGGCCTGCAGTACAGCGAAATCCCGATGCTGGCAGGCAGCAACCCTGCGCTGATGCAGCAGGCGCTCGGCGCAGTACGTAACGACTACTCCCTGGCACGCCTGTATGCCATGGGCGTTGATGCGTGGGCGCTGGCCAACAACTTTACCCAGATGCGTCAGGTACCGGGCTTTGAGCTGAACGGTAACACCGGCGATCTGACGGCAACGCAGGACTGCGTGATTAACAGGAAGTTATCATGGCTCAAATACCAGCAGGGGCAAATCGTCCCGGCCAGTTAAGCCGTAAAGAGACCGGCGACGCGTGGGAGATAAAAGCGCGTCGCTGGCTTGAAGGCAAAGGACTGCGCTTCATCGCCGCCAACGTTCGCGGACGCGGCGGCGAAATCGACCTGATTATGAAAGACGGCCCGGTCACCGTGTTTGTTGAAGTGCGCTATCGACAGTCGTCTCGTTTTGGCGGTGCTGCCGCCAGCGTGACGCTCGCCAAACAACATAAATTATTACAGACTGCCCACTTGTGGCTCGCCCGCCATAATGGGAGTTTTGATACTGTGGATTGCCGGTTTGATGTGGTAGCCTTCACCGGAAATGAGATCGACTGGCTTAAAAACGCTTTTGGCGAAGACGCATAATTACGATTTAAAGGGATAACGTGCTCGATAGAATTAAAGTGTGCTTCACAGAAAGCATTCAAACGCAGATTGCCGCGGCGGAAGCTCTCCCGGACGCGATTTCCCGCGCCGCGATGACGCTGGTGCAGTCCTTGCTCAACGGCAACAAAATCCTCTGTTGTGGTAATGGTACCTCGGCCGCCAACGCACAGCATTTTGCTGCCAGCATGATCAATCGTTTTGAAACCGAACGCCCGAGTTTACCCGCCATTGCACTAAATACCGATAATGTGGTCTTAACTGCGATTGCAAACGACCGTCTGCATGACGAAATTTACGCAAAACAGGTGCGCGCCTTAGGCCATGCCGGAGATGTGCTGCTGGCGATTTCAACCCGCGGCAACAGCCGTGACATCGTCAAAGCCGTTGAAGCGGCCGTCACCCGTGATATGACCATCGTGGCATTAACCGGCTATGACGGCGGCGAACTGGCCGGTCTCCTTGGGCCGCAGGATGTGGAAATCCGCATTCCTTCTCACCGCAGCGCCCGCATTCAGGAAATGCACATGCTGACGGTGAACTGCTTATGCGATCTGATCGATAACACGCTTTTCCCTCACCAGGATGATTAAGGAGTTTTCATGAAGGCTTTATCGACCCTTGCAGTCCTTATGTCTGCACTGCTACTCCAGGGTTGTATCGCGGCGGCCGTCGTCGGTACCGCCGCCGTGGGTACCAAAGCGGCGACCGATCCGCGCACCGTCGGCACACAGGTTGATGACGGCACGCTGGAGCTGCGCGTCAACAGTGCGCTGTCTAAAGACGAACAGATTAAGAAAGAAGCGCGCATCAACGTGACGGCCTATCAGGGCAAAGTTCTGCTGGCAGGACAGGCGCCAACCACTGAACTCGCGTCACGTGCTAAACAGATTGCGATGGGCGTAGAAGGGACAACCGAAGTGTTTAACGAAGTGCGTCAGGGGCAGCCAATCAGCCTTGGTACCGCATCGTCAGATACCTGGATCACCACCAAAGTGCGTTCCCAGCTGTTGGGTTCTGACCAGGTCAAATCCTCTAACGTGAAAGTGACCACCGAGAACGGCGAAGTGTTCCTGCTGGGTCTCGTGACCGAACGTGAAGGGAAAGCGGCAGCGGATATCGCCAGCCGGGTGAGCGGCGTGAAACACGTCACCACCGCGTTTACTTACATCAAGTAACCTAAACCTGACCCCAGGCCCGGTAAGCGCTAGCGCCACCGGGCTTTTTTTTACAGCAGTGAAATACTTCCCACAATTATCCCACTCAAGGCCACCAGCCCCGCCGTCAGCCACAGCGCTTTCGCAGGGAATGACTTACGCAGCATAACGAACGAGGGCAGGCTTACCGCAGGTAGCGTGATAAGCAGCGCCAGCGCGGGCGCGGTGCCCATTCCGGCCAGCATCATGGTCTGGACAATCGGAATTTCTGCCGCCGTTGGGATCACAAACAGGCACCCTGCCACCGCCATCGCAATCACCCACATCAGCGTGTTGTCGATAGCCCCATCCGCATGGGGGAACAGCCAGACGCGCGCCGCGCCGAGAACCAGTACCGCCAGGATATAAACCGGGATAGTGCTCCAGAAGAGCTGCCACAGCGCTTTGCCCCAGCGAGCGAAGAACCCGCCCTGCGGCTCGCGCATCTCCAGCTCAACGGACGCTGTTTCTACCGTCTTGTCCTTCACCAGGTGCTGCACCAGCGTGGCGACCACCAGCACGGTCAACAGCCCGGCGACCAGGCGGATAAAGGCAAAATGCCAGCCGAGGACAAAGCCCATGAACACCAGCGTGGCCGGATTAAGCAGCGGGTTTCCCATCCAGAACGCGAGCGCCCCGCCCATTGAGACGCGCTGGCGACGCAGACCGGCGGTAACCGGCGCAGCACAGCAGGAGCACATCATGCCCGGCAGGGAGAAAATCGTCCCCAACAGCGTGCCCTGAAAGCGCGGCTGGCCTAAGGTTTTCACCAGCCAGTTACGCGGGATAAGGACCTGAACCAGCGAGCCGAGGAGCACCCCTAATACCGCCGCTTTCCAGACGGCAAGGAAATAGACCATGGCGTAGTCCCAAGCCGCCCGTAGCGGGCTGGCATCGGCCTGTGCGAGGATGGATTTACCAATACTGTGCGTGTCGGCAGCGGTGAAGGCTTTACCGTAGTAAGGCTGCCACTTCACGTACCAAAGGCCAACGATGACCACAAGAAAGAAGAGTGCGGGCTTCCACCATTGAACAGGTGTTGCCGCCTGAGATGAAGACTGACCAGTCATAGCATTCCCCGGAGAGTGTTATTGAATAAGCCGGGGGAGTTTACGCCTCGCCCTGCGCGATTTCACGCAGTTTTGCTGAGGGGATAATATTCACACCTTTCTTAGAGGGCGACAGGCCTTCTTTTAACATGGCGCGGGCGACGTCTCTTGCCTCGATGGATTTCCAGTTTCCGGGCAGGATTTTAAATAGCGGGGCAAAAAAGGATTCGTTGAACCGTCGCTCGTCACGGTGCCCGAGCAGCATCGAAGGCCGGACAATGGTCAGATACTCCCACTCCTGAGCGATCAGCGCCTCCTCCATTTTGCCTTTTACCTTGCTGTAGAAAAAAGGCGAGCTGGCGTTGGCACCCATTGAGCTGACCACCACAAAATGCTTCGCCCCCAGCTTTTTGGCCGTCAGGGCCGTATCGACAATCAGCGTGTAGTCGGCATGCACGAACGCCTCTTTGCTGCCCGCCTCGCGCCGCGTGGTGCCGAGACAGCAAAAGGCGATATCTATGGGGTCCTGCACCTGCCCCAGCGCATCGGTAAGCTGCGGATCGTGAGGATTAAAGACGCCTGAGATATCGGCCAGCGGGCGACGCGTAGGCGCGGCGATATAATTTACCCTTCGCTCCTGAATCAACAGCCGCAGCAGATGATCACCCACCAGCCCGGTTGCGCCTGTTATCAATACCTGGCTCATCCACTTCCCCTTTACAGAATAGTCCGTTTGCGATTCTGGCCTGCTCGACCACACTTAAAAGTCTGTACGGTAAGTATTTACCACAAACGGGAAAAAAACAGTCTGAAGCGATAACAACGGAGGAACCATGGGTAAAAAAATCGCAGTCTTGATTACCGACGAGTTTGAAGATTCAGAATTCACGTCACCAGCAGAGGCATTCCGCAAGGCGGGCCACGAGGTCGTTACCATCGAGAAAGAAGCGGGTAAAACCGTGAAGGGCCACAAGGGCGAAGCCAGCGTGACCATTGACGAATCCATTGATAACGTCAGCCCGTCAGATTTCGATGCCCTGCTGCTACCAGGCGGCCATTCACCGGATTCCCTGCGCGGAGACGATCGTTTCGTCACGTTCACCCGCGATTTCGTCGCCACCGGCAAGCCGGTCTTTGCCATTTGCCACGGGCCTCAGCTGCTGATCAGCGCTGACGTCGTGCGCGGGCGTAAGCTCACCGCCGTGAAACCGATCGTTATCGATCTGAAAAACGCGGGTGCCGAGTTCTACGATCAGGAGGTGGTCAACGATAAGGATCAACTGATCACCAGCCGTACGCCGGACGATCTGCCAGCGTTTAACCGCGAAGCGTTACGCCTGCTCGGCGCGTAACCAGTGCAGCTTTTTGCCAAAGCCCAGCGTGTTGTCGGTAAATTTCAGCTCATCAAGGCGGATTTCCCACACCGGGGCTTTTAGCGCAGCGGCAACCGGGAAGCGTCGCGTGTAGCGTTTACGCTGCGCGTCGCTTTCCTCTCCTTCCAGACGGCGAATTTCCCCTTTGAACTGAAGCCCGCGGATCAGCGCCACCGTTTTCGGCTGGCCGTTTACCGTGCCGGCCACCTTCGCCTGCTGGCCCGTCATTTGGGCATGACGCGTTTTGTCTTCGCTGAGGACGTAAAACGCCACCCGCTCCGGGTCGTAATAGTAGAACGCGTTCGCGCACCACATCTCCCCTTCGTCGTAGACACACCAGGTGACAACATGCTGCTTCGCAAGCCAGCGGTTTATGGCGGCCAGTGTTTCCATTTTTACTCTCTCTCATGCTAAGGTGCGTTTCACCTTAACATACTGAATCTGAATACCGTGTGCTGGTTTCTCTATCTTGTCCGAACCGCTGATAACGCGCTCTACACCGGGATCACCACCGATGTGGCGCGGCGTTTTATCCAACATCAGACGGGGAAAGGGGCTAAAGCCCTGCGGGGAAAAGGGGAACTGCGGCTCGCGTTTTCTGCCGCCGTTGGCGACCGTTCGCTGGCACTCAGGCTGGAGTACCGCATTAAGCAACTGACGAAGCGCCAGAAAGAGCGTCTCGTCAGTGGAGACGGCTCCTTCGAGGCGCTACGCGAAAGCCTGATTAAAAGCGATTGAAATGGTCGTGATACTCCACCAGACCATTAACGCCGTTCAGCGCGTCATCCGCCAGACGATGTACCTGGAAGGCGGATTCGGTGCCCGGCCAGCGGCAGCGCAGATCGTAATGCGCCGCCTGCTCAAAGCCTAAACGGCCATAGAACGCCGGATCGCCAAGCGTCACCACCGCCGCGTAGCCGAACTCATTCAGCGAATCCAGCCCTTCATAGACCATCTGGCGCGCCAGCCCCTGGCCGCGATAACGCTCATCGACCGCCAGCGGGGCCATTCCTACCCATTGTAGCTCTTCGCCCTGAACCACCACCGGACTGAATGCGACATAGCCCACCACCTGACCTTCGTCATCGGTGGCGACCAGCCCCAGCGTAATCAGGCCGTCTTCACGGAGATCCTGAACCAGTTGGGCTTCGGCATCGCTCTCAAAGGAGCGGCGCAGCAGCGCGTCAATACCCGGAGCATCAATCCCAATTTCGACTCGAATCAGCATGGCTCACCTACTGAAGTGTGTTTACCGTCCGGCGGGGTTTTCAGCCCGGCCTCAACGAAATCTGCCATTTGCATCAACATCATGCGCAGCGCTTTTGGCATCTGCTCCAGCTCAATGGCATCCATTAAATTTTTGACGTACAGACCCAGTTCCGTGTCACCTTCAATCACCAGACGGCGCTGGAAGAACAGCGTATCCGGATCCTGTTTACGCGCGGCGATCATCAGCAGATCGCTGGCACAGGCGCTAAAGCTCACATCCGCTTCGGCAGATTCACGCACGATCAGCTGGTCGTTCTCCACGGAGGTAAACCAGCGCAGCCCGATATCGCGGACCTCAATACTTAACCAGCGGCCTTCAAGGAACGCCAGCTCGCCGTCCTGCAGCGCCTGGCGGAATTGCCAGCTCAGGACCTGCTCCAGCACCTGGCGCTTGAGCGCGAACGGGGCCAGTTTGACCGGCACGCTCAGCATTGATGGGCCAAATTGTACGAGACGCGAACGCAGTTTATCCAGCACGAGCATTACTCCCTGATGTCTATAATCCTGTTATTTTGCCATATCCCGACGAGAACATAGCGGCGTAAATCAACAAACCGGCGTCCGCCTTACCTCATTATTGGTGTCATCAATACGCCATTAGCTGCCTTAAATCAAAAATTGTCGCGTATAGGTTAATTAAAATCCCAGCTCGTTAACAATTTTGCGATCGCTGCGATCGTCAACATCGGGATAATTTATGGAGCTGCTCTGCCCTGCCGGAAACCTTCCGGCGCTTAAGGCGGCCATCGAAAATGGGGCCGACGCGGTCTACATTGGGCTTAAGGATGATACCAACGCCCGTCATTTCGCTGGCCTAAACTTTACGGAGAAAAAGCTTCAGGAAGCCGTCAACTTCGTCCACCAGCACCGCCGCAAGCTGCATATCGCCATCAACACCTTTGCGCATCCTGATGGCTACGCCCGCTGGCAGCGCGCGGTGGACATGGCTGCCCAACTGGGCGCCGATGCTTTAATCCTGGCCGATCTCGCCATGCTTGAGTATGCGGCAGAACGCTATCCGCATATTGAGCGCCATGTCTCTGTTCAGGCATCTGCCACTAACGAGGAGGCGGTGCGTTTCTACCATCGTCACTTTGACGTTGCCCGCGTGGTTCTGCCGCGCGTGCTCTCTATCCATCAGGTGAAGCAACTCGCACGCGTCACGCCGGTGCCGCTGGAAGTGTTTGCCTTCGGCAGCCTGTGCATCATGGCTGAAGGGCGTTGTTATCTCTCGTCCTATTTAACCGGTGAGTCTCCGAATACCGTCGGAGCCTGTTCCCCTGCCCGCTTCGTTCGCTGGCAGCAAACGCCGCAGGGGCTGGAATCTCGTCTCAACGAGGTGCTGATCGACCGTTATCAGGACGGTGAAAACGCGGGCTACCCGACGCTGTGCAAAGGACGCTATCTGGTAGACGGCGAGCGTTATCACGCGCTTGAAGAGCCGACCAGCCTCAACACGCTGGAGCTGCTGCCGGAACTGCTGGCGGCGAATATCGCCTCGGTAAAAATTGAAGGTCGCCAGCGCAGCCCGGCCTACGTGAGCCAGGTAGCGAAAGTGTGGCGGCAGGCGATTGACCGCTGCATGGCCGATCCGCAGAACTACACCGCCCAGCCCGCCTGGATGGAGACGCTCGGATCGATGTCCGAAGGCACGCAGACCACGCTTGGCGCCTATCACCGTAAATGGCAGTGAGATAACCATGAAATATTCATTAGGGCCGGTGCTTTATTACTGGCCAAAAGAGACGCTGGAAGACTTCTACCAGCAGGCGGCAAACAGCAGCGCCGATGTGATTTACCTCGGCGAAGCGGTGTGCAGCAAGCGCCGGGCCACCAAAGTGGGCGACTGGCTGGATATGGCGAAAAGCCTCGCAGGAAGCGGTAAACAGGTTGTGCTGTCAACCCTCGCGCTGGTGCAGGCCTCGTCGGAGTTAGGCGAGCTGAAGCGCTACGTTGAAAACGGCGAGTTTCTGGTGGAGGCCAGTGACCTGGGCGTGGTGAACCTGTGCGCCGAGCGTAAGCTGCCGTTTGTCGCCGGCCATGCGCTGAACTGCTATAACGCGGTGACGCTGCGCCTGCTGCTTAAACAGGGGATGACGCGCTGGTGCATGCCGGTGGAGCTTTCCCGCGACTGGCTGGAAAATCTGCTGAAACAGTGCGACGAGCTGGGTATTCGCCATCAGTTTGAAGTAGAGGTACTGAGCTACGGCCATCTGCCGCTGGCCTACTCGGCCCGCTGCTTTACCGCCCGTTCGGAAGATCGTCCGAAAGATGAGTGCGAAACCTGCTGCATTAAATACCCGAACGGGCGCAGCATGCTGTCCCAGGAAAATCAGCAGGTCTTTGTCCTCAACGGCATTCAGACCATGAGCGGCTATGTGTATAACCTCGGCAACGAGCTGGCATCGATGAACGGACTGGTGGATATGGTGCGCCTGTCACCGCTGGATACCGGCGTCTTTGCGATGCTCGACGCGTTCCGCGCCAACGAAAACGGTGCCTCGCCGCTGCCGCTTACGTCCAACAGCGACTGTAACGGCTACTGGAAACGTCTGGCCGGGCTGGAACTTCAGGCCTAAAAAAGGCTCACTTTGTTAACAACGGTTAGTAAACTTTAATGCAGTATGAAAGATTCACCGTCGACAAAGTGAGCTGCTATGACTGACAAAACCATTCCGTTCTCGGTGCTGGATCTCGCGCCGATCCCACAAGGCTCCTCGGCACGAGAAGCCTTTTCGCATTCGCTCGCGCTCGCTCAGCTGGCCGAAAAGCGCGGCTATCACCGCTACTGGCTGGCCGAGCATCACAATATGGTCGGCATCGCCAGCGCCGCCACGTCCGTGCTGATTGGCTATCTGGCGGCCAATACGACGATGCTGCACCTCGGCTCGGGCGGCGTGATGCTGCCTAACCACGCCCCGCTGGTGATTGCTGAGCAGTTTGGCACCCTGAATACGCTCTATCCTGGCCGTATTGATCTGGGGCTTGGCCGCGCGCCGGGAAGCGATCAGCCAACGATGCGCGCGCTGCGCCGCCACATGAGCGGTGATATCGACAACTTCCCGCGCGATGTCGCCGAACTGGTGGACTGGTTCGACGCGCGCGATCCGAACCCGCACGTACGTCCGGTGCCGGGCTACGGCGAAAAAATCCCGGTCTGGCTCCTGGGCTCCAGCCTGTATAGCGCCCAGCTCGCAGCACAGCTTGGGCTGCCGTTTGCGTTCGCCTCGCATTTCGCGCCAGATATGCTGCACCAGGCGTTGCATCTGTACCGCACCCACTTCAAACCGTCCGAGCGTCTCGAGAAACCGTACGCGATGGTGTGTATCAACATCATTGCCGCCGACAGTACCCGCGATGCGGAATTCCTGTTCACCTCCATGCAGCAGGCCTTCATGAAGCTGCGTCGCGGCGAAACCGGCCAGCTACCGCCGCCGGTGGAGAACATGCATCAGCTGTGGTCCGCCTCCGAGCAGTATGGCGTTCAGCAGGCGCTGAGTATGTCTCTGGTGGGGGATAAGGCGAAAGTGCGTCACGGGCTGGAAGCGGTGCTGCGTGAAACCCAGGCGGATGAGATTATGGTTAACGGCCAGATCTTCGATCACCAGGCGCGTTTGCATTCGTTTGACCTGGCGATGCAGGTAAAAGAAGAGTTGGTGGGGTAGCCTTTTCGCCCGGTGGCGCGTCGCTTACCGGGCCTACGGGATCGCATAGGCCGGATAAGGCGTAGCCGCCATCCGGCACAAAAAACTTACTGATACACTGGCAACAGATTGAAGCTCGACAATACGTGTACCACCGCGTTGCCTACCCCGAACACCAGAATCAACGCAATCATCGGCTTACCGCCCCAGACGCGGAACGTCGGGCTACCAAAGCGCTTACGGGATTTGCGTGCCAGTAGCGCCGGAACGATTGCCGCCCAGATGGTTGCTGCCAGCCCTGCATAGCCAATGGCGTACAGGAAACCGTTCGGCCACAGCAGACCGCCGACAACCGGCGGCAGGAAAGTCAGCAGCGCGGTTTTGAAGCGCCCCATCGCCGAATCGTCAAAGCCAAACAGATCCGCCAGGTAGTCAAACAGACCCAGGGTGACGCCCAGGAAGGAGCTGGCCACCGCAAAGTTGGAGAACACAACCAACAGCAGATCCAGGCTGCGGCTGTTCAGTACGCCGCTCAGCGCCTGGACCAGCACATCAATATTACCGCCCTTCTGCGCAATGCCGATAAATTCCGGACGCGGGATGTTACCCATCGTCCCCAGCAGCCAAATCACATACAGCCCCAGTGCCAGCAGCGTGCCATAGATCAGGCACTTCACAATGGTGCGCGGATCTTTACCGTAGTATTTCATCAGGCTCGGCACGTTGCCGTGATAGCCAAACGAGGCCAGACAGAACGGCAGCGTCATCAGCAGGTATGGCGTATAGGAGGTGTTCACTTCCGCCACGTTAAACAGCGTCGCGGGGGTGACATGGCCGAGCAGGCTGCCGAAAGTCAGGAAGAAGGTGATCACCTTCGCGCCCAGCACGATCGCCGTCATGCGGCTCACCGCTTTGGTGCTTAACCAGACGATAAACGCCACGACCAGCGCAAAGCTGAATCCGGCCACGCGCGCTGGAACGTTCAGCGACATCTCTGAAAACGTATGGTGCAGAATTGAACCACTCGCGGAGATGTACGCGTAGGTCAGGATATAGAGCACGAACGCAATCGAGAGGCCGTTGATCAGGTTCCAGCCCTTGCCCAGCAGGTCTTTGGTAATGGTGTCGAAGCTGGAGCCCACGCGATAGTTCAGGTTAGCCTCCAGGATCATCAACCCGGAATGCAGCATGCAGAACCAGGTAAAGACCAGCGCCGCCAGCGACCAGAAAAACCACGCACCGGACATGACCACCGGCAGGGAGAACATCCCAGCACCAATGATGGTTCCGCCGATGATCACCACGCCGCCAAGCAGCGAAGGTGACGTTTGGGTGGTGGTTAGTGTCGCCATACAGCCTTTACTCCAGTCAAAAATGTGGTTTGCAGTTTAATGTGCAGCACTGTACCAGTACAAGAGTACAAAGGAAATAAAAAAAGCCCCGATCGCGTTGATCGGGGCTGTATATTTTACTTTACGTCTGAAGCGTAAGGCTTACGCGTCACGGCGACGGCTTGCGCCTTCGTCACGACGTGGGCCACGGTTTTCACGGCGTTCGCCGGAGAAACGACGACCTTCACCACCGCGACCTTCGCTACGACCGCCTTCACGACGCTCGCCACCGAAGCTGCGGCCACCGCCACGACGTTCGCCGCCGCGGTCAGTGCGAGGCTGTGCATCGCCCATCAGCTGCATGTTCATCGGCTTGTTCAGGATGCGAGTGCGAGTAAAGTGCTGCAGTACTTCGCCCGGCATACCTTTCGGCAGTTCGATGGTGGAGTGGGTACCGAACAGCTTGATGTTACCGATGTAACGGCTGCTGATGTCGCCTTCGTTAGCGATCGCGCCAACGATGTGACGCACTTCAACGCCATCATCACGGCCCACTTCAATGCGGTACAGTTCCATATCACCCGCGTCACGACGCTCACGACGTGGACGGTCTTCACCACCACGCTCTGGACGGTCACCACGTGGGCCACGGTCGTTACGGTCGCCACGACGTTCGAAACGGTCGTCACGGTCACGGAACTCACGCTTAGGACGCATAGGCGCATCTGGCGGAACGATCAGGGTACGTTCGCCCTGTGCCATTTTCAGCAGTGCTGCAGCCAGGGTTTCGATATCCAGCTCTTCGCCTTCAGCGGTAGGCTGGATCTGCGACAGCAGCGCACGGTACTGATCCAGATCGCTGCTTTCCAGCTGCTGCTGAACTTTGGCGGCGAATTTTTCCAGGCGGCGTTTGCCCAGCAGCTCTGCGTTTGGCAGCTCAGCTTCTGGAATGGTCAGCTTCATGGTGCGTTCAATGTTACGCAGCAGGCGACGCTCGCGGTTCTCAACGAACAGCAGCGCACGGCCAGCACGACCCGCACGACCGGTACGGCCGATACGGTGAACGTAAGACTCAGAGTCCATCGGGATGTCGTAGTTTACAACCAGGCTGATACGTTCAACGTCCAGACCACGTGCTGCCACGTCGGTTGCAATCAGGATATCCAGACGACCGTCTTTCAGGCGCTCCAGAGTCTGCTCACGCAGGGCCTGGTTCATATCACCGTTCAGCGCTGCGCTGTTGTAGCCGCTACGTTCCAGGGCTTCAGCCACTTCCAGGGTCGCGTTTTTGGTACGAACGAAGATAATCGCCGCATCAAAATCTTCTGCTTCCAGGAAACGAACCAGCGCTTCGTTTTTACGCATGCCGTATACAGACCAGTAGCTCTGGCTG
The DNA here is from genome assembly GCF_053709675.1 of Enterobacter sp. UPMP2052. Taxonomy (NCBI): domain Bacteria; kingdom Pseudomonadati; phylum Pseudomonadota; class Gammaproteobacteria; order Enterobacterales; family Enterobacteriaceae; genus Enterobacter; species Enterobacter sp. UPMP2052. Next base: position 67,288 of record NZ_JBSKJR010000006.1, read on the forward strand.
ATGTCCGGGCGAGTGGTTACGCTGGACTGAATGCGTACTTCCTGCGGCTCTTTCATGAAGCGGCGGGTAATACGACGGATAGCTTCTGGCATGGTGGCAGAGAACAGAGCGGTCTGATGACCTTCCGGGATCTGCGCCATAATGGTTTCTACGTCTTCGATGAAGCCCATACGCAGCATTTCATCTGCTTCATCCAGTACCAGACCGCTCAGTTTAGAGAGATCAAGGGTACCGCGCTTCAGGTGATCCAGCAGACGGCCCGGCGTACCGACAACAATCTGTGGCCCCTGGCGCAGGGCGCGTAACTGCACGTCATAACGCTGGCCGCCGTACAGGGCTACCACGTTTACGCCGCGCATATGTTTAGAGAATTCAGTCATCGCTTCAGCAACCTGAACAGCCAGTTCACGGGTTGGAGCAAGGACGAGGATCTGCGGTGCACGCAGGTCCGGATCAATGTTGTGCAGCAGCGGCAGCGAGAATGCTGCGGTTTTACCGCTACCAGTCTGGGCCATGCCCAGCACGTCACGACCAGAGAGCAGATGCGGAATACATTCTGCCTGGATCGGAGATGGTTTTTCGTAACCCAGATCGGTAAGGGCTTCAAGGATAGGAGCCTTCAGGCCCAGATCTGCAAAAGTGGTTTCGAATTCAGCCATGTAGTACAAGTGCCTCGATATTAATGGCGGCCAGTCTACTTAGCTCATCGTGAAAATGATTAGCAATTTTCATTGAAAAGTGTGAACCGGCTCAAAGTAGGTGTATTGACGAACAACAACGCCCTCACCAGTTAAGGTGATGGCAATCAAAAAGATTACGGGCTGATGTTTATGTCGTCAGCTATTGCTGGTCCGATTCTGCCAGGTCGTCTTGCTCCTGGCCCAAGAGCGATAATTCCAACAATGCATAACGGTGCTCAACGAAGTTGTGTACGTTGTTAGCAACCGCTAATTTGAACAGTGCCGTAGCGCTGTCCTTTTCCCCCAGACTTAGGTAGTACTTACCTAAATAGAAGTTGGTTTCACTGAGATGCTCAGCGAGCGAGGTGTTATCCGTTGCGTCCGCCTTGAGGCGTTCCATCAGCGTTGCTTCGCTAATGTTGCCCAGGTAGAACTCGACAATGTTCCATCCCCACTGTTCCTTGTCCGATTTATCGAAGCGCTGTTTCAGTGCTTCTTTTGCCTGCTTCTCATCGAGCTTCTGCTCAACGATGTAAAGCCACAGGCTGCGGAAAGGATCATTAGGATCGTCTTGATAAAACGCCAGCAGATCATCTTGCGCTAACTTGTCACGACCGCCGTAATACAATGCGATACCGCGATTCAAGTGCGCGTAGTTGTAAGTTGGATCAAGCTCAAGTACAGAATCAAACGCTTCATAGGCAGCATCAAAATTGCCTGCCTGCGTTAAATAAATGCCTAAGTAATTGAATACTTCAGGCATATCAGGTCGGATTGCCAGCGCTTGTGAAAAATCATTTCGCGCTAATGCCCTCAGACCGAGACTATCATACAACACTCCGCGCTCATATAAAAGCTGTGCGCGTTCGTCATCGGTTAAAGCCCGACTGGCAAGAATTTGTTCCATGCGTGCCAGAATCACTTCCTGCTGCAAAGTCGGTTGCAATGGCACTGCGAGGACTTCGCTCTTACGCCAGGCAGAGTTGCTGCATCCTGCCAGCGTTAAAGCTGTCGCAACGAAACACCAGCGCAAAAAAGGCTTCATTTCCCACTCCCGAAGACAACTATTGGATGACGTCCTGTCCCCCGGCTGCTAACAAGGCGTCCTGCCTGGTAATAGGCCCTCCGCAACGCGGAGGGCAAATGGCAACCTTACTCGCCTTGCTGTTCTGCTGCCGGTGCTTCTGGCGCAGCAGGCTGAGACTGCTCGGTTGCTTCTTTAATGCTCAGACGGATACGGCCCTGGCGGTCAACTTCCAGAACTTTAACCGGAACTTCCTGGCCCATCTGCAGGTAATCGGTCACTTTCTCAACACGCTTGTCAGCGATCTGAGAGATGTGTACCAGACCTTCTTTACCGCCACCGATGGCAACGAATGCGCCAAAGTCAACGATACGGGTCACTTTACCTGCATAGACGCGGCCCACTTCGATTTCTGCCGTGATTTCTTCGATGCGACGGATAGCGAATTTCGCTTTCTCGCCGTCGGTCGCTGCGATCTTCACAGTACCGTCATCTTCGATTTCGATTGTGGTGCCAGTCTCTTCGGTCAGGGCACGGATAACAGAACCGCCTTTACCGATAACGTCTTTGATTTTGTCTGGATTGATCTTGATGGTGTGGATACGTGGCGCGAACTGAGAAATATCGCCACGCGGCGCGTTGATCGCCTGTTCCATCACGCCCAGGATGTGCAGACGCGCACCTTTAGCCTGGTTCAGAGCAACCTGCATGATCTCTTTGGTGATGCCTTCAATTTTGATATCCATCTGCAGTGCAGAGATACCTTCGCGGGAACCCGCGACTTTGAAGTCCATATCGCCCAGGTGATCTTCATCACCCAGAATGTCAGACAGAACAACGAAGTTGTCGCCTTCTTTCACCAGACCCATTGCGATACCCGCAACAGCGGCTTTGATCGGCACGCCTGCATCCATCAGCGCCAGAGAGGCACCACACACGGAAGCCATAGAAGAGGAACCGTTAGATTCGGTGATTTCTGACACTACGCGAACGGTGTACGGGAATTTGTCAGCTTCTGGCATCACTGCCAGCACGCCGCGCTTCGCCAGACGACCGTGACCAATTTCACGACGCTTCGGTGAGCCCACCATACCGGTTTCGCCTACGGAGTACGGAGGGAAGTTGTAGTGGAACAGGAAGCTGTCGGTACGTTCGCCCATCAGTTCGTCGATGTTCTGTGCATCACGGGCAGTACCCAGCGTGGCGGTAACCAGCGCCTGAGTTTCGCCACGGGTGAACAGTGCAGAACCGTGGGTACGCGGCAGAACGCCAGTACGCACGTCCAGACCACGGATCATATCTTTTTCACGACCATCGATACGCGGTTCGCCTGCCAGTACGCGGCTACGAACAACGTTTTTCTCGATTGCGTGCAGGATTTCGCCAATTTCGTTAGCATCCAGCGTTTCGTCTTCAGCAACCAGGGTCGCGGTCACTTCAGATTTGATCACATCAACCTGAGCATAGCGCTCCTGTTTGTCGGTGATGCGGTATGCGTCGCTCAGACGAGATTCTGCCAGTGCCGCTACGCGTGCATTCAGCGCGTCGTTAACCGCTTCTGGCTGCCAGTCCCAACGTGGTTTACCGGCTTCTTTCACCAGGTCGTTGATGTTCTGGATAACGATCTGCTGCTGGTCGTGGCCGAAGACCACAGCGCCCAGCATCTGGTCTTCGCTCAGCAGCTCTGCTTCGGATTCAACCATCAGAACCGCGGCTTCAGTACCGGCAACGACCAGGTCCAGCTTACTTTCTTTCAGCTCTTCCTGCGTTGGGTTCAGCACGTACTGGTCATTGATGTAACCTACGCGTGCAGCACCGATTGGGCCGTTGAATGGAATACCAGACAGTGACAGGGCAGCGGATGCGCCGATCATCGCAACGATGTCCGGGTTAACCTGTGGGTTAACGGAAACAACGGTGGCGATAACCTGAACTTCGTTAACGAAGCCTTCCGGGAACAGCGGACGAACCGGGCGGTCAATCAGACGCGCAATCAGGGTTTCGCCTTCGCTTGGACGGCCTTCACGACGGAAGAAACCACCCGGGATTTTACCGGCAGCGTAGGTACGCTCCTGGTAGTTTACGGTCAGTGGGAAAAAGTCCTGACCTGGTTTAGCTTTTTTCTGGCCCACAACGGTAACGAACACCGCGGTGTCATCCATGCTTACCATTACGGCAGCAGTAGCCTGACGCGCCATCATGCCGGTTTCCAGCGTGACGGTGTGCTGACCATACTGGAACTTACGAACGATCGGATTCAGCAAAATTCTATCCTTTCTTAAATGTGTGACAGCACACCACCGGTGTGCTGACGATTTAACCCGACCTTCTTCGCATCCTCGCGACTAATGACAACCGACACCCCCATGGGTGAAGCCTCTCATTAGCCGCGCGAACCTCTGCAATGAAGATCATTTATAGCAACAATACAATAGTTTCCATTGAATTGCTGCCGTCTGGTTGAAAAAAGGGGCCATCAGGCCCCCTTTTCTGAAACTCGCAAGACTTAGCGACGCAGACCCAGACGCTCGATCAGCGAGGTGTAGCGTGCAACATCTTTACGCTTCAGGTAGTCGAGCAGTTTACGACGCTGAGAAACCATGCGCAGCAGACCACGACGGCTGTGGTGATCTTTTTTGTGCTCTGCAAAGTGACCCTGCAGGTGGTTAATCTGTGCAGTCAGCAGTGCAACCTGAACTTCGGTAGAACCGCTGTCGTTAGTACCACGACCAAACTCAGAAACGATTTTAGCTTTAGCTTCAACGCTTAGAGACATTTTCAAACTCCAACATATAAAGAATTTAAGGATGCCGATCTCTAATTCAGCAATCCCAGTGTACGACCCGCAGATTGTTAAACAATTTGCAGACCGTTAAGCGGCGATATTCTACTCGTCTCCCCTGCTTATCGCAAGGTGAGCCGTTATCGCCGTTAGCCTTCGACCGGGTATTCAACCACCAGACGGCGCGGCGCAACGCGCCCTTCGCCATCCATTTCACCCATGCCGATAAACTTCCCTTCCTCACTTTCGGTCACGCGAACCAGGCCTTCAGCCGGCGCGTCCGTTGTACGAACCGGGTTTCCGTTCTTAAAGTACACGGAAGACGTTAAAGGAAGGTTAACGACAGGGAAATCGGCCGCCGGGCTATCCATCGGCATCAGCAGCGGATCGAGCAGCTCGGCAGGGGAAATCTCCTGCGCGTGCGCCTGTTCAACCAGCGCATGAAGATGCTCAAGGGTCACCATGCGTTCAACCGGATATTTACTGACGGCCAGACGACGCAGGTAAATCACGTGCGCACCGCAGCCCAGCTTTTCACCGAGATCGTCAATGATGGTCCGAATATAGGTCCCTTTCGAACAGTGGACTTCCAGCTCCAGCTCATCGCCCTCGTGGCGGATAAACAGCAGCTCATATACCGTGATCGGGCGTGCCTCGCGCGGCACCTCAATGCCCTGACGCGCGTATTCGTAGAGTTTCTTGCCCTGATATTTCAGCGCCGAATACATCGACGGCACCTGCATAGTGTCTCCGCGGAAGCTCTCCAGCGCGGCATCCAGCTGTTCGGCGCTAAAGGTTACGGGGCGCTCTTCCACCACCTGACCATCGGCATCGGAGGTATCCGTGCGCTGGCCGAGCTTCGCGATAACGCGATAACGCTTATCGGAATCCAGCAGGTACTGAGAAAATTTTGTCGCCTCCCCCAGGCAAACCGGCAGCATACCGGTTGCCAGCGGATCCAGCGCGCCAGTGTGGCCCGCACGGTTGGCGTTAAAAAGACGCTTCACTTTTTGCAGCACGTCGTTGCTGGATGCGCCCTGGGGTTTATCCAGCAGCAGCACGCCATGCACGTCGCGACCACGACGACGAGGACGACTCATCAGTCCTCCTTGCTGTCGTCCGCTGGGTTAACACGACGTTCATCGTCATGTTTCACCACGCTGGTCACCAGGTTGGACATACGCATACCTTCGACCAGCGAGTTGTCGTAGAAGAAGGTCAGCTCAGGCACGATACGCAGGCGCATCGCTTTGCCGAGCAGAGAGCGGATGAAACCAGAGGCTTCCTGCAGGGCTTTAATGCCGTTTTTCACTGCCGCTTCGTCCTGATCGTTCAGGAAGGTCACGAACACTTTGGCATAGGCCAGGTCACGTGACATTTCAACGCCGGACACGGTGGTCATCATGCCCACGCGTGGGTCTTTGATTTCGCGTTGCAGAATGAGCGCAATCTCTTTCTGCATTTCCTGCGCTACGCGCTGAGGGCGACCAAATTCTTTCGCCATAATAAATTCTCCAGACAAAAAAGGGGCTAAAAGCCCCTTTTGAAATTATTGCCGGGTGGCGCTTCGCTTACCCGGCCTACGCGAATTAATCATCAAAGGATTTTGGGTTGCCGCCAACACAGTGGCGGCCCAAAAACCGACGACGATTACGCGATGGTACGTTGGATTTCGATGATCTCGAACACTTCGATCATATCGCCAACGCGAACGTCGTTGTAGTTCTTCACGCCGATACCACATTCCATGCCGTTACGCACTTCGTTAACGTCATCTTTGAAGCGGCGCAGGGATTCCAGCTCGCCTTCATAGATAACCACGTTGTCGCGCAGTACACGGATTGGGTTGTGACGTTTGATGTTACCTTCGGTAACCATACAGCCCGCGATCGCACCGAATTTCGGTGATTTGAACACGTCACGCACTTCAGCCAGACCGATGATCTGCTGTTTCAGCTCAGGAGACAGCATGCCGCTCATTGCCGCTTTCACTTCGTCGATCAGGTTATAGATGACGGAGTAGTAACGCAGATCCAGGCTTTCCGAATCGATAACTTTACGCGCAGAGGCGTCAGCACGAACGTTGAAGCCAACCAGGATAGCGTTGGACGCAGCAGCCAGGGTCGCGTCGGTTTCGGTGATACCACCTACGCCAGAACCGATGATCTTCACTTTCACTTCGTCGGTAGACAGTTTCAGCAAGGAGTCGGAGATCGCTTCCACAGAACCCTGAACGTCGGCTTTCAGTACGATGTTCACTTCGTGAACTTCGCCTTCGGTCATGTTCGCGAACATGTTCTCAAGTTTAGATTTCTGCTGACGAGCCAGTTTCACTTCACGGAATTTACCCTGACGGTACAGAGCCACTTCACGCGCTTTCTTCTCGTCACGTACAACGGTCACTTCATCACCCGCGGCCGGAACACCGGACAGACCCAGGATTTCCACTGGAATGGATGGACCCGCTTCCAGCACTTCCTGACCCAGTTCGTTACGCATCGCACGAACGCGACCGTATTCGAAACCACACAGTACGATGTCACCCTTGTTCAGAGTACCTTCGCGAACCAGAACGGTCGCTACCGGACCGCGACCTTTATCCAGGAAGGATTCGATAACCGCGCCGCTCGCCATACCTTTACGAACCGCTTTCAGCTCCAGAACTTCAGCCTGCAGCAGGATGGCGTTCAGCAGGTCGTCGATACCGGTACCGGCTTTTGCAGAAACAGGGATGAACTGCGCTTCGCCGCCCCACTCTTCCGGCATAACGCCGTACTGAGAGAGCTCGTTCTTAACGCGATCCATATCGGCTTCTGGCTTATCGATTTTGTTGACCGCAACAACCAGAGGCACCTGCGCCGCTTTCGCGTGCTGGATAGCTTCAATGGTCTGTGGCATCACGCCATCGTCTGCTGCGACAACCAGTACAACGATATCCGTTGCCTGAGCACCACGAGCACGCATTGAGGTAAACGCTGCGTGGCCCGGGGTATCCAGGAAGGTGATCATGCCGTTTTCGGTTTCTACGTGGTAAGCACCGATGTGCTGGGTAATACCACCCGCTTCGCCGGAGGCAACCTTAGTAGAACGAATGTAGTCAAGCAGAGAGGTTTTACCATGGTCAACGTGACCCATGATGGTCACAACTGGCGCGCGCGGTTCAGCCGCTGCACCCGTGTCACGGTCGCTCATTACTGCTTCTTCCAGCTCGTTTTCACGACGCAGGATAACTTTGTGGCCCATCTCTTCGGCAACCAGCTGTGCGGTTTCCTGGTCGATGACCTGGTTGATGGTCGCCATTGCGCCCAGTTTCATCATCGCTTTGATGACCTGAGAGCCTTTAACCGCCATCTTGTTCGCCAGATCGCCAACGGTGATGGTTTCGCCGATCACAACGTCACGGTTAACGGCCTGCGCTGGCTTCTGGAAGCCCTGCTGCAGAGCGGAACCTTTACGCTTACCGCCTTTACCGCCGCGAACCGCTGCACGCGCTTCTTCACGGTCAGCTTTAGATTCAGCGTGCTTGTTGCCTTTTTTCGCTGGACGCGCCGCTTTGGTGCTGCGAGTACGGCCACGACCACCTTCAACTTCACGGTCGTTGTCATCTTCAGCCTGGCGTGCGTGCTGGGAAGTGGTAACGTGATAATCGCTGTTGTCTTCAGACGGCTCAGCGGTATTCACACCGTTTTTCTCGTTTTCTTCTGCCATACGGCGTGCTTCTTCTGCCACACGACGCGCTTCTTCTTCCAGCTTGCGGCGTGCTTCTTCTTCCGCTTTACGCTTCAGTTCGGCAGCTTCATTTTCACGGCGGGCTTTTTCAGCCTGGGCGGTTTTTGTCATATCGTCGGTCTGTTGATTGCTCACTTTGTCTTTTTCCGCAGCTTCACGCTTCACTTTATCACTTGCGTCGCGTTTCGCTTTTTCTGCGGCCTCACGTTCAGCTTTTAATTCTGCTTCGCGTTTGGCAGTTGCTTCTGCCTCACGCTGAGCTTGTTCTTCCGCTTCACGCTGTGCCTGCTCTTCCGCAGCAAGGCGTTCGGCCTCTTGCGGATCACGTTTTACAAAGGTGCGCGTCTTGCGGACTTCGATTTGTACCGATTTGCTTTTGCCACCGGTACCAGGGATATTCAACGTGCTACGCGTTTTGCGCTGCAGCGTTAACTTGTCAGGCGTAGAACCGTGTTCACGGTTCAGGTGCGCTAACAAGGTTTGTTTTTCTTGCGCGGTCACCGAGTCATCAGCGGACTTCGGGATCCCTGCATCAGCAAATTGCTGTACCAGGCGGTCCACGGAGGTCTGAATCTCGGCAGCCAGCGATTTTACAGTTACATCAGTCATGCTGTTCCTTCCTGCTACAGTTTATTACGCTTCGTCGCCGAACCAGCAAATATTACGTGCGGCCATGATGAGTTCGCCGGCTTTCTCGTCGGTTAAACCTTCGATATCGGCCAGGTCATCAACGCCTTGCTCAGCGAGATCTTCCAGCGTACAAACACCACGGGCAGCCAGCTTGAACGCAATCGCACGATCAAGACCTTCCAGATTCAGCAGGTCATCAGCCGGCTTGTTATCGCCAAGGCTTTCTTCCTGAGCCAGCGCCAGGGTGGTCAGTGCGTTTTTAGCGCGTTCACGCAGGGCTTCAACGGTCGCTTCATCCAGACCGTCAATTTCCAGCAGCTCTTTCATTGGCACATAGGCCAGTTCTTCCAGCGTAGAGAAACCTTCTTCAACCAGAACGGTGGCGAAATCTTCGTCAATGTCCAGGTATTTGGTGAAGGTATCGATCGCCGCGTGGGCTTCAGCCTGATGCTTGGCCTGCAGGTCATCAACGGTCATCACGTTGAGTTCCCAGCCGCTCAGCTGTGACGCCAGACGTACGTTCTGACCGTTACGGCCAATCGCCTGCGCCAGGTTGCCCGCTTCTACCGCGATATCCATGGTGTGCTTGTCTTCGTCAACCACGATAGACGCCACATCAGCCGGCGCCATTGCGTTGATCACGAACTGCGCTGGGTTATCGTCCCACAGAACGATATCGATACGCTCGCCGCCCAGTTCGGTAGAAACCGCCTGAACGCGCGCGCCGCGCATACCCACACACGCACCAACCGGATCGATACGCTTATCGTTGGTTTTCACCGCGATTTTCGCACGTGAACCAGGATCGCGAGCCGCTGCTTTGATTTCGATAACTTCTTCGCCGATTTCCGGCACTTCAATACGGAACAGTTCTACCAGCATTTCTGGTTTAGAACGGGTCACGAACAGCTGTGCGCCACGCGCTTCAGGGCGAACGGCATACAGCACACCGCGGATACGGTCGCCTGGGCGGAAGTTTTCACGCGGCAGCATGTCTTCACGCAGGATAACGGCTTCAGCGTTACCCGGCATCCCTTCGGATTTGATCTCCAGAGAGATGTTGTCGCGGTTCACTTTCTTCACCACACCCGTGATGATTTCGCCTTCCTGATCGCGGAACTGATCGACAACCAGCGCGCGCTCGGCTTCGCGTACTTTCTGGACGATAACCTGCTTCGCGGTCTGCGTGGTGATACGGTCGAAGGTAACAGATTCAATCTGATCTTCAACGTATTCGCCCACGTTCAGGCTTTCGTCTTCGTAACGCGCCGCTTCCAGGGTGATCTCTTTAGTCGGCTGGGTAACTTCTTCAACAATCACCCAACGACGGAATGTATCGAAGTCACCGCTTTTACGATCGATTTCTACGCGAACATCGATCTCTTGTTCGTATTTTTTCTTGGTTGCTGTAGCCAGTGCACTTTCCAGCGCTTCGAAAATCTTCTCACGCGGCAGTGATTTCTCGTTGGAGACGGCTTCAACAACAGCCAAAATTTCTTTGTTCATCGCGGGCTTTTCACCTCAATCCAGACTGTTAAAAGTGGGGAACCAGGTTCGCCTTCTGGATATTACTCAGCGCGAACACTTCATCTTTGCCTTCGACTGTAACCGTGATCATTTCACCATCAACAGCTTTGATAATTCCCTGCCATTTACGGCGGTTCTGTACGGCCATACGCAGAACGAGAGCCACTTCTTCACCGGTAAAGCGCACATAGTGCTCGGCCGTGAACATCGGACGATCGAGGCCGGGTGAGGAAACTTCCAGGTTGTACGCAACGGTAATTGGGTCTTCAACATCAAGAACCGCACTCACCTGGTGGCTAACATCAGCACAATCATCAACATTGATGCCATCTTCACTATCAATATAGATGCGCAGCGTCGATGTGCGGCCGCGAACGAATTCGATGCCGACCAGTTCGTAGCCCAGTGCTTCGACCGGTGCAGTAATCATCTCTGTTAATTTTTGCTCTAATGTGGACAAGCCCACCCCCAAGACATAAAAAAAGGGCGTAAAGCCCAGTTATTCTGTAGTCAGATAACAAAAAACCCCGAAAAATCGGGGCTTTAGATAACTGAACCCTATAGCCACAACTGTGGCCTGGAGCACTCTCCGAAAGAATTTTTTCAAATCCAGCTACGAAGGCTCTGAGTCTTCACAGTATATTTGAAAAAGAACTTTATGGGAAAGTGGTTGCGGGGGCCGGATTTGAACCGACGACCTTCGGGTTATGAGCCCGACGAGCTACCAGGCTGCTCCACCCCGCGCCTGAAACGTGGCAAATTCTACGCGTTTTGAGGAGAATTTGCAAATAATGCTGGGATTTGGTACCGAAGACGGGACGTAAAATCGGCGTTCAGTATATTGATAGTGACCCCCACCTGTCAACCCAACATAACGTAGCGTAAAGAGAGGGAAATTTTTACAAAAAATGCACACGTCTCTTCCGGTCATCGTCAAAAGATGATTAAATGAATACTCACTTATTTTGCATAAACATGCATCGAGAGCGAAAGCGATCTCTTCTCAGTCAATCAAGCAGGGTTTTATTTTATGACGACGATTCTCAAGCATCTCCCGGTAGGACAACGTATTGGCATCGCTTTTTCGGGCGGCCTGGATACCAGTGCTGCGCTGCTGTGGATGCGACAAAAGGGAGCGGTTCCGTATGCATATACTGCGAACCTGGGTCAGCCGGACGAGGAAGATTATGATGCTATCCCACGTCGTGCCATGGAGTACGGTGCAGAGAATGCCCGTCTGATTGACTGCCGTAAGCAACTGGTGGCGGAAGGCATTGCTGCCATTCAGTGTGGCGCGTTCCACAATACCACTGGCGGCCTGACCTATTTTAACACCACCCCGCTGGGCCGTGCCGTCACCGGCACCATGCTGGTTGCCGCCATGAAAGAAGATGGTGTGAACATCTGGGGTGACGGCAGTACCTATAAAGGCAACGATATCGAACGTTTCTATCGTTATGGCCTGCTGACCAACGCCGAGCTGCAGATCTATAAGCCGTGGCTGGATACTGATTTTATCGATGAACTGGGCGGCCGTCATGAAATGTCAGAATTCATGATCGCCTGCGGCTTTGACTACAAGATGTCGGTCGAAAAAGCGTACTCCACCGACTCCAACATGCTGGGTGCCACGCACGAAGCAAAAGATCTGGAGTTCCTGAACTCCAGCGTGAAAATCGTCAACCCAATCATGGGTGTGAAGTTCTGGGACGAAAACGTCAAAATCCAGGCTGAAGAAGTGACAGTACGTTTCGAGCGCGGCCATCCGGTTGCCCTGAACGGCAAAGCCTTCTCTGACGATGTCGAGCTGATGCTGGAAGCGAACCGTATCGGCGGACGTCACGGTCTGGGCATGAGCGATCAGATTGAGAACCGTATTATCGAAGCGAAAAGCCGTGGCATCTATGAAGCCCCGGGGATGGCGCTGCTGCACATTGCCTATGAGCGTCTGCTGACCGGCATTCATAACGAAGATACCATTGAGCAGTATCACTCTCATGGCCGTCAGCTGGGTAAACTGCTGTATCAGGGTCGCTGGTTCGATCCGCAGGCGCTGATGCTGCGTGATGCCCTGCAGCGTTGGGTGGCGAGTGCCATCACCGGGGAAGTGACGCTGGAACTGCGTCGCGGTAACGACTACTCGATCCTCAACACCGTCTCTGACAACCTGACCTATAAAGCAGAGCGCCTGACCATGGAGAAAGGTGATTCAGTATTTTCTCCGGACGATCGTATTGGTCAGCTGACCATGCGTAACCTGGACATCACCGATACGCGTGAGAAGCTGTTCAACTACGTTGAGAATGGTTTGCTCTCAGCCAGCTCTGGCAACGGCCTGCCGCAGGTTGAAAACCTGGAACACAGCGATAAGAAGTAACGCTGACAAGAGATGCAAAAGGCGCCCAGCGGGCGCCTTTTTTATTTGGGTTTTCGTAGGCCCGGTAAGCGCAGCGCCACCGGGCAATATAGCGGGTGGCGCAAGGTTTATCCGCCCTACGAAAGATCGAAGACACACGATCTACAGACGAAAAAAAAGACGTCTTTCGACGTCTTTCTTCTGGAATATTGGTACCGAGGATGGGACTCGAACCCACAAGCCCGTTAGGGCACTACCACCTCAAGGTAGCGTGTCTACCAATTCCACCACCTCGGTACTGAGTACTTAGTGTGGGATGTCGCTGGTCGGCTTAGCCGGTTCAGCTGGCTGAGTCTGCTCAGTTTTAGACGGAGCACTCAGATTTTCCCACTCGCTTCCTTTACTGGTCTTGTTGCTGTTGATATTGCCCAGCACCAGACTGATGATGAAGAACAGCGTAGCCAGAATCGCAGTTGTACGGGTCATGAAGTTCGCAGAACCACTTGAACCAAACAGCGTACCGGAAGCGCCTGCTCCGAAGGAGGCTCCCATATCAGCGCCTTTACCTTGCTGCAGCATGATCAGCGCTACAAGAGCGATGGCTACAATAAGGAAAATAACTAAAAGAGCTTCGTACATAATCAACCTGTTCCTTGCGGATTTGCCGCATACCAATGCTTCGACCAATTAGCAGGATTTCGTGTTTCCCACTGAAGCGGGTGTGAATACTAACCAAAGCGAATGACCTTCGCAAGGGCATTTTCGACGCATTTTACCAACTGCGGAAAAAAACAGCAAAAAGACATTATCTGCTTAAAACAAAGGCGGCAAACGCCGCCTTTTTAATCACTTAATCGTAATAATTATGCTGCTTTCACCGCATCAGCAATTCGGTGCGCAAACTCGGTGACCTGCGCTTCGTCCTCACCTTCCACCATTACCCGGATCACAGGCTCGGTACCGGACTTACGCAGCAGTACGCGACCACGATTACCGAGCGCTTCCTCAACCTCCGCCATCACCGCTTTTACCTGTTCATTTTCGAGCGGATCGCCTTTACCGGCGGTAAAACGCACATTGACGAGGATCTGTGGGAACAACTTCATGCCGCTGCACAGATCGTGCAGGCTCATATGGTTGCGCGCCATCGCCGCAACCACCTGCAGCCCCGCCACGATGCCGTCACCGGTGGTGGTTTTGTCGAGCAGGATCACGTGACCTGAGTTTTCTGCGCCAATGCGCCAGCCTTTCTCCTGCAGTTTCTCCAGCACGTAGCGGTCCCCCACTTTCGCGCGAACAAACGGGATACCCAGCTGTTTCAGCGCCAGCTCAAGACCCATGTTGCTCATCAGCGTGCCGACCGCACCGCCGCGCAGTTGGCCCTGGCGCAACCCTTCGCGGGCAATGATGTAGAGGATCTGATCGCCATCGACCTTGTTGCCTTCGTGGTCGACCATGATCACGCGATCGCCGTCACCATCCAGCGCAATTCCGATGTCAGCTTTTTCAGCCAGCACGCGCGCCTGCAGCGCACGCACGTCCGTCGCGCCGACTTCTTCGTTAATGTTCAGGCCATCCGGCTCGCAGCCGATGGTGATGACTTTTGCACCCAGCTCGCGGAAAACGTTTGGCGCAATGTGGTAGGTCGCACCGTTGGCGCAGTCCACCACGATTTTAAGGTGGGCAAGGCTCAGTTCATTCGGGAAGGTGCCTTTGCAAAACTCAATATAGCGACCAGCGGCATCGACAATGCGGTTCGCTTTACCCAGCTCTGCGGAGTCCACGCAGGTGATCTCTTTTTCCATTTCGGCTTCAATGGCTTCTTCAACTTCATCCGGCAGCTTAGTGCCATCGATGGAGAAGAACTTGATGCCGTTGTCATAGAATGGGTTGTGCGAAGCTGAAATGACAATCCCCGCTTCCGCGCGGAAGGTGCGAGTCAGATAGGCTACGGCAGGCGTCGGCATTGGGCCAGTAAAGGAGGCGGAAAGCCCCGCAGCCGACAGACCTGCTTCCAGCGCTGATTCCAGCATATAGCCTGAAATACGGGTATCTTTACCGATGATAATCTTACGCGAGCCGTGACGCGCCAGCACCTTACCTGCCGCCCAACCCAGCTTCAGAACAAAATCAGGAGTGATTGGAGCATCGCCAACGCGTCCACGGATACCATCGGTACCAAAATATTTACGATTACTCATAGCGTTTGTTTTCCTTGGCTGCCAGGGTGGCTTCAACCACGCGCATGGCTTCTACTGTTTCTTTTACGTCATGGACGCGAATAATGTGTGCTCCCTGCATCGCTGCAATTACCGCACAAGCGAGGCTGCCGCTGAGGCGCTCACTCGGTCCGATATTCAGCAATTGTCCGATCATCGACTTTCTCGACATACCAACCAGCAGCGGAAGGCCGAAATGATGGAATTCGGACAAGCGTGCAAGCAGTGCATAGTTGTGTGAGAGATTTTTACCGAAACCGAACCCCGGGTCGAGCAGCAATTTCTCTTTTGGGATGCCGGCACGTTCACAGCGTGCGATATGGTCAATAAAGAAGCGATTTACATCGGCAAAGACATCGTCGTAACTAGGCGCTTCCTGCATCGTTTTCGGCTGCCCCTGCATATGCATCAGGCACACCGGTAAACCGGTTTCTGCCGCCGCCTCCAGCGCGCCCGGTTCGGTCAGCGAGCGAATGTCATTGATGATGTGAGCACCCACTCTCGCCACTTCGCGAATCACTTCAGGCTTTGATGTGTCGACGGAAATCCATACTTCAAAACGCTGCGCAATCGCCTCAACCACCGGCACCACGCGCGCTAACTCTTCGTCTACTGAAACATCCGCCGCCCCCGGACGCGTGGACTCCCCGCCAATATCAATGATGGTGGCACCCGCATTGATCATCAAATTCGCGTGCTTAACCGCCTCAATAAGCGTGTTGTGCGTACCACCGTCGGAGAAGGAGTCAGGGGTAACATTCAGGATACCCATCACATGAGGATGTGAGAGTTCAAGATGCGAATCCTGGGCGAAAAGTTTCATGGCAAAAATCCCTGGTATCTATATGGTTTAGCGAAAAAGAAAAACCCCGGAGCAAGCTCCAGGGTTTGAAGTTAAGACAAACGCATCAACAGCAGTGACTTACTTGTCGCCCAACTGTTCTGACATGGTGTTACCCGGGTTTGGCGTACGCGGTTCATCGACCGGACGCGGTGCACGCGGGGTGCCATTGTTGTCAGAATTGTTGGAAGCGCCTGGGTCTTCCCAGCCCGCTGGCGGACGCACTTCGCGACGTGCCATCAGGTCGTCAATCTGCGGAGCATCGATGGTCTCATATTTCATGAGCGCATCTTTCATCGAATGCAGAATGTCCATATTGTCGTTCAGGATCTGACGTGCGCGAGCGTAGTTACGTTCGATCAGCGCTTTCACTTCCTGGTCGATGATACGTGCAGTTTCATCGGACATATGTTTGGCTTTCGCGACGGAACGGCCCAGGAATACTTCACCCTCTTCCTCTGCATACAGCAGCGGACCGAGTTTGTCGGAGAAGCCCCACTGAGTCACCATGTTACGCGCCAGGTTTGTCGCCACTTTAATATCGTTGGACGCACCGGTCGAAACATGTTCCACACCGTAGATAATCTCTTCCGCCAGACGACCACCGTACAGGGTCGAAATCTGGCTTTCCAGCTTCTGACGGCTGGCGCTGATTGCATCGCCTTCCGGCAGGAAGAACGTCACGCCCAGCGCACGACCGCGCGGAATAATCGTCACTTTATGCACCGGATCGTGTTCCGGTACCAGGCGACCAATAATCGCGTGGCCTGCTTCGTGATATGCCGTGGACTCTTTCTGCGCTTCCGTCATCACCATGGAGCGACGTTCCGCACCCATCATGATTTTGTCTTTCGCTTTTTCGAACTCGACCATGGACACGACGCGCTTGTTGCCGCGAGCAGCAAACAGCGCCGCTTCGTTGACCAGGTTCGCCAGGTCCGCACCGGAGAAGCCCGGGGTACCACGCGCGATAATTGCCGCGTCGATATCAGGTGCCAGCGGTACGCGACGCATGTGAACTTTCAGAATCTGTTCACGACCGCGTACATCCGGCAGACCGACCACAACCTGACGGTCAAAACGACCTGGACGCAGAAGCGCAGGGTCAAGAACGTCCGGACGATTAGTTGCCGCGATAACGATGATACCTTCGTTACCTTCAAAGCCGTCCATCTCAACCAGCATCTGGTTCAGCGTCTGTTCACGTTCATCGTGACCGCCGCCCAGGCCTGCGCCACGCTGGCGGCCTACGGCATCGATTTCATCGATGAAGATAATGCACGGTGCTGCTTTCTTGGCCTGCTCGAACATGTCACGCACACGAGATGCACCGACACCCACGAACATTTCAACGAAGTCAGAACCTGAAATAGTAAAGAACGGCACCTTCGCTTCGCCTGCGATGGCTTTCGCCAGCAGGGTTTTACCGGTACCCGGAGGGCCAACCATCAGCACGCCTTTCGGGATCTTACCGCCCAACTTCTGGAAACGGCTCGGCTCGCGCAGGTATTCAACCAGCTCGCCCACCTCTTCTTTCGCTTCGTCACAACCTGCAACGTCGGCAAAGGTGGTCTTGATCTGGTCTTCCGTTAACATACGCGCCTTGCTCTTACCGAACGACATGGCACCTTTGCCACCGCCGCCCTGCATCTGACGCATAAAGAAGATCCAGACACCAATAAGAAGCAGCATCGGGAACCAGGAGATGAAGATAGAAGCCAGCAGGCTTGGTTCTTCTGGCGGCTCACCAACCACTTTGACGTTTTTAGTCAGAAGGTTATCAAGCAGCTTAGGATCGTTCACCGGGATGTAGGTCGTGTAACGGTTACTATCTTTCTTGGTAACGTTGATCTCACGTCCGTTGATACGCGCTTCGCGAACCTGGTCCTGATTGACCTCCTGCAGGAAGGTAGAATAATCCACCTTGCGGCCATTCGACTCGCTGGGCCCAAAGCTCTGGAATACTGACATCAGCACAACGGCAATGACCAGCCAGAGTATTAGGTTTTTCGCCATGTCACTCAAGGGATTAACCTCATATTACAACTGTGTTAAAAACAGCGTCAGGATACTCTATATCCAGTGTCATTCAAACTTTCGTTTGAAATACACCGGTTATCATTTTCGCCCGGTCGCTACAATATACACTTCTCGAGAACGAGCCCGGGAAGAGTCCGGCTTACGAACTTTGACCTTCGCAAACAGGGAGCGAATTTCCTTAAGATACTCCTCGAAACCTTCGCCCTGAAACACCTTCACAACAAAACTACCACCAGGCGCTAGTACATCACGACTCATTTCTAACGCTAGCTCCACCAGATACATGGCGCGGGGGATATCCACCGCCGGTGTTCCACACATATTTGGTGCCATATCAGACATGACAACCTGGACCTTACTGTCACCTACACGATCAAGTAACGCTTTCAGTACTAATTCATCACGAAAGTCGCCCTGAAGGAAGTCCACACCAACGATAGGATCCATTGGTAAAAGATCGCATGCGATGATTCGGCCCGTTCCGCCGATCTGCGTAACCGCATACTGAGACCATCCGCCAGGTGCTGCACCGAGATCGACAACCGTCATTCCCGGCTTAAAAAGTTTGTCACTTTGCTGTATTTCATCAAGTTTAAACCAGGCGCGGGAACGCAACCCCTTTTTCTGCGCCTGTTGAACATATTTATCGCTAAAGTGTTCCTGTAGCCAGCGGCTGGAGCTGGCAGAACGCTTTTTACCTGTCATTTAACATTTCCGTCCTGGTTCATCGTTGCTTGCCTGTGACGTAAATTTCTACGCAGCTATTTGGCGATATTAGGGAGATGGCGGTAGAATGAACCGTTTTCAATCCCAACGTAAGCAAAAATATACGATGAATCTGAGTACTAAACAAAAACAGCACCTTAAAGGTCTGGCACATCCGCTCAAGCCGGTAGTTATGCTTGGCAACAATGGTTTGACCGAAGGGGTGCTTGCCGAGATTGAACAAGCGCTGGAACACCACGAGCTGATCAAGGTGAAAATCGCCTCTGAAGACAGAGACACTAAAAACCTGATCGTGGAAGCCATCGTGCGCGAAACCGGCGCCTGTAATGTACAGGTCATCGGTAAAACGCTGGTGCTCTATCGCCCATCTAAAGAGCGTAAAATCTCGCTGCCACGCTAAGGATATCCTGAATCGAACACATTTTCTGTGTAAAACGAGGGATTTCTGTCAGCAGGTGAGCAAAATGCCACGCTACTTAAGTTGATAAAAGGCCGCTATGCGGCCTTTTTCTTATCTTTACAATGTATCAACATCTTATCGGAGATGCGAATTACAGGTATTCAACCTTAATAATTTCGTATTCCACTTCACCACCCGGGGTGCGGATGACGACAACATCGTCCTGCTCTTTGCCAATCAGACCGCGCGCAATCGGCGAGTTTACCGAGATGAGGTTCTGCTTAAAGTCAGCTTCGTCATCCCCAACGATGCGGTATTTCTGCTCTTCGTCGTTGTCCAGGTTCAGCACGGTAACGGTAGCGCCGAAAATCACGCGACCATTGTTTGGCATTTTGGTGATATCGATAACCTGCGCATTAGACAGCTTCGCTTCGATATCTTTAATACGGCCTTCGCAAAAGCCCTGCTGCTCACGCGCGGCGTGGTATTCAGCATTTTCTTTCAGGTCGCCGTGCTCACGCGCATCCGCGATAGCAGCAATGATTTCAGGGCGACGTACGGATTTAAGGAAATCCAGCTCTTCGCGCAGTTTTTCTGCGCCACGTAAGGTCATCGGAATAGCTTGCATTTGTTATACCTCTTGAACATTCCTGTTGGGAGCAGCGTCACCTGCTCCGGCCCCTGCGCCCATGTACATCCAACCATGAGCGGGCCAGAAGCAAAAAGAAAACCGACCCGGGAACAAAGTCCCAGGTCAGCAGCAATTTTTCAATTTGATACGCATTTTACCGCGAAGTTCACTATGGGTCATCGTTTACTTTGCAGTGCCATGCACCGTAGTATGACGGTTTGTTTTCGGGTTGTTAGCGCGAGACTATGCGATTTTCCAGATTTATCATCGGATTGACTACCAGTATCACGTTCACCGTTCAGGCCGCGAATGTTGATGAGTACATTAACCAGCTGCCCGCAGGGGCTAACCTTGCGCTGATGGTGCAGAAGGTTGGAGCCCAGGCACCCGATATTGACTATCACAGTCAACAGATGGCGCTGCCTGCCAGTACCCAAAAGGTGATCACCGCCCTCGCCGCGCTGCTTCAGCTTGGTCCTGACTTCCGCTTTACCACCACCCTTGAGACCAAAGGTAACATCGACGGTGGCGAGCTGAAAGGCGATCTTATCGCCCGGTTCGGCGGTGACCCCACGTTCAAGCGCCAGGATATTCGCAACATGGTGGCGGTGCTGAAAAAATCTGGTGTGCAAAAGATCGATGGCAACGTACTGATCGACACCTCGATTTTTGCCAGCCATGATAAAGCCCCAGGCTGGCCGTGGAACGACATGACGCAGTGCTTTAGCGCCCCGCCAGCCGCGGCTATCGTTGACCGTAACTGTTTCTCCGTGTCGCTTTACAGCGCACCAAAGCCGAATGATTTAGCCTTTATTCGTGTCGCCTCTTACTACCCGGTCACGATGTTCAGCCAGGTGCGTACGCTGGCAAAAGGATCGCCGGATGCGCAGTACTGCGAGCTGGATGTCGTCCCGGGTGATTTAAACCGCTACACGCTCACCGGCTGCCTGACGCAGCGTGCCGACCCGCTGCCGCTGGCCTTTGCTATTCAGGACGGTGCGGGTTACGCAGGCGCCATTCTTAAAGACGAACTCAAACAGGCCGGAATTACCTATTCTGGCACCCTGCTGCGCCAGACGCAGGTTAATCAGCCGGGTAACGTCATCGCCAGCAAACAGTCCGCGCCGCTGCACGATCTGCTTAGGATTATGCTGAAAAAATCGGACAATATGATCGCGGATACGGTGTTCCGCATGATTGGTCATGCGCGTTTCGGCGTGCCGGGTACCTGGCGTGCGGGGTCTGACGCTGTACGGCAGATACTGCGTCAGCAGGCGGGGATCGACCTTGGCAATACGATTGCCGTCGATGGATCAGGGCTGTCACGCCATAACCTGATCTCCCCCGCAACCATGATGCAGGTGCTGCAGTACATTGCACAGCACGACACTGAACTAAACTTTATTACGATGCTGCCGCTTGCCGGGCACGATGGCTCCCTTCAGTACCGCGCCGGGCTTCATGCGGCGGGAGTGGATGGAAAGGTCTCGGCTAAAACAGGCTCGCTGCAGGGCGTGTATAACCTGGCAGGCTTTATCACGACCGCCAGTGGACAACGCATGGCGTTCGTACAATATCTTTCCGGCTATGCCGTCGAACCAGCAGACCAGCGTAATCGTCGAATTCCTCTGGTGCGCTTCGAAAGCAGGCTTTATAAGGACATCTACCAGAATAACTAGCGATGAAACTTCTCATAGTTGAAGACGATCTGTTATTGCAGGAAGGGCTGGCGCTCGCGCTGGCGAATGAGGGCTATGCGCTCGACTGTGCCGCGACGGCAGCAGAAGCGGACGCCCTGATCCAGAGCGGCGAGTACAGCCTGGTGATCCTTGATTTGGGCCTGCCAGATAAAGACGGTGCCACGCTGTTAAGCCAGTGGCGTCGCCGGGGCGTTGAAAACCCGGTGCTGATCCTCACGGCGCGCGATGCCATTGAAGACCGCATTAACGGCCTCGACTCGGGCGCTGATGACTATCTGGTGAAACCCTTTGCGCTGGCAGAGCTTCAGGCCCGCGTGCGGGCGCTTATCCGCCGCTATCAGGGGCACAGCGATAATCTGCTGACAGACGGAGACATCACGCTCAATCTGCAAACCCAGCAGGTGCTGCGCCAGTCTCAGCCTGTTGAAGTCACGCCAAAAGAGTTCGCCCTCCTGACCCGCCTGATTATGCGCAGCGGGCAGACGGTACACCGTGAAACGCTGCAGCAGGACATTTACTCCTGGCAGGACGATCCGGGTTCTAACACCCTTGAAGTTCACATCCATAACCTGCGGCGCAAGCTCGGCAAGGACAGAATTAAAACCGTGCGCGGCGTAGGCTATCGCCTTGAGAGTCAGAAATGAACAGCATGCGTCGGCGATTAATGGTGTTGCTGGCGGTTATCCTGTTATTTTTCCAGTTGATCAGCGTGATTTGGCTGTGGCATGAAAGCCGCGAGCAGATTGGCTTTCTGGTCAGTGAAACCCTGTCGGCGAAAGCGCGTAACAGCCACGTCGAAAAAGAGATCCGCGAGGCCATTGCTTCGCTGCTGGTCCCCTCGCTGGTCATGGTCGGCTTTACCCTCCTGTTTTCGTTCTGGGCGGTGACCTGGATAACCCGACCACTCAATAAGCTGCGCATCAGCCTCGCCAACCGCTCGGCGGATAATCTCACCCCTCTGCCCATGTATTCTGATATGGAAGAGATTGGCGCGGTCACGACCTCATTAAATCAGCTGCTGGCGCGTCTGGATCACACTATCCAGCAGGAGCGTCTGTTCACCGCTGACGCGGCCCACGAACTGCGAACGCCGCTTGCCGGTATCCGGCTGCATCTGGAGCTGATGGCGCAATCCGGCTCGCCTCAGGCTGCCCCGCTGATAAGCCGCATCGACCAGCTCATGCATACCGTAGAACAACTGCTGATGCTGGCCCGTGCAGGGCAGGCGATGGCCAGCGGGCATTACGATACCGTCAACTGGACTGAAACCATCATCGCCCCGCTGGGCCTTGAGCATGAAGCCAAAGAGCACAAGGTGATATGGCCCGCTGACAGCGCGCTTACGGTGCAGGGAGACCCTGTCCTGCTGCGTCTGATGCTAAGGAACCTGCTTGAGAACGCCGCCCGCTACAGCCCTGTGGGGACAACTATCGAGGTGACGCTCACCGAGCGGGACGGGGGAACGCAGGTCAGTGTGATTGATGAGGGGCCGGGCATCGACGAAGCGCATCGCCAGTCAATCACCGAACCGTTCAGACGTCTTGACCAGCGCTACGGTGGAAGCGGCCTGGGGCTGAGCATCGTGCAGCGTATCGTTCAGCTCCACCACGGGCAATTAACGCTGGAGAACGGCCCTCAAGGCGGCTTAATTGCCAGTTGCTGGCTGCCTTCGAGGTTAGGATAAAAAAAAGCCCCTTAACAGGGGCTTCTTGCAGGAATCAATGCTTGTAGATGAACTCGACGCCTTCTTCGTCATCTTCATCCCAGTCATCGTCCCAGTCTTCATCATCTTCTTCCGCTTCCTGCTCTTCGAGCTGCTGGCGGTGGTAGTCATCCCACATGAATTCGACTTTTTCTGGCTGTTTCACTTCTTCAGCCTGAACGATTGGGTTTTCGATGATAAAGTTCATCACATCCCAGCAGAGATCTTTCACGCCAATCTGGCTTGCCGCAGAGATCAGGTAGTATTTATCTTCCCAACCCATCGCTTCAGCAATGGCTTTCGCTTTGGCTTCAGCTTCCGCTTTGTCCATCAGGTCGATCTTGTTAAAGACCAGCCAGCGCGGCTTGCCTGCCAGTTTTTCGCTGTATTTTTCCAGCTCGCCAATAATAATACGGGCGTTATCCACCGGATCGGATTCATCAATAGGGTTAATATCGATGATATGCAGCAGGACACGGCAACGCTCAAGGTGCTTCAGGAAGCGAATCCCCAGACCCGCGCCCTCTGCCGCGCCTTCGATCAGGCCCGGAATATCCGCTACCACGAAGCTCTTTTCGTGGTCCATGCGGACAACGCCCAGGCTCGGTACCAGCGTGGTGAAGGGATAATCTGCCACTTTCGGCTTCGCGGCAGACACGGCACGAATGAAGGTTGATTTACCCGCATTTGGCATACCCAGCATACCCACGTCAGCCAGCAGCATCAGTTCAAGCTGCAGATCGCGCGTGTCACCCGGCGTACCCATGGTTTTCTGACGAGGAGCACGGTTCACGGAGGATTTAAAACGGCTGTTGCCCAGACCGTGCCATCCGCCTTTTGCCACCATCAGGCGCTGACCGTGTTTGGTCATATCACCCATGGTTTCACCGGTACCCTGATCGATAACACGGGTCCCGACAGGCACTTTAATGACCACGTCTTTACCGCGTTTACCGGTACAGTCACGGCTCTGGCCGTTTTGACCACGTTCAGCGCGGAAAGATTTTTCGAAACGGTAGTCGATCAGCGTGTTGAGGTTTTCATCCGCCTCAAGCCACACATCGCCGCCATCTCCGCCGTCGCCGCCGTCAGGGCCGCCACGTGGAATATATTTTTCACGGCGGAAGCTGACACAACCGTTACCGCCATCACCTGCAACGACCAGAATCGTCGCTTCATCAACAAACTTCATTTTACTTCTCCGTAAATCATTCGCCTGAGCGGGGGATCGTTACAACCGCTTCATTTTTGCGCCAGCGCCCCCAGAGACGATGACCAATGGCGGAATACATCGCGCCCGCAACCACGACAAACGCACCGAGATAGCCCAACAGGTTGAGCATCGGTCTGACGAAAACATCGGGCCAGGCCATTGATAACAAATCTGAAAATAACAGCGTAAACAGCGGAGTCAGCGTGATTAATGCGCTCACCTGCGCTGCCTGCCAGCGCGCCATTGCTTCGGCCAGCGCGCCATAACCGACCAGCGTGTTTAGCCCACAAAAAATGAGACACGCTAGCTGCCAGTCGCTCAGTTGGGTAATCACACCCGGTTTTGCTAACGGCAACAGTGCTATTGTACACAAAGTGTACAACAAAAGGAGGATCTGCTGTGAGGCCAGGCGACGTAATAACACCTTTTGCGCGACGCCGTAACTCACCCAGACCGTTGCTGCACCCACGCCAAAAATCACACCCCAGGTGTAATCCGTCAGCCGGGTGAAAATCTCAATCAGGCTGGTGTTGAAGAACATCACCAGCCCGCAGAGCAACATACTCGCCCCCACAATCTGCGTCCCGCGCATCTTCTCTTTGAGGATGAAGACGCTGGCGACCATCATGCCCACCGGTGAAAGTTGACCAATCACCTGCGACGCCGTGGGGCTAAGATACTGCAGGGAAGAGCTGAACAGAATGAAGTTCCCGAACAGCCCGCCCGTCGCGATAGCCAGTAATACCAGCCAGCGCGGTTTACGGAAGAGGCGCAGCGGCGGAAGCTTGCCCTTGATCGCCAGAATGGCACCGAGGCCAATACTCGCCATCAAAAAGCGATAAAACACCACCGTCGGCGGCTCCATCACTTCCAGAACCTGCTTCATTGCAATTGGCAATGCACCCCAACACATCGCGGTGGTCAGCGCCAAAAGAATACCAATGCCGGCCTGCTGCTTCATGCCCGTTTTCCCTACAGAAAATTTTCCGGGTTTCCAATGTAAAAAGCCCCGCAACGTGTTGCGGGGCTTTAATCCGTTACCGGACCGAGAAAACCTTACTCAGCAACGATGCTGATGTATTTACGGTTGTTCGGGCCTTTAACTTCAAATTTCACTTTACCGTCTGCTTTAGCAAACAGAGTGTGGTCACGACCGCAACCTACGTTGTTGCCAGCGTGGAATTTGGTGCCACGTTGACGAACGATGATGCTACCCGCCAGAACGGATTCGCCACCGAAACGCTTAACGCCAAGGCGTTTAGCTTCTGAATCGCGACCGTTACGTGTGGAGCCGCCAGCCTTTTTATGTGCCATTTAAATCTCTCCTCAGGTCTTAGGCGCTGATGCCAGTAATTTTCACATCAGTGAACCACTGACGGTGGCCCTGCTGCTTACGGTAGTGCTTACGACGACGAAACTTAACGATTTTAACTTTCTCGCCACGACCGTGTGCAACAACTTCAGCTTTGATAACGCCGCCATCAACGAAAGGAACGCCGATTTTGACTTCTTCACCGTTTGCGATCATCAGAACTTCAGCGAATTCAACAGATTCGCCAGTTGCGATGTCCAGCTTTTCCAGGCGAACGGTCTGACCTTCGCTTACTCGGTGTTGTTTACCACCACTTTGGAAAACCGCGTACATATAAACTCCGCTTCCGCGCACATCCTCGTATGATTCAGAGTGCGCTATAAATATTCACAATAGGGCGCGAATATTACGCAAAACGCGAGCCTTTGACAAGTGCTACCATCAATAGATGAAGAAAAAAAACACAACACGTACGGTAACGTTTATCTGCGCCGTTTTTTCAGTACAATCAGCGATACTATTGATAAACCGAAACCCTTTGTGAACCCACATCCCGTGGGATAAACAGGATAAAAAGCCCGGCTTTTGCGATGAATTTAGATAAAATCAACGAGTTAACCGCGCAAGATATGGCGGGTGTGAATGCAGCAATCCTGGAACAACTCAACTCTGACGTTCAACTGATCAATCAGTTGGGCTATTACATCGTCAGCGGCGGCGGTAAACGCATTCGCCCGATGATTGCCATTCTGGCCGCAAGAGCCGTTGGCTATCAGGGAAATGCCCATGTGACGATCGCGGCGCTGATCGAGTTTATCCACACCGCCACGCTCCTTCATGATGACGTTGTGGATGAATCTGACATGCGTCGCGGCAAAGCCACGGCTAACGCCGCGTTTGGCAATGCGGCAAGCGTACTGGTGGGTGATTTTATCTATACCCGTGCTTTCCAGATGATGACCAGCCTCGGCTCGCTGAAGGTGCTGGAAGTGATGTCTGAAGCGGTGAACGTGATCGCCGAAGGCGAAGTGCTGCAGCTGATGAACGTCAACGATCCGGACATTACCGAAGAGAGCTACATGCGCGTGATTTACAGCAAGACCGCGCGTCTGTTTGAAGCAGCGGCTCAGTGTTCCGGCATCCTCGGCGGCTGCACCGACGTCCAGGAAAAAGGGCTTCAGGACTATGGCCGCTATCTTGGCACCGCGTTCCAGCTGATTGACGATTTACTGGACTACAGTGCCGATGGCGAGACGCTGGGCAAAAACGTCGGCGACGACCTGAACGAAGGCAAACCGACCCTGCCGCTGCTACACGCCATGCGCAACGGTACCCCCGAGCAGGCAAAAATGATCCGTGAAGCGATCGAGCAGGGAAATGGTCGACATCTTCTGGAACCTGTCCTGGAAGCCATGGCGATCAGCGGTTCACTTGAATGGACGCGTCAGCGTGCCGAAGAAGAAGCCGATAAAGCCATTGCAGCACTTCAGGTGATCCCGGACAGCCCATGGCGCGATGCGCTTATTGGCCTTGCCCACATCGCCGTTCAACGCGATCGTTAATCCCCTTCCCCGGGCTCCCTGCCGCCGCGCAGGGAGCTTCCAGTACGTTCTTAAAAACTCCATTTTCACGTTAAATCATCGGTTTACAGGCCGCATGAATAAAGTCATGTCTTATTCTGAATATTGCTTCCAGTAACTCGAACTTTTTAGAACCGCTGTTCGAAGACGGTATAGTAACCCCGTCATTTCAGGAGAAATGGCATGGGTGAACATGAACACAAGGACAGCTTCAATGGATACGAAATTTATCGACTGGCATTCGGCTGATATTATTGCGGCACTTCGCAAAAAAGGGACATCTCTGGCTGCAGAGTCGCGTCGCAACGGGCTCAGTTCTTCCACACTGGCGAACGCACTGACCCGACCATGGCCGAAGGGTGAATTGATTATCGCCACCGCGCTGGACACCCAGCCGTGGGTAATCTGGCCTTCACGCTACCACGATCCCGTTACCCATGAGTTTATCGACAGAACGCGCATGATGCGCCAGAAAAAAACGACGTGAAGCGCTGTTGAGGTAACACGCGCATTTTGACAGGAACAGCAATCCCCCGACCATCTCTGGCAGGGGGCTGCCGGAACGATTACTCGCCCTTCACACGCTCGATATTAGCACCCAGCGCGCGCAGTTTATCTTCAATACGCTCATAGCCGCGATCAATATGGTAGATACGATCGACAACGGTAGTCCCTTCCGCAATGCAGCCCGCCAGCACCAGGCTTGCAGACGCACGCAGATCGGTTGCCATCACCTGCGCACCAGACAGTTTTTCAACGCCGTGGCAGATCACCGTATTGCTTTCGATTTCCGCATGCGCGCCCATACGGATCAGTTCCGGTACGTGCATAAAGCGGTTTTCAAAGATGGTCTCGGTAATAAAGCCCGTCCCTTCGGCTACCAGGTTCAGCAGGGTGAACTGCGCCTGCATATCGGTCGGGAAAGCCGGGTGCGGAGCGGTACGCACGTTGACCGCTTTAGGGCGATTGCCGTGCATGTCCAGGCTGATCCAGTCTTCACCAATTTCGATATCGGTGCCCGCATCACGCAGTTTCGCCAGCACGGCGTCCAGAGTATCTGGCTGTGCATTGCGGCAGGTGATTTTCCCGCCGGAAATCGCGGCGGCTACCAGGAAGGTGCCGGTTTCGATACGGTCCGGCAGCACGCGGTACACGCCGCCGCCCAGGCGCTCTACGCCCTCAATGGTGATACGATCGGTGCCCTGACCTGAAATTTTCGCGCCCAGCGCCACGAGGAAGTTTGCGGTATCCACAATTTCCGGCTCGCGTGCGGCGTTTTCGATGATGGTGGTGCCTTCCGCCAGCGTTGCCGCAGACATAATGGTCACCGTTGCGCCCACGCTCACTTTGTCCATGACGATGTGCGCGCCTTTCAGACGACCGTTCACGGACGCCTTAACGTAACCTTCTTCCAGCTTGATCTCTGCGCCCAGCTTCTCTAAGCCAAAGATGTGCAGATCGACCGGACGCGCACCAATCGCGCAGCCGCCCGGCAGGGAAACCTGTCCCTGACCAAAACGCGCCACCAGCGGACCAAGCGCCCAGATGGAGGCACGCATGGTTTTCACCAGATCATAGGGCGCGGAGAAGTTGTTAACCTGGCTGGCGTCGATCCAGACGGAACCATTGCGCTCCACCTTAGTACCCAGTTGAGCAAGCAACTTCATGGTCGTGTCGATATCTTTCAGCTTCGGTACGTTCTGGATCTCTACCGGCTCTTCGGCGAGCAGCGCCGCAAAGAGGATAGGCAGCGCGGCGTTTTTGGCGCCGGAAATAGTGACTTCGCCCTGGAGACGCGTTGGTCCCTGTACACGAAATTTGTCCATTGTTTGCTCTCTTATAAATTCAACCGTGCTGCGGGCTGTCGCCCTCAGCTTAGAAACCGTTTAGTTTGCGATCGCGTGCCCACTCTTGCGGGGTGAACGCTTTAATCGACAGGGCGTGGATGCGGTTGTCCGCAATGTATTCCATCAGCGGCGCATACACAGCCTGCTGTTTCTTCACACGACTCATACCGTCGAAGATCTCACCCACAGCAATAACCTGGAAGTGACTGCCATCGCCAGAGACGTGGGCTTCCTGAAGGGAGAGTGCATTCATCAGCACAGTCTGGATTTCATTATTTTCCATGGGGTCTTTATCATCTGATTGTGAAAACAAGCCCAACATCTTAGAGCAAAGTGGCGTTGTCTTAAACAAGCAAAAAGCCCCGACGGTGAAACTGTCGGGGCTTTCGGAAGTAACGCACTGAAAATGTTAGCGAGGTAAAACGTCGTCGGGCAAATTGTAGAGCTGCGCAAGGGTCACAACATTGTCGCTCGCGCCAGCAAGCCGGACTTGCGTTCCGTGCTTTTTCCCCACGGCGACAAGATGTGCCAGCATCGCAACACCGGCGGTATCCACGCGGGTGACGCTGTTCAAATCAATCAGCGTCACGCCCTTCATCGCGTCATCGCGCGCGTCCCAAAGCGGGTTGAGCAGATCCTGGTCCAGCTCACCCTTAAGCTTCAACGTTTCACCTTCGCGCGACCAGCTAAGTTGCTGCGTCATTACTTCTTCTCGTCCAGGGAAATTTTCTGACGAGAGATAGACTGAAGCTGTGCAGTCAGACCATCAATGCCCTTGGTGCGCAGCAGATCGCTCCACTCGTTCTGTTTGGTGGTGATCATGCTTACGCCTTCGGCGATCATGTCATAGGCCTGCCAATTACCGGTCTGGCTGTTTTTACGCCACTGGAAATCCAGGCGAACCGGCGGACGGCCATTGGGATCGATGATAGTGACACGAATAGGCACAATCGTGGCATCACCCAGCGGTTGCTCCGGGGCGATCTGGTACGTCTGGCCGTGGTACATCGCCAGCGCCTGACCATATGCCTGCTTCAGGTATTCACGGAATGCGGCAAAGTAGGCTTCACGCTGCGCAGGGGTAGCATCTTTGTAATAGCGACCCAGCACCAGCGCACCCGCGTATTTGATCTGCACGTACGGCAGCAGCTCCTGATCGACCACATCGCGAAGATAGTCAGGGTTGGCGCGAATTTTTGGCTGTTCGTTTTTAAGACGATCGAAGGTTTTCTTCGCGGCCTCATCCATCAGTTTGTACGGGTTGCTCTGATCCGCCGCGTGGGCTGCGGTAAGAGGGGCGATAACCAGCATGGCAACCATTAATAGTCGTTTAAACATGAATGACTTCTCCTGATATTAATTCGCTGCACCAGGCGTCGGTGCGACATTGGTAGGGTCCTCACTCTGCGCAGGGGCAGCGTCAGACTTTTTATCATCCCCTTTACTGTTGTAAAGGAATTGACCAATCATATCCTCCAGCACCATGGCGGATTTCGTATCCTGAATCACGCTGCCGTCTTTAAGGATAGTCGTTCCCAGCTCGGGGTCTTCGAAACCAACGTTAAGTGCCAGATATTGTTCACCCAGCAGCCCCGAGGTACGAATGGAAAGCGAACTGGTATCGGGAATGTGGTTGTAACGCTCTTCGATATCCATCGCGACGCGCGGCAGATAGGTTTTCTCGTCAAGCGTGATATCCGCCACGCGGCCAATCACCACGCCACCGATGCGGATCGGTGAACGCGCTTTCAGGCCGCCGATGTTATCGAAGGTGGCATAAACACGGTAAGTCGGTTCAGTCCGGATAGAGGTGATATCCGCCGCTCGCAGGCAGATGAAGAGTGCTGCCAGAAGCGCCAGAAGCAGAAATACGCCGACCCAAATTTCATTTTTTCTCGTTTGCATGAACTCAATTCCCAAACATCAGTGCGGTGAGCACAAAATCCAGACCCAGTACGGCCAGCGACGAATGAACGACAGTACGTGTTGTCGCGCGGCTAATGCCCGCCGACGTAGGGATTGCGTCGTAACCATTGAACAACGCAATCCAGGTAACCGTAACGGCAAATACCAGGCTCTTAATCAGGCAGTTGATCAGATCCATCCGCAGGTCGATGGCGTCCTGCATCGCGGACCAGAAGAACCCGGCGTCGATCCCTTTCCAGTGCACGCCGACCAGCGAACCGCCCCAAATCCCGACGGCGACAAAAAGAATAGTCAGCAGCGGTAACGAAATGACTCCCGCCCAGAAGCGAGGAGAGATCACGCGGCGCAGCGGATCGACCGCCATCATCTCCATGCTGGAGAGCTGCTCGGTGGCGCGCATCAGGCCAATTTCGGCGGTTAATGCCGAGCCGGCACGTCCGGCAAACAGCAGCGCGGCCACCACCGGCCCGAGCTCACGCAGCAGGGACAGGGCCACCAGCATCCCGAGGCTCGTTTCCGCACTGTAGGTCGTCAAAACCAGGTAACCCTGCAGCCCAAGCACCATGCCGATAAACAGACCGGAAACGATGATGATAACCATCGACAGTACGCCGACGTTATAGAGCTGCCGCACCAGCAGCGGCGCATGCTTGCGGAATTCCGGTTTGCCGACCAGCGCGTTGAATAACATCAATCCGGCACGCCCGAACGTCCTGATGGTTTTTATGCCACGGTGTCCAAGAGCGGCCAACGCATTTAACAGCATGAGTGGCTTAACTCCCTATTCCCAGTAAATCGTCACGATAATCACCTGCCGGATAGTGGAACGGGACAGGCCCGTCCGCAATACCGTCGAGGAACTGCCGCACGCGCGGATCGCAATTTTCCTGCAGCGCCTGAGCGCTGCCGTGCGCGACGATCCTTTTGTCTGCCACTATGTAGGCGTAATCAGCAATGCTCAGCACTTCCGGCACGTCGTGTGACACCACGATGCAGGTTACACCGAGCGCGCTGTTTAACTCAGAAATTAACTTCACCAGCACGCCCATGGTAATGGGGTCCTGTCCGACAAACGGCTCGTCGAACATGATTAAATCAGGCTCTAAGGCGATAGCGCGCGCTAATGCGGCACGGCGGGCCATCCCACCAGACAGTTCCGACGGCATTAATTTGGCGGCTCCGCGAAGCCCAACGGCCTCAAGCTTCATCATCACCGTGCTTTTCAGCAACTCAGGCGGCAGGCTCGTATGCTCACGCAGCGGGTAGGCTACGTTATCAAAGACGTTCATATCGGTGAACAGCGCCCCGGACTGAAAAAGCATGCTCATCCGTTTGCGGACAGTATACAAACGCGAACGTGACATCGCCGGGACGTTTTCACCGTCGAAGAGAATTTCGCCGCCGTCAGGTGGAATTTGCCCACCGATCAACCGCAGCAGCGTCGTTTTACCGATCCCGGATGGCCCCATGATGGCAGTGATCTTGCCTCGCGGGACTGTCAAAGAAATATCTTCAAATATCAATCGGTTGCCGCGAGAGAAACTGACGCCACGGACATCGACTAAATTCGCCATCGTTTGGCTCATTTATGGTTCCTTTCTTACCGTGCTTCACGTTTGCATGAAGCCTAAATCAGCCCTAAACCCCACATTTTTACAGAATATTAGCCGTGGAGGTTAGCGAAAGCTGGCATTTGTTTTACTTTTCCGGCGCATAAAGTCAAAATTAGGAATTCGTTACGCCTCAGACTGTATGCAGCGCCCACAATAATTTTTGCGCGGTGGACCGGCGAGTATACCTGAAGAAAGGACTTTTGATGCTTTTAGCAACAGCACTGTTAATTATTGGTTTACTTTTGGTGGTCTACAGTGCTGACCGTTTGGTGTTTGCCGCATCAATCCTGTGCCGGCTGATGGGCGTCCCGCCTATCGTCATTGGGATGACGGTGGTCAGCGTCGGAACCTCTCTTCCGGAAATCATCGTTTCAGTCTCGGCATCGCTGCATGGCCAGGTTGATCTGGCGATTGGTACGGCGATTGGCTCAAACATCGTCAACATTTTACTCATTTTAGGCTTAGCCGCCCTGCTACATCCATTTCGCGTACATTCTGATGTTCTGCGCCGCGAACTGCCGCTAATGTTAGTCGTAAGCCTGCTGGCTGGCTACGTGCTGCATGACGGCGTGTTGAGTATTGATGACGGCATTTTCCTGCTCGCGCTGGCCGCGATTTGGCTGCTGTATAGCGTTAAAATTGCCCGTAACGCCGAGAAACAAGGAAATGACACCCTCACGCGCGAGCATGTCGCTGAACTGCCGCGTGAGGGGACGCTACCCGTCGCCCTGCTGTGGCTGGGCGTCGCGCTGATCATCATGCCAATGGCCACACGTATGGTGGTGGATAACGCGACCGTGCTGGCGAATTACTTCGCGATGAGCGAACTGACAATTGGCCTGACGGTGATCGCCATCGGGACCAGCTTGCCGGAACTCGCCACCGCCATTGCGGGCGCGCGTAAAGGCGAAGATGATATCGCGATAGGCAATATCATCGGCTCGAACATTTTCAATATCGCGATTGTCACGGGATTGCCGGCGCTGATCGCGCCGGGGCCGTTTAACCCGATGGTCTTCTCGCGCGATTACGGCGTGATGCTGCTGGTGAGCGTGATATTTGCCCTGCTCTGCTGGCGCAAGCAACGACAGATTGGTAAAGGCGCAGGCGCGCTGCTGACGGGTGGTTTTATCGTATGGATGGCGATGCTGTACTGGCTTTCGCCTCTTCTCTCTGGGTAAACGGAAACGCATTATGTCGCAAATAGAATTGCAGCCGGGTTTTGACTTTCAGAAAGCAGGTAAAGACGTTCTGGAGATTGAACGTGAAGGCCTGGCGCAGTTAGATCAGTACATTAATCAGGATTTTAGTCTGGCCTGTGAGAAGATGTTCTACTGTGCCGGTAAAGTCGTGGTGATGGGTATGGGCAAATCCGGCCACATTGGGCGCAAAATGGCGGCGACTTTTGCCAGCACCGGCACCTCGTCCTTTTTTGTCCATCCAGGTGAAGCCGCACACGGCGACCTGGGTATGGTCACACCGCAGGACGTCGTGATCGCCCTGTCGAACTCGGGCGAGTCCAACGAGATTTTAGCGCTGATCCCGGTTCTGAAGCGGCTGCAGGTGCCCCTGATTTGCATGACCAGCCGTCCGGAGAGCAGCATGGCGCGCGCCGCCGATATCCACCTGTGCGTGAAAGTACCGAAAGAAGCCTGCCCGCTGGGTCTGGCACCGACCTCCAGCACCACCGCGGCGTTAGTCATGGGCGACGCGCTTGCCGTTGCGCTACTGGAAGCACGCGGTTTTACGCCCGAAGATTTCGCCCTTTCTCATCCCGGAGGCGCGCTGGGGCGTAAGCTGCTGCTGCGGGTCAACGATATTATGCACACCGGCGACGAGATCCCTCACGTAAGCAAAGAGGCCTCGCTGCGCGATGCGTTACTGGAAATCACGCGAAAAAATCTGGGCATGACGGTTATCTGCGATGACCTGATGAAAATCCAGGGGATCTTCACCGATGGCGACTTGCGCCGCGTGTTTGATATGGGTGTGGATGTCCGCACGCTGGGCATTGCCGACGTCATGACGTCAGGCGGCATCCGCGTGCGTCCCGGCACGCTGGCGGTTGAAGTGCTCAACCTGATGCAGTCCCGTCATATTACCTCAGTGATGGTTGCTGATGGCGACCAACTGCTGGGTGTGGTACATATGCATGATCTGCTGCGCGCGGGCGTAGTGTAATGAAGGATAAGACAATGAGTAATGCGGGTGCATCCCTTGCAACCTGTTATGGCCCGGTCAGTACCCACATGATGGCAAAGGCGGAAAATATTCGCCTGTTGATCCTTGATGTGGACGGTGTGCTCTCCGACGGCCTGATTTATATGGGCAATAACGGCGAAGAGCTGAAAGCATTTAACGTACGCGACGGCTACGGCATTCGCTGTGCCCTCACGTCGGGCATTGAAGTTGCTATCATCACAGGACGGAAAGCTAAGCTGGTAGAAGATCGCTGCGAAACGCTGGGGATTACCCATCTCTATCAGGGGCAGTCTGACAAAATGATGGCCTTCAGGGATTTGCTGGGGAAACTGGCTGTCGCGCCGGAAAACGTTGCCTACGTGGGCGACGATTTGATTGACTGGCCGGTCATGTCAGAGGTGGGGCTGAGTATCGCCGTTGCCGACGCCCATCCGCTGCTTATTCCGCGCGCTGACTATGTTACTCACATTAACGGTGGCCGCGGTGCCGTACGTGAAGTCTGCGATCTGCTTCTGCTGGCGCAGGGCAAGCTTGATGAGGCCAAAGGGCAATCGATATGAGTAAAACCAGACGTTGGGTTATCATTCTGCTGACGCTTGTCGTACTGGTACTGATTGGCGTGAATCTCGCTGACCGTGACGATACGCAACCGGATACTGTCAACACAAGCGATCCAACCTACAAAAGCGATCACAGCGATACCGTGGTATATAGCCCGGAAGGTGCGCTGAACTATCGCCTGATTGCCCAGCACGTTGAATATTTTTCAGATGATGGGGTCTCGTGGTTTACCAAACCGGTGATGACCACCTTTGATACGGATAAAGTCCCGACGTGGTCAATCAAGTCTGACCGCGCAAAACTGACGAATGACCGTATGCTTTATCTGTATGGCCATGTTGAGGTCATCGCCCTGACCGCTGATGCTCAACTGCGCAGAATCACCACGGATAACGCCCAGATCAACCTGGTTACCCAGGACGTGACATCTCAGGATCTGGTCACATTATACGGCACGACATTTAATTCCAGCGGTTTGAGAATGCGCGGGAACTTACGCAGCAAAAACGCCGAGCTGATTGAAAAGGTTAGAACCTCCTATGAAATTCAAAACAAACAAACTCAGCCTTAAATTACTTATCGCCAGCGCACTGCTGGCCGCCAGTCTTCCCGCGCTCGCTGTGACTGGCGATACCGAACAGCCGATCCATATCGAGTCTGACGCCCAGTCGCTTGATATGCAGGGTAACGTCGTCACCTTTACGGGCAACGTCGTCATGACCCAGGGCACCATTAAAATTAACGCCGACAAAGTGGTGGTCACCCGCCCTGGCGGCGAGCAGGGTAAAGAGATCATTGATGGTTACGGTAACCCTGCCACCTTCTACCAGATGCAGGACAACGGCAAACCGGTAAAAGGCCGCGCCTCGCATATGCATTACGAGCTGGCGAAGGATCTGGTTATCCTGACCGGTAACGCCTATCTGGAACAGCTGGACAGCAACATTACCGGCGACAAGATCACCTACCTGGTGAAAGAGCA
Source organism: Enterobacter sp. UPMP2052 (assembly GCF_053709675.1). Taxonomy (NCBI): domain Bacteria; kingdom Pseudomonadati; phylum Pseudomonadota; class Gammaproteobacteria; order Enterobacterales; family Enterobacteriaceae; genus Enterobacter; species Enterobacter sp. UPMP2052. The sequence goes on from NZ_JBSKJR010000006.1 coordinate 103,511, forward strand.
GAAAATGCAGGCCACCAGCGAGAAAGGGAAACGCGTCACCACCGTGCTTGTGCCTTCGCAGCTGCAGGATAAAGGCAAAGGCCAGGCCCCGGCACAGAAGAAGAGTAACTAATTCGTTATGGCAACATTAACTGCTAAAAACCTCGCGAAAGCGTATAAAGGCCGCCGCGTCGTCGAAGATGTCAGTCTGACCGTCAACTCCGGCGAAATTGTGGGCCTGCTTGGCCCTAACGGTGCAGGTAAAACCACCACCTTCTACATGGTGGTCGGTATTGTGCCGCGCGATGCAGGTAACATTATCATCGACGATGAAGACATCAGCCTGCTGCCGCTGCACGCGCGTGCGCGCCGTGGTATCGGCTACCTGCCGCAGGAAGCGTCAATCTTCCGTCGCTTAAGCGTCTTCGATAACCTGATGGCCGTGCTGCAGATCCGTGACGATCTGACCAGCGAGCAGCGCACCGACCGTGCGAACGAGCTGATGGAAGAGTTCCACATTGAACATCTTCGCGACAGCCTCGGTCAGGCGCTCTCTGGCGGTGAACGTCGCCGCGTTGAGATTGCACGTGCGCTGGCCGCTAACCCGAAATTCATCCTGCTTGATGAACCTTTCGCGGGCGTTGACCCCATTTCCGTTATTGATATCAAACGCATTATTGAGCACCTGCGCGATAGCGGGCTTGGCGTACTCATCACTGACCATAACGTCCGTGAAACGCTGGCCGTCTGCGAACGCGCCTACATTGTTAGCCAGGGCCATCTGATTGCCCACGGTACGCCGCAGCAAATCCTCCAGGATGAGCATGTTAAGCGCGTGTACCTTGGGGAAGACTTCAGACTCTGATAGGGTAGAGGCAACGTAGCGCCGAACCGGAGAAAAATGCTCTGAATATGAAGCAAGGTTTGCAATTAAGGCTGAGCCAGCAACTGGCGATGACGCCGCAGCTCCAGCAGGCGATCCGTCTGCTGCAGCTGTCCACGTTAGAACTTCAGCAGGAGCTCCAGCAGGCGCTGGACAGCAATCCGTTGCTGGAGCAAACCGATCTTCATGACGAGGTAGACACCCAGCAAACGCAAGACGCAGAAATGCTCGACACCGTTGAGGCGCTCGAACAAAAAGAGATGCCGGACGAGCTTCCGCTGGATGCCAGCTGGGATGAACTCTACACCGCCGGTACCCCTTCCGGAACGCGTGCAGACTACCAGGACGACGAGCTGCCGGTCTACCAGGGCGAAACCACCCAGTCTCTGCAGGATTACCTGATGTGGCAGGTGGAGCTTACGCCGTTCTCCGATACCGATCGCGCCATTGCGACCTCCATTGTCGATGCCGTGGATGACACAGGCTATCTGACCGTCACGCTGGACGACATTCTGGAAAGTATCGGCGACGAAGACGTTGAGCTGGAAGAAATTGAAGCCGTGTTAAAGCGCATCCAGCGCTTCGACCCGGTCGGTGTGGCGGCGAAAGATCTGCGCGACTGCCTGCTGATCCAGCTTTCGCAGTTCGCCAAAGAGACGCCGTGGATCGACGAAGCCCGCTTAATCATCAGCGATCATCTGGATCTGCTCGCCAACCATGATTTCCGTTCGCTGATGCGCGTCACGCGTCTGAAAGAAGAGGTGCTGAAAGAGGCGGTGAATTTAATTCAGTCCCTCGATCCGCGTCCCGGCCAGTCGATCCAGACCAGCGAACCAGAATACGTGATCCCTGACGTGCTGGTGCGAAAGCATAACGGTCGCTGGGTGGTTGAACTGAATTCAGACAGCATCCCTCGTTTGCAAATTAACCAGCAGTACGCCTCCATGTGCACCAGCGTTCGCAACGACTCCGACAATCAATATATTCGTAGCAACCTTCAGGAAGCGCGATGGTTGATCAAAAGTCTGGAGAGCCGAAATGATACGCTGCTGCGCGTAAGCCGCTGTATTGTCGAACAGCAGCAGGCGTTCTTCGAGCAGGGCGAAGAATTTATGAAGCCGATGGTGCTGGCGGATATCGCCCAGGCCGTCGAGATGCATGAATCAACCATTTCCCGTGTGACCACGCAGAAGTATCTGCACAGCCCGCGCGGTATTTTTGAGCTTAAGTATTTCTTCTCCAGCCATGTGAATACCGAAGGCGGCGGCGAAGCCTCGTCAACGGCAATCCGTGCACTGGTGAAGAAGTTGATCGCCGCGGAAAACCCCGCGAAGCCACTGAGCGACAGTAAGTTGACCACCCTTCTCTCCGATCAGGGTATTATGGTGGCACGTCGTACCGTTGCGAAGTACCGAGAGTCTTTATCCATTCCGCCGTCTAACCAGCGTAAACAGCTGGTCTGACTCAACCGATAAGGAAGACACTATGCAGCTCAACATCACTGGACAAAACGTCGAAATTACTGAGGCCCTGCGCGATTTCCTGAACACGAAGTTCGCGAAATTAGAGCAGTATTTCGAAAGGATCAACCAGGTCTATATTGTGTTGAAAGTGGAGAAAGTGACTCATATCTCGGATGCCACCCTGCACGTAAACGGGGGTGAACTGCATGCGAGTGCGGAAGGGCAAGACATGTACGCGGCTATCGACGGCTTGATTGATAAGCTTGCACGACAGCTCAATAAACATAAAGATAAACTGAAACAACACTAATTGTCCGGGCAGTTAACGGGTGCAGGAAGGCCTGTTGTGAAACACAACAGGCCGTTTGTACAGTTAGCGCTTAGGTGAAATTATGATGAACAACGATTCCGCTCTTCAATTGAGCAATGTCCTGAACCAGGAATGTACCCGCAGTGGCGTTCACTGCCAGAGCAAGAAACGTGCGCTGGAGATTATCAGTGAGCTGGCCGCAAAGCAGTTGGGCCTGCCGCCGCAGCTGGTATTTGAAGCGATTTTGACCCGTGAAAAAATGGGCAGTACCGGTATCGGCAACGGCATCGCGATCCCGCACGGCAAGCTGGAAGAAGACACCCTGCGTGCCGTCGGCGTGTTTGTGCAGCTCGAAACGCCCATCGCGTTCGATGCCATTGATAATCAGCCGGTCGATCTCCTCTTCGCCCTGCTGGTGCCAGCCGATCAAACGAAAACCCATCTGCATACGCTGTCACTGGTTGCTAAGCGGCTGGCCGATAAAACCATTTGCCGTCGACTGCGCTCAGCCCAAAGTGATGAGGAGCTGTATCAAATTATCACTGAAGCAGAAGGCAATCAGGATGATGCATAACCGGGAGATGGCCTTCACATCTGTTGCCCTGAGGAGAAACGGAACATGGTGTTGATGATCGTCAGCGGTCGTTCAGGGTCGGGGAAATCCGTCGCCCTGCGCGCGCTGGAAGATATGGGCTTTTACTGCGTAGATAACCTGCCGGTGGTGCTCTTGCCCGAACTGGCCCAAACGCTCGCGGACAGGCAGATCTCGGCGGCAGTGAGTATCGACGTCCGCAACATGCCAGAGTCGCCGGAAGTGTTTGAGCAGGCGATGAGCAACCTGCCGGAAGCTTTCTCGCCTCAGCTGCTGTTCCTTGACGCCGACCGTAACACGCTGATCCGTCGCTACAGCGACACGCGTCGTTTGCACCCGCTCTCCAGTAAAAATCTCTCCCTGGAAAGCGCCATCGATCAGGAGAGCGACCTGCTGGAGCCGCTGCGTTCCCGCGCCGACCTGATTGTCGACACCTCCGAAATGTCCGTCCACGAGCTGGCAGAGATGCTGCGTACCCGTCTACTGGGCAAACGCGAGCGTGAACTGACAATGGTGTTCGAATCCTTCGGCTTTAAGCACGGTATTCCGATCGATGCGGATTATGTCTTCGACGTGCGCTTCCTGCCGAACCCCCACTGGGATCCCAAACTGCGTCCTATGACCGGTCTGGATAAGCCCGTCGCGGCGTTCCTCGACAGACACACAGAAGTTCACAATTTTATCTACCAGACGCGAAGCTACCTTGAGCTATGGTTACCTATGCTGGAGACCAACAACCGTAGCTACCTGACGGTGGCGATTGGCTGTACCGGCGGTAAACATCGCTCGGTTTATATTGCCGAGCAGCTGGCCGATTACTTCCGCTCACGCGGCAAGAACGTTCAGTCCCGTCATCGCACGCTGGAAAAACGTAAAACATGACCGTAAAACAGACCGTTGAGATCACCAATAAGCTGGGTATGCACGCCCGTCCGGCGATGAAGCTGTTTGAACTGATGCAGGGCTTTGACGCAGAGGTGTTGCTGCGCAACGATGAGGGGACCGAGGCAGAAGCCAACAGCGTGATTGCGTTGCTGATGCTGGATTCTGCCAAAGGTCGTCAGATCGAGGTGGAGGCCACCGGTCCGCAGGAAGAGGAAGCGCTGGCCGCGGTGATTGCCCTGTTTAACGCCGGGTTTGACGAAGACTAACCCTCAGCGCAAAGGCGGGTGGCGCGATGCTGCCCCGCCCTACATCAGCTTGTTACGCTCCATAAACCCTTCCCCACCCAGCTGGCGCATCTGCCGCATGATCCACGCCTGACGGCTGCGCACATACCCTGTCGGCGCGTTTGCTTTAAAGCGGATCGGATTCGGCAGGACAGCAGCCAGCAACGCCGCTTCAGACATACTTAACCGGCTCGCGGGCTTATTGAAATAACGTTGTGAAGCAGCCTCCACGCCAAACACGCCGTCACCGAATTCTGCGATATTGAGATAGACGGTCAAAATGCGCTTTTTGCTCCAGACCGTTTCAATGCCCAGCGTCAGCCCGGCCTCCAGCCCTTTTCTCACCCAACTGCGGCCATCCCACAAAAAGAGATTTTTCGCGGTTTGCTGCGATATCGTCGATGCGCCGCGCACCCGGTTCTCATGGCGTTCGTTATGAGCAAGCGCCTTTTCGATCGCCGCCACGTCAAAACCCCAGTGCTCCGGGAATTTCTGATCTTCTGCCGCCATCACCGCCAGCCCCATCCACGGCGAAATCGACTCCGTGCTCACCCAGTCAGAGTGTGCTACGTAGCCAAAATCCCCGGTGAGCCAGGCACTTAGCTGCCGTTCGACCATGACGGCGGAGAAAGGCACCGGTACGATGCTGAACAGGGCAATCCCGCCGCCCCAGAATACCGCCAGCACCACCACGATGCGCACCAGGATGCGTTTCACCCATGCGCCTGCTCCCCATTTACGCTTCATTCGCTCAGAACCAGCACCCGGTCCACCAGCTTATCAATGCCCGTGGCGGCCTCAGCGATACTCTGCGCCAGCATGTACGCGGGCGTGGTTATAATCTTGTTCTCTTCATCGACCACGATGTCGTCCACCGGGCAAGGAACATGTTCGCCCCCCATCTCTTCGATAAGGTCGGCCGTATCGATATCGGTCCCGATGGTCAGACGCAGCGGGAAATCAAAGATTTTCGGCAGCATCGCGGGCGCAATACAGATAAAGCCCAGCGGTTTACCCGCCGCATGCATTGCCCTGGCGAGGGAGCGTAAATCGGGATCAACATGGCACTCCGCCCCGTGGGCAGCAAAGGTGCTGAGATTTTTGGCCGCACCGAAGCCTCCCGGCACGATTAACGCGTCGAGCTGTGACGCGTCTGCCTGCCCCAGCGGATGGATATCCCCGCGGGCGATGCGCGCCGCTTCAATCAGCACGTTACGGCTTTCCGCCATCGGTTCGCCGGTGAGATGATTGATCACATCCGCCTGGCTTTTATCCGGCGCGAAGCAGACCACCTCCGCGCCCTGGCGGGAGAGCGCCAGGAGGGTTAATACCGCTTCATGGATCTCCGAACCGTCGTAAACACCGCAGCCACTCAGCACGACACCTATTTTTTTCATCTTAAGGATCCTTCTTTGCAACGTACTGAAGCACATTAATAATTTTGATTAAAACGCTATGCTTCACACATTTCACTGATTCATGTAACAAATCATTTAAGATTTGCTATCTTATCTGCGTGCGGCCTAAATATTCAGGCGGCGTCCATGCGAAAACAACACAAAAAATCCGGCGCAGCCACGATTTCCCTGGTGTTGGCGCAGTATTCGCGCACCCCGGTTAAGCCGGGGTCATTTTTTTCTGGCGTCCACCCAGGCTTTCAGCACCGCCACATCGTTTTGCCACTCCTGCTTCATCTCTTCAACCCATTCAGCCACATTATCTTCCCAGGCAGGAAGATCCGGCGACTGGATCTGCTGGCCGAGCTGCTGCAGATGGCGCAGGCCGACCGAACCGGCGGCACCTTTGATTTTATGCCCTTCCTCGACAATGCCTTTTTGATCCCGCGCGGTCAGGTTGGACTCGAGCACGCTCAGATAGCCCGGCATCATTTTCTCAAATATGGCCAGGCCATCGGTAATCAGCTTAGGTCCGACCAAATCGATATACTGCTCCAGCATGGCAGTATCCAGTATCGTTTGGGCTTTCGCGCTATCAACAGACGTCATGGTGCTCTCCTCTTCATCTCGGGTATCCCAGAACTTCTTGATCATGGCGGTCAGGGCAGGCACCGCCAGCGGCTTGCTGAGCACATCATCCATACCGGCATCGAGGTACTCTTTTTTATCCTTCAGCACGTTCGCCGTCAGCGCAACCAGCGGCGGCAGATCTTCCGCCGCATAGGTGCGGGTCAGCTCGCGGGAGATATCCAGGCCGGTCATGTCCGGCAACTGGATATCCAGCAGAACGAGGTCATATTCCCCCGGTGTGAACATCTCCAGCGCGGCTTTACCGGTCATGGCGACGTCCACGCTGTTACCGAGTTTCTCCAGCACCGAGCGGGCGACAATCACGTTCAGCTCGATGTCTTCCACCAGCAGAACGTGCAGTGCCGGCAGCGGCATATCGTCACTTTCAAACGTGTCTTCGACCTCTTCGGCCACCGCTGGCGCATGAACCGTCAGGGTGAAGGTCGAGCCTTTACCCGGCTGGCTGGAGACGGTGATATCTCCTCCCATGCTCTTCGCCAGACGTTTTGAGACGGCCAGACCAATGCCGGTACCCGTCGCGGGCTTGCCGCCCTGGCTGTCTTTGACCTGATAATACATGGCAAAGATTTTATCCTGCTCCTCCTGCGGGATGCCGATCCCCGAGTCTTCTACCTCAAAGCGCAGCATATCCCCTTCTTCATTGCGAATACGCACCGCGACCCGGCCCCCGTGCGGGGTAAATTTCACCGCGTTGCTGATGAGGTTCCACAGGATCTGCCGCAGGCGCGTGCCGTCCGTCACCACTTTGTGCGGCAACGGCAGGGTTGGCTCCATCACGAAGCTCAGCCCTTTTTGCTGCGCCTGAAGGCCGGAGAGGTTTTCCAGGTCTGCCAGGAAGCCGGTGAAGTCTACCGGCTGGTTATCGAGCTGTACCTTGCGGCGCTCCATCTTATCCATGTCGATAATATCGTTGAAGATATTGCCCAGCGTAACCGCCGAAACGTGGATCGTTTTAAGGTATTTTTCCTGCTCAGCGGTCAGGTCGGTGTCGAGCAAAATACGGCTCAGCCCCACAATACCGTTGAGCGGCGTACGCAGTTCATGGCTGATGGTGGAGATAAAGGTGGTCTTATCGCGGCTGGCGCGCTCCAGCGCATCCTGATAGCGCTTACGCTCGGTGATATCGCGACCAAAGCCCATCAGACCGTGACGTTTACCCACGCGGTCGTAGTACGGCACCTTGCGGATCTCAAAGCAGGCCTTACGCCCGTCCGGGTAGTCCAGCCACTGTTCGTAGGTCAGCGAGACGTTGTGGCGGAACACCTTTTCGTCGGTCTCCATCACCTTGGCGGCCGCCTCTTCGGAGTAAACATCCTGCGGCTTCAGGTTTACCAGCTGTTTTTCGCTTTTCCCGGTCAGCAGCTCCATCGCGCGGTTACAGCCGGAGAACTCTTTATCTTCGTTTCGGTAGAACACCAGATCTGGCGAGGCATCAAGGAAAGAGCGCAGGAAAGAGGATTGCTGCTCGAGCTGGATCTGCGTGACTTCGCGCTCCTTCATCTCAATTTTGAGCTGCTCAAGCGTGGTCTGACGCTCGGCTTCGGCCTTCTCGCGGTCAGTAATTTCCTGATTTAACTGGGCGATATTGTCTTTGAGCTGGACGTTGAGCTTAAGATCGCGCTCGCGCATCTCCTCCAGCTTATCAACCAGCTTTGACAGGCGCTGGCGAGACTCCTCCAGTTGTTCCACCACCACAGAGAGGAAATAGACCGCCCACGGCGTAATTAACAGGCCAAAGAAAATGGAGCGGATGACGTCGATGCTCTCGACCTGGCCATGCAGAACCATGGTCACGGCCATTTGCACCACAATTGCCAGGACGACCAGTGCCAAAGCCAGCAGCATGGAGAAACGCACCAGCCCGAGCTTCATCATCAGATCGACGTAATACTGGGCCAGCATTCGAATTTGCTTCATAGAGGATCCCTTCACGACGTTATCGCTCAATAATACTCAAATTCGCGGCGAGGCGTGGAAGGTTGTGAGAAAAAGTGCGGGGTGAAACAGGAGATTAGCTTCGCTCCCGGGGATCCGGGAGCGAGAAAGACGCGTTATCAGGAGCGTCTCAGCAACATCCAGAGACTGATCAGCAAGAAGCTGGCGCTTGGCAGCAACGCACCGATAATGGGCGGAATGCCGTAAACCAGCGTCAGCGGACCAAAGATCTGGTCTAGCACGTAGAAGACGAAGCCAAAGCTGATCCCGGTGACCACGCGCACGCCCATCGGCACGCTACGCAGCGGGCCAAAGATAAATGACAAGGCCATCAGCATCATTACCGCCACCGACAGCGGCTGGAAGATTTTGCTCCACATGTTGAGCTGATAGCGCCCGGCATCCTGGCCACTCGACTTCAGGTACTTGACGTAGTTATGCAGGCCGCTGATGGAGAGCGCATCAGGATCAAGCGCCACCACGCCCAGCTTGTCCGGCGTCAGGTCGGTTTTCCAGGTACCGGTGACCGTCTGCGTACCGGTGATTTGCTTCGGATCGGTCAGGTTTGATTCATCCACCTGCGAAAGACGCCACTGTTTGTGCTCAGCGTCGAACTTCGCAGACGAGGCGTGACGAACCGACTGCAGGCGACGCTCGTTGTTGAACGCGTAAATACTCACCCCGCCCAGCTCGTCGTCACCCTTCACACGTTCGATATAGACGAAGTTGTTGCCGTCTTTCGCCCACAGCCCCTGCTGCGTTGAAAGCAGCGAGCCGCCGTACATGGCCTGCGCACGATAGTTACGCGCCATCTGTTCGCCCTGCGGCGCGACCCATTCGCCAATCGCCATGGTCAGCAGCACCAGCGGAATCGCGGTTTTCATTACCGACAGCGCAACCTGCATACGGGTGAAGCCTGACGCCTGCATCACGACCAGCTCGCTGCGCTGTGCCAGCATCCCCAGCCCCAGTAGCGCCCCCAGCAGGGCCGCCATCGGGAAGAAGATCTGCACGTCTTTTGGCACGCTGAGCAAGGTATACATCCCCGCGCCCATCGCGTCATAGTTGCCCTGACCGGCTTTTTTCAGCTGATCGACAAATTTGATAATGCCCGAGAGCGACACCAGCATGAAAAGCGTCATCATGATGGTGGTAAAAATCGTTCTACCGATATAGCGATCAAGAACGCCAAATGCCTGCATTAGATGGCTCCTTTACGCGTAAAACGGGCGCGGATCCTGCGCACAGGCACCGTATCCCATAAGTTAAGCCCCACTGCCAACAACAGATACAGACCATTGACCACCCAGGTCCAGATGGCCGGATCGATCTTACCTTTGCCACCGTTAGACTTAATCGAGGTTTGTAACAGGAAGAACACCAGGTAGAGCAGCATGGCGGGCAGCATGGAGAGCACGCGCCCCTGACGTGGGTTCACCACGCTCAGTGGCACCACCATCAGCGCCATCATAAACACCGTGAAGACCAGAGTGATACGCCAGTGCAGCTCAGCGCGCGCGCGGTCACTGTCTGTCGCGAGCAGAGTACGCATGTTCATCTGTTCGGTATCAGTGGGGTCGAGCGCAACGGTCTGATGACCGACAATCGCCTGATAGTTCTGGAAATCGGTAATGCGGAAGTCGCGCAGCATCGCCGTGCCTTCAAAACGTGTGCCTTTATTGAGCGTCACGACCTGAGAGCCATCTTTACGCTGCGACAGCTGGCCTGAGTCCGCCACCACCACGGAGGGGCGAGCGTTACCTTTTGGGCGCAGCTGAGCAAGGAAGACATCGTTAAACCGGTTGCCATTCACGCTTTCGATAAACAGCACAGAGTTGCCGTCGCTGGCCTGCTGGAACTGCCCTTGCGCTAACGCGGCGAGTCCCGGGTTGGCTTTCGCTTCGGCCAGCACCTCATCCTGATGCCGGGAGGAGGCGGGCCCCGCCCACATCACATTCACGGCAGCAATAATACCGGTGAACAGTGCCAGCACCATGGCTGCCTTCACCAGCACGGCTTTACTCAAGCCGCAGGCGTGCATCACCGTAATTTCACTTTCGGTATAGAGCTTACCGAGCGTCATCAGCAGGCCGAGGAAAAGGCTTAACGGCAGGATCAGCTGCGCCATTTCCGGCACGCCTAACCCCAGCAGGGAAAGCACCAGATTCGTTGGGATTTCGCCGTCAACCGCCGCGCCGAGGATCTTGACCAGCTTCTGACAGAAAAAGATCAGAAGAAGGATAAAGAGGATCGCCAGTTGGCTCTTCAGCGTCTCCCGCACCAGATATCTTATGATTATCACTTTAAATACGCCCGTAAAAACTCGTCTTTTGCAGGAATTTAGCTTGTTTCATGGCTTAAACGTCATTTATTCTCTTGAGTCGTCGAAATCATCGCTAAGATTAAAAAACCCGGCGGAATCGCGATACAGCTCATTACATGACGTGTCGAAACCGTAGTAACGTAAGATTAACACGAAGTCACCACAACCGCGGACATGAGTTACGAAAGGTTTCAATTCTATCCGTAGCAGCCGTCGTTGTCTTTAAGATTCAGGAGCGTAGTGCATGGAGTTCAGTGTAAAAAGCGGTAGCCCGGAGAAACAGCGGAGTGCCTGCATCGTTGTGGGCGTCTTTGAACCACGCCGACTCTCCCCCATCGCCGAACAACTCGATAAGATCAGTGACGGCTATATCAGCGCCCTGCTGCGCCGTGGCGAACTGGAAGGCAAACCTGGGCAGACGCTATTGCTGCACCATGTGCCGAACGTACTGTCTGAACGTATTCTGCTGATTGGCTGCGGTAAAGAACGCGAGCTGGATGAGCGTCAGTATAAGCAGGTCATTCAAAAAACGATAAATACGCTGAATGATACCGGCTCGATGGAAGCCGTTTGCTTCCTGACCGAACTGCACGTTAAAGGCCGCAACACCTACTGGAAAGTACGCCAGGCCGTCGAGACCGCAAAAGAGAGCCTCTACAGCTTTGATCAGCTGAAGACCAACAAAAGCGAGCCACGTCGCCCGCTGCGTAAAATGGTCTTTAACGTCCCTACCCGCCGCGAGCTGACCAGCGGCGAGCGCGCTATCCAGCACGGTCTGGCAATTGCCGCCGGGATCAAAGCCGCAAAAGATCTGGGCAATATGCCGCCAAACATCTGCAACGCTGCATACCTCGCCTCTCAGGCTCGCCAGTTAGCAGATGCTTACAGTAAAAACGTTATTACCCGCGTCATCGGTGAACAGCAGATGAAAGAGCTGGGCATGCATTCGTATCTGGCGGTCGGTAACGGCTCCCAGAATGAGTCCCTGATGTCGGTCATCGAATATAAAGGCAACCCGTCCGAGGACGCGCGTCCTGTGGTGCTGGTGGGCAAAGGCCTGACCTTTGACTCCGGCGGTATCTCCATCAAGCCTGCCGAAGGCATGGACGAGATGAAGTACGATATGTGCGGCGCGGCAGCGGTATACGGCGTCATGCGGATGGTCGCCGAGCTCCAGCTCCCGATTAACGTTATCGGCGTACTGGCGGGCTGTGAAAACATGCCTGGTGGCCGCGCCTATCGTCCGGGTGACGTGCTGACCACCATGTCCGGCCAGACCGTTGAAGTGCTAAACACCGACGCCGAAGGCCGTCTGGTGCTGTGCGACGTGCTGACCTATGTGGAACGCTTCGAACCTGAGGCGGTTATCGACGTGGCAACCCTGACCGGTGCCTGCGTCATCGCGCTGGGCCACCACATCACCGGCCTGATGTCGAACCATAACCCGTTGGCGCACGAGCTGATCGGGGCGTCCGAGCAGGCTGGCGACCGCGCATGGCGACTGCCACTGGCCGACGAGTTCCAGGATCAGCTGGAATCAAACTTTGCCGATATGGCAAACATCGGCGGCCGTCCTGGCGGAGCGATTACCGCAGGCTGCTTCCTGTCACGCTTCACCCGCAAGTACAACTGGGCGCACCTGGATATCGCAGGCACCGCATGGCGCTCCGGTAAAGCCAAAGGCGCAACCGGTCGTCCGGTCGCGCTGCTGTCGCAGTTCCTGCTGAACCGCGCGGGTTTTAACGGCGACGAGTGATGTTAAACGCCGGGTGGCGGCTTCGCCTTACCCGGCCTACAACGTCGCTCAACCGTAGGCCGGGTAAGCGTAGCGCCACCCGGCTTTGCATTTAAATCCACGACAAGAAGCCCCATATATGAAGAATGCAACGTTCTACCTTCTGGACAATGACACCCAACAGGACGGCCTCAGCGCCGTAGAACAACTGGTGTGTGACATTGCCGCAGAACGTTGGCGCGCAGGCAAACGCGTGTTGATTGCCTGTGAAGATGAGCAGCAGGCGATTCGCCTTGATGAAGCGCTATGGGCACGCCCGCCGGAAAGTTTTGTCCCGCATAACTTATCGGGTGAAGGGCCACGCGGCGGTGCGCCGGTTGAAATTGCCTGGCCGCAAAAGCGCAACAGCAGCGCGCGCGATATTCTTATCAGCCTGCGGATAGACTTTGCAGATTTTGCCACCGCTTTCACAGAAGTGGTAGACTTTGTCCCTCACGAAGAATCTTTGAAACAACTGGCGCGCGAACGCTATAAAGCGTACCGCCTGGCCGGTTTTAACCTGAATACGGCAACCTGGAAATAATGGAAAAGACATATAACCCACGCGATATCGAACAGCCGCTTTACGAGCACTGGGAACAGCAGGGCTATTTCAAGCCTAACGGCGATGAAAGCAAAGAGTCCTTCTGCATCATGATCCCGCCGCCGAACGTCACCGGCAGTTTGCATATGGGTCATGCTTTCCAGCAAACCATCATGGACACCATGATCCGCTACCAGCGCATGCAGGGTAAAAACACCCTGTGGCAGGCGGGGACTGACCACGCGGGTATCGCGACCCAGATGGTGGTTGAACGTAAAATTGCCGCTGAAGAAGGTAAAACCCGCCACGACTACGGTCGCGACGCGTTCATCGACAAAATCTGGCAGTGGAAGGCAGAATCCGGCGGCACCATTACCCGCCAGATGCGTCGTCTCGGCAACTCCGTGGACTGGGAGCGCGAGCGCTTCACCATGGACGAAGGCCTCTCCAACGCCGTGAAAGAAGTGTTTGTCCGTCTGTATAAAGAGGACCTGATTTACCGTGGCAAACGCCTGGTGAACTGGGACCCGAAACTGCGCACCGCCATCTCTGACCTGGAAGTGGAAAACCGCGAGTCAAAAGGCTCGATGTGGCACATCCGCTATCCGCTGGCCGACGGCGCAAAAACCGCAGACGGTAAAGATTACCTGGTGGTCGCTACCACCCGTCCGGAAACCCTGCTGGGCGATACCGGCGTGGCCGTTAACCCGGAAGATCCACGTTACAAAGATCTGATCGGTAAATTCGTGGTCCTGCCGCTGGTTAACCGCCGTATTCCGATTGTGGGCGACGAACACGCCGACATGGAAAAAGGCACCGGCTGCGTGAAAATCACCCCGGCGCACGACTTCAACGACTACGAAGTGGGCCGTCGTCACGCCCTGCCGATGATCAACATCCTGACCTTCGACGGTGACATCCGCGAAAGCGCGCAAGTCTTTGACACGAAAGGCGAAGAGTCTGACGTTTACGCAAGCGATATCCCGGCCGAGTTCCAGAAGCTGGAGCGTTTTGCCGCGCGTAAAGCCATCGTCGCTGCCGTTGACGCGCTGGGCCTGCTGGAAGAGATCAAGCCTCACGATCTGACCGTGCCGTACGGCGACCGTGGCGGCGTGGTAATCGAACCTATGCTGACCGACCAGTGGTACGTGCGTGCCGACGTGCTGGCGAAACCGGCCGTTGAGGCGGTTGAGAATGGCGACATTCAGTTCGTGCCGAAGCAGTACGAAAACATGTACTTCTCCTGGATGCGTGACATTCAGGACTGGTGTATCTCCCGTCAGCTGTGGTGGGGCCACCGTATTCCGGCGTGGTATGACAACGACGGCAACGTCTACGTTGGCCGCACCGAAGACGAAGTGCGTCAGGAAAACAACCTGGGCGCTGACGTTGCCCTGCGTCAGGACGAAGACGTGCTGGATACCTGGTTCTCCTCCGCGCTCTGGACCTTCTCTACCCTCGGCTGGCCGGAAAATACCGACGCGCTGCGTCAGTTCCACCCAACCAGCGTGATGGTATCCGGCTTCGACATCATCTTCTTCTGGATCGCCCGCATGATCATGATGACCATGCACTTCATCAAAGATGAAAACGGCAAGCCGCAGGTTCCGTTCCATACCGTCTACATGACCGGCCTCATCCGTGACGACGAAGGCCAGAAGATGTCCAAATCCAAGGGTAACGTTATCGACCCGCTGGATATGGTCGACGGTATTTCGCTGGAAGAGCTGCTGGAAAAACGTACCGGCAACATGATGCAGCCGCAGCTGGCCGAGAAGATCCGCAAGCGCACCGAGAAGCAGTTCCCGAACGGGATTGAGTCTCACGGTACCGATGCCCTGCGTTTCACCCTGGCGGCGCTGGCCTCTACCGGCCGCGACATCAACTGGGACATGAAGCGTCTGGAAGGTTACCGTAACTTCTGTAACAAGCTGTGGAACGCCAGCCGTTTCGTGCTGATGAATACCGAAGATCAGGATTGCGGCTTTAACGGCGGCGAGATGACGCTGTCGCTGGCTGACCGCTGGATCCTGGCGGAATTCAACCAGACGGTGAAAGCCTTCCGTGAGGCGCTGGACAGCTACCGCTTCGACATCGCGGCAGGCATCCTGTACGAATTCACCTGGAACCAGTTCTGTGACTGGTATCTGGAGCTGGCGAAGCCGGTGATGAACGGCGGATCCGAAGCCGAGCTGCGCGGCACGCGCAACACGCTGATCACCGTACTGGAAGGACTGCTGCGCCTGGCGCATCCGGTCATCCCGTTCATTACCGAAACCATCTGGCAGCGCGTGAAGCTGATTGCAGGCATTGATGCCGACACCATCATGCTGCAGCCGTTCCCGGAATTCGATGCTGCGCGCGTTGATGAAGCCGCCGCTGCCGATACCGAATGGCTGAAGCAGGCGATTGTTGCCGTGCGTAACGTTCGTGCAGAAATGAACATCGCCCCGAGCAAACCGCTGGAACTGCTGCTACGCGGCTGCAGCGAGGCTGCCGTTCGTCGCGTGAACGAAAACAGCACCTTCCTGAAAACCATGGCGCGTCTGGAAAGCATCACCGTGCTGCCTGCCGATGACAAAGGTCCGGTTTCTGTGACCAAAATCATCGACGGTGCCGAGCTGCTGATCCCGATGGCGGGTCTTATCGACAAAGACGCCGAGCTGGCGCGTCTGGCGAAGGAAGTGGCAAAAGTCGACGTGGAAATCGGCAAAATCGAAAGCAAACTGGCGAACGAAGGCTTTGTCGCCCGCGCGCCGGAAGCGGTCATCGCTAAAGAGCGTGAGCGTCTGGTTGCTTTCGCAGATGCGAAGACCAAACTGATTGAGCAGCAGGCGGTTATTGCAGCCCTGTAATGCTTTTACCCCTTACGCTTCAGGGCGTAAGGGGTTTCCTTCCTGAAAACTCCTCGCTTGCACTCCCCTTGCTCCAGTGCTATTAACAGCACCTGTGTGTCAATTTTTGTCATGAGTAATGCTATGAGCGTGATTGCCCCCGTCGCGACGACGATGCGTCGTATCACTGAACAGGACAACCCGGCTATCGCCGCCGTTATCCGCACCGTTTCTGCCGAATATGGCCTTACGGCCGATAAAGGCTACACCGTAGCCGACCCCAATCTTGACGAACTGTTCCAGCTTTACAGCCAGCCGGGCCACGCCTACTGGATCATTGAGCAGGCAGGCAAAGTCGTGGGCGGTGGCGGCGTGGCGCCTTTGACCTGCAGCGAGCCAGATATCTGTGAGCTGCAGAAGATGTACTTTCTGCCCACCATTCGCGGCCAGGGGCTGGCGAAAAAGCTGGCGCTGGTTGCGCTTGAACACGCCCGCGCAGAAGGCTTCACCCGCTGTTATCTTGAAACCACCGCGTTCCTCAAAGAGGCCATTGGCCTGTATGAACATCTGGGCTTCGAGCATATCGATGCGCCGCTGGGCTGCACCGGCCACGTTGATTGCGAAGTCAGAATGCTGAAAAGTCTGTAATTCCCGTTCCTGCCGCCTTCTGTTAAGCGGCTGTAAACTGAATGCTCTACACTCTCAGTTCACACCATAACGGGGGAAACACGATGTCGAAGATAAAAAGCTACGCCGCACCGCAGGCGGGTGCAGAACTTGAACTGTACGAGTACGATGCGGGCGAACTGAAAGCTGAAGACGTCGAGGTACAGGTGGATTATTGCGGGATCTGCCACTCGGATCTCTCCATGATCGACAACGAATGGGGCTTCTCGCAGTATCCGCTGGTCGCCGGTCACGAAGTGATTGGCCGCGTGGTCGCGCTCGGTACCGCCGCGCAGGATAAAGGGCTGAAGGTTGGCCAGCGCGTTGGTATCGGCTGGACCGCACGCAGCTGCGGTCACTGTGATGCCTGTATCAGCGGCAACCAGATCAACTGCCTTGAAGGCGCTGTGCCAACCATCGTGAACAGAGGCGGTTTCGCCGATAAACTGCGCGCCGACTGGCAATGGGTGATCCCGCTGCCGGACAGCATTGATATCGAATCCGCAGGCCCGCTGCTGTGCGGCGGTATTACGGTATTTAAACCGCTGCTGATGCACCACATCACCGCCACCAGCCGCGTGGGCGTGATTGGTATCGGCGGTCTGGGCCATATCGCCATCAAGCTGCTGCACGCCATGGGCTGCGAAGTGACGGCGTTCAGCTCTAACCCGTCAAAAGAGCAAGAAGTACTGGCGATGGGCGCGGATAAAGTCGTAAACAGCCGCGATCCGCAGGCGCTGAACGCGCTGGCGGGCCAGTTTGATCTGATCATTAACACCGTCAACGTCGATCTCGACTGGCAGCCGTACTTTGAAGCGCTGGCCTACGGCGGCAACTTCCACACCGTTGGCGCGGTGATGAAGCCGCTACCTGTCCCGGCGTTTACGCTGATTGGCGGCGATCGCAGCGTTTCAGGCTCCGCCACCGGTACGCCTTTTGAACTGCGCAAGCTGATGAAGTTTGCCGGACGCACTAAAGTGGCACCAACCACCGAGTTGTATCCGATGTCGAAAATCAACGAAGCCATTCAGCACGTGCGCGACGGCAAAGCCCGCTACCGCGTGGTGTTGAAAGCGGATTTTTAATGTAAATGTGTCCGGTGGCGGCATCGCGCCACCGGGCGATTTCACTACTGCGCCAGGGCTTTAAACACCTCCGCCACCGCTACCGCCCCCGGGTCCATCACGCCATCCAGATTCTCTTGATTAACATACGACGAGCGCCCCGCGCCGGCTTTCGCCATTTTGGCCGTTGCCTCCGCGCCCTGCTGTGCGGCCTGCGCCGCGGCCTGAAGATCGCCTTTCAGCAGCGCCTCCAGCGCTGGTTGCAGCGCGTCGATCAGGGTGCGATCGCCCAGATCCGCACCACCATACTGCTTCATCTGCCCCAGGCCGCTCAGCAGCGCTTCCGGTAATGCCTGGCCTTCATCCAGCTTCTGCCCGGCAGCGGTAAAGAAGATCGACATCAATACGCCGCTCGATCCGCCCATCACCGTGGCAAGGCGCTCGCCCACCAGCGAGAGCAGGGTCGGCAGGTCGTTCAGCGGAAGTGTGTTCTCTTCCAGACGTTGCGCAATATCCCGGGCGCCCTGCGCAAAGGTGGAGCCGGTATCACCGTCGCCCACTTTTGCATCCAGCGCATTGAGGTGGTTCTCCAGTTGTATCAGCGTGCTCGTGACCGAGGAGACAGCCTTCCCGACCTGCGGGTTCGCTGACGGGGTATATTCCACGCGATCGTGAAGGGCGCTGTGCGCAACGGTACGCACTGGCGCAAACGCCACCGGTTTCTGCCAGCCGAGCGTTTCAACATCGGCATGCAGCGCTTTTTCGAACAGATCGTTGAGCTTGAGCAGCGTCAGCGAAAATCCCTTCATATCCAGCGCACTCACCAGCGGCGCGGGCCCAATCAGACAGTCGATGCTTTCTTTAAGGGCTGAATGCGCCAGCTCTTTGGTTAATTGCGCCATCTCCAGCGCCGAGACGCCGCCAAGGTTGTTAATGAGCACCGCAAAGCGCCCCTCGCCCGCCTTCGCGATAAGCGGCGTCACCAGCATCTCGATAATCGCTTTGCTGTTTTGCGTGTCGACAACGGACGCCCCCGGCTCACCGTGAATACCCAGCCCCAGCTCCACATGGCCTTGCTTAATGCGCCCCTCTTCATCATCATCGCTGCCCGGCAGGTTGCAGGTTTGCATCGCCACACCCAGGCTCCAGAGGTTATCGCAGGCCTGCTGCGCAATCTTCCGGACTTCACTCAGCGGTTTGCCCTGCTCCGCCGCATAGCCCGCAATTTTATGCACCAGCACCGTACCCGCAATGCCGCGCGGCTGTTTGTTATCCGGCAGGGCGATATCGTCCGCCACAATGACCATCTCAACGTTCAGCCCGTAGCGTTTCGCTTTCTCCGCCGCCAGGCCAAAGTTCAGCCTGTCACCGGTATAGTTTTTTACGATCAGCAAACAGCCCTGCTCACCCGTCACCGCCACAATGGCATTCAGCACGGCATCCACGCTCGGCGAAGCAAACACGTCGCCGCACACTGCCGCCGTTAACATCCCCTTGCCGACAAACCCGGCGTGCGCCGGTTCATGGCCTGAGCCTCCACCGGAGATCACCGCCACGCGGCTTTTGTCCCAGTCGCCGCGAGCCACTATGCGAATAGCCGGATCGATATCCAGTTTGACGAGGTTAGCGTGCGGAGCCGAAAGCAGTATGCCTTCAATAGCGTCGTTGACCAGCTGTTTGCGGTCATTAAAAAAGAATCTGGACATAGCTTCCCAAAATTTTGTTTACCGTATGAAAAAGCATAGTCTGCGCTGGATAATGCGCCGCAAAGTCAGGAATTTGCGCAGACAATTTGCCGTCGGGTTGCCTATACTCCACTCATGAAAATGAGAGGATGTTGATCATGAGTACACCGCTGCTAATCGCCCGGACGCTGGAAAAAGAGCTGTTTTTACTCCCCGCTATGACCAACCGACACGGTCTGATCACCGGCGCGACCGGGACGGGAAAAACCGTTACCCTGCAGAAGCTGGCAGAGTCGCTTTCAGAGGCGGGCGTACCGGTATTTATGGCCGATGTGAAAGGCGATCTCACCGGGGTGGCTCAGGAAGGGACGGCTTCAGAAAAGCTGCTCGAACGTCTGAAAAATATTGGCATCACTGACTGGACCCCGCACAGCAACCCGGTCGTGGTATGGGACATTTTCGGTGAGAAAGGGCATCCGGTGCGCGCCACCGTCTCCGATCTCGGTCCGTTGCTGCTGGCGCGTCTTCTCGATCTTAACGAGGTGCAAACCGGCGTCCTGAATATTATCTTCCGCATTGCGGACGACCAGGGGCTGCTGCTGCTTGATTTCAAAGATCTGCGCGCCATCACCCAGTATATCGGCGATAACGCCAAATCCTTCCAGAACCAGTACGGCAATATCAGCAGCGCCTCGGTGGGTGCCATCCAGCGCGGTTTGCTGACGCTGGAGCAACAGGGCGCCGAGCATTTCTTCGGTGAGCCGATGCTGGATATTAAAGACTGGATGCGTACCGACAGTCAGGGCAAAGGCATCATCAACATACTGAGTTCAGAAAAGCTCTATCAAATGCCGAAGCTCTATGCCGCCAGCCTGCTGTGGATGCTCTCTGAACTTTATGAGCAACTGCCTGAGGCAGGCGACCTTGATAAACCGAAGCTGGTGTTCTTCTTTGACGAAGCGCACCTGCTGTTCAACGATGCGCCGCAGGTGTTGCTGGATAAAATTGAGCAGGTGATCCGCCTGATCCGTTCAAAAGGCGTCGGCGTCTGGTTTGTTTCGCAAAACCCGTCGGACATCCCGGACAATGTTCTGGGGCAACTCGGCAACCGCGTACAGCATGCCTTACGCGCCTTTACGCCAAAGGATCAGAAGGCGGTCAAAGCCGCCGCGCAAACCATGCGCGCCAATCCGGCTTTTGATACCGAAGCGGCTATTCAGGCGCTGGGCACCGGTGAGGCACTTATTTCCTTCCTGGACGCGAAGGGTAGCCCGTCGGTGGTCGAGCGTGCCATGGTTATCGCCCCGTGCTCGCGTATGGGGCCAGTCACCGATGATGAGCGTAACGGCCTGATTAACCATTCCCCCCTCTACGGCAAATACGAAGATGAGGTGGATCGGGAGTCCGCGTTCGAAATGCTGCAAAAAGGGGTACAGGCAACGGCAGAATCGCAGGGCGCGCCGCCCGCCAAAGGCCAGTCCGTGGCCGTGGACGACGGGATCCTGGGCGGCCTGAAGGACATTCTGTTTGGTACCACCGGGCCGCGCGGCGGCAAGCGCGACGGCGTGGTGCAGACGATGGCGAAAAGCGCAGCGCGTCAGGTCACCAATCAGATCATCCGCGGCATGATGGGAAGCCTGTTAGGCGGCCGTCGTCGGTAGGCGGGGAACCCACGGTCTCCCCAGGGCAGAACCCTGTACACCGTGCTCCTGCAGGAAGCGGTCGATTTCCACCATCCCCGTCCAGCGGTTCTCGCACCACAGCGGTGCCAGCAGCGTTGGACGGCGGGCGCTGGCGGAGATGCGATGGTAGACAATTTCCGGCGGCGTATGGCGAATCATCTCCCCGGCGGTCACCGTATAGTCTTCAAGTTCGATACCGTTCAGGCGGCCTGCTTCCCAGGCTTTCGCCATAATGCTGCCTTTCACAATATGCAGTGGATGCAGCTTGATGCCGTCGACGCCGGTTTCGACCACTTTTTCAAGCGTCTCAAGCCCGTGCTGCTGCCCTTCCCCCGGCAAGCCGACAATCAGATGCGAGCAAACTTTTAGCCCACGCTCGCGCGCCAGACGGGTGGTGCGCTGATAGCAGGCAAAATCGTGTCCACGGTTGATGCGATGCAGGGTTTTATCATGCGCGGTCTGCAACCCCAGCTCAAGCCAGATCTCGTAACCCTGTTCTTTATACTCGCTGAGCAAATCCAGCACCGCGTCCGGGACGCAATCCGGGCGTGTGCCCACACACAGACCCACAATGTTGGCCTGACTGACCGCCTGTTGATACATCCCGCGCAGCACCTGCACCTCCGCCCATGTGCTGGTATAGGCCTGAAAATAGGCCAGATATTGCTTCGCGCGGTTTACCCGGCTTGCCTGATGCGCAAGCTGTTCGGCAATGGATTTGTGCTGCTGGGCTTCGTCGGCAAACGAGGCCACGTTACAGAACGTGCAGCCGCCACGCCCGATGGTGCCGTCGCGATTCGGGCAGCTAAAACCGCCGTGCAGCGTCAGCTTATGAACCTTTTGCCCGTAACGCTGCGAAAGATCCCCACCAAACATATTGACTAATTTCTGTAACTGCATAATCTGATAGACCGTCCCGGAGAAAGGGGACAAGCCTGCCATTTTTAGCCTCTGTCGGCGATGACCTGGATCAATCGCTCAGGACGGCCTTTACCCCTATGAATAAATAATCACTATAACTGCAGTTTCATTCAAACAAACCGTAATTACTTTTCCTTATGTTCTGATGGTTTTTTTCATTTATAGCGCTAGCGCGTAAAAACAGTGACTTTATGCGGGTTTGCACCCCAGCCCAGATGATTATTCTGCTTTAAAACGGCTATTCAGCACGCTGCGGGGATAATACCGCTTTCATATAGTGAGTCAGATCACACTCCCTGCGCGCTTCCCGGAGCAAAGCGTGGTTGTAAAAATAGATAAATTATCTTTTTAAACAGAAAGTTATCTACCTCTTAGCACATTTTTGTATAAATAATATTGCCATTTGACCTGTGTACCAATTCCCGATAAGTTGGAAATCCGCTGGAAGCTTTCTGGATGAGCAATCTGCTCATCATATTTATGCAGTAATTGAGATTCCCTCTGAAGCAAGTCCTCAAACTTGTTTACCTGCGCGAAAGGATGAAAAAGAGGGCGAATGCGAGGTGCGCGTATGAAACGCAATCCCCGTCGCCATGCTCTTTCTGTGCCTGTGCGCCACGGTAACGTTCAGAGAGAAGCCCGACGAGCCTGGGGAGGTTCACTGATATGTTGTACGATAAATCCCTTGAGAAGGATAACTGTGGTTTCGGCCTGATCGCCCACATAGAAGGCGAACCTAGCCACAAGGTAGTGCGTACTGCCATTCACGCACTGGCCCGTATGCAGCACCGTGGTGCCATCCTTGCCGATGGTAAAACCGGCGACGGTTGCGGTCTGCTGCTGCAAAAACCGGATCGTTTCTTCCGTATCGTGGCGGAAGAGCGCGGCTGGCGTTTAGCCAAAAACTACGCTGTCGGCATGCTGTTCCTGAATCAGGATCCTGAAAAAGCAGCCGCCTCACGCCGCATCGTTGAAGAAGAACTTCAGCGCGAAACCCTGTCGATTGTCGGCTGGCGCGATGTGCCAACCAATGAAGGGGTGCTCGGTGAAATTGCCCTCTCCTCGCTGCCTCGCATTGAACAAATTTTTGTCAACGCGCCTGCGGGCTGGCGTCCACGTGATATGGAACGCCGTCTGTTTATCGCTCGCCGCCGCATTGAAAAACGTCTCCAGGACGATAAAGAGTTCTACGTCTGTAGCCTCTCCAACCTGGTGAACATCTATAAAGGTCTGTGTATGCCGGCTGACCTGCCGCGCTTCTACCTGGACCTGGCGGACCTGCGTCTGGAATCGGCCATTTGCCTGTTCCACCAGCGCTTCTCCACCAACACCGTTCCACGCTGGCCGCTGGCTCAACCGTTCCGCTATCTGGCACACAACGGCGAAATCAACACCATCACCGGTAACCGCCAGTGGGCGCGCGCCCGTACCTATAAATTCCAGACGCCGCTGATCCCCGATCTGCACGACGCCGCACCGTTCGTGAACGAAACCGGCTCGGACTCCAGCTCCATGGATAACATGCTTGAGCTGCTGCTGGCAGGCGGGATGGACATCGTTCGCGCCATGCGTCTGCTCGTGCCACCGGCCTGGCAGAACAACCCGGATATGGATCCGGAGCTGCGCGCGTTCTTTGACTTTAACTCCATGCACATGGAGCCGTGGGACGGCCCGGCGGGCATCGTCATGTCCGATGGCCGCTTTGCCGCCTGTAACCTGGACCGTAACGGCCTGCGTCCGGCGCGCTACGTTATCACCAAAGATAAGCTCATCACCTGCGCATCGGAA
Source organism: Enterobacter sp. UPMP2052 (assembly GCF_053709675.1). Lineage (NCBI taxonomy): Bacteria > Pseudomonadati > Pseudomonadota > Gammaproteobacteria > Enterobacterales > Enterobacteriaceae > Enterobacter > Enterobacter sp. UPMP2052. Next base: position 127,171 of record NZ_JBSKJR010000006.1, read on the forward strand.
GTCGGTATCTGGGATTACCAGCCTGACGAAGTGGTCGAGAAAGGCCGCGTTGGCCCGGGCGAACTGATGGTTATCGATACCCGTGGCGGGCGTATTCTGCACTCCGCCGAAACCGATAACGACCTGAAAAGCCGCCACCCGTACAAAGAATGGATGGAGAAAAACGTCCGCCGTCTGGTGCCGTTCGAAGACCTGTCCGACGACGAAGTGGGCAGCCGCGAGATGGACGACGACACCCTCGCGAGCTTCCAGAAACAGTTTAACTACAGCGCGGAAGAGCTGGACTCGGTGATCCGCGTGCTCGGTGAAAACGGCCAGGAAGCGGTCGGCTCAATGGGCGATGACACCCCATTTGCCGTGCTCTCCAGCCAGCCGCGCATCATTTACGACTACTTCCGCCAGCAGTTTGCGCAGGTTACCAACCCGCCAATCGATCCGCTGCGTGAAGCGCACGTCATGTCGCTTGCCACCAGCATCGGTCGCGAGATGAACGTCTTCTGCGAAGCCGAAGGCCAGGCCCACCGTCTGACCTTTAAATCGCCGCTCCTGCTCTACTCCGATTTCAAGCAGTTGACCACCATGAAAGAGGAGCACTATCGCGCCGACACGCTCGATATCACTTTCGACGTGACCGAAACGAGCCTCGAAGAGACGGTGAACGCGCTGTGTGATAAAGCCGAACAGATGGTGCGCAACGGCACCGTTCTGCTGGTGCTCTCCGACCGCAACATCGCCAAAAACCGTCTGCCGGTGCCTGCGCCGATGGCCGTGGGGGCGATCCAGACGCGTCTGGTGGATAAGAGCCTGCGCTGCGACGCCAACATCATTGTTGAAACCGCAAGCGCCCGTGACCCGCACCACTTTGCCGTGCTGTTAGGCTTTGGTGCGACGGCCATCTACCCTTACCTGGCCTACGAAACGCTGGCACGCCTGGTGGATACTCGCGCGATCGACAAAGACTACCGCGCCGTGATGCTGAACTACCGTAACGGCATCAACAAAGGCCTGTACAAGATCATGTCCAAAATGGGCATCTCGACCATTGCCTCTTACCGTTGCTCGAAGCTGTTTGAAGCGGTTGGCCTGCACGACGATGTGGCGAACCTGTGCTTCCAGGGCGTGATCAGCCGTATCGGCGGAGCCGGTTTTGCTGATTTCCAGCAGGATCTGGTGAACCTGTCGAAACGCGCCTGGCTGGCACGTAAGCCGCTGGATCAGGGCGGCCTACTGAAATACGTTCACGGTGGCGAATACCACGCCTACAACCCTGACGTTGTGCGCACGCTGCAGCAGGCGGTGCAGAGCGGTGAATACCGTGATTATCAGCAGTACGCTGAGCTGGTGAATAACCGTCCGGCGGCGACGCTGCGCGATCTTATTGCCCTTAACCCGGGCGACGAGGCGGTTAGCATCGACGACGTGGAGCCAGCAACCGAGCTGTTCAAACGCTTCGATACCGCGGCGATGTCTATCGGCGCGCTCAGCCCGGAAGCCCATGAAGCCCTGGCGGAAGCCATGAACAGCATCGGCGGTAACTCGAACTCCGGCGAAGGCGGCGAAGATCCTGCCCGCTACGGCACCAATAAAGTGTCGCGTATTAAGCAGGTGGCATCCGGTCGCTTTGGCGTAACGCCTGCGTACCTGGTCAACGCCGACGTGATTCAGATTAAAGTCGCTCAGGGGGCTAAACCGGGGGAAGGCGGTCAGTTGCCGGGTGATAAAGTCACGCCGTACATCGCCAAACTGCGCTACTCGGTGCCGGGCGTGACGCTGATCTCCCCGCCGCCGCACCACGATATCTACTCTATCGAGGACTTAGCGCAGCTGATTTTCGACCTGAAACAGGTTAACCCGAAGGCGATGATCTCCGTGAAGCTGGTTTCCGAACCGGGCGTCGGCACCATCGCCACCGGCGTGGCAAAAGCCTACGCAGACCTGATCACCATCGCTGGCTACGACGGCGGTACCGGCGCAAGCCCGCTCTCCTCTGTGAAATACGCGGGCTGTCCGTGGGAGCTGGGCCTGGTGGAAACCCAGCAGGCGCTGGTGGCTAACGGCCTGCGCCACAAGATCCGCCTGCAGGTGGACGGGGGCCTGAAAACCGGCCTCGACATCATCAAGGCAGCGATTCTGGGTGCGGAAAGCTTTGGCTTCGGCACCGGCCCGATGGTGGCGCTGGGCTGTAAATACCTGCGTATTTGCCACCTCAACAACTGCGCAACCGGTGTGGCAACCCAGGACGAGAAGCTGCGTAAGAATCACTATCACGGTCTGCCGTTCAAAGTGACCAACTACTTTGATTTCATCGCCCGCGAGACCCGCGAGCTGATGGCGCTGCTGGGCGTGAAGCGTCTGGTGGATCTGATTGGCCGTACCGACCTGCTGAAAGAGCTGGAAGGGTTTACTGCCAAACAGCAGAAACTGGCGTTGAGCAAACTGCTTGAAACCGCGCAGCCGCACCCTGGCAAAGCGGTCTACTGCACCGAGAAAAACCCGCCGTTCGACAACGGCGTGCTGAATGCGCAGCTGTTGCAGCAGGCGAAGCCGTATGTGGATGATAAGCAGAGCAAAACGTTCTGGTTTGATATCCGCAACACCGACCGTTCCGTCGGTGCCTCGCTCTCGGGCTACATCGCGCAAACGCACGGCGACCAGGGTCTGGCGTCCGATCCGATTACCGCGTACTTCAGTGGCACGGCGGGTCAGAGCTTTGGCGTGTGGAACGCGGGCGGCGTTGAGCTGTACTTGACCGGCGATGCCAACGACTACGTCGGCAAAGGCATGGCAGGCGGTCTGCTGGCGGTACGTCCGCCGGTCGGCTCCGCCTTCCGCAGCCACGAAGCCAGCATCATCGGTAACACCTGTCTGTACGGCGCAACCGGCGGTCGTCTGTTTGCAGCCGGTCGTGCAGGTGAGCGTTTTGCGGTGCGTAACTCCGGTGCCATCACCGTGGTGGAAGGCATCGGCGATAACGGCTGTGAATACATGACGGGCGGGATTGTTTGCGTCATGGGTAAAACCGGCGTGAACTTCGGCGCAGGCATGACGGGCGGGTTTGCTTACGTCCTGGACGAAGACGGCGAGTTCCGCAAACGCGTGAACCCGGAACTGGTGGAAGTGCTGGACGTTGATACCCTGGCAATCCACGAAGAACACCTGCGCGGTTTGATTACCGAACACGTGCAGCATACCGGTTCTTCGCGCGGCGAAGAGATCCTGGCAAACTGGCCAGCGTTCTCTGCGAAATTCGCGCTGGTTAAACCGAAGTCCAGCGATGTGAAAGCACTGTTGGGTCACCGTAGTCGTAGCGCAGCAGAGCTGCGTGTGCAGGCGCAGTAAGGGGTAGCAATGAGTCAGAACGTATACCAGTTTATCGACCTGCAGCGCGTTGATCCGCCAAAGAAACCGCTGAAGATCCGTAAAATTGAATTTGTAGAAATCTATGAGCCGTTTTCAGAAGGCCAGGCCAAAGCGCAGGCAGACCGCTGCCTGTCCTGCGGTAACCCTTACTGCGAATGGAAATGCCCGGTCCATAACTACATCCCAAACTGGCTGAAGCTCGCCAACGAAGGACGTATTTTTGAAGCCGCCGAGCTGTCTCACCAGACCAATACCCTGCCGGAAGTGTGTGGCCGCGTCTGCCCGCAGGACCGCCTGTGTGAAGGCTCCTGTACGCTGAACGACGAGTTTGGTGCGGTGACCATCGGTAACATCGAACGCTATATCAACGATAAAGCGTTCGAAATGGGCTGGCGTCCGGATATGACCGGCGTGCGTCAAACTGACAAACGCGTAGCCATCATTGGTGCAGGCCCGGCGGGCCTGGCCTGTGCGGACGTGTTGACCCGTAACGGCGTCAAAGCGGTGGTCTTCGACCGTCATCCAGAAATCGGCGGCCTGCTGACGTTCGGCATCCCGGCATTCAAGCTGGAAAAAGAGGTCATGACCCGCCGCCGCGAAATCTTCACCGGCATGGGTATTGAGTTCAAACTGAACGTGGAAGTGGGCCGCGACGTGCAGCTCGACGACCTGCTGAAGGATTACGATGCCGTGTTCCTCGGCGTAGGGACGTATCAGTCCATGCGCGGCGGGCTGGAAAACGAAGATGCGCCAGGCGTGTATGATGCGCTGCCGTTCCTGATTGCCAATACGAAGCAGATCATGGGTTACGGCGAAACGACCGACGAGCCGTTCGTCAGCATGGAAGGCAAACGCGTGGTGGTGCTGGGCGGCGGTGATACCGCGATGGACTGCGTGCGAACCTCCATTCGTCAGAATGCGGCGCACGTTATCTGTGCCTATCGCCGTGATGAAGAGAACATGCCCGGCTCTAAGCGTGAAGTGAAAAACGCGCGTGAAGAGGGTGTGGAGTTCCAGTTCAACATCCAGCCTCTGGGCGTGGAAGTGAATGCCAACGGCAGAGTGAGCGGCGTGAAAATGGCGCGTACCGAGATGGGTGCGCCGGATGCGAAAGGCCGTCGCCGTGCAGAAATCGTGGCAGGCTCCGAGCATGTGATCCCGGCGGATGCGGTGGTGATGGCGTTCGGCTTCCGTCCACACAGCATGGAGTGGCTGGCGAAACACAGCGTTGAGCTGGATTCGCAGGGCCGCGTGATTGCTCCGGAAGGCAGCGACAATGCCTTCCAGACCAGCAACCCGAAAATCTTCGCCGGTGGCGATATCGTTCGCGGTTCCGACCTGGTGGTCACAGCGATTGCCGAAGGTCGTAAAGCGGCTGACGGGATCCTGAACTACCTGGAAGTGTAAAAGACGAGCCGGATGAGCACACGCCATCCGGCTTTTTTTACGCGGTTAACAGGCTGGCACGGACCTTCACAACGGCCTTTTTGATCTCCCCCGTCGAAGCCACCGCGCAGCCCGGCTTGTGCGGCTCTCCCGGCATAAAGACCACAAACATTCCCGGTTGCAGTACCAGCGATTGCTCCCCTTCAATGCGGCTACACAGCTGATAATCTTCACTGCTATGCCATTCCCCGCATTCGCGCGCGGCCCCCGCGACACCAAACAGGATACGTTCTTCACCCGCAAGCAGCAGCTGGATATCAATATACGCTTCGTGCAGCTCGGCCTGCTTCTGCTCCGGCCACTGGGTGGCAAACTGCATGACGTTCATAAAGATCTCCTCGCCCTGCAGCGCGTAATGGCCGGGCGCTTTCTCCTGCGGCCGCGCGGCAAGCGCCAGAGTTATGGCGTGCTGCAAGTGTGCGGGTAACCCTGATGACGCCAGCGACGGTAACTCGCCCAATATCATAACGTGCCTCCCTGAGCCACAAGCGCGGCACCCAACAGCCCGGCATCGTGGCGATAATGCGCCGCCCGAAGCGCGACCTGATAAACACCCGGCTGCTGAGACAGATATCCGGCAACCTGCGGTAAATATCCTTCCGCCAGCCCCACGCTGCCGCCCACCACCACGGTCTGACAGTCGGTGACGGCTTTGACGTCTGCAATGAGGGTGGCCAGCGTTCGCGCGGAGTGCGCCACCAGCTGACGGGCCTGAGGATCGCCCTGCGCCGCGCGGGCGAATATCGCTTTTGCATCCAGCCCGGCCAGTTCACCGTGTGCTGCCGCCGCAATTCCGCGCCCGGAGGCAATAGCCTCGACGCAGCCGCGTCGCCCGCAGCCGCACAGCGGCCCCGCCGGGTCGGCCTGAGTGTGCCCCAGATGGCCGGCCAGCCCACCGCGGCCCGTCTGGAGTTTGCCATTAAGCACCACGCCGCCGCCCACGCCGGTTGATACGGTCAGAAAGACCATATCGTCATTGTCGGGCAGCGCGCAGAACTCGGCCCATGCCGCGGCCTGCGCATCGTTGATTGCCGTTACGGGCAAATCGGTGATTGCAGAGAGAGACGCCACCAGCGGAAACTGCGCCAGCCCGCCCAGATTCGACGGGTTAATGGAGGTCAGAACGCCTTCGTGAATGATGCCCGTGGAGGCTACCGCCACCCGCACGGCCTGCGCCCTTAGCGGCGCGATCAGCGTGCGTAACGCCTCCTGCAACGCCTGCGGCGTCTGGCTGGCGGGGGTTGCGCACTCGCGGCGAGCGGTAATGCTGCGGCCCTCAACCCGCGCGGCGGCGAGCTTTGTCCCGCCGATATCAATGGCCAGGGTTGTCATGGCGCACCTCACGCATCGCGTCGTTAAACCACTGGCAGATATGCTCCAGCCGGGTGATCGCAGATCCCACGGTTACCGCCCACGCCCCATGCTGCATTGCCTGAGCGGCCAGTTCCGGGGAGTTATAGCGTCCTTCGGCGATAACCCGACAGCCAGCTTCGCTCAGGGCACGCACCAGCGCCAGATCAGGCTCGTCTGGCGTGTCCGGCGTCAGGTAGCCCGAGAGCGTCGAGCCGATAAATTCGGCCCCGAGTTGCTGGCAATAGCGTCCATCTTCAGGCGAGGAACAATCGGCCATCGCCAGCCGCCCATGGTGGTGGATCCTTGCCACAATCGCCTCTCGTGTAGCGGGCCGCAGGCGATCGGTGCCGTCAAAGGCAATAATATCCGCCCCGGCGTGCGCCAGATCGTCCACATCCTCAAGAAACGGCGTGATGCGTACCGGCGAATCGGGGAGATCGCGTTTGATGATGCCAATTACCGGAATTGAGAGCAGCGGACGCGCGGCACGCAGGTTGGCAAGGCCCTCAATGCGAACGGCAATGGCATCGGCGTGTTCAGCGGCAAGCGCCATCGCCGCGACGATCTCAGGCTTGTCTAACGGGCTTCCCGGCACCGGCTGGCAGGAGACGATCAGCCCGCCCGTGACGTTTATTTTCTGGCTCAGGGTTTCAATCAACGACATCACATTATCCTTTATGTTTGATCGGGCCGCGTTTGTCGGCACCCAACGGCACTACGCCACTCAGCGGTTTACCGTCAATCGCGTCGTGCGTACGCAGGGCTTCCGGGCGGACCCAGCGCTGAACGCGTGAGGGCATGTCCAGACCGATGAGCAGGATTACCACGAACGTCAGGCCAAACGAGAGCGAACCTAATGCCGTGCCCAGCTCCATGTTTTGCGCCAGCAAGGCGCCAATCACTGGCGCAATGGCCCCGCCCAGCGCCCCGACGTTGTAGGTAAAGCCCAGCCCGGCGGCACGCTGGTCGGTATCGAAATAGCCACCAATGAGCTTGGGTAAGATCCCGGAAATGCCCTGCCCCAGCATCTGCTGGAAAAAGAGTAGCAAGCCCAGTACCCAGACATTTGCGCCACCGATCGCAAAGACGGGGATGATCAGCAGCTGCGAGGCCATCAGGCTGTAGACGTACGCTTTGCGCGTGCCCAGCCAGTCTCCGAGGAAACCGCCCACGCAGCAGCCTACTGCTGCCCCAAACCCACTAAAGAACAGCACGCGCGCCACGGTTGACGGGTCATACCCCAGCTCGGTTTTAAGCCAGGTGGGCAACAGCGCCTGAATCGGCCATGAGTAGAGAAAAGCAAACAGCACCACCACCATCAGCGTGACGCCCGTAGGCCAGCGTTTGCCGCTACTTTGCACCATAAAGCTGATGAACACGATGGCGCACAGCAGGCCCAGGATCACCACCAGCCCCGCATTATTCAGCTCTCCGGCAAAGCAGAACCACAGCGCGGTACCGGCAAACACGGTCATCAGGATGTTAATCACGCGGTATGGGCCGCGATAGAGAATGTCGACCATGGTGCGTACTGGCGCTTTACCTTCGTGCTTCGCCTTCCAGTCTTCCGCTTCCGGTATGTTTTTACGCAGCCAGAGAGCAAAAACGATAGGCAAAATGCCGATAAAGAACAGCGCGCGCCAGCCCCACACCGGCACGACCAGGCTGTAGACCTGAGCGGCTATCACCGCACCCACGGAAAATCCGGAGATCAGAAAACCGCTTGCCTTGTTGCGCAGCTGCGTCGGCCAGCTTTCAATCACGTAGGTTGCGCTGGAACCGTATTCCCCCGCCATCCCCATACCGATCACCATGCGGGCGATAAACAGGGTGACGTAGCCCGGCGCAAAACCGCAGGCCAGCGTGCCGCAGGAGAAGAGTACAATGCTGGTGATCATCGCCAGCTTGCGGCCATAGCGATCGCCCATTGCGCCCAGCAGCAGGCCACCGAACCAGCGTGAAATAAAGGCCGCCGATATCAGGCTTGCCGCTTCCACCGTGGTGAGGCCAAATTCACTTTTTATTTCCGTCAGAACTAAGGCTATTAATACAAAATCGAAGCCATCAAGCAGATATCCCAGCCAGGCGGCGGAGAACGCACGCCACTGGGGGCGGCTAAGATGGCGATACCACGGGATGCTTTGGGTAGACATACTCATTTGACTCTCCCGACGATTTCTCTGTCGTTGAGCCGGATGGCGGCTGCGCCTTATCCGGCCTACGTATCGCGTTTTTACAGGCCGGATAAACGAAACGCCATCCGGCAGTGCGTTAGCGTTTTTCCGCCATCAGTTGCTCTGCCAGGGCTTTAAGCGCCGGCACAAATTTTTCGTCTACCGGCGCAAACGGCTTACGGCACAGCGGGACGGAGACCACATCCATATAGTGCAGCACCGTTTTCAGGCCGCGGAAAACGCCGGCCTTGATCAGCAGGTCGATGACCTTGTTGCATTCGCTTTGCAGACGCTGCGCGGTGGCGTTATCCCCCTCGCGTACCGCCCGGGCAATGGCCTGATAGCGCCAGCCCATGATGTTGTAGGTGCTGCCGATGCCGCCGTCAGCCCCTGCCAGCAGACCGGATGCAAAGATTTCGTCGTAGCCGTTGTAGAGCACCAGATCCGGATGCGCCCGGCGGATCTGCTCCATCTGGAAAAGATCCCCTGAGGTTTGCTTCAACGCCCCCACGCCCGGGAGAGTCACCAGCGTGTTGATCTGATCGAGCGTCAGTTTGACCCCGCTCAGCGCCGGAATGTTATAGACCACCATCGGCAAACCATCCGCAGAAGCAATAATTGCACGGTAGTGATCGCAATGTTCCTCAAAGCTGAACGGATAGTAGAACGGCGTGACGGCGGACACAGCATCAAAGCCAAGGCGCGCCGCAGAGGCTGCGAGCTGCTGGCTTTCCGCTGTGCTCACGCAGCCGACGTGGGCGATCAAGGTGATTTTGCCCTTCGCCTCGTCCGCTACGATCGCCATCACCTGTTCGCGTTCGGAAAGGCTTTGTACAAAGGCCTCCCCTGTTGACCCGCCGACGTAAAGCCCGTCGATTCCCTGCGCAATATTGAACTGCACCAGCCGGCGCAGGCTCTCTTCGTCCAGCATTTGCTGCTGGTTAAACGGGGTCAGGAGTGCGGCCATTACGCCGCGTAGTTGCATTGCCATAGTTACCTCAAGCGATCGTGTGTTTGTTATAACGACATACCTTTATACCTGTTATACCAGATCACTTATGCAGCAGTATCATAGAGAACGCGTATATTGCGATCTACTTCACTAAAGGATCGTGATTATTTGGCGCTGGAATGCTGGCCGAAAGCGTGCCAGGTGGCGGAAACGCTGTTGAGATGGGTTTGTAGCGCGCGATCGGCTTCATCAGGATCGCGTCGGCGGATCGCATCGACGATCGCAATGTGCTGACGGTAGCTGACTTCATTGTGCTGATACAGTTCGGCATCGGGCACCTGAGGACGGGCGGCAATCAGCCAGTCAAGCAGCGCAACGTGGATGGCATTAAAAATCGGGTTGCCGGGGATCTCAGCCAGCACGCGGTGGAAATCGACGTCGGATCGAATAAACAGCGCGTTGTCGTTGAGCGACTGGCTGTTAATGTCCAGCGCCCTGGTCAGGCGATCGATCTGATCGTCTGTGGCGTACTCTGCGGCATAGCGCACCAGGCTGGATTCAAAGAACAGGCGCAGCTGCTCGAAGTGGGCAATGCCGCCAGGCTGGGTCAGGAAATCTTTCGCCATCCCCGACAGCTCGCTGATGATGGTATCAGCCGAAGGGACGGTGACGCGGGCACGTTCGCCGTTGTTGATCTGCACCAGCCCTTTACGCTTCAGCGCCGCCAGCGCCTCACGCACCGAGGGGCGACCGACGTTGAAGAATTCCATCAGTTCACGCTCGGAGGGAAGCTGCTCGCCCTGGGCAAACTCCTGACGGCGGATCATCTGCTCCAGCTCTTCTTCCACCATGTCGGACAGCTTTTTACGCGCCAGCGGACGCCGACGCAGCATACGCCCCATCGTTTCGGATGACTTTTCAGCTTTGAGATCAATCGGTTTCATAGCAGTCCAGTGCCGGAGAAGGAAAACGCTTCATCATAACACAGGATATCTGAGGGCGCGAAACAGCGCCCTGCCACCGGGAAGGGACGGCAGGACGTGGGAGGCGGGACTACTTCGTCAGCAGACTCCAGGTTAAATCACTCTCAAGGGACGTTTGATCGGTGACATGGCTAAAGGCGGCATCTTTTAACACCGGCGATAGCGTTACCTTAAAGCTCATCTGCCGTCCGGATGGGATCTGGTTATTTTCCACCGCGATAACCGCTTCATTGTTGTGCAGATAGAACGGCGAAGGACTGCCGCTGACCGGCGTGAAGTTCAGCTGATCGACCGTTTTACCCACGGTATAGCTTTTACCATCAACGAACAGATCGGCAATTTTCACCGCAACGCCGCCGGACTGGCCCAGCATAAAGCGCCCTTTTTCACCGGAAGCGCCCTGCACTAACACCGCCATCTTCTGCGGCTCCGGGCAGAAGACGTTCACGTTCACGTCACGATCGGCCATTTTATGCCAGTCCTGCTGCGTGGCTTTGATATCCTCGCGGCGCATCGTGTGGTAGTCCACCACGGGCTGAGAGAGCGTGATTTGGCACTCATCGGCCCAGGCAAAAGACGACATGCCAACCATCATCAGTGCCGCCAGGCCGCCTAAACGTCGATTATTCATTGGCATACTCCATTAATTTCTTCGTAAAACGCCTCTTCATCACGCTTCTCAGGCAGGCTGTAGTTAATTTTGCACAGGCGATTGTTGTTGTCGTCTATGGCGTACAGCCCTGAAAGTTGCTCTGCGTCGTTGATAAAGACGTGGCCATCGTCCACGCTGGTCACGATGTAGTTGCCGCTGGCATCCTCAATCGTCAGCCCTTTTTTCAGCGCCTGCCCATTGCTCATCTTCACGCGCAGCATGACGCGTCGGCTGTTGAGCACCTTAAAGTCGACTTCGCTTACCGAGGCATGCCCTGCGGCAAGGTACTTGGTCCCGTTTGCCAGAGTCATGTTTTGCGGCAGCTTGTTCGCATCCACTTCGATACGTGAGTTTTGCCATTCATTCAGAGAAGGAATAACGGCCTGTCCCCAGGCATCGGTCCAGATGGTGCCCTGCGGTGAGGATATCTCTACCCCGCTTTTTTTCTCGCTCAACCGGGCGATAGCGAAGGTATCCCGGATGGCATATGGCGAGAAGGTCAAGCCGTTTTTGTGCACCGCCACGCCGCCTGAAAGGGTAGCGTTGTAGTTGCGTTGGTTATCACCGCTGGTGCCGCCTCCGACGCTGACCTGCGTGTAGTGCAGGTTGGTGTTGAGGTTGCCGTTAACGCTGTTCTGTTTAGAATCCTGGTCGCGGTCGGCGGAGATGTAGTAGTGGGTGTTATCCCCAATGGACCCGCTGTTAGACACGCCGTAGCTGGTGCTGTCACCCTCTTTACGCATATAGGTGCTGACCGACTGGCCGCTACTCAGCGGAATGCTCACGTTGATGTACAGCAGATCGTTGTCCTGATCGTCATCAACATTGCCTACCGCGCTCTGCCAGTTTGCCGTCACGGACGCGTATTTAAAGGTTTTGCCCCACGAGAGCAGCAGATAGCGCGAGTCCTGATCGTCCCCGCCGCTCTGGTTGTAGGTAAACCCGGCGCTAATGTTGCCAGCCGCGCCGGCAGAGACGTTGAGGCTACCGGTATAGGTGTTGTCATACCCCGTGTACTCATCGTCCATGGCATCGGACAGCTCGCGATATCCCCCGCTGTAGTGGGTTGCACTGGCGGAAAATCCAACGTCTTCGCTCAGCCTGACATTACTTTCCAGCTCGGTTTTCAGGCCGTTATTGCTGTCTCCGAACGACGCTTTACTTGCCGCCGCGGTAGTCGACAACGTCCAGTCATCGGTAACGAGGAAATCTGTTTTTCCGCCCACTGCCTGGTAATCTTCCGCAGCTGCGGCGGAAGCAACCAGGTTCATCCACGGGAAAATGCGCCATCCGTCGGACACGTTCATCACCAGCGGATCGCTGTATTCGCTGTCAATATTCCTCACCTGCCCGACGGAAACGGTCAAACCCTGCGGCCGCGACAGGTTGCGCGCCTTCACGGCGGTGGCAGGCACAATAAAACGGTTGATGGCACCATCCGCTTCAACCACGGACACATCAAGATTCACGTTGTTACGCGCGACGGGAACGTCATCAAGGGTGAAGGGACCGGCCGGTACCAGGGTGCTGAAAATCATCTGCCCGTTCTGGCGAATTTCAACGCGGGCCTGCGAAGAACGCGCGATACCGGAGACGCTCACGCCAGAGCCACTCTGGGTGAGGCCGTCCGTCGGCATCAGCTGAATACCGGTAATGGGAACGCCGCTGAGCACGTTTGAGTTGGCGTTGATTTCGCCAATCTGCATCGTGAGCTTTTGCGGAACAAAGACATGCTCCGCATAGGTATAAATGCTATCCGCGCTTTTTTTGCCTTCATCATCCGTCAGGATGTAGTTGCTGCGCAGCGACCAGTCGAAGGCGTTAAAGCCCGCTTCCAGGTTTGCCTGGGAGTAGCGGCTGCTATCGCTATCACCGTATTCGTTCAGGGTGCTGAACAGCGTATAGTTCAGAAGCCCTGCGGTGCCGCCATGCTGAAAGTTTTTGATGTCCGAGGAGAGGCTGTTAACGGCTTCAGGCGGGAGATACAGCTCAACGGCTTCCTGGTTCGGCAGGGCGTTGATGACCGCGCGGGGATAGTCGTCGTGGATATCGTGACAACTCTCCTTCGCCCCAATCGGAACGGGCATCAATCCCGCAAAATCGAGAAGATCGTTATCAAAACAAAGCTTGCCGTCCTGGTTAAACCGGACGGCAGCTACCCCGCGCTCCTGGCCGTTAACTTTTACGTTGACGGAGTGAGTGCCGGGTAAAAACCGGGGAGCTTCTGCAAAATACTTGTTTAAATCTGCATTTAAACCCAGCGTTTGCATGACGCCCATATCAAACATCACTTCCCTCGCCAGGACGGAAGTGGGTTCGAGGATAACCAGAGGTAGTGTGCCGCAAAGAATGGCGCGGACACAAATTGCAAGGCGGCTTCGTTTACTCACCGTCAACGTCCTGTTTTATTTGTTTAATTCCGAAATAAAGCTCGGTACTTCTACGCCATAGCGGCTTGCAGGGAAGAATTTGACGTTAGCGTCGCCGCTTGCCGATTTGTTTAACGAAGCGGACATCGTTTCGCCCGGCAAAATATAGGTTTTATCAAACGTCCCAATTGCCCCAGACGGCTGAAGTACGACTTTTTGTGCCAGTCGAACAACATATTTGCTCGGGTTAGTTGCGGTAACGGTTGAACCCGTCGACGACCATTTCAAGTATTTCCACGCATCCGTCACCACACCCAGTTTCGCAGGACGGATCAGTACCGGGATATCCTGACGGATATTGATCCCAATCTTTATTCTGTTATCGTCTTTTTTCGGTGGAATACCATCGAAGGTAACACGTTTATAATGTTCTACATCCAAGGGTTGTTTGCTCTGCAGAATAAAGCGCAACTGCTGTGTTTGACCCGGTTCAAGGCGAACCACAGGTTGCGTCACAATCAGCTTCAGGCCTTGATCATCCGGCAGGTCAATAATATTTGTATAGAGTAGCGAGGGATGAGAATCGGTGTTCTTTATATTGATCGTTCCGCTATGTGTTGCCTCATCAATAATGAGCAAACTGGTCTCCGGAACCATCCCTTCCGCGTGTGCAGCAAAATTCATCGAAAATAATGCGGCAGCGATGAGTGTTTTAAGAACATCTGATTTTAAGCATTGCATCGTGTTATCTCCTTGATAGCAACAACTTCACATTCCATGTTGATCGCGCTAAGACAAAGAGAGTAAATGTATGCCATTTACTCTCTGCGTTAATTTAGCTGTCGTTTACGCTATAAAAAAATTACAGGTAACGCAGGCTGATGGTGATCTGACCGTCCAGATTAGTGTCATCGGTGATCGCCAGGGTAGACGTTTTGTCGATTGCCAGAGACGTTACCAGTGGGAAGGTAGCGGTCTGGAATGCCAGCGGGTCTACAGAGCCAGTGGTCGCAACGGTAAAGTCACGCAGGCTCTGCCCCTGAGCGGAACCGTTCACGCTCTTCGTCCATGCACCGGAAGTGCCGGAACGGATGATTGGATCGACGGTAACGTTATCGGCTTTAACGCTGTCTGTTTTCACAAACAGAGAATAGGAACCGATGTTAACGTTACCGGCAGTTTTGCCGACACCAAAGGTCTGATCGGTAGAAGTCAGTGAATCACCGTCGAAGCGTGCGTTTGCGACTTCCAGGTTAGCGTTGGTATCAGCACGATCGTCAACCATGTTCCAGGAAACGCGTGTTGCTGCAGCACAGTTGATGGTCAGATCGATATTTTTCTGACCCAGCTGGTTGACGTTAGTTGGATTCAGGCTTCCCAGGTTGATAGTACCGTAGTCAACGGTACCACCGTTGCTTAATGCTGGTGTACATGCCGCATTGGTCAGTGTACCTCTAACCTTCAGTACCGCAGTTGGGTTTGCTGCGAAAGCAGAAGTGACACACAGGGAAAGCGCAGTAGCGAGAAGAACCTTTTTCACTTGTTAATCCTTAACATTGAATCATGAAATATTTTATACAGCTTTGATAAATTCAATTTATCTCTTTCTGTTTTAGGCATGCGTTAAAGCATGGTGTGATAATATATTTTTTATTAATAGATTCAATTTAGGAAATTTAACGACTCTCTTTAGTATTATAAGATCTATCAGCTATGATTATTAACTACGTGCTATTGGCGTAATTATTGCCGTTATCATTCACAGCACGAATGCTCATTCCTCCATCAACGCACTATTTACGCTACGCCTTCCCCTAATTACATCATTAATGATTTATTACATTAATATGTTATTTTTTAATGAATTGAGATAAGAGTATGGATAAAAAAAGGGTAACAAGACAGGTGACGAGCTGCACGCCTCAGCAGGCTTACCCGTATGATTTTACGCCTTCATTCTGACGATAAAAGTCAGCGCAGGCTATGGGGATGTACTGCACACGCAGCCGCGGGCGTATCAATACATGCGGTTCAAGAATAGTTTCAATTCGACTACGTTTAAAAATTTTACTAACAATTTGTTTTAATGATATTTGTTTCCATAAATAAAAAATCCAGTTGGCTATTAACCAACTGGATTATCAGTACAACGTCATTTGTACTATTTAACCACGCGTAAGGCCGGGCGACCACCGCGCGGTGGCGGATCGTCATCGGGATCGTTATCATCGCTATCATCAGGCTTATCACCCTCGATAACTGACATCACCGTCTCGTTTTCCGACGCGCCCTCTTCATCATTGAGGCCGGCGACATCTTCATCATAAGCCGTTTCCGGCTCGAACATGGTCCCCGCGCCGTTTTCACGCGCATAAATAGCCAGCACTGCAGCCAGCGGAACGGAAACCACGCGTGGCACACCGCCGAAGCGCGCATTAAAACGCACTTCATCGTTAGCCAGTTCAAGGTTGCCTACCGCACGCGGCGCAATGTTCAGCACGATCTGCCCGTCACGCGCATATTCCATCGGAACCTGCACGCCTGGCAACGTCACATCCACAACCAGGTGCGGCGTGAGCTGGTTGTCCAGCAGCCATTCATAGAAGGCGCGCAGCAGATACGGACGGCGTGGTGAAAGTTGTGACATTTCCACAGTCATTAGCCTCGGCCGAGACGCATTTCACGTTCCGGTTCAGTTAAAGATGCCAGGAATGAGTCGCGCTCAAAGACGCGCGTCATATAGCCTTTCAGTTCTTTCGCGCCCGGACCGCTGAACTCGACGCCCAGGGTTGGCAAACGCCAGAGCAGCGGCGCCAGGTAGCAATCCACCAGGCTGAATTCGTCACTCAGGAAGAAAGGTTTCTGACCAAAGACAGGTGCGATAGCCAGCAGTTCTTCACGCAGTTGCTTACGTGCAGCATCGGCTTCAGAAGAGGAACCGTTGACGATAACGTTCATCAGCGTGTACCAGTCTTTTTCGATGCGCTGCATGTACAGGCGGCTTTCACCACGTGCAACAGGGTAAACAGGCATCAGCGGCGGATGCGGGAAACGCTCATCCAGGTATTCCATAATGATACGGGATTCCCACAGGGTCAGCTCGCGATCCACCAGCGTCGGTACGCTTTGGCTCGGGTTGAGATCGATCAGATCCTGAGGCGGGTTATCCTTTTCCACATGCTCGATCTCAAAACTGACACCCTTCTCGGCCAGCACGATACGAACCTGATGGCTATAAATGTCAGTAGGACCAGAAAACAGCGTCATTACCGAACGTTTGTTGGCAGCGACAGCCATGAAAACCTCCAGGTATATTCAGAATTTTACTGCTACTGGCCCAACGAGGCCAGCCAGATGAAGTATCGCCCATCCCAGAGAAGACACACTGTTCAAGAATCGAACAAAAACCGAGTATTCACTGATATTTGGGCAGAAAATTGGATGATAGTTTACCAGATTTTGATGGCTTTGTGGTGAGGGGATTCTGGAAATGTGGAAAAAGAGAAGATATATGCCTTGATGCTGTGGATAACCTACGCATTATCCATAAAAAAAACCCGCCGAAGCGGGTTTTTCGCCAATCGTTCTGCGTGAGCAGAAAAGGATTAACGTTTGGAGAACTGTGGACGACGACGTGCTTTACGCAGACCCACTTTCTTACGTTCAACCTGACGCGCGTCACGAGTAACGAAGCCAGCTTTACGCAGTTCAGAACGCAGGGATTCGTCGTACTCCATCAGAGCGCGGGTGATACCGTGACGGATCGCACCTGCCTGACCGGAGATACCACCACCTTTAACGGTGATGTACAGATCCAGTTTTTCTACCATATCAACCAGTTCCAGCGGCTGGCGAACTACCATGCGGGCAGTTTCACGACCGAAGTACTGTTCCAGAGAACGTTGGTTGATAACGATTTTACCACTGCCCGGTTTGATGAACACGCGAGCTGCGGAACTTTTGCGGCGACCAGTGCCGTAGTATTGATTTTCAGCCATTGCCTATAATCCCGATTAGATGTCAAGAACTTGCGGTTGCTGTGCCGCGTGGTTGTGCTCGTTGCCTGCGTAAACTTTCAGTTTACGGAACATAGCACGACCCAGCGGGCCTTTTGGCAGCATGCCTTTAACCGCGATTTCAATCACACGCTCAGGACGGCGAGCAATCATCTCTTCAAAGGTCGCTTCTTTGATACCACCGATGTGGCCGGTGTGATGGTAATACACTTTGTCAGTACGCTTGTTGCCGGTAACAGCAACTTTGTCAGCGTTCAGAACGATGATGTAATCACCGGTATCAACGTGCGGAGTGTATTCCGCTTTATGCTTACCGCGCAGGCGACGAGCCAGTTCAGTAGCCAGACGGCCCAGAGTTTTACCGGTCGCGTCAACAACATACCAGTCGCGTTGTACGGTTTCTGGTTTAGCTGTAAAAGTTTTCATTAAAAGCTTACCCAAATAAATAAGTTACACGTTGGTGAACACCCAAACGTTTAGTCAGTTGAGGTTCACACGACAGAGTCCGGCAAACCTACCCCTTCGAATAGCACATGCCGACACATAGAAAGTTTCGGGAAAAAAACCTTCTCGTAACGTGGGGTCGCAAGATTATAGAGAAGTTGAGGTCAAAGATCGACCCCTAAATGTGATTCGGAGTGGGTTTTTCGGGGGTGGGATTTGTGCGGTCTGGTGCCCTCACCCCCAGCCCCTCTCCCACAGGGAGAGGGTAGCGTAATAAAGCCGATGCCCTCACCCCCAACCCCTCTCCCACAGGGAGAGGGTAGCGTAATAAAGCCGTTGCCCTCACCCCCAGCCCCTCTCTCACAGGGAGAGGGTGGCGTAATAAAGCCGATGCCCTCACCCCCAGCCCCTCTCCCACGGAGAGAGGGTAGCGTAATAAAGGCTTATATTGCCCCCCAAGTGCCGTTTATGGCATATGCTCGCGCTTGAGGTACTCTTCGCTCTGCATCTCCTGCAGGCGCGACAGACAGCGCTGGAACTCAAACTTCAGGCGTTCGCCCTGATAGATCTCATATAAAGGCACGGCCGCGCTGACCACCAGCTTGACGTGCCGTTCATAAAACTCATCGACCAGCGCAATGAAGCGGCGCGCCTCGCTCTCCATCAGCTGCGTCATCACCGGCACATCAAACAGCATCACGGTATGGAAGAGGCGCGATAACGCAATGTAATCATGCTGGCTGCGGGCATCAACGCAGAGCGTGGCAAAGGAAACGGCCAGGGTTTGATTCTCTACGCCCAGCGTTTGTAACGGGCGATGGTTTATTTCCAGCACCGGCGCATTCTCACGTTTTGCCCCGGCCAGCGCCTGCCACAGTTTATCCATCTGGCTCGTGGTCTGCGCGTCCAGCGGCGAAAGCCACAGGTGCGCCTGGGTTAACGTGCGCAGACGATAATCGACGCCCGCATCGACGTTCATCACGTCACAGTGCTGTTTGATGGCATCAATGGCTGGCAGGAAACGCGGGCGCTGCAGCCCGTTATGGTACAACTCGTCTGGTGGAATATTCGAGGTTGCCACCAGCGTGATCCCCCGCGCAAACAGGGCCTTCATCAGGCCGCCCAGCAGCATGGCGTCGGTGATATCAGAGACAAAAAATTCGTCAAAGCAAAGCACGTCCGTTTCGGCCTTAAAGCGATCGGCAACAATCTCCAGCGGATCGCTTTTGCCCTGTAGTTCCGTCAGTTCTTCATGCACCCGCAGCATAAAACGG
This sequence comes from Enterobacter sp. UPMP2052, assembly GCF_053709675.1. Lineage (NCBI taxonomy): Bacteria > Pseudomonadati > Pseudomonadota > Gammaproteobacteria > Enterobacterales > Enterobacteriaceae > Enterobacter > Enterobacter sp. UPMP2052. Next base: position 146,194 of record NZ_JBSKJR010000006.1, read on the forward strand.
TGGAAGTGCAGACGCTGCTTACGCGTCCCCGGCAGGCTCTGGTAGAACATGTCCATTAACCAGGTTTTGCCCCGTCCTACGCCGCCCCACATATATAAGCCGCGAACCGGTGCATCAGCCTGAGGCGTTTTTTTGCCCAGCAACCGGCCAAAGGCCGCTTTTAATCCGCCGCCCTGCGCCGTTTCTTCGGGTTTGTGCGTCAGCGCCTGATAAATCTTATCGAGGCGGTTGACCGCTTCACGCTGTACGTTATCTGGCTGGTGTGAGCCCGTATCCAGGGCCTGTTGATATCGCGATGAGGGGGAAAGGCTTTGCATAATCTTATTGTTATTCCTTCGGTTAATACTCACCAGCTGGCGTGACTGATGAAAAAAAGGCCGTTCTACACTACGCGATGATACGTCAGGATTCCACTTCTGCGGAAATAGCGGTTATAGTGGCATAATCAGGCACAGGCAGGAGCCGAGCCAACACCCTACGGAACAACAAGACAACGGGAGAAGTTCATGACCTGGGAATACGCGCTAATTGGGTTAGTCGTCGGCATTATCATTGGTGCTGTGGCCATGCGTTTCGGTAATCGCAAATTGCGTCAGCAGCAATCACTGCAGTACGAACTGGAAAAGAACAAAGCCGAGCTGGAAGAGTATCGTGAAGAGCTGGTGAGCCATTTTGCGCGTAGCGCGGAGTTGCTGGATAACATGGCAACCGACTATCGCCAGCTGTATCAGCACATGGCAAAAAGCTCCAGCAGCCTGCTGCCGGAAATGACCGCGGAAACCAACCCGTTCCGCAACCGCCTGGCTGACTCCGAAGCGGGTAACGATCAGGCGCCGGTACAGATGCCTCGTGACTACTCAGACGGCGCATCCGGCCTGCTGCGCGGTGGCGCAAAACGCGATTAATCGCACAACCTGAATAAATTTTACGGGCGCCTCGGTTGCGCCCGTCCTTTCTTCTCGTCCCCAGCTATTATTTAGTCTAACGCCTCATTGTTCAGTGGATTAAAATTCAATAACATCAATATGTTTTTGGGCCGTTCTTCTTTCATTCCAGGATACGAGAGTCAGCATCGATGAAGAAAAAAAACCAGCTGTTAAGCGCTATCGCGTTAAGTGTCGGGTTATCGCTCTCGGCATCCTTCCCGGCTACCGCAACGCTGCCTGCACAGGTTCCCGGCCAGACGGCCATTCCTAGCCTCGCGCCGATGCTGGAAAAAGTCTTGCCCGCCGTGGTCAGCGTGAAAGTTGAAGGCACCGCGCTACAAAGCCAGCGCGTCCCTGAAGAGCTGAAGAAATTCTTTGGCGACGAAGCCCCCGACCAGCAGGCACAGCCGTTTGAAGGCCTCGGCTCAGGGGTTATCATTGATGCGGCCAAAGGCTATATCCTGACCAATAACCACGTCATCAGCCAGGCGGATAAAATCAGCGTCCAGCTTAATGACGGACGCGAGTTTGATGCCAAACTGATTGGCGGAGACGATCAGAGCGATATCGCGCTGGTCCAGATACAGAATCCGAGCAATCTGACCCAGATTGCCATTGCCGACTCCGACAAGCTGCGCGTGGGTGATTTTGCCGTCGCGGTGGGTAACCCGTTCGGTTTAGGCCAGACCGCTACCTCCGGCATTGTTTCTGCGCTCGGGCGCAGCGGCCTGAATCTGGAAGGGCTGGAAAACTTTATCCAGACCGACGCCTCCATCAACCGGGGGAACTCCGGCGGCGCGCTGCTTAACCTCAACGGCGAGCTTATCGGCATTAACACCGCTATCCTCGCTCCGAGCGGCGGCAGCGTCGGGATTGGCTTTGCCATTCCCAGCAATATGGCCAAAACCCTCTCTCAGCAGCTGATTCAGTTTGGCGAAGTCAAACGTGGCCTGCTGGGGATCAAGGGTATGGAGATGAGCGCGGATATCGCCAAAGCGTTTAACCTTAACGTGCAGCGCGGGGCGTTTGTCAGCGAAGTGCTCGCCAACTCCGGCTCGGCCAAAGCGGGGGTGAAATCCGGTGATGTGATTGTCAGCCTGAACGATAAGCCGCTCAGCAGCTTCGCCGAGCTGCGTTCGCGCATCGCGACCACCGAGCCGGGGGCCAAAGTGAAGCTGGGTCTGATCCGCGATGGCAAGCCGATGGACGTGGAAGTGACGCTCGACAAGAGCACCTCCTCCTCCGCCAGCGCAGAGCTTATTGCGCCAGCCTTGCAAGGGGCGACGCTGAGCGATGGCCAGCTTAAAGACGGCACCAAAGGCATTACCGTCGATACGGTCGAGAAGAGCAGTCCGGCTGCCCAGGCGGGTTTACACCAGGAGGACGTGATCATCGGTGTTAACCGCAATCGCGTGCAGTCCATTGCGGAAATGCGCAAGATCCTGGAAAGCAAACCGGCCGTCGTTGCCCTGCAGATTGTGCGTGGAAACGATACGATCTACATTTTACTGCGTTAAGCATTTGCGACTTCGGACATCGCCGTCGCGTGTGATGTCCGGATAACTCATGTTATGCTGCAAACCGTTCCTTTATTACCGACGCGCGCATCATGCTTTTAAAGCTCACTCGTTCGATTGTCATTGGTTTACTTGTCGCTGGCCTGCTGCTAGTGGCGATGCCGTCTTTACGCCAGTTCAACAAACTGACGGCCCCTCAGTTCGACAGCACGGATGACACGCCTGCCACCTACAATCAGGCCGTTCGCCGTGCCGCGCCCGCCGTGGTGAATGTCTATAATCGCGGGCTTAACTCCTCAAGCCATAATCAGCTGGAGATCCGCACGCTCGGCTCCGGCGTCATTATGGACGAACGCGGCTACATCATTACCAACAAACACGTCATCAATGATGCTGACCAGATCATCGTCGCCTTGCAGGATGGCCGCGTGTTTGAGGCGCTTCTGGTCGGTTCTGACAGCCTGACCGATCTGGCCGTTCTGAAAATCAACGCCACGGGCGGTCTGCCGACTATTCCGATTAACCGCAAACGCACCCCGCACATCGGTGATGTGGTACTGGCCATCGGTAATCCCTATAACCTGGGGCAAACCATCACCCAGGGGATTATTAGCGCCACCGGGCGAATCGGCCTGAACCCGTCAGGACGGCAGAACTTCCTTCAAACCGACGCATCAATCAACCACGGGAACTCCGGCGGCGCGCTGGTGAACTCGCTGGGCGAGCTGATGGGGATCAACACCCTTTCGTTCGATAAGAGCAACGACGGTGAAACGCCGGAAGGCATCGGTTTTGCCATTCCCTTCCAGCTGGCCACAAAGATTATGGACAAGCTGATCCGCGATGGCCGGGTGATCCGTGGCTATATCGGCATCGGCGGACGTGAAATTGCGCCAATGCACTCGCAGGGCGGCGGTATCGATCCGATCCAGGGTATCGTGGTGAACGAAGTCTCTCCGGGCGGCCCGGCGGCCAACGCGGGGATTCAGGTGAACGACGTTATCGTATCGGTTAACGGTGTCCCGGCCGTTTCCGCGCTGGAAACCATGGACCAGGTGGCAGAGATCCGCCCAGGCTCCATCATCCCTGTCGAAGTCATGCGTAACGATAAGAAGCTGACCATTCAGGTAACGATTCAGGAATACCCGGCGACGAACTGACAGACATAAAAAAACCGAAGCCTGTGCTTCGGTTTTTTTTGCCGGGTGGCGCTCACGCTTACCCGGCCTACAGCAGAAGAGTATGTTTTACTTGTTAACGAACTCTTCGCCCAGGGTGATATCTTTCTTCAGCGTGTCCAGCATGCCTTCCATCGCGTGTTGTTCAAACGCGCTCAGCGTGCCAATAGACTTACGCTCTTCGATACCGTTTTTGCCCAGCAGCAGCGGCTGAGAGAAGAAGCGAGCGTGTTCGCCGTCGCCTTCAACGTAAGCGCATTCCACAACGTCTTTCTCGCCCTGCAGCGCACGCACCAGAGACAAACCGAAACGCGCCGCCGCCTGGCCCATAGAGAGCGTTGCCGATCCGCCACCCGCCTTCGCTTCGACCACTTCGGTACCCGCGTTCTGAATGCGTTTGGTCAGGTCAGCCACTTCCTGCTCGGAGAAACTCACGCCCGGGATCTGCGACAGCAGAGGCAGAATGGTCACGCCAGAGTGGCCGCCAATCACAGGAACCTCAATCTCCGCAGGCTGTTTGCCTTTCAGCTCAGCCACGAAGGTATTGGAACGGATAATGTCCAGAGTAGTGACGCCGAACAGTTTGTTCTTATCGTAAACACCGGCTTTCTTCAGCACTTCGGCGGCGATAGCAACCGTGGTGTTTACCGGGTTGGTGATAATGCCGATGCACGCTTTCGGGCAGGTTTCAGCGATCTGCTGCACCAGGTTTTTCACGATGCCCGCGTTCACGTTGAACAGGTCTGAGCGATCCATACCTGGTTTACGCGCTACGCCTGCGGAGATCAGCACGACGTCTGCACCCTGCAGAGCAGGACGCGCATCTTCACCGGAGAAGCCTTTGATTTTCACAGCTGTCGGGATGTGGCTCAGATCGACCGCCACACCAGGGGTGACAGGAGCAATATCGTACAGGGAGAGTTCTGAGCCGGAAGGCAGTTGGGTTTTCAGTAGTAGGGCAAGCGCCTGGCCGATACCACCAGCAGCGCCGAGGACTGCGACTTTCATCCTAAACTCCTTATTATGGTTAACTTTAGTATCTGTAAATCCGTTGCGGGGACCATAATTCAGCAGGTAAATAATTACAATTTTCGTCGCTAAATATTTTGAGGTCACACGCCTTTATTGCCAGAATGCCATCCGGGCAACAGCGGCAACGATTTAAGAGGGGTTAACAATACACCCTGCCCCGCCATCAAAACAACATCATTTTGATAACATTTAATTTACTTTTAAGCTTATTTGCGTGGCGTGAGCCAGGCATGTTTTCTGATAACGAAACCTGATAAAATTACTCCCTTTTCATAACATTATTTCAGCCAGGCCTCTGGCAGATTGTTTGCATAAAAATTCATCCACATGCATAATAATGTTGTTTCTACCGTCATATTTCGGGTGACTTATGCGAAGCTCGTCTAAGCAAGAAGAGTTAGTAAGGGCGTTCAAAGCGCTGCTTAAAGAAGAGAAATTCAGTTCTCAGGGAGAAATTGTTCACGCGCTACAGGAACAAGGCTTCGACAACATCAACCAGTCGAAAGTCTCCCGCATGTTAACCAAATTTGGGGCGGTGCGTACGCGTAACGCCAAAATGGAGATGGTCTATTGCCTGCCGGCTGAACTTGGCGTGCCGACAACCTCCAGCCCGCTGAAGAATCTGGTACTGGATATCGACTATAACGATGCCGTGGTGGTTATCCACACCAGCCCGGGCGCGGCGCAGTTAATTGCGCGTCTGCTGGACTCCCTCGGCAAAGCGGAAGGTATTCTCGGCACCATCGCCGGTGACGACACTATCTTTACTACCCCGGCAAACGGCTTCTCGGTTAAAGACCTTTACGAAGCTATTCTGGTGCTGTTCGAACAAGAACTGTAATCCCCTCTCCCCGTGGCCCGTCTGCGGGGATTGTTCTGCTCCTCATGTATTTCCCCCTGCTTTCCACTGCGCTTACTTTAGCAAATAGTGCTTTTTACCTCCCATTAACATTCATCCAGTGAATATCACCGCCCAAGATCGCACGAAAAATCAAAGCGCCATATCTCTATGATTTTCTTATAAATAAAAACGCAACATGGCTAATAAGCAACCAATTTTATGCATTTTGGTTATAAAAATGAATCTTATTAACGCGTAATTACACGCGAAACCATTAGTCTGGTATTAATTTTTTCCGTTATTAGTGTATACTTGATTTTGTGATGAGGGTCACAAAATGAAGACCCCAGTAAAAAATTCGACGAGGTAAAGAATCATGAAAATCAAAACAACTGTAGCAGCACTTAGCGTTCTCTCTGTCCTGTCATTCGGTGCTTTCGCAGCCGATTCCATCAACGCCGATCAGGCGCAATCCCGTCAGGCGATTGGTACGGTCTCCGTTGGTGCAGTGGGGACTTCCCCAATGGACATGCATGAGATGCTGAACAAGAAAGCGGAAGAACAAGGTGCATCATCTTACCGTGTCATCGAAGCACGTTCAGGCGATCACTGGCACGCTACCGCAGAGCTGTACAAATAAGTTTTAGTAGCAGAAGACGAATTACCCCTCAACGGCACCAGGCATAAAAATAGCAGTTCAACCCTTCTCGCCGTTGAGCAAATAATTTCAGGAGTAAAGACTATGAAAACCAAATTAATCATCGCAACCCTTGGCTTAGCATCCGTTCTCTCTTTCGGCGCGAGCGCAGCCGTTCAGCAGGTCAATGCGGAGCAGGCACAAAATCTGCAGTCCATGGGTAGCGTATCCGTAACATCTATTACCGGCTCGCCGATGGATATCCGTCACGATCTGGCAGCAAAAGCTGAAAAAGCGGGCGCCAGCAGCTACCGCGTCACCGAACTGAATCAGGGTGACCACTGGCACGCCACGGCTGAACTGTATAAATAAACCCTCGTCGTATCTCATCATACGACTTGCCCCTGACCTCCCGGTCAGGGGCTTTTTTATTACTGCCGCGCGTTGAAACGCAACTGCCCTTCCAGCTCCTCTTCGGCTTCATCAAACAGAAGCACCAGCGCGCCAAAACGTCGGCGCAGCTTGTCAGGCAAATGGATAAATTCTATCTCAAACGGTAACGGTAGCTGATTACCGGTGACCACATCCCACAGCGTATCAAGATCGGTAACGCTTCCCTGTTCCAGCCCAAACACCCGACTAAATTCACGATAGAAGTCTTCCTGACTGTCGATCTCGTCAAAATCAAAGGTATAAATTTTCATTGCCAGCCACCCGATCCAGGCGGGCGGCAAACGCCGCCCTGACTATTATAATCCCCCGATATGCAGGGTTTTGACTTCCAGAAACTCTTCCAGCCCCAGTACGGAACCTTCCCGGCCCAGCCCGGACTCTTTCACGCCGCCGAACGGTCCCAGCTCCGTAGAGACTGCACACTCATTGATGCCAATCATCCCGCTCTCAATCGCCTGCGAGACGCGGAACACGCGCGACAAATTCTGGGTGTAGAAGTATGCCGCCAGGCCGTAAGGGGTATTGTTGGCGCGCATAATAACTTCATCTTCTGAGGTAAAGCGGAAGCAGGCCGCCACCGGGCCAAACGTCTCCTCTTCCGCCAGCTTCATGCCTTCATGGCAATCCCCCAGCACGGTTGGCATCCAGAAGTTGCCGCCCAACTCATGGGGTTTACCACCGGCCAGCACGGTCGCGCCTTTCGCAACGGCATCTTCAACGTGCTCTTGTACTTTCTTCACCGCCGATGGTTCGATCAGCGGACCGACAACCACCCCCTCGTCGAGGCCGTTGCCGACCTTCAGCGCCTTCACCGCGTCGGCCAACTGATTAACAAACTTGTCATAGACCGTTTCCTGGATGTAGAAACGGTTTACGCTGACGCACACCTGACCGGCATTGCGGAATTTGTTGGCGATAGCGCCTTTCACCGCGGCATCGATATCCGCGTCTTCAAAAACGATATACGGGGCATTTCCCCCCAGCTCCATCGAGACTTTTTTCATGGTCTCGGCCGCGTTACGCACCAGCGTTTTGCCCACGGCGGTCGAGCCGGTAAACGAGATTTTCCGCACATCGTGGCTGGCCATAATGGCATCGCTGATTTCAGATGTGCTCCCAGCCACGGCATTCAGCACGCCATCCGGCACGCCCGCCTGCTTCGCCAGGGTGAGCAGCGCGAAGGCGCTCAGGGGCGTGTTATTGGCGGGCTTGATCACGCCGGTGCAACCTGCGGCCAGCGCCGGGCCGAGTTTGCGCGTCAGCATCGCCATAGGAAAGTTCCACGGCGTGATGGCGGCAACCACGCCAATGGGTTCGCGGGTCGCCAGAATGCGGGAGCCGGGTTTGATCGGTGGGATGATTTCCCCGTTTGCGCGCTTCGCCTGTTCGGCAAACCACTGAATGAAGCTGGCGGCATACTCTACCTCGCCTTCGGCTTCCTTCAGCGGCTTACCCTGCTCGGTAGTCATCAGCCGCCCGAGCCAGCTTTTGTTCTCAATAATCAGTTCATACCAGCGATAGAGGATCGCCGAGCGCTCTTTCGCGGTTTTGGCACGCCATGCGGGAAATGCTTTTGTCGCCGCCGCAATCGCCTCTTCGGTTTCGGCTTTGCCTGCTTTCGCCACGCGGGTGATCACTTCACCGGTGGCCGGATTCAGCACCTCAAAGGTGGTGTCGAGCGTTTTCCAGATGCCGTTAACCAGATAGCCGTTCTGAAAAAGAATGTGGTGCTGGAGAGCCTGGGTAGTCATGTGTCCTCCCTGTCTGAATGTAAGAGCCTGCAGAAATAAGTATAGCCATAAAAAAACCGACGCTTCTGGCGTCGGCTTTTTACTTAGTCAGCTATTGGTTAGTGCGTTTTGATATCGATGCAGCATATACACCAGACGCCCAACCGGCTCGGTCACCTGCGGCGGCGCGTCCCAGTACCGCAGCTTCTCCTGGTAGATATCCAGCTCCTCAAGCAGCTGGGTAAAGTAACGCCGACGTTTGTCGTCACTGGTCGCCGAGAGCACATGATCGGCGGTGTGACGAAGCTGACGGTGGAAGCTGGAGAGATCGTCATTGATGGGCACCGGCGCATTACGCAGACGCTGGTGCGCGATGATCATGGTTAACGCCAGGCGGAACTTGGCAACGTCGCCCGGGAATTTATTCAGCAGTAAAAACAGCTGCTGATAGAGCGCAGGCAGATGGTTCTGCTTACGGCGCGCGGTGTTGGTGGTCAACGACGATACGGCCGCCGAAACGAACTGGTTTAACAGCACGCGACCGGTGCGCGCCTGCGAATTATCCCGCACCAGCAGGATCACCATCATCGCCAGGAAACAGCCCACCAGTTGACCTAACGCGCTGTCGAGGAACTGGCTGAAGTGGAACGTCATCGGGTTATCCAGCACGAGGATATTGATGGTGCTCGCCAGCGCCCCCAGCGATCCCAGGCGACGTTTCTGCACTTCGATACCGATAAAGAACGCCATGACCGCAAGGCTGATACAGAGCAACAGCATGCTCTGCTGCGTCGAGGGTAAAATTACCAGGAAATAGAACGCCCCAAGCGGCAGAGCGGCTATCGTGCCGTACAGGAAGTCGATAGCGACCATGCGCGGGTTCGGCAGACGCATCGCCAGTGAGGTAACAACGGCGATCATCACCATCGCCCCGCTGCCGGAGGTCCAGCCGGTCCACAGCCAGAACAGCGTACCGAGCATACAGGCCAGCGTGGTGCGCCAGAAGTTCACCATCGCGTGGTGGCGTTCCGCCGACTCGGCTTTGATCACCACTTCGCCCTGTAGCACTTCTTCTTCTGCGGCACTGATTTTGGCATTCCCGATGACGCCGCGCTTGAGCAAGAGGTAGCGCGTTGCCGCCCCGACCCAGGTGTAAATGGTCACTGGCGTATCGCGCTCGCCGGTCCAGGCGATGACGCGACGCATGCGTTTGAGCTGCTTATGCACGTCCTGCACCGTTTCAACCGGCTCGGCGAAGAGTTCGCGGAAGGTGTCGGTCACGACTTCAGGACGGGTATTTTGGATCAGGTAGGTTTCACACGCCTGGGTTATCAGCGTTAAGGCCACGGTGTTGATCGCCTTAAGACGACGGTTTGCCCGGGACCAGCGGGAAGACTCCATATTCAGGTTGCTGCGCATCCCTTCCAGCGCGGTGGTGCGCCGTACCAGGCCACCCCAGGCGTTATCAACCTCTTCGCTGTCGCCATGCTTAATGCACAACTGCATCAGTTTGTACTGGTCGACAATTAACGCATCCAGTTCGCGATCCACTTCCTGCTTGATGGAACGTGGCGAAAACAGCAGATCGGCCACGATGGCGCAGACGATACCGATGACAATTTCACTGCAGCGTTCGACGGCAAACTGTGGGGCGAGCAGCGGCTCTGCCTGAATGGTGATGATGATAATCAGCGCGGTATAACCCGAAAGTCCCCAGGCGTAGGAGTTCTCTACTTTTACCAGCGAGGAGACCCAGGTACAGAAGCCCGCCCAGATGCAGCACACCATCAGCATCAGCAGCGGCGTGCGGATCATCAGAATAATAATGGTAAGCGCCGCGATACAGCCGATAAACGTCCCGACGATACGCAACATCCCGCGGTAGCGAATGGCGCCCGAGTAGGGTTCACCACCCGCCGCAAAGGCCGGCCCCGCCGCGACAATCGCCGCCGTCAGCACCGCCCAGCGGGGCGTTTCAAGCTGAAAATGAAAGCCGACAAACAGCGCCAGCACGATGGCGCACGCCAGCTTCACGGCGAAGCGGAGGTGCTGGCTGGCGATGGAAAAGATACCCATAGCGATTAACCAAACTCGCGCAGGCGGTGGGCGATTTTACGGAAGAGAGAGTCCTGGCTGGCGTCGCGGTCTTTTTCGCCGGTGATCACCACGGTGGCCGTGGTGCCTGCAGGCCAGAGATTGCCCTGCTGTTCATCCAGGTGAATACGTACCGGTACACGCTGCGCCAGACGGACCCACTCAAGGTTTGAGTCCACGGTCGCCATCCCTTTGGTGTCATTGCTGCTGCTGGAGTTGGTGACGCCTGCGGCCACGCTGTCGACCGTGCCTTTAAAGACGCGGTTGCTGCCAAGCGGCGTGATTTCCGCGCGGTAACCCGGACGCACGCCTTCCAGCTTCGTCTCTTCCATATAGGCCAGAACGTAGAAGGAGTTCTGTTTTACCAGCGCCACCGCGGTGGAGCCACGGGTGATAAACTCCCCGGCGTAGACGTTCAGGTTGGTGACCCAGCCGTCAGACGGCGCGCGGATCACCGTACGCTCCAGATCGAGCCGGGCGAGATCGCGCGTCGCTTGCGCCTTCGCAAGCTGGTGAAGCACGGTTTGCAGCACGTTGTTGGACTGGTCGATCTCTTCGCGGGACATGGCCTGCACGCCAAGTCGGTTACGGCGGCCCGCCTCACGACGTTTCTCGGAAGCCAGCGCCTGATAATAGGCCACGTCCGCTTCCGCCTCTTCTAATGCTTTCTGGTAGCGAGGCTGATCGATAGTGAACAGAACCTGATCTTTCTTCACCAGTTGGTTATCGTGGACGTTGACCGCGGTAATCAGCCCGGCGACATCGGGTGCTATCGCCACAACATCCGCGCTGAAACGCGCGTCACGCGTCCACGGTGATTCGGTGTAATAAACCCAGGCGCGAAAGATCGCGATGAACGCCAGGACAACCAGCGCCATGGTAATGGCAGTGCGGGAGATTTTTCTTGTTAGCGTTTTCACATCAACCTCAAACAAACATGCGCGATATCAGATAGAACAGGCAGCAATACAGCGCCGTATTAAACAGTGCAGGGTGCCAGACAAAATCATAGATCCCGGTTGGGACCAGCACCTTGCGCACCAGCCAGAAAATCGCCAGTGACAAAAGAAGCTCAAAGAATATCGGTGGGAACGACAAACCGAACACCACGATAACGGGAAACAGACTCATGTTGACCTTGATTAGAGAGAGTGCAGGCTACGGTATTTTTCAGCGTGCGCCGCCGCAGGAGAGCAAGAAAAGCCGGGCGAGAGTGGCGACGCCGTTATGTAATTAATAATATATTAACGTAACTGTTATGCTGTTATCTATAATATGTGATCTAAATCACTTTTAAGCCAGAGTGAACAATGGAACGTTTAAAACGCATGTCGGTGTTTGCCAAAGTGGTTGAACTGGGCTCCTTTACCGCCGCCGCCAGGCAGCTGCAAATGAGCGTCTCGTCCATCAGCCAGACGGTGTCAAAACTGGAAGATGAACTTCAGGTCAAGCTGCTCAACCGCAGCACCCGGAGCATCGGGTTAACCGAAGCGGGCAAAATTTACTACCAGGGCTGCCGCCGGATGCTGCATGAAGTGCAGGATGTCCACGAGCAGCTTTACGCTTTTAACAACACGCCTATCGGTACGCTGCGCATCGGTTGTTCTTCAACTATGGCACAAAATGTCCTCGCTGCCATGACGGCGGATATGCTCAAGGAGTACCCGGGCTTAACCGTAAATCTGGTGACCGGCATACCTGCGCCGGATTTGATCGCAGACGGGCTGGATGTAGTGATCCGCGTCGGCGCACTGCAGGATTCCAGCCTCTTCTCCCGCCGCCTGGGCAGCATGCCGATGGTGGTCTGCGCCTCGAAAAGCTATCTGGCACAGTACGGCGTTCCGGAAAAGCCTGCCGACCTGACGAACCACTCCTGGCTGGAATACAGCGTGCGCCCGGATAACGAGTTTGAACTGATTGCCCCGGAAGGGCTTTCCACGAAGCTGCTGCCCGTGGGGCGTTTCGTGACAAACGATCCGATGACCATCTCACGATGGCTGGTGGCGGGTGCCGGCATCGCCTACGTCCCGTTGATGTGGGTGATCAACGAGATCAACAGCGGCGAGCTGGAGATTTTATTCCCGCGCTACCAGTCCGATCCCCGTCCGGTCTACGCGCTGTATACCGAAAAAGATAAGTTGCCGCTGAAGGTGCAGGTCTGTATTAACTATCTGACCGAGTATTTTGTGGACGTGGCGGAACTGTTTCAGGGAATGCGGGGAAGACGTAAAGAGTAGGTTCACCGACCCTCTCCCGCGTGGGGAGAGGGTCAGGGTGCGGGGGAATTACGCGGTGCCGCCCACCGTTAAGCTGTCGACCTTCAGGGTAGGTTGCCCCACGCCAACCGGCAGGCTCTGGCCTTCTTTGCCACACACGCCCACGCCGTTATCGAGCTTCAGATCGTTACCGACCATGGAAATCTGCTGCATGGCTTCAATACCGGAGCCAATCAGGGTCGCGCCCTTCACCGCTTTGGTCACTTTGCCCTTCTCAATCAGATAAGCTTCTGAAGTCGAGAAGACAAACTTACCGGAGGTAATATCCACCTGACCGCCGCCAAAGTTTGGCGCGAAGATACCGTAATCAACGGATTCGATAATCTCCTGCGGCGTGGATTGCCCCGGCAGCATATAGGTGTTGGTCATGCGCGGCATCGGCAGGTGCGCGTAAGATTCGCGACGGCCGTTACCCGTTGGCGCCACGCCCATCAGACGCGCGTTAAGCTTGTCCTGCATGTAACCTTTCAGTACGCCGTTTTCGATCAGCACGTTGTACTGGCCCGGCGTACCTTCGTCGTCGATAGCCACAGAGCCACGACGGTCAACCATAGTACCGTCATCAACCACGGTGCACAGTTCGGAGGAGACGAGCTGCCCCATCTGGCCGCTAAACACCGACGTACCGCGACGGTTGAAGTCGCCTTCCAGACCGTGGCCTACCGCTTCGTGCAGCAGTACGCCCGGCCAGCCAGCACCCAGCACGACCGGGAAGGTCCCCGCCGGCGCAGCCACCGCAGAAAGATTCACCATTGCCATGCGCACGGCCTCTTTGGCCCACGCATCGGCACGGGCTTCACCGTCAACGTCACCCAGGAACCAGTCATAGCCAAAACGACCGCCGCCGCCGCTGGAGCCGCGTTCACGCTTGCCATCGTCCTCCACCTGCACGCTAATCGAGAGGCGGACCAGAGGACGGACGTCGGCAGCCAGCGTACCGTCGGTTGCTGCGACGAGAATCAGCTCGTATACACCGCTCAGGCTGGCAGAGACTTCCTGCACGCGTTTGTCCGCGGCGCGGGCCACTTTGTCCACGCGGCGCAGAATATCCAGTTTCTCTTCACGGCTCATGCTCTGCAGCGGATCGATGCTGGTATAGAGTGCAGAGTGCTGAATTTCACCCAACGTTTTCACACGGCCATCGCCGGTATCGCGCACGATAGTACGCGCGGCCTGTGCGCTCTGCTCAAGTGCCGCAAGGCTAATCTGGTCGGCATAGGCAAAGCCGGTTTTCTCGCCGCTGACGGCGCGCACGCCAACGCCCTGGTCAATGTTATAAGAGCCATCTTTGATGATGCTGTCTTCTAAAACCCAGGATTCGTGATAGCTCGACTGGAAATAGAGATCGCCGTAGTCGAGACGGCGTTCGGTCAGTTGACCAAGAATGGAGAACAGGTCCTGATGGCTCAGGCCGTTCGCTGCGAGCAAATGTTCACTTACCAGGTTCAGACTCATCGTATTGCTACTCGTTCGTTGCCGCTTGGGCGGTAAAAAATTCATATTTATTGAGAGTGAGGCAATTACCCGCCCACGTCAAATCATTGCTGTGCATCTTTGCGCGGCTGGCGCAGCACCTCATTAATCTGCGGTTTATCAATAGGGCCGGTAATGCGGTAGCGCAGAATGGAGACCTTGCTCCACAGCGGCCCCAGTACCTTACTGGCGGCAAACACCGCCGCGCCGACAATCGGGTTCACCACAAAGGCCGCCGCGACGCCCACGGTGGCGGAGATTTCCGGCGCAACCACGGCTTCCATATCCAGTTCGCGGCGCACGAGGTTTACCGATCCTTTCATTGCAATGTCTGCTTCGAGACCATCCACCAGCGTATCGTCAGTGTGCATCACCCCGTCCTTGATCCACGCCGTGCTGCGAATGGAGTCATAGTAGAAACCTTCGCTGAAGGTGTCGCTAAAATCGAAGCGCAGCTTACGCAGCAGGGCATCGAAGCTCAGCAGGCGCAAAATCTGTCCGGCGTGGCCGGTGCTCACGTCCGCAATTTCGCCCTTACCGAAGCGGGTTTTCAGGATGCCGTTCAAAGAGGCCTCGTCTGGCGTCCACGGTGCCGCGCGCCAGTGCAGGTCGTAGTTAACATCAAAGGACGAGCCGCGAAGCGGCGTGCTGATGCCAAAGAAGTTGGCGGCGGCATCCAGCTTATTGCCTTTGATATCGCCCTTCAGCGAGGTGCGCTGCCCGCCAGGATTGTTCACCCACTCGCCCTGCGCCGTCAGGCGGCCAAAGCCGGTATCCACCAGGCCGCCGGTCAAACTCAGCGTATTCCCGCGGATAGCGAAATCACCGTCGATGCGGCCATATTTTTGTCCCCACAGCCAGCACTCCGCGCAGCGCAGCTGCAGATCGGGCCAGCCGCTGAAATCCACGCGAGAAGCATTGCTCAGCGGCGGCGTGCTCGCAGACGGCTCTTTTGCCTTCGCCGTGGCAGGATTGTAATAAAGGTAACGGATCGCCACCTGCCAGGGGGCGTGATCTCGCATAGTCAGGGTGCCGTTAATCTCCCGTCCCTGCGCCTCAACCTTCGTACCGTTTGCCGCAGGTTGCGAAACGATGCTGAGGTTATTCCACGTTTGCCCGCCCAGCGTTAGCGCTGGCGTGCGCGCAGTGATGGTCTGCGGGATCTGCACGACATCGTTCGCGTTTTGTCCCACGCCTTTCTGGAACAGGGCCAGCCATTCAGCGCCGTCCAGGGGAGGCAGGTTCAGCTCAACGCCCGCCTGCTCAGGCAGCGGAGGCGTGCTTCGGCTGTCCGTCGTCCATATGGCTCTGTCGAGCGTTAGCTTGCGGTTAAGCAGCCAGCGGCTGTTAAAGTGGTTTGTCCCGCCCGCGCTGCCGGTTAAGTCAAAGCTGTTGAGGCCACCCGCCACGTTGATTTTCATCGGCAGCGGCTGCCCGGCTTTTTTGTCCAGCGGGGCAGGCAGTTGGCTGCTGATGTTTTTCAGATCGCCGGAGATATCTACGTTATACCGCGCCCCGGCGTGATAAGGCAGCTCGATACCGACCTTGCCACGCCAGTCAACCGCGCCGCCGACCGCACTTTCGATCTGCCGGGGCAGCACGCCCATGCGCGATGGCTGCCAGCTGGCATTCATATTGACCGCCACCTGGTAGGCTTTCTCACCCTCGGTGGTGGAAAAATCGATATTGATCGGTTGGTTAAACCAGGTGGCGTTGAGCGGCTCGCTCTTGAGGTTGCCGTTTACAAAGCTGAACTGCCCGTTGAGGTTGGTCAGCGTGCTGTTCAGCGGCTTGATAAAGAGGCTGTTGTTCTGGAGCCGGACGTCACCTTTAGCGGTCGTCATTTCGCCATCAAGCGGGATGTCCAGATGTAAGCGAGCATTCACATCGCCATCCAGCTGCAGCTGATCGAGGGTTGCCGCCAGCGATTCCTTTAGCGGCGTCCCGTCAAAGTAGGGGCCAACCGCCTTTCCGGGCCCCTTGATGTCCGCATCAATGAGCAGCTTCTCTTTGGAGTAATCCGGGATGTTTGCCGTCAGGTTGCTGGCGGTCACACCGCCCAGCGCCACGCTGTCCGTCTTCATCCACAGCCCGTCATTGAGGAAGTTCAGTTCGATATTGAGGTTTTGCAGCGCAGGCCAGTCCGGCTGGAAGGCAAAGGTCGCGTTGTGTAACGGCACCAGCACCTGGAACTGCCCTTCGTTGTGTTTGTACGGGAAGAGATGCGGATTGCCGCCATAAACCAGGGTGGCGTTATCTGCCTGACCGCCCTGGATCGCACCACTGAGGTAGTCCACCAGCGCTTTGCCCATCAGATTTTCCGGGAAATAACGCCAGGCCTGCGCGCCATCGTCGGTGCTGATCCCCGCCAGAATACCCAGCCATGGCTCTTCACCTTTAGGCTGCAAATAGCGGAAATCACCGCGCGCATGCACCGCTTTGGCTTTTACATCGATCTGGCGGCCATCCAGCTGAAAGCCTTTATCGTTGTGCAGCCAGTTGAGAACGGCGGAGCCTTTTTCAATCTCAAGCGGAGCACGGAAAACTGTTTCATACGGCATTTTGGCATCGCGCATTTCTGCCGTCAGCCTGCCGTCTTCCACGCTGCCTTCCAGCTTACCGCTAAAATGTTCTGCGCCCGGCAAGAGCTTCCACTGTTTCCAGGCAAGACCGGTCCAGGACGCGAGAAATCGGGTTTTCTCTGTTGCCTGCAGCGGAATGTCCAGCGCCAGCGCGTCTACCGTTCCCGTTGGCTGTGTTGCCAGCCAGATATCACCGAGTTCCGGAGAGAGCTTCGTCGCCATTGAGCGCAGCCCTTCTATCGCCTCCAGATCGAGATTGCTGGCACGAATGCGCAGCTCATCGCTGCGTTTACTGTTCGTGCCGCCCACATCCTGCTCCGGCATCCAGGCGAGCGTCAGCGCGCCGCGCGGCCAGGGCTTGCTGTCCATGGTGATACGCGTATCGGGAATGGCAAATTGCCAGCCCCCTTTCACCTGGGTCACATGCGCGGTGAGGTTATCAACGGAGAGCTGATGCGGTTGTTTTTCATCTTTCCAGCTTGCGCCCCCCTGCTTCAGCCAGATATCCCCACTGGCAAATTCCCCTTTCGTCAGGGTCATCCAGCCTTCCAGGCTAAAACGGGCGGTTTCGAGCTGCATATTTTGCTGGATCCAGTCGCCCAGCCACGGCTTGACGTCCACGTCGTCAGCCTGCAGCCACACTTTGCCGTTGTTTAACAAGCCGTCGTCATCACGCAGATCCATCCGCACCTGCATAACACCGTGCTGCCCGTTAAGGCTCGAGAGGCTCACCTGCCCTTCGGCGCGGTGACGATCTTTGCCATTGAGCCAGGTCAACTGGGGGATCGCCAGCGACGAGCGCTGGCCGGAAAGCGTAATGAAGCTCACCTCACTGTCACGCAGATCGAAGTGATCGAACTGGCGCAGGAAAAGATCGCTAAACCGGTTAGTCTCTAGCCCCTTGCTGGAGCCATCGCTGCTGATCGGCGTGTTGGTCAGGAACCTAAGTTGGTAAAAGGTGAGATCGCGGAACTGCCAGCGCAGGTGCAGCAAACTTTGCCAGACGTCCAGCGCCAGGGTGACACGTTTAATTTTGAGGTAGCCGCCGTCTTTCAGGCTGGCATTGATATCCCGCACGTCCAGCGTCGGGCCAAAGTTCTGCCAGCTGGCGCTGATCTGGCTGACATCCACCGGCACCCCGGTGGAGGATTCGATTTTCGCCAGCAACTGCGGACGCCAGCTGTCCAGATGCGGTAAGACGAGACGCAGCCCGCTCACGAGCAACGCGACAATCACGACGAGCGTTGCCCCTGTAAGCAGTAAAATCCCCGGCAATCGCCTCACGCGTCTCTCCTTGTCAGCCTTTATTCTTGCAGCGCATCGCGCCTTA
Organism: Enterobacter sp. UPMP2052; assembly: GCF_053709675.1. Taxonomy (NCBI): domain Bacteria; kingdom Pseudomonadati; phylum Pseudomonadota; class Gammaproteobacteria; order Enterobacterales; family Enterobacteriaceae; genus Enterobacter; species Enterobacter sp. UPMP2052. Next base: position 164,263 of record NZ_JBSKJR010000006.1, read on the forward strand.
CATCATGACTACGTCAAATTGCTCCTGATTGTAGAGCGGTTCAATTTGCACTTTGACCTGCTTGCCGACAAAAATTTCCACTTCTGCCAGCGCGTGGGACTCTTCGCCTTTGAGCGCTTCCGCCACCGAAGGGGAAGCATAGACCAGAAAACGGTCGGAGTCGTAGGCGTGATGAACGCGGACAATTTCACGCATGATTTCGTAGCAGACGGTCTCCACCGTCTTTACCGTGCCGCGTCCATGACAGGTAGGACACTCGTTACACAGCACATGTTCCACGCTTTCACGGGTCCGTTTCCGGGTCATTTCCACCAGACCCAGCTGCGAGAAGCCGTTGATGCTGGTTTTTACGCGGTCTTTGCTCAGTGCCTGCTCCAGGGAATGCAGCACGCGGCGGCGGTGATCCTCATTATTCATATCGATAAAGTCGATGATGATAATGCCGCCCAGATTGCGCAGACGAAGCTGGCGGGCAATGGCCTGCGTCGCTTCGATATTGGTGTTGAAGATGGTGTCATCCAGGTTGCGATGGCCGACAAACGCCCCGGTGTTGATGTCAACGGTGGTCATGGCTTCGGTCTGATCGATGATCAGATAGCCGCCGGATTTCAGCTCCACCTTACGCTCAAGCGCGCGCTGGATTTCGTTTTCGACGTCAAAGAGATCGAAAATCGGCTGACGCCCGGTGTAGTGCTCCAGCAGGCCCGGCATCTCAGGGATGTACTCGGCGGTAAACTCCAGCAGCGCTTCGTAGGTCAGGCGGGAGTCCACGCGAATGCGGTCGAGCTGCGCATCGGCGAAATCACGCAGTACGCGCTGGGCAAGCGCCAGCTCACCGTAAAGCTGATAACGGGTCTGGTTGCGTTTTTTACGCTCCATCACCTTGGTCCAGACACGCTTAAGATAGGCCGCATCAGAGGCCAGATCCTCTTCGCTGATCCCTTCCGCTGCGGTACGGATGATAAACCCACCCTGCTCGTCGCAGTAGGCGCTGACCACCTTTTTCAGGCGCTCGCGCTCGCTTTCGCTCTCAATACGCTGCGACACTCCGACGTGCGAGGCACCCGGCATAAAGACCAGATAGCGGGAAGGTAAGGTGATGTCGGTGGTCAAACGCGCGCCTTTAGTGCCGAGCGGATCTTTCACCACCTGCACCATCAGGTCCTGGCCCTGGCGCACCAGCTCAGAAATATCGCGTACGGCAAACTGCTTCTGCTCTTCACCCGCCACGCACTCGGTGTGCGGCATGATGTCGGAGGCGTGCAGAAACGCGGCCTTATCGAGTCCAATATCTACAAAAGCCGCCTGCATACCCGGCAGTACGCGACTGACCCGACCTTTGTAGATATTGCCTACTATTCCGCGTCGCGCCTCACGCTCAATGTGAATTTCCTGAAGAATGCCACCATCAATGTAGGCCACACGGGTTTCCGAGGGCGTTACGTTTACCAACAATTCAGCCGTCATAATTATCCCTTCCCTCACGCAGTGAGTTAAAATTGCTCAGCAACTCATACGTTTCCACCAGCGGTAAGCCGACTACGGCGTGATAGCTGCCATTAATCTTCCTGACAAAACAGCCACCCAACCCTTGAATACCGTATGCACCTGCTTTATCCATCGGTTCACCGCTCGCGATATAGGCGGCGATCTCGTCATCGGTAAGCACTCTGAACGTGACGTCCGTCACCACCAGGCAATCCAGCACATCCTGACTGTCGGCCAGTGCGACCGCCGTCATGACCTGATGCGTTTGCCCGGACATGTTGCGCAGCATGCGCGCCGCATGGTCCGCGTCGTGCGGTTTCTCAAGCACTTCACCGTTCAGGATGACGATGGTATCGGCACCCAACACCGGAAGATCGTGCGGCACTTGCGCCACGCCAGCCTGCGCTTTTTCTCGCGCCAGGCGGCAAACGTACTGCTGAGCGCTTTCGCCCTCTGCACGTTTCTCTTCGATACCCGTAACGATGCGCTCGAAGGAGATGCCCAGCTGCGTGAGCAACTCCTGACGACGCGGTGAACCAGAAGCAAGATAGACAGACGTCATAGAAACCTTTTATTGCACGGCAAATTGCTGGCGAATTTTACGCATCAGCAGGAACAGCCATGGCCAGAGCACACCGTTTACTACACTACTCCAGAACACTTCCGGTCGGAAAGAGACGTTGATCACTAAAAACTCTGCCCAGAAAACAACAACATCCGCAGCGAGCGACAGCAACATCACCACCAGCGCCTGTTGCCAGAGCGCGAGATTACGAAAAAGCTGGAATTTAAGCGCGACGAGATACGCGATAATGCTCATGGATAAGGCTCGCACGCCAAGCGTAGAGCCGCTAATGAGATCCAGTATGGCACCCATCACAAAACCCGTGCCGACATTTACGCGGTGCGGCAGGGCCAGGATCCAGTAGAGCAGAATGAGCAATACCCAGTTAGGCCGGAAAACGAGGATGTCGTCCGGCCAGGGCATAATCTGCAATAGCAGTGCGATAAGAAATGAGAGCCAGATAACCCAGCGTCCCTGGCTACGATAGCTTGCCACTACTGCCCTCCCGACGAGCGCTGAGGCGGTGGCGGTGCGTCCGGCAGCGGCTGCGTTAAGCCCGTTGCAGGAGCCGGAACGGGCGCAGGCGGCCCCATCGAATCCGGCGAAGGGAGAACCTGCGGCATCATCTGCATGAGACGCTCATTCGCTACGCGGTGCACCTCTTCCGGCGTCATCGGATTTGATCCGTTACGATCGGCCCCCCACAGCAGCAGCAGATAGCGCAGACGCTGTAACCCGGCCGTTGGACGCGCCTGAATCACGGTGTAGGCACGTTGCGTATCAAGCCTCACGGAGGAGACCACCGCAACCGGATAGCCCTCAGGGAAACGACCGCCGAGACCTGACGTCACCAGCACGTCGCCCACACGGATATCCGTATTGGCTGGCAGATGTTCAAGCTGCAGATCGTCCGTGCAGCCGTTACCGGCCGCGATCACGCGGATATCATTACGCAGCACCTGAATCGGCAGCGCATGGGTAGCATCACAAATCAGCAGCACGCGGCTGGTCAGTTTAGCAACCGCCACCACCTGGCCGACAACGCCCTTATCGCTGATGACCGGCTGACCTTCATAGACGCCGTTAACGCTACCTTTATCGATAACAACCTGATCGCTGTAAGGATCGTTGACGGTTGAGATCACCTGGGTGACCATTTTCTGCTCATCCTGACGCAGCGGCGAGCCAAGCAGTTCACGCAGTCGCGCATTTTCCTGCTTATATTGACCCAGCATTAACAGCTCGCTGTTTTTCAGCAGCAGTTCCTGACGTAACGCCCGGTTTTCGAGTTCGAGTTGGTCACGCGAAGACAGCGTTTGCGAAACGGAGTCGAGTAATTCACGGGGACCATTTGATATAAAGTAGAAAGGACTGACGGCGGTATCCATGTACGTTCTGATCTGGCTGAACGTACCGAGGCGGCTATCGGCAATAATGACCCCAAGCGCAACCAGCACCGCCAGTATAAGGCGAAACTGTAGCGATGGGCCACGGCTAAAAATTGGCTTCATAGGCTATGCGTCTTCTCGCGTCAGAGAGAAAGGGTAGCCATTTGCTACCCTTTCACACCCGACTACTCTTCGCTGAACAAGTCGCCGCCGTGCATGTCGATCATTTCCAGCGCCTTGCCACCACCACGGGCGACGCAAGTCAGTGGATCTTCTGCAACTACGACAGGAATACCTGTCTCTTCCATCAACAGGCGGTCGAGGTTACGCAGCAGCGCACCACCACCGGTCAGCACCATACCGCGCTCGGAGATATCAGACGCCAGTTCTGGTGGGCACTGTTCCAGCGCAACCATCACCGCGCTCACGATACCGGTCAGCGGCTCTTGCAGCGCTTCGAGGATTTCGTTGGAGTTCAGGGTAAAGCCGCGTGGAACGCCTTCTGCCAGGTTACGACCGCGCACTTCGATCTCACGCACTTCATCGCCTGGGTAAGCAGAACCGATTTCGTGTTTGATACGTTCTGCGGTGGCTTCACCGATCAGGGAACCGTAGTTACGGCGCACATAATTAATAATGGCTTCGTCGAAACGGTCGCCCCCGATACGCACGGAGGAGGAGTACACCACACCGTTCAGGGAGATCACGGCCACTTCAGTGGTACCGCCACCGATATCCACAACCATGGAACCGGTCGCTTCAGAAACCGGCAGGCCTGCACCGATAGCTGCCGCCATAGGTTCTTCAATCAGGAACACTTCACGCGCGCCTGCACCCTGAGCGGATTCACGGATTGCGCGACGTTCTACCTGGGTTGCGCCAACCGGCACACACACCAGAACACGCGGGCTTGGACGCATGAAGCTGTTGCTGTGAACCTGCTTGATGAAGTGCTGAAGCATTTTTTCAGTCACGAAGAAGTCAGCAATAACGCCGTCTTTCATTGGGCGGATCGCGGCGATGTTGCCTGGGGTACGGCCCAGCATTTGCTTCGCATCATGACCGACTGCAGCGACGCTTTTTGGCGAGCCGGCACGATCCTGACGAATGGCCACAACGGAAGGCTCATTCAGTACGATGCCTTGTCCTTTTACATAAATAAGGGTATTCGCGGTACCCAGGTCAATGGACAGGTCATTTGAAAACATGCCACGAAATTTTTTCAACATACTAAGGGATAATCCTGAAAGCTGGGGCGGAATACAAAATCCGCTTACTTTACCAACCACACGTAGCAGCGACAAGGCGCAAAAATCGTCAGCTACGGTGAAAATTAGTGCAGTACGTTTCCTTTGTTACAAATTCATCCCCTGAATCCCTCAGGGCTGAGTAAACAGTAGCGTCCTCACTTGCATTTGTAACCCGTTAAAGGTCGTTCACTGGCTTCTGCTCGTCATACTCAAAGCTACAGGCGCGATATTCTACGTGAAAACTGATTAAACGGCAGGTCAAACAGAGTATCTTTGCAAATATTTTTTCACATTGGTGTCAAGCGGCTGAGAGGCGGCAAAAAAATCACCCTGACCACCTGCAACCCCGCGCTCTGTCAACATCTGCCATTCACCCCGCGAGCGCACGCCAGCGGCAAATACCTGTGTTTGTGTTCCCTTACACGCTTCCACCAGGCTCTGTACCAGCAGCTGGTTTTCCGTGCGTTTTTCAATATTCCTTACCAGCCCCGGATGCAGCTTCAGCAGCTCGGCACCCAGCTCCTTGATCCAGCTGGTACTGACCAGCGTCAGGCCCGCCTGCGTCACCGCGACGCGAGCACCAAGCGCATTGATTAACCGTACCACAGGACGTAACCGGCTGATGTGTTGACCTACATCTGCCTCTGCAAGTTCAAAAATAATGCGTTTACGTTGCGATTTTTCGCATTGCATTAACGTATCGCGTAGCCAGCGCTGAAAACGCGGGCGAATCAGTGACTCAACGGTGACCTGTAATGCCAGGTTTTCCTCGGGCCAGAACGACAGGAACGGGATCAGGCGGGAGATTTGCTGGCGGTCGTACTCTTCGGACAGGCCAAACTGCAGCACCATCGGCAGGTATTCGGCGGAGATGACCTCTTCTGTGCCGTCAAAAATACGGCACATCAGCTCGCGATGATGAACCAGGCCATTTTTCATAACCGCCGGTTTTTGATAAATGCGCGGCCCGCCGCGACTTAACATCTGCTCGATCAGCGTACGCCAGCGCACGTTGCCGCGCCCCTTTTCCGGCAGCGAATCATCATAAATCGCCCAGCCGTTCGCCCCCTGCAGGACCGCATTGCGGGTTGCCGCTTCCGCATGTTCCATTACCTGTTCGGTTGCCTGCCCGCCGCGCCATGCGCAGATGCCAATGTGCACCATATCGTCTCTGTCGAACAACTTGCTTTGCGGCAAGGCATCGACGGCTTTCAGCAGTTGGCTGGCAATACTCTCTGACTCTTTCAGCGTGCGATGGGGAAGCAACACGGCGAAATCACTGCGGTGATAGCGCGCCAGAAGCGAACCCGGGTAGCGCATGATAAACGTTGAGAGCAGGTTGATGAGCGTAAAGAGATTCTCTTCCGCCACGCGGCGGCCCCAGGTATCGCGCAGCAGATCGAAATCAGGCAGGCGGATCATCATCACCACCCCGTGCGCCCCTACCTTTTCGGCATCATCCAGCAGCGTGGCCAGTTGATTATCAAAGAAGAGACGGTTATTCAGGCCCGTTTTGTTATCCTGCGCAGCGTAGGAGCGGATCAAGGTATCCATGCGGCTACGCTGATCGCTGGCGAACTGAATTTCAGACAGCAGAACGTCCAGCGCGCTGCTGGTGCGTGTCGGCCATTCATAGACCGAACCGCGCACCTGCGGACCGCGTTCGCCGTTCAGTATTCGTACCGAACGGTTCTCCAGCAGCTCCTGGCCCGAGAGCTGACGACGCAGCCAGCGCACGGCGAGAAAAATCAACACCACGATAAAGCCAACGGCCATGGTCAGCGGCGCGGTGGTCATCAACGAGCGGAAGTAATTGGACATCGGGTCCAGATAGACCATCCTGATGGTCATGCCGGGATGTTTGAGCGAATTAACCGCGACCTCCCGGTACTGATTCACCGTGCCGGCAGGCCGATAGCTTGTTTGTCGGGCATGGCTAAAAACCGTTTTTTTGCCCTGGGTGATATCGATCTGAACAATATCTACCGGCACCATCAGCTCGTCCAGCTCGCGCGACAGCGCCGGGAGCGAGGTGGTAATCAGACGGGTATCAATGACCGATGCCACCGACTGAACGCGATTGACCAGCTTATCCTGAATGGCATTGTAAAAGCTCAGGGAACAGCCAATCAGCGTGACGAAGATGGTGAGCCCCGTCAGCAGCGTGATAAACGCTGAAAATTTTGTGGTTAATCGCATCCTTGAGATTACTCCGTGGGTTGATGGAATAGCGAGTAAGCGCTAACTTGCATTTGAGATGCGACATACTACCAAACCTGGCCTATCTGGCAATTTATTGCGTTAAATCGGCATAACGTTTCATTGTGCGAGTATAGTCTTAAGGAATTATTTTCCAATCATCTGAGTCGTGAGGAACCAGTATGCAGGCTTTGATTTTAGAACAGCAGGACGGTAAAACCCTTGCCTCGGTGCAAGCCATTGAAGAGGGCCGTCTGCCCGAAGGCGACGTCACCGTGGACATTGACTGGTCCAGCCTGAACTATAAGGATGCGCTGGCGATTACCGGCAAAGGTAAAATCATCCGAAATTTCCCGATGGTGCCAGGAATTGATTTTGCGGGCCATGTGCACACCAGCGAAGATCCGCGCTTCCACGCCGGGCAGCAGGTGCTGCTCACTGGCTGGGGCGTGGGTGAAAACCACTGGGGCGGCCTGGCTTCTCAGGCGCGCGTGAAGGGCGACTGGCTGGTACCGATGCCGGCGGGGTTAGATGGCCGTAAAGCGATGATCGTAGGGACAGCCGGCTTTACCGCTATGCTGTGCGTGATGGCGCTGGAAGACGCCGGGATCCGCCCGGAATCTGGCGAAATTGTCGTGACCGGCGCGAGCGGTGGCGTAGGCAGCACCGCCGTTGCCCTACTGCATAAGCTGGGTTATCAGGTTGTGGCCGTCTCTGGCCGTGAGAGTACGCATGACTACCTGCGTCAACTGGGGGCGAGCCGCATCCTTGGCCGGGAAGAGTTTGCCGAAACCCGTCCGCTGGAAAAACAGCTTTGGGCAGGCGCAGTTGATACCGTAGGTGACAAAGTGCTCGCGAAAGTCCTGGCGCAGATGAACTACGGCGGCTGCGTGGCTGCCTGCGGTCTGGCGGGCGGTTTTGCCCTGCCAACCACCGTGATGCCGTTTATTCTGCGTAACGTGCGCCTGCAGGGGGTCGATTCTGTGATGACGCCTGCGGCCCGTCGCGCTGAAGCCTGGGAGCGTCTGGTGCGTGATCTGCCGGAGTCCTTCTTTACCCAAAGTGCCACCGAAATTTTCCTCAGCCAAGCATCTGACTATGCCAATAAGATCATGGACAACCAGTTTCATGGCCGCGCGCTGGTGAAAATAGCCTAATCTTCAAATTTTCGTGACATATTCGCGCTAACCGCTCTCCTCCGTCATGCTTACAAAAACGCATGACGGAGGATGCCATGAAAACCCGAAAGCTGACGGAAGCCGACGTAACGTCTGAATCTGTCTTTATGTTACAGCGCCGCCAGATCCTGAAAATGCTTGGCATCAGCGCGACCGCCTTAACGCTTACCCCTGCGGCCCACGCCGACCTGCTCGACTGGTTTAAGGGTAACGACCGCCCAAAAGCGCCCTCCGGTGCGCCCCTCACCTTTACGAAACCCGCACAGTGGCAAAATAAACTGGCGCTGACGCCAGAAGATAAAGTCACTGGCTATAACAACTTCTATGAATTTGGCCTTGATAAGGCCGATCCTGCGGCCAATGCGGGCAGCATGAAAACCGATCCCTGGACGCTGAAAATTGACGGCGAGGTTGCCAAACCGCTGACGCTGGATCACCACGACCTCACCACCCGTTTTCCGCTGGAGGAGCGCATCTACCGGATGCGCTGCGTGGAGGCCTGGTCCATGGTGGTTCCCTGGGTTGGCTTCCCGCTGCATAAGTTGCTGGCGATGGTTGAGCCCACCAGCAACGCGAAGTACGTCGCGTTCCAGACGCGGTATGCGCCAGACGAGATGCCGGGTCAAAAGGACCGCTTTATCGGCGGCGGGCTTGAATACCCCTATGTGGAAGGGTTGCGCCTCGACGAAGCCATGCATCCGCTTACGCTGCTGACCGTGGGCGTTTACGGCAAAGCGCTGCCGCCGCAGAACGGGGCACCCATTCGCCTGACCGTGCCGTGGAAGTACGGCTTTAAAGGGATTAAGTCCATTGTCAGCATCAAACTCACCCGCGAGCGCCCCCCCACCACCTGGAACCTGGCGGCACCGGGCGAATACGGCTTTTTTGCGAACGTGAACCCGCATGTGGATCACCCGCGCTGGTCGCAGGCCACCGAACGGTTTATCGGGTCGGGCGGTGCGCTGGACGTTAAACGCCAGCCGACGCTGCTGTTTAACGGCTACGCGGATGAGGTGGCGTCGCTGTACCGTGGGCTGAATTTACGGGAGAATTTCTAGTGCGCTTAACCGCAAAGCAGATCGTCTGGCTGAAGGTGCTGCTGCACCTGGCCGGTTTGCTTCCTTTTATCTGGCTGTTCTGGGCGGTGAATGCAGGCGCGTTCAGCGCCGACCCGGCGAAGGATATCCAGCACTTTACGGGTAGGATGGCTCTGAAATTTTTACTGGCGACCTTGCTGGTCTCACCGCTGGCGCGTTACGCTAAACAGCCATTATTGATACGCACCCGTCGTCTGTTAGGGCTATGGTGTTTTGCCTGGGCGACGATCCATCTCACCAGCTATGCGCTGCTTGAGCTGGGGATTAACAATTTGTCGCTACTGGGCCGCGAACTGGTGACGCGCCCCTACCTGACGCTGGGCATTGTGAGCTGGCTGATTTTGCTGGCGCTGACGCTCACCTCCACGCAGTATGCCCAGCGAAAACTGGGCCGACGGTGGCAGTATTTGCACAACGTCGTCTATCTGGTTGCGATCCTCGCCCCCATTCATTACCTGTGGTCGGTGAAAATTCTCTCGCCGCAGCCCATCCTCTATGCGCTCCTGGCGCTGGGCCTGCTGGCGTGGCGTTATAAGAAGTTCCGCCAGTGGTTGCGATAGTGCGCGAAACTGTGCGTTTTCCCGCAGAATACTTATCATCCGTGAATCTTTTTGGGTTTGCGGTTGATAATCTTCCCTGATAAGACCAGTATTTAGCTGCCAAATGCTACGAAATCGTTATAATGTGCGACTTTGGTTTTCCTGACAGGGGTTTTAGGCCTCTGAAAAGGTGACAATCGCGCATCGAAGGTATATTTTGTTTTTTACCCGAGATTCGCAGGAGATAGCGGCACAATGGCTGGTAAATTTCAAATCTTAGTCCTTAACGGACCGAACCTGAACATGCTCGGAACCCGTGAGCCAGAGAAGTATGGCACGCTAACATTGAGTGAAATTGTTAACCGTCTGGGTACGGAAGCAGCGTCATTAGATGTGGATTTGGATCATTTTCAGTCAAACGCGGAGTACGCAATCATCGACCGTATTCATCAGGCTAAAGACAATGTGGACTATATCCTGATCAATCCGGCCGCGTTTACGCACACCAGTGTTGCTATCCGCGACGCACTGCTTGCGGTGAGTATCCCGTTTATCGAGATCCACCTGAGTAACGTGCATGCCCGAGAACCGTTCCGCCACCATTCCTACCTGTCGGATATCGCCGCTGGTGTTATCTGTGGACTGGGTGCAGACGGTTATTCATACGCTTTACAGACAGCGGTAAAACGCCTGTCACAATCACACTAAACAAGAGTACGGAACCCACTCATGGATATTCGTAAGATTAAAAAACTGATCGAGCTGGTTGAAGAATCAGGCATCTCCGAACTGGAAATTTCTGAAGGCGAAGAGTCTGTACGCATCAGCCGTGCAGCCCCAGCCGCTAGCTTCCCGGTAATGCAGCAGGCTTATGCAGCACCGATGATGCAGCAGCAGCCTGCGCTTGCCGCAGCCGTTGCGCCAGCAGCAGACGCTGCACCTGCCGCAGCCGCAGAAATCAGTGGTCACATCGTACGTTCCCCAATGGTTGGGACTTTCTACCGCACCCCGAGCCCGGACGCGAAAGCGTTCATCGAAGTGGGTCAGAAAGTCAATGCAGGCGATACCCTGTGCATCGTCGAAGCCATGAAAATGATGAACCAGATCGAAGCTGACAAGTCAGGTACTGTGAAAGCGATTCTGGTCGAAAGTGGTCAGCCGGTAGAATTTGACGAGCCGCTGGTCGTCATCGAGTAACGAGGCGAACATGCTGGATAAAATTGTTATCGCCAACCGTGGCGAGATTGCACTGCGTATTCTTCGTGCCTGTAAAGAACTGGGCATCAAGACCGTGGCCGTGCACTCAAGCGCGGATCGCGATTTAAAACACGTATTGCTGGCGGATGAGACGGTCTGTATTGGCCCGGCTCCGTCCGTAAAAAGCTATCTGAACATCCCGGCTATCATCAGCGCCGCTGAAATCACCGGCGCGGTGGCAATTCATCCGGGTTACGGCTTCCTCTCTGAGAACGCCAACTTTGCCGAGCAGGTTGAACGCTCTGGCTTTATCTTCATCGGCCCGAAAGCCGACACCATTCGCCTGATGGGCGACAAAGTGTCTGCGATCACCGCAATGAAGAAAGCCGGTGTTCCAACCGTACCAGGCTCCGACGGCCCTCTGGGCGACGATATGGATGTTAACCGTGCCCATGCGAAACGCATTGGCTACCCGGTGATCATCAAGGCGTCCGGCGGCGGCGGCGGTCGTGGTATGCGCGTTGTGCGCAGCGATGCAGAACTGGCCCAGTCCATTGCCATGACAAAAGCGGAAGCGAAAGCGGCTTTCAGCAATGACATGGTTTACATGGAAAAGTATCTGGAAAACCCACGCCACATCGAAATTCAGGTGTTGGCTGACGGTCAGGGTAATGCCATCTATCTGGCAGAACGCGACTGCTCCATGCAGCGTCGTCACCAGAAAGTGGTCGAAGAAGCGCCAGCGCCGGGCATTACTCCGGAACTGCGTCGCTACATCGGCGAGCGTTGCTCCAAGGCCTGTGTGGATATCGGCTATCGCGGCGCGGGTACTTTCGAGTTCCTGTTCGAAAACGGCGAGTTCTACTTCATTGAAATGAACACCCGTATTCAGGTTGAACACCCGGTTACCGAAATGATCACCGGCGTTGACCTGATCAAAGAGCAGCTGCGTATCGCTGCCGGCCAGCCTCTATCCATCAAGCAGGACGAAGTTGTGGTCAAAGGCCATGCGGTAGAATGCCGTATCAACGCCGAAGATCCGAACACCTTCCTGCCAAGCCCGGGTAAAATCACGCGTTTCCACGCGCCGGGTGGCTTTGGTGTGCGCTGGGAGTCTCATATTTACGCCGGTTACACCGTACCGCCGTACTATGACTCAATGATCGGTAAACTCATCTGCTACGGCGAGAACCGTGACGTGGCGATTGCCCGCATGAAGAACGCCCTGCAGGAGCTGATCATCGACGGTATCAAAACCAACGTTGATCTGCAGATGCGCATCATGAGCGACGAGCACTTCCAGAATGGTGGAACTAACATCCACTATCTGGAGAAGAAACTCGGTCTGAACGAGAAGTAAGTTTGCAGCAACGCGAAAAGGCCGGTTAATCCGGCCTTTTTTTATTTCTGGGGGGAGCCATGCCCCATCATGTACAATCCCCGCTTTCTTCATCCACAAGGGACAAAAAATGGACAAGCGTTTTGTTCAGGCCCATAAAGAAGCGCGCTGGGCGCTGTGGCTGACCCTTCTCTATCTCGCCGCCTGGTTAGTAACTGCTTACTTACCTGATTCGTCTATCGGCATTACCGGCCTGCCTCACTGGTTTGAGATGGCGTGTCTTCTGGTGCCGCTGGTCTTTATCCTGCTGTGCTGGGCAATGGTGAAATTCATTTATCGCGATATTCCGCTGGAGGACGATGATGCAGCCTGAAGTCATTCTGCCGCTTATCGCTTACCTGTTAGTGGTGTTTGGTTTGTCCGTTTATGCGATGCGTAAAAGGAGCACCGGCACCTTCCTGAATGAGTATTTTCTCGGTAGCCGCTCGATGGGCGGCGTTGTGCTGGCCATGACGCTTACCGCCACCTATATCAGCGCCAGCTCGTTTATCGGTGGTCCCGGTGCCGCCTATAAATACGGGTTAGGCTGGGTGCTGTTAGCGATGATCCAGCTGCCTGCCGTCTGGCTCTCTTTGGGAATTCTTGGCAAAAAATTTGCCATTCTGGCTCGCCGCTATAACGCCGTGACGCTCAACGATATGCTGTTTGCGCGCTATCAGAGCCGTCTGCTGGTGTGGCTCGCAAGCCTGAGCCTGCTGGTCGCCTTTATTGGTGCGATGACGGTACAGTTTATCGGCGGCGCGCGTTTGCTGGAGACGGCAGCGGGGATCCCCTATGAGACCGGCCTTATCATCTTCGGGGTGAGTATTGCGCTGTACACCGCCTTTGGCGGGTTCCGTGCCAGCGTGCTGAACGATACGATGCAGGGGATGGTGATGCTTATTGGCACTATCGTTCTGCTGGTGGGGATTGTTCATGCGGCAGGCGGCCTGAGCCATGCCGTGGAAACCCTGGAAGCGATCGACCCGAAACTGGTCTCGCCGCAGGGCGCGGACGATATCCTCTCCCCAACGTTTATGACCTCGTTCTGGGTGCTGGTGTGCTTTGGGGTGATTGGCCTGCCGCATACCGCGGTGCGATGCATCTCTTATAAAGACAGCAAAGCGGTGCACAGAGGCATCATCATCGGCACCATCGTTGTGGCGATCCTGATGTTTGGTATGCACCTGGCAGGCGCGTTAGGCCGCGCGGTGATCCCGGACCTGACGGTCCCCGATTTGGTGATCCCAACGCTGATGGTCAAAGTGCTTCCGCCCTTTGCTGCCGGAATATTCCTCGCCGCGCCTATGGCCGCCATTATGTCGACGATCAATGCTCAGCTCCTGCAAAGTTCCGCTACGATCATTAAAGACCTCTATCTGAACCTGCGCCCGGAGCAGGTCGAAAACGAGCGACGCCTGAAGCGGATGTCAGCCGTGATTACGCTGCTGTTAGGGGCGTTGTTGCTGCTGGCCGCCTGGCGTCCGCCGGAGATGATCATCTGGCTCAACCTGCTCGCGTTCGGTGGGCTTGAGGCGGTCTTCCTGTGGCCGCTGGTGCTGGGGCTTTACTGGGAGCGGGCCAATGCCGCAGGCGCGCTGAGCGCTATGATTGTCGGCGGCGTGCTGTACGCCGTTCTTGCGACGTTTAATATTCAGTATCTGGGCTTCCATCCGATTGTGCCTTCGTTACTGTTAAGCTTACTGGCGTTTGTGGTAGGGAACCGTTTTGGTCAACCCGTCCCACAGCCCGCTATGATTTCTACTGATAAATAAAGAGTTTTGCCATGCCGTGGATCCAACTGAAACTGAATACAACCGGCGCGAATGCCGAAGAGCTGAGCGATGCGCTGATGGAGGCCGGCTCGGTTTCCATCACCTTCCAGGACACGCATGATACGCCGGTTTTCGAGCCGCTTCCGGGTGAAACCCGCCTGTGGGGCGACACCGACGTTATCGGCCTGTTCGATGCCGAAACCGACATGAACGAGGTCGTCGCGATTCTGGAAAACCACCCGCTTCTGGGCGCAGGCTTTGTCCATAAGATCGAGCAAATCGAAGACAAAGACTGGGAACGCGAGTGGATGGATAACTTCCATCCAATGCAGTTCGGTAAACGCCTGTGGATCTGCCCGAGCTGGCGCGACGTTCCCGATGAAAACGCGGTGAACGTTATGCTTGATCCGGGTCTGGCATTTGGTACAGGCACGCACCCTACTACGTCGCTATGCCTGCAGTGGCTGGACGGACTGGATCTGGAAGGCAAGACCGTGATCGACTTTGGCTGCGGCTCGGGGATCCTCGCGATTGCCGCGCTGAAGCTGGGCGCAGCGAAAGCGATCGGGATCGACATCGATCCCCAGGCTATCCAGGCCAGCCGCGATAACGCTGAACGTAACGGCGTCTCTGACCGTCTGGAGCTGTATCTGCCAGACGCGCAGCCAGAAGCGATGAAAGCCGACGTCGTCGTCGCGAACATTCTGGCAGGCCCTTTGCGCGAGCTGGCACCGTTAATCAGCGTGCTGCCCGTTGAAGGCGGCCTGCTGGGTCTTTCCGGCATCCTCGCCAGCCAGGCCGACAGCGTCTGCGAAGCCTATGCCGATCTCTTTACGCTCGATCCGGTGGTTGAGAAAGAAGAGTGGTGCCGTATTACTGGCCGTAAAAAGTGATCTTTTGGCGTGGTCATCTGACCACGCCTTTCCTCTCTGATATTGCTCCCGCCTCCTGGTTTTCTCCGGTAAAATACCCTTACAGATCATGCGTTAATTAAATGATTTGAACTATAAAATTCACCGGAAGAATATTATGAAACACATCACTGGCAAGGCAGCGCTGCTGGCGCTGAGCATCATTTCCGCTTCAGCGTATGCATCACACTGGAGCTATGAAGGCGAAGGCGCTCCGGAGCACTGGGGCGAACTGGATGAGGCGTATAAAACCTGTCAAAGCGGTATGAATCAGTCCCCGATTAACATTGATTCCACACTTAAGGCCCACCTCACCCCGTTACAAACGCACTACACCGAGGGTCCCATCACGCTGACGAACAACGGGCACACCATTCAGGCTGGCGAAAAAGCGGACACGCGCGACAGCATTACCCTGGATAAACAGACCTGGTCTCTTCAGCAATTCCATTTCCATGCGCCGAGTGAAAACACGATCCATGGCAAAAACTATGCGATGGAAATGCATCTGGTGCACAAGAATGCTGAAGGCGAACTGGTCGTGGTTGCGGTAATGTTTGATAAGGGCGCACCGAATGCTGAGCTGGAAAAGCTGTGGAAAGTGATGCCTGAACATGCGGAGCAAAATGCGACCATTAATCAGAACCTTAATCTGAATAACCTTCTGCCGAAAGACAAAACCTACTGGCGTTTTAGCGGCTCGCTTACCACTCCTCCGTGTTCCGAAGGCGTTATCTGGGTTGTCCTTAAACATCCTTTGACGCTCTCTGCTGAACAATTGGAGAAATTCACCCATACCATGCACCACGATAATAACCGCTCGGTACAGTCACTCCATGGCCGTGTCGTCGTGGAGTAATGTGCATTTTTCGCACTAAGATCATGTTCTAAAATGCGACGCAGATCGCATTGAAGCGGGATAAACTGCTGCTAAAAACAGCAGATTATCCCGCTAAACCGATTCATTTATTCAGAAACGATGAGAAGTTACGGGAAATTGTAAGCGCCTATAAAATAAGCGTTAGCGCATAACTCAATGATTTAAATAGTGAATAAATCTCATCACCACGTCAGGCCGCTGATTCCTTGATCTACAACAGAGGATTGTTCAAAGTTTGGCCTTTCATCTCGTGCAAAAAATGCGTAATATACGCCGCCTTGCAGTCACAGTATGGTCATTTCTTAACTCATGCGCATCGGACACCACCAGCTCAGAAATCGCCTGATCGCAGCCCCTATGGCAGGTATTACCGACCGGCCGTTCAGGACGCTGTGCTACGAGATGGGAGCCGGATTAACCGTTTCCGAGATGATGTCGTCTAACCCGCAGGTTTGGGAAAGCGATAAGTCCCGTCTACGGATGGTGCACGTTGATGAGCCAGGTATTCGCACCGTGCAAATTGCCGGAAGCGTGCCTGAAGAGATGGCAGATGCCGCGCGTATTAACGTGGAAAGTGGTGCCCAGATTATTGATATCAATATGGGGTGCCCGGCCAAAAAGGTGAATCGCAAGCTTGCAGGCTCAGCCCTTCTGCAATACCCCGACCAGGTCAAAGCGATCCTGACGGCGGTTGTCAGCGCAGTGGACGTTCCTGTTACGTTAAAGATTCGCACGGGTTGGTCGCCGGAACACCGTAACTGTGTAGAGATTGCCCAACTGGCCGAAGATTGTGGCATTCAGGCTCTGACCATACACGGACGCACTCGCGCCTGCTTGTTCAATGGTTACGCTGAATACGACAGCATTCGGGCAGTTAAGCAGAAAGTTTCCATTCCGATTATCGCGAATGGTGACATTACTGACCCGCTTAAAGCCAGAGCTGTGCTCGACTATACGGGAGCTGATGCTCTGATGATAGGACGTGCAGCTCAGGGAAGACCCTGGATCTTTCGGGAAATCCAGCATTATCTGGACACTGGAGAGCTGCTTGCTCCACTGCCTCTGGCAGAGGTTAAGCGCTTGCTTTGTTCGCACGTTCGGGAATTGCATGACTTTTACGGCCAGGCAAAAGGGTACCGAATTGCGCGTAAACACGTTTCCTGGTATCTCCAGGAGCACGCTCCAAATGACCAGTTTCGGCGCACATTCAACGCCATAGAGGATGCCAGCGTACAGCTGGAGGCGTTGGAGGCATACTTCGAAAATTTTGCGTAATGAAATAAAGAGCTGACAGAACTATGTTCGAACAACGCGTAAATTCTGACGTACTGACCGTTTCTACCGTTAACTCTCAGGATCAGGTAACTCAAAAGCCCCTGCGTGACTCGGTTAAACAGGCACTGAAGAACTATTTTGCTCAACTGAACGGTCAGGATGTTAATGACCTGTATGAGCTGGTACTGGCTGAAGTTGAACAGCCACTGTTGGACATGGTGATGCAATACACCCGCGGTAACCAAACCCGCGCAGCCCTGATGATGGGTATCAACCGTGGTACCCTTCGTAAGAAGCTGAAAAAATACGGCATGAACTGATACTAGTCAGTTAAATGCTTGTTTAAAAAGGCGCTCTTCGGCATGGGGAAGCGCCTTTTTTATTAAAATGACTGCACCACTGACTGCACCGATTGATGAACGACTGCGAACACTATCAGTTTTTACTGTTCTTTTTGGTTCGACGTGAATCCATCTTGTCTAATGCCTCAATATTGAAACCACTCTCTTTATCTGTGAGAGGTATAGAGTACTGCCTGGCCCATCGAGTCACTTCTGCCAAATCTACCCACCATTCGCGAGTACCCGGAACGCTAAGCACCTGAGTACCTAACCGCCACTCCTTAACCTTTACACGATTCTTTATTTTATCTTTGGTTTCTCCCGTCATAGCGCAATACGCAGACAACGGAATGCATTCCAATCCACACATCTGATTAGCCCCTCTGTATCCATTAGCTATAAAGAGTGTTCAAAATCTCTTGAAAAAATATATAGTCATATTTAATTTATGGTTTTTACACACGCGGAGATTTTGATCATGAGTCACCAAGATGAGTATGCCAGGGGTTACAGAGATGGCTATAAATCTGTTCAAGGTAACGTAATACCACCGGTCCCCCCAATTGGGCCAATCACCCCGCTAGGCTCAGATCCTTACAAAGAAGGTTATAAAGCTGGAGTGCGATCCGCTGGAGGATAACCATAAAATCTAATGTGATGGCGGGTATTGTTCTATGACTTCAAGCTGT
Organism: Enterobacter sp. UPMP2052; assembly: GCF_053709675.1. Taxonomy (NCBI): domain Bacteria; kingdom Pseudomonadati; phylum Pseudomonadota; class Gammaproteobacteria; order Enterobacterales; family Enterobacteriaceae; genus Enterobacter; species Enterobacter sp. UPMP2052. Next base: position 182,413 of record NZ_JBSKJR010000006.1, read on the forward strand.
TCAACACCCGCACTATCTACAGTAACTTCATACTCTCCGAGATAAATACTATGTGGGTGCACATCTGCAAGAATTGATGTTGCCGGAACCCATGCTTTCAATAGCAGGCCTCCGCAACCGCAGGCGTTTAATCCACTGGCAAATTGACGGGCCTTTTTCTCACATTGTGTCCAGCAAAAGCCGATTGTTGAGCACTTGAATCGGTCAACATTTTCACCGCGAAACAAATATTGCCCATCTCCAGTGTATGGCGGCAAAAAAGTTCGAAGAATATCAAGTACAACATCATCACAACCAAGGTGCTGCCTAATAAAATGCCCCTTCTCAATCCATAGTAGATGGAAAGCCTCTCGCAATTCTGGTGTGATTAACGTCGTCTGAATCTTTACCTCACGTCGTAACTGTTCCCAATCTTTACTATCATAAATGCCCTCGAGAAAGATCTTTTCTTTAGAGGGTAAACTTCTTTTGGATACCCATTTAGTTAGATCAATTTGCATTTTTTCAGCTTCCGAACGAATCGCTATGGGGACTAAATTCAACCGGCTGTTGAACAGCCGGGTTTCACACTTTAAAATTCTCAACCTCAATTAATCGTCTGGCTCAATGTAGAGAACTGTTTTTTATTGGTCGCCAACACCTTTTTCATGTGCTCGCACCATCCAGCTAAAATGGCCTCATCAGTACCGGGGTAAGCCAACAGAAATGACATCAGCACATCATCTGTCAGCTTATCCTGCTGATCCCAGTCAACTATAAACTGGCGAAATAGAGCGTAGCCTTTCGCCGGGTCTTTGTTATGACATTTATCCACAACCACTTCGAATGCTGGAACAATGTAAGTGATTTCCACCGGCAGCGGCTCGTATTTTGTAGGAATGAGAACTTCGCGGGTGAATGTCTCTCCCTCTGGCCATATCTGTGCCTGATTTATCATTGCTGATCCTCCACGTAGATACCCGCCGATATGATTGCTCCGCCGATACGGCGTTTACCGTAAAGCAATGGCACCGGATAGCCTTGCGCAGCAGTGTTAGTTACGCCTCCAAACGCGTATGAGGCCTTATTATCAGCACTTTGTTTGCTTGCAAGCCCCGTAGCCTGAGGGGAAAGAATTTGGGCTACTCCTCCTACAGTCATCGCAGTACCAGCAGCAAACATCATATTACTTGCAGCAATTCCAATACCAGGCATCCAGATCGAGGCAGCCACAATAACAGCACCTAAAATAGTTTGTAGCACTCCTGCTTTTTTACTTCCAATTACCACCGGCACGATATGAATCTCGCGCCCATTGTTCGGAAATTCTAGGTCATCTACTCCAATGTTCTTTTTCCCGACATAAATCGCATACGTTAAACCGCGAGCCCTGCTTGTATTCATGTATTTTTCGAATCCGGGAATTGTTACGGCCAGAGCCCGAAAAGCCTCATGCGTAGTCCTTACAAGGCGCTGGTGAGTTTTACCGAAGGTCTTGCCTAGCGGGCCAAACATACGGATGGTAGCAAGTGTTTCATTGTTAGCTGTATTCATCGTTTTACTCCTGTCAGATACCGTTAAATGTCGCCAGCCGTTGTTTGTGGCTGTCGCTCATATCGAAAGCAAAATCCTCATGCTCAGCCTGGAAGGTACCGAACGCCATCAGCGCAGATACAGCCGGGTCTATCTTGTTGGAGGATTTCTTCTTGTTGGGCTTAATGTTGGCGTTAGCGTCGGACTCCATCACCACGTTACCAATCGCCCAGGCCAGAACTGGATCGCCACGGTGGCGCACCACTCTGCGGTTAACAAACACCTCAAAGGATTTCGCTACCGGACTGAATTTGAGATAGGTTTGCGGGAACGGCTCCACATCGAGGCCCGCCCCCTGTAGCTGGGTGCGCAGGTGCGTGGCGTTCCACGTATCGAAGCCCACCAGTCGGATATTGAAGGTTTCAGCGTCGCGCAGAATATCGTCACGGATACGGTCATAGTCGATGCAGTCGCCGGGTGTGGTGCGTATCCATCCCGCTTTTACCCACTGCCGGTAGATGGCGCGGTTTTTGTTGGCGACGTTAAGCAGCTGCGCTTCCGGCAGATAATGACGGGTAAGGAGTCTGATCTCCCTGTCGAACGGGAACGCATAGCTTACGCTGGTGATGTCGCTGGTAGAGGACAGGTCAAACCCGGCATAACACTCCATTCCGGCCAGATCGACTTCGGTATAGTCGAGCGCACAGGCATCCCATGCACCGGCGCCCATCCACGGCGTGGAGCCCTGACACCAGATATTGAAACGTTTGGTCAGCATTTCGACCCACTGCGACGGTATGCCCCGCGCTTTCTGGATGGTGGACTCCAGTTTCGCCGCGTCAACGGACACATGCAGGTTAGGGTTAGCCTTAATCCACATTTCAGGCTTCTCAACCTCGCTTTCGTCGTCCAGTTCGTAGATCAGGACAAAAAGCGAATCGTTGCTCTCTTCCCCGGCCAGAATCTGGCAGCAGTAGTCATAATGCTGTTTACAGGCAGAGACAACGTTACTCCCGGCGGTCGTGATGGCGAATAAAATCGCCTCCGGACGTGCGCCCATACCCAACTCAAGCGCGGAATAAACACCGTTATCCGGGTGAAGGTGGTATTCATCGACAATCGCCAGGCTGGGGTTAGTCCCCTCAATGGTGGCCGCTTTCGCCGCCAGCGGCTTTAACAGGCTATTGCTCTTCGGGAAAATGACCTTATGCGCCTGAATATTGACGCGCTTTTTTAGCGGCTTTGACAGCAGGCACATCTGGCGGGCATCGTCGAACACGATTCGGGCCTGATCCCGGCTAACCGCAGCCGTGTAGATATCCTGCTGGCCCTTCTCCATTACCAGAAACCAGTTAGCCAGCATGGCGGCTATGGTGGATTTGGCGTTCTTACGCGGCACTTCAATAAATGCGCTGCTGTACTTCCGGCGGCCTGACTCCCTGTTCTTAAAGCCCAGCAGATTAGCAAAGGCGAACTGTTGCCACGGCTCCAGCTCTATAGACTGGCCGCGCAGCGGGCCTTTGACGTGTGGACAGAGCCGGGAGAAAGCAATAAACCGCTCCACGGTCGCCGTATCGAACTCATAACGGGGGTCATTCAGGTCTGAAAAGTACCTTTCAACGGCCTGTTTTACGCGCTTACAGGCCGGAATTTCACCGGATTTAATGGCGTTTGCGTAATCATTCCAGACGGTCAAGCTCGTCCTCCTCTTCCGTTTCTACCGGATTACGGCGGCGGCTTACCGGATCAAAGCCCAGCAGCGACGACATTTTAATCATGATTTTTTCAGCGTCGGCCTTTGCGCTAAGCGCCGGATTACGGCTCTCGCCGCCCTGGCTGTTAACAATGCTGAATCCGCGGCTGGCAAGGTCTTCCACTGCTTTGCGGTACATCGAATAGTTAACGCAAAAAAGCTCAAGGTTGTTCCAGTCGGCGGGAGTCAGATCCCCGCGTTCGGCCAGTTGCTTTGCCTTCGCCTTCCACTGCTGCGCGGCTAACTCATCAAGGTAAGCGGGCGGTTTTGGTGGTCTTGCCATAAAAATTTCTCGTTTCCATCGCGTTTTATTTTCAAAAAAATCACCGTGCGTAAAAATTTGAGGGGGCAGGCGGTGCCTTGCAGCAGGGGGTTTGTCTTTAAAACCTCCCCCACCCCGCCCATGCCGCCTGTCAGCGGTTGCGGAAGCATTCCATAAGCTCCCGGTCACGCTGGCTCATGCGCTTTGCTACGGGCTTCGTGTGCGCTCTCTGTCTGGATGGTTGCCATGCCTCGCGCTGCTTTATCAGCCCACTTATCAGCCGCTGCTGTTCCTGCTCAGTCATTGTCAGCCTCATACATCCAGTCATTGCGATGGGCTGCACGATCTTCCTGCTCACGGTATAGCCCTGCTTTGCGCTTCGCTTTGGTGGTTGGGTCTTGCTGTGTGGTCTTCTGGTTATGATGCGCCTGGCATAACGATTGGTGATTCCACTCAGGCCAGAACAGAACATCATCACCGCCGTTGATAGGGATTATGTGATCGACAATCTTTGCAGGCACGTAGAGACCCAGCTTCTGACACTGAACGCACAGCGGATAGCGCTTAAGGTACTGAGCGCGGTACTTCTCCCATGAGGCTGAGTAACCACGCGCGCGGCGGTGGCCGCGTCTGGCATCCTCTGCCCGCCACGCTTCCCGCTTGTGCTCGTCACACTTGCCAGACTTCACCCGTTTATTGCATCCCGGCTCTGTGCACCGGCGTAGTGGTTGCCACGGCATCAGTACACCCCCACATCTCGGTAGACAGACCACAACGCAGAGACAGCCATCGGTATCTCTTTGGCGTCGGTGTCACCAATCATCGTGCGATACTCGTACAACTGAGAAACGTACATCAGACAGCCGATCTTGATAGCAGGGGTGAACTCCAGACCGTTATCAAATCGCTTGCCAATATGCTTCTGGCAGACCTCCAGCGCAGCTTCGATGTACGCCTGTATCAGCGTGTCTTCATAATCATCATCAATACGGCAATGCAGCTTTGCTTCTTCCAGTCCGATTAACTCACTCATTGAAAATGCCTCCCTTGCACAGCAGCTCAAGCCGGGTGTGATCCACATCAGGAATTACGGCCACAATGCCGTAAACCTGCCCCCGGACGTTTGGAGAGCGGTACAGAATGCGGTTTGCGGTGGTTATATCGTCGCGGTAGCGCGTCCAGATTCGCACTGTAGCCTCGGAGTAAAGTGCCCCGGAAGACATGCGCTCACGCCCGCTGATAGCGCGGATTTCGGCCCAGACGGTGGCAAGGTCAGCCCATTCATAAATAACCTGACCAGTCGGGTCGCGGTGAGATTCCGACTTCTGAAAGGTAACGCGGCGTTTCATCTTTCCGGCTCTCATGCGTCACCTTCCTTGCCGTCCTTACTGATCTTCACTTCCTGCTTCCATGCCTGGCTGAATTCGTCACCACCTTCACGCGGCGGCATCCCCTCACGTTCACGGGCTTCGTTCGGGTTCATGATCCCGTTCTTAATGCCGCGCTCATAAGTGGCATAACGTTCGGTTGGCGTGGCGCGGAGAAGGTCAGCAGAGTCAAATTCCACCTGATAGCGGGTTCCCGGAACCGGAGAGGCCACCAGCAGCGCAGATTTGATTTGTTGTTCGAAGTTTGCCAGCCACGGGCGCATCGTCATGGTGAGAAAGGCGCGGCTCGCTTCGCTGAAATTGCTGTAGGTGCTGTTGCTGTATTCCTGCAGGAAGATAGGCGACACGTTGAACATGCGGGCAATGTCTTCAATGGTGAAGCGACGGGAGGCCAGCCATTCGGCATCCTGATTGCTCATGCCAAGCTGCTTGTAGTCCATGCCACCTTCAAGGATCGGCGTTTTCCCGGCGTTTCTGGCACCTTTGTAGCGCTCCAGTGCGTCCAGAGCCTGTTTGCCCTTCACGCTGTCGAGCCACTCAGCAGTAGTGACCACGCCAGCCGCCATCATGCCATCTTTCATAATGCTGGCACCGTGGCGCTGCTGGGCCAGACCTAACCCCAGCGCCTCACGGCAGACGGTGATAGGCGAACGCCCCAGAAAACCATCATCGGTCGAGTAACGCAGGTGCAGAATCTCTTCCTGCAGGTAGGTGCGCACAGCCCCGGTAAACGGCTCAGTAACGGTGTATTTGTACTTATGCTGGCCGATACGCTCAGGAACAACCGCCCCCGGCGCATACGGGTGCAGGGATTGCGGCTGGCCGTCGAGGCCCCACTGGATCACCGCATAGGCGTTACCATTCAGCAGACAATGGCGCATCATCGTGCGTTTAAACTGGTAAGGTGTCTGGCAGTCGTTCGGCTGCTCGTTCAGCAGAAAATCCACCGGGTGATTGCTCAGCCATTCTCGCGCCTCACGCCCGTTATCGTTGCGCACGCGGTAGAGGTAGCAGGGCATTGTTGCCACCGCCTCACTGATAACTGACACGGCGTTCATGACCGCCGGCAGAGATTCCGCAGTACCCGAAGACACATACTCGCCTGATCCGGTATTTGGAATCCCTGCCATCGCCAGAAACTCATCAATGGTCATGCTGCGCTGCTCAGAGGGTTCAGACTTACGGCCAAACGGCCAGATATTCCACATATCAGAGCCCCGCTAATTCAGCCCAGCGGCGACGGTTATCGCCAGCGCGGCGCAGTTCAGGATGTTGGGAGAAAAGAGAACGGTGCGCGATTTCCACGCCAGACTCAGGATAAGCAGGCATAGAGGTAACGGTAATCTCCCGCAATTCGGCAGCGGTAACAGTGCGCAGATATGGAGACTGAGCAATATCCCACGCCTCTTTCAGCGCACGGAAACCGAAGCTCATGCCGGAGATATCCCCGCGCTCCACCAGCTCCAGCACATCGTTGCCAAGCTGGGTATTCGGCGGGGTCAGCTCGAAGCGCAGCCCGGTATCGTCTTCGGACAGCACCAGCGTGCCGGATTTAGTGCGGCCCAGCAGCTGGGTATAGTTATGCTCGTACAGCGCACGCACATCGCTACCGGATGCCAGGCTGTCTTTAAATGCTCCCGGCGCAAACTGCTCGCGGAACTCGTCCCAGATAATTTCTGAGAGACTGTTCCAGCGCACGGCATAGCCCACCAGCTTTTTGTTGCTGGCGCTCACTTCGGAGGTACGGATTTCAAAATCGATTGTTTTCATTACTGGACTCCACAGAGGGCAAAAAGGGGCCGCAGCCCCTTAAACGTCAAATCAGGAACCGGAGCCGGAAAGCTCAAGCACCTTGATGGCGTTGGAGTCCACCACGCCGCCGCCCAGGTATTTATCGGTATGCACCTTGTAGAAACCCGGTTCGGTGATGTTGTCAGGGCGGGTACGCACGCCAGTGGTGTGATCCACGATGAAATAGCCGCGCTTGAAGTCGCCTACCGCGAGGAATGCTTTACCTGCCTCCGCATCCGGCATGGTTTCCAGATACTGAACAGGACGGCCCAGCAGCGTATCGGGAGAACCGGCAACCAGACGATCGCGCCAGATGTAATCCCCGTTGCCGTTTTTCAGCTTTTGCAGTTTGGCTGCGGTGTTGGAGTTCATCACCCATACGGCATTTTTGCGGTATTTGGCTTTCAGCTTATACAGCAGGTCGATCAGGCCATCAGAGGAAACGTCTGCGGCTTCCATCTTCTCCAGCGTACCGAAAGGACGGGTTTTATCGGCAGTGGCCGCGCGAGGGTAAGACAGGAAACCTTTGGATTTTTTATCACCGTCGCCGTTTACAAAGTCGCTCTCTTCAGTGGCGGTGAAGGTGTCAGCAATTTCAGAAGACAGCCAGCCCAGAATATCCACCTCGGAGAAGTCGAGAATCTCCTGAGTGGTTTTCGGGTAGGCGTAGATCGGGTTGAGTTTGATATCAACGCGCTCCATCTTCGGCGTGCTGGTTTCGGTACGTGGTTCACCTTCGGTGCCGCGATTAACGGTAGTGCCGCCCACAGATACCAGCTTCTGGTATTCGTTGGTTTTGGTGGTCTTCACCGTTGCGATGGAGCGCATCACGCTATCATCCTGCAACTGGCGCATAATCTCTTTGTCCAGCTCAGGGATAACGGTATAGCCGCCGTCAGCCTGCACCAGCGTGGAGAGAGAGCGGGTATCACCGGTCATGATGTAGTGGCGCAGCTCGTCGTTGCTTACAGGCTCACCTTCAACGGAAGTGCCAGGCAGATTGCGCTGATCGTCGGCGACGGCTTCAAGACGGGTGATTTCAACTTCGAGGGCATCAGCCTGGGCGCGTAGTTCATCGAACTTTTTGCCCTCTTCTTCGTTCAGGCTGCGCTTTTCGGTGTCGGCTTTGTCCAGCATGGAGCGCATCTGGGTTTTGAGTGCGGTTTTCTGCTGGCGTAATTCGAGTAATTTCTTCATGGAGTGGTTTCCGTAACAATTAACGTTGAGACGTGAAACCAGCGCTTGGAGGAGAGGCCGTCAGTAAAGGAGCCTGTCTGAAGGGCAAAAAACCTGACGGCCAGTGGCGGCTCACGTCTGAGTGCCACTCTTTAAGATATGGATCAAATTATCGATGTAAATAAGGCATTTTTACTCCGAACATCCTTGAAAGTTAACGCACAAATAATTTACAAAAAGCAATGGTCAAAATGATGGGGATTCACATGACAAAAGAGATTCTTGCCGTTCCGGGCTTACATCCATCCCCGTTGTACAAAAGAACCTATAAATCCGTTCAAGACACTGATGAAAAACTAACCAAGCTAATTCATAGATGGCGATTTTTCAATGCGGGACCGCCTATGAAAGTTACTGCATATGATGGAACAGAAATCTGCTATCAAGGTGTGGCATTTAAAGGGTCTCCTGTTGATGTTTTTTGGAGCGGCTTTATCGGCCCTTACATTGAAAATTACTCAGTGAATGTATTAGAGCAGACCTCAGCCTTGGCAATTGAATGCCAATTTTCAATAGAGAAACCCATTGAAGAAGCAAAACTCCTATTACTTGTAATGGTTCGCAGGCTTTACCATGAAATGGCCGAGACAGATAAAATCTTAAGAGGAGATGGATTTTCCTTCCCAGAAAAGAAAGATGTCAGCGGTTACATTGAGAACATGTCCCGGAAGATTAAAGAATACGCTGAAATAGAAAAACTGAAAAAACCACTGCCAAATCATAACATATTCAATATAGATACTGTAAATAGCAAATATGTGCAATTTGGTACAAGTAATAACATTAACACTCAAGAACTAAGTGAGTTCTTCACAATGATCGCTTCTTCAGGTGAAGATGAAGTTATCACCCTCTCAAAAATACTTCTGAAGAGCATTATGTCAAAGAACTTACTGAGCAAAGAAAAATATGATTTTCTAATATCTATCTTTAAATCCCAGCCATGACTATTGCTTATTAAGCATTAAGCAACTTAAACACAGCTACCAAAAGGAGTAACATGATGGATTTTGACGCTATGGCATACACTGAAAAATTCACAATCGCAGGAACTGAATACAAAGGGCGCAGAAATTCAACTGAAAAAAAGGTACTAATTCCTTACACTGAGGAGCCAGACATCAGTATTGGAGATGAAATAACTCAAAAGCTTGGAAAGGGTGAAATATCCTTAAAAGTACTGGATATGTCATTCTTACCAGGAGGCACGCTTAATGTTGGCACTAATTACCCACACATGCTTACATTAAAGGTTGAAAATTTAACTGCCAATGAGCACAAGCCCAAACCATCCAGCCAAAACACGTTCAACATTGGTAGCGTATCAGGCACACAAGTTCAAATCGGTGAACGTAACCATCTTATTGTAAATATAAGTATCACTGAACTTGTTGAAAAGGTGTCTCAATCACAAGATCCTCAAGCAAAATCTTTACTTAAAGATTTATTAAATAATAGCACTGTAGCTAGTCTCGTTGGTGCTGGAGCCTCAGCATTATTAGCTTTGCTTTGAATAAATGGCCTGGCAAAGAACCAGGCCAAATAAATCATTTATCACTCATCCATTTTGGAGGTATTGGCATTCTTTCTCGAAAGGCCCGCAGGTGTTCAATCAAAGCATCAACCTGCTCTCTGTTTGTTGCAAGAATTTCATCTGATAAAGTGCTACGAATAAAATCATGATGGTCTATCCACAACAGACCGCCATTTGATAGAGCCTGACGGTAATCGGAGGTAGGCATTGAGCTCAGGTCATGAAGCCCAAACTGATCGTAATACTCTTTTATTTCCTGAACCGTAATAGGCATACATTCTCCTCGTTTGTCTAACTTGCCGCATTTAGTGCCGCGTTTAGCAATGCCGCACCTAGCGCCGCACCTGTTTTCTCAAAAAATTACGCAAACCCAGTAATGACGGGGGTTTTAGTGAAATGCCGCACTTAGCGCGTGTATACAGGGACTAAGTGCGGCATTTGGTCATAAAACATACTAAATGCCGCATATGCCGCATTTCCCGCCGCATTTACTCAATCGTTACCGGGTAAAGGTTCTCACCCTCGATGCGAATAATTTGCTCACTCTCAAGCTTGTCCAGCCAGCGCGGGAATGACTTTCTCACTTTATCTGCCCCCAGTGATGCACGCAGATCGTCTTTAATGACGGAGATAGTGCATGGCTCCCCCTTAGCTGTTCGGCTGCGTACTGCCTGCCATAGTGCATGGTGGTTATCGCTAAGACGGGAGACATGGGCCAGTTCAGGCTCAACCTCTTTAGCCTCTCTCGGCTGATCGTGCACCACCAGAGAGCAAACCAGCTCACCATCTTCATCGGTATAAAGCTCTGCCGTTCTCAGGTCATACGCCTTACGCTCTGGCTCCTCAGCATCTTTCATCTTGGTGCAGGTCAGAATAAGCGCCTTTCCATCTCCTTCACGCTTAACATTAAACTCGGTATCAAGCGCGGCGCGGAAAGCACTGGAACCACGAGCCCCCTTCCCCTCATCTTTGCCGGAGTGGTGTACTACCAGCACCGTTGCACCCGTTTTCTGTTTGATAACGTCACACCCCTCAATAAACGCCCCCATATCACGAGCGTCGTTCTCGTCGTTACCACCAAAACAACGGGCCAGCGTATCGATCACCACCATGCGAACCGGTACACCACATTCGGCTTCAATCTGCCTGGCAGCCAGAAGCACTTCCGTTACCTCTGACTCACGCACAGGGAACACCGGACGATTGACCAGCCAGAGGTTGTCTGCCTGTATGCCGTGCGCCTGCTCCCAAGCCTTTATACGCCGGGGAACGCCTACGCCCCCCTCACCAACCACATACAGCACCGCGCCGGGAGTGACCTTCTTCCCCGCCCATGGAAGACCCGCAGCGATGTGACAGGCCCACGATACAGCGAGAAAACTCTTATACGAACCGCTGGGACCGTAAATGCTGCACAGTGATTGCGCTGGCAGAAAGTGTTTAAGGATATAGTCCTGACGGATATCAAATCCCTCAGAACCGCGAGAGAGAGGCAGCTTTGTCCTGAACTTTGCACCAGCATCAGGGAAGACGCGGTGAATGCGCTGCACGTCAGACAGCATGGCATTCATTTCCCCTTCGCCTATTTCTTCCACCAGCACTGAACGCCGTGCGGTAATCATTTGTTTGCGGTCCGTATCGAGATAACCGGCATCACAAAGCTCCTCATACGGCATTGCTGCTATCTGGTTAAGGCGAGCCACCAGCTTTCCGTAACGGGTAGTGGGGTCCTTATGCTGGTGGAGGGCTTTATCCAAATCGCTGCGACTGTACTGCTTGCCATGCGCCCACAGATACGAACAGGTGAACAAGGCATCAGATACAGTTTCTACAGCTGTCAGTTGTACCGTCATTTTGGTATGCCCCCGCTCATCTGGAATTTGCCGATCAGAGGATGGAACCAGTACGCAGAGCCATATTTGCGCTTAGCACTGCGCAACACCAGCCGAGCCGCTTCCCTGAACTTTTCATCAGGCGCAACGAACCCGCCAGATTTCAGCTTAACCAGCATCACCCCTGTGTTTTTCGCCAACTCCTCAGCCTTTTTGGTTGAGATACCGTATTCAGCGGCCAGTGTTGCTACTGGCGTCATACCCGGAGGGATTTCTCCTCCCTGACTATCGGTGAGTGACTTAACCTGTGCCTCAAGATGCAAAATCTTTTCAACCAGCAGATCAACGCGGTTAGCCAGCTCGTTGAATTTCACGTTACTGATCATTTGCGTTCCCCTTCAGCTGGAAGGACGAATGACTTATCCAAAGCGTTAGCCAGATCATCAGCTAAGCGCGATGCAATATCCATTAAAGCCATCAGGTGGATGCGCTTCTTTTCATCGTTCGCTATAGCTACAAAAGCTGCACACGAAAGAAGAGCCGAAACCTCTTGAGCAGTGGTCAATAAGTCCTGATCGCTCTTGTAGGTATAAAGGTTATCCATTGAGCGCCCCCTTTGAATTCTGCTCTACCATGCTTGCTGCCAACTGATCCGATACTCGTCTAGCCAGGCTGATAAGGTTTTCACGCTCAACCTGATCAACGTCGCACTCTTCGACAACCATCAACAACGCAGCCAGTTCACAGGCTATTGACGCACTTTTATTGGTTAATTCACGCATGGCGTACCTCCATTGCCTGAAAGGCATGGAATGGGAGACGTGCTGCGAAAATGAGGTTTACACCCGGCATAGTGTCGCGGGCCTCCTGTTCGCTGGATGCGTTGACGTAGATCACCAATGGTTTGGCGGTAGGGTAGCGCTCAGAAGCAGAGATAAATCTCCATGTAAATTCCGGGCGAGTTTGGGTATGCTGTAATTCAGCCATAACTGTTACCTCAACTAACGGTTTGGTTAGACGCCCCAATACTGCTCCAACAGTTTGGGGCGTTGTCTTTTCTATGCCCAACGTGATAACGTACGTACATAACAAAATACATGCTATGAGGTTATGTACGTACGTGTCAACAATTAAACGAGACAAAACCCCTAAAGGTGATGGCTGGTCACCTACTTTCCAGATCAGAATCAACCCTGATCTACGCCAGCAACTGAACGATGCAGCGGAGCGCGAAGGCGTAAGTCTTGGTAATTGGATAAAAGAATTAGCTCGCGCGGAATTGCGTCGGCAAGGAATAGAACCAAAAGGTTGATTTGAGGAAGAAGATGATGCGCATAGATGAGAAAGGGCATTTTTATTGCACATGTGAAGTCTGTGGATCAGAAACACGATTTGGCCCAGACCTTTACCAAGGACGTGTACTGCAATTATACGGTAGGGCTTTCTGCTGTAACGACTGTTGGGAAGGTAATTGGGATGGTTGGGGACCACATTCAGAACCTGCCATTTTACGTATTTTGAAGGAAAAGAACCTTCCAATCCCAAAAAGGAATGCGAAAGGCTGGTTACCACGTGATTAAATATCCGCCATTGCAAATGAGCTAAAGAAGAGCCGGGGACAGGAATAAGAACCGCAGGTGCGATTTTATGCAGGCCATAACACCCAATATCTGGGTATTTGTCGAAACTACGGGATCTCTCCGGGGTATGCTGCATTGCAGTACACCCGGCACTCTGTTCCAGTTCTCCCGAAATTTCGGGAGATTGGGTATGCGCCAATGCCGTACACCTTAAACAGCCCAATTTCTGGGTAGTTTCACGTAACCTCGCCAATGGCGCAGTTCCTGCAATCACAGGAGCGCTCAGGCTTTGACCACCAGCATTAACCCTGGTATCCTGACTTTGCTTAAGTTTTTGGTAGTGACATTGGCGGCCCTGCATGGCCGCTTTTGTTTTATGTGACATTTCCCACCCCTCACGCTGCTTTGCTGCGGCTCTGCTGCCATGCTGTGACCTCAGACAGAAGCCAACCAACAGCGCGACCTCCCAGCTTGCGACGGGCGGGAAAGCTCCCCTCTTTTTCCATCATGTATCGCGTGGTGCGGCATATTCCTGTTAACTGGCGGCATTCTGCCTCACGGATAACTCGTTCTGTAGACTGCTGGGACTGTTTAAAATTGTTCATAAAAAAATGCCCTAGTTCATTAAAGTTCGAGGGCATTGTCATTAGTAATATGTGGAACAAAGGTGAAATCACTTAAGGTAGCAGTGATTTCACTTTCTCATTCGGTTTCGACCTAGGTATTTAGCTAATGTCTGGGGATGTAGTTCGGGGAGATCAACTCCTTTTTTTGCTGAAACTTGTTGAAGCATCTCCATCAAACGACTAACAGGAACCTTTCTAACATCTACATCTTTAAAGTCAGAACATAAGGAAATCATTGCATGCAAAAGCTCTGAATACTTTGCTAACGCTTTTGGACTTTCCATTAAATTTGAATCTAAGGAAACAGCAATATTTTTATTTTCAGACTGTGACATTTTATCAAAGCATTTAAGCTTCTCAAGTTCGTCAGCTGTTATAAGCAAATCATCAAGAAAAATAGCCTCTGGTCCGTCTAATTTTTTTAAATTATTTGAAATTAGATTATCCATTAACAACTTATCATCTTTATCTATTAACCAATCATCATTCGAAAACTCACTGACATATTCAAAAAAACGCCCCTCGGGAATAGAGTGTGTGTTATCAATAGGTAACTCGAACACTTCTACAAGCATCTCTCCACCCTTAAGAAGGTTGTATTCATTATTATAAATCATATGATTAGGTATTTGTAACAACCCTTTCAAATCAAATAGGCCTGAATACGCATCACAAACACTTAAAGATTCTTTTTCCATCCAAAAATGAATCTTTCCAAACAACCTCACATAAGAGTTTACATACTCAAAATTGATATCATCCTCAGCCAAATACGCCCCATCTTCAGAGATAGTAAATTTACCATCCATAGAATAATGTTCGTTAACAAGCTCAGAAACCCTTTTATAATTAATTAACAAGTTAGATTCCCAATGTGGAAGTTCCTCATTAGGTGGTTGATGATTTGTTTCGAAATATTTTATGCAAAGATTGGCGTAACCATTTGCAACGAAATGGATTACATCGGAAATATCGCACCCCAACTCAGATGCTGCCTTATCTAACGTGTAATATAATCTTTTTGGTAAAGTCATTTATTAGCCTCAATAAATTTAACATTCCCGATATCCGAAGAGATAACATATAATCTCTCCATCCATTTATTCAATGCGTCCAGCTTTTCAGGTAAATACTGACTGCGGTTATATACGGCCATCACACCGCCAAGCGTATGACCTAGTAGTTGCTCAACCACATGCGGAGCAATTCCCATGTTGTTCAGAGTCGTGGAAAACGTACGGCGTAGATCGTGAAGCGTCCACGGTTCAGCATGACCCAAGCGTTTATAGATGCCCCTTCCCCACTGGCTGACGGCTTCCGGTTTCTTTATCTCTCCCAGCAATAGCCCTGTGCTTTGGTGCTGCTCTAAAAGCTGTTTGATAAATGGGCGGATATCTACGGGAATAGGCCGTAGTATTTTCTCACCACCTTTGCTGTGCTCTTTAGGTACCGTCCAAACCCAATCATTTAGATCCCATTCGGTTACGCGAGATAATCTCAGCTCCTGAGTTCGGCAGCCAAACACCACCAGCAGACGTAATAGAGCTGAGTAGTAGGGCTTAAATTTCAGGCCTGAGCATTCTCGCCATATATCAGCAAGCTCTTGCCGGGTATGCTCCCTGTCCCGCTTATTCTGTTTACGACCAACATCGTCAATGGTCAGATCGTCCAGGACGTTACTCACCGCATACCGATGAACCCGGCAGAACTTGAGTGCTTGCTTACACATCTGCAAAAGATAGCCAGCCGCTACAGGCGCTTCGTTCCTTACCCTGGCGAAACATTCCAGCCAGTGGCGAGTTTCACACATAGAAAGCGGATAAGTACCTATATAAGGAAAGATATGCTTATTGAGCTGCTCAATGTGCTTTTCAACATTAGCGCGGTTATGGGTGGCATATTCCCTGATCCAGTATTCAAGGGCATCCCTGACCGTCACCGGCTTTAACGTTTCCTGAGTCGTAACGCTCAACTGGTGCTTTGGATTCTTTCCCTCTGCGAGCCATGCGCGACACTGCTCTCGTTTCTCACGAGCTGCTTTGAGTGAAAGGTCTGGATAATTACCCAGCTTTATACGCTGAGATGTTGATTCCCGGCCACCTATGCGGAAAGTGAAATACCAAGTCAACACGCCCGATCTGGACACCTTCACACTTAGCCCATCGCCATCAGCATAGAAGCTGTCTCCGGGGCTCTCCCTTCCCAGCATTTTACGAAGCGATGTATCGCTTAATTTGTTCGTTCCACCAGCCATTGAAAACCTCAGTTCATATCATTTGGTACGCCAAACTGACTGCACCACTGACTGCACATATCAATGTTACTCTATGAACGGCAATGAACAAAGGCAAACCGATAAATCAGTTTTATTGTTTTATATCAGTGCCATAGGCGAACATTAGCAAACATATCCGAACGGTAAAAAACGTAGGTTTTGAAAATACGGCATGAACTAATTTCGATTAGCGAAATGCTTGTTTAAAAAGGCGCTACTCGGCATGGGGAAGCGCCTTTTTTATCGCCTGTTGTTCTCGTCCGTCAACGCTTTGTAAACCTTCATCTCCCCCACTTTTAAACGCCCGCATTTCGTGTATATTTCCACCACCTTACAGGCTCTTTCGTCCGGAATGACACAATGATTCGTAAATACTGGTGGCTGGTTGTCTTTGCTGTCTCAGTTTTCCTTTTCGATGCCCTGCTGATGCAGTGGATTGAACTGTTAAGTACTGAAACCGACAAGTGCCGTAATATGAATTCCGTCAATCCGCTGAAACTTGTGAACTGTTCCGAACTCGACTAACTGCCTGACGTCGTTTAAAACCCTGTTATTACCTACTAAAAACAGGGCCTTAAATCCCTTTTAGTCATTATCTGACGATGATAATGTCTCAGCCCTTCTTAACTGCCCTTGTTAAATCTCTCATTACGAGTGAACAACCATGCTGGTTAGCCAATACAACCAAATCCTTGTCGTCATCTCCTTCGTCGTTGCTATCCTGGCCGCCTACACCGCGCTGAATATGGCTGCGCGCGTTGCCGGGAGTCAGGGCGTGGCGTCCCGCGTCTGGCTGGCCGGTGGCGGCATTTCAATGGGTATTGGCATTTGGGCCATGCACTTTATTGGCATGCTGGCGATGGACCTCTCCATGAGCATGAGCTATAGCATCACGCTGACGGTGCTCTCGATGATCATCGCCATCGGCTCGTCGCTCTTTGCCCTGTGGCTCGTCAGTTGCGATCGGCTTCGTTTACGCCGGCTCCTGCCTGGCGCACTGGTCATGGGGACGGGTATCGTCGCCATGCATTACACCGGCATGGCGGCCCTGGAAGTCACGCCCGGCATCGTCTGGGATAAAGTATGGGTGGCGGTTTCCGTGGCGATCGCCCTCGCCGCCTCCCTGGTCGCCCTGTGGCTGACGTTTCGTTTGCGTCATGATGCCGCGCAGGTTGCGCTGATGAGGCTGGGCGCCGCCATCACCATGGGGGTCGCCATTGCCGGTATGCATTACGCGGGCATGAAGGCGGCGCAGTTCCCGGCGTCAACCATGCTTCACCACCATGGCATTAACGGCAGCTGGCTGGCGGTACTGGTGAGCGTCATTGCGCTCTCCATTTTGGGGATTACCCTGCTGGTCTCGATACTCGATGCACGGCTTCAGGCCCGCACATCTCTGCTGGCCTCGTCTCTGGCGGAAGCCAACCGCGAGCTGGCCCAGCTGGCACTTCAGGATACGCTGACCCGCCTGCCAAACCGGCTCCTGCTTGAGGACCGTCTCGGCCAGGCCATCAGTAAAGCCGATCGGGAAGGCCGCCATTTCGCGCTCATGTTTATGGACCTCGACGGGTTTAAAACGGTGAATGATGCCTATGGTCATGACGTGGGCGATAAGCTGCTGGTGGCGGTCACACAGCGCCTGCTGCAGCCCCTGAAGGGACAGTACACGCTTGCCCGTATTGGCGGGGATGAGTTTGTGCTTCTCGCCGAGACTGACGGGCCAGACGATGCCGCCTCGTTGGCCAGCGCCCTGGTTCGTGCCATTGATAGCCCGTTTGCCCTGGAGCCTTACGAACTGGTGGTGACGCTCAGCATCGGCATTGCGCTCTATCCTCACGACGGTAAAACAGATCGCGAGCTGATGTTTAACGCCGATGCGGCGATGTACCACACCAAACATATGGGCCGAAATGGCTATCACTTCTTCCAGCCGTCGATGAACACCCTGGCGCAGACCCATTTGCAGCTGATGAACGACCTGTGGATGGCCGTGGATCGTGCCGAGCTGCGCCTGCTGTATCAGCCAAAATTCCACGCGCCCGCCGGGCCTGTTTTGGGTTTTGAGGCGCTGCTGCGCTGGCAGCACCCTACGCAGGGGTTACTGACGCCGGACCTTTTCCTGCCTCTGGCGGAAAAAACAGGGCTGATCGTTCCGATTGGCAACTGGGTTATCGATGAAGCCTGCCGGCAGCTGCGCCAGTGGCATCTTCAGGGGCATAACGACTGGTCGATGGCGGTGAATCTGTCAACGCTGCAGTTCGAACAGCCTTCGCTGGTGCAGACGGTGCTCGACTGTCTGGCACGCCATAACGTGCCGCCGGAGATGTTGATCCTTGAAGTGACGGAAACCACCGCGATGAGCGATCCTGATGAAAGCGTGCGGGTGCTGACGGAGCTTACTGACGCGGGCGTGAAGGCGTCGATTGACGATTTTGGTACTGGCTATTCCAGCCTGCTCTATCTCAAAAAGCTCCCGGCCTGCGAGTTGAAAATTGACCGCGCCTTTGTGAAGGAACTGAGTGGAGAGAGCGAAGACGCCACCATCGTCTCGGCCATTGTGGCGCTGGCAAAAACGCTGAATCTGAAAGTGGTGGCGGAAGGTGTTGAAACCGAAGCCCAGCAGGCATTTTTAACGCAACTCGGCTGCAATACGCTGCAGGGTTATCTCCTGGGGAAACCTGTTACCGCACAAGCCGTTGAAGCGCTTTGCCAGAGCGGGACGTTATCACCTTCGCATATCTCATCATGACGCCGTATCGTATGCCACTGACGGCACTCGCGTGATTTGCAGCGTCGTCAAAATATTATCCACCAGCGCGGGTGCCTGTTGATAAAGATTGAAACGGGTACTGTTCATTAACCAGTTTTTAATTATTCCGCTAAAGAAACCATGAAAGACGATCAGGACCAGATCAATATTTACCTGCGGAGAGATAACTTTTCTGGCGATACACTTTTCCAGCGTCGCGCGTAGATGCTCATCATTAAAGCCGATACGTCGTCTAATTTCACACTCTGAAATCATATCGTTATTAAATTCACATTTATGATACAGAATTTGTAACAGGGCGCACTGGCGTGGCTCCCGGGCAATATATTGCAGCGCCGCGATAAATTGTTCGCGAAGCATCCTTAAAGGATCGTCATTTTCCGTGAACGGCAGGCGTTCGCGAATAATGTCGCGCAAGGGAAGTTGTTGCTCCCAGATAGCGTTGAATATTTCTGATTTACTGGAAAAATGCCAGTAGATCGCCCCACGCGTCACCTGCGCGGCGTCCGCAATGTCGGTGAGGGTTGTGTTGGTGACGCCACGCGTGGCGAACTGTTCGATGGCAGCTTCAATCAGCTGTTGTCGGGTTTTCTGTGCATCTTCTTTCTTTTTTCGCGCCATAAACTGCTACTCATTGCTCTCAGGATGAATGCACTACGAGGAAAGTGGGATTGTCGTGTAAACAAAATTATTCCCTATAACGAGAAATAAGTTTGCACAAAAAAAGTCAATGGCATTCATTTATAATTATGGCAAATACATCATCACAATTAAATTCACGTAATTTATGAATGTAGTTTAACTACATCCTCCATTATCTAACTAAATTGCCAGAAGTTTATTCATAAAAGCACCTGGTCAGATTCCGATTTTTAACTCGCACGACCTGGCGTCGCACTTATAAATTAAAAAACATTATCTTTCCTCACTATTATACGCAGCTACATTTTTATTTTTTGCCCCCTACCCTGTTCACCGATTCACGACAAATATCGGTAAACGGGTATTTAAAGGAACCGTAATGACCAATCATTTCAGACTCTTACCTTTATCCGGTTTCATTGTCTGCGCCGCGCTGCTCGCCGGATGTGATGGGCAGGATAATGTACAGCAGCATGCGCAGCCGCCACAGGTTAGCGTTCACATCGTTAAAAGCGCCCCGCTGGCGGTCACCACAGAGTTACCGGGCAGAACGGATGCTTTTCGCGTTGCGGAGGTTCGTCCTCAGGTGAGTGGAATCATTCTGCGTCGTAATTTTACTGAAGGCAGTGATGTCAAAGCGGGCCAGTCTCTTTATCAAATCGACCCTGCCACCTACCAGGCGGCTTACGACAGCGCAAAAGGCGATCTGGTAAAAGCACAGGCGGCAGCGAATATTGCTCATCTGACCGTGAAGCGTTATGTCCCCCTGGTCGGTACGCAGTACGTCAGCAAGCAAGAGTACGATCAGGCAGTGGCAAACGCGCAACAGGCCGATGCCAGCGTCGTGGCGGCAAAAGCCGGTATGGAAAGCGCACGTATCAATCTTGCGTATACCAAAGTCACTTCTCCTATTGACGGCCGTATTGGTAAATCCAGCGTCACCGAAGGCGCGCTCGTCACGAACGGGCAGTCTACTGCGCTTGCGACGGTGCAACAGCTCGACCCGATTTATGTCGACGTTACCCAATCCAGCGGCGAATTTATGCGTCTGAAGCAGACGAGCCTGCAGAAAGGCGAAAATGCCAGCTCGGTTGAACTGATCATGGAAAATGGTCAACCCTATCCGCTGAAAGGCACGCTTCAGTTCTCCGATGTCTCCGTCGATGAAAGCACCGGATCTATCACCCTGCGAGCGCTGTTCCCGAACCCGCAGCACATGCTTTTACCCGGCATGTTTGTGCGCGCCCGCATAGATGAAGGTACGCAACCGAATGCCATTCTGGTTCCGCAGCAGGGCGTTACCCGTACGCCACGCGGCGATGCAACCGTGCTGGTCGTGAACGACAAAAATCAGGTTGAAACACGTACGATCGTTGCGCCACAGGCCATTGGCGATCGCTGGCTGGTAACGAAAGGGCTGAAAAATGGGGAGCGCGTGATCGTTAGCGGCCTGCAGAAAGTCCGTCCTGGCGTCACCGTTGTGGCAACGCCTGATACCGCCGCTACTCCTGCCAGTTAAGGGAAGACTTCATGGCTAATTTCTTTATTCAGCGGCCAGTTTTCGCCTGGGTGCTCGCCATTATTTTGATGATTGCGGGCGGCCTCGCCATTTTAAAACTGCCCGTCGCACAATATCCAACCATTGCTCCCCCTGCGGTCGCCGTCACGGCGACGTACCCGGGTGCGGATGCGCAGACGGTTCAGGATACCGTCACCCAGGTTATCGAGCAGAACATGAACGGCATCGATAACCTGATGTACATGTCGTCCACCAGCGATTCCGCAGGTAATGTGACCATTACCCTGACGTTCCAGTCGGGGACCGACCCTGACATTGCTCAGGTTCAGGTTCAAAACAAACTTCAGCTGGCGATGCCGCTGCTCCCACAAGAAGTACAGCAGCAAGGGATCGGCGTAGAAAAATCCAGCAGTAGCTTCCTGCTGGTGGCGGGATTTGTTTCTGATAATAAAAGTCTGAGCCAGGATGATATCTCTGACTATGTCGCCTCGAACGTGAAAGATGCGATTAGCCGGACCTCAGGGGTTGGCGATGTTCAGTTGTTTGGTGCGCAGTACGCGATGCGTATCTGGCTCGACAGTAACGCCATGAACAAATACCAGCTTACCCCTCTGGATGTGATTAACCAGTTAAAGACGCAGAACAACCAGATTGCAGCGGGTCAGTTAGGCGGTACACCGTCTATACCCGGACAGCAGTTAAACGCCTCAATTATTGCTCAAACGCGTTTGAAATCGCCGGAAGAGTTTGGTCGGGTCACGCTGAAGGTCAACCCGGATGGCTCAATGGTGCATCTGAAGGATGTTGCCCGAATTGAGCTGGGCGGCGAAAACTACAACATGGTCACCAAGATTAATGGCCAGGCGGCAACCGGCCTTGGGATCAAACTGGCTACCGGTGCAAACGCGCTGGATACAGCTGCCGCCATTAAGAGCAAGCTGGCGCAGCTGCAACCCTTCTTTCCGCAGGGCCTGAGAGTCGTTTATCCGTACGACACCACACCTTTCGTGAAGATCTCTATTCACGAAGTGGTGAAAACGCTGTTTGAAGCGATCATTCTCGTTTTCCTGGTGATGTATCTGTTCCTGCAAAATCTGCGGGCAACGCTGATCCCGACAATTGCCGTGCCGGTCGTGCTGCTTGGCACCTTCGCCATCCTGGCGGCGTTTGGTTTCTCCATAAACACCCTGACGATGTTTGGGATGGTGCTGGCGATAGGCTTGCTGGTGGATGATGCCATCGTGGTCGTCGAGAACGTCGAGCGCGTCATGGTTGAAGACAAACTGCCGCCCAAAGAGGCGACGCAGAAGTCGATGGAACAGATCCAGGGCGCCCTGGTCGGCATCGCCATGGTTCTTTCGGCGGTCTTTATTCCGATGGCCTTCTTTGGCGGCTCGACCGGCGCCATCTACCGCCAGTTCTCACTGACTATCGTCTCTGCCATGGCGCTCTCGGTGCTGGTTGCGCTGATTTTAACGCCTGCGCTGTGCGCCACACTGCTTAAACCCGTTTCCGGCGATCACCACGAGAAGAAAGGGGGGTTCTTTGGCTGGTTTAACGCGCTGTTTGACAGGAGCGTGGATCATTACAGTAACAGCGTGAGCGGGATCTTACGCAAAACCGGGCGTTATCTGCTGGTCTATCTCATTATCGTCGGCGGCATGGCGGTGCTGTTCCTGCGCCTGCCGACCTCCTTCCTGCCCGAAGAGGATCAGGGGGTGTTCATGACGATGGTGCAGCTGCCAGTCGGTGCTACGCAGATGCGCACCCAGAAGGTGCTGGATCAGGTTCAGGATTACTATCTGACGAAAGAGAAAGCGAACGTTGAATCTGTCTTCACGGTAAACGGGTTCAGCTTTAGCGGCCAGGGCCAAAACTCAGGCATCGCGTTTGTCAGTCTCAAGCCCTGGGAAGAACGTCCGGGTAAGGAAAATGGCGTAGGTGCAATTGTGAGCCGCGCAACGAAAGCCTTCAGCCAAATCAAAGATGGCCTGGTCTTCCCGTTCAACCTACCCGCTATTATTGAGCTGGGTACCGCGACTGGCTTCGACTTTGAGTTGATAGATCAGGCAAACCTGGGACATACGCAGCTTACGCAGGCACGTAATCAGCTGCTTGGTATGGTGAGAGAGCATCCTGACCTGCTGGTTCGCGTGCGTCCTAACGGACTGGAAGATACGCCTCAGTTCAAGCTGGATGTCGATCAGGAGAAAGCCCAGGCCTTAGGCGTAAGCGTTTCTGATGTTAACCAGACCGTCTCAACGGCGTTGGGTGGCACCTATGTAAACGACTTTATCGACCATGGACGCGTGAAAAAAGTGTACGTTCAGGCCGATGCCCGTTTCCGTATGTTGCCTGGCGACATTAACAGCCTGTATGTCCGTAGCGCGAACGGTGAAATGGTCCCCTTCTCGGCCTTTAGCAGCTCGCACTGGGTGTACGGTTCGCCACGTCTGGAGCGCTTCAATGGGATGCCATCAATGGAGATCCTTGGTGAGTCCGCACCGGGAAAAAGTACCGGTGAAGCAATGGCATTAATGGAAAGCCTGGCCTCAAAACTGCCTGCTGGCATCGGCTATGACTGGACGGGGATGTCTTACCAGGAACGACTTTCCGGTAACCAGGCACCGGCGTTATACGCCATTTCACTGATTGTGGTGTTCTTATGCCTGGCCGCTCTTTATGAAAGCTGGTCTATTCCGTTCTCAGTCATGCTGGTTGTACCGTTGGGCGTCATCGGTGCGCTTCTTGCCGCATCGCTGCGCGGGCTGAACAACGATGTTTACTTCCAGGTGGGCCAGCTCACAACCATCGGTTTGGCGGCCAAGAACGCCATTTTGATCGTTGAATTTGCTAAAGATCTCATGGATAAAGAGGGTAAAGGCATTATCGAAGCGACGCTTGAGGCCTCGCGAATGCGCTTGCGCCCTATCCTGATGACGTCTCTGGCATTTATTCTCGGCGTCATGCCGCTGGTCATTAGCAGTGGTGCAGGCAGCGGTGCGCAAAACGCCGTCGGCACGGGCGTAATGGGAGGGATGCTTTCAGCGACCCTGCTGGCCATCTTCTTCGTGCCCGTCTTCTTTGTGGTGGTGCGGCGACGTTTCACGAAACATAAAGATTAATGAATGACTAAAAGGCACCTCTGGTGCCTTTTTTAATTCCCGCGAGAATAACGTTTCGTGTGCTCCACACTTTCTCCATTAATTACTTTTAACGTCCGTTTTTCTCCATGATTTTTACAAACCACATAATTTGAGATTATTCCCCATGCGGGATGGGCTTATAGCAGTGGTAAAATAGGTGCTAATTCGTTAATTGCCGCTCTGGCTTTAAAGCGAATGTGAGAAAACACTGAGGTAACATCATGAAAAGATTCATTTCCGTTGCACTTCTCGCTGCGCTGCTTGCTGGTTGCGCACACGATTCTCCATGTGTACCGGTATACGACGATCAGGGCCGACTGGTTCATACCAATACCTGCATGAAAGGCACCACCCAGGATAACTGGGAAACTGCAGGTGCCATTGCCGGTGGCGCTGCCGCTATCGCAGGTCTGACGCTGGGCATCGTCGCCCTGACCAAATAAAAACGTCTTTGAAAGCGCGGCTCAGTCCGCGCTTTTGCTTCCCTTCTTCCTGAACGTAAAAAGGTTAATGTTAAATTCAGGGAAAACCGTCATTCAAAAACCCGTCACATCTTTTTTTGTATCGTCTATTTAATTTCATTTTTCTTCGTGATTATTTTCACATATTAATTACATTCAATACCCTGCCAATATTCACGTCAGAAACTATCTTTCGTTTAAACATGCGCTTAAATAAACTTTTGCTCCAATTTGTGGCGCAGGTTGGAATTTCGCACCATTCCAGAGCATTCGATTTATTTAACCCTGTCTACACTCAGCATTGTGCGCCCTGTTCTCGTTTATTTTATCGGGCGTAAACCTGGCATTACGTTTGCTTTATAAACGTCGGCCACATCCACAGACAGGTCAAAGCGTTTCAAAACGCCTTTATAACGATAATTTCGCCACACAGGATGCATTATGAAAAAGACGATGATAGCCAGCCTGGCCGCAGCGGGCGTGTTGTTTGCTGTTGCCAGCCAGGCCCATGCGGGCACGACGCTGGATGCCGTTAAAAAGAAAGGTTTTGTACAATGTGGGATCAGCGACGGTTTGCCTGGCTTCTCTTATGCCGATGCAAACGGCAAATTTACCGGCATCGACGTTGATGTCTGCCGGGGCGTTGCCGCTGCGGTTTTCGGTGATGACAGTAAAGTGAAATATACCCCGCTTACGGCAAAAGAACGTTTCACGGCGTTGCAGTCAGGCGAAGTGGATATGCTGTCGCGTAATACCACCTGGACATCTTCACGTGATGCCGGTATGGGCATGTCATTCACCGGCGTAACCTATTACGACGGTATCGGGTTCCTCACCCACAATAAAGCTGGCCTGAAAAGTGCCAAAGAGCTGGACGGCGCAACTGTGTGTATTCAGGCGGGAACGGACACTGAGCTTAACGTCGCAGATTACTTCAAAGCAAATAGCATGAAGTACACCCCGGTCACCTTTGACCGCTCAGATGAGTCAGCAAAAGCGCTGGAATCAGGACGTTGCGATACGCTTGCGTCGGACCAGTCGCAGCTGTATGCCCTGCGAATTAAGCTGAGTAATCCGGCTGAATGGATTGTCCTTCCTGAGGTTATTTCTAAAGAACCTCTCGGCCCCGTCGTTCGCCGTGGTGATGAAGACTGGTTCTCCATCGTGCGCTGGACGCTGTTCGCCATGTTGAATGCAGAGGAGATGGGCATCACCTCGAAAAACGTCGATGAGCAAGCTGCAAATCCATCGACACCGGATATGTCACACCTGCTGGGTAAAGAGGGTGATTTCGGCAAAGACCTGAAGCTTGATAACAAATGGGCTTACCACATCGTTAAACAGGTCGGGAATTATGGCGAAATTTTCGAGCGCAACGTGGGTTCTGAAAGTCCGCTGAAGATAAAACGCGGCCAGAACAATCTCTGGAACAACGGCGGCATTCAGTACGCCCCACCTGTACGTTAAGCATCGGCTGTAACGGGCACTGCGCACGCGGTGCCCACTCCGGAGACATGGTTACCGAGGTTTGTTTATGCCCCATCGCCGCTCTGCCATAAAAGGATCGCTATCCTTTTCTCATCCCGCGGTCCGCGCCTGGCTATTCCAGATTATTGCTGTTATCGCGGTTGTCGTCATCGCCGCTTATTTAATTCATAACACCGTGACCAATCTGAATAATCGCGGTATTACATCCGGCTTTGCATTTCTGGATCGCAGCGCGGGTTTTGGAATTGTTCAGCATCTTATCGATTACCAGGAAGGTGATACCTACGGGCGCGTGTTTGTGGTTGGTCTGCTGAATACGCTACTGGTCTCGGCTCTGTGCATCGTTTTCGCGTCGCTGCTTGGGTTCTTCATTGGCCTGGCGCGGCTTTCCGATAACTGGCTGTTGAGGAAACTGTCGACCTTTTACATTGAGACGTTCCGCAATATCCCGCCCTTGTTGCAGATCTTTTTCTGGTATTTCGCTGTCCTGCGCAACCTTCCGGGGCCGCGCCAGGCCGTAGACGCTTTCGACCTGCTTTTTCTCAGCAACCGGGGGCTCTACATCCCTTCCCCTCAGGTCGCTGAGGGGATACACGCCTTTGTTATCGCTATTGCACTTGCGCTTGTCATCTCTGGCGGGCTGTTTCGCTATAACCGGAAACACCAGGTTAAAACCGGACAACTTCGTAAGACATGGCCATTCGCGCTAGCGTTGATTGTTATCCTGCCATGGGCTGCCCGGAGTCTGTTTGGCGCCGCGCTGCACTGGGATGTCCCCCACCTGCGAGGGTTTAATTTCCAGGATGGTATGGTTTTAATCCCGGAGCTGGCCGCCCTGACGCTGGCACTGTCTATTTATACCTCAGCGTTTATTGCTGAGATCATTCGAGCAGGGATCCAGGCCGTACCCTATGGACAACACGAGGCCGCACGTTCTCTGGGCTTGCCAAATACGGTGACGCTGCGTCAGGTCATTATTCCTCAGGCTTTACGGGTCATCATTCCGCCACTGACCAGTCAGTATCTGAATATTGTGAAAAACTCGTCGCTGGCGGCCGCGATTGGCTATCCGGATATGGTGTCGCTGTTCGCCGGAACCGTGCTTAATCAGACCGGCCAGGCGATTGAAACCATCGCCATCACCATGTCTGTCTACCTGATCATCAGCCTGATCATTTCGTTGTTGATGAACCTCTACAACCGCCGCATCGCGCTGGTTGAGCGCTAAGGAACGATGATGAGTAAAGCGATACTGTCTCGCTCTTCGCGCCCATCCCTCTCTCCGGGCGGACGCTATGTTACCTGGGCACGTAAGAATCTGTTTTCCAGCTGGGGTAACTCGCTTCTGACGGTGGTTTGCCTGTGGCTGATGTGGGAATTACTTCCTCCGCTGCTGAACTGGGCCTTATTACAGGCAAACTGGACGGGCACGACTCGCGAAGACTGTACTAAAGCGGGAGCATGCTGGGTATTTATTCACCAGCGATTTGGCCAGTTCATGTATGGGTTATACCCTCATGAACAGCGCTGGCGGATCAATCTGGCGCTGGCGATCGGGTTGTTCTCCATCGCCGTTATGTTCTGGAAAAAAGTCCCTCACCGTGGACGCTATATCGCCTGCTGGGCGGTTGTGTATCCCCTTGTCGTATGGGTGTTGCTGTACGGTGGTTTTCTGGGGCTGGAACGCGTCGAAACCCGCCAGTGGGGCGGCCTGACGCTGACGTTGATCATCGCTTCCGTTGGGATTGCCGGCGCGTTGCCATGGGGGATTTTGCTCGCACTGGGACGGCGATCCACCATGCCGGTGGTGCGCGTGCTCTCCGTTATTTTTATTGAATTCTGGCGCGGCGTGCCGCTCATCACCGTTCTGTTTATGTCATCGGTCATGCTGCCGCTGTTTATGGCGGAGGGCACCACCATAGACAAGCTGATCCGTGCCCTGGTCGGGGTCATTCTCTTCCAGTCCGCCTATGTGGCTGAAGTGGTTCGTGGCGGACTTCAGGCGCTGCCTAAAGGACAGTACGAAGCCGCAGAATCCCTGGCGCTGGGTTACTGGAAAACGCAGGGGCTGGTGATCCTCCCCCAGGCGCTCAAGCTGGTTATTCCCGGGTTGGTCAACACGATCATCGCCCTTTTTAAAGATACCAGCCTGGTGATCATCATCGGGTTGTTCGATCTCTTTAGCAGCGTGCAGCAAGCCACCGTTGATCCCGCCTGGCTCGGGATGTCCACGGAAGGGTATGTCTTTGCCGCGCTGATCTACTGGATCTTCTGTTTTAGCATGTCGCGCTATAGCCAACATCTGGAAAAGCGCTTTAACACCGGGCGTACACCGCACTGAGGAAATGATGAGCCAAATAACAATGACCCCCGCCGACGCGATGATTACGCTGGAAAACGTCAATAAATGGTACGGGCAGTTTCACGTGTTAAAAGACATTAACCTGAAGGTAAAACAGGGGGAAAGGATCGTCCTGTGCGGTCCTTCTGGATCGGGAAAATCAACGACAATTCGTTGTATTAACCATCTTGAAGAGCATCAGCAGGGGCGGATTGTGGTGGATGGTATTGAGCTGAATGAAGATATCCGCAATATCGAACGCGTTCGCCAGGAAGTGGGGATGGTGTTTCAGCACTTTAATCTGTTCCCGCACTTGACCGTTTTGCAGAACTGCACGCTGGCACCCATTTGGGTCCAAAAGATGCCGAAAAAAGAGGCTGAAGCGCTGGCGATGCACTACCTGGAGCGCGTGCGCATTGCAGAACATGCTCATAAATTCCCGGGACAGATCTCCGGTGGTCAGCAGCAACGCGTCGCTATCGCGCGGTCGCTGTGCATGAAGCCGAAAATCATGCTGTTTGATGAGCCAACGTCCGCTCTCGATCCGGAAATGGTCAAAGAGGTGCTGGATACCATGATCGGGCTGGCGCAATCGGGGATGACCATGCTGTGCGTGACGCATGAGATGGGGTTTGCGAGAACCGTAGCTGACAGGGTGATCTTTATGGATCGCGGTGAAATTGTTGAGCAGGCTCCGCCAGATGAGTTCTTTGCCCATCCTAAGTCAGAGCGTACACGGGCATTTTTATCTCAGGTGATCCATTAAGTGTTTTGTGCCCGGAAGCGCTACGCTTACCGGGCCTGCTGATTCATACGGCCCAAAACGCAAAAAGGCCATCCTTCCGGATGGCCTTTTCACTTGTTTGATGTCTGGCAGTTCCCTACTCTCACATGGGGAGACCCCACACTACCATCGGCGCTACGGCGTTTCACTTCTGAGTTCGGCATGGGGTCAGGTGGGACCACCGCGCTAAAGCCGCCAGACAAATTCTTTTACTTCTTGCCGAACTTTAACCTAAGTATAAAGTGGTGCTGATACCCAGAGTCGAACTGGGGACCTCACCCTTACCAAGGGTGCGCTCTACCAACTGAGCCATATCAGCACGCTAAATTTGATGCCTGGCAGTTCCCTACTCTCACATGGGGAGACCCCACACTACCATCGGCGCTACGGCGTTTCACTTCTGAGTTCGGCATGGG
>NZ_JBSKJR010000007.1:0-182321 GCF_053709675.1 Enterobacter sp. UPMP2052
GTTAAATACTCAGCGCCAGCTTTGTTCCCTGCGCAATCGCCCGCCGCGCATCCAGCTCCATCGCCACGTCACACCCGCCGATCATATGCACCGTTTTGCCCGCCTCACGCAGCGGTTCGGCCAGATCGCGCTTCGGTTCCTGCCCGGCGCACAAAATCACATGATCCACCGCCAGCAGCTGCGGCTCACCGCCGATCAGCACGTGCAGCCCGTCGTCGTCGATCTTCTGGTAGCTCACCGCCGGGATCATCTTCACCCCGCGTGAGAGCAGGGTGGCTCGATGGATCCAGCCCGTGGTTTTGCCCAGCCCGTCGCCCGGTTTGCTGGCTTTACGCTGCAGCATGACGATCTGGCGCGGGCTTTTTGGCAGCTGCGGACCTTCCGGTCGCAGGCCGCCGATCTGATTGAGGCTGGTATCGATCCCCCATTCCTCACAAAACGCCGCAATATTCTGGCTGGTGGCTTCCCCCGGCTGGCTCAGGTACATGGCGGTATCAAAACCGATCCCGCCGCAGCCGATTATCGCCACGCGATCGCCGACCGGTTTTTTGTCGCGTAATACGTCGAGATAGCTCAGCACCTTCGGATGATCGACGCCCGCGATCGCCGGCAAGCGCGGGACGATCCCGCTGGCCAGGATCACCTCATCGTACGCCACCAGATCAGACGCATTCACAAAATGGTTAAGCCGCAGCTCGACCCCCGTCAGGTCGATCATCCGGCGGTAATAGCGCAGGGTTTCGTAAAACTCCTCTTTGCCGGGGATCTGTTTGGCGATATTAAATTGCCCGCCGATCTCAGCCAGGGCATCAAACAGCGTCACGCTGTGCCCGCGCGCGGCGGCATTCACCGCAAACGCCAGCCCGGCGGGGCCCGCGCCGACCACGGCGAGCCGTTTTGGGGTGACGGCAGGTGTTACCGGCATTTTCGTTTCATGGCAGGCGCGCGGGTTGACGAGACAGGAGGTGACTTTGCCCGCGAAGATCTGATCCAGACAGGCCTGGTTGCAGCCGATGCAGGTGTTGATCTCGTCCGCGCGTCCGCTTTGCGCTTTGGAGAGGATCGCCGCGTCGGCGAGGAACGGGCGTGCCATCGACACCATGTCGGCATCGCCGCGCGCAATGACCTCTTCCGCCACCTGCGGATCGTTAATGCGATTAGTGGTAACCAGCGGAACAGACACTTTCCCTTTCAGTTTACGCGTCACCCAGCTGAACGCCGCGCGCGGCACCGGCGTGGCGATGGTCGGGATACGCGCCTCGTGCCAGCCGATGCCGGTGTTGATGATCGTGGCCCCGGCGGCTTCAATTGCCTGCGCCAGCTGGACGGTTTCGTCGAACGTGCCGCCGCCCTCCACCAGATCGAGCATCGACAGGCGGTAGATGATAATAAAATCTGCGCCCACACGTTCCCGTACGGCGCGCACCACTTCGATGGCAAAACGCATTCGGCGGGCATAATCGCCGCCCCATTCGTCGTCACGATGGTTGGTCCGGGCGGCGAGGAACTCGTTAATCAGGTAGCCTTCCGACCCCATCACCTCTACGCCGTCATAGCCCGCCTCGCGCGCCAGCGCCGCGCAGCGGGCGAAGTCCTCGATCAGCGCCAGGATCTCATCGTGGGTAAGGGCATGGGGGGTAAAGCGGTTGATCGGGGCCTGGAGGGCCGACGGGGCAACCAGATTTGGCTGATAGCTGTAGCGCCCGGTATGCAGAATTTGCAGGGCAATTTTACCGCCTTCTTTATGCACCGCGTCGGTCACGATCCGGTGATGCGGCAGCTGGGCCGCATCGTTCAGCACCGCGCCGCCCTCCATCGTCACGCCAGAAACCGCGGGGGCCACGCCACCGGTAACGATCAGCGCCACCCCGTGCCGGGCGCGCTCGGCGTAGAAAGCGGCCAGCCGCTCGGCGCCGTCCGGACGCTCCTCCAGCCCGGTGTGCATCGAACCCATCAACACGCGGTTTTTGAGCGTTGTGAACCCCAGATCGAGGGGGGCGAATAACGACGGGTAGCGGCTCATAGTCTCTTCCAGTGTAAAATTATTGTTATGTGGTCGGATGAGTTACTAATTTAGCCAGCGGAGAGTAAAAGGGAAAAGGGGAATGCGGCGATTGTGATGGGATTCAAATATTGTGCGGCCTGGTGCCCTCACCCTAACCCTCTCCCACGGGGAGAGGGGACACGATCTCCCTCTCCCTCAGGGAGAGGGCCGGGGTGAGGGGGATGCCCGCACCAGACCCGGGGCTTGCCACATCGACGTAGTCAGCCCGCTGTCGACCAGCCCAAGCTGATCCGCGTACACCGCCTGCCATTTCTGCATCATGCCGTCGTACAGTTCCCGGTATTCCGGGTTCGGCGTAAATTCGCGGCTCCACTTCACCAGCCGCTCGCCCGTGGAGGCCATGTCGGTAAACAGCCCGGCGCCAGCACCCGCGGCGATGGCACAGCCCAGCGCCGTCGCCTCTTTAACTTCCGGCACGCGCACCGGCAGCCCGGTGACATCGCTTAAAATCTGGCTCCACAGCGCACCCTTAGCGCCGCCACCCGCAAAGACCAGGCTGTCAAACGTCACGCCGGAGAATCGCGATATCTGCGTCAGGTTGCAGGCGGAGACAATCGCCGCATTCTCTTCCAGGGCACGGAACAGCGTGGCCTTGTTGCATTTTTCCGGGTCGATGGAGAGGTTAATAAACGACGGCGCGGCGTGGTACCACTGCCTGAAATGCATCGCATCGGAGAAGATCGGCATCACCCCGTGTGAGCCCGCGGGCACGCGGCTGGCCATCTCTTCGAGCAGGGTGTAAGTATCCATGCCCATGCGTTCAGCAATTAACTTCTCCTCCGCGCAAAAGGCGTCGCGGAACCAACGCATGGTCAGCCCGGTAAAGAAGCTGATCGACTCCGCCTGCGCCATACCGGGGATGACGTGAGGGTTCACGCGGATGTTCATATCCGGGTCGGTTCGCACCTGCGGCAGGTTGACCACCTGCTGCCAGAAGGTGCCGCCCAGCACCGCCGTTTGCCCGGCGCGCACCACGCCCAGCCCGAGACAGCCAAGCTGCACGTCGCCGCCGCCCATCACCACCGGCGTGCCTTCGCGCAGGCCGCTCTGCTGCGCGGCTTCGCGGGTAATGGCCCCCAGCACGGTTCCCGTCTCTTTCACCGGGGAGAGGATATCGGCGCGCAGCCCGGCCATGTCGAGCAGCGCCGGACGCCAGTCGCGGGAAAAGAGATCCAGCATGCCGGTTGTGCCGGCATTGGACGGGTCCACCGCCAGCTCGCCAGAGAGTTTTGCCGCCAGCCAGTCGCTGATCATGGTGATCGTCGCCGCTTTGCGATAAATATCCGGGCGGTGGTGCGCCAGCCACAGCAGGCGCGGCATGGCGCTCAGGGCCAGTGTCTGGCCGGAAACGTCATACACTTCGGATTCAAATTGGTCGTGGTGGATCTCTTTGAGTTCGGCCACCTCGCGGCTGGCGCGGGCGTCGACGTTGGCGCAGGCCCAGATGGCGTCGCCGTTGCGGTCATACAGCACGATGCCTTCGCGCATGGAGCAGCAGGCCACGGACTGAATATCCGCCGCGCGCAGGTGGGCACGCTCCAGCGCCTGGTGAATACACTGGCAGGCCAGCCGCCAGTTGGTGTCGAGGTCAAACTCCATCGAGCCGGGCACGTTCTCCACGCTCAGGTGTTTCCACTCGGCCTGGCCGACGGCAATCTGGTTGCCCTGCACATCGAAAATAACGGCGCGAACGCTGCCTGTCCCTGCATCTAACGCTAAAAGGTAACTCATAGCATGCCTCGTGTCAGGCGCAGGGCCGTCTCTTATGTTGCCAGAGCAAGCACCGCGCGGGCTGTCGTCTCTTCCGTCACCAGGCCATTAATACGGCGACCTTTCAGTGCGGCGTAAATCGCATCGGCTTTCTCTTCACCTCCGGCCACGCCAACGATGGTGGGCAGCTGCGCCAGTTCATCAAGGGTGACGCCGAGTAATTCTTTATGGATCTCAAGCTCCTCGACGCACTCGCCGTCGGCATTGAGGAAGTAACCGAGAATGTCGCCCACCGCCCCTTTCCGGGCGTACATCAGCTGTTCACCTTCGCTGATATAGCCGGAGCGTAAAATGGTGGCGTCGCGGCGCTGGTTCACTGAACCAATCCCAACCACCGCCACGTCGGCGGCGGTGGCGGCGAGGATCACGTCCCGCACACTGGTTTCACGCTTTAAGATCCCGGCCACCCCGGCAGATGAAACGCGCAGCGGGGCGGGGATCATGCTGACGCGACAGGCCGCATCCAGCTGGCCGATACCGGTCATATACGGCCCGACGCCGCCGGAGAGCGTTACCAGGCGGATCTGCTGTGAGCTAATAAAACCGCTTAAGTGCTGCAGGCTGCTCATGGTTGTTTCACCAAATCCCACCGCTAACAGCTGGCCGGGTTCCAGAACGCCCATCAGCGACTGCGCTGCGCCAATGCCCAGCCGCACGTTCATCGGCGGGGTGTTAAGGGCGGGCATCACGCGCACCAGCTTCAGCCCAAAGCGCTGCTGCAGTTCGGTCTCCAGCGCCAGGCAGCCCTCGTAGCGCGAGTTGATCTGCACGCGGATCACCCCGGACTGGCGGCCTTTCTCCAGCAGGCGGGAGATCTTCAGGCGCGGCAGGCCGAGCCGTTCGCCAATGTCGTTCTGGGTCAGCCCGTCATGGTAGTAACACCATGCCACGCGAGCGACCAGCTCCTCTTCCGCCAGCGCCAGCCCGGCAAAACGACCCTCTTCCACAGTGCGTTTATCGCTCATATTTGAACTCTTATAAAAATTTAGATCATATGTTCGCTCAGGCGCGGGCCGAAAATGTGAGCCACGCGGCAAAACGGATCTTTAAAACTGTTTTAGGTGTATCTGGATCTTAATCGATAAAACTGTGATCCCTGCACGGTTGTAAATATAGTTCACCGTCTACGCTTTTGAACATTATTAAATCAAAAAATCATTTGTTCAACAGCGGAGCGATGATGACCCCACTTATCGAAGCACGGAATATCAGCAAGCAGTTCTCGGGCGTGCCGGTGTTAAAAGGCATTGATTTCATGCTGCTTGCGGGCCAGGTGCATGCGTTAATGGGCGGTAACGGGGCGGGGAAATCGACGCTGATGAAGATTATCGCTGGTGTCGAGACCCCGGACAGCGGTGAACTTTCGGTTGCCGGACGGGCATATGCACGCCTCAGCCCCGGCCAGGCGCACGGGCTGGGGATCTACCTGGTGCCGCAGGAGCCGCTGCTATTTCCTAACCTGACGGTGCGGGAAAATATCCTTTTCCGCCTGCCGCGCGAAAAGGGGGTGGACAAGCGTCTTGCGGAGAAGCTGCTGCAGTTGCAGTGCCAGCTCAGTCTTGATGCTACCGCCAGCACGCTGGAGGTGGCGGATCAGCAGATGGTGGAGATCCTGCGCGGGCTGATGCGCAATGCAACAATTCTGATCCTCGACGAGCCTACGGCATCGCTGACCCCTGGCGAAACCGAGCGGCTGTTTCGCCAGATCCGCGCCCTGCAGGATCAGGGCGTTGGCATTGTCTTTATTTCACATAAATTGCCGGAGATCCGCCAGCTTTCCAGCCACGTCTCGGTGATGCGCGACGGGGCCGTGGTGCTGAGCGGCGAAACCGCGACCTTTGACGATAACGCCCTGATTGCTGCCATGACCCCGGTGAGCCGGGAACAACGCTTAAGCGACACGCAAAAACTGTGGCTGGCGCTGCCCGGGAATCGCCGGACCCAGCCGCAGGACTTTCCGGTGCTGCGGGTAGACGATCTTACCGGGGAAGGGTTTATCGATCTCAGCCTGGAGATTTACGCCGGGGAGATCGTCGGCCTGGCCGGGCTGGTGGGATCCGGGCGTACCGAGTTCGCTGAAACACTTTACGGCCTGCGCCCCGTGCGCGGCGGACGCGTCTGGCTTGAAAATCAGGAGATCAACGCGGATTCGGTTGCCGCGCGTCTGGAAAAAGGGCTGGTCTACCTGCCGGAAGACAGGCAGGTCTCCGGCCTGTTCCTGGATGCGCCGGTTCGCTGGAACACCGTGACCCTGAACGAGCCGTCTCTCTGGCAGCAGCGCAGGCGGGAATCTGCGGTGGTGGAGCGTTATCACCGGGCGCTGGGGATCAAGCTCAACCATGCGGATCAAACCGTGCGCACGCTCTCTGGTGGTAACCAGCAGAAGGTTCTGCTGGCGCGCTGTCTGGAGGCCAACCCGCTGCTGCTGATTGTCGATGAACCCACGCGCGGTGTGGACGTCTCGGCGCGCGCCGATATCTATCAGTTGATCAAAAGCGTGGCGGCGCAGAACGTGGCGGTGCTGATGATCTCAAGCGATCTCGACGAGTTTCCCGGTCTTGCGGATCGCGTGCTGGTCATGCATCAGGGCATGCTCAGCGGCGAACTGCCGCGCCACGCCGTGACGCTCGATCGGATGATGGGGCTGGCGTTTGGAGGGCAATCATGAAGACCTTACTGAAAAACCGCGAGCTGAGCGCGTTTCTGGCGATCCTCGCCCTGTTCGTTGTGCTGGTGGCGCTGAACCCGGCCTATCTCAGTCTGCAAACCCTGGGAATGATTTTCGCCAGCGCGCAGATCCTGATCCTGCTGGCGCTTGGCGCGGCGCTGGTGATGTTGACCCGCAACATCGACGTTTCGGTCGGGTCTACCGTGGGGCTGTCTGCCATCGCGGTTGGCGTGGCGCTCAACAGCGGTTACAGCCTGCCGGTCGCCATCCTTTTTGCTCTGTCGATCGGCGCGCTGGCGGGCGCGTTCAACGGGGTGCTGGTGGTGGGGCTGCGGATACCGGCGATTGTCGCCACCCTCGGTACGCTGGGGCTGTATCGTGGGGCGATGCTGCTCTGGACCGGCGGGAAGTGGATTGAAGGGCTTCCGCCGGATCTGAAAGCGCTCTCCGCGCCGGTTGCCCTCGGGATTTCACCGTTGGGTTTCTTGGTGCTGTTCTTCGCCGCCGTCGGCGCGTGGACGCTGTCGCGCACTGCCTTTGGCCGTGACTTCTACGCCGTGGGGGACAACCTCGCCGCCGCGCGCCAGCTGGGCGTGGCGGTCAACCGCACGCGGATAATCGCCTTTACGCTTAACGGGATGCTGGCGGCCTGCGCAGGTATCGTCTTTGCCGCGCAGATTGGCTTTGTGCCGAATCAGACCGGCAGCGGCCTGGAGATGAAAGCCATCGCCGCCTGCGTGCTTGGCGGTATTTCGCTGCTGGGCGGGACAGGCACGCTGATTGGCGCGCTGCTCGGTGCGTTCTTCCTGACCCAAATCGACACCGTGCTGGTGCTGTTCAGGCTCCCGGCCTGGTGGAACGATTTTATTGCCGGGCTGGTGCTGCTGGGCGTGCTGGTGCTCGACGGGCGATTGCGTCAGGCGCTCGCAAGGCATCAGCGGGCGCTGAAATACAGCCGTTTCCAACCGGGCAATAAAGGGGGAAAGCACGTTACCCCGTTTCCAAAACGCAAAAAAGAGGTGGCGTAAATGAGGCTTAACTGGGAAAGCGCGCTGCTGATTTTACTGGTGCTGGAGATCCTGCTCTTTGGGGCCATCAACCCGCGGATGCTCGATATCAATATGCTGCTGTTCAGCACCAGCGACTTTATCTGCATCGGTATTGTGGCGCTGCCGCTAACGCTGGTCATTATCAGCGGTGGGATTGATATTTCGCTCGGCTCCACCATCGGCCTGTGCGCCATTGCGCTGGGCGTGATGATGCAGGCGGGGTGGCCGATGGCGGTGGCGATCCCGCTGACGCTGCTGCTCGGTCTGCTGTGCGGGCTGGTGAACGCCGCGCTGATCCACTACACCGGCATCAGCCCGTTAGTGATAACCCTCGGCACGCTGTACCTCTACGGCGGCGGGGCGCTGCTGCTCTCCGGCATGGCGGGCGCGACTGGCTACGAGGGGATCGGCGGCTTCCCGGACAGTTTTACCGCCTTCGCTAACCTCACCGTGCTGGGTCTGCCGATCCCGCTGGTGCTATTCGCGGTGATAACCCTTTTCTTCTGGCTGATTACCCATCGCGGGCGCTTCGGTCGGCACCTGTTTTTGATGGGGCAAAATCCGCGCGCGGCACGCTATGCGGGGCTGTCTGTGAACGGTATGCCTTACGCGCTGTATGGCCTGGTGGGCGTCGCCTCGGCGATTGCCGCGCTGGTTATGGTCTCCTATTTCGGCTCGGCGCGTTCGGATCTGGGGCGCGATTTACTGATGCCCGCGCTGACCGCGGCGGTGCTGGGCGGCGCGAATATCTACGGTGGTTCAGGTTCGGTTATCGGTACGGCACTGGCGGCGCTGCTGGTGGGGTATCTGCAACAGGGTTTACAGATGGTCGGCATCCCCAACCAGGTGTCGAGCGCGCTGTCAGGGGCGCTGTTGGTTGTGGTGGTGATGGGACGTTCGCTGAGTCTGCACCGTGAATGGGTGCGCTCTCTCCTCACAAAACATATCCGGAGCGTAAGATGAAAACAAAACTGATAGTCCTGGCGATGGCGCTCAGCGTGGCGTCGGCGCAGGCGGCGGACCGTATCGCCTTTATCCCGAAGCTGGTGGGGGTGGGGTTCTTTACCAGCGGCGGCAACGGCGCGAAAGAGGCGGGTAAAGATCTCGGCGTGGACGTGACCTACGACGGCCCGACTGAGCCGAGCGTCTCCGGCCAGGTGCAGCTGATCAATAACTTCGTGAACCAGGGCTATAACGCGATTATCGTCTCCGCCGTGTCGCCGGACGGCCTCTGCCCGGCGCTGAAGCGCGCGATGCAGCGCGGCGTGAAGGTGCTGACCTGGGATTCCGACACCAAACCGGAGTGCCGCAGCATTTACATCAACCAGGGGACGCCGGAACAGCTCGGCGGCCTGCTGGTGGAGATGGCCGGCAAGCAGGTCACCAAACCGAATGCCAAAGTCGCGTTCTTCTACTCCAGCCCAACCGTCACCGACCAGAACCAGTGGGTCAAAGAGGCGAAGGCCAAAATCGAGAAAGATCATCCCCAGTGGCAGGTCGTCACCACCCAGTTCGGCTATAACGACGCCACGAAATCCCTGCAAACCGCCGAAGGGATCTTAAAAGCATATCCGGATCTGGATGCGATCATTGCCCCGGACGCTAACGCCCTGCCTGCTGCGGCGCAGGCGGCAGAAAACCTGAAGCGGGAGGGCGTCGCCATCGTCGGGTTCAGCACACCGAACGTCATGCGTCCGTACGTTGAACGCGGCACGGTGAAAGCCTTCGGCCTGTGGGATGTGGTGCAACAGGGCAAAATTGCGGTCAATGTCGCCGATCAATTGTTGAAAAAAGGCGATCTTAACGTGGGCGACAGCGTGGAGGTAAAAGATATCGGCACGCTCAAGGTCGAGCCAAACAGCGTGCAGGGCTACCAGTATGAGGCGAAGGGCAACGGCATTGTGCTGCTGCCGGAGCGCGTGGTGTTTACCAAAGAGAACATCGGCAAATACGATTTCTGACGGGGGAGCAAATGGCTGATTTAGACGACATCAAAGACGGCAAGGATTTTGGCATCGGCACGCCACAGGTAAACGCGCCCTATACCCTGAAGGGCTGTGGCTCCCTGGACTGGGGCATGCAGTCCCGGTTGGCGCGGATCTTCAACCCGCAAAGCAACCGCACGGTGATGCTGGCCTTTGACCACGGCTATTTTCAGGGCCCGACCACCGGCCTTGAGCGTATCGATCTTTCTATTGCCCCGCTATTTGGTGAAACCGACGTGCTGATGTGCACCCGCGGTATTTTGCGAAGCACCGTGCCAGCGGCCACCAATAAGCCGGTGGTGCTGCGCGCTTCGGGCGGTAACTCGATTCTGGGCGAACTGTCTAACGAGTGCGTGGCGGTCGCGATGGAAGACGCGCTGCGCCTGAACGCCTGCGCGGTGGCGGCGCAGGTCTATATCGGCAGTGAATTTGAGCATCAGTCGATCAATAACATCATCAAACTGGTGGACGCGGGCGCGCGCTACGGCGTGCCGACGCTGGCGGTGACGGGTGTTGGCAAAGAGATGGCGCGTGACGCCCGCTATTTCTCTCTCGCCAGCCGTATTGCCGCTGAGATGGGGGCGCAGTTCGTTAAAACCTATTATGTCGACGAGGGCTTTGAAAAAGTGACCGCCAGCTGCCCGGTGCCGATTGTCATCGCCGGGGGCAAAAAGCTGCCGGAAAACGAGGCGCTGGAGATGTGCTGGCGGGCTATCGATCAGGGGGCGTCCGGCGTGGACATGGGGCGAAATATCTTCCAGTCCAGCGCGCCGCTCGCCATGCTGAAAGCGGTGAAAAAAGTGGTTCACGAGAACATGAGCGCGCGGGACGCGTTCCAGTTCTGGCAGGAAGAAAAACAGGGAGAAGCAAAATGAACGTGACGTTAGTCGAAATCAACATCAAACCCGAGCGCGTGGACGAGTTTCTGGAGGTGTTTCGCGCCAACCACGAAGGGGCGATTCAGGAGCCGGGAAACCTGCGTTTTGACGTGCTGCAGGACCCGCGGGTGAAAAGCCGGTTCTTTATCTACGAGGCCTATAAAGACGAAGCGGCAGTGCTGGCGCACAAGCAGACGCCGCACTATCTGGCCTGCGTGGATAAGCTTGAGGAACTGATGTCAGAGCCGCGCAAAAAGCGCTGTTTTGTGGGGTTGTTGCCGGAGTAACGTACAGCCGGGCAGGCACCGTGCCGCCCGGCCATTTTCTTATTTCTTCGCTTTCTGAATGGCCATGATCAGCGCCTCTTCGGAGACGTTACCGCTCATGACGCTCACCCGATGGACCTCCGGATCTTGCTCCTGCGGCATCACGACAAACGCTGGCGTGACGGTGAAGCCCATCACTTTAGCAAGGTCGAGGTTTGCTTGCAGCGCGGAAGCCGCGAGCGGCTGCTTGTCGGTCGCGGCCAGCGCTTTAAAGATAAATCGCACGTCCGGGTTAGATTTTTCGACGTTGCCGATCAACTCGCTGGCCGCCTGGCCTACCGGACTCGTCTCGTCCAGGAACACGATCACCGCCGCTTTCGCCGTTTTTGGCCCGCGTTCCGGGCTGGTGCTGTGAAGCAGGGCATCACGCTGGTGCAGCGCGGCCTGAACGAAAGCCTGCTGCTGGGCTACCTGCTGACGCTGGCGAAGATTTTCACCGGCGGCCACCAGAAATTCAGGATGCTCTGCCAGATAGGTTGCCACGATCTCACCCATTTTTTCTGGATGCGCTGCAAACCAGGCTTCGGCGGCTTTGCCCGTTTGCTCGATTTGCTGCGGCGTGAGCGCGTCGATTTGGGCCGCACTTGCCTGCCAGGCGGTGAAGAAGGAAGCGCAGAGCGCGAGAGAGAGGATCGACTTTTTCATAGGGTTATCTCACATGTCGGGTCAGTTCGGGCAGGATGCGTCCGTACTCGTTGATGGCTTGCCAGCGGATGTCGCAGCGGCTGGCCTGCTGACATCCTGAAAAGGTGCGCGTCGCAAAGGGGGCGACGAGGCCGCTGTCGGCGAATTTTTTATCGTTGAGCGAAAGCTGGTACAGCGTGACGTACCAGGGCGTCGGGTTTTCAACGGTCACCGTGCCGTTGGCGGATGACCAGCGTAACGCCTGGTAGGCGGCGTCAGGCTCGCCGGGCAGTTTGGCCGGACGATAAAAGAGCTTGAAGCGGGAGCGGATGGCGGTCTGCACGCTGTTGCCCTCGCGTTGACCTTCCGGAATGGCCGCGACGCTCAAGGTAAAAAGCGATTCCCGATCGTCTGACAGCGCGCCGTCGGTAAAAGTCAGGCGGACGCTATTTTCCCGTGCGGGTTTGAGCGTAAAAAGCGGGGGCGTGGCAACGAACATGCTCTGCGCGGTTTCAGGCCGGTCTGCGCCTGTCCATGCACCCCCCTGGTTGACTTTGGTATGGATAAGCCACGTTGTGGTCGACGGATTACGCACCGCGAAGGTAATGGATTTTTTGCCCGCCGGATAAGTGAAGCGCGTTCCGCTAATGACCACGCCCGCGTGTGCAGCAGGTAGGGTGAAAAGTAACGCGCAGGCGCAGAGCAGGATGCCGCAGAAATTACGCATAGTTGACGATAAAGGTGGTAGAGGCGTTGGCCGTCCCGGTCGTGACGTCGGCAGCGGTCGAGACATAGCGAGCAAAAAAGACGAACGCAATCGTATCGCTTGCTGGCGCTGGCGTAAGCGTGGCGCTGGCGTTGCCCATCGGAACAAGCGTTTTATCCTGATTGTAAATCCCGATACCAATCCCCGTTGCGCTGGCAGCGGCGGGAGTGAGGGCTAGCAGGGAAGGATTGCGCTTATCGGGCGTGCCTTCAAAGCTGATGCTTAAGTTCTGCTTTGAACCCTGGCAGCTTTCGAGGTTAATCGTAAAGGATTCGTAACGACTGCTGTCGCCTGCCTGGGTAAACACATTGTTTTGAACGCTCCCC
Source organism: Enterobacter sp. UPMP2052 (assembly GCF_053709675.1). Classification (NCBI taxonomy): domain Bacteria; kingdom Pseudomonadati; phylum Pseudomonadota; class Gammaproteobacteria; order Enterobacterales; family Enterobacteriaceae; genus Enterobacter; species Enterobacter sp. UPMP2052. The sequence continues at coordinate 12,458 of NZ_JBSKJR010000007.1, forward strand.
ATCCTGACAAGCAGAGCCTGGGAATCGGGGGAGAGGGTGCAGGTACGTTGTTTAATTTTACCATTGATATAGACCGTGCCGTCATGCGCCTGCGCGGGCGTGCAGAAGGCAAGACCCATATAAACGGTGGCAAGGATCCGGGCGATAACAGGTTTCATGGCACGCTCTTATTGATAGAGAAGGTCAAAATACATCACGGCGGTCGCATCGCCCGGCGTAACGTCCTGACGGGTGGATTTATAACGCAGGTTAAATGTCAGTTCGTTATTGCCGGTCTGAAGCGGATAGGTACTGGATTCGGTATTGTTAATCGGCACAATGACCTGGCTGGCATCCATAATTTCCACGCCGAGACCGGTCGCCAGCGTGCTTTCTGTTCCTCTACCCGTGTCGCTCAGCGCGAGCAGGTTTGGGTTGTCAGTATCAGCCAGCCCGCTAAACCAGATTTTGGTGCCGTTGATTGCCTTCGAACAATTTTTCAGCGTGATATTAAAAGGTACCCATGCCGATGTGGCCCCCACAGATGGGAAATCGCTGCTATCGAATTCACCCAGCGAGACGCTCTGCTCCTGGCTGGATGTGTCGACTTCGCAGGACTCGCTGATGATGGTACCGGTCACCCGCAGGTTATAGACGGCGCCGTCGTCAGCGTAGACAGCGAGCGAATGAATAAGGGCAAATAGCGTTAATGCTTTTAACAAGAGGGTTTTCATACAGTGCACCTACGCAAAATCGACTCGCAAACAGGCGAGTGCCGTAAATATCCCTTCCGCAGGCGCGTTGCCGGTCGTACTGACAGGATAGGTTTTCAGCGTAATATTGGCATTGCCGTCCTCACTGGTGGTGAAATCGACGCTGCTGTTAATGTCGTTAGGTTTTAAGACTGAACCGTTTTCGCTGGTAACAACAACGCCAACGTCCGGGTTATCCGTCGCAACCGCGTCGGCTATATGGCTGTCTGGTGTGGCTTGCATGCGCAATGTCAGATGCGCCGGCGCGACGACATCACCGTTGCAGGCAATCGGCACGTTGAACGTTTTTTCTGGCGCGTTATACGGTTTCTTGCCTGCCTCGTTAAAGGCGGCGCTGTTCAGTTTTCCTAAATCAACGGTAATGATCTGCCCGCCGTTGATGGTGCAGTTTTGCGGCACGGTGATGATGCCGCTGTAGGTGATCTGATAAACGATGGTAGACAGCGGATCGTGGTCGTTTGTCGTGACATAGACGCTAAACATCGTTCTGCTCGGGATGACCACGGAACCAATAAAGGGCTTAACCACTTTTAGTCTGAACGTTAAATTCGAATCGTAAACGCCAAAATCTTTTTGTTTATTGACCCGTGTGTTTCGACCCATATGGATGTAGTTACCGGGTGGATAGAAAACCCCTGCGTCGGTGTCGGTAATGCTCATGGCACCGTTCACATAATCGGGATCGAGGGTTAAGTACTGCCATTGACCATCGGTCTCCACCACGGGGAAAGAGGTGATGTAGCTGCGGTACGTGCGGCTGTCTACGTTCGTCGGATCGGGTTCGGGGCATATCGCATCGACGTTAACAAACTGAGATTTATGCAGTTCCGTCGCCTGGCCCACCTGGTTTTGTTCAGTTGTGAGCGTGGAGGTTAAATCGTAATTCACAACCGAAATAGTATTATTGACGTTATGACAAATGCTTGCCATACAGCCGAATGATGACAGCAGCATCGCTAACAGTGTCGACCAACGTAAAATCATTTACTTACACTCCGCTTTCAAACGAACCAGAGTTTGTTTCGTTTCGGGTAACAGGTAATTTGCGCGGCACTGACCGTTTGCGGCATCGCTCCACTGGACATGCAAAGATCCTTCCTGACTCAGGCCGGATAAATACGCTTCGCCATTTTCGCCGACGATGGTATCTCCGCCTTCGTCGCTGCGGGCAACTACCGCGCCAAACGGCACGGGTTTGCCGTTGTGCATCAGGGTAAAGAGCGCGCGCGCACCCTGACGCGCTTTGAAGGTGGCGCGCACCAAAGCACCCTGGGTCGGGACGACGTGCGCGACCGCTTCATCAATATCAAGGTCGTCCTGCAGAGAGTTGGTATCCAGCGCCATTCGGTTACGGTGATAGGCCGTGGCGTAAGGGACGACCGCATAGCCGCGAACGTCGGTATGGATGCCTGGCCCATCTTCCACTTTCACATTACTGGCGCCCGGTGCGGCGATAAGGACGTTGGTTTCACCCAGCGGCTGGCTGAGCGTGACGCCATTGCGATGCATAACCACCCCGCCTTCAAGGCCGTAGTTAATCTGCTGATAATCACCGTTGTTGCTGTAGTTGTAGCCGGTATTAATGTTGCCATAGGCGCTGTCATACTCGGCATTGAGCGAGCCGTTCGCGCCCGCCCCCTGATTTTGATAACCCTGCTGAATGGCATACGCCAGGTTGTTATCTTCCAGTAAGGTTCCGCTCAAACCCGCCATGTTCGATACGTTACCGTGGTTGTCGGTACTGGTTCCCGCTGTGGCGTACATGTTATTGACGCGTTTTGTCACCTCACCGCCGGGGTGCAGCCACAGGCTAAGCGGCAGAGAAAGCGTCAGCGCGTAAACGCTGTCGCTGCTCTCCATTACGGGGGCGCGGTTGTAGTTGTAGCTCAGGTTATAGGTGATTCCCGCCACGGTACCGCTGTAACCGACCTGCACCAGGCTGCTCTTCTTGTCAGTATGCCAGTACGTTTGCTGGCTCCCGGTCAGGAAGATGGAACCCGCCTGCGCAATCTGCTGGGAAATGTTGAACTGCAATTTGCCGCGTTTGGTGTAGTAGAGGTTGTAATATTGCGTCCAGATCGGCGTGGTGTCGCGATCGTCTTCGGTAGCGTCGTCGCCGTTATACCCTTCCATTTGCTTGTAGGTGGTTTCATTCAGGGTATAGAACCCGGAGGTGGAGTAGCGATACCCCAAAAGCTGGAAGTTAGTGCCTATACCGTTGAGGGATTTGGCATATAAGAAACGGATGGATTGCCCAGTGTGCTTAGTATCATCCGACAGCTCGCTTTTTGCATGGGTGAGATCCACCGAGACCGCGCCAAAGTTCCCCATGTTCACACCGCCGCCCAGAGCGAGGGCGGTATAATGAGACGACAGCTGCGTGCCGGAATAGGCCGTAAAGCCTTTTGGCAGACCCCAAATCACCGTGCCCTGCGCAAAATTCGGATCGTCCTGCTGTTCGCTGTTGCTGCGATACCGGGCAAGGGTTGCGGCATACTTCACCCGGCCTTCGCGCTGTAAAACCGGCACGGCGGAATAGGGAACGGTGTAGGTGTTGATGCTACCGTCTGTCTCTTTCACCTCGACGGTTAAGTCACCGCTGGAAGAGGTCGGGAAGAGATCGTTAATGGCAAAGGCGCCAGGTGGCACATAGCTTTGGTAAATGGTGTAGCCATTCTGTTTTACGGTGACCTGGGCGTTAGAACGCGCGATGCCGCGGATCGTCGGCGCAAAACCTTTCATACTGTCTGGCAGCATGTTGTCGTCAGAATTGAGCTGGATACCGCGAAACGGCAGGCTGTCGAACACATCGGAAGGGGTGTAGTTCTCCCCAACCGTCAGCTGGCTCTTGAGCGGAATAATGGCCCGCTGAGCATAGGTAGCAATGTGTTCCCAGTCCTTATAGGTGCTGGAGCCGGAGCGGCTGTAATTCCAGGTCGAGTAGTCGCGCAGACGCCACGGCCCAAGATTGATCCCGCTGTTGAGGTTCAGGAAATAGTTCTTCGATGACGAACTGTTGTCACCCTGCGTGCGGTTGTGAGAGCCGCTGAAGTTATAGTTCAGAAGCAGCGCATTTATGCCTTCATCCCATTGTTCCGGCGGGATGTATCCGCGGGCATTATTGCGAATGGCCGCCTGTGGAACGCTCAGATCCAGACGCTGCTGTTCAAAGTTAAATCGCGCGCTGGCAGCCGGAATGGCCGTGGCGATATCCACGCAGCTGTCGGGCGAGACATCTTTCAACGCAGGGATGTTCTGAACGTTCACACCCAGGTCGTCTAACGCTTTCAGCGTGAGGCAGGCCGTCAGGCCGGTATCGTCGTCACCGGGCGATGTCGATTTACGGGCGTTAAAGACGATATCTCGCGTTGCCTGGAAGGTATCGTTCAGCCACAGATCGACGCGATAGGTGCCCGGCGCCTGCCCGTCAGCGCTGAAGCGTGATAAATCCGCAACCGCGTTCGGATCGCTGGAGAGAAATGCCGGGTTGAAGTAGTAACTTGCCCGTGCATCCAAAGAGGCCAACATACACACCACTGCCAGCGCCACTGGCGCCAGCGCATAGTTCCCTGTGTGTAACTGATGTTGTTGCTTACGATGCATTATCCGTTTATGCCTGGAGGTGAGTGGCGAAGCGCTCGCGCGACTACGCGGACGGGCATGACTGCACTGGCGTGGTCGCGCCGAAGTCATTTACCGTCTGGAAGCTAACCTGTCCGCCCTGATTACCGGGTACGTTGACCGTAAGCGTGTTTTTAGGTGAAACCATGTTGTTCTGAAGCAGCGTGGCGCCAACTTTGAACTTCACCAGTGAGACGTAATACGGTGAGGGATTCGAAATGGTGACTTTGCCGTTAGCGACCTGGCAACGAAGGGTCTTCGGTGCATCAATGGACGGCGTCGGCAGATTTTTAGGGCGTATAAAGAGTTTAATCACGCTCTGAGTGGCAATTTGCAGCGTATTGCCCTGCAATTTGCTTTTATCCACCGCAGGTATCGCTTTGCTATTTAAGTAAAATACGCTTTCGCGGTCGGTCGGCAACTCAGGGCCGACGTACATAATACGCAGCGTGTTCTCTTTTTTAGGGTGCATTACAAATAACGGCGGCGTCAGAATAAAGTCGGAAGACTTAGACTGATCGGCATTCGCAACCCACGATTGCACTAAAAAGGCATTGTTGGTTGAAGAGTTGATCACCGGAAGTGAAACTTGTTTGTCACCCTGAGGATAAATAACGCGAGTTGTGCCAAGGGCAATTCCGCCCGCATTGGCATTTGATATCATTGCTGACACAAATAAGAGTCCGCTGGCTATTTTACACATTTTATTCATGACGACTTCTCTTACCTGTTTGCGAAAAAAAGGATGTTAATAGCCCTCGGGATGAGGGCTATTGGATTACTCGATCAGGAGTAAACCATCTGGAACGTTGCGGTCGCGGCAACGTTGCCTGGTGTAGCCGCGCCTGTCGCGATGTAGTCAACGCTCAGAGGGATGATGTTTTCACCGTTGATCAGCTTAACCGTGGAAGACGAGGTACCCAGATGCAGGGCTTTACCGTCCGGTCCAAACAGCTGCAGCGCCACGTTTTGCGCGGAGCCAGCGCCTGCGGTGTTCGCCAGGGTACCCGGTTGAGCTTCATCTTGCTGGGCGTTAAAAATGACCGCCGCGTTCTGGCTCACGGAGGTGTCACAGTCTTCCAGTTTGATCTGGAAATCTTCTTTTTGATTAGCCATCATGCCAGCTTGAGTCAGCTTCACGGTACGCACCTGGCTCAGAATCACGGTCTGGTCGACAGAGTCAGCGGCAACAGAACAGGCGGCATTCACAACCTGTCCTACGAAATCAACGGAACCCCCAGAAACGGTTACGGTATCGGCCTGAGCGTTCGCGCAAATACCGCCAGTCAGTGCCGCAGCAGTGACCAGTGCCAAAATATGCTTTTTCATACAAGTCCTTTTATTAAATAAAAATCAATTTGGTTGATTTGATAATCAATTTATTTTGAGCGGTTTTTCTCGATCAGTTACAGCGAGGAAAGGTGACGTGAACTTCACTAATAAACAACTCTGAATATTATTTTATGGGCAGCTGAAGAAATAGGCAATATAAGGATTATCTCCATGGCGTTATATTTACTTAAAAGTGAATTAATCGCTAATTAATTACTGTGACAAAGAACACCCTGTTATTCCTATTATCTTGAATTTATTCCAGTTGAATGACGCGCCTTAACTCATGTTTTAGGCGTATACCCCAGGGCATTATTATCTTTCCGATAATTAATTCAGCAGGATTGACAACGTTAATGTTATGAAGTGATTAAGGAAAACGCTATTTTATCCGACGTCAGTGAATGGAATTTCATTTAAAGTTAAATCCGTCCGAAAAAAACTTTAAAATATATAAATAGTTGAAAGTAATCCCTCTCCAGCTGAAGAGGGATTATGGATCTCACGCCTCTTCCACGCTCACCCGCAGCGCGGCCAGCGCTTTACGTGCCGCTTTTAGCACCTGCTCACACTGTTCAATCGTCAGCGTGAGCGGCGGTTCAATGCGAATGGTTTTTGAGTTGTTAAGCGTACCGGCCACCAGTACCCGCTGGCGGAACATCTCGCTCGCGAAGCTATAGCCGGTTTCGTTATCCACAAACTCGATGGCCATCAGCATGCCTTTGCCGCGCGCGTCCTGTACCAGATCCGGATATTCACGCCCCAGCTGACGGAAGCCATCCAGCAGCATGTCGCCTTTCTGCTCCGCCTGCGCAGGCAGGTTTTGCTCCAGCAGCACGTTGATGGTCGCCAGCGCGGCCGCACAGGCCAGCGGGTTGCCGCCAAAGGTGGTGGTGTGCAGGAAGGGGTTATCGAACAGCACCGAGAACACCTCTTCGGTGGCAACCGTGGCACCTATCGGCATCACCCCGCCGCCGAGCGCTTTTGCCAGGCACAGGATGTCCGGCTGAACGTTCTCATGCTCGCAGGCAAACATCTTGCCGGTGCGCCCCATGCCGGTTTGCACTTCGTCGAAAATCAGCAGGGCGCCAAATTCATCGCACAGCTGACGCACGGCGGGCAGATAGCCCTGCGGGGGTAAGATCACGCCGCCTTCGCCCTGGATGGGTTCCAGGATCACCGCCGCCACGTCATCGCCGGTTTTACGGCATTCGCTAAGGGCGGTGCGCATGGCATTAATGTCGCCAAACGGCACGTGGCGGAAGCCCGGCAGCAGCGGCATAAAAGGTTTGCGGAAGGTGGATTTGGCGGTCGCCGACAGTGCACCCAGGGTTTTACCGTGGAACGCGCCGCTGGTGGCAATAAAGGTGAATTTCCCGCGCGGCGACTGGTACGCCTTCGCGAGTTTGAGCGCTGCTTCGACCGATTCCGTGCCGCTATTGCTAAAGAAGCTGTACTTCAGTTTGCCGGGCGTGAGGGCCGCCAGCGTTTTTGCGAGCATGGCGCGCAGCGGGTCGAGCAGTTCCTGGCTATGGAGAGGTTGTTTCGCGAGTTGATTCTGTACGGCGGAAACCACAACTGGATTACGGTGCCCCACGTTGAAAATGCCAAAACCACCCAGGCAGTCGATAAATTCCTGTCCCTGGGTGTCGACAAGCGTGTTCAAACTTCCCGCTTGCCACTCTACGGCTCCGTAATCCCCGCCGGCGGTAACAGATTTGCGATACTCCAAAAATCCAGGGTTCACATGTTCTTTAAAGTAGTCGATGACCTCGCGATTCAGGTGTTTCATCTCCTCATGGTCAAGCGTTCGCTTTTCAATGAGATTCAGTGCGTGCGCGGTACAGGCAAGAGCCGAGGCGCTGGAAGGTAACCTGTTCAAAATATGCTCCCGGGGATCGCGTATCACATGATACTGCGTTAATTATTGCAGGGATTACGCCACTTCAGAGGACTTAACAAAAATCGGGATAAACGCCAGGGGAAATGATTATTGCGCAATATTTAATCATGCCGGTAAAGCCCGGACGAGATGAAGCGGCAGGCCGGTTTTTGCCTCCTGCAAGCAGGCGCACCAGTGCGGTGCGGCGTGTGCTTCTTTAGTGGGCGTTAACAGATCATGCTTTGTGAGTAATTTCACCACGAAAGTATTTAAAATCAATTAATTAAAAAGGCGCGCAAAAAGTGCGGTTTAACTGAAATTTGCGATCTCAATCATGTTTAACAACTAAAGATAAATTCTTAACCGCCGAAAAAACAATAAACCACAAAATTAACATTCAAATAACCTGCAAGGGATGCTCATTATGTCCTCTCCATCCAGCGTCACCCAGAACGAATACCCTCTGGACGACGACACCACGCTCATGTCGACGACCGACCTCCACAGCTATATGACTCACACTAACGACACTTTCGTACAGGTCAGTGGGTATTCGCTTCAGGAGCTGATCGGGCAGCCGCACAATCTGGTACGCCATCCGGATATGCCCAAAGCGGCGTTTGCCGATATGTGGTACACCCTGCAAAAAGGCGAGCCGTGGAGCGGCATCGTCAAAAACCGCCGCAAGAACGGCGACCACTACTGGGTGCGGGCGAACGCCGTGCCGATGGTCCGTCAGGGGCAGATGACCGGCTATATGTCGATCCGTACCCGGGCGACGGCGGAGGAGATCGCGGCGGTTGAGCCGCTCTATAAGGCGCTGAATGAAGGCCGCTGCAACAAGCGTATCCATAAGGGACTGGTGGTGCGCAAAGGCTGGCTCGGGAAGATGCCCGCGATGCCGCTGCGCTGGCGCGTACGCGGCGTCATGGCCATCCTGTTTGCACTGTTAGCCGCAACGCTTTTCGTAACGTCTGCGGGCTGGGTATCGCTTGCCGCGAGTGCCGTTGTCATGCTGGTGGGCACGGCATTATTTGAACAGCAGATCGTCCGCCCGGTGGAGAACGTGGCGCGTCAGGCGCTGAAAGTGGCGACCGGAGAACGTAACAGCGTGCAGCACCTGAACCGGAGCGACGAGCTAGGGCTGACGCTGCGCGCAGTCGGGCAACTGGGGCTGATGTGCCGCTGGCTGATCAATGACGTTTCAAGCCAGGTGGTGAGCGTACGCGACGGCAGCGACCGACTGGCGCAGGGCAATGAAGATTTGAACGACCGCACGCGCCAGACCGTCTCCAACGTGCAGCAAACCGTGGCGACCATGAACCAGATGGCAGCGTCGGTGCAAAGTAACTCCGAGACCGCAGCCGAAGTGGACAAACTCTCCGTCGCCGCCAGCAGTGCGGCGTCGGAAGGCGGGCACGCGATGCAAACCGTGGTGAAAACCATGGATGACATTGCCGACAGCACGCAGCGAATCGGCTCCATTACCACGCTTATCAACGATATCGCGTTCCAGACCAATATCCTGGCGCTGAACGCGGCGGTAGAAGCGGCGAGGGCGGGCGAGCAAGGCAAAGGATTTGCGGTGGTGGCCGGTGAAGTGCGCCATCTCGCCAGCCGCAGCGCGAACGCCGCCAACGATATCCGCAAGTTGATTGATGCCAGCGCCAGCAAGGTGCAGTCCGGCTCCGATCAGGTTCATGCCGCGGGCCGGACGATGGATGATATCGTCGAGCAGGTGAAAAACGTCACCCGGCTCATCGCCCAGATCAGCCACTCAACGTCAGAACAGGCGACCGGTTTGTCTGAGCTGACTCGCGCCGTTGAGGAGCTGGACAGAATCACGCAGAAAAACGCCGATCTGGTGGAAGAGAGTGCGCACATCTCCGCCATGGTGAAGCATCGCGCCGGACGGCTTGAAGATGCGGTCACGGTGCTGCACTGATTTCGGCATGTTCCCGTAAAGCCGTTTATTCGTTCAGGAATAAGCGGCTTTTTTTGTGATTATTCATGTGGTTTATTGTTAATATAATATTAAATAACTAAAGAAACGCCTCAGTTATTTGTTCCTGCCTAAGTCGGTTTTCCCCTACGCTATTTCATCAATGCCCTCATAAGCGGCCGCATAACGATCGATGGGGCGAAATTAATAGTCTATGCCTATCCATTGTGTGGGTTATGAAATAAAAAAACGATCAAACTCATAAAGTTAGCGCGACAGTTACCGATAACAGCGATCGTCTGAGAAATAATCACATCGATGGAGTAAATATGTACTTACATGACGTAAAGATCGGCACGAAATTATTTCTGGCGTTTGGCTTCTTTATTGTACTGATGGTGGTCAGCGCGAGTTTGTCCCTGATGAGCCTGAATCGGGCCAATCACGGAATGCAAACAATCCTTTCCCATGATTATCCCACCACGATAAAAGCGAACCAGCTCATCGACAACTTCCAGGAATTTGTTAGCACTCAGCAACTCATGCTGCTGGATGAGCAGGGGAGTTACACCGCCCAGTCACAGCAGCGTTTGAAGGCCATCAGCGAGCGTATCACCGTCATCCTGGGTGAGCTGAACACCGACCTGCAGGATAAAAAATCTCAGCAGGTTCTGTCGGATATTCGCGACGTCCGCCAGCAGTACCTGGACTCGCGTTACCGTATTTTACAGGCGGTGCAAAACAACGATCGTCCTGGCGCTATTCAGGAGATGATGACCACCACGCTTAGCCTGCAGCAGGCCTATAAAGCGAAAGTGCAGGAGTTGATTGCTGTTCAGGACGCGGAGATGCAAAACGCAGGCGCGCAGGTGGACGGTGATTTTCGCACCAACTGGCTGGTGCTGATCCTTATCACGCTCTTTAGCGTGGTGGTGGGGAGCCTGATTGGCTGGTTTATTGTGCGCTCGATTACCCGTCCGCTGGGCGAGGCGGTGAGCTTTGCCGAGGCCATTGCCGACGGCGATCTGACCGGCAGCATCGCCTCCCACGGGAAAGATGAAACGGGCCTGTTGCTCTCTGCGCTGATGGAGATGAAAACTCGCCTGCTGGAGATTGTGCAGCAGGTGCAGACCGGGTCGGAGAATATCTCCAGCGCGGCCGCGCAAATTGTGGCGGGCAACCAGGATCTGGCCGCGCGCACGGAAGAGCAGGCAAGTTCCGTTGAACAGACGGCGGCGTCAATGGAGCAGATCACCGCGACGGTCAAAAACACCGCATCCCACACCGGGGAAGCCACCAACCTCTCCGCCGATGCGGCTGCGGTGGTGAAAAATAATGGTGAAATGATGAAGCAGGTGACCAGCAAAATGCGCCTGATTAACGAAACATCGAACCGGATGTCCGACATCATTGACCTGATCGACGCCATTGCTTTCCAGACCAACATTCTGGCGCTGAACGCGGCGGTAGAGGCGGCGCGTGCGGGTGAGCATGGCCGTGGATTCGCGGTTGTCGCCGGTGAAGTGCGCCAGCTGGCGCAAAAAAGCGCCTCTTCAGCCAGTGAAATCCGCCAGCTGATTGAAAGCTCCTCCAGCCAGACGCAGGACGGAATGAACCTGGTCGAAAAAGCCAGTGGGCTGATCAACGGGATGGTTGGCAACGTGGAAGAGATGGACGTGATCCTGCGCGAAATTCGCCAGGCGAGCCATGAGCAGACGGAAGGGATCTCGCAGATTAACAGCGCGATTGGCCTGATTGATGCCACCACGCAGCAGAACTCAGCCCTGGTGGAGGAGTCTGTGGCCGCAGCGGCATCGCTGAACGATCAGGCGATGCACCTGAAAGAGCTGGTAAAAGTGTTCCGCGTGAGCGAGCACGCGCTGGCTTAATCCAGCTGGGAGATCTCCAGCGCCGCGCGGTCGATCACACCGATGATCTGCTTAAGCTGCGCGTCGCTGAGCTCTCCCTGATTAACCTTCAGGTCTAATACCGCTTTGAAGTTTTCCAGCGCCCGCTTCATCTGCGGGTTTTTACGCAGCTGGAAGCCGACGCTGCGCGCTTTGATACGCACCTGAATCTGTTCCAGTTGTTCCCGGTTTTCATCCAGCCAGTGCTGTCCGGCCACGGTGATCGCTATTTTCTTGCGGCCACTCTCTTCTTCCGTAATGGTGATAAAGGTCTGATCCTGCAGATAATCCAGGGTCGGGTAGATCACACCCGGGCTGGGGGTGTAGTTCCCCTGAGTCAGGTTTTCGATCGCTTTGATCAGCTCGTAACCGTGGCTCGCATTGCGCGTCAGGATATCCAGGATCACCAGCCGCAGATCGCCGTGTCCAAAAAAACGCGGACGGCGGCCGCCCTCATGTTCATGTCGCATGTCATGTCTCTCTAAAAGATATATCTAAACTATATCGTAGATATGTTTAGATGCAATCTAAAAGATCTTGCATTCTTGCTAATTAGCAATCATTATCATTTAAAATTTATTTAGATATATCGTATTCATCTGAGAGGGCATAACCATGACATCACCTCGTTACCCGCAACGTGTTCGTAATGACCTGCGTTTTCGCGAGCTGGACGTGCTCCGCGTCGAGCGCGTCAATGCTGGCTTTCAGCGCATTGTTTTAGGCGGTGAAGCGCTGGAGGGCTTTAGCTCACGGGGCTTTGATGACCATACCAAAGTCTTTTTCCCGGCGCCGGGCACGACTTTCGTTCCGCCCATCGTGACCGAGGAAGGCATCGACTGGGGAGAGGGCGTCCGCCCGCAGGCGCGTGACTATACCCCGCTGTTTGACGCGGAACACAACGAACTGGTGCTTGATTTCTTCGTCCACGACGGCGGGGTCGCCAGCCGCTGGGCGCTGGAAGCGAAAGTGGGCGATAAGCTGACGATCGGCGGCCCACGCGGTTCGCTGGTGGTGCCGGAAGATTACGCCTGGCAGCTTTACGTGTGCGATGAGTCCGGGATGCCCGCGCTGCGCCGTCGTTTAGAGGCTATCGCCAGCCTGAAGGTTCGCCCGGCGATCCATGCGGTGGTGACCGTCGGCGATGCGTCTTACAAGACTTATCTCGCGCACCTGAGCGGGTTCAACATTACCTGGATTGTGGGTCATAGCGAACAGGCGGTGGCAGACCAACTGGCCGCGCTGACCGTTCCGGCGGAAGATTACTTTATCTGGCTGACGGGGGAAGGGAAGGTGGTGAAAAACCTGAGCCGTCGCTTTGAGACCGACGCAATTGATCAGCAGCTGGTGCGTGCCAGCGCATACTGGCACGCCAAATAGCTACGCGGCTGAATCCATCTGCGCTTCGCTTACCTGATGTTCGAGCGAAGCGCGGACGTCGTGCAGCGCTTTCTCCTGCTGCGCAAAATAGGCTTCCATGTTGTTCAGCGACGAGACCAGCAGCCAGGACTCTTCTTTCTCAAGCTCTGCCAGCTCGTTCACTAAGGTGTCGATTTGCTCGCGTACCTGCGCCATTTTTTTGCGGATACGCTCCAGATCGTTCAGCCTGTCGCTCGCCATCAGCGGTTCAAAGCCCTGCTGCAGACGCGCTACCAGTGAACGGATCGCCTGAACGTCGCCACGCTGTTTGGCCTGGTTGAGCTGCACCATCATGGTGTTGGCTTCTTCTTTTAAATCATCCGCGACGAGGTCCGGGTGGCACAGTTTGCTCGCCTGACGCCAGAGCCGCTTCAGTTCGTTCCGATCCTCTTCAGAGAGCGTTTTTCCTTTGCGCAGACGTATCTCCGCATCGTGATGCTGCTCGCGATACTTCTCATACTCATCATTTGCCTCGTCGCGTGCCTGACGTGCCGGCTCTTCTTCACGGGTAAGGCCGCTCTCCAGTTCACGCGCTTCGGCCAGTAGATTCGCGATCAGATCGCTTTGCTGCTGCAGATGCTTACGGGCCTCGGCAGCCTGCACAGAGTCCGCGGGCAGCTCGCGCCAGCGTTGCGTGAGCGTGGTCAGCACCTCCACCGCCTGCGCCATGTAACGCTGGCAGCGGCGATAATCCTCTTCGCGACGGCGGGCTTCCGCCTGCTGACGACGCAGGTTCAGCTCCGCCAGCGTTTTGCGCAGGGCAAGGATCTGCTGCATCAGCGGGCCGAGCCGGGAGAAATAGAGATCGTTGAACTCATCAAGTTGCTGAACGCGCGCGTTGCGGCGGTCGATCAGATCCCGCAGGCGCTCTTCCAGCGCCTTCAGCTCCAGCCTGCTGGCTGCCACCTGCGGATCCCGCCACTGCGTGATGGCCCGCTGGCTTTGCAGCCAGGCGGTGATGGCCGCCATGGCGTCGGTGTAGTTCTTCTGTTCAAGCGCCACGATGATCGCCTGCAGCCCCTCGTCAAACGCTTCGTTTTTCAGGCGTGTCAGCTGGCTCTGGATGATGTCGTCATCTTCCAGTTCAATGGCATTTTTAATGATTTCTAGCCGTTTGATCGGTGTGCTCATGATGCCTTTCGCTTTGGCGCTTAAGTATTTGAGTTAAGGTTAGTTGTGGTAAACGCTACAGGAAATAATACACACGGATGATGATCGGCGCGACGGGGGATTTCTTTAGTTTTTGCCGTCTGTGAGGCAGGTAAAATCTTCAGGTAACAGGCGTGATGCTGAACCCGCCCGCGACGTAAGGGGGTGGTGAGTTGAAGGAGTAACCGATCTGGCCGCTTTTGCGTTGAAGAACCAAACGGTTGTGGTCAGGAAGATGCCAACGAGCCGGATACACTTGTATTCGGCTCATTTGATGAGAAGCTTACAGAATGAAGTCTTTGTACTTCTCAGCGTTATCGACCAAGTAGGCGGGGAATTTATCTTTGCTGAGTTCCTGCTTCTTCATCACGCGCTCGCGGTTCCAGATGTCTTTTGAATTGGTGAGCGCACTGATAATGTGATCTTTGTTATTGAGATGCGGCAGGTCATATTCGGTATGAGAAATAGATGACATCTTCTCTGAAATACGTTCAGGCGTCATTATCCAGGAGAAATGCCAGCCGGAGTTCTTCACAATTTTACTGCGCAACTTAAACCATGTTTTAGAGAGGAAATCTTTGCGTAACGCCGATTTTTTGATGTTACGGAAAACTTCTGGTTCGCTGTTAAAGTAACCTTTTAAGTTTCGAAACGTTGTTGCACGTGGCGCTTTGCACTGACGTTCAGACCCATCCATGTTAAATACCTGGAGGTTAAACTGATAGTTATAGAACGGCATATGCAAAATCGTACACAGATGCTTGGGATTGATACTCTTGACAACGTCAGGCCTGAAAATCTCATCCACATCTGAAACCAGAATAATATCGTCGTCTTTAGCGTTTTCCAGACCACGCATGATGGCGTTGCGTGTGGCAGCTTCATTTGCCCAGGCATCATATTCATCTGCTGAGCCTTCCTTAAGGATTGGACGATCGTGGAAGGGCACGTAGATGATTTTTTCTTTAAACTTTTCATACTTCGTTATATCGAAATTCAGGCTCTTAGGCTTGCCCGTGAAAGTATGAGATGATTCGACAATGACAAAGCGATCCACAACACCGGCCAGAGTGTTCAGGCGAATATCCAGCATCATGTCTTCGTCATAATATAAAAAGCAGTCATAAATCATAGTGCATTCCTTGTGCTCAGCGCTGATTCCACACTCTTTGTGGCCAGTGGAGGAGGCACATTGTAGCCGATGTTGCGAGCCCGAGGGAACAAAAACGAGATATCCCTACAAATGCAAATAGCCTCTCATTGAAGAGTCTTAATAGTCAGTGACGTAAAGAGTATTAGCCAGCTAATAGTTATCCTTTTTTCCATCTTTTTTGCCGCAACTAAGACACCCTTTAGTGACCAACATCATAGGATGTATCCAGGCTAAAAGAATAACCACTGGTTATTTCGTAAACATTATATTCGAGAGAATTAATGTATTCATCAATGATCACGCGTTTTACTGTGAGCAGTATATATACACCTTAATGTATGCCTTATTAGTAGTTAAATGAAATGCGCATCTCACATCGTTGTGGGTTATAGAATAACCCGCCGGGCGAGGCCGGTTGCGGGCGTGTGATCGCTGGGCGTTTTACAGGGTCAGGCTTCATGTGATCGGTTGGACAATACATGCAGAGTCTTTTCGTTATAGACCGTTACATCACTGGGGATGTCCTTGTTCACAAATGACATAGCGCCAATCACCACGTTATCACCGATTCTAATCTTATCCGCAATGATGCACGAACCTGCGCCGATGCTGACATTGTCGCCAATAACAATGGATATTGCCTCTTTATTCACATTCGCGCCGGTAAGGCCAATCGTTGTGTTCTGCCTGATTCGTAAAGAGTGGCCGATGACAGCGGAGCCGTTCACAACAATCCCCTGATGGTGGGAAATTACCATGCCTGGTCCAATGTGCGCACCCAGTTGTATATCCGTGCCATACTTAAAAATGAGCTTTCTGTTTATCTTTAATGCGCGCTCCCTTAGAAATTTGCTGTCTGAGTGATGCCAGTAAGATGCGATACGCCACCAGAAGTGAAAACGGCGGTCAGGGCATTTCATTGCTTTATGCAGCACCCTGAACCACGTAAATGGCTTAGAATTCATCATGACTTCACGGCGCAAACATTCGCGCAAATGTTCCGATCTTAATTTTTTATCCATCGTCTTCAATCCCTGGTATCTCTGCGGGAATTTAAATGCAAATAACGTGAAAGGCAATGATGTAACAGCATTAATCACATCTATTTTTTACAACCAGTCTCGGCAAACAATGCCAGTATCTGGACAAAAGGGGAGCGAGAGGGGACAAAAAGAGAACATTAAACGTACACACAAAAAAGCCACTTTGCTGAAAGTGGCTTAATTATATGATTCTAAAGCTAAAATTTGGTGGCCCCTGCTGGACTTGAACCAGCGACCAAGCGATTATGAGTCGCCTGCTCTAACCACTGAGCTAAGGGGCCGTGGCGGTGAATTATAAAGTAACTCCCTTCAGCAATCCAGCCATTCGCACCTGCCTGCTGTTTTTATAAACAATGCATAATCAATCCTTTATACTTCTATAACGATGTATCGATTGGGAGTAGAGATGATTAACGACATTCTGGCACCGGGCCTGCGGGTGGTATTCTGCGGAATCAATCCGGGCAAGTCCTCGGCGCACACCGGTTTTCACTTCGCCCATCCGGGAAATCGCTTCTGGAAGGTGATCTATCAGGCGGGGTTTACCGACAAGTTACTCAAGCCTGAAGAGGAGCAACATCTGCTGGACACGCGCTGTGGGATCACCATGCTAGTTGAGCGCCCAACGGTGCAGGCGAGTGAAGTCAACCTGCATGAACTGCGCAGCGGTGGGCGTGAGCTTATCAAAAAGATAGAAGACTACCAGCCGGCAGCGCTGGCGATCCTCGGCAAGCAGGCCTATGAACAGGCGTTCAGCCAGCGTGGAGCGCAGTGGGGCAAGCAGAGCATTAGTATCGGTGCGACGCAGGTGTGGGTGCTGCCAAACCCGAGCGGCTTGAACAGGGCGACGCTGGATAAGCTGGTAGAGGCGTACCGCGAACTCGATGAGGCGTTGATGGTGCGGGGACTATAGGGGCCTCTGCGGCCTGACCCTCTCCAACGGGGAGAAGGAATAACCAAAAAAAAAGCTCCCGATGGGGAGCTTTTTGCCGTTTACCTGGATTAATCGTCCAGGAAGCTACGCAGCACTTCAGAGCGGCTTGGATGGCGCAGTTTACGCAACGCCTTCGCTTCGATCTGACGGATACGTTCACGGGTAACGTCAAACTGTTTACCCACTTCTTCCAGCGTGTGGTCGGTGTTCATATCGATACCGAAACGCATACGCAGGACTTTAGCTTCACGGGCGGTCAGGCCAGCCAGCACGTCGTGCGTGGCAGCGCGCAGGCTCTCGGTAGTGGCAGAGTCCAGCGGCAGCTCGAGGGTGGTATCCTCGATGAAATCACCCAGATGCGAATCTTCATCGTCGCCGATTGGCGTTTCCATGGAGATAGGCTCTTTGGCGATCTTCAGCACTTTACGGATCTTGTCTTCCGGCATCAGCATGCGTTCAGCCAGCTCTTCCGGCGTTGGTTCGCGGCCCATCTCTTGCAGCATCTGGCGGGAGATACGGTTGAGCTTGTTAATGGTCTCAATCATATGCACCGGAATACGGATGGTGCGCGCCTGATCCGCGATAGAGCGGGTGATTGCCTGACGGATCCACCAGGTTGCGTAGGTGGAGAACTTATAGCCACGACGGTATTCAAACTTATCTACCGCTTTCATCAGACCGATGTTGCCTTCCTGAATCAGATCCAGGAACTGCAGACCGCGGTTGGTGTATTTCTTGGCGATAGAGATAACCAGACGCAGGTTCGCCTCAACCATCTCTTTCTTCGCACGGCGGGCTTTCGCTTCACCGATGGACATACGACGGTTAATGTCTTTTACCTGCTCAATGGTCAGGCCGGTCTCTTCTTCAATCTGCTGCAGTTTCTGCAGGCCGCGATGCACATCGTCTTTCACGTCGTGCAGTTTTTCAGACCACGGCTTGTTCATCGCGATAGCGGCGTTGAACCAGGTTTCGCTGGTTTCGTTGCCGGTGAACAGGGTGATGAAGTTCTTCTTCGGCATTTTGCACTGTTCGACGCACAGCTTCATGATGATGCGTTCCTGGGTACGTACGCGATCCATCATCACGCGCATGCTGTTAACCAGGTAGTCGAACTGCTTAGGCACCAGACGGAACTGCTTGAACACTTCAGACAGCTTCAGGATCTGTTCCTGAGCGGCAGCATGACTGCGGCCTTTTGCCTTGATGGTGTCGCGGGCCAGTTCATACTGCGTACGCAGTTCGGCAAACTTCTCGCGCGCCAGTTCAGGGTCGATGCTGTTATCGTCATCGCTGCTGTCGTCGTCTTCTTCTTCATCTTCGTCTTCGTCGTCATCCATCTCTTCCTGAGACAGTTCAGACCCGACGTGCGTGGCGGTAGGCGCCATGTCTTCTTCAGCGTTCGGATCGACGAAGCCGGTGATGAGATCGGACAGACGCGCTTCTTCCGCTTCAACGCGATCGTACTGTTCCAGAAGATAGGTGATCGCTTCCGGGTATTCAGCAACGGAGCACTGAACCTGGTTGATCCCGTCTTCAATGCGTTTCGCGATGTCGATTTCGCCTTCGCGGGTCAACAGTTCAACGGTACCCATTTCGCGCATATACATGCGGACCGGGTCAGTGGTACGCCCGATTTCAGATTCCACGCTGGACAGTACCTGTGCAGCAGCTTCCTCGGCATCTTCGTCAGTGTTGTTGGAGGTTTCAGCCAGCAACAGATCATCGGCATCCGGTGCTTCTTCCATCACCTGAATGCCCATGTCATTGATCATTTGGATGATGTCTTCGATCTGATCTGAATCGACGATATCTTCCGGCAGATGGTCATTGACCTCGGCATAGGTCAGATAGCCTTGCTCCTTACCGCGTTGGACAAGAAGTTTCAGCTGTGACTGCGGGTTTTGCTCCATAAGACGGTATCCACACTTAATTCGTTTGATTGGTGTCGGCGATGGGGCTGCCAACATTTAAAGCGAGGGCGTACTTATATTTTTGCCGCTGCCTCTCAGTGCGGCTGCCGGGGGCTTCCCGATCGATATTCGGCACTTAAGCCGTTAAATACTTTATCCTTCACGTTGTCTCTGCGTTAGCGGCGTTCTCTCATCCTGGTCATGTACTTATGTACACTCCCAGGGGTTCGTTCACTTGCTGCCTTGATACAACGCGAATGATTTTGTCTTTCACTTATTTCTTCTATTTCTTCGCCAGTTCCTGGTTAATCATCCAGAGTTCCCGGCGTTCTTCGCTGCTTAAACCGTGCGTGCGCTCGCGGGCAATCAACTCTTCCTGGCGCAGTTCAAGCATCGAATCAAACATATGGTTGAGTGAGTCGGTGAACGTTTTTTCTGCAATGTCCTTATCTGCTATATCGTCCCACATCGACAGTTTTTCAAGGGTAGCGGCCTCTTTAGTGCCGCGATAATGCTCTAAAAGCTGTCCGGTGGTGAGTCCTGGCTGTGACAAGCATGTGTTGACCAGTTCTGAAAATAACCCAAGCCCGGGCAGCTTCTCATGGTTCAAACCCGCCAGCGACGGCACTTGCGGCGCAAGTTCTGGGTTTTGAACCAGCAATCCTATCAGTATACGCATGGTTGTGCGTTTTAGCTGAGGCGCCGGACGAGCCGCACCGTTTTCAGCAAGTTTAGGCATTAAACGTTCAAGCTGACTGTCATCCAGAATGCCGAGCTTATTACCCAACTCCTGACGCAGATAGATGCGCAGCGTTTCGCCGGGCACCTGGCTGATTAACGGCAGTGCCAGCGTACTGAGCTGCGCACGCCCGTCAGGGGTACTCAAATCCACCTGCGGCATCAGGCTGTTAAACAAAAACGTGGAGAGCGGCTGAGCCTGCTCCATCCGCGCTTCAAACGCCGCTTTACCCTCTTTACGCACCAGCGTATCCGGGTCTTCACCGTCGGGCAGAAACATAAAGCGTAGCTGACGTCCGTCGGTCATGTAAGGCAGCGCCGTTTCCAGCGCACGCCAGGCGGCATCGCGCCCTGCGCGGTCACCGTCGTAACAGCAGATGACGTTATTCGTCACCCGGAACAGCAGCTGAATATGATCGGCCGTGGTGGACGTGCCTAATGACGCAACGGCATAGTTGATGTCGTACTGCGCCAGGGCAACGACGTCCATATAGCCTTCGACGACCAGAAGACGCGGAGGTTCCGCATTTTCCTGCTGCGCCTCATAAAGACCGTAAAGCTGGCGGCCTTTATGGAAAATATCGGTTTCCGGGGAGTTGAGGTACTTCGGCAGGGCATCGCCCAGCACGCGACCCCCAAAACCAATGACCCGGCCACGCTTGTCGCGGATCGGGAACATGACCCGTTCACGGAAGCGGTCGTAGCTTCGTCCCTGGTCGTTGGTGACCAGCATGCCGGCATCGATGAGAGACTTACGATCTTCGCTATTGCCGCCAAAACGCTTTAACACGTTGTCCCAGCCGGGCGGGGCGTAACCAATAGCGAAACGCGCAATCACATCGTCACTCAGTCCGCGCGCATTCAGATATTGACGCGCAGGCTCAGCCGCAGAGTGCTTAAGAGACTGTTGATAGAATGCATTCAGGCCGTCCATCAGCTGATAAAGCGTTTGCCGTTGATGGCGCTCTATCTGGCTGGGTCCGCTGCCTGCTTCATACGGCACTTCAAGGTTGTGCATCGCCGCCAGCTCTTCGACCGTTTCAACGAACTCGAGCTTGTCGTAGTTCATCAAAAAATCGACCGCGTTACCGTGGGCGCCACAGCCGAAGCAGTGGTAAAACTGTTTTTCACCGTTTACGGTGAAAGAGGGGGTTTTTTCATTATGGAACGGACAGCACGCATGGTAGTTCTTGCCCTGCTTTTTGAGCTTTACCCGCGCGTCGATGAGATCGACGATGTCGGTTCTGGCCAGCAGGTCATTGATAAAAACGCGTGGGATTCGTCCAGCCATAGGCCCCAATAGTTTAGCGACTTATAAACGAAAACAAGCCGCGCATTCCTTCCGGAAGCACGGCCTTACGACTATTACTCTGTCTGTCAGCTGAGAGCGTGCGCCCTCAACAGATTAGTACAGACGAGTACGGCGTGCGTTTTCGCGAGCCAGTTTCTTCGCGTGACGTTTCACTGCAGAAGCTTTAGCGCGCTTACGTTCAGTCGTTGGTTTTTCATAGAACTCACGACGACGAACTTCAGCCAGAACACCTGCTTTCTCGCATGAACGTTTGAAGCGACGCAGTGCTACGTCGAACGGCTCGTTTTCACGTACTTTAATTACCGGCATGTAACTCTCACCTTTAATAAATTCGGTTTGCCGCTGGCATCAGCGCCAGCTTATTTCAAAATGGTGCGGAATTTTACTGCAAATGCTGCTGCTTTGTAAAGCACCGAAGCGATTTTGAAAGGGACTTTAATAAGGGTGAGGAGTATACACGAGCCTTTCTCCTGGATCGAACAAAGTTTTACATCAACCCGCCCAGGCTCTACACTGCGCGGTACTGAAGCGAGGTAAAACAAGTCATGCGTGTACTGGGTATTGAAACATCCTGCGATGAAACCGGCATCGCCATTTACGACAACGAAAAAGGGCTGCTGGCCAACCAACTGTATAGTCAAGTGAAACTGCACGCTGACTACGGCGGTGTCGTGCCTGAACTGGCCTCTCGTGACCATGTGCGTAAAACCGTCCCTTTAATTCAGGCGGCGTTGAAAGAGGCCGGGCTGAGCTCAACAGATATCGATGCCGTGGCGTATACCGCAGGTCCTGGCCTTGTCGGCGCACTGCTGGTCGGTGCAACCGTCGGGCGTTCTCTGGCGTTTGCGTGGGATGTTCCGGCGATCCCGGTTCACCATATGGAAGGGCACCTTCTGGCACCGATGCTGGAAGACAATCCGCCAGCGTTCCCGTTTGTGGCGCTGCTGGTTTCTGGCGGCCACACTCAGCTGATTAGCGTGACGGGCATTGGCAAGTATGAACTGCTGGGCGAGTCGATTGACGACGCAGCCGGTGAAGCCTTCGACAAAACCGCCAAGCTTCTGGGGCTGGATTATCCTGGCGGCCCGATGCTGTCGAAAATGGCCGCGCAGGGGACGGAAGGCCGTTTCGTCTTCCCTCGCCCGATGACCGATCGTCCGGGCCTGGACTTCAGCTTCTCCGGTCTGAAGACCTTTGCCGCCAACACCATTCGCAACAACGATAATGATGAACAGACCCGCGCGGATATCGCCCGGGCATTTGAAGATGCAGTCGTCGATACGCTGATGATCAAATGCAAGCGCGCGCTGGATCAGACTGGCTTTAAGCGCCTGGTAATGGCCGGGGGCGTTAGCGCCAACCGTACGCTGCGCGCGAAGCTGGCCGAGATGATGCAAAAGCGTCGCGGTGAAGTGTTTTACGCCCGTCCGGAATTTTGTACCGACAACGGGGCGATGATCGCCTACGCGGGTATGGTGCGGCTCAATGCCGGCGCGACATCCGATCTCAGCGTTTCCGTGCGTCCACGCTGGCCGCTGGCAGAACTGCCGGAGGCGTAATCAGGAGGAGCCGTTTTTCGGCTCTTTTTTCTTTCTCTTCAGCTTCGTCCAGATTTTGGTCTCCTGGCGACGCCACAGGCGCTGAATGTTGTCGTGATGACGCAGCAAAATCAGACAGGAGAGCATCGAAACCGGGAAGGTGAACTGCGGTTTAAACCACCAGACATAGAACGGCGCGATAAGCGCGCTGACAATGGCGCCCAGCGACGAATAGCCGCTCAGTAAAATCGTCAGCAGCCAGGTCCCGGCCATTACGCCAGTGAGATCCCAGCCGATCGGCGCGATGGCACCGAAGGCGGTCGCGACGCCTTTACCGCCTTTAAAGCCGAAGAATACCGGCCAGATATGGCCAACGCAGGCGGCAATGGCAATAAGCCCCAGCCAGAACGGCGTGACGCCCAGCGCATACGCGCCCCAGACGGGAAGCATCCCTTTCAGAACATCAAAAATCAAAACCGCTACGGCTGCTCCCTTGCCGCCAATTCGTAGTACATTGGTCGCCCCGGGATTCCCGGAGCCGCTTTCGCGCGGGTCAGGTAACCCGGCAATGCGGCAGACCAGAATGGCGCTGGAGATTGAGCCGCAAAGGTAGGCGAGGAGGATCATTCCAGGCGCGATTGCACTCATAACGCTGTTCCGTTTTGAAAATGTATCTGTATTCTCAGCATCTGTGGATAATACGCATAATTCGCCGGAAGTGGTATCCGGTTTAGCCAAAAAGCAGGCAGGTCGTGATGGATATTGTATTTATAGAGCAACTTTCGGTAATCACCACTATTGGTGTTTACGACTGGGAACAGACCATAGAACAGAAATTAGTGTTCGATATCGAAATGGGCTGGGATAACCGCGCGTCGGCAAAAAGCGACGACGTGAATGACTGTTTAAGCTATGCCGACATCAGCGAAACCGTCGTGAGCCACGTAGAAGGGCAGCGTTTTGCACTGGTTGAGCGCGTGGCGGAAGAGGTTGCGGAGCTGCTGTTGAACAAGTTTAATTCACCGTGGGTGCGCATCAAGCTGAGCAAACCCGGCGCCGTGGCGCGCGCCGCCAACGTGGGCGTGATTATCGAGCGTGGCAAAAATCTGAAAGGAATGATTTAACGTCATAATCGCTAAACCATTTTCGGTAATACAGGTCTTAAAGCTGTATCTTTCACGGGAGCCTTTGTAGCGACCGTTTTTTTATATCTTTTTAGGGGTTTATAGATGAGCGATATGCACTCGCTGCTGGTGGCGGCAATACTGGGTGTGGTCGAGGGATTGACGGAGTTTTTGCCGGTTTCCAGTACGGGCCATATGATTATTGTGGGCCATCTGCTGGGCTTTGAGGGGGATACCGCAAAGACATTCGAAGTGGTGATCCAGCTCGGTTCAATCCTGGCCGTGGTGGTGATGTTCTGGCGTCGTCTGTTTGGCCTGATTGGCATCCACTTTGGCCGTCTGCCGCAGCGCGAAGGCGAGGGCAAAGGCCGTCTGACGCTGATTCATATCCTGCTCGGGATGATCCCGGCAGTGGTGCTGGGGCTGATATTCCACGATACAATCAAGTCGCTGTTTAACCCCATCAACGTGATGTACGCCCTGGTGGTTGGTGGCGTCCTGCTGATTGCGGCGGAGCTGCTCAAACCTAAAACCCCGCGTGCGGAAGGTCTGGATGACATGACCTATCGTCAGGCGTTTATCATTGGCTGCTTCCAGTGTCTGGCGCTGTGGCCGGGCTTCTCCCGTTCAGGGGCGACCATTTCCGGCGGGATGCTGATGGGCGTGAGCCGCTATGCGGCGTCAGAGTTCTCTTTCCTGCTGGCGGTCCCGATGATGATGGGCGCCACCGCGCTGGACCTCTATAAAAGCATCGGCTTCCTGACTACCGGCGACATCCCGATGTTTGCCGTGGGCTTTATCACCGCCTTTATCGTGGCGCTGATTGCGATTAAAACCTTCCTGCAGCTGATTAAGCGTATCTCGTTCATTCCGTTCGCGATCTACCGCTTTATCGTCGCAGCTGCCGTGTACGTGGTCTTCTTCTGATGACCGACCGCCCTCAGTCCTTTGGCTGAGGGCAACGCGTTTCCTTCCAGGCCGCAACCGCCTCAATCCGCCGTTTCGTCAATTCTTCCCGAATAGCCGGGCCGGTAAATCCTGCCTCAACCACCTCTTTCGTCGGCACCGCTTTCGCCACGTTCCAGGCTTCGCGCAGCAGGCGCCCCTGCGGATAATCGCTGGCTTCAAACCCGGTACGCCCGCGCACGTCAGCCTCGCTGGTGAGCGCAATCTGCTCAACGCGCTGCGGTTTGCGCCAGGCGTCAATGTTGTCGAACAGCTTAACGATGGTGGCTGGCTTCAGGATCGGGAAGGTGTGGATCAGGTCGTGGAACTCCGCCACCAGTTTCGCCAGATCGCGGATGTCGTTAGGCACGCGCAGACGCTGGCAAAGCCCTTCAACCAGCTTCACCCCCGCCGGGCCGTGTCCGTGGTGGCGCGGCCACAACGCTTTCGGCGTCAGCCCCTTGCCGAGATCGTGACACAGGGTCGAGAAACGGACGTCAACCTCCGGGCTGAGCATGGCGGCCATGCTTAACGTCATCAGGGTATGCACGCCGGTATCAATTTCCGGGTGCCACTTCGCCGGCGCCGGAACGCCAAACAGCGCATCGATTTCCGGGAACAGCACCTTCAGGGCACCACAGTCGCGCAGGACCTGGAAAAAGACCTGCGGGTTGAGGGTGGTCAGCGCGTTTTCAGTCTCTTTCCAGACGCGTTCCGGCGTCAGGTGCGCCAGTTCGCCCGCCTCGGTCATGGCGGTCATCAGCGCCAGCGTTTCCTCGGCAATGCGGAAGCTCAGGTGAGCATAGCGGGCAGCGAAACGCGCCACGCGCAGTACGCGCAGCGGATCTTCAGAAAATGCGGGAGAAACGTGGCGCAAGAGCCGATCGCGGAGATCGTTTTGACCGCCGTAAACGTCGATGATCTGGCCGTGCTCGTCCTGTGCCAGGGCGTTAACGGTGAGGTCGCGGCGCAGTAAATCCTGCTCCAGGGTCACGTCCGGGGCGGCATAGCAGGTGAAGCCGGTATAACCCGCGCCGGATTTTCGCTCCGTTCGCGCCAGGGCGTACTCTTCACGGCTTTTCGGATGGAGGAACACGGGAAAATCGCGGCCTACCTGCTGGTAGCCCGCGTCGAGCATCTCTTCTGGCGTGGCGCCGACCACAACCCAGTCTTTATCTTTGACCGGCAGACCTAATAACGCATCACGAACCGCACCACCGACCAGATAACTCTTCACAGCCACACTCCCGTTTTTTCTTTTCGCAAGATAATACGTAAGTGTGGCAGAGAAGACGAGTTAGTTCATCCAGCGGTCTTTGCGCTTGCGGCTTGGGATCAGCATTGGAAGCACCAGACCCAGCACCAGACCCACGCCCAGCACGCCGCCGCCATACATAAACCACTGCATGATGATGGTGCGCTGTTTGTCGTCAAGCTGCAGATTGGCGGCGTTCACTTTCTTCTGCGCGACAATCAGCTCGTTTTTCAGTTTCTGGTTTTCGTCCTTGAGCCCACTGATCACGCTGTCGCTCTGCGCGACTTTCTGCTGCATCTCTGCGGTACGCTGGTTCCAGGTACTGTCGATGTTGTTCAGCTTATCGGTCAGGGTTTTCACCTGGTTTTCCAGGTCCGGCACGCGCGTGCGCAGGCTTGGCACGTTGCTCAGCTCTTTCAGCGGGATCCACGAGGTGCGGCCGGTGCTGTCGCGAACCTGGCCATAGTTGGTATCCGCATTAGTCTGTAACAGAACCACTTCCTCGCCGGCATTCACCGTGCCCACGAGGCGATAATTGTCTCCGGGGCCACTGCGTACCCAGGTGTTAAGTTCATCAGAAACGTAACGCTTTTCTTCAGCGTGCACCGCGGTTGCGGCGCTAAAAGCGAGTAAAGTAAGTCCAATCAGGCGCAATTTAAGCATATCAGTCGTTATATTCATAAATAGTGGAACGATAGTAGTGGCATCAGTGTCTCTACGCAAAGGATTCATCATCAATCGGAATCATCTGTGTCCTGATTTCTACTGCTTTAAACTTTTACGCCCGTCAAATTGCTCATTGCATGGCAATTTGGCGCAAAATACTATGTACTGACAAACAAATGGCGAGGAAGTTCGCCTTCATTGACGCGTCTGTGACGCACGCAAAAGTACAAGGCTATGGCACAAGAAATCGAATTAAAGTTTATCGTCGAAAAAGACAGCGTTGACGCGCTTCGTCAGCATCTGCACACGCTTTCCGGCGAGCACCATGAACCGGTACAGCTGCTTAACATCTATTACGAAACGCCGGACAACTGGCTGCGCCAGCACGACATGGGGCTGCGCATCCGGGGAGCTGGCGGGCGCTATGAAATGACGATGAAAACCGCTGGCCGCGTGGTCGGCGGGTTACACCAGCGCCCGGAATACAATATTGATATCAGCAAGCCGGAACTTGAACTGGCGCGTTTCCCTGCCGAGGTATGGCCAGAGGGCGAGCTGCCGGCAACGTTAGCGGCGCAGGTGCAGCCGCTGTTCAGCACCGATTTCTGGCGCGAAAAATGGCAGGTGACGGAAGGCAAAAGCCGCATAGAAATTGCCCTCGATCTGGGCGACGTGAAGGCGGGCGAATGGCAGGAGCCACTCTGCGAACTGGAGCTTGAGCTGCTGGAAGGTGACGCGAACGACGTGCTGAAGCTGGCACGTAAGCTGGTGAACCAGTCCGGCTTGCGTCAGGGCAGCCTGAGCAAGGCCGCACGCGGTTATCATCTGGCGGCCGGGAATGCGCCACGTACGGTGAAAGAGACGCCGATTTTACGCGTTGTGCCGAAAGCCAGCATCGAACAGGGCATGGAAGCGGCGCTGGAACTGGCGCTCTCCCAGTGGCTGTACCACGAAGAGCTGTGGGCGCGAAATGTCAAAAATGCGAAAACCCACGTCATGGCGGCTATCGGCCTGGTGCGTCATACGCTGGCGCTGTTCGGCGGTATCGTGCCGCGTAAAGCAAGCGCTCACTTACGTGATCTGCTTACCCAAACCGAAGCGCTTATGCTCTCCGATGTGTCGGCACAAACGGCGCTCTATAGCCCACAGGCCGCCTCGGCCAAACTGGCGCTCACCGAGTTTCTGGTAACGCGCGGCTGGCGGACTTTCCTCGATGCAAAAGCGCAGACCAAAATCGCGGATAACTTTAAGCGCTTTGCGGATATTCATCTTTCGCGGCATGCCGCTGAGCTGAGAACCACGTTTGCCTACCCGCTGGGCGACCAGTACGGCGATCAGCTTCCGCGTCTGGCGCGTAATATCGACAGCATGTTGCTGCTGTCCGGCGCCTATGACGGCGTGAAAGCGCAGGCCTGGATGGAGAACTGGCAGGGGCTGAAGCAAGCCATCGAAAACCGCCAGCAGGTCGAGATTGAGCATTTCCGCAACGAGGCCATTTCGCAGGAGCCGTTCTGGCTGCACAGCGGAAAACGTTAATTCTGGCAAGGAACCCCCATCATGCCGCTTTCTTCGCAGTTACAGCAGCAGTGGCAGATTGTTTGCGAACGTCTGCCTGAGTCATTACCGCCGTCATCCCTAAGTGAACAGGCGAAGTGCGTGCTTACCTTCAGTGATTTTGTGCAGGAGAGTGTCGCGGCGAATCCGGGCTGGCTGGCGGCGCTGGAAAGCGCGCCTCCGCAGGCGGAAGAGTGGCGGCAGTACGCCAGCTGGCTGCAAGCTGCGCTTGCAGACGTAGCGGATGAAGCCACGTTAATGCGCGTTCTGCGCCAGTTCCGCCGCCGCGTGATGGTGCGCATTGCCTGGGCCCAGGCGCTGGAGCTGGTCAGCGAAGAGAGTACGTTGCAGCAGCTCAGCGAGCTGGCGCAAACGCTGATTGTTGCCGCACGCGACTGGCTGTATGCCGCATGTTGTAAAGAGTGGGGCACGCCGTGCAACGAGGAAGGGGTTCCTCAGCCGCTGTTGATTCTGGGGATGGGGAAGCTTGGCGGATGCGAGCTGAACTTCTCCTCGGATATCGATCTGATTTTTGCCTGGCCTGAGAACGGGGCCACGCGCGGCGGGCGGCGCGAGCTGGATAACGCCCAGTTCTTTACCCGCCTTGGCCAGCGGCTGATTAAGGCGCTGGACCAGCCCACCCAGGATGGCTTTGTCTATCGTGTTGATATGCGCCTGCGGCCGTTCGGCGACAGCGGCCCGCTGGTGCTGAGCTTTGCCGCGCTGGAAGATTACTATCAGGAACAGGGGCGCGACTGGGAGCGCTACGCGATGGTGAAGGCGCGGATCATGGGCGACAGCGACGATGCCTATGCCAACGAACTGCGTGCCATGCTGCGCCCGTTCGTGTTCCGCCGCTACATCGACTTCAGCGTGATCCAGTCCCTGCGTAACATGAAGGGGATGATCGCCCGCGAAGTGCGCCGCCGTGGCCTGAAAGACAACATCAAGCTCGGCGCGGGCGGCATTCGTGAAATCGAATTTATCGTTCAGGTCTTCCAGCTTATCCGCGGTGGTCGTGAGCCGTCGCTGCAATCCCGCTCGCTGCTACCGACGCTGAGCGCCATCGAACAGCTTCACCTGCTGCCGGAGGGCGACGCGCAAACGCTGCGCGAGGCCTACCTGTTCCTGCGTCGGCTGGAAAACCTGCTGCAAAGCATAAACGACGAACAAACCCAGACCCTGCCGGGGGATGACCTTAACCGGGCGCGCCTCGCCTGGGGAATGCGCATGGAAAGCTGGGCGGCGCTCACCGAGAGGTTGGATGCCCACATGGCAGGCGTGCGCCGGATCTTTAACGATCTGATTGGCGACGACGAAGGGGAGTCGCAGGACGATGCGCTGTCCGAACACTGGCGCGAGCTGTGGCAGGACGCCCTCCAGGAAGATGACACCACGCCGGTGCTGGCGCATTTAAGCGATGACGACCGACACCGCGTGGTGGCGTTAATTGCCGATTTCCGTCTCGAACTGAACAAGCGCGCCATTGGCCCGCGCGGTCGCCAGGTGCTGGATCACCTGATGCCGCATCTGCTAAGCGACGTCTGCGCGCGCGCGGATGCCCCGGTGCCGCTGTCGCGAATGATGCCGCTCCTGAGCGGGATCATCACCCGCACCACCTATCTTGAACTGTTGAGCGAATTCCCCGGCGCGCTCAAGCATCTGATTTCGCTCTGCGCCGCGTCGCCGATGGTCGCCAACAAGCTGGCGCGTTATCCGCTGCTGCTGGACGAACTGCTCGATCCCAACACCCTTTACCAGCCCACGGCAACGGACGCCTACCGCGACGAACTGCGCCAGTATCTGCTGCGCGTGCCGGAAGAGGATGAAGAGCAGCAGCTGGAGGCGTTACGTCAGTTTAAGCAGGCGCAGATGCTGCGTGTGGCGGCGGCCGATATCGCCGGAACGCTGCCGGTAATGAAAGTCAGCGATCACTTAACCTGGCTGGCGGAAGCGATGATTGATGCCGTCGTGCATCAGGCCTGGGTGCAGATGGTGGCACGCTACGGCCAGCCGAAACATCTGGCCGAGCGTGAAGGGCGCGGCTTTGCGGTGGTCGGCTATGGCAAGCTCGGCGGCTGGGAGCTGGGGTACAGCTCCGATCTTGATCTGATCTTCCTGCACGACTGCCCGGTAGACGTCATGACCGACGGCGAGCGTGAAATCGACGGGCGTCAGTTTTACCTACGACTGGCGCAGCGCATTATGCACCTGTTCAGCACGCGCACCTCGTCGGGCATTTTGTACGAGGTGGATGCGCGCCTGCGCCCGTCCGGCGCGGCGGGCATGTTAGTTACCTCCACGGACGCCTTTGCCGATTATCAGAAAAACGAGGCCTGGACGTGGGAACATCAGGCGCTGGTGCGTGCCCGCGTGGTCTATGGCGATCCGCAGTTAAAAACGCAGTTTGATCTCATCCGCAAGGAGGTCATGACCACCTTACGCGACGGCAGCACGCTGCAGACCGAGGTGCGGGAGATGCGCGAAAAAATGCGCGCGCATCTTGGCAATAAACACCGCGATCGCTTTGATATCAAAGCTGATGAGGGCGGAATTACCGATATTGAGTTTATTACCCAGTATCTGGTGCTGCTGCACGCCCACGCGAAGCCAAAGCTGACGCGCTGGTCCGATAACGTGCGCATTCTGGAACTGCTTGCGCAGAATGAGATTATGGATGAGCAGGAGGCGCAGGCGCTGACCCGGGCCTACACCACGCTAAGGGATGCCCTGCATCACCTGGCGCTGCAGGAGCAGCCGGGCCATGTGGCGCTCGACCAGTTCGTCGACGAGCGGGCGCAGGTGACCGCCAGCTGGCAGAAGTGGCTGGTGGAACCGTGCGTAACAAAGCAAGTGTGATATTATCGCGCGCAAATTGTGAATCTTTCTGGAGTCAGGAATGAAAGTAACACTGCCAGAGTTTGAACGTGCTGGGGTTATGGTTGTCGGCGATGTGATGCTGGATCGCTACTGGTATGGGCCGACCAGCCGCATCTCCCCGGAAGCGCCCGTTCCGGTGGTAAAGGTCGACACCATTGAAGAGCGCCCCGGCGGCGCGGCAAACGTGGCGATGAACATTGCCTCTCTGGGCGCGCAGTCGCGTCTGGTTGGCTTAACCGGCATCGACGATGCGGCGCGTGCGCTGAGCAAGTCGCTGGCGGACGTGAACGTGAAGTGCGACTTTGTTTCTGTTCCCACCCACCCGACGATCACCAAGCTGCGCGTGCTGTCGCGCAACCAGCAGCTGATCCGCCTCGACTTTGAAGAAGGTTTCGAGGGCGTTGATCCCGAGCCGTTGCACGAGCGCATCAACCAGGCGCTGGGCAATATCGGCGCGCTGGTGCTGTCCGACTACGCCAAAGGCGCGCTGGCAAGCGTGCAGACCATGATCCAGCTGGCGCGTAAAGCCAGCGTGCCGGTGCTGATCGACCCGAAAGGCACCGACTTTGAACGCTATCGCGGCGCAACGCTGCTGACGCCAAACCTCTCTGAGTTTGAAGCGGTGGCGGGCAAGTGCAAAACCGAAGAAGAGCTGGTTGAGCGCGGCATGAAAATCATCGCCGATTTCGAGCTGTCCGCGCTGTTAGTGACCCGTTCCGAGCAGGGCATGACGCTGCTGCAGCCGGGCAAAGCGCCGCTGCACATGCCGACGCAGGCGCAGGAAGTGTACGACGTGACCGGTGCCGGTGATACGGTGATCGGCGTGCTGGCGGCAACGCTGGCGGCGGGGAACTCCCTGGAAGAGGCCTGCTACTTTGCTAACGCGGCAGCGGGCGTGGTGGTGGGTAAACTCGGCACCTCTACCGTGTCGCCAATCGAGCTCGAAAACGCTGTGCGTGGCCGTGCCGACACCGGTTTTGGGGTGATGACCGAAGACGAGCTGAAGGTGGCCGTTGCCGCGGCGCGTAAGCGCGGTGAAAAAGTGGTGATGACCAACGGCGTGTTTGACATTCTGCACGCGGGCCACGTCTCGTATCTGGCGAATGCGCGTAAGCTCGGCGATCGCCTGATTGTGGCGGTGAACAGCGATGCGTCAACCAAACGTCTGAAAGGCGAAACGCGTCCGGTGAACCCGCTGGAGCAGCGCATGATCGTGCTCGGCGCGCTGGAAGCGGTGGACTGGGTGGTGTCGTTTGAGGAAGACACGCCGCAGCGCCTGATTGCAGGTATTTTGCCGGATCTGCTGGTGAAGGGCGGCGATTACAAGCCAGAGCAAATCGCGGGGAGCGAAGAGGTCTGGGCCAACGGCGGCGAGGTGATGGTGCTCAACTTTGAGGACGGGTGTTCAACCACCAACATCATTAAGAAGATCCAGAAAGACAGTCAGTAAAAAACGGGCCGTTTGGCCCGTTTTTTTATGGCGGGTGGCGGCTGCGCCTTACCCGATCTACGCGTTCATCCAGGCCCGATAAGGCGCAGCCGCTACCGGGCACAACAGGCCGCAATTACGCCTGATCGTCCACCGGCGGAATAGCCGGTGCCGGTTTCACTTCTTCCGGCGCGTTGCGGTTTTCCAGCTCGTTCAGACGTTGCTCCAGCAGCGCCAGCTTTTCGCGGGTGCGCAGCAGAACCTGCGTTTGCACGTCAAACTCTTCGCGGCTGACTAAATCAAGGCGGACCAACTGCGCCTGCAGCGTCTGGCGGATTTTCTTCTCAACGTCATCACCAAACTCACGAATGCCCTTCGGCATGGACTCATGAACCTGACGCGCAATTTGCTCAATTTTCTTCGGGTCAATCATTGTGGCTTCCCTTGGTAAAACGGTCTCAGAAACCATTGTAGCCTGTAAGTGCCGGGCATAAACAAGATTTGTTTGAAGCTTATGCATTGCCCAGGTTAATCAATAGCGTTATAGTTATCTCGCTTATTCTCAGGGCGGGGCGAAATTCCCCACCGGCGGTAAATCAGCGTCATGCTGAAAGCCCGCGAGCGCTTTGGGTGAACACTCAAAGGTCAGCAGATCCGGTGTAATTCCGGGGCCGACGGTTAGAGTCCGGATGGGAGAGAGTAACGATCCAGTCGGGCAAAGGCCCGCTCACGTTATCTTTTTGCCGCGTATACGGCGCTCCTAAGACTGCCCTGATTCTGGTAACCATATAGTTAATGAGGTTTTTTTTACCATGAATCAGACGCTACTTTCCTCTTTTGGCACTTCAACTCAACGTGTTGAACATGCACTGGATGCACTGCGCGAAGGCCGCGGTGTGATGGTGCTTGACGATGAAAACCGTGAAAACGAAGGCGACATGATTTTTGCCGCTGAAAATATGACCGTAGAGCAGATGGCACTCACCATTCGTCACGGTAGCGGCATTGTCTGCCTGTGCATCAACGAAGACCGCCGCAAGCAGCTCGACCTGCCAATGATGGTTGAAAACAACACCAGCGCCTTTGGAACCGGTTTTACCGTGACCATCGAAGCGGCGCACGGCGTGACTACCGGTGTCTCAGCGGCTGACCGTCTGACCACCGTGCGTGCTGCGATTGCCGACGGTGCGAAGCCATCCGATCTGCATCGCCCAGGCCACGTCTTCCCTCTGCGCGCGCAGGCGGGTGGCGTATTGACCCGCGGCGGCCATACCGAAGCCACCATCGACCTGGTGACCCTGGCAGGCTTCAAACCTGCAGGCGTGCTGTGCGAACTGACCAACGATGATGGCACCATGGCGCGCGCGCCAGAGTGCATCACCTTTGCCCGTCTGCATAACATGCCGGTGGTGACCATCGAAGATCTGGTTGAATATCGCCAGGCGCACGAGCGCAAAGCCAGCTGAAAGGCGCAAACGTAACGATAAAAGCCGGGCGACCCCCGGCTTTTTTTGTTTTTAGTGGTAGTTAATTTTAAACAGCACGACGGTTTCAAAGGGGCCAGAATCAATGGCTTTCCCCGCAACGGGCGAAAGCTCAGCGGTATAGGTCTGCTCAACCTGCAACGTGCTGCCCGTAAAATCGGCGTACTCATTATACTGGTTAAAGGTAAACGGCCGGGTGCCATCCAGGATCCGCAGCTTAAGCCCGTTTCCGATCAGCAGCGCGGTATCGTTATTGCTGAGGGAACCGTCGGTGTAAAACGACGAGTCCATCTTGAAGCCGTCCGAGCACTGGGCGTCCTGCACTTTGGTGGTTTTAACGGTAAACGTCCGGTTACGGGTACCCTGATTGACGATGTCGCGGGCGCTGAAGGAGCCAAAGTCGATCTCCTGGTTTTCCGGGAAGATGCTAAACGTTGCCCCGCAGTCCAGAACGTTGATGTTATTCAGACCGTTCACGTGATATTTCAGGTTCTTCGCATCAGACAGCGTGTTCACGCCCCCCTTACCGTCGAACTGCACCAGTATGTAATCCCCGAGCGAGCTGATGTAGCCGTGGGGCGGCATGGTTTTGATTTTCACGTACAGGCGAAAACGCGCGATAAAATAGCGGCTGGTATGGATGTCGTTAACATTGCCGGAACAGATGTAATGCTCCCAGCCCATGTCATGCAGCTGCGCGGGGGTATAGGTGTTCAGGCTGTTGTTATCCAGACACTGATGGGTGTCGATCCCGGTTGGCTGCCCGGCTGCGTCATAGTCCGCGCCCTCGTAGGTCACCCCCAGCTGGTAATAAGGATCCTCGCTGGATAAGTAGGGGTTCACCCACGCGTAAACGTCTTCGTTTGCATGGTTCGACGCGGTGTTGCGATCGCAGTACACCGGAATTTTAATATCGTCAGATTCCCAGATTTTTTGCCCCGGCTGTGCGTTGCTCGGTATGGAGAACGGCGCGATGGTTTTCGTCTGCTCAACCGGGCCGTTGGCCGTGCCCAGATAGCAGTTCAGCGCCAGGGCCTCCTTAAGCGGGACGAACAGCAGCAGGCTTAAAAACAGAAGTTTAGCGAGTCTTTTCATCGCTCTCTACCTTGCGCTCGCTGAGCTTACACGCCGCCGCACCCGCGCAGCTGGCGTCTACCTTGCGCAGCGCGCCGTAATCATCAATGTAACCGATGCTGTAGTAGCTGCCGTGGTAGCTACCGGTGGAGGCGGAAGCGGTGGCAAACGGCGCAATCATCAGGCTGTCAAAACCCGGCAGCATGGTTTTTGCATCTTTACTGAGCCAGGCCAGCGTAATGTAGTAAGGCGTCGGGTTATGGAAGGTAAGCCCCTTAGCGGTCGCCGTGACTTCTAAGCGCATTTCACTCTTCTCGCCCGCTTTTTTGCTGATGGCTTTAGGACGCCAGAACAGCTTGATGCGGCTTTGCATGGCAACCTGCATCACGCTGCGCTCCTCGCTGGCGTTGCTGCTTTTCGGCGGGACTTCGCGCAGGTTGAAGTAAAACAGCGACTCGCGATCGCCAGGAAGCTGGCTGACGCCCGCCTGCCTGACGATCCGCACCTGTGACGATGCGCCTGGTTCAATACGCTGTATGGGCGGGAGGGCCATAAAATGGCTGTCTTCCTTGCGCCCGTTCTCGTCTTCAATCCAGGAGAGCGCGAGATACGGCAGAGATTTGCTCTGATTAACGATCTTCAGGCTGCTGGCTTTGTCGCTCTGTGGAAACACAATCCGGGTGCGATCCAGGTTGATCGCGGCGTGGGTCGTTAAGCTTGTGCCGATGAGCATCAGGCACAGAAGTTTTAAG
The DNA here is from genome assembly GCF_053709675.1 of Enterobacter sp. UPMP2052. NCBI lineage: Bacteria > Pseudomonadati > Pseudomonadota > Gammaproteobacteria > Enterobacterales > Enterobacteriaceae > Enterobacter > Enterobacter sp. UPMP2052. Next base: position 48,256 of record NZ_JBSKJR010000007.1, read on the forward strand.
GGTGAATGTTTCATCATGGGTTTCTTACCGGCATGGCAGCATCAGCTGCTTACTGTTTTCAAGGTGTGACGGCAACGAGAAGCGACACTGATTGTTGTCCCCCCAGGTCACCAGGAACTGTTGTTCAGGTTTAACGGCCCCGAGCCAGATGTGTCCTTCATCGGCCACAATGCCCACTTCCTGGCCACTCTCCTGCAGGAGAACCTGCGCGCCGAGAGGGGGAACGCCGGACGCGGTGCGCAGGACCCCGACGACATCGCTACCCGCACGTGTAGCGATCTGGCGATAGCCTATGGCCCCTTCTGTCCATGTCGAGGTGGTGACCCGATTGTCCACATCGATCCCATCCGGCAGGTTATTCATGTTGACCTGCACGTTAGACGGCGAGTAGCTGGAGAAGGACGGTAATACGCCTATGCCGAACGCGTTGGTTTCATCCCGGGACATATTCAGCGGAATGTTGCCAATACCGTCTGTGCTCACCATCACCCGGGGTTCATTGCCGTAGCTGCGACGATGCAGAGCGACGCCTTTCGCCGTGCCGGTTATAGAGCCGTTCCAGCTGGCGCTGAGAGAGTTATACTCATTCGCCTTGTAGCTTCCGGACACGTTGAGATCGCCAAGCGAAGAGTAGTGCTGGTAGTTACCGCTAAACTGCGCGCCCGCATCCGTTTTTTCGCTTTCCGTACCGGCGGACACGCCCCAGGTGTTATCCCGATCCGAGGTGTCATACCAGGAGACGTTCTGGCTCAGATTGTCACTGTTGCGCAGGTCGTAGGTCAGACGATGGTCGGTATCCAGCGGAACGCTGAGGGAGAGATAAAACTGGTTATCGTCTTTTTGATCCTCGTAATGCGTTTTGCTTAACGAGACGGTTATCCCCATATTTTTCCAGCGACCGAGGTCAAAGTTATAACCTGCCGTGATGCTGCCAGTGGTGGACGGCGAGTCATCCCACCAGGTCTGGCGTAACATGCTCAGATACACGTTGAGCGACAACGCCGGAATGTACTGGCTTGCCGTCACGCTCAGGGTCTGCTTTTCAGTCTGGTTGTCATCGTCGTCACGCTCAAGGAAGCGCGCGTAGCTCAGAAACTGCGGATCGGAATAGCGATAGCTGGCGAGCGTGAGCTGGCTTCCCGTGGTATCGAACCGCTTGCTGTAGTTAAAGCGATAGCTGTACCCCGTCTGGCTGCGTTGATCGGGCAGCTGGCTGGTTGCCTGGGTGACGTCGAAGGAAATGGCGCCCAGGATATCCAGGTTTTGCCCGATGCCTGCCGCAACGGAACGGTAGCGATCGCCGTCCGCGAGGGTTCCGCCGTACAGCGACGTTTGCGACAGCACCCCCCAGGAGAACTCCCCGCTCATAAACGCACTGTCCTCGACGCTGTGTGAGGCATCTTCACGGGCTTTACCCGCTGCAAGCTTGTAGCGGATCTGGCCTTTACGCGTCAGGAAAGGGACCGACGCCGCGGAAACCTGAAAGGTGCTGACGCGCCCGTCTTCTTCAGTAATTTTAACGTCCAGCGTGCCCTGAACCGACTGATTCAAATCCTGAATGACAAAGGGACCGGGGGGAACTTTGGCCTGATAGATAACACGATCCGACAGCGAGACCGTCACCGTGGCGTTGGTCTGCGCGATACCGGAAATTTGCGGCGCGTAGCCGCGAAGCGACCATGGCAGCATGCGTTCATCACTGATAAGCGACGCACCGGTGTAGGTGAAGGCATCAAAAATGGCGGACTGGAAATCGGTCTCACCGAGCGTGAGCTTCGCCCCTAAGGCGGGCAGCGGTCGGAACATATACACGCGTGAGAAGCGCCCGTCGTGCTCTGAACCTCCGTCGGTATGCGTCTGGTTATACTGGAAGTCACTGCGCAATCGCCACGCGCCCAGGTTCGCGCCTGCCGTGCCATAGGCGTTGGCGTTATCCGTGCTGGTGCCGCTGTTGGGCTGATAGTGGCTGGCAAACAGATTGTAATCCAGCAGGACGCCTGCGACGCCGTTATCCCAGGTCGACGGGGGCATCCAGTCGGTGGAACGATACTGAAGCCACGCTTGCGGAACCGTGACCTTTAAGGTCTGGGTTGCCTGTTCGAAGGTAAAGGTAATATCCGGGAGCGTGCTAAAATCCACGCAACCCTCGTTGACCGGGAGTTTCTGGCGTAATTTATCCTGCAAACCAAAGGTATCAGCAAGTTCTGAAGGAATACACACCTGAACAGTATCATTGACCTCTTTCCAGGTTAGCTGCCAGCCATTTGTCAGTGGAATATCATTAATAGAAACGCTAACGAAATAGCGGCCGGGCGTGACGGATGTTTCATCTTTAAAACGGGACAGGTCAATGCCGCTTCGGAGATCTTTATCGATGGCGTTGATATTAAATTCGGTGCCAGAGGCGACTTTCGTCATTAACAGGGCAGTAATGATGATTATCCATTGTGATTTATTTTTCATCATACTGTTACTCGAGAGAATAAAAATACCGACTGATAAAATTCATCAGCCGGTTAAACGGTGATGCTGGCGTATTATTTGTACTGCAGGACGTAGTTGGCAGTCGCTTCAACCTGGCCGGCTGTTGCAGTTGCACCGGTAGGGACTTCCATCTGCGCTTTAAAGTGCAGCACCTGAGTGTCTGAACCTGTCTGCAGCACCACTTCCTTCGGTGAACCCAGTGTGATTTTGGCTTCAGCATCATCCAGCAGACGTACGCCGACGTTCTGTGCGCCATCGGCATAGGTGTTCGCCATCAGGCTGGTGTCTGCCGCGTTGGTTGCGGTACTGGTGAATTTGACGTCCACTTTCGTGATTGGTGTGGCCGACTCATCGCCTGGGTTATCCAGCTGGCAGTTCTGCAGGTTGATATCGACTGCAACCGGTGCCGATTTTCTGTTGGCATTGATCATTGCGGTGGTCACTTCACCCAGATCAACTTCTTTATCAACGCTGTCTGGTGCAATGCTGCAAGGCGCATTAATCACCACACCTTTAAATTTGATTTTTCCGGAACCCTGCTCGTCCGCAAAAGCTGAGCCAGAGATGATGGTTGCCATGGAAACCGCTAACAGCGCTTTTTTAGCTAAGTGCATGAAAATATCCTTTTTCAAATTAATTCATCGTCTGAATGTTATTTCAGTAAACTTCGGTAAAAGTATAACTGTGCGGGAAGGGGGAATGCGATTAATCAAACTTAAATATTAATGTAGAGAGCTTTAATGTATTATCTGGAGTGATTTGTGCTGCTTGATTTTGAAGGGTTTGTCATTTTCTTTGCGCGAATTGCAATTAATTTATTGAGAATAATAATATCCAGTTTAAATATTGACTTTAAATAAAATAAAACAAAGGGATTATATTTTTTCGTTTGATTAATTTCTAATACATATTTAAAGCGCCGCACGTATTCATAAAGCGCAAGGGCCCCCAAAAGGAGGCCCCGACAGATTAGCCAATCCCCGCCGCCTGGAGCAGCACCAGACTTAACCCCATTACCGACATCCCGCACAGCACGCCGTAACTGGGATTGTTATTAGGATCGATCTCTTTTGCCAGCGGCATAAGTTCATCGACAGAGAGCGCCACCATGATCCCGGCCACTGCCGCCATAATCGCGGCCATCACCACGGGTGAAATAAGGCTTCCCAGAATCAGCCACGCCAGCACGCCGCCGAGAATTTCGGCCAGGCCGGAGATACCCGCCCAGAATACGGCCTTGCGTTTTGACCCCGTCGCCGCATAAACCGGCCCGGCGACGGCAAGTCCTTCAGGAATATTGTGTAAAGCCACCGCCAGCGCGATGCCGAACCCCAGCTCCAGGTTATTGCTGGCCGTCACATAGGTGGCAACGCCTTCCGGGAAGTTATGCAGGCTGATACCCAGCGTCAGCAGAATCGCGGTGCGTTTGATCGTGCGCGGCTGCGGCCCGGCCTGTTTCTCCATTAAATCCTGGGGGTGCGCATGGGGTAACAGGCGGTCGAGCGCAAAGTACCCCAGCAGGCCAAAGACGAACATCCCGTAACCCAGCACCGGTGACATGCCCTGAGTGGCCAGCGCTGCGGGTAACATTTCCATCAGGGAGATGAGCAGCATGATCCCGGCGGCGAAGCCGAGCGAAAAGGCCAGCACGCGGTTGGACGGCTTCTGGCCGAGTACGCCGAGAAACGCGCCAATGAATGTGGCCGCGCCCGCAAGTAGGGTCAGAATCAAAGGCACTGACATCCCTCTCTCTCCTTATATTCAAATTTCCTGATGATGATCATCATGGTTATCTGGGTTCATCTTACCTGCATTACGCGTAATGTAGAGCCATCAACATGACACATTCTTTAAGGATAACACCATGAGTTCGCCTCGTATGCCAGCACTGTTTTTAGGCCATGGCAGCCCAATGAACGTTCTGGAAGACAACGTCTATACACGCGCCTGGCGTCAGCTGGGTGAGACGTTGCCGCGCCCGAAAGCCATTGTGGTGGTATCCGCGCACTGGTTCACCCGGGGCACCGGTGTGACCGCGATGGAAACCCCCAAAACGATCCACGATTTCGGCGGTTTCCCGCAGACGCTGTACGACACGCACTATCCGGCACCCGGCTCGCCTGAGCTGGCACAGCGGCTGGCGAATATACTCGCGCCCGTTCCTGTTGCCCTGGACAAAGAGGCCTGGGGCTTTGACCACGGCTCATGGGGCGTGCTGATTAAGATGTACCCGGATGCCGACATCCCGATGGTGCAGCTGAGCATCGACAGCACCAAACCGGCGGCGTGGCATCTTGAGATGGGCCGTAAGCTTGCGGCGCTGCGTGATGAAGGCATCATGCTGATCGCCAGTGGTAACGTGGTGCATAACCTGCGCACGGCGCGCTGGCACGGTGAGAACACGCCGTATCCGTGGGCAACATCCTTTAATGACTATGTGAAAGCGAACCTGACCTGGCAAGGCCCGGTTGATCAGCACCCGCTGGTCAACTATCTGGATCACGAAGGCGGATCGCTCTCTAACCCGACGCCAGAGCACTTCCTGCCGCTGCTGTATGTCTTAGGCGCATGGGACGCAGAGGAGCCGGTGACCGTCCCGGTCGAGGGCATTGAGATGGGCAGTATCAGTATGCTGTCGGTGCAGGTAGGGTGAAAAATGGCCGGTGGCGCTACGCTACCGGGCCTACAAAACCGTAGGCCGGGTCAGGCGAAGCCGCCACCCGGCAGATCTTACTCCACAAAGATATGCGGATAGAACCGTGACAGATCCTGGGTAATCAGCGCTCTGTCTTCACGAATGCCAATCCCGGCGGGTTGATCGTTAATCAGCCAGCTGCCAATCAGCGTATAGCTGTCGCCAAACTTCGGCAGCTGATGAAACGCCTGGACGATCATTCCCTCTTCGCCGTACGGCCCTTCAACCGCTTCCAGCGTTTTACCGTTTTCGATAATCGACACGTTCGCCCCTTCGCGGGAGAAAATCGGCTTAACGACGTATTTCTCCATGGGCGGATGGTCGTCTTCGGCAAAGTACGCTTCCAGCAGGTTAGGGTGGTCCGGGAACATCTCCCACAGCATCGGCAGCAACGCTTTGTTGGAGATAATGCTCTTCCAGGCCGGCTCCAGCCAGCGCACACCGGCATCTTCCAGCTTGGTGGAGAACATTTCACGCAGCATGTATTCCCACGGATAGAGCTTGAACAGGTTGCTGATCACCTGATCCTGCAGATCGGTAAACTGACCTTTCTCACCCAGGCCGATGTCTTCCATATAAAGGAATTCGGTTGCGACTTCGGCTTCTGCGGCGCAGTCCTGCAGATACTGAACCGTTCCCCGATCTTCTTCCGTGTCGCGACAGCAGGCGAGGTGCAGCAGGTTAAAACCGTGCTGTTCACGCAGCTCGGCGAAACGCGCGATCAGCTTTTCCTGCAGGCTGTTGAACTGATCGCTCCCTTCCGGCAGGTTGCCGGCGTTAGCCTGATCTTCCAGCCAGATCCACTGGAAGAACGCTGCTTCATACAGGGAGGTTGGCGTATCGGCGTTATTCTCTAATAGCTTGGGTTCACCCACGCCGTCCCACGCCAGATCGAGGCGCGAGTAAAGCGACGGTTGGCTGGTTTTCCATGACTGGCGAACGAAGCTCCAGGTGTGCTTTGGAATGCGGAATTTGGTCATCAGCTCGTCGCTGTCTATAACCTTCTCCACTACCTTCAGGCACATCTGATGCAGCTCTGCGGTCACGTCTTCCAGCTTCTCAACCTGGGCGAGCGTGAGTTTGTAATAAGCATCTTCACACCAGTACGGCTCGCCGTACATGGTGTGGAAGTTAAAACCGTACTCGGTGGCTTTTTCGCGCCAGTCCGGGCGCTCGATAATACTGACTCTTTCCATGATCAGCCGCCCATTGAGCGAGTTGAAGAACCCGTTGCGCTGCGCTGCATGGTGTTTTGTTTCGCGACGGATTCACCGAAGCCGCCACGGGTAACGGTGCTGGTGGTCGCCGGTTTCGGTGCCATTGCCGTTTTCGGTACGGTCATGCTACGACCCGGCGTGGCAGCGCCGTAGTTTTTGCCGCTGGCATCGGTATATTTGCCGTACGCCGGGCTGTTTGGATTTTTGGAGCTAAACAGCGGCTGCTGCTGGTAGCCTGCACCGCCGCTCATCAGACGGCCCATCATATAACCCGCCATCAGCGGCATCCAGAAGCTGCCGCTGGACTGCGCCTGCGCCTGGTTTTCCGGTGCCATGCCTGCCTGCGCAGGTGCCTGCTGGCACTGGCCTTCACCAAACTCCGCCACGCAGTCTTCGCGTGAGGCATATTTCGGCGCGGTACGTTCCGCTTCTTTCAGGGCGTTGTTGTAGGCCGTTTTACATTCAGCTGCGTTACCGGTCGCAGACGCACAGTCGTCGGCGTTTTGATACATCGAGACGGTTTCGTCATTTTGTTCACAGCCCGCCAGCATAAAGACGGCGGTGATCGCCAGCGCGACCGGTGTGAGGTGACGCGCGTTCCAGCTTTTGCGGAACGAAGCGTGATTAATCGTTTTTGTCCGTTTCATCTTTGTCTTCCAGGACCCAGTGGTGATAACGCTCAGGATAGAGGATGAGTGGTTGAAAATGAAGCGAAGAGGGGCGAAATCAGGGGGTCTTTACGTTGACTTACGTTCAGGTGTGATATGTGTTCTCCCTCTCCCGTTAGCCAGGAGAGGGAAGGCAGGGCTTATTGACGGAACGGGTTGTTACCGTTGCCGGCAGGCGCGGTCGTACGCGCGGTAGCAGGCTGCGCGACAGGCGCATTGCCGTTACCGTTAAAATTATCAACGGCGGCGTCCTGCTGTGGGTTCTCCGGCGCGACGCTTTCAGGCGACGTCGAGACCGGTTTGCCCAGCGCATTGTTCAGCGCCAGCAGATCCTGTTCGTTCAGCGTACCCAGTGCCTGCTTGATGTTCAGCTGGTTAATCAGGTACTGATAACGGGCGCTGGAGAGCTGCTGTTTGGCGTTGTACAGCGTGGTGGTTGCGTCCAGCACGTCGACGATAGTACGTGTACCGACGGAGTAACCGGCTTCCATCGCATCCAGTGAACTTTGCGCAGACACCACGGCTTGTTTATAGGCGTTGATGCTGCTGATAGAGGCGTTCACGTTGTTGAATGACGAACGAACGGTCTGCACCACGTTGCGGTGCGCGCTTTCGAGCTGCTCGCTTGCGCCAACAAAGTTGTACTGCGCCTGTTTCACCTGAGAGTTCACCATTCCGCCCTGGTACAGCGGCAGGGAGAAGCTCAGGCCAACCTGATTCTGACCGATATTTTTGTCGTCATAAGCCTGAGTATTGGTTTTGGAGCCGCTGTAGGTGGTATCGGATACGCTGGTTGATGCGCTCAGGCTCAGCGTTGGCAGGTGACCATCCTGTGCCTGACGGATCTGCTCGCGGGCCAGATCCTGGCTCAGACGCGCCTGCAATAACGCCAGGTTGCGGTTTTCTGCTTCTTTCAGCAGCGCGTTGACGGCCTGCGGCTTATCGGTTTTGAAGCTGTCCACGTTCAGGGAGGCCAGCTCAGGGTAGTAGTTACCGGTGACCTGACGCAGCGATTCCAGCGCGTTGTCGAGGTTGTTACGCGCGGTCACTTCGTTCGCCAGCACGCTGTCGTACTGTGAGCGGGCGTTTTGCACGTCGGTGATCGCCACCAGACCCACGTTGAAACGCTGGGTGGTTTGATCCAACTGACGGTAAATGGCCTGTTTCTGCGCTTCGGTGTAGGAGAGCGAGTCAATGGCGCTCAGCACGTTGAAGTACGCGGTAGCGGTGTTCAGGATCAGCGTCTGCTGATCGGTCTGATAGGTCACATCCTGGATGCCCGCGCTTTTTTCCTGAAGGGTCAGGGCGCGCCATTTGGACATATCAAACAGGGTCTGCGTTAACTGCAGCGACGCGCTGGTGGCGTTGGAGTTGACGCCATTATTATCGCGGTATCCGTTACCGTAGGTATAATCAGCACCCAGGCCCAGCTGCGGCAGCAGCGGACTACGTGCTTCGTTAATCTTTTCAAACGCAGCATCACGATCGGCCGCTGATTTACGTAAATCAGGGTTGCCCAGACGTGCCTGCTGGTAGACCTGTAACAGGTTCTCTGCCTGGCTCATTGAACTGAAGCCCGTCAGGCTCAGGCCGATAAGGATGGGGAGCAATTTCTTCATTTGCATTCCTTGTTGTGAAGCAGTATTAGCGCTGATCAAATTAAAAAATTATTGCCGATTCTAACAGAATCATCCGCACCAAAAGGTTGGCGTTACGTGCCATCTGGCGGTAATTTGCACCAATCTACCATATAGCCTTACAAACGGCAGCCAAACAGACTTGAAATTCACAATTTCATCACTATTGCTACCAGGACATGACTCATGCAAAAACCAGAAAAGTTGCCAGTGACTTTCACCAAAAACGATGTAGAAATTATTGCACGAGAAACGCTTTATAGCGGTTTTTTTTCAATGGATCTTTACCGTTTCAGGCATCGCTTATTTAACGGCGAGATGAGCGGTGAAATTAAACGTGAAATTTTTGAGCGCGGCCATGCGGCTGTCTTGCTACCCTTTGACCCAGTGCGTGATGAAGTGGTGCTGATCGAGCAGATCCGTATTGCGGCGTATGATGTCAGTGAAAGTCCGTGGCTGCTGGAGATGGTGGCCGGGATGATCGAAGAAGGCGAGTCCGTCGAGGACGTTGCCCGCCGCGAAGCGCAGGAAGAGGCGGGGCTGGTCGTCGGCAGAACGCAACCCGTGCTGAGCTATCTGGCAAGCCCAGGCGGCACGAGCGAACGTTTATCTATTATGGTAGGCGAAGTGGACGCCACGACCGCGAAAGGTATTCACGGTCTGGCTGATGAAAACGAAGACATTCGTGTTCATGTGGTGAGCCGGGAACAGGCTTACCAGTGGGTAGAAGAGGGGAAAATCGACAACGCGGCGTCTGTCATCGCCCTGCAATGGCTGCAGCTGCATCATCAGAAATTAAGAAACGAGTGGTTAAAATGAAGCGTTATACACCTGACTTCCCAGAAATGATGCGCCTGTGCGAAACCAATTTCGCCCAGCTGCGCCGCCTGCTGCCGCGAAACGACGCACCCGGCGAAACGGTTAGCTATCAGGTGAGCAACGCGCAGTACCGGTTAACTATTACAGAATCAACGCGTTACACGACCCTGGTCGAGATAGAACAAACCGCGCCCACCATTAGCTACTGGAGCCTGCCGTCGATGTCGGTACGCCTCTATCATGACGCGATGGTCGCTGAAGTGTGTTCAAGCCAGCAGATCTTTCGCTTCAAAGCGCGGTATGATTATCCCAATAAAAAGTTGCATCAACGCGACGAAAAGCATCAAATTAACCAGTTTTTAGCCGACTGGCTAAGATATTGTTTAGCACATGGAGCAATGGCGATTCCGGTTTGTTAGCGTCATAAACCTACCTAAGGACACCATTTGGAAAGCCTGTTGAACCTGACTGTTGCTGGTGGGGCGCCAGTCAGGATATTACAAATCACCGATACTCACCTTTTTGCCGAAAAGCATGAGACTTTGCTGGGCGTGAATACCTGGGAGAGTTATCAGGCTGTATTAAGCGCGATTCATGCCGAAAACCGCCGCTGCGATTTGATTGTCGCAACGGGCGATTTGGCGCAGGATCAATCCTCCGCGGCCTATCAGCATTTTTCTGAAGGCATCGCGAGCTTCAGCGCACCTTGCGTCTGGTTGCCGGGCAATCACGACTTTCAGCCTGCCATGTACAGCTCGCTTCAGGAGGCGGGGATCTCCCCGGCGAAGTGTGTTTTCCTCGGCGAACAGTGGCAAGTTCTGCTGCTCGACAGTCAGGTGTTTGGCGTTCCTCACGGTGAACTGAGCGACTTTCAGCTCGACTGGCTGGAGAACAAACTGGCCGCTGAGCCTGCGCGGCATACGCTGCTTTTGCTTCATCATCACCCTCTGCCTGCGGGCTGTAGCTGGCTTGATCAACACAGCCTGCGCAACTCGGCCGCGCTGGACAGAGTGCTGGTGAAATTCCCGCACGTGAAAAACCTGCTGTGCGGGCACATTCATCAGGAGCAGGATCTCGACTGGAACGGTCGCCGCCTGCTGGCTACCCCTTCGACCTGCGTACAGTTCAAGCCGCACTGCGACAGCTTCACGCTGGATACCATCGCGCCGGGCTGGCGGTGGCTGGAACTGCATGCCGACGGCACCCTGACCACGGAAGTCTGCCGGTTGTCAGGCGCAGAATTTCGTCCCGATACCGCTTCAGAAGGCTATTGATGTCGACGCTTCTATATTTACACGGATTCAACAGCTCCCCGCGCTCTGCAAAAGCGACGCTGTTTCGCCAGTGGCTGAGCGAGCATCATCCACACGTTGAGATGATCGTCCCCCAGCTGCCGCCCTATCCGGCAGACGCGGCGGAGATGCTGGAATCCATTGTGCTGGAACATGGCGGAGAGTCGCTTGGCATTGTGGGATCGTCGCTCGGCGGATATTACGCCACCTGGCTGTCGCAAGCGTTTATGGTGCCCGCTGTGGTGGTTAACCCGGCGGTACGCCCGTTTGAGCTGCTGAGGGACTTTCTCGGGCAAAACGAGAACCCCTACACCGGACAACAATATGTGCTAGAGTCACGCCATATTTACGACCTCAAAGTCATGCAGGTAGACCCGCTGGAAGCGCCCGATCTCATCTGGCTGCTGCAGCAGACGGGTGATGAAGTGCTGGATTACCGCCAGGCAGTGGCGTATTACGCATCCTGCCGCCAAACTGTAGAAGAGGGCGGAAATCATGCTTTCACGGGCTTTGAGGATCATTTCACCCAGATTGTCGATTTTCTTGGACTGCAAAGCCTCTGACAATCAATGCGAATTGCTAGTTTAAATCATGACGCAAACCTATAACGCTGATGCCATTGAGGTACTCACCGGGCTTGAGCCGGTTCGCCGCCGCCCGGGGATGTACACCGATACGACGCGCCCAAACCACCTGGGCCAGGAAGTTATTGATAACAGTGTGGACGAAGCGCTGGCAGGCCATGCCAAACGCGTCGATGTTATCCTGCACGCCGATCAGTCGCTGGAAGTCATCGATGACGGGCGCGGCATGCCGGTGGATATTCATCCGGAAGAGGGGGTCCCGGCCGTTGAGCTGATCCTCTGCCGTCTGCATGCGGGCGGTAAATTCTCCAACAAAAACTACCAGTTCTCCGGCGGCCTGCACGGCGTGGGGATCTCCGTGGTTAACGCCCTGTCTAAACGCGTTGAAGTGAACGTTCGCCGCGACGGCCAGGTGTACAACATCGCCTTTGAAAACGGCGAAAAAGTGCAGGACTTACAGGTTGTCGGCACCTGCGGTAAACGCAACACCGGCACCAGCGTCCACTTCTGGCCTGACGGGAGCTTCTTCGACAGCCCACGTTTCTCGGTGTCTCGCCTGACGCACCTGCTGAAAGCCAAAGCGGTGCTGTGCCCGGGCGTGGAAATCACCTTTAAAGATAACGTCAATAATACCGAACAAACCTGGTGTTACGCCGACGGACTGAACGACTATCTGTGCGAAGCGGTAAACGGCCTGCCGACGCTGCCGGAGAAACCTTTTGTGGGTAATTTCTCAGGCGATACCGAAGCGGTCGACTGGGCGCTGCTGTGGCTGCCGGAAGGCGGCGAGCTGCTGACTGAAAGCTACGTCAACCTGATCCCGACAATGCTTGGCGGGACGCACGTCAACGGCCTGCGTCAGGGTCTGCTCGATGCGATGCGCGAGTTCTGTGAATACCGCAACATTCTGCCGCGCGGCGTGAAGCTCTCGGCGGAAGATATCTGGGATCGCTGCGCCTACGTACTCTCCGTGAAGATGCAGGATCCGCAGTTTGCCGGCCAGACCAAAGAGCGCCTCTCGTCGCGTCAGTGCGCGGCCTTCGTTTCCGGCGTGGTCAAAGATGCCTTTACGCTGTGGCTGAACCAGAACGTGCAGGCGGCAGAAATGCTGGCCGAACTGGCGATCTCCAGCGCGCAGCGTCGTTTGCGTGCGGCGAAGAAAGTTGTGCGTAAAAAGCTGACCAGCGGCCCCGCGCTGCCGGGCAAGCTGGCGGACTGTACCGCGCAGGATCTTAATCGCACCGAGCTGTTCCTGGTCGAAGGGGACTCGGCGGGCGGATCCGCCAAGCAGGCGCGCGATCGCGAATATCAGGCGATCATGCCGCTTAAGGGTAAGATCCTGAATACCTGGGAGGTCTCCTCTGACGAAGTGCTGGCCTCGCAGGAAGTCCACGATATCTCTGTCGCGATCGGCATCGATCCGGATAGCGAGGATCTGAGCCAGCTGCGCTACGGCAAGATCTGTATCCTTGCGGATGCGGACTCCGACGGGCTGCACATCGCCACGCTGCTGTGCGCGCTGTTCGTGAAGCACTTCCGTACGCTGGTGAAAAACGGCCACGTCCATGTTGCGCTGCCGCCGCTGTACCGTATCGACCTCGGCAAAGAGGTTTACTACGCGCTGACGGAAGAAGAGAAAGAAGGCGTGCTGGATCAGCTCAGACGCAAGAAGGGCAAACCGAACGTACAGCGCTTTAAAGGGCTGGGCGAGATGAACCCGATGCAGCTGCGTGAAACCACCCTGGATCCAAACACCCGCCGTCTGGTGCAGCTGACGATCAGCGACGAAGACGAACAGCAAACCAACGCCATGATGGATATGCTGCTGGCCAAGAAACGTTCAGAAGATCGACGTAACTGGCTGCAGGAGAAAGGCGATATGGCGGACATTGAAGCCTGATGCACTGGCCCTCAGCCTCCACGAGGCTGAGGGATCTCCGGCTACCTGGGCGTTGCGCCGTTATCCCGTCAGCGAACCTCTGTTTTTTCCGGTTTCAAAAAGCGCAGATTCACAATCGCGCCATCGGTGGGCACGGTCTCCAGCTCATTCACATCCATATCGGTTCCTTCTGGCAGGCTGAAGCTGTCCACCGTGATGCGGTTTACGCGCCAGGGCGTGAGGTAACTCACCAGCAGATCGCCATTTGCGTTGGTGGTTGAACCGAACTGGTTATAAAACCCAATCTTCGCCGAACCTGGCACCTGAACCAATGCCGCAGTACTTCCCAGCGTCTGGCCCATGACAACACCCTCCTGATATACCAGCACGCTGCCGCTGACGTCGCCATGATAATCACGTTGCGTGCCGCTGCGGGTCATACTGACGTTCAGTTCGCCGCTGTTGTACTGATAGCCGATACTGCTTTTCAGAGCATCGTTCCCGTGTTCGCTATGCTCCGCCGTCACGTCATAGCGCAGGCTATAATCGTCCAGTGCCGAGCCATTAATGTTGAGTCCATGGGTATTCTTATTTCGGCTGGCGAGGTCGGAAACCAGTGCCACATTGGTAAAATGGTTTCCAGTGCTGAAGGGGATGCTGATGTTAATCCCCAGCGTCGATTCCGGGGCAGAGTCGCCGTAGCGGTCATAGCTGCCATACAGCGACAAATCGACGTCCTGCCAGCTGGCGTCCAGGCTCAGGGTGAGGCTGTTGCTACCCGCTGCGCGAGTGCGTGATTTCAGCCAGCGCCAGGAGAGGCTGAGACTCGAGTTTTCGTCGAAGTTTTGCGTCAGCTCAACCTGGCTTTCAAAGCTACGCTGGGTGGTGTCATCATCCAGACCCCAGGCCAGCACTGAGGCGCGGTTTAACCGCTCCTCAAGCGAACGATACTGGCTACCGCGCGGGTACCACTGAAGTTGGGCGTTAAGGCTGGTTTCGGTTTGGAAAAATGTTTTTGCATAACGCATTCGCCCGACGCTGCCGCTGAGCGCTTTACCCTGCTGGCTGTAATGGGCGTTACGCACATCGGCAGACAACGCTCCCCATTTGCCCATATTGCCGCCCAATCCCACAACATGGCTGACGTAATTCTCGCCCTGCTGTACGCCGCCAAATACGGTGGCGCGCGGGGCGACGCCCCAGGAGAGCGTGCTCTGCCAGAAACGATCTTTCTCCAGTTCCACGCCGTGAAAGGGCTTATAACGCCCGGCGACCAGCTCGTAGCTGAACATTTTATACTGCACCAGATTGGGCATGATCGAGTACGGAATGAACCGGGTACGCTCGCTCCCGTCGCTCTCCTGAATCGTCAGCTCAAGGTTGCCCTGCGCATCTGGCGGGTAAAAATCACGGATAACAAACGGCCCCGGTGGGACGTGGATGCGATAGACGCGCTCGCCGTTCTGACGAAGGGTAACTTCCGCTTCGCTGCGCGCATAGCCGTTAATCAGCGGTGAATAGGGCCGCCAGCTATCCGGGAACATCGCCTCATCGCTGGCAAGGGAAATCCCCCGATAGGACATACTGTCGAACAGGTTCGATGAGGTGTAACCGTCGCCAAGATTAAGCCGGGATCGCATAGACGTGATGCTGCGCCAGACAGAAGCTGAATTACTGTAAGAGCCGTGCTGGCGGTCTGCCTCTCGCCAGAATGTATTCTGGTAGCGCATGCGCCATGGCCCGACGTTAAGGCCGTTTTCCAGCGCGAGCGTTGCATCGGTGCCCGGCGTATCCCAACGGTACTGCGCGCGTTGGTTATTGACGTCCAGCCGGTAGTTAACAAACAGGGCATTGATTCCATCATCCCAGCGGCTGGTACTGACCCCGTTTTGTTGCGGATTAAACGCCTCCTGGGGAAATAAAAGCGTGAGCAGGTTGGCATCCGGACGATACCAGAACTGGAGATCGAAGGCGTTCGCCGAGTCGGCGCTCAGACACGCCCTGGTATCCCAGTGAAGCTTATCAAGTACGGTGGATTTTACGCCCCACTCTTCAAGCAGAGGACGCGTCAGGCAGGGTTTATCGGATTGAAAATCAAGAAAGATTGAGCCTTTATAGTCGTTATTAAGAATCACCCATGTCTTTTCATTGGCAGACGCAGCGTTTGCTGTCAGTAACAGCACCAACACTCGGATTGCATGGTGGATCTGCATTTTGCGTCAATCTCGTGGGCAGCGTTTGCTGCCCACGATTAAGCTCGCGATGGCTTATTTATTGAGGGCTGCCAGCTCAGCGCGAGCCTGGTTCAGCTCCTGCTGGATTTCACGCAGATCCGCCTGCTTTTCTGCCAGTTTTTTCTGGTACTTGGCGATCTTCTTGGCATTGCCCTTCGCTTTAGCTTCTGCCAGATCGGCCTGAACTTCAGCGATGTCGCCACGTTTTTCAGCCAGTTTTTTCTCCAGCTTGCGTACGTCTTTCTGAGCATCAGCCAGAACGCTTGCGTTAGTACAGTGGGCTTTAACTTCTGCCAGGGCTTTTTTCAGGCCATTCACTTTGTAGGTATTGCCATACTGCTGGGCAATTTTGATCTCTTTTTCCAGCGCTGCGCTTTTAGCTGCACAGCTTTCAGCGGCGTGTGCTGATGCTGTAGCGAACATACCCACAGCGGCAACGACAGACAGAACGGAAACTAATTTCTTCATGGTCTTTCTCCTTTGTTGATGTATTGCCTGAGCAGATGCTCCGGCAATCTCCTGTGAACAAAAGAGTACTGCAACGCGGATAGCCAAAACGATGCAGACGCGTCCTCAACGCATGTAGGACGTGGATTAAGGTTGTCGTCCTGAATCGTGCCAACGCTGTAACGCGGCGCGTAGCTGCGCAAGTTCAGCTAACAGCTGGTGGATCCCGTCGCGGTCCGGGGTGGCTTCCTGTGCTTCACAGCGGGCTATCAACGCGGGCACGCCCAGTAACGCCAGTCCGCCGCGCAGTTTGTGCAGCGTTTCACGCAGTGAGGTTTCTGGCGCGGCGAGCCAGGCGCGCAAGTGGGCAAGGGATTCATCAATGACCGACATCTGGAGCGAAAGAAACAGGGGCAGGTTATCCCCTTCCAGCAGCTCGGGCGGCAGGTTACACGCCAATGCGTCTTGTGGCTCTTCGGCGACCGGGACAGATCCCTTCAGGGGAGCCAGCAGTTCCGCCAGCATAGTGAGCGTGACCGGCTTGAACAGACAGTCGCGCATGCCTGCTTCTCTTGCCATCTCACGGACAACTTCCCGTGCGTCTGCGGTCGCGCCAAAGACCGCAATGTCGGGGTAGTGCGCACGGATGAACTGCGCCAGTTCGAACCCGCTCATGCCGGGCATATTGCAATCGGTGATCACCGCATCAGGTTGCACCTGCTTTAGCGTTTCCAGCGCAGAGGCTGAGCTGTCGGCGCCGATCGCGCGGTGGCCGAGCCAGCTCAGCTGCTGGCTTAATACCATTCTGCCCACGGGATTATCATCGACAATCAAAACGCGCAGAGAGGGGCGGGAAAGTGGCGACGCGGGCTGTATATCAGGAGCATCCTGGCGTTCTGCCATTACCGGCAGCTTAAGGGAGACCGTGACCGTCGTTCCATGTCCAGGCTCGCTGTGGATCGCTAAACTCCCGCCCATCATCATTGTTAACGTGCGGCAGATATACAGGCCCAGCCCGCTCCCCTGTGCGACGTTACGGGTGTTTCCCTGAGCGAAGGGCTGGAACAACCGCTGCCGGGTGGCCTCGTCGATACCTTCGCCGGTATCGACGACCGTGATACGCAACAGCAGATAGCCCTCGTCACGTCCGTCGAGCTGCACGCTCAGCGTTATCTGCCCGCGTTCGGTGAATTTGATCGCGTTTCCGACGATGTTAACCAAAATCTGCCTGAAACGGCTGCGATCGACCAGCACGTCCTCCTGCAGTTCGGCATCACGTTCCAGCACGAAGGCCAGCCCTTTTTGCGCCGCCATGCCTTCGAACAACATCGCGGGCTCCTCGATCAGCTTGCGCAGCGAGGCCCGCTCGGGGCGAAGCACCAGGCGGCCAGATTCAATACGCGACACATCAAGTATGTTGCCAATCAACTGCAGCAGGGCCTGGGCCGCATCCCACGCCACCTGCACCGACTGGCGGTTTTGCTGGGTATCGCCAGGGCGCTTCATGACGAGTTCCAGCATCCCCATGATTGCGCCGATAGGCGTGCGTATCTCGTGGCTCATGGTGGTCAGAAACACGCTCTTTGCACGGCTGGCGCGATGGGCACGATTTCTGGATTGTCGCTGGGCCGACATGATCTTCAGCATTCGCTGCTGAGCGCGCCGATGGCGGCGATAACCCCAGGCGGCGGCGAGGCAGAGGAGAACCATGATAGCCAGTCCGATGGTCAATACCGTGCTCAGCGCTACCTGTTTTGGCCCGGTCGACGTGAAGCTGTTACCGGCATTTCCGCCACGGGTCAGGGCATGGAGGTCCTCCGGCGGAATATTAATGAGCGCTTTATTGAGAATGGTAATTAAAGGCCAGGACTGACGGGACGCCCCGAATGAGAATCGCATCGGGTCGATGTCGATACTTCCCAGAATACGGAGCGCGGCATACTCTTTATTCGCCAGAAGCGTATTGGCGACGATCAACGGCATGGCCATCATCTTGTCGTGGCTGTGAACGATGCGGTTGAGCCCCTGTCGCCAGGTGTCGACTTTTTCCGTTTGGCCTCCGCTCTGCTTACGTAACCACTCTTCTGGCGACTGCCCATCCAGGCTGAGCACGCCAGGACTCACCGCGCCCGGAACAGAATGCGCTTGCCCGACCATCACCCAGGAGTTATAGAGCCAGGTACGGGTGGTCAGTAAATCAGTGCGCCAGATGTCCCCCTGCGTCACGCCTGCAACCAAATCCGATTTTCCCGCTTTCACCGACGCCAGGGCCGCCCTTTGGGTAGGAAAACGCTGGATGACAAAGGTAAACCCGGTGCGGAGCTGCAATGCGGTCAGGACATCGGCGATGATGCCACGCATCTGGCCACCGTCATCAAAAAAGGCGATCGGTGGGTTATCCTCGGCCACGGCCACCCGTATGCGTTTGTGCTCATCAATCCATTTATTTTCCAGCGAGGTAAAGACCGGTTTCTGCTCGCTCAGTGAAAGCGGGATGCCGCCATTCCACCGACGGTGTATCTCTACGCTTGCACTTTCCGGCAACGCGGCCAGAAAGTTATTCAGCACCCTTACCCACATGTGCATCTTTGGCATTGCCGCAAAGGAAAATCCTGACACGGGAAAGGGGGTGTCGAGGGGGCGTATGAGTAAGTTGCTGATGTTGGACTGGTTCACCAGATAGCGGGCGGTAACGCCATCGCAAAAGAAAAGGTCGATTTTTCGAAACGCGAGTGCTTCCAGCGCGTGGCGCGGTGAGTAGAAGGGGACGATCTCCGCGTTCGGGTAACGCTGCAGGACGCGTTGAGGATCGTAGCCCGGCGCGATGGCAATCTTTCTGACCGCATCATCCTGTGTGGCTTCGTTATTGACCACTTCAACGGCAGCATTTGGGCTGTAGGGATGGCTCAGTATCAGCCCCTGATTTTGCTGGTTATCGCTGGCCTGCGCGATGAAGTCTGCTTCCCCTGCGCGTAACGCCTCCAGCGCAGCGTCATAGTTTGGGTAGCGAATAACGTCTATTTCGACGCCAAGATTATCGGCCGCCAGGCCGAGGAAATCGGCATTGATGCCACCGTAATCGTTCAGGCCGGTGGTAATGTCATAGGGCGGCGACATCGGCAACCAGACGGCCAGGCGGATCTTGCGGTGTTCACGCAGCCAGCGCCATTCGCTTGCACTGAGTCCCGGGTCGGCAATCGTCTCCATGCTTCGGGAGAGAAGCTTAAGGGGTTCCTGCGCTGTCGCGCCTTGTGCCATAAAAGCGACGAGTAACAGCAGCAGTCCACTAAGTATTCTCATTATCAGACTCTCTGAAGACAAGCGAGATAAGCTGGTTGAGATCGTCGCAGCCACATTTTTGCAGCATCCGGGTTTTATAGGTGCTAATGGTTTTATTGCTGAGCATCAGGAGATCGGCAATCTCTTTGTTACTCTTGCCCTGTTTCAGATAATTGAGAACGGCAATTTCGCGATCCGAGAAGCGGCTTGATAGTGATTCAGACGCATCGCTTTTTTCATTGACGCTGGCGGCTTTGAACAGCGTCCCTTCGGGAAAACATTGGTAACCCGCCATAATGAGCCGGCACAGTGGCTCAACGTTTTCCAGTGGCATATTTTTATTGATAAACCCCTGCGCCCCGGCGTGGAGCGTTCTCAGCGCATATATACCTGCTGACTGGCTGGTAAAGACCAGAATGTTAAGTTCCGGGAGGTGTTGTTTAATTCGGGGTAACAGCTCGAGGCCATCGGCGTGCTTAAGTTCGAGATCCAGGATTAATAAGTCCGGGCGCTGCTGATGCAGTTGGGACAGCAGGTTCTCACCCGTAGAGGTACTGACGGTCATATCTCCGTGCTTTTCCAGAAGTACTTTTAATGCAAAGCAGATTGCTGGATGATCGTCTACAAGCAAAATCGAAATCATACTACCCTTGTCCTTTTGGTGGCCTCACTGACTCCGTCGACCTGAGGGGCAATATAGTAATCAACAGCGGATAAGAACGATATAGTAAAAGGCTGGATTTAAGATTTTGGATTTAGGATTAAGGCAACTTTTACTATTTCAGCGCGGTTTATTCCGAATAAAGAATTAAATTAATAGCCCTCTTTCGCGAGCTGCCGGGATAATTAAGATATTGCCTAATGAAATTGCAGGCCCGGTAAGGCGCAGCCGCCACCCGGCAATAAAGCCGCTCATCGGTTCGCATGGTTCTTCCTGTACTGCAACGGCGTCTCGCCAATCCCTTTTTTAAACGCGCTGATAAACCAGGTGACGTCAGAAAATCCGACCCGTGTCGCTATCTCGCGCACGCTCGCATCGCTGTGCAATAAGCACTCGCAGGCCTTTCGCAGCCGGAGCGTATTCAGGTAGTCGTGAATTTTCTCGCCGGTTTCGGCATGGAATTTTCGCGACACATAGCTGCGCGATTTCCCCAGTTCGTGCGCCAGCGCGTCGAGGCGAAATTTCTCCTGATAATGTTCATCCAGCCAGAACATCGCCTGGCTGGCGATCCCCTGGCTGTTGCCCGGTGCGCCGTCGTTATCGTCCGGCAGCATCGCGAACAGGCTGATGAGCAGCGAGGCAATGTTCTCGCTGTTCATCGGTGGCCGGTAACAGTTAAACAGATGCACGAGATGACCATGGCAATGCGCCAGGTCCGCTACCCACGCCTCTGCGCCGCGAAAGGAGAGCCTTTGCAGCCGCTGCCGGGCATGGGGAAAATCACGCAACACCTTCAGGACCGCATGCTGGTCGAGATGGATGATGGTGCGTCGATACAAGGCCTGCGCCTGCTCATCCACTCTCACCTTGTGCAGGGTGAAGGGAGGGAAGAAAAACAGCCGTCCGGGACGCATGGTGTAGTGGCGGTTATCGACGATCACCACGCCAAACCCTTCTTCGACGTAGAGGATCTCCAGGCATTGATGCCAGTGATGGTAACGCACGGTATTGGCAAACAGACGGCTGAACGATCCCACCGCATCGTTCAGGGTAATCAACTCCAGATAATCGGCTGTCGGCGTGTCGCGCATAGTGCAATAAAACTCAACTTTTCCTCGTCTGGCTATCGTTATAAACCACCTTTTTAAATTTTCTCAACTGCGGGTTTAGTTATCGTTCGCACCTGTG
The DNA here is from genome assembly GCF_053709675.1 of Enterobacter sp. UPMP2052. Classification (NCBI taxonomy): domain Bacteria; kingdom Pseudomonadati; phylum Pseudomonadota; class Gammaproteobacteria; order Enterobacterales; family Enterobacteriaceae; genus Enterobacter; species Enterobacter sp. UPMP2052. Next base: position 69,340 of record NZ_JBSKJR010000007.1, read on the forward strand.
ACCTGGCTAACATTTCTCCAGCTCGCGGATTCACTATGCTTTGCCGCAGTTGATTACGAGGGCGAAAGTATGTGGGCGGCAAATCAGAAAACATCAAATCCGTTGTCTTCACGCCAGGACGTGGTGGCGTCTCTCAGTGCCATGCTCGGCGCGCTGGATGAACAGTTTCCGGCGGGGCAGTCGCGTTTCTCACTCGGCGAGACCTGTGCGCATTACGCGACGGATATTGCGCAGATGGAAGGGCTGTCGCGCGCGCTGTGGGGGCTGTTTCCGCTGATGGCCTCCGGCGATGCCGCCCCGTTCAGCGACAAGTACATTGAGGCGATCCGGCTCGGCACCGATCCGCTCAGCGCGGGTTACTGGGGAGAAACCGCCCCCTACGATCAGCGTCTGGTGGAGATGGCGGCCTACGGACTGGGGCTTGCGCTGCTCGGGGAAAAACTCACCGACCGCTTCAGCGAGCGCGAGGTCATGAACCTGCACGCGTGGCTCAACCAAATCACCGATGCGCAAATGCCGGACAGTAACTGGAACTACTTCGCCATCATGGTGCAGCTCGGCTTCAGGCGCGCCGGACTGCCGTACGACCAGCAGGCTATCGATCGCCGTTTTGCACTGATGGAGGCTTACTATTTAGGCGACGGCTGGTATTCCGACGGCCCCGGTCGGCCAAAAGATTATTACATCTCAATGGCATTCCACTTCTACGGCCTGATTTACGCCACGCTCAGCGGTGATGAGGAGAGGGGGCAGATCCTGTGTGAGCGGTCGCGCCTGTTCGCCGAAGACTTTATCTACTGGTCCGCCGCCGACGGCGCGTCGGTGCCGTTTGGCCGTAGTCTGACCTACCGCTTCGCGATGGTCGCTTTCTGGAGCGCGGTGGCCTTTTCCGGGCTTGAGGTATTCACACCGGGCATCGTGAAGGGCATTGTGCTGCGCCATTTACGCTGGTGGCAGCAGCGGCCCATTGCCGATCGCGACGGCATTCTGACGCTCGGTTTTGCTTATCCCAACCTGGCGATGTGTGAGGACTACAACTCGCCGGGGTCGCCGTACTGGGCGCTGAAAACCTTTCTGATCCTGGCCCTGCCGGAGACGCATCCGTTCTGGCAGGCCGGGGAAGCGCCGCTTCCCGCGCTGGCCGAAAAACGCGTGCTCCCGCATGCGGCGCAGATCCTGATGCACGCGGACGAGTCGCAGCACGTCACCATGCTCACCGCCGGTCAGCTTGAGCTGAACAATTACGTCAACACCGAGGCCAAATACACCAAATTCGCCTACTCCAGCCGCTTCGGCTTCACCCTTGAGCGCGGACGCTTTGGCCTGAAACACGCGGCGTGCGACTCCATGCTGCTGCTGGCCGACGGGGACGATTACTTTCGTGGCCGCCGGGCGTGTGATGCGGTGCGCGTCGAGGAAAATTACCTCTACTCGCGCTGGTCTCCGTGGTGCGACGTGCATATCGACACCTGGCAAATCCCGTTCGGCGAATGGCATCTGCGTCTGCACCGCATTCACAGCGCGCGGAAACTGCAAACGGCGGAGGGCGGATTTGCGGTGATGAAAACCGACCCTCAGATCCGCGATCGCGGCTGTTATCTGGCGGCCAGCAACGGCAGCAGCGTGATTGTCGATCTCTCTCCTGCGCTTACGCGCCAGCCGGACAGCCTCGTCACGCCGCCTAACAGCAGCGTGATGTTTGCGGAGTGCGCCTCCATCCCCCTGCTCAAAACGGAACTCCCGCAAGGGGAAAGCTGGCTCTGTTGCGCCGTCTTCGCCAGCGAGCAACACCGGATTGCGGCGACGCCGCAGCTGACCATGACCCCTGACCAGGTCGTTATTCGCGACCCCGGAAGTGAACGCCAGCTGTCGTTCACCTTATAAAACTCTGGCCCCTACTCGTTGGCGAGGATGCTATGAAAAGACCATCTACAAAAAACAGAACCGAATATTACAAAATCAGCAGTTTTATTTTTCTGTATTTCTTTACCTGGTCCGCCAGTATTGGCCTGCTGGCGATCTGGCTCGGGCAAAAAGCCAATCTTAGCGGGTCGGTCATTGGCACCGTCTTTGCGGTGAACGGTATTTTCTCGGTTATTCTGAAGCCGATCTACGGCTATATTCTCGATAAGATCGGCATGAGCAAATACCTGCTCTATTTTGTGGTGGCAATGTCTGCCCTGATGGCTCCGTTCTTTATCTACGTTTACCAGCCGCTATTAATGTCCAACACCATGCTGGGGATAATTATTGGCGCGCTCTATTTGAGCTTTGCCTGGTATGCGGGCGTGGCGGCGTGCGAATCCTATTCCGACCGCTTCAGCCGTTTAAACGGCATGGAGTTTGGACAAATTCGCATGTGGGGCTCGCTCGGCTGGGCGGTGGCGTCCTCCTTCTCCGGTCTGCTGTTTAACCTCTCTCCGGCCTATAACTTTATTATGGGCAGCGTGGCGTCGGTGGTGATGCTGATTGTCCTGCTGAGCCTGAAAGTGAACACTAACTCCGTTCACGCAGGTGAGGTGCTGACCAAAGAAAAAATCGCGCCGTCGGACGTGTACGCCCTGCTGCGGAATCGTAAATTCTGGGCCTTCTGCCTGTACGTGGCGGGTGTGGCGTGGATGATGTTTATTGCCGAGCAGCAATTCTCGCGCTATTTCGTCACCTTCTTCGACGATATTCACCAGGGCAACGCGGTCTTTGGCTATCTGGGGACTGTGCAGTCGGGAATGGAATTCGTGATGTATATGGTGATCCCGCTGTTCGTTAATTTTATCGGCGCTAAACGCGGGCTGTTAATTGTCGGGCTGGTGGTCGGGGCGCGTCTGATTATTTCCGGGATGTGCGATTCACACCTGTTAATTTCCGTGCTTAAGCCGCTGTACGGGCTGGAAATCTGCCTGCTGCTGGTCTCCGTATTTAAATATATCGCCGAGCATTTCGACAAACGCGTAAATGCCACCATGTATTTGCTGGGCTATCAGGCGATGCTGTACGTCGGCAACGTGGTGGTGTCATCGCCTGCCGGCTATATGTATGACCGCATCGGCTTCGAGCAGACCTATATCATCATGGGCGCCACGGCGCTGACCTTTACCCTGATCTCTGCGTTTACCCTCTCCGCCTGCCAGAGCAAGTGGCGTGGGAGCCGTACGCTGAACGTAGCCGAGCCCACTTCACGTTAATTATGCCGTCAAAGAAGGAACCGAAATATGTTAAGTCGTATCAAAGAGGAACGCCTGAACGCCATCGCCACGCCCGTCGATTCACGCGCGTTTAGCGATGAGCTGAGTTCGGCGCGCAGCCACGTCCTCGAGTTGATTAGCCGTCACGTAACCGAGTTCGGTGAGCAGTTCCCGGCGGAAACCTGTCAGGACGGTTTTTATCCACTGACGGACAACGTGGAGTGGACCACCAGCTTCTGGACCGGGCAGCTGTGGCTGGCGTGGGAGATGAGCGGCGAAGAAAAATTCCGCGCGCTGGCGGAGAAGCACGTGCGCTCGTTTGGCCTGCGCATCGCCGGGCGCAGCGACACCAATACCCACGATCTGGGCTTCCTCTATACGCTCTCCTGCGTAGCGGCCTGGCGGCTGACCGGCAACCGTGAAGCGCGCGGCTTCTCCCTGCTGGCGGCACAAGCGCTGCTGGAGCGTTTTCACTCGCGGGCGAAGATCGTCCAGGCGTGGGGCGATCTGACCGATCCCGAGCAGGCCGGGCGCATGATCATCGACTGCAACATGAACCTGCCGCTGCTCTACTGGGCGAGCGAACAAACCGGCGATCCGCGCTTCGCCGAGGCGGCAAAAGCCCATGTCATGCAGGCGGCGACCTATCTTATTCGCGATGATGCCTCGACGTTCCACACCTACTATATGGATGTCGTGACGGGCGCACCGCGCTACGGCAACACCCAGCAGGGCTACGCCGACGACTCCTGCTGGTCGCGCGGGCAGGCCTGGGGCATTTACGGCTTCCTGTTGAGCTACATCTATACCGGCGATGAGACGATGATCGGCCTGTCAAAACGGCTGGCAAACTACTTCCTTAACCGCCTGCCGGAAGACAACGTCTGCCACTGGGATCTGGCGCTGGTGGGCACCGACGCGCTGCGCGATTCATCATCGGCGGCGATTGCGGTGTGCGGCCTGCTGGAACTGGTGAAACATCTGCCGGTTACGGACCCGGACCGGGAACGCTATCTGGAGTGGGCAAAAGGGATCATGTCCTCGCTGACGAAACACTATCTGATGGGTAAAGAAGAGAAGGGCAACGGGCTGCTGAAGCACTCGGTTTACCATCTGGCGAGCAACAAAGGGGTGGATGAGTGTGCAAGCTGGGGGGATTACTTCTACGTGGAAGCGCTGGTGCGGTTCACTCAGAGCTGGAAGCTGTACTGGTAAAAATGCCGGGGCGGATCACCACCCCAGCACGTCGGAAATCGCCCTGCGATAGGGCGTACTGATTTGCGCCGGTACGCGACGGAAGTAGTCCTGCGCATGGGGGCGCGTCTCACCGCTAAGGCTGTCCAGATAGGCAATTGCCTCGTCAACGGTGGGGACGCGGCCTTCCAGGCTCGCGCTGCGGGGCGGCAGCCCGGTCCAGATGAGGGCATCGATGCCCTTTTCCGCTGCCCACGTCGAGAGGACACCGGTGCTGCGCCCGGTAATCAGCAGGGAGCCGATGCCGTCGCAGCGCGATTGCGGAATGGCCTCCCGCTTTCGCAGCGCGTCACAGGCCTGGCTTAGCGAATTCACGCTGAGCCAGGCCCATAGCACCGGTACCGCAGGGGCATTCATACAGAGGGCGGTCGCCAGCTCACCGCCGTCGCTGACCCGGCAAAACTCGACGGGCAGAGACGGCCCGTCAGGTTGCCACTCACCGGCGACAGGCAGCGGGCCGTACTTCCAGATTAACGAACCCCAGCCAAGGCAGGCTATTTTCATCCGTTCGCGTTCCGTTGCTATCAGGCTTTAGGAATACGCAGCGTCTGCCCGGGATAGATTTTATCCGGGCTGGAGAGCATCGGGCGGTTAGCTTCGAAAATCTTGTTGTACTGGTTGGCATCGCCGTACACGGTTTTGGAGATGGCGCTCAGGGTATCGCCGGATTTCACCGTGTAGTAGGTGGCTTCGTCTTTGGCATCGGTCGCGGTGATGTTGTTTTCCACTTCGCTCACGCCCGCGATGTTCCCGACGGCAACCTGGATTTTTTCTTTCTGCTCCTGCGTCAGCCCATCGCCGGTCACGCTGGCTTTGCCATCGGTGACGTTAACCTGGACCTTATCCGAGCCGGGAATATTCAGTTTCTTGAGGTGTTCGGCGATTTTGTCGCCCTGACCTTTGTGGTCGGTCAGGTTGTCCCACAGTTTTTCGCCTGCTTCTTTTACGAAATTAAAAAGACCCATTCCATCCTCCTGTTAAACATGAAGTCAGAATAAGCATAGCAGGTCACAGAAATTTTCCTCTCCAAAAGGAGAGGGAAGGAAGGATCAGACGCCCTGCTCCAGAATACGGATATGGGTGTCGAGCACGTTACCTTTCACCGCGTCGCTCCACGTTTTCATGTGCGCGGTCTGCAGGTGTGCTTCAAGGTGCGCCACGGTTTCCCACTGCTCAACCATGATGATGGAGTCCGGCGCGGTGGCCTGGAAGCTGGCGTCGGTGGCGGCATCAATCATCGGCGCATAGCCGTGGCAGCCTTCTTCTTTCAGCACGGTTGGGATAATTTTTGCAAACTCATCCAGCACCGCCTGACGGTGATGTTGGCCTGGACGCGTACGAATTTCTGCAATTACGGTAAGCATATCGTTTCTCCTGATGTCAGGCTTCCAGTTAACCAAAAATCTCCGCGAGATGCTTGCGATATTCTGCGATATAGCGTGGGACATCAGGCATTTTAATCACGTCATTGACGATAAAGGTCGGCAGCGGGGTCATGCCCAGGAACTGATTGGCCTTGTGGAATGGCAGATATGCGCCGTCTACGCCCACGCCTTCAAAGAACTGATCTTTCTCGGTAAAGGCCTCGATTGGTGCGTTCCAGGTCAGGGAGAGCATGTATTTTTTGCCCTGGATCAGGCCGCCTGAGCCGTACTTTTTAGACGCATCAGAGCGGGTACGACCGTCGCTGGCATACAGGGAGCCGTGGCCTTCGGTGAACACGTCGTCCATGTATTTTTTCACGGTCCACGGTGCACCCATCCACCAGCCCGGCATCTGCCAGATGATGGTATCGGCCCACAGGAAGTTCTGCACTTCTGCTTTAACATCGTAATCGCCGTCCGCGCGCACCACCCTGACATCATGCCCGGCGTCGCGCAGGAAACCGTCCGCGACCTCGGTCAGGGTGTCATTCAGTTGGCCTTTAGAGTGCGCGAATTCTTTCGCGCCGTTGATAATCAGAATATTGCTCATTATTTGTCCTCGACGATGAGAGTATGCCAGATAGTCTACGCGCGAGAACGGGGCGGTAAAATAGGCAAAATGTGCAAAGTCTTTTGCTGCTCAGGCAATAATCCCCTACCAGCTTACGGTGACGTCAAGACCGCCCTCGGCACTATTGGCCAGCGATACGCGCATTCCGTGCAGGGTGGCGATGCGTTTAACAATCGATAGCCCCAGGCCGCTGCCGGTCTCATCCTGTCCCGGCGGGCGATAGAAGCGCTCGCCAACGCGGGCTAAGGCGTCGGGGGCAATACCCGGGCCGTTGTCGCGCACGCTGAAGCTGCGGGCGTTAAGGGTCACGTCCACCACGCTGCCGCGCGGGCTGTAGCGGATAGCGTTATCCAGCAGGTTGCGCACCAGCAGGCTGAGCAGGAGTTGCTGGCCGGTACGCGTTGCCTGCGGCGCATTGATGTTCAGCCGAATATCAATCCCCGCCTGTTGAGCCGGATGATAGATGTCCATCACGGCGGACTGGAGTAAATCGGCCAGCGCAAGGGGTTCGATATTGTCGAGGTTGTCCAGCGAATCCAGACGCGACAGCGTAAGAAGCTGATCCACCAGCCGGGATGCCCGATCAATGCCGGCATGCATCTGCGCCAGGGCTTTGGCCTGCGCCTGCGGATCGTCGAGGTACAGCTGCGCCACATCCGTTTGCACCTTCAGCGCGGCCAGCGGGCTACGTAGCTCGTGGGCGGCATCCGACGTGAAGCGGCGCTCCCGGGACATCATCTCCTGGGTGCGCGTGAAGAGATGATTCAGCGAGTCGAGCAGCGGGCGGACTTCCGCAGGGACACCCTGCGTCGACAGCGTATCGGTGGCATCCGGCGAGCGCGATCGCAGGGTCTGCGCCAGCTTTTTCAGCGGCTTAAGCTCACGGCTCAGCATGACAATCAGCAGAAGCAGCATCACCGGGAGCGCCACCAGCCACGGCGTGAGCTGCGAGCTGACTACGTCCAGCGCCATCTCCTGGCGGTACTCGGCTTCTTGCCCGACCACCACCCGGTACTTACCGTCCGGCGAGGTTAGCCACACAAAGCGCCACGCGTCGTTATCATCTTTCAGGCGACCATCGTCAAATCCGTCGCGGCGGTAGTGATACGGAATATCGCGTCCGTTTTCGCCGTCGTTGAGGATCATATCGCCGTCGGCGCTAAAGATGGCGAACGCCAGCGCGTCGTCGTCCAGGCGACCGTGCTTCACTTTTTTGGGGATGTCGCGCATCCGTTCGGGGGCGCGGACCTCATCCAGATCCATCGTCAGCAGCCGTTTGGCAAACAGCATCTGCTGGGTATCAAACAGCTTATCGAGCTTGTGGGTGGTTTGCTGCCAGGCGACAAGGCTGGCGGCGAACCAGGCGGCCAGCGAGAGCAGCAGGAACAGTAGCGTCAGGCGTAGCTTCAGACTCAGTTTCATGTGTCACCCAGGGTATAACCGATGCCGTGCACGGTGCGGATAAACTCGCTCCCAAGCTTGCGGCGCAGGTGATGAACATGCACTTCCACCGCGTTGCTGGAGACGTCGTCATCCCAGTTATACAGTTTTTCTTCAATGTGTTTGCGCGGCAGAACCCGGCCTGCGTTGCGCATTAACAGCTCAAGGAGCGCAAACTCTTTCGGTTTAAGCACCAGCGTGTCGCCGTCAAGCGTCGCCACCAGGCTGACCGGATCGAGCATGACCTTACCGTGGCGCAGTTCGCTGCGCGTCTGGCCGTGGCTGCGGCGCACCAGCGCTTCAAGGCGGGCCGCCACTTCGATCAGGGCGAACGGCTTACACAGATAATCATCCGCCCCCAGACGCAGCCCTTCGACGCGCTGGTTAAGCGCATCCCGCGCCGTCAGGATCAGCACCGGCTCGCTGCGGCCGCTTTCGCGCCACGCGCGTAGCATCTCCAGACCGTCGATTTCCGGCAGGGTGAGATCCAGCACCACGGCGTCGTACGGGGCGCTGTAGAGCGCCGCCTGGCCGGTTTTCCCGTCGGTAAACCAGTCCACGCCAAAGCCCAGTTTGCTTAAGCCCGTCTTAATGCCGTCGCCGATTAACTTGTCGTCTTCTACCAGTAAAATGCGCATGTTCCCTCCATGATGCAGCCAGTAAACCCGTTGCGCCCGGGCGCTGTACAGTAAAAATAAATAAATTTTTCCCTTAAGAAGTTGTTAAGGATTACCCTGTTTAATGGATTGCGAAACAACATTAAAGGGAGAGATAAAGATGAAAAAATACGCTGCAATTGCTGCCATCATGATGATGACCACCGCACCTGTCTTTGCTGCACAGGGTGGCTTTAACGGCCCATCGGCCACCGCCAGCCAGACGCAAACCCAGCAGGGCGGTTTTGTGGATAACAACGCCAACCTGACCACGGCGGCAAAAGTGAAAGATCTGAAGGACGACGCCTGGGTTAAGCTGCGCGGGAACATTACCGAGCGCCTGTCCGATGACCGCTACACCTTCCGCGACGAGAGCGGCACGGTGGTGGTGGAGATCGACCACAAGCGCTGGAACGGCGTGACCGTGACCCCGCAGGATAAAGTCGAGCTTCAGGGTAAAGTCGACAAAGACTGGAACGAATTTGAAATCGACGTGAAGCAGGTTATTAAACTGAACAAATAACCCGAAAAGGGCCGCTTAACCGGCCCTTTTTCTTTGTGACTCAACTCGCCAGATGAGGTAGTATCTGCGGCAATATTGCCTGAAACCCATCGGTTTCTGAGTTGAGGAATCACACGTAATGAGCGATATGGCAGAGCGCCTCGCGCTACATGAATTCACGGAAAACGCCTACCTGAACTACTCCATGTACGTCATCATGGACAGGGCGTTGCCGTTTATCGGGGATGGCCTGAAGCCCGTCCAGCGCCGCATCGTCTATGCGATGTCCGAGCTGGGGCTGAGCGCCAGCGCCAAGTTCAAAAAATCCGCCCGTACCGTCGGTGACGTACTGGGTAAATACCATCCGCACGGCGACAGCGCCTGTTATGAAGCGATGGTACTGATGGCGCAGCCGTTCTCTTACCGTTACCCGCTGGTCGACGGGCAGGGGAACTGGGGGGCGCCGGACGATCCGAAATCCTTCGCGGCCATGCGTTACACCGAATCCCGCCTGTCCAAATATGCCGAATTGCTGCTGGGCGAGCTGGGTCAGGGCACGGTTGACTGGGTGCCTAACTTCGACGGGACGTTACAGGAGCCGAAAATGCTGCCTGCGCGTCTGCCGAACATCCTGCTCAACGGCACCACCGGTATTGCCGTCGGCATGGCGACAGACATCCCGCCGCACAACCTGCGTGAAGTGGCAAACGCCGCCATCACCCTGATTGAACAGCCGAAAACCTCGCTGGACGAGCTGCTGGATATCGTGCAGGGGCCGGACTACCCGACCGAAGCCGAAATCATTACCTCGCGTGCGGAAATTCGCAAAATCTACCAGAACGGCCGTGGCTCCGTGCGTATGCGCGCCGTCTGGAATAAAGAAGATGGTGCCGTGGTGATCACCGCGCTGCCGCACCAGGTCTCTGGCGCGAAGGTGCTGGAGCAGATCGCCTCCCAGATGCGCAATAAAAAGCTGCCGATGGTTGACGACCTGCGCGATGAGTCGGATCACGAGAACCCGACCCGTCTGGTGATCGTCCCGCGCTCCAACCGCGTGGACATGGATCAGGTGATGAACCACCTGTTCGCCACCACCGATCTGGAAAAAAGCTACCGCATCAACCTGAACATGATTGGCCTCGACGGCCGTCCGGCGGTGAAAAACCTGCTGGAGATCCTCACCGAGTGGCTGACGTTCCGCCGCGATACGGTGCGTCGTCGTCTGAATCACCGTCTGGAAAAAGTGCTCAAGCGCCTGCATATCCTCGAAGGTTTGCTGGTGGCGTTCCTCAATATCGACGAAGTGATTGAAATCATTCGTACCGAGGACGAGCCGAAGCCAGCGCTGATGTCGCGTTTCGGTATCAGCGAAACCCAGGCCGAAGCGATCCTTGAGCTGAAGCTGCGCCATCTCGCCAAACTGGAAGAGATGAAGATCCGCGGCGAGCAGGACGAGCTGGAAAAAGAGCGCGATAAGCTGCAGGCGATCCTCGCCTCTGAGCGCAAAATGAATACCCTGCTGAAGAAAGAGCTGCAGGCCGATGCCGACGCGTTTGGCGACGACCGCCGTTCTCCGCTGCACGAGCGCGAAGAAGCCAGAGCGATGAACGAGCACGACATGCAGCCTTCCGAGCCGGTCACCATCGTGCTGTCGCAAAGCGGCTGGGTGCGCAGCGCGAAAGGTCACGATATCGACGCGCCGGGCCTGAGCTACAAGGCGGGCGACAGCTTCAAGGCGGCGGTAAAAGGCAAGAGCAACCAGCCGGTGGCGTTTATCGACTCCACGGGCCGCAGCTACGCCATCGATCCTATTACGCTGCCGTCTGCGCGCGGGCAGGGCGAGCCGCTCACCGGCAAGCTGACGCTGCCGCCGGGTGCCACGGTTGACCATATGCTGATGGAGTCCGACGACCAGAAACTGCTGATGGCCTCAGACGCGGGCTACGGCTTCATCTGTACCTTTAACGATCTGGTGTCGCGCAACCGTGCGGGTAAAGCGCTGATCAGCCTGCCGGATAACGCGCACGTTATGCCGCCGCTGGTCATTGAGAACGACAGCGATATGCTGCTGGCCATCACGGCCGCCGGACGTATGCTGATGTTCCCGGTGAGCGATCTGCCTGCGCTGTCAAAAGGTAAGGGCAACAAGATCATTAACATCCCGTCGGCGGAAGCGGCAAAAGGCGAAGATGGCCTGGCGCACCTGTTTATTTTACCGCCGCAAAGCACGCTGACGATCCATGTAGGCAAACGTAAAATTAAGCTTCGTCCGGAAGAGCTGCAAAAAGTGGTGGGCGAGCGCGGCCGCCGCGGCTCGCTGATGCGCGGCCTGCAGCGTATCGACCGCATTGAGATTGATTCTCCGAATCGTCCCGTCGTGGGCGACAGCGAAGCCTAGTTTAGTTCTCACCCCCTCTGTTCCGGAGGGGGTAAATTCACTAAAATTTCCCGTAAAAACGTTGTTAATTCATGCGTTGCGATTAACAATACGCGCTCGTAATAAAGTCCTTACCTGGCCACAGGTGAAGTATAATTGTCAGCTGTCAGGGCTTCAGAGGTCGCTATGCTATACATTGTTCGTTTAATTCTTACCGTTATTTACTGCATTCTGGTCTGTGTTTTCGGCTGTATCTGGTGCCTGTTCAGCCCGCGTAATCCGAAGCATGTCGCCACTTTTGGTCACATGTTCGGACGTCTTGCCCCGCTGTTTGGCCTGAAGGTCGAAAAACGTCTGCCGGAAGGGGCAGAGAACTTCGGTAATGCCATCTATATCGCTAACCATCAGAACAATTACGATATGGTCACGGCTGCTAACATCGTATTACCGCCGACCGTGACGGTAGGGAAAAAAAGCCTGCTGTGGATCCCGTTCTTCGGCCAGCTTTACTGGCTCACCGGTAACCTGCTGATCGACCGTAATAACCGGGCAAAAGCCCACGGCACCATTGCCGAAGTGGTGAACCACTTTAAAAAACGCAAAATCTCAATCTGGATGTTCCCGGAAGGGACGCGCAGCCGTGGCCGCGGCCTGCTGCCGTTTAAAACCGGTGCGTTTCATGCTGCAATTGCGGCAGGGGTTCCAATTATTCCCGTGTGCGTTTCCAACACTTCTAATAAAATTAATCTTAACCGCCTGAATAATGGGCTGGTGATAGTGGAAATGCTGCCGCCGGTGGACACCAGTCACTACGGTAAAGATCAGGTGCGCGAACTGGCGACACACTGCCGCGAGCTGATGGCTCAGCATATCGCGCAGCTCGACAAAGAAGTCGCAGAGAGAGAAGCCGCCGGTAAAATTTAACCGGCGTTAAAGGGAAAACGAATTCCCGCGTTGTTAGTCGTTTCAGATGGAGCTTATATGTCACTCAGTCGGCGTCAATTTATTCAGGCTTCGGGGATCGCCCTTTGTGCGGGTGCGATGCCGCTGACAGCCAGCGCCGCGGGGCAGCAGCAGCCGTTGCCCATCCCGCCGTTGATCGAATCCCGTCGCGGGCAGCCGCTTTTCCTGACGTTACAGCGCAGCCACTGGTCCTTTACCCAGGGGACGCGCGCCTCCATCTGGGGCATTAACGGGCGCTACCTCGGGCCAACCATCCGCGTGTGGAACGGCGATGACGTTAAGCTGATTTACAGTAACCGCACGCCTGAGAATGTCGCGATGACCGTCAGCGGCCTGCAGGTGCCTGGTCCGCTGGTTGGCGGCGCGGCGCGCATGATGTCGCCAAACGCCGACTGGGCGCCGGTATTGCCGATCCGCCAGAGCGCGGCGACCCTGTGGTATCACGCCAACACCCCAAACCGCACTGCACAGCAGGTCTATAATGGCCTCGCGGGCATGTGGCTGATTGAAGATGAGATCAGCAAATCACTGCCGATCCCGAACCACTACGGCGTGGATGATTTCCCGGTCATTATTCAGGACAAGCGTCTGGATAACTTTGGCACGCCGGAATACAGCGAGCCGGGCAGCGGCGGTTTTGTCGGCGACACGCTGTTGGTTAACGGAGCGCAAAGTCCGTATGTCGAAGTGTCTCGCGGCTGGGTGCGCCTGCGTCTGCTTAACGCCTCCAACTCCCGACGCTATCTGCTGCAGATGAGCGATGGCCGCGCCCTGCACGTGATTTCAGGCGATCAGGGCTTCCTGCCCGCGCCGGTTTCCGTTAAGCAGTTGGCGCTGGCACCGGGCGAACGCCGTGAAATTCTGGTCGACATGACCAACGGCGATGAAGTCTCTTTAACCTGCGGCGAAGCGGCCAGCATTGTCGACCGTATCCGCGGATTCTTTGAACCGTCGAGCATTCTGGTTTCTACCCTGGTGCTGACCCTGCGTCCAACCGGCCTGCTGCCGCTGGTGACCGACAGCCTGCCGATGCGCCTGTTACCGCAGGAGATCATGACCGGGCCAGCGGTCCGCAGCCGCGACATCAGCCTGGGCGACGATCCGGGCATTAATGGCGCGCTGTGGGACGTAAACCGCATCGATATTACCGCTCAGCAGGGCACCTGGGAGCGCTGGACGGTGCGGTCGGATATGCCCCAGTCGTTCCATATTGAGGGCGTGAGTTTCCTGATCCGCAACGTCAACGGCGCGATGCCGTTCCCGGAAGATCGCGGCTGGAAAGATACCGTCTGGGTGGACGGGCAGGTAGAGCTGCTGGTCTACTACGGTCAACCTTCGTGGCCGCACTTCCCGTTCCTCTATCACAGCCAGACGCTGGAGATGATGGACAGGGGATCCGTGGGGCAGTTGCTGGTGAATCCGGCGCCGTAAATGGCTTTTCTCCCTCTCCCTGTGGGAGAGGGGGGTGAGGGCAACGGCCCGCACAATACCCCTTCATTTCCCCCGGTAAACCAGCGTATAATCCCGCTCCTTTTGTCTATTTTTTCTTCGGAAGCACTATGAGCGCAATTTCCCTGATCCAGCCGGATCGTGACCTCTTCTCCTGGCCGCAGTACTGGGCTGCCTGCTTTGGGCCAGCGCCGTTCCTGCCAATGTCCCGCGAAGAGATGGATCTGCTGGGCTGGGATAGCTGCGATATCATTCTGGTGACGGGCGATGCCTACGTTGACCACCCCAGCTTCGGCATGGCGATCTGCGGACGTATGCTGGAAGCGCAGGGCTTTCGCGTCGGGATCATCTCGCAGCCTGACTGGAACAGCAAAGACGACTTTATGCGTCTGGGGAAACCGAACCTGTTCTTCGGCGTGACCGCGGGCAACATGGACTCGATGATCAACCGCTACACCGCCGATCGCAAGCTGCGCCATGACGATGCTTACACCCCGGATAACGTGGCGGGGAAACGCCCGGACCGCGCCACGCTGGTCTATACCCAACGCTGCAAAGAAGCCTGGAAAGATGTCCCGGTGATCCTGGGCGGTATCGAAGCCAGCCTGCGCCGCACCGCGCACTATGACTACTGGTCCGATACCGTGCGTCGCTCGGTACTGGTCGATTCCAAAGCCGACATGCTGATCTTCGGCAACGGCGAGCGTCCGCTGGTGGAAGTGGCACACCGTCTTGCGCAGGGCGAGCCGGTAGGCAACATCCGCGACGTGCGCAATACCGCGATTATGGTGAAAGAGGCGCTGCCGGGCTGGAGCGGGGTGGATTCCCGCATCATTGATATGCCAGGCAAAATCGACCCTATCCCGCACCCGTACGGTGACGATCTGCCGTGTGCGGATAACAAACCGGTCGCTCCGAAAAAAGCCGAAGCGAAAGCCGTGGTGGTTCAGCCGCCGCGCCCGAAGCCGTGGGAAAAAACCTACGTCCTGCTGCCGTCCTTTGAAAAAGTCAAAGCCGATAAAGTGCTCTATGCCCATGCGTCGCGTATTTTGCACCATGAAACCAACCCCGGCTGCGCCCGCGCGCTGATGCAAAAGCACGGCGAGCGTTATATCTGGATCAACCCACCGGCGATCCCGCTTTCCACCGAAGAGATGGACAGCGTCTTTGCGCTGCCGTACAAGCGCGTACCGCATCCGGCGTACGGCAGCAGCCGTATTCCGGCGTATGAGATGATCCGCTTCTCGATCAACATCATGCGCGGCTGCTTTGGGGGTTGCTCCTTCTGCTCCATTACCGAGCACGAGGGCCGCATTATTCAGAGCCGCTCTGAGGATTCCATCGTCAACGAGATCGAAGCCATTCGCGACACGGTGCCGGGTTTTACCGGTGTGATCTCCGATCTCGGCGGCCCGACTGCCAACATGTACATGCTGCGCTGTAAATCGCCGCGCGCGGAGCAGACCTGCCGCCGTTTATCCTGTGTCTATCCGAGCATTTGCGAGCATATGGACACCAACCACGAGCCGACGATCAATCTTTATCGCCGTGCGCGTGATCTGAAAGGCATCAAGAAGATCCTGATCGCCTCCGGGGTGCGTTACGACATCGCGGTGGAAGATCCACGCTATATCAAAGAGCTGGCGACGCACCACGTCGGCGGTTATCTGAAGATTGCCCCGGAGCACACCGAAGAAGGCCCGCTGTCCAAGATGATGAAGCCGGGCATGGGCAGCTACGATCGCTTTAAAGAACTGTTTGATACCTACTCGAAGCAGGCGGGTAAAGAGCAGTATCTGATCCCGTACTTCATTTCCGCGCACCCCGGCACGCGCGATGAAGATATGGTCAACCTGGCGCTGTGGCTGAAACAGCGTCGCTTCCGACTCGATCAGGTACAGAACTTCTATCCGTCGCCACTCGCCAACTCGACGACCATGTATTACACCGGCAAGAACCCGCTGAGTAAGATTGGCTACAAGAGTGAAGACGTGGTGGTGCCGAAAGGGGATAAACAGCGTCGTCTGCATAAAGCGCTGCTGCGTTACCACGATCCGGCTAACTGGCCGCTGATCCGCCAGGCGCTGGAAGAGATGGGTAAAAAACACCTGATTGGCTCACGCCGCGACTGCCTGGTCCCTGCGCCAACGCTCGATGAAATGCGGGAAGCACGCCGCCAGAACCGCCATACGCGCCCGGCCCTCACGAAACATACGCCGATTGTGCATCAGCGTTCGAACGGTGGGGCAACGGGGGCGAAAAAAACGGGAAAACGTAAGATCGGATAACGGTGATGCCCTCACCCCGGCCCTCTCCCACAGGGACAGGGTGTAAAATGTACCCTCTCCCTGTGGGAGAGGGTTAGGGTGAGGGAAAATTACCCCCCAAACTGATCCGGATCCGGCCCCAAACGCTTGCCCTGATCCAGCTTCGCAATTTCACCCAGCTCATCTTTATCCAGGCGGAAATCCCAGACGTCGAAGTTCTCAGCGATGCGCGAAGGCGTGACCGATTTCGGGATCACCACCAGGCCGCAGTCCAGATGCCAGCGAATCACAATCTGCGCCGGGGTTTTGCCATATTTATCCGCCAGCGTACGAATTATCTTCTGATCGAATACGCCTTCACCGCCCTGTGCCAGCGGGCTCCAGGATTCGGTCTGGATCTTGTGCGTGGCGTTCCAGGAATGCAGCTGACGTTGCTGCATCAGTGGGTGCAGCTCAACCTGGTTGATGACCGGCGCGACGCCCGTCTCGTCAATCAGACGCTGCAGGTGGTGCACCTGGAAGTTACACACCCCAATGCTTTTCACCAGCCCAGCCTGCTGGAGCTCAATCATGCCTTTCCAGGCATCCACGTAATGATCGATAGCCGGAACCGGCCAGTGCATCAGATACAGATCGACAAAATCGAGCTGCAGCTTGTCCAGGCTCTCCTGCAGGGCTTCGCGCGGGCGTTTTTGGTCGTCGTTCCACAGCTTGGTGGTGATGAAAAGGTCGTCGCGGGGCATGCCTGCGCTGGCGAGCGCCTTGCCCACGCCGTCCTCATTTTTGTACGCGGCAGCGGTATCAATCGACCGGTAGCCGACTTCCAGTGCTTTATGAATGGCGGACACGACCTCGTCGTTACCGGCTTTCCATACGCCGAGCCCCAACTGGGGCATTACGTTGCCGTCCTGAAGCTTGATCACGGTTTGGTTTGCCATTTTTCCTCCTCCATTTGCTCATCGTCGAAGGGAGCCTCCGACGATGTTGGTGTGCATTAAGTCTGGACGAAATGTCAAAAAACGAAAGGTGTGACAACAAAAACGCTTAGCGTGCCGCTTCGTAAATACGACGGCTTACGTCCAGGGTGATGTCACCGTGCTCGCCCAGTTGCGTCATGCCGTGCGCCTCGAGTTTTGCCAGCAGGGCAGGGATGGAGCTGCCGTCCAGGCCATAGCCGGAAAGACGCGTTGGCACGCCCAGGCTTTCAAAGAAGTTGCGGGTCGCTTCGATCGCGGCATCGATACGCGCATCGTCAGAACCTTCGGTAATGTTCCACACGCGCTCGGCGTACTGCAGCAGTTTGGCGCGTTTGGTGTCACGTTTTTCATTCCACAGCGCAGGCAGAACCACCGCCAGGGTTTGTGCGTGATCCAGACCGTGCATCGCCGTCAGCTCGTGGCCGAGCATATGGGTTGCCCAGTCCTGCGGCACGCCGGCACCGATCAGGCCATTCAGCGCCTGAGTTGCCGCCCACATCACGTTGGCGCGCACGTCGTAGTTTTCCGGCTCCTGCAGCGCTTTCGGGCCATCTTCAACCAGGGTCAGCAGAATGCCTTCTGCGAAGCGGTCCTGAATTTTAGCATCCACCGGGTAGGTAACGTACTGCTCAACGGTGTGAACAAACGCATCCACCACGCCGTTGGCGACCTGACGTGCAGGCAGGGTGTAGGTGTAAACCGGGTCCAGAATGGCAAATACCGGCTGAACGTGTTCGTTCATAAAGGCCTGCTTATCGCCCGTGGTTTTACGGGAGATCACCGCACCTTTGTTCGATTCCGAACCGGTGGCGGGCAGGGTCAGCACGGAGCCCATTGGGATCGCGCTTTTCACGTCGCTGCCGCGGGTTTCCAGAATATGCCACGGATCGATGCCGTCCGCGTAGTGGGCCGCTGCGGCGATGAATTTGGTGCCGTCCAGAACAGAACCGCCGCCCACGGCCAGCAGGAAGGTGATCTTCTCATCTTTCGCGATTTTCACCGCGTTCATCAGCGTTTCGTAAGACGGGTTTGGCTCGATGCCGCCGAACTCACGCACGTCCAGACCGTCCAGCGCGCTGTAAACCTGATCCAGCACGCCGGTTTTTTTCACGCTGCCGCCACCGTAGGTGATCAGCACGCGGGCGTCAGCGGGGATCTGCTCGCGCAGTTCGGCGATAGCACCTTTACCAAACAGGATGCGGGTGGGGGTATGTAAATTAAAGTTATTCATTGCTCTTTCCCTCTGGTGGGTGAAAAACCGCGGTGGCGCAAATGGCGACCTGATGCTGCACATTGTGGCTATCTGGCGCTATCCTCTCAATGCACATTCCTGCCGATGTCTTGCCCATTTCTACAGCGCGCTGGAGAAAGTGAAAGAAATTGCGCACACTGCATGGGTCGGAAACCGCCT
Organism: Enterobacter sp. UPMP2052; assembly: GCF_053709675.1. NCBI lineage: Bacteria > Pseudomonadati > Pseudomonadota > Gammaproteobacteria > Enterobacterales > Enterobacteriaceae > Enterobacter > Enterobacter sp. UPMP2052. The sequence continues at coordinate 87,813 of NZ_JBSKJR010000007.1, forward strand.
CTGGAGTAAGAAAAAATGAACCGCGATGACATCTGTTTACAGCTTACTTCGCAAATCAAACAGTTGATAGATAAGCAAAATGACCTGAGTGCGCTGCTGCCGGATATCCGCCTGCTCTACGGGACGCAGCCGGGTACGCGCACGCCGGTGATGTACCAGCCTGGCATCGTTTTTCTCTTTTCCGGCCATAAAATTGGCTATATCAATGAGCGCGTGTTTCGTTACGACACCAATGAATATCTGCTCCTGACGGTGCCTTTACCCTTTGAATGTGAAACGTTCGCGACGGAGGCGGTTCCGCTGGCGGGGATCCGCGTGAATGTTGATATTCTGCAACTGCAGGAGCTGCTGATGGACATTGGGGAAGATGAGCTGTTCCAGCCGTCGATGGCGGCCAGCGGCATCAACTCCGCGACGCTGTCGGATGAAATCCTCTGCGCCGTTGAACGCCTGCTGGACGTCATGGAAAGACCGCTGGATGCCCGTATTCTCGGTAAGCAGATTATCCGCGAGATCCTCTACCACGTTCTGTTAGGGCCGGGGGGCGGGGCGCTGCTGGCGCTGGTGAGCCGTCAGACGCACTTCAGCTTGATCAGCCGCGTGTTGAAACGCATTGAAAGCCAGTACACGGAAAACCTCAGCGTGGACCAACTGGCGGCAGAGGCGAACATGAGCGTGTCGGCGTTCCACCATAATTTTAAGTCGGTCACCAGCACCTCGCCGCTGCAGTATCTTAAAACCTACCGGCTGCACAAGGCGCGCATGCTGATGATCCACGACGGCATGAAGGCCAGCGCGGCGGCTATGCGCGTTGGGTATGAAAGTGCATCGCAGTTTAGTCGGGAATTTAAGCGCTATTTCGGCGTGACGCCGGGGGAAGATGCGACGCGCATCAGAACAATGCAGGGCGCTTAGGTTTTTCCCCCTCTCCCCTGTGGGGAGAGGTTCAGGGTGAGGGGATCACGCGCTGCAATATTTCTTCTTAATCACCACCGCAATCGTCCCTACCAGCCCGGCAACCAGCAGGACAATCGGCAGCACCATCAGGAAGGTCATCACCTGATCTTCATGACGTTTTACAAACGGGATCATATTCAGCGCATAGCCCAGGGATGTCACCACGCCAACCCACAGCAGGGCGCTCAGCCAGTTGAAAAACTGGAAGCGGCGGTTCGACAGCCCGGAAATGCCGGCCATTGTTGGCAGCAGGGTGCGAACAAAAGCGAGGAAGCGCCCGGCCAGCAGCGCCAGCAGGCCATGACGATCAAACATGCAGGTCGCACGCTGATGATATTTGTGCGGCAACTGCGCCAGCCAGCCCTTCACGACGCGGGTATTCCCGAGCCAGCGGCCCTGCAAATAGCTCAGCCAGCAGCCAAGGCTGGCGGCGGAAGTGAGGATTATCATCGTGGGTGCGAAGTCCATCACGCCCTTGCCGATTAACGCCCCTGCAAGCAGCAGCAGGCTGTCACCGGGCAGAAACGAGGCTGGCAGTAATCCATTTTCCAGAAACAGGGTCGCAAACATCACGAAATAGACAATCCCCACAACGTGCGGGTCCGCCAGCGCGGCAAAATCGTGTTGCCAGAGCGCAGCGATAATATCTTGAATAACAGCCATGGACTTTCCTGTGGAACAGCAGATATAACGCTATTGTACTCCCTAATTGGCCCGTTGGGATTGATCGCAGGCGCAACTCATGCAGACTTTTCCGGTTGCGCCGTGAATAAAAATGTCCAGGGAGTACACTTTCAGCCTGCACTCTACACGATGCGCGCAAACCCTGCTGCTAAATCGGCAATTAAATCGTCAACATTTTCTAAACCAATATGCAGTCGGATCAGGGTGCCGCTGAAGTCCACTTCTCCGCCCGGGCGTAGCGCCGCGATCTGCTCCGGCTGGTTAGGCAGGATCAGCGATTCAAACCCGCCCCAGGAGTAGGCCATGCTGAACAGGGTAAAATGATCCAGATAGCTTGCCAGCTCGTCATTGTTCAGCCGTTTTTTAAGCACGAATGAGAACAGCCCGCTGCTGCCCGTAAAGTCACGTTTCCAGAACTCATGGCCTTTACTGCCGGGAAGCGCCGGATGGTTAACCCGCTCAACCTGCGGATGCTGCGCCAGCCACTCGGCCACCCTGAGGCTGCTTTCATGGTGTTGACGCAGGCGCACGCCCAGCGTGCGCAGGCCGCGGCTGGTCATGTAGGCCGTATCGGCATCCACCATCTGGCCCATCAGGTAGGCATTCTCACGCAGTTGATCCCAGCAGCGGGCGTTAGATACCGCGGTGCCAATCATGCCGTCAGAGTGGCCAATCAGGTATTTGGTCGCGGCCTGAATGGAGATATCGATACCGAATTCCAGCGCGTTAAACAGCACGCCCGCCGCCCAGGTATTGTCGATAATGATGATTGCCTCAGGCGCTTTGCTGCGCACCGCCTTAACGATGGCCGGGACATCATGTACTTCCATGGTGATCGACCCCGGTGATTCCAGGAACACGATGCGCGTGTTCGGCTGAATAAGGTCGGCAATGCCTTCGCCCGCTAGCGGGTCGAACCAGCCGGTGGTGACGCCGAGCTTGCTGAGGATTTTGGTGCAGAAATCCTGGCTCGGCTCGTACGCCGTGTTGGTCATCAGGATATGGTCACCCTGTTCCACGAACGCCAGAATGGTGTTGGCAACGGCCGCTGCGCCACAGGGGAACAGCGCGCAGCCCGCCCCGCCTTCCAGCTCGCACATCGCTTCCTGCAACGAAAAATGGGTAAGGGTGCCCCGACGCCCGTAGAAAAGCCCGCCGGAGGCGCGGTTACGCGTGGCGATCTTTTTGTCCTCAACGGTATCAAACACCAGAGAGGAGGCCCGTTGGATCACGCTGTTGACCGCGCCCTGGGTGTATTTTTTGCTGCGTCCGGCCTGCACCAGCGTGGTATCAAGCTGCTTCTTCGTCATCCTGGATAGCCCTGTTTTTATACGTCTGGACGTCCAGACTACCATGAAAGTAAAAAAGTGCACTTCTGCGATAGTGGAATAAGGCGAAAATTTTCTAAAATTGCGGCTCTGAAAATTTTTCCTGGGTAAGCGCAAGGAAAGTGAGTGAAATTTACGGCACTATGTAAATACTAATGAGAACTACTATCAATTCGACGTTGTTTTGATATTATTATGCTCAGAATTTGTGATTTGCGTCCTGGAGATACAGAGTGGGTAATAATTTGATGCAGACGGATCTCTCCGTTTGGGGCATGTATCATCATGCCGACATCGTGGTTAAGATTGTGATGATCGGCCTGATCCTGGCGTCCGTTGTCACCTGGGCTATTTTCTTCAGCAAGAGCGTTGAGCTTATTTCGCAGAAGCGTCGTCTCAAGCGCGAACAGCAGCAGCTGGCTGAAGCCCGCTCTCTGGATCAGGCATCCGACATGACCTCATCCTTCCACGCGAAAAGCCTGACCTCCCTTTTAGTGAATGAAGCGCAGAACGAGCTGGAACTCTCCGCAGGCAGTGAAGATAACGAAGGCATCAAAGAGCGTACCGGCTTCCGTCTGGAACGTCGCGTGGCTGCTGTGGGCCGTCATATGGGCCGCGGTAACGGTTATCTGGCGACCATCGGTGCGATCTCTCCGTTTGTCGGCCTGTTCGGTACCGTCTGGGGCATCATGAACAGCTTTATCGGTATTGCCCAAACGCAGACTACCAACCTGGCGGTTGTTGCGCCGGGTATCGCAGAAGCGCTGCTGGCGACGGCTATCGGCCTGGTGGCAGCAATTCCTGCGGTCGTTATCTACAACATCTTCGCGCGTATGATTGGCAGCTATAAAGCCACGCTGGGTGACGTTGCGGCGCAGGTTCTGCTGCTGCAAAGCCGTGACCTGGACCTCAACGCCAGCGCCGTTAAACCGGTACATGCGGCGTCCAAACTGCGCTTAGGTTGATACTATGGCAATGCGTCTTAACGAAAATCTGGACGATAACGGCGAAATGCATGAAATCAACGTCACGCCGTTTATCGACGTGATGCTGGTGCTGCTGATTATCTTCATGGTGGCTGCGCCGCTGGCGACGGTTGACGTGAAGGTGAACCTGCCGGCCTCGTCCAGCCAGCCGCAGCCGCGTCCGGAAAAGCCAATCTACCTGTCGGTTAAGGCCGATAAATCCATGTTCCTGGGCAACGACCCGGTCACGGATACGTCAGTCATTCCGGCGCTGGACCAGCTCACCGGCGGCAAGAAAGACACCACCGTGTTCTTCCGCGCGGATAAAACCGTTGATTACGAAACCATGATGAAGGTAATGGACACGCTGCATCAGGCGGGTTACCTGAAGATTGGTCTGGTGGGTGAAGAGAAAACGGCGGCGAAGTGATTTCACCGTTAACGCCAGTCGGTAACACACTGTGAATGTAAAAAGGGGGCCATCGCGGCCCCCTTTGTTTATTCCCCACAACGGTTTTTAACCGAGGTGTTCTCCCCCGCACACGCCGTGCACTTCTGCCGTGACGTAGCTGGATTCCTGGCTTGCCAGATAGACATACACCGGTGCCAGCTCCGCAGGTTGCCCCGCACGCTTCATCGGCGTCTGCTGACCAAACTGCGGGATTTTCTCCTGCGGCTGGCCGCCGCAAATCTGCAGCGCGGTCCAGATTGGACCCGGTGCGACCACGTTCACGCGAATCCCTTTTTCGGCGATCTGCTTCGCCAGCCCGCGGCTGTAGTTCAGGATCGCGGCCTTGGTTGAGGCATAATCCAGCAGATGTGGACTTGGCTGGTAGGCCTGAATCGAGGACGTGGTGATGATGCTGGACCCGGCCGGAAGCAGCGGGATGGCTTCCTGGGTAATGTAAAACAGCGCCAGGACGTTGACCGCGTAAGTCTCTTTAAACTGCTCGGTCGTGAGATCGGCAATTTTCTCTACCGCCGTCTGCTTACCGGCAACCAGCGCCAGGATATCCAGACCACCCAGCGCCTCGTGCGCGGTATGCACCAGCGAGCGGGCAAACTGCTCATCGCTCAGGTCGCCCGGGATCAGCACCGCTTTACGTCCCGCCTCTTCAATCAGCTGTTTGACCTGCTGCGCGTCCTCTTCCTCCGCCGGGAGGTAGTTAATCGCTACGTCTGCGCCTTCACGCGCGTAAGCGATGGCGGCAGCGCGTCCGATACCGGAATCGCCCCCTGTCACCAGCGCCTTACGATCCTGGAGTCGTCCACTGCCTTTATAGCTCTCTTCGCCACAGTCCGGTACAGGCGTCATCTTTGACTGCACGCCAGGGGCAGGCTGCTTCTGCTTAGGGTATTCACCGGTGTGATACTGCGTGGTGGGGTCCTGCATTTTCGTCTGGTGATGTGCCATAAGGGATCTCCTTTTGAGTGAACTTACCCATTAAGCGTAGGAGATTTTATCGAAAAGCAGGGATAATTAAGGATTATCCGTAATACTGGCGTGCGCCTCTTCATCAAGCGCGACGCAGGTGACGCTGGAGGTGCGGTAGTCGCCTTCGGCGAGTTTGCGGGTCAGGCGCAGGGTTGCGGTTTCGCGCGCCAGCAGGTACTGGTAGTGGGCTTCAAGGCGTCCGAGGAGCTTCTCTTTCAGCTCCGGCTGCTTTTCAATGATGGCATTCATCACCGCGCCGTAAATCTCCTCTTTCACCTGTAAAGCATAAATTTCACGGCGGTTCTGCCATTTCAGGCGCACCAGCGTCGCCGGGATAGAGACCAGATCCTGGGTAATACGCGTCATCTCGGCGTTTTTGATGTTTCGTAACGCAGCGAGATTCTGCTTTAAGATAAACTCGTCGCTTTTTTTATCTTCTAAAGTCAAATAAACGTTATTATCGCTAACTGCTTTCACGTTAATCTTCCCCGAGGTCATAAAAAATGGGGGTGTTTTTTTCGCGGGTAATTAAATTAAGCCAAATTTCATTTCCCGCTTCGTTTATTTCTTTGGTTTTTTCAGCCATTATTTGACTTAAGGTCTGGGCATCTATTTCGCCCTCGGCTTGCAGATCGTCCAGCAGGTGTACCAAGGCTTCAATTTTTACGGCGCGAAACAAGCGATCCTTAATATGGCGGTCGTGTTCTTCCAGCAACATATTACGGGATTTACCGGACTGTGAGACACCAATTAATATTTCGGACTCATAATCGGAGAGCTTTCTTTTTCCCTGAGTGAAATTCGTCTCTTTTTCTGCTTCCTTCGCAGGCTGCTCCACAGGCGTGATGTGGTACTTAGCCGGGACGAGATTGTCGGGCAGCATTGTAACGTCCTTTAATTTCAACAGGGTGGGGTTAGTATTAGGGTGAGATTCGTTGACAATAACATGAGGCAATTTTAAAATCAAAAAAAATGGAGCCTACCCATGAACAGTATTTTCTTTACGGTCATTACATTGCTATTACTGACCGCCGGCGTTCTTTTATTGATGCAAGAGTTCAATAAAACCAAAGTATCGAAGGATGCCAGCGTCCCGCCACAGCCAGAGCCGATGACAAAAGAGGAAGGGGAAGATCATTTCTCGGTATTGATGAACGCGATAACGCCGGTTTGGTACTGGCGTGTCAATCATGAATATATCGACTTTTTGCATGCGACTATTAAGCGCATGAAAATGGCTGAAATTAATGATACGCCCGGGTTGTTTGAAGCACAGCGCCGCTGCAGCGACCTGAATTCGGCGGTGTACAAATATTATGACAATATCAAAAAACGTTGTCTGAATGGCGAGAAGGTCTCGTATTCGGATTTGGACGTATTAAATCTGCGCCAGTGTTTTCGCGAGTTCAGTCTTGAAGCCTACCCGGAGCTGGTGGCGCTGGTGTGGCCGGAATATGCGCGCCCGGACGTAAACCCGCAGGAAGTGTAAGTGCTTTGTTGGTTAGCTGTTGCAAACAGTAAGCGCTCCTGAGATATACTGAGCGCTGGTTTCGTTTGCAGACAGGACTCTATGGAACGCTTTTTTGAAAACGCAATGTACGCCTCTCGCTGGATCCTGGCGCCGGTCTACTTTGGCCTCTCCCTGGCGCTTATCGCTCTGACGATCAAGTTCTTCCAGGAAATTATTCACGTCTTGCCCAACATCTTCTCCATTGCGGAAGCGGATTTAATTCTGGTGCTGCTGTCGCTGGTGGACATGACGCTGGTCGGCGGGCTGCTGGTGATGGTGATGTTCTCCGGCTATGAGAACTTTGTCTCTCAGCTGGATATCGACGCGCGCAAAGAAAAGCTGAGCTGGCTCGGCAAAATGGACGCCACCTCGCTGAAAAACAAAGTGGCCGCCTCCATTGTGGCGATCTCCTCCATCCATCTTTTACGCGTGTTTATGGATGCGAAGAACGTACCGGACAACAAGCTGATGTGGTATGTCATTATCCACCTGACGTTTGTCCTGTCGGCGTTCGTTATGGGGTATCTGGATAAGATCAGTAAGAAGTAATTTTCCATCGCGCACAAATTTATGCGCGCATCGAACCATTCCCTCTCCCCTTTGGGGAGAGGGTTAGGGTGAGGGGAATATACGGCTGTGGGGGTATTTCCGTTCACTTTACTTATCTGACGACGCCTGCCACAGATTCAACTCACCATCCGCAACGTGCTGGTCAATTCGCGCCAGTTCATCGTCCGTAAAGCGCAGGTTTTCCAGCGCCTGAACGTTCTCCTCAAGCTGCTCAGGGCGGCTCGCACCGATCAGCACCGACGTGACGCGCTCGTCTTTCAACAGCCAGCTCAGCGCCATCTGCGCCATCGTCTGCCCGCGGGCGTGCGCCATTTCGTTAAGCAGGCGCAGGCTGTTCAGGTTGGCCTCGGTCAGCATGTTTTCCGTCAGTCCGCGCACTTTCTTGCCTTCACGCTGCATGCGCGATCCGTCCGGAATGCCGTTCAGATATTTTCCGGTTAACAACCCCTGCGCCAGCGGCGTAAAGGCGATACAGCCGGTGCCGTTAGCGTCCAGCGCGTCCAGCAGCCCGGTTTTATCGACCCAGCGGTTCAGCAGGTTATAGGACGGCTGATGGATCAGCAGCGGGATCTTCCACTCGCTCAACAGCCCGGCCATGATCCGGGTTCGCTCCGTCGAGTAAGAGGAGATCCCCACATACAGCGCTTTGCCGCTCTGCACGGCGTGCGCCAGGGCCGCAGCCGTCTCCTCCATGGGCGTGTTCTCATCGACGCGGTGGGAGTAGAAAATATCGACATATTCCACGCCCATGCGCTTCAGGCTCTGGTCGAGGCTGGCGAGGAGATACTTACGCGAACCGCCCGAGCCGTACGGCCCCGGCCACATGTCGTAGCCCGCCTTGGTGGAAATAATCAGCTCGTCGCGATACCCGGCAAAATCGTCGCGCAGCAGCCGACCAAAGTTCTCTTCGGCGCTGCCCGGCGGTGGGCCATAGTTATTGGCGAGGTCAAAATGGGTAATGCCGAGATCGAACGCTTTACGCAGCAGCGCGCGCTGGGATTCCAGCGTCTGAACGTGGCCAAAGCTGTGCCACAGGCCGAGCGACAGCGCGGGCAGGCGCAGGCCGCTTTGCCCGCAGAAACGGTACTGCATATTTTCGTAGCGGCCAGGGTAGGGATGCCAGGACATGATGTCTCCTTTCTTGTCGATGAATTTTCGAAACAACGTTTTCATTCTATGCTTATCAAATCACAAATCCCGGAGAGATGCGATGACGCGCCTGACCGCCAAAGATTTTCCGCAGGAATTGCTCGATTACTACGACTATTACGCACACGGTAAAATCTCCAAACGCGAGTTTCTGAATCTTGCAGCACGCTATGCGGTGGGCGGCGTAACGGCGCTGGCGCTGTTTAACATGCTTAAGCCCAACTATGCGCTGGCCGAGCAGGTTAAATTCACCGACCCCGATATTCTTCCTGAATACATTCACTATCCGTCGCCCAACGGGCACGGCGAGGTGCGCGGCTATCTGGTCAAACCGGCTAAAGCCAGCGGCAACGTGCCCGCGGTGGTGGTAGTGCATGAGAATCGCGGCCTGAACCCCTATATCGAAGATGTGGCGAGACGCGTCGCCAAAGCCGGGTACATCGCGCTGGCACCGGACGGCTTAAGCTCGGTCGGCGGCTATCCGGGCAATGATGAAGAGGGCAAAGTGCTCCAGCAGAAGGTCGACCCGACAAAGCTGATGAACGACTTCTTTGCCGCCGTCGAGTTTATGCGAACGCACCCTGAGGCGACCGGCAAGGTCGGCATCACGGGTTTTTGCTATGGCGGCGGCGTGTCGAACGCGGCGGCGGTGGCCTATCCCGAGCTGAACTGCGCGGTGCCGTTCTACGGTCGCCAGCCTGCGGCGGCGGATGTCCCTAAAATCAAAGCGCCGCTGCTGTTGCATTACGCCGAACTGGATAAGAACATTAACGAAGGCTGGCCCGCTTATGAGGCGGCGCTGAAAGCCAGTAACACGGTTTACGAGGCTTATATCTACCCCGGCGTAAACCACGGTTTTCACAATGATTCCACACCCCGTTACGACGAGGCTGCGGCAGAGTTGGCCTGGACGCGCACGCTGGGATGGTTCGAGAAGTATTTGCGCTGAACGCAAACAAGCCGGGCACGCCCGGCTTGCAAAACAGGCTTGCCCCGGCAGCGTCGCGCTGCCGGGAAGTGAAGGGGATCAGAAGCTGTAGCTCATCCCCGCCTGAACGCTGGCATCGTTATCCACGTCACCCGTTCCCACATACACGCCGGTATTCAGCGAGAAGTTATGCGCGATGGTGGCGTTGATGCCTGCCCCAAAGATACCCATTGCGTTGTTGTGCCCGGAGGTGTTGTGATAATCCGCGGCCTTGATGTCGGTATCGTCGCTAAACTCTTTCTGGAAGCGCGCGTCAATCCACGGCATCACCTGCACGTTCTTGTTCAGATCGGTCAGGGTGGTAGTCAAACGCACCCCCGCGCCGCCGTTCCAGGAAGAGACCTGGCTGTCGGCAAAGGTCACTTCGCTGTCGGAGAAGCCGTTGGCTTTGGTCTGATCCCAGCCAAGCGTCGCGTACGGCTGCAGCAGGGTTTCGCCTGGCAGTAAGACGTTCACACCGGTACGCGCCTGGGCAATGTACAGGTTGCCGTCGGTGGAGCCGTTCAGCGCCTCGGTCATCCCGCTGGTATTGCCCGTCACGTTATTGGCTGAGAGGGTATAGCGCATGTCGCCATAGCTGAAGCTGCCGTCGGCGAACATGCCCCAGGATTTACCGTTCAGCGCCTGCTGCCAGCCGCCGTAGACGCTGTAGTAGTTGCCGTAAACGCTGTCCTTAAAGCTATCGACCCCGTCACTGGTGTCCTGCACGCGGCTGCGGGTCCAGGCCAGGGCAATACCGCCGGTCACGCTGTCGCCGTTGTCCATGTGCGCCGTCCAGTCGACACCGCCCTGCGCGCCCTGGGTAATGCTTTTATAGTCGACGTCGTTGCTGAAGTTTCCGTTCTGATAGAGGAAGTCGCCCCAGACCTGCGCGCCGTCCTGCTGCTGACCCAGCAGATTCGCCAGGTGCACCTGGTTCATGTGGTTGCTGATGTCGTCCGCAACCTGGTGACCGGCCTGCTCGGCAGCGTCCAGCCCGGCAATCAGCCCCTGAACGTCGCTTGCCAGCGAGCCTTGCGCGCTGTTGAACACCATGTTCCAGTTATAGCTGTTATCAGCGGCCAGCATCGTTTGCGGGGCCGCATCTGCCGGCACAATGTCGAGGCTGTTGTCATAGTTGTACGCGCCGCTGCGGTTCTCAACGCTATTCTCGCCGTTGGTGAAGGTTGCGGCAGCATAGTTCTGCGGCGCGGTGCTGCTGGCGGTGCTGAACGTGCCGAGAATCACGTTACTCTTGTTTTGCGCCGTTGGCGTAATGCTGGTGACCATGATGGCGTTATTTGCACCGGTAATGGTACCGAAGTTGACGAAGCTGTCGGTGCTCATGCTCACCCGGGCGTTGCTGCCGGTAGTGCTCGCCACGAGGGTTGAGCCATCCTGCAGGCTCCAGGTGGTGGCATCGTTGATCTTGTCAATGGTGATGCTGTTATCGCTGGTGGTATTCACCGTTTCAAACTGGCTGATCTGGCCGGTGATGGAACTGCCTGCGTCCATCGAGAGCGTATCGCTGCCGGCTCCGCCGTCCACGTTGCCGTTGACGTGAGAATTGTTGGTCAATACCAGCGTGTCATCGCCCGAGCCGGTTTTGACATCGCCGTTTACGGTCGCGTTATTTTGCAGGGTTACGGTGGTATTGCCGCTGTTGTGGCTGGTATCCACGTCGCCGTTAACCGTACTGTTATCGACCAGCAGCGTGGTGGCGGTACTGCCGTCTACCGTTACGTCACCGTTCACCACGCTTTTATTGGTCATCGTTACCGTCGTGGTGCCTTTGTCATTCAGTATCGCCACGTCGCCGGTTACGGTGCTGTTATTCATGGCAAGCGTAGTGTTGGTGGTGCCGTACAGCGCCACGGCAAGATCGTTGAATTCGTCAGGGTTATTAATTTTGATGCCAGTTTTTTTAAACAGCGCCTCGGCCAGCGAGTCGATATTTTTTGCAATCAGACTTTGCGAAGCATCGACGGTCGCACTGGTCAGAGAAACAGTGGTATCTGATGTAAGGCTGCCGGCATAAATACCCCCTTTATCCATGGCGCTGTTGCTCATGGAAATAGCCTGTGCGCCTTCACCCGCGCTCACAATACTCCCGTGCAGCGCACTGCCGTTGGTAATATTGACGGTGTGATAGCCTTTATCCATGGGATCGAGGAAAATCGCGGACCCCATCATATAATCTTTATTATGATTATCGTACTTACCCGTGCTGCTCTCACCGTTCAGCGTCGAATGGTCGACGTTAACGGTGGTATTTGTGGTGGCCTCCACCTTGCCAGCCTCAATCATATCGGCGGTTGCGCCGTTATTGAGGGTAATATTGACCGTTCCGCCGTTACTGCCCTGAATATAATGGCCGGACATATTCGTGCCCGATACGGTTAACGACTGGGTATCGCCGCTCTTACGGTGGCCGTCCATATAAATATTGGTAGCGGTGGTGTCAGCCATAACGGCATTGGTCGCACCAGGATCCTGATAATAATTACCGTCGGTATATTCTGTTAATCCGCACGTCTGGCTGTTATTTCCGCTCTCGCATGATTTTGTCGGAACGTCTGGATACATCGGCGTTGTTTTTGCACTGACGCCAAAAGAGGTTAAGGCCAGTAAAATACACTGGGAGATCAGCGTACGTTTCATTGAATTTCGCATTTGTTTTTCTCTGAATGGGATTGATTGAACAGATCTCCTTTTTAAATGAAAAAAGTAAAAGTAAGAAACATCCTGGCCATTTTGGATGTAATAAAACTTAAAGCTAAATTAAGCCAATTTAAATAAATTAAACAAATAAACAAAAGCAAATACATTTGTAGTATCAATATGATTGGATGGTTAGCAGGCTAATTTTATCGGTAACGATCAATACTGGCGTGATTGATTGAAAATTCAGATGAACAAAAAAGCGTACCCGGTGGGGAGAAAAAATTGAATGTGCGGCAAGTTTACATTTCATCATCTGCTGAAATGTAAAAACATATATTTTGAGGGGGTATTGCTGCACCGCGATTATCGTTTTCTGATTGGGAAAGGGAAAATAAAAAATGTGAGAAAAAGAGTCGCGAAACAGTATACCTTCGCCATTTCCTGCCGATAACGAGATTAAGTCTCGCCTCTGGGCGAATCTCCCCTCACGGCAAGGAAAACTCAATGCAGATGCTTCGTAATTTCACGATCCGCTTCGTTATGCTGACGATACTCGGGATCTTTTGTTTAATGTGGGCGGGGGTCGGCCTGTACAGCACCTGGTCACTCTCCCGCGTCTCCGAGGGTAACGATGTTGACCGTCAGCTGGTGCAGCAGATGACGGTGCTGAGCCAGGGTAACGATCAGTACTTTCGCTTTGTCACCCGTCTTGGCCGCGCAATGGAGGCCAAAGCCGCAGGCGGCACGCCTGATTTAGCCTCAGCGAAGCAGGCGCTGGATAACATGGCCAAAAAACTGGAACAGATGAAGGCCATTTCGCCAGGCCCGATGGATGAGCAGATCTCCGCCCAGGTGATCGGCACCTGGCAGGCGTTGCTCGATCAGGGCGTAACGTCGCAGATGCAGCAGGCGCAGCAAGGTTCGCTGGAGGGCTATCGCCAGCAGGCGAACAACGTCACCCCGCCGCTGAGCCGCGCCTTTGGTGCCGCAGCCGAACGCTTTAACCAGGCCGCAGGCGACAGGCTCGACACCACGCGCGTGGTGGTGGATGGGCTGACCAGCATGACCCGCACGGTGATCGTCGTTGCCACGATTATCGGTCTGCTGATCCTGCTGTTTACCGACCGCTACCTGGTGGCACTGCTGGTGAAACCGCTGGATCGTATTCGTCATCAGTTCCGCCAGATTGCCCAGGGCGATCTCAGCCAGCCGATTGAACCCATTGGCCGCAACTGCGTCGGGCAGCTGGTGCCGCTGCTCAGTGCGATGCAGGACAGCCTGCGTGAAGCGGTCAGCAACATCCGCTCCGGCAGTGAAAATATCTGGCGCGGCGCAACCGAGATCTCCAGCGGCAACAACGACCTTTCCTCACGCACCGAGGAGCAGGCCGCCGCGCTGGAGGAGACCGCCGCCAGCATGGAGCAGCTCACCGCGACGGTAAAACTGAACGCCGAAAGCGCGCGTCAGGCCAGCGAACTGGCGGATGTGGCGTCAACCACCGCCAGCCGGGGCGGCTCGCTGGTGGAAGAGGTGGTGACGACCATGAGCGGTATTTCAGGCAGCTCGAAGAAAATTGCAGAAATCACTACCGTCATTAACAGCATCGCGTTCCAGACCAACATCCTGGCGCTCAATGCGGCGGTGGAAGCGGCGCGTGCGGGTGAACAAGGGCGCGGTTTCGCCGTCGTCGCTGGTGAGGTGCGTAATCTGGCAAGCCGCAGCGCCAATGCGGCCAAAGAGATCGAAGGGCTGATTGCCGATTCGGTTGCCCGCGTGGCGCAGGGGGCGCAACTGGTTAACGACACCGGCACCACCATGGAAGCGATCCTGCGCGATATCACCGAAGTGACCACCATCATGAAGCAGATTGCCTCTGCCTCGGAAGAGCAGAGCAAGGGCATCTCGCAGGTAGGTATCGCCATTACCCAGATGGACGGTGTTACCCAGCAGAACGCCTCGCTGGTGGAGCAGGTCTCCGCCGCAGCCTCCGCCCTGGAGCGCCAGACGGAAGATCTGCAGCGCTCCGTCCAGAAATTCCGCCTCTCTGCGTAATCACCTCAAGGCCGCCACGTGCGGCCTTCATTTTCACTGGCTATCGCTTAAAATATCGCTATATAATTTTATATACAACGATGAGGGCGTAGCGATGGATAACCATTTTGGAAAAGGGCTGATGGCGGGCATGCGCGCGGCACAGGCCGATACGGCAAAGAATGTGGCACACTTCTGCTCTGACTATAAGCGCGGCTTCGTGCTGGGCTTTTCGCATCGAATGTTTGAGAAGACCGGGGATCGCCAACTGAGCGCGTGGGAGGCAGGAATTTTAACGCGTCGCTACGGGCTGGATCGCGACATGGTGATGGACTTCTTCAGAGACACGCACTCAAGCGTGGCGTTGCGCTACTTTATGGCGGGCTACCGTCTCGAAGGGTGAGCGTCGGTGATCACCTCGGTCACCTGCGAAAGCTGGCCGATTTTCACCTCACTTGAGCGCTGGAATTTGCTTTTATCAATCAGCAGCAGCGACTGACTGGCGCGGCGGAGCAGGTGGGCCTTAAACGCGGCGTTATGCTCGGTCGGATCCCACAGGTTACCCTCCTCGTCGACGCCCTCGCAGGAGAAGATAAACAGATCAATCTCCAGGGTTTTAAGCTGCGTCGCCAGGGCAGGGTTAACGTAACAGCGGTACTTACGCTCCAGCGTGCCGCCGGAACAGATCAGCGTGATCCGCTCGCGCCTGGCGATTTCGTGGCAGATCGGCAGGCTGTTGGTAAATACGGTGAGATCCCAGTCGGGGAGCTGGCGCGCCAGGTGAAAGCAGGTCGAACTGGCATCAAGGGCGAGGGTCATCCCTTCGCCGATCCACGCCAGCGCGTGGCGTGCAATATCGGCTTTGTCGGCGTAATGGCTTTTCAGGCGCGCGCCAAACGGCTCGCCGCCGTCGCGACTGGCCGGATGGAGCAGCCGCGCCCGTCCGTGCTGGCGCAGGATCCGCCCCTGCTGCTGAAGCCCGTTCAAATCGCGGCGGATCGTCTCTTTGCTGACGGCAAGCTGTTCTGCCAGCGCCTCGGTCGTCAGCCAGTCGCAGCGGCTCAGCAAGGCAATAATGTTCTGCTGTCTGTCCTGTTTCATGCGTCTGTTCCTGGGAAGATAAATCGATTCTTGCCAGATTATCCGGGCTTGTAAATATGATGTTGAAAAAAGAGGAGGATTTGCGGCACGGATCGACGAACGTCCTCTTATCAGGGCCATAGCCGCTTCATCGTACCGACGGTGCCTACCCCCAAAGCACACCACGACTTCCTTATCCAATCGTTATATAATCCATTGCATAACGATATGTGAGGACATTATGAAACAGCGCTTTTGGCAGGCAGTGGCGTTTTGCGCCCTGATTTTACTTCCGCTTTCTTCTCAGGCGTCTCGCCAGATAACCGACCAGATTGGCCGCACGGTGACGATTCCCGACGACGTCGATCGGGTGGTTGTGCTTCAGCATCAAACCCTTAACCTGCTGGTGCAAATGCATGCCACTGACAAAATTGTCGGCGTGATGGCAAACTGGAAGCAGCAGCTGGGCGAGGGCTATGCGCGTCTCGCGCCAGAGCTGAACCAGAAAGCGACGCTGGGCGATCTCACGCACGTCGATCCGGAAAAACTGGTAGCGCTCAGACCGCAGGTGGTGTTTGTCACGAACTATGCGCCGCAGGAGATGATCGACAAAATCGCCAGCCTCGGCATCCCGGTCGTGGCGATCTCCCTGCGCCACGACGCAGCCGGTGAAAAAGCCAAACTGAACCCGACCCTGGCCGACGAGGAAAAAGCCTACGATCAGGGGCTGCGCGAAGGGATCGCGCTGATTGGCGAGATCGTCAATAAGCAGCCGGAAGCGAAGGCGTTAATTGAAGCGACCGACCAGGGCCGCAAAAAGGTGAGCGACCGCCTGAAGGCTATCCCCGCCGAAAAACGCGTTCGCGCTTACATGGCTAACCCGGAACTCACCACCTACGGCTCGGGGAAATACACCGGGCTGATGATGGCACACGCGGGCGCGGTTAACGTTGCCGCATCGACCATTCAGGGCTTCAAAACCGTGGCGATGGAGCAGGTCATCGCCTGGAACCCGCAGGTGATCTTCGTGCAGGACCGCTACCCGTCCGTCGTCAATGAGATCATGACAAGCCCGCAGTGGCAGGTGATTGATGCGGTCAAACACCACCGCGTCTATCTGATGCCCGACTATGCCAAAGCCTGGGGTTACCCGATGCCGGAAGCAATGGGCATTGGCGAACTGTGGATGGCGAAAAAGCTCTACCCGCAGAAGTTTACGGATGTAGACATGCGCAAGGTGGCAGACGACTGGTATCAGCGCTTCTACCGCACCCACTATCAGGGGATCGACTGATGCGCGTGCTGGCGGCGGGCAGCCTGCGCAGCGTCTGGCAGCCGTTGATGGTGCAATTCCCGGAACATGTCGACACGCAGTTTGGCCCCGCCGGGCTGCTACGGGAACGTATCGAAGCCGGTGAGCCGTGCGACCTGTTTGCCTCCGCCAGTCTCGAGCATCCTCTGGCGCTGCAGCGCGCCGGGCGGGCAGCGTCTGTGACGCCGTTTGCCAGTAACAGGCTCTGCCTGACGGTGCGCAGCGATGTGCTGCGCGCACAGGACGACTGGCGGTCGGTGCTGATGCGCGGCGACTTACGGGTTGCCACTTCCACGGCGGGAGCCGATCCGTCCGGCGATTACACCCAGGTGCTGTTTAGCCGGATGGGAGAGGCGGGCGAGGCGTTGAGGACGCGGGCGATAGCCCTGGTGGGCGGGCGCGATTCTTCACCGATCCCGGCAGAGATGCTGGCCGCGCAGTGGATTATTTTCAGCGGGCAGGCGGAGGTGTTTATCGGCTATGCGAGCTATGCCGCCGCGCTTCGGCAGATTGCCGGGCTGACGGTGATGGATATCCCTGCGCCCTATAACCCGCGCGCGGATTATGCCTGTGCGGTTATCACGCCGCGCGCCCAGCGTCTGGCGGATTTTTTACAGTCTGATGAGGCAAAAGGACGACTCAGGCAGGCTGGATTTGGTGAACCAGCCTGCCCAAAACCGTCTTCACGCCCGGTTGCGTAGCGCCACCGGGCGCACATTTTAGCCCTGACGTTTATCTTCGGTCTGGGTATCGAAGTCGCTCGCCGCGTGGCGTTCGTGCAGCTGCTCGTTCAGTTCACCGTTGGTACGGTTGACGATACGCCCGCGTTTGACCGCCGGACGGTTACCCACGTCTTTTGCCCAGCGCTGGACGTTGGTGTATTTCCCGGCATCGAGGAACTCGGCGGCGTTATACACGCTGCCCAGCGCCACGCAGCCAAACCACGGCCAGATCGCCATATCGGCGATGGTATACTCTTCTCCCGCCACGTAACGCCCGCGCGCCAGCTGTTTATCCAGCACGTCAAACAGACGCTTGGCTTCCATGGTGAAGCGGTCAATCGCGTACTCAATTTTTACCGGCGCATAGTTGTAGAAGTGGCCAAAACCGCCGCCGAGGAACGGTGCCGCGCCCTGCAGCCAGAACAGCCAGTTCAGGGTTTCGGTACGGCCCGCCGGATCTTTTGGCAGGAAGTGACCAAATTTTTCCGCCAGATAAAGCAGGATGCTGCCAGATTCAAACACGCGCGTCGGCGGGGTGGTGGAGTGGTCACGCAGCGCCGGGATCTTCGAGTTCGGGTTCACCTCAACAAAACCGCTGGAGAACTGATCGCCTTCGCCGATGCGGATAAGCCACGCGTCGTACTCTGCCGCCGTCACGCCCAGCGCCAGCAGCTCTTCGAGCATGATGGTAACCTTCTGGCCGTTAGGCGTGCCCAGGGAGTAGAGCTGCAGCGGGTGCGAGCCGACCGGCAGTTCCTTCTCATGCGTCGCGCCCGACACCGGACGGTTGATGTTGGCGAACGCGCCGCCGTTGGCATTCTGCTTCCATTCCCACACTTTCGGTGGCTGATAGGTGTTGTTGTCTGACATGTTGGCCTGCCTTTTGAGTGATGTGTTGAGGCAGTGTAGCAGGAGATGACAAAACGGTTTAACGATGAGAGGCGTTATCCAACGTGGCGCTATATTTCTGCGATCGCAGGTGTATGATAAATCCACCTCTGTCAGGTTAATCTCAACGTGCAGACGACGACAACCTTACTAAAATTGCCGCCTGCCAGCTTTAGGTTGGATACATGCGTAAAGGAACGTTAAGCAGTGATGCACCCTTCGGGACGTTATTAGGCTATGCGCCAGGTGGAGTGGCGATTTACTCATCCAATTACGACAGCCTCGACCCGCGCCGCTACCCGGAAGACGCGGAATTCCGAAGCTATATCGGCAACGAATACATGGGCCACAAGTGGCAGTGTGTTGAGTTTGCGCGTCGTTTTCTTTTTCTCAATTACGGTGTTGTCTTTACCGACGTCGGCATGGCGTGGGAGATCTTCTCCCTGCGCTTCCTGCGTGAGGTGGTGAACGACAACATTTTGCCGCTGCAGGCCTTCGCCAACGGATCGCAGCGTGCGCCGCGCGCCGGGGCGCTGCTGATCTGGCAAAAGGGCGGCGAGTTCCATGAAACCGGGCACGTTGCCGTCATCACTCAGCTCTGCGGCGATAAGGTCCGCATTGCGGAGCAGAACGTCATTCACGCTCCGCTCCCGCTGGGGCAGCAGTGGACGCGCGAGCTGCGCATGACCGTCGAGAACGGCTGCTACACGCTGCACGACACCTTCACCGACACGGAAATTTTGGGCTGGATGATCCAGACCAGCGACACGGAGCACAGTATCCCGCAGCCGGAAATCGACGGCGAGCTGCTGAAAATCCGCGGTGCGCGGCTCAAAAATCAGCGTCAGTTCGACGGCAAATGGCTCAACGAAAACGACGCTCTGCAGCAGGCGTACGTTCGCGCTAACGGTCACGTCATCAACAACGATCCCTGCCACTATTTCACCATTACCGAAAGCGCCGAGCAGGAGCTGATCAAGGCCACCAACGAACTGCACCTGATGTACCTCCACGCGACCGACAAAGTGCTGAAAGACGATAACTTACTGGCGCTTTTCGACATCCCTAAAATCCTCTGGCCGCGCCTGCGCCTCTCCTGGCAGTGGCGACGTCACCATATGATCACTGGCCGTATGGATTTCTGCATGGATGAGCGCGGCATCAAGGTGTACGAGTACAACGCGGACTCCGCCTCCTGCCACACGGAAGGAGGATTAATCCTCGAGGAGTGGGTGAAAAACGGCTACCGCGGAACCGGCCACAACCCGGCGGAAGGGCTGCTGGAAGAACTGACCGGCGCGTGGAAGCACAGCCATGCGCGTCCGTTTGTGCACATCATGCAGGACAACGATGTCGAGGAAGATTATCACGCCCTCTTTATTCAGCGTTCGCTGATGCAGGCGGGGTTTGATACCAAAATCCTCCACGGCCTTGGCGCGCTGAGCTGGGATCCCGCCGGACAACTGATTGACGATGAAGGCCGGCCCGTCAACTGCGTCTGGAAAACCTGGGCGTGGGAAACGGCGATCGAGCAGATCCGCGAGGTGAGTGAAACCGAGTATGCCGCCGTACCGATCCGGACCGGGCACCCGGCAGGGGAAGTGCGTCTGATCGACGTGCTGCTGCGCCCGGAAGTGCTGGTCTTCGAACCGCTCTGGACGGTGATCCCCGGCAACAAGGCGATTTTGCCGGTGCTGTGGCAGCTGTTCCCGAACCACCGCTACCTGCTGGATACCGATTTTGAGGTTAACGACCTGCTGAAAACGACCGGCTACGCCGTGAAGCCCATCGCCGGGCGCTGCGGCAGCAATATCGATCTGATTAGCGCGCAGGACGAACTGCTGGATAAATCCAGCGGCAAGTTTGTTGACCGTAAAAACATTTACCAGCAGCTGTGGTGCCTGCCAAAAGTAGACGGAAAATACATTCAGGTGTGCACCTTTACCGTGGGGGGAAACTACGGCGGAACCTGCCTGCGCGGGGATGAAACGCTGGTGGTGAAAAAAGAGAGCGATATTGAACCGCTGATGGTCGAGAAGGATAAATAGTCCTCCCCGAAGGCCATAAAAAGTCCGCAGGCGACCCCTGCGGACTTTTTTTATCATTGAGCGAAACCTTCAGGGGTTAGCGTGCGAACTATTATTCATAAAGCCCCCTTTTTCCCTGATGGAGTCGACCATGAATCGTTTGAAAACCTTGTCTGCCGCTGCTGTACTGAGCCTTTCCCTCTTCGCAGTAAACGCCCATGCCGCCCTTGAGGCAGGTGCCAACGCGCCGGACTTCAGCCTTCAGGGTGCGCTGGGCGGTAAACCCTTGACCTTCTCCCTTCAGCAGGCGCTGAAGAAAGGCCCGGTGGTGCTCTACTTCTTCCCGGCGGCCTTCACCAAGGGCTGTACGCTTGAAGCGCACGCCTTTGCCGAAGCCACCGATGACTTCAAAAAACTGGGGGCGACCGTGGTGGGTGTCACCGCCGGTAACGTTGATCAGGTGGATGAGTTTTCGAAGCTGGAGTGTCGGGATAAATTTGCCGTCGCGGCTGACCCCGGCGCGAAAGTGGCGGCTGAGTACCAGACCCTGATGCAGATGAACGGTAAAACGGTTTCTGACCGCACCTCGTTTGTTATCGCTCCGGACGGCAAAATTCTGCTGAGCTATACCGACCGCAACCCAGACGAGCACATTCAAAAAACGATGGATGCCGTGAAGAAATACGCGAAGTCGCACTCGTAACCTGAATAACGGGGTCCGCTATGTTGACTGCTATTCTGGCCGCCCTGTTGGGCGGCATTATCCTCAATTTTATGCCCTGCGTATTCCCCGTGATTTCACTGAAGGCGCTGGGCATGTTGCGCCATCAGGGCGACATCAAAAGCGCCCGCACCGAGGGGCTGGGATTTTTGCTTGGGGTCGTACTCACTATGCTGGCGCTGGCGGGGGTATTACTGGCACTGCGCGCCGGCGGCACCGCCGTTGGCTGGGGATTTCAGCTTCAGTCTCCGCTGGTTATCGCCGTATTATCGCTGGTGATTTTGGGGGCCGCCCTGAACCTGCTGGGCGTGTTTGAGGTGGGGCTATCGCTGCAGCGCGCGGGGGAAATTTCCGTGGGCCGCGGGGCGTTTACGCGTTCGGCGCTAACCGGTGCGCTGGCTATCGTGGTCGCCACCCCGTGTTCTGCGCCGTTTATGGCAGGCGCGGTAGGCTATGCCCTGGTACAACCTCCGGCGGTATCGCTGGCTATTTTCCTGGCGCTGGCGATAGGCTTTGCCGCCCCCTTTACCTTGATTTCACTGTTCCCGTCGATTGCCAGACGCCTGCCGCGGCCCGGCGCGTGGATGGATCTGCTCAAGCGCGGGCTGGCATTCCCGATGCTGGGCGCCTTCGCCTGGCTGGTTTGGGTGCTGACGCAGCAGGCAGGAACCACCGCCCTGGCCGCCATGCTCGCCAGTGCGGTGGTGGTGAGTTTTGCGGCGTGGCTGTACGGCATGGCCCAGCGCAGACGCTATATCGGGCAGTCGTATAAAGCGCTGCTGGCGGTGACGGTGGTGTTGTTCATCGCCGCGATCGGCCCGCTGCCCGGCGTAATCCATACGCAGCCTTCGCAGCCCGACGTGCAAAGCGTTACTCACACCGAGCCGGTGAAGTGGTCGCCGCAGACGGTGGCGCAACTGCGCGGGCAGGGCAAAGCGATCTTTGTCAATTTTACGGCATCGTGGTGCATCACCTGTCAGGTTAACGATCGCACGTCGCTGTCGACAGAGGCGGTTAAACAGGCGCTTTCACGCACCGGCGCCGTTTATATGGTGGCGGACTCAACGAAGTTTAATGCGGATATTGACGATGCAATGAGCGCGTTCGGCCAGGGCGGTCTGCCGCTGTATGTGGTTTATCCCGCGGACGGCAGCGCACCTGAGGTGCTGCCCCAGGTCCTGACACCGTCGATTGTGGTTAAGGCTCTGGATCAGGCCGCCGGGAAAAAAGCGTGAGGTCATAATGATGGCGCAATATGGATAACGGCTTTGCACCGCGAGACGCATGGCCCGCCCTGATGGCGCGCGCGCAGGCGGGCGATCGTCACGCGTATACCCAGCTGTTGCGGGCGATTGTGCCCGTTATTCGCTCGCGCGTTCGCAAGCACATTTTCGATGATGTGCTGGTCGACGATGTTATCCAGGATGTCCTCCTGACCGTGCATCGGGTGCGCCATACCTACGATCCTGCCTACCCCTTTCTGCCGTGGCTGATGGCGATAACGCAGGCACGCGCCGTTGACGCGTTACGCAAGCGGGGTCGCCACTGGCAGCGTGAAACGCCTGAAGAGGATGCACAGGAAAGCCCGGGTGAGGATCTGCCCGAGCACACAGATAAAGAGGAACGCCTGGCGCGGATACTCGACCAACTCCCGCTGCGCCAGCGGCAAATTGTCGAGCATGTCCATCTTCAGGAGATGAGCCTTGCCGAGGCGGCGACACAGAACAATTTGAGCATTGCGGCAGTGAAATCGTTATTACATAGAGCCCTTACCAACCTTCGCCGTATGGGAGCGAAACATGGTCGATCATGATGTTTTCATAAAACAGCTGAGTCAGGATGCCAGGCCGATACGCCGAACGCTGGCGAACCCCTGGCGCGTTGTCGGCTGGCTGCTGATGGCGCTGCCGTGCGGCTGGTTGAGCAGCCTGGCGTTTCCGCGAGACGGCACGGACTGGAGCCAACCGGGCGCGCTGATTGCGGCTTTTCAGCTGGCGGTGGCGTTTGTGATGGGGACGCTCGCCATTCGCAACGCGTTTTTGCTCAGCATCCCCGGTCGTACCTCATTGAACTGGAAATGGTTTATTCCGCTGGCCGCGCTGTGGCTGGGCGGGGTAATGATGAGTTTGCGGCTCGCGCCCGCGCAGGCGCACCATGCTGATGAGGTGAACTGCTACGTCTACATGATGGCGGTCAGCGCGCCCATGGTGGTCATTGTTATTGGCTATTTGCGGCGTACAGGGGCGCTGTATCCGCTGCGCACGCTTGCGGCGGCGGGGGCTGGCGTGGCCTGCATGGCGTTAACGCTACTGTCGCTCTGCCATCCTGTTGAAGTTCATCCCCTGGATTTTCTGCTGCATGTGGCTGCGGGGATAACGATTATTCTGGGGACGATACTGCTGGGATGGCGGTGGGTGAGGGTTCTTTAAAGAGGGGGATCGGAATCGATGATCCCTGCACATGTGTTCCATACTGTTGCGGTGCAAAGCTCCCCTCTGCGCCCCGGGCGGAGGCAGAGGGGCGTGCGGGTTACTCCACGTTCATTGCGGTTTCCGCTGGAATAAAGCTGTTGATAATACGGACGTAATGCTTACGCTGTGCTTCGGTAAAGTCGTTATAAGCAGCCAGCGTAAAGACCAGCAGTTTGCGCGACTCGGGATTGTGTTTCGGATGATGGGGCAGCGTCACAATAGACGAGACCTGCCGGACCCAGGCACCATCCTCCAGGAATTTATTGGCCGTTTGCAGCACCTGCAGTTTGGCTGGGCCAATTTCATGGCGCAGGTTTTTGCCTTCCACCTCAAATCCAGGCACATAAAGCTTCATTTTTTCCCACTGCTTCTCACAGAAATCGTCCACCGTTTGATCTTTTTCCAGCGTGGTGCGATTTATCAGTATGTTGTACGGGTTATTGTCCTCATCCATATACCGCAGAATATTAATGGACTGATCTTCCTGCGGCGTGAGCGTCATGAAAGTGCCTTCATTAATAGGATAAGTCATGGGTGTTTTATTCATGTAAGTCCTTTTCATCCTTAATGGTTTGTCGGGATAAGGGAATAATCTCAACACGGCGGTTTTGCGCCCGTCCGTCTTTGGTGTCGTTATTGGCGACCGGTCGGGTGTCGCCAGCGCCTTCGGTAATGAACTGTTCGGCAGGCAGTCCTGTATGCGCGACCAGCCACTCTTTAATGACCTGCGCACGTTCTGCGGAGAGCGCAAGGTTGGTCGCGGCAGAGCCGGTACTGTCGGAATGGCCAACAATCAGGAACATTTTTTCTGGCGAGCGGCGAATTGCCGGCACGACAGCAAGCAGGGTTTTTTCGCTATCGGGCATGAGAGTGCTACTGCCGTTTGCAAACAGCGGCACGGTATCTGCCAGGGAGAAGAGCGAGGCATCGTTGTCTGCGGCAAGGTTTTCCGGGAACGGAGAAAATTGCCTTATCTGCTCGCGTATTTCGCCGATGTTATGCCGGGCATAGTAGTAAATGCCGCCAGCCAGACAGGCGAACAGTAACAGCAGCACGATAATGACGGGCAGCAAAGCGCGACGGCGCCGCGCGGGCGCAACGAGAGGCGCAGGCGCAGGCCAGACGGTCTTGGGTTCCGGTAGCGGCGGCAAAGGCAACGGCGGTAAGGGCGGCATGGCGATGGTGGCGGAAAGTGCAGGCAGGATGCCGTATCGTTCCTCCAGCCATTGCGACCAGGCGCCGTGACGGGTAAATCCCTGACCATAATCAGCCAGCATAACGCCAGCCAGATCGAGCGGGGTATTTTTAAACAAGGTCTGCATAACGTTCATCAGCCGGCTTTCCGCAAGCCAGGCGATAAAGGTTCTGCCGAGCGTATAACGCTGTATGGCGTAAAGATCCTGGCCGTCATCGCGGGCGTTAAGCTTCTCCACCAGGTCGTGGAAACACGACTCCAGGGTCAACTCACCGTGCGGCGGTGGCGTCAGTGAGCTGGTCCAGATCGCCCGGTCAGGGTCGTGCGAATGGCGTTGCTGACTCAGACGGGTATAAAACGCCGGGATACAGGGCAACCGACTGTTAAGCCGTATCGAGGTAAAGACGTACTGCCAGGACATCAGCTGCTCTGTCAGCAGGGCGCTGTTTTCCACGCCATCGACGAGCACGGGAAACAGCGCCACTGTCGCCATGGGCGGGTGCGTCTCTTGCGCATGCGCGAGCCGACTGGCGAGCGTGGTTGAATGTTCAGCGACCATCCAGACGATGTGTCCGTTGTCGCTGGTCGACAGATTGGCATGGTGAAACCATTTTCGGGCGAAGGGGCCGGTAATCAGCACCATCAGCCGGGGAGAAGCCGCTGGCGTATCTGCGTAGCCTGTTTCCGGCTCTGGGGCCGCTTCCGCGCGCATCAGCCAGGTGCGGGGCGCGCAGGTGGCGCGCAGCGATGTCAACGCGTCGGTTTGCCCTTCGACCTGTTCCACCAGGGTAAGCAGCTTTCGGGCATAGCGGAACATCAGGTTGCTGTCGGAACGAAGCAGAGCGGCCAGCAGCGACGTCATATCGTCATCGGCCTGGCTTTGAGTGTAGCCATAGAAGTAATGCATCAACGAGTAACGCTCCCAGGCGAGCGCGTTATCTTTCTGATTTATCATCAGTCGTTTGTCGAAATAGCCGCATAACAACTGGCACAGCGCCTCGCTCTCTTCGGCAGCCTGGTTCTCTTCCTGCAACGCTTTATTGAACTGCTCAATGAGTGAAATCAGCCTGAGCTGAAAATCCGCCGCTGAAGGAATGATGCCGTCGAAGGATATCAGGGTATCAATGCCGATCAGGCGGCAGAAAAAATGTTCACTTTTCACCATGTTTTCTCCGTAACGGTGCCCCAGCCAGAGGTTATTGACCACGGACATATCCGCACGACAGAAGGCTGCGCGGCGTTGGCGGTTTTAAATTCGAGCGAGAGTGTGAGGTTGTCATCCGGGGAGGCAGTATGCAGCGCCTGCAGTTCCCGGGCGTCGAGCGTGCGTTTATAGAGCAGCATGTTTTGCGGGTTATAAACGCCAAGGTGCAGGGTTTCCGCCTCTTTGTCGTCAGCGCGCCAGACGGCGGGCTCCAGCGTGAGGTTTTTTTTGTACCAGACGTACTGGCGGGCAAGCCATTGCGCGTGATCATCGGGCGGTGTCGGGAAAAAGTTGATCTTCTCCGCGCTCATGACTTCCGGCAGCACGGTGCCCCTTTGCAGGCAGATCCCGGTCTGATATTCAAACGCGCGCAGAGAACGTGCCGATCCCGTGGTGTAAGGTGCCAGGCTTGCGGCGTCTTCTGACTCCAGCCCCAGCACAGTCCGGACGCGTTTTTTCGAGACGTTGTCTCTTTCCCACCAGGCTTTATCCACCGCGCCCTGCGCTTTGGCCTCGTTTGAGTGATCGCCCCAGACTTTGTTGTGCTCTTTACGCTGATAGTAATGCCAGAGCAGCGGCTTATGCGGATGATAAATATCATAACCGTGGGTGAAGGCGCGCACCGCCATAGCGATCTCTTCGCCAGCGAAAAATATCTGCGGATCGTTAGGCACGGTGCTGACGAAATCACCACGGGTGAAGATAAATCCCCCTGCGAGATAGCTCCCCCGCACCGGTTCGGTTGCCGTAAAAGGGGTGGAGCTAAGCATAGGAATACCCTGCGGATTAAACTCGCGAAATATCAGGCGGCTGACATAGCGCTTTTTGCTGGCCTCTTCATCTTCGCCGGGGCTATAGGGCGGCGGATAGGAGGAGAGAATGGGGCGCGCGCTTTTCTGCTCTACCTGGCGCAGCATGGCGATCATTTCGTCATCCCAGCCGGGAATAAAGCGGCAGTGGGAATCGATTTGCAGGAAATAGGCTTCCTGTTCAAACAGCGTTTCCGCCATGCTACGCGCCCAGCAGGCACCCTGGCTGGCAAAATAATGCACGCTGATAATATCAATCCTGGCCTGACGGTAACGGAAGGCAAATACCTCCTGACCCGCAACGATGCGGCGGCCTTCCGGGGTCATGCCCTGTTGTTCAAACAGCGACAGGTTTTCGTCGTCCTGCCAGCAAACAGAGAGATGCAGATTCTCCGGGTGAGCGGCATGGCGCAGCATATCCTGTAGCGTTGGAATGAGTTCCGGGTCGCGATAGCTGGCGATGCTGATAAAAATTGTCGCTGGGGTGTCCATTTTTCCCAATCCATTTAAAAGCTGATTACTGAATATCAAAAATGACTTCCGCCTGGGCGTTAAAGGTCCCGCCTGCGGGGGCGGTTTTACTGCTGGCGAACAGCGTGGCGTTCCAGGCGAATTCGGCGGGGCCCTGGCTGGTAATACTGGTTTTTTGTTCTGACGTACTGCCGTCCAGCTTCATCGCCTTGCCTGCGCCATCGGTGATTTTTATGCCCAGCCGATCCAGGTTGCCGCCCGCGTCCTTAACGCGGATGTACGAGCCGTCCGAGGAGGGGGTGTCGGTCATCATTGAGGCGATAGCGGAATAGGTGCCGTAGTCGCTTTTGCAGGTAATGTTGAAATCCAGCTTGCGGGTCACGCCGGCGCTGAGCAAAGACGGGGTCACTTCGTTGAAATCAATCGTTTTTGCGCTGTCGACATCGCAGGTCGGGGTACTGATAACTTTGATATCGCCAATCGCGAGCTTCATGACATACGAAGCCGGATTGGCCGTCATCAGATAGTTATAAGCAATATCTCCGGCGGGCAGAACGGTATCGCCGTTCGGATCGCTCAGGCGCAAATTGTTCGCGGTTTTAAAAAACTGGATGCGGTAAAACGAGGCGGCTACGTAATCAAACGTGCCGACCTGCGCGCCCCCGGGAAAGGTCAACTGACTGGTTGACGGGAAGTTGCCGAATGCGCTGCCGTTACTCCACAGTAGCTTAATGCCAATGCCCGGTATATTGGTCGGATAGATGCGGGTTGATGAGTCCTGTCCCGTCAGGTTGAGCACCCGCTTCCCGTACTCGGTACCGACATTGCAGTTGTCATAGCCAATATCCTGGCCTGCCAGATTGCTGTCGAACTGGGCGATAGGGGTAGAGGTGTCCGCAGGCGCATTCGCGTTAATCCGAATGACTTGCGAAGGAATGGAAACCGCAGTCGGTGCGCCGCGCGCCAGCGTACAAACGGCGGAAGCGGCGGGCGTCAAAGCAAGAGCACAAAGCGTAATGGCGATCCTTAACATCGTTTATTCCTTCTCGTGATTCAGCATGGCGACTATCTCAGGGGGATACATTTTTAAGAGGTCGGCAAAGCTTTTGCCGATGCTCTCTTCTGCGTACTTCAACACCTGAACAAGCGGGCTACTGGGTTCGGTCATCGCAAACCAGCTGCGGACTTCCTGTAAGCGGTGCAGCGCATCGGCGCGGCTGTCGATACCCCGGCGCGCCTCCGCGACGGCAGGCGGCGCGGCGGGGGGAATATCTGCTATCGCGGGCGCCACGCCGACGGGACGCTCCGCGATCTCCTGCACCTGCGGCGTTTCATCCTCCACGATGGGGGACGAAACAACCGGGGCAGGTGTTACCCCGCTGAAATCGTTAGCGAAAAAGACCAGCAGATTACCGAGTACGGCAAATTCAGGCGCATCGTGGCCGAGCGTGTCGGCAAGCATGCTTTTTATCTCCATCAGGAAACCGTACGCCTGGGTAAGCGGGAAGAGGCTGTCACGGGCGTTAAGCTGCCATTCATGAATAATGGCGGCCATGGCCGTATCCGACAGCGCACCCTCTTCCCGGGGAA
Source organism: Enterobacter sp. UPMP2052 (assembly GCF_053709675.1). Taxonomy (NCBI): domain Bacteria; kingdom Pseudomonadati; phylum Pseudomonadota; class Gammaproteobacteria; order Enterobacterales; family Enterobacteriaceae; genus Enterobacter; species Enterobacter sp. UPMP2052. The sequence goes on from NZ_JBSKJR010000007.1 coordinate 116,563, forward strand.
CCTGATGCGCTTTTTCAAACTCTTTGATGGTGATTTGCAGGCCGGAGGCTTTCGGCAGCGGCTGATTACGCAGGTCGGCGAGCAGGCCGTTGGCATCCTCCAGCTCGGCGAAGGCGTTAGCGCGCAGCATCGGCGCGAACTCCCCTTCATCAAGTAGCTGCGGATGCAGGTCGTCCGGCCAGGCGCACAGTAAGGCGTGCAGCGCTTCCAGCCCTTCCGCCAGGGCGGCGAGGCCGACTTTACGTAGCCGACAGCGCATCAGAATAATAATCAGCCGGACATCTTTGCTTTTTTGCAGCAAGGTCTGACATTCGCGCTCGGTTTCGGCCCAGTTAATCGGCTCCGCCGCTTCAAAAAAGTTGCCGTATTCCACGTCCAGCTTGGGCTGGAGCCGGGACTGCAACAGGATGAACGCGGGATCGTAATCGAGCGTCTCGCCGCAGGCGTCGCTGCCCGCGATGGGTGACATCAGGGGATGGTAATAATCGGAACAGGTCAGATGGTATGTTTGATTCATCGCATGTATCTTTTTGGCTGTGGGTAGAAGCGTTAACTAGCGGTGATACATTTCCGGTTCGAAGCTCATGCCGAAAACCGGGTCATCACAAGAATGACGTTCCAGCCAGCAGGCGTAACCCAGCTGGTGGGAGCCATCAAGCCGGGCCTGCGGCACCTGATCGGCAGCCAGTACCAGTTGCACATCCCAGGCATATTCAAAACCGATGAAACTGCGCACCAGTTCACGCAGCACCGACATATCGCTGCCCCACGGGCTGAACAGCATGTACTGGTCAAGGGTCAGCGGCCCCATGAGCAGCTTGAATTTATGTTGTCTGTCGAGCACGGTGTTGCCGAGGATCGCCCCGTCACCCAGCAGCCCGGCACAGTGGCTGTCGCCGAGCGCGGTTTGATCGTTGCGCTCCAGGTATATCCATTGCAGCTCAAACTCTTCCATGCGCACCGGCACGCCAAAGTAGTAGTGCATCGCCCCCAGCAGGCCGTCCGGGTTACGGGCTTCACGAATGAGGTGGGCGGAAGAGGCCAGCCGGGTGTGGACAGGCAGCGGGTCGGGAGGAAGTTCCGCCGGGTCGAGGCCGATCAGGCTGCCGACGTAAAACGAAAAACGCTCGTCGTCCTGCCGGTCCAGCGAGGCGGTGTCCTGCGATAAAAACCACGCGCGATAAAACAGGCTAAGCGCGCGGTGGTGAAAAATATCGACAAAATCAATCAGCGTGTGGTCGTGCTGCTCGTAACGGGAGTAAGCCAGTTCGGAAAGGTGCAGCGGCATCGCGCCCTGCGCGCCCCAGATCCCCAGGCCAAAAAGCTGCAGTTTGATTTTGTCATCCTGCTGGCTGATGGCGGCGATTTCACGCGGCGCAAAGGCCATGGTGGCCACTTGTCCCAGCCGAAAACGCTCCTGCGAGGGCAGCAGGGCTTTGCCAGGCGCCGGCAGCTCAGGCGTGCGGGCGGCAATCGCGCGCATCGTGCTGATAAAACCCGCTTCCCAGGGCTTGTCGTCATCAAACCAGGCGTCGACGGATTTCATAATGCGCCTCGTCTGCCGGGACGCGCCTTCCAGCGTGCGATCAAGCCGCGCTGCATGGAGTGCAGCTCGGTTTCGGTAAAGATATTGATCGCCGCGTGCCGCGCCAGGTAGTTTTCCATCACCAGGCCAAAGAGGTACGGACTGATGCCGGAGAAACCCTCTTCATCGACGGTTAAACTGCAGCGTACGCCGCGCCCGTAAACCAGTAGGCCCTCTTCTGACAGGCGACGCACCACCGGCTCGGTTTTACACCCGACCAGGCTGTTAATCTGGGTCAGGGTTTCCGTATCGGCAGAGTTGGTAAACAGGCGCAGCATGTTACGCAGCGACTCGCCGCCCCGGGCGTGTTCCATCTCGGAGAGAGGCAGATAGTTAAAGCTAAGCTGACGGATAAGCCGCCATGCCGCCTCGCCGACGGCGAATGGCGAACGCGGGGCGCTGGGCGAGCTGACGAAACGGGCGCCGTGAATCGGAACGGAGTCCGACATGGTTAGCTCAAGGTTGCCGGTACTGGTCAGCAAGCGGGGCAGATCGCGGTTGGTCACCATGGCATCAACCAGCAGATAGCGAATATGTTCGCTGTAGGGCGCTTCCTGTTGATCGACCAGGGAAATAAAAATCTCCGTGCCGCTGTAAGGCGTGCGGGTGTCATATTTGCGATGGCTCGCCTCTTTCACCCTGACTTCCCGTCTGATTGAGAAATACCGGCCAAAATTCCCGGTGTCGCTGTGTCGGGTCTGGTACAGCGGATTAAAGGTGAGCTCCTCGCTGGTTTCCGCCTGCAAGCCAAAGACTTTATCGACGGAAAAGACTTCGTAGTCCATAGGACGGCTGCGGTCCGGCACAATGTGGAAATTATTCAGCGCACGGTTAACTTCAATGCGGTCTACGCGTTTGGGAAAGAGGTTAATGACCGCGGTGCAGTGCAGTAAAAAGCGCGAAGCGTCCAGATGTGGCACCAGATCCTGCGGTAAGGTGTTTAGCAGAATAATGATTTCTACTTCGTTGGTATTATTCCCTTCCAGCGCAGCGGCCAGTTTGGCGATCGAGAAAAAATAAAATCGCTCGCGGCAGGCAATATATTCCTGGATCAGTGTGTGCCCGTGGAACATATTCCATTGTAAGGGCAACAGGCTCTGGTCGGGCGCCAGGCCTTCAAATTTTAACGCGTCGTTGACAATGACGTGATGCTGCGTTTTTTCGCCGTCTCCGCTACGGACTACCACCGCCACATGTCTGCCGTGGAGCAATTCAAAGGTATGGGATACAACGCGTTCATCGCCCTGAATATAAATGGGCAACTCATCCAGTCCGTTCAAATCCGAAAAGACTAAATCACCCTGTAAACGCAGTTTAATGCGTAGTGCGCCTTTCAACTGCTGGTGGTTAAGACGATGGATTTCCAGGTTAGGAATATCCGGCGGTACGGAGGTTAACCGCACTTCTGCAATATCCAGTGGCCACAGCGTGACGTCCTGGTTATTTCTGAACTCGCATCGGGTCATTTCACCAGGCAGTAACCGGCTGTAAAACGTGCTTTTTTTGGGGATGACGTAGCCGTGCGTTAAATCGCCTTCTTTTAGATTCGGCTGTAGCTGAACGACCCCCATCGACGGCGTTGGCGAATTGTAGTTTGGATAGATGATATCCAGTAATCGTTGGGTGAATTTAGGAAATTCAGCATCGAGTTTTATCTGCGTTCGGGCAGATAAAAAGCAGAATGCCTCAATCAGACGCTCTACGTAAGGATCGGCAGTTTCTATCCCCTGCATCCCCAGTCGTCCGGCGATTTTCGGGTGCCGCTCAGCAAATTCACGCGCCATTTCTCTGACAAACGTCAGTTCCTGGTTATAGTAATCTAGAAAGTTGTGTTCCACATTGCATCCCGTCAATTTCGCGACTTTCTTTTATATCGCCCGGATTCTAGAATTAAATGCGTACTTGATGATCACACTTTTTATCGTCTTCAGCGAAATTAGGAATCGCCTTTGAGCTATTTTCTTAAATCCCACTCGCTATTCTGATTAAGGGTTTTTCTTATTACCAACTGTGTTTAGTATTAATCCGAAGTAGCCAGTTGTTGCCTCTGTGAATACTCCAGTGCAGGCAGGTAAAAAACTGTTCCACTACAGGAGTAGTGGCCGAAAACGACGTCAAATTAAAATGGGATGAGTTTTGTTGTGGCGATTACGAGAAAAAACCTATTCGGAAAACTAAATGTAAGCCTGTTTAAAAGCGTGGAGAGTGCCACTACGCTGTGTAAATTACGCGGTAATCCTTACGTTGAATTGATCCACTGGTTAAATCAGATTTATCAGCAGCAGGATAGCGATATACGTCATATTGTACGGCATTTTGAACTTGATGCTGAAATGCTCGAACGTGATTTTGCTCAGGCATTAACGCGCCTGCCGGCGGGTGCCAGCTCTATTTCCGATTTTTCATATCATATTGAACTGGCCATCGAGCGGGCCTGGATATTTGCCAGCCTGGAGTGTCAAAACACCAGTATTCGTAGCGGCCATTTGCTGATGGCGCTGTTGACCACCATGGAATTACGCCGCGCGCTTTTCGGGATTTCATCCGTATTTGAAAAAATTCCGCTGGAGCAGTTGAGCAAAGATCTTGGCTACATTATTCGCGACTCTGCGGAAGAGAGCGAAGCGGGTGGGGCAATGGTTTCCGCCGAAGCGGGCGTACCGGGTGAAGCCAGCAACGCCATGGGCAGCACGCAGAGCGGCGGACTGGCGCAATATTCGACCGATCTGACCGCGCTGGCGCGTGAAGGCAAAATTGATCCGGTGCTGGGGCGGGATAAAGAGATCAACACCATGATCGATATTCTGCTGCGTCGTCGACAGAATAACCCGCTGCTCACCGGGGAAGCAGGGGTAGGGAAAACGGCCGTCGTGGAAGGACTGGCGCTGGCATTAGCCGCCGGAGAAGTCCCGCCCGCGCTGCAAAAGGTTCGCCTGCTGACGCTGGATGTGACCGCGCTTTCCGCCGGAGCCAGCATGAAGGGCGAATTTGAGGCGCGTTTAAAAGCGGTGCTGGAAGACGCCGCCAAATCAGTTGATCCGGTGATTCTGTTCATTGATGAGGTGCATACGCTGGTTGGCGCGGGCGGCAATGCCGGCACCGGAGACGCCGCTAACCTGATGAAGCCGATGCTGGCCCGCGGGCAGCTGCGCACCATCGGCGCGACGACCTGGAGCGAGTTTAAGCGCCACATCGAAAAAGATCCGGCGCTGACGCGACGCTTCCAGGTGCTACAGGTAGACGAACCCTCTGAAGATCTGGCTATCGCCATGCTGCGCGGCCTGCTGCCGGTGCTGGAAAAACACCACGGCGTCTGGGTAATGGATGAGGCGATCCGCGCCGCCGTGCGTTTATCTCATCGTTATATTCCGGCCCGACAGTTGCCCGATAAAGCGATCAGCCTGCTGGATACGGCCTGCGCCAGGGTTGCCGTGGCGCAGCACGCGCCGCCAACCGAGCTACAGCTGTTGAAGTTCCGCCAGCAGTCGGCGAAGGCTGAACTGTCCATGCTCGAAAAAGCGATTGGCTTTGGCAAAGAGGACGATACACGTCTTCAGCCGATCCAGCGCACCATTGACGACCATGCTGAAGAAGCGTCGGTGCTGGAGCGGCGCTGGACGCAGGAGTGCGAACTGGTGGCGGCCATTATTGATACCCGCCAGCAACTGCTTGCCGCCACGGTGGAAGATCCGCAGATGCCGGAAGCGGAAAAAATCAGTTACCTGCAGTCTCGTTTGAATGAGCTGGAAGAGACGCTGAGCAAGATCCGCGGCGAAAAGGCGCTGGTGCAGACGGAAGTGAACGCCAGCATCGTGGCGGCGATCGTGGCGGACTGGACCGGCATCCCGGTAGGCCAGGTATTGAAAGACGATGTCAGCGCCGTCATGGAGCTGCCGCAGCGTCTGGCGGAAAAAGTCATTGGTCAAACGTATGCGTTAACCTGCCTGAGCCAGAGTATTCAGACCGCGCGCGCCGGGCTTGCCGATCCGCAAAAACCTTTTGGCGTGTTCATGCTGGTTGGCCCTTCCGGGGTCGGGAAAACGGAAACCGCGCTGGCGATTGCCGACCAGCTGTATGGCGGCAAGCAGAATCTGATCACCATTAATATGAGTGAATATCAGGAAGCGCATACGGTTTCATCGCTGAAAGGATCGCCGCCGGGTTATGTGGGGTATGGCGAAGGTGGCGTATTAACCGAAGCGGTACGTCGTAAGCCTTATAGCGTTATTTTGCTGGATGAAGTGGAAAAAGCGCACTCCGATGTGCATGAGCTGTTTTTCCAGGTATTTGATAAAGGGTCGATGGAAGACGGTGAAGGGCGGCAGATTGATTTTCGCAATACCGTTATTTTGCTGACCAGTAACGCTGGCAGCGACATTATTAGCAGCGCCTGCGCTGACCCGCAAACCATGCCTGATGAAGAAGGTTTGTTGAAATTATTGCAGCCCGCATTGCTGAAGGTCTTCCCGGCAGCGTTTTTAGGCCGCGTGACCGTTATACCTTATTTACCGCTGGCGACGGATTCACTCCAGCATATTGTCAGAATTCATTTGAACCGTATCGCTGAGCGAGCGAAAGCGCAGCATGACATGGCGCTTACCTTTAGCGACGAACTGGTTCAGCACGTTGTTGAACAGTGTCCGGTTGCTGAAACCGGTGCCAGGATGCTGATCCGCTTTATTGAGAAAAATATTTTACCAAAGATTGGCAGTGCACTTTTAAACCAGGTCGACAAATCGGCAAAAAATAAAACAATAGCCATGCAGTGTATTTTATCTGAAGAAAAGGAAATTGATGTTGTGATGCAAGTGGAGGAAAAGCTAAACATTTAATCTACAGGAAGTATGTAAAAAACCCAAAAGCGATCTTTGGGTCGCGAAGTTTTAATTTGAATAACGCTAATATAGGGAATTTGTTATGTCTACTTTCAAAATGACATTATGCGCGCTGGCAATGGCGACAGTATCTACTTCTGCGCTGGCTGCCACGCAGGGTACCGTAACGTTTAACGGTGAACTTATTACCAGCACCTGCGAAATTGCCGCGGACTCTGTTGACCGTCAGGTACAACTGCCGACGGTAGCGATTCAGACCCTGGCCAAGTCAGGCGACACTGCTGGTTCTAAAGGCTTTGACCTGAATGTTGAAAATTGCCCTACCGGTATTACTCAGGTAGCCGCGCACTTTGAAGCGGTCGGCAGCTCTGGCGTTGACAGCGCAACCGGTAACCTGACTAACCAGTTCACGGCAGATGCAAACAACCCTGCGGCCGGGAACGTACAGGTACGTCTGTATAACTCCGACGAGAATCAGCTGAAACTGGGTGAAACCGGCGCGCCTGCTACCGTGACTAACGGTTCAGCAACCATGCGTTACTACGGTGGTTACTACGCAACGGGCGCGACCTCTGTTGGTAAGGTTTACGCGCAGGCGGCTTATACCATCGCGTATCCGTAAGTTTTTTCCGTCAGGATTAAATCCGGGGCGAGCAATCGCCCCTGTTACGCCATTTTATCAGATAGACCGTATTACCTGCGGGGCAGTACTATGAAATTTCAACGTGCAATATTATTAAATGCTTTTCTCTTTTTTTCTCTGGCAGCTCAGGTTGCCGTTGCCGGGATGACCATATCCGGTACGCGGGTGATTTTTCCCGGTTCTGAAAAAGAGCAGACGGTAAGAACGAATAATAAAAATAATACACCGACACTGGTTCAGGTCTGGGTTGATGATGGTAATAAAAATACTGACATTAATAATATTAAGGTGCCATTTACCGCCACACCGCCCGTTTATCGCGTAGAGCCAGGCAAAGGGCAGAGTGTACGTCTTATTTATAATGGTATGCCATTGCCGCAGGATCGGGAGTCGGTGTTCTGGTTTAATATGCTGGAAATTCCGCCGATGAATGAAAAGGCGAAAGACACCGATCGTCTGGAGCTGGCATTCAGAACCCGTATTAAAATATTTTATCGCCCGACCGCGTTAAAAAGTAGCAGTGCCAATGAATTTGAAAAACTGCGCTGGGAAATCATCAGCCCGACCCGGGGTATTAAAGTGAGCAATCCAACGCCTTACTATTTTTCATTTGATTCGGCAATCGCCTATTCAGGGAACACTCAATATCCCCTGGCGACGGATATGATCCCGCCGTTTGGCAGTAAAGAATTTGTCCTGGCAAATAAAAATAAAGCGCCGGCAACGATCGGCAGCGTTGAAGTCCGCCTGATTAACGATTACGGCGGCGTCGTTAAATATCAGTTGGCTCATTCAACAGGTAACACCCTGTCAATAAAGAAACAATAAAACGCTGAGAGCCGCGTAGCGGGGGAGACAAGGACGTGAAGCCGAAAGAGATAAAAAAACATGCACGCCGCGCAATCCGTGAGTCGAAAATCGCGGCGGCGATACGCCATATCCTTATTGCTTCTTTAGGAGCCAGCGTTTCCGTGTTGGCGCATGCCAGCACCGGGGATCTGGCAACCAGCGGTAAAAACGACGTGGTGAAGTTTAACAGCTCGTTTATTCACGGCCTTAGCGTTGATGTCTCTCGTTTTTACGAGGGTAACCCGGCGCCAGCGGGGGAGTATGCGGTACAGGTCGCGGTCAATGGTCAGAGCCGGGGGCAGCGTAAGGTGCTGTTTAAAACCGTTAAAGGCAATGTTAGCGCTCAGCCCTGTTTCACCTATGACGAACTGACCCATCTGGGCATTAAGGTGACGGCGAAACCCGAGGCCTCAGACAGCGAGCAATGCGCCACGGTGGATGAGTGGGTGGAAGGCGCGCACGCGAATTATTTGTCCGGCGATTTTTACCTCGACCTGGTCGTTCCGCAGGCATACATGGTGCAGTTCCCGCGGGGTTATACCGATCCTGCCTCGTGGGATCCCGGCGTGCTGGCGGGGGTGCTGGACTATAACGCCAACGCCTATGCGCAGCAGAACGTCAATCAGTCCGGCGGGGAAAACGATCGATCCGCCAGCGGCAACCTGGGATTGATGATGGGGCTGAACGTCTATGACTGGCGATTTCGTAAGCGGCTGAACACCAACTGGAGCGATACGGGCTCAACGCATACTCACTCCATCATGACGTATCTGCAGCGCGACGTTCCGGTGCTCAGAAGCCAGCTGACGCTGGGCGATAGCGTGACCAGCGGCGATCTGTTCGACAGCATGACGGTGAGAGGGATCCAGCTTCAGTCTGACGACCGTATGCTGCCGGAAGGCTTACGTTATTACACCCCGATGGTACGCGGCATCGCGGAAACCAACGCCAAAGTACAGGTGACGCAGCGGGGCCAGACGCTATACGAGACAACCGTACCGCCGGGTCCGTTTGAACTGAGCGACATTGGCGCAATGGGATATGGCGGTGACTTGCAGGTGACGGTGACGGAGGCAGATGGCCGTCAGCGGACGCAGGTGGTGCCCTTTTCCGCGCCGCCGATGTTGCTGCACGCTGGCGTCGACCGCTTTGGCGTGACGGTAGGTAAGTTGCAGGACGATGCGCTTGCCGAAGAACCCGGCGTTGCCCAGGGCTTTTACCAGTATGGCATTGGCAATATGTATACCCTGTACGGCGGCGGCCAGCTGGCCGATCACTACGCCGCGGTAGGGCTGGGAAACGCGTTTAATACCCCTCTTGGGGGCATATCGCTGGATGCGACCCGCGCGCGCAGCGAACTCGGCGGCGGCAAGGTCTCCTCCGGCAACAGTTTTAATATTGGTTTTAGTAAGTTCCTGGATGCCACGTCAACAGACGTCACGCTGGCGGCTTACCGATACTCATCAACGGGGTTTTACAGCCTCCGCGATGCGGCGCTTGAGCGCTATGGCTCCAGAAGTAATGACTATCTGGTGGATTATCGCACCCGGCAGCGCTTTACCCTGAGTATCGGTCAGCCGTTATGGAACGGCAGCAGGATAAATTTTTCCGGTAATTTTTATAACTACTGGGACGATCGTCCGTCGACCAGCCAGTACATGGTTTCGTATAACAAATCCGAGCGTTATTTCTCGTGGTCGGTGTCGGCTTCCCGGTCGTATAACAGCGACGGACACAACGTGAATAACGTGATGCTGTCCGTCAGCGTGCCGCTGGGACGCAGCGTCACAGAAAAACCGCTGTTCAGCACGGTCTACTCTACCGCCATGCATGACAATAACGGTGGCAGCGGTTTCCAGATGAACGCCATCGGCAGTCAGGGCGTGCAAAACGACCTGAGCTACGGGGTGGGTACCTCAATGAATAAAGCCCGGGATACGTCCACGCAGGCGGCGTTCAATGGCAACGTGAATTACAACTCGCCGGTAGGGCAGTTGGGCGCGACCGCGTCGGTGGGGAATAAGACGCGTCAGCTCTCGCTGTCGGCAAACGGCAGCGTGGTGGCGCACAGCGGCGGCGTTACGCTGGGGCCGCGACTGGGCGATGCGCCGTTTGCGTTGATTGACGCCCCGGGGGCAGAAGGGGCAAGGATGCTGAACGGCTACGGTTCTCGCATCGACTCCCGCGGCTTTGCGATTGTGCCGTCGCTCACCCCCTATCGTGAAAACACCATTGCGGTGAATACCGTGGGTCTGCCTGATAACGTGGATGTGCTGGAAAGCGAAAGTACGGTGATTCCGCGTATGGGCGCTGCGGTGAAAGTGAATATTAAAACCCAGGTGGGGGCGCCTGCGATATTAATTGTCCGGGATCGGAACGGACAGCCTTTACCTATCGGCGCGGATATTTTTGACCAGCTGGATAACAGTCTGGGCATTATTGGACAGGGCGGTATGGCGTTTATTCGCGGCTGGCAGGCCGAGAACAGCAATTTATATGTGAAAAACGCGTCTGGCGATCGCCTGTGTACGATTTATTCCAATAGCGATATCGCTAACAAAATAAATAAATCGGCCGGTTCGATTACCCAGGTGGAGGTGGTATGTCATTAATAAAAAACGCGCTCTTTCTGGCTCTGTTGGGCACTCCGGCAGCCTGCGTTTATGCAGTGAATTACTCAATGGATGTTTATTTTACGGGCACCTATACCGACGAAACCTGTGTCGTAGAGATTAATAATGGCAGCAATAATGAAGTCGTTACATTGCCTAAAATCTCGGTGATGTCGCTGCAGTCCAACGGCAGTGAAGCGGGCAGCGTACCGTTTAATATCACCTTAAAAGAGTGCCCGGCCAGCAGGACCGTAACGGTGTTTTTCAACAGCAGCGCCTCCGGCGCGGATACCGCGACGGGAAACCTGGTTAACGGTACCGGAACTGATATGAGCAAAAATGTTCAGATCAGATTACGTAAAGAAGACAGTTCGCAGGTCATTATTGATGATGCGACATCCGGGCAGGATTACGTTATTTCTGCCACGGCGGACCCATTAAGTCATCGATTTTTAGCGAGCTATTATGCGAAGGGTGACTCAGCGGCTACTGCCGGCAAAGTGCAGACGGTAGCAGGAGTCGAGCTTGTTTATAAATAACAGGGAGTGGAATCAGCGAATTATCTGAACGTTAACTATCAGACCAGTCATGATTTATACATAAACGGTGATTAAAGAGTATATATCCATATGAGCAAGAGTAACTCACAAAAATTTATCGCACGTAACCGTGCGCCGCGCGTACAAATTGAGTACGACGTGGAAATCTATGGCAGCGAAAAGAAAATTGAACTGCCGTTCGTTATGGGCGTACTGGCGGATTTATCCGGTAAACCGCTGGAGCCGCTGCCGCCTGTGGCAGACCGTAAATTCCTGAGTATCGATATCGATAACTTTGACGAGCGTATGAAAGCCATGCGTCCGCGTGTGGCGTTCGCGGTGCCGAATACCCTGACGGGTGAAGGGCAGCTGATGGTCGATATGACCTTCGAAAGCATGGACGATTTTTCTCCGGATGCGATTGCCCGCAAAGTTGACTCGCTATCTCAGCTTCTTGAAGCCCGTACGCAGCTCGCCAATCTGCAGACCTATATGGACGGTAAAGCAGGCGCGGAAAGTCTGGTGATGAAGGTGCTGAATGACAAGTCGCTGTTGAACACCCTGGCATCGGCGCCAAAACCTAAACAGGCTGATGAAGCCGCGTCCTGAATGTGAATCAGAGAGATAAAAATGGCAACTCAAGCACAAAACCATAAGCAGGCCACGCCGCAGGCCGCAACGCAAAATGATTTTACTGCGTTACTGACCCGTGAATTCAAGCCGAAGTCCGAGCAGGCGAAATCGGCGGTCGAAATGGCGGTGAAAACCCTGGCGGAACAGGCGCTCTCTACCTCGATCACCATGGCTGACGATGCGTACAAAAACATCGCGGCGATTATCGCGGAGATTGACCTTAAGCTGTCACAGCAGATTAACCTGATCCTTCATCATGAAGAGTTCCAGCGTCTTGAAAGCGCGTGGCGCGGCCTGCACTACCTGGTGAACAACACCGAAACCGATGAGAAGCTCAAGCTGCGCTTTATGGACATTTCCAAAGATGACCTGCGTCGCAACATGAAGCGCTACAAAGGGATCGCATGGGATCAAAGCCCGCTGTTTAAGCAGATCTACGAAGAAGAGTACGGTCAGCTTGGTGGCGAACCTTACGGCTGCCTGGTGGCGGATTACCATTTCGACCACAGCGCGCCGGATGTGGATCTGCTCTCCTCCATCGGCAAGGTGGCGGCGTCCGCTCACATGCCGTTTATTACCGGCGCGTCGCCATCGGTGATGCAGATGGACTCCTGGCAGGAGCTGGCTAACCCGCGTGATCTGACGAAAATCTTTACCCAGAACCTGGAGTATGCCGCGTGGAACTCCCTGCGTCAGTCTGAGGATTCTCGTTATATCGGTCTGGCGATGCCGCGCTTCCTTGCTCGTCTGCCTTACGGTATCAACACCAACCCGGTGGATAACTTCAATTTTGAAGAAGATACCGACGGCGCGAATCACAGCAAATACGTCTGGGCTAACGCCGCGTATGCGATGGCGGTGAACATCAACCGTTCGTTCAAACACTACGGCTGGTGCACCATGATTCGCGGCGTAGAGAGCGGCGGCGTGGTGGAAGATCTGCCGTGCCATACCTTCCCGACCGACGATGGCGGCGTGGATATGAAATGCCCGACGGAAATTGCGATTTCCGACCGTCGCGAGGCGGAACTGGCGAAGAATGGCTTTATTCCACTGGTACACCGTAAAAATACCGATTACGCGGCGTTTATTGGCGCGCAGTCATTGCAGAAACCGGCGGAATATTACGATCCAGACGCCACGGCCAACGCCAATCTTTCTGCACGTCTGCCGTACCTGTTCGCCTGTTCACGTTTCGCACATTACCTGAAGTGCATCGTGCGCGACAAAATCGGTTCGTTCAAAGAGCGTGAAGATATGCAGCGCTGGCTGAACAACTGGGTCATGAACTATGTCGATGGCGACCCGGCGAACTCGTCGCAGGAAACCAAAGCGCGTCGTCCGCTGGCGGCAGCGGAAGTGGTGGTAGAAGATGTGGAAGGTAACCCGGGTTATTACCAGGCGAAATTCTTCCTGCGTCCTCATTTCCAGCTGGAAGGTCTGACCGTTTCTTTGCGCATGGTCGCTAAATTACCGTCACTGAAAGACGTGGCGTAATTCAGGCAATAAAGTAATAAGAATAATCACTTTATTATTCTTAAAAGATGCGGTTGCGCAGGGATCCTTGCGCACTGTGAAAGACAAAAATATTTTGTCTTCATTTCGTTCGTTACTCATTAAGTAACGTTGTTAATAAGAGCTAATTAAGGAAATCATATGGCTCAGGATATGTTTATTAAAATTGATGGCATCGAAGGCGAATCTCTTGATGCTACCCATAAAAATGAAATCGAAGTGCTGTCCTGGCATTGGGCTAGCGCACAGAGTTCGAATATGCACAGCGGCTCCGGCGGCGGCGCAGGTAAAGCAACAGTTGAAGATTTTTGCTTTGAGCACTATGTCGATAAGGCCAGTACTAACCTGCTGAGCTACTGCCTGTCCGGTAAGCATATTAAAGACATTCAGTTTGTGGTTCGTAAAGCTGGCGGCGATCCGCTGGAATATCTGACCATCAAATTCTCTGATGTCATTATTACTCGCGTTGAAACGGCGGGTTCCCACGAAGACGAAACGCGTCCACGTGAACGCGTGACGTTCGCCTTCACCAAACTGACTCAGGACTACGTCATGCAGAACGCCGAAGGCGCGAAGTCTGGCGTAATTTCTACCAGTTATGACGTAAAAGCTAACCTGCGCAGCTAATTAACGCCGGTTCGCTGACAGAGTTTTGCCGCTACGGCGGCAAAACTCTTCTCACAATGACGTCGTTCGGATGGATTGAGTGGAAACCTATGCTTAGCGGAAAAGAAATAAAACACATGCTTAAAGGAACGGCAGTTTTATTACTGTCACTCTTTTTAGTCGCCTGTAGTGGAAGCAGCAGTCCGGCGCCCGATGGTGATGAAATAAAAATAAATCTGCTGGCGGCAAGCGATATTAACCCCAATGAAATGGGCGATCCGGCGCCACTCAATATATTTATTTATAACGTCAAGGATCTGGATGTTTTAACCAATGCGGATTTCTATGAAATTGTTGAGGGGACCAGCAAGCCTGTACAGGCGGCTGCTTCAAAAGTCTATGAAGCGATTTTACAACCCGGAGAGTCGCGCACCATTCTGATTAAACCAGACGGTACTACACGCAGCCTTGCTTTCATTGGTGCCTATCGCAGCCTTAATGATTCTCTGTGGCTGGCGAGTTGGGATCTGCCAGAAAAGAAAAAGTCGTGGTGGCGGCCGAGTTTCTTTAGCGATGATTCGCGTGAGTTGAATGCGCATTTCCAGAAAACAGCAATAACAATTAAAGAAATGGATTAAACCGTGAGAACGAATAAAGTCGTCTGGAGTGAAGGGCTGTTTCTTCGTCCGCAGCTTTTTCAACAGCAAGAACGCTATTTTGAATACTACGCACATAAAAGAGCATCGACCCTGAGCCCCTTCTTTTGGGGATTCTCGCAGTATGAAATCGACCGCGAGGCGCTGTCGTATGGCAAGCTGGTGCTGCGTACCGCACGCGGCGTATTGCCGGACGGCACGCCGTTTGATGTGCCCGATCACGCCGATTTACCCGAGCCGCTAACGATTTTGCCAGAACATCTGGGCAAGACGATTTATCTGGCGGTACCGTTACGCCTTGATAATAGCGATGAGACAATCTTCAGCCAGCATGACGCCAGTTCGCTGGCGCGTTTTCGCGCGCAAGAGACGGAACTGTGCGACACCAATGCGATTCGCCAGGGGCCGAAGCCGGTTCAGCTGGCCAAACTGCGTCTCAGGCTGATGTCACAAACGGAAATGACCGAATCGTGGATTGGCCTGCCGCTGACCCGCGTGAAAGCCATTCAGCCCGATGGCAGCGTGCTGTTACATCTGGACGATTATATCCCGCCCGTCACCGGCTATGCGGCGAACCCGCTGCTGAGCGAATGGCTGACCCATCTTAATGGTCTGGTCAAAATGCGCGCCGGGATGCTGGCGCACCGCCTGTCGGCATCCGACGGCAAGGCCAGCGCCAGCTCCGAAGTGGTGGATTATCTGCTGCTGCAGATTTTCAATAAATACGAGCCGATTCTCGACCACCTGCGCCATATTCCGGAACTGCCGCCCATCGTGCTTTACGAAGAGCTGGCGAAGCTGGCGGGCGAGCTTTCAACCTTTGTGCGCACCAAAACGCGTCGTCCCAAGAGCGCGCCGGGCTATGACCACGCCAGCCTTTATCCTTCCATTCGTCCCCTGGTCGACGATGTGCATGACCTGCTGAACCAGATCCTGGTGCGCGCCGGGCAGCTTATTGATCTGCAGGCCAAAGGCAACGGCGTCTGGGCTGCTTCGATGTTGCCGAACGAGCTGCGTTCGTTCTCAAACCTGGTGCTGGCCGTTCATGCGCAGTTGCCGATGGACGTATTGCAGCAGCAGTTCCAGGCGCAGGCCAAAATCAGCGCGCCGCAACAGCTCCATGAACTGGTTCGCTCGCACCTGCCGGGCCTGGTGTTGCAGGGGCTGCCGGTACCGCCGCGTCAGATCCCCTACAGCACGGGCTACGTCTATTTTGAACTGCTCAAAAATGGGCCTTTCTGGGACAAGATTTCAAACACCGGCGCGCTGGCACTGCACATTGCGGGTGAGTTCCCTGGCCTGAAGATGGAACTTTGGGGAATCAGGAACTGATGAAAGACGATATCAACCCGCAAGTCTCCGCGGAACCGACGGAGTTCGAAGACAGCTCGCCGCAGGCGTTGGGTAAGTTCCTTCTGGATGAGCAGGGCGACTGGATACAGGAGCCGGAAGCAACGTCGAAAGGGGAAACAGGATCGGTTGGCGACCCTACGCCACGTGGCGAACACGCGCTGAAAAGCGAAAGCGTGCAGCAGCGGATTTTACGCGTGAAGGCGGCGGAGAATCCGCTGCTGGAAGCCGCGCAGCCGCTGCTGCGCGCGCTTGGCGATATGCCGGAGCAGGTTAACGATATTACCCATGTCGAGATCCTTAAAAATACCCTTAAAAGCCAGATCACGCTGTTCGGCGTTGTCTGCGACGAGGTGAACATCCCGTGGAAAAAGATGGCGATCGTACGGTATTGCCTGTGCACCGCGCTTGATGAGGCGGCGCATACCACGGCATGGGGACTTGAGGCGGGCTGGTCGCAGAGCAACCTGCTGAACCACTTCGAAGGGGACAACGACGGCGGGAATAAATTCTTCCTGCTGGTTGGCCGCCTCTCCATGAATCCCACTGAATTCGCGGATGTGCTGGAGGTTTTACTGCGCATCCTGGGGCTGGGGTTCGAAGGACGCTACAGCATTATTGAAGATGGTGACCGCCAGCTCAGCAAGATCCGCCAGCGCCTGTTGACCCTGATCCAAAGCACGCGCAACACCACTCCGCCCGCACTGTCGCCGCATGGGCTGCAGCCGCACGGCCCTGCGGTGCGCGAGAAGATTGTCATTCCCGTGCGGCTAAGCGCGCTGTGCGCTGGCGTACTGGTGGCGTCGTCGTTTCTCTGGTGCAAATTCTGGTTACTGTCGCGCACCGATGGCATCACCAATGGCATCTATGCCATGCAAAACCTCAGCGTGCCCGTGGCGCAACCTGCCATGCGTCTGAAGCTGGCGGTGCTGCTGCGTAACGAAATCAGGCAGCAGCTTCTGAGCGTGGATGAGAGCCAGAAGCAGAGCAAAGTGGTGCTGAAAGGGGATGCGCTGTTCCTGTCCGGATCTGTCCGTGTTCAGCCTGAGATGGTGAAAGTCATAGAACGTATCGCCAGCGAAGTCCGACGCGTGAACGGCGACGTGGTGATTGTCGGTCATACGGATGCCACGCCAATCAGTCGGCCAGGTTTGCCTAATAACGTTGTGCTCTCGGAAAAACGCGCGGCGGAAGTGGCGCAATATTTTATTTCGGCTGGGCTGCCTGAGAGCAAAGTGAAAGTCCGCGGCGTGGGGAGTAGTCAACCCGTGGCGTCCGATGCGACGGCTCAGGGAAGGGCGAAGAATCGCCGTGTCGAGTTTTTTGTCACGTATTAACGAGGACGACAATGTCTTATTTAAATAGAGTCTTCACCACGCGGTTTATGAAGACGCTGCTGATTGTGTGCTGTGCTGCCTTACTGATCGCCGCCATCTGGTTCCTGGGACCCTTCTTTGGATTTGGTGAATCTCGTCCTCTGCAGAGCATTGAATCGCGCATTATTTTTATTCTGCTGGCGGCATTTTGCCTGGTCTGCCTCTGGCTGGGCTGGCCCGCGTTTATTGCGCTGACCGCGACGCTGTGCGTGGTTGTCTGGGTCTTTGGCCCTTTCCTGTTGGTGGGTGAAAGCTGGCCTGTTGCGCCGGTGAGCGTCAGGCTGGCGATCATTGCCGTTATTTTGCTGGTCGCATTGTTATACGGCTTGTGGTTATTACTGCTGGCGCTGAAAGACAACCCGACGTTGCTGAATAAGTTTGCCCGCAATAAGGGGCCGGTCGCGGATGATAACAGCGCGGAAGTGATGGCGGTCATCAGTAATGCGGTTAATTACGTCAATAAAAGCCACGGCACGCTGTCGTTTTTCCAGCGCGTGATCCTGGCGCGTAAGCCGCTGGATGTGCTGCCCTGGTATATGATGATCGGCACCGCCGGTGCCGGTAAAACGTCAGCTATCCTCGCGTCAGGCCAGAATTTCCCGCTGCCTGAGCAGCTGAATCAGGTCGGGAAACCAGCTTCGCCTACCCGCAACTGCGAGTGCTGGTTCGCTAATGACGCGATCTGGCTTGATACCTCCGGGAAATACATCAGTGAGCCGGAAACCTACCTCAGCGAGTGGCGCGCGATCCTGAAAGCGCTGAAAAAACACCGTCCGGTCAAGGCGATTAACGGTGTGGTGCTGACCTTTTCCGCCGCCGACGTGATGTGCCGCAATAAAGCCGAACTGTTTGAGCTGGCGGCCAGCCTGCGGGCAAAAATTGAGGATGCGCGTCAGACGCTGGGCGTGCGTTTTCCGGTATATGTGCTGGTAACGAAACTCGATCAGTTACCAGGCTTTACCGAATATTTCAGGATCCTGACCGATCAGGAGCGCGAGCAGGTCTGGGGCGTGACGTTCCCTTATGGCGATGCCAAAAGCGCTTCCGTTTCGGGGCTGCGTAGCCAGATCGCCGAGGAGTTCTCCCTGCTTGAAGAGCGTCTGGAGCGCGAAATGATCGTGCGTCAGCAGGAAGAGTATGACCACCGGGATCGCAAAAAGATGTACGCGTTACCGCAAGATTTCCATCTGCTTTCCGGGATGGTGGCGGAAGTGGTGCATAACATCTTTTTTGCCTCCCGCTACGATGAAACGCAAAGCTATACCCAGCTGCGCGGCATCTATTTTAGCAGCAGCCATCAGCCGATCGATTTTAACCTGCTGAATAACCAGAGCGTGATTCGCCACTGGTCAAACTACGTCGAGCATAAGTCGCCGGAGGTGATGGCATCGCTGAGCGCGAAGTCAGATGACCAGGACTTCCTGATAAACGATGTCTCCTATGGGCGGCAATACTTTCTTAAACAGCCCTTTAGCGAGGTGATCGTTAAAGACCTGCATCTGGCGCGCTATAACCTGGCCAACCAGTCAAAGTATCGCCTGCAACGCTTCCTGGGACATACGCTGTGCATTGTGATCGCCTTTATTTTGCTGAACGGCTTCTATAACAGCTATCACAACAACAGCGGTTATCTGGATGCCATCGAGACAAAAGTGGCTGCGCTGCGCGGCGAAGTTAACCGCTTTAACCAGGCGGCGAACGACACCATGCTGCCGCGTCTGCTGGCGATGTCACGCTCGCTGCCAGATTACGGCACGCTGGATGTGTTCAACCCGTTACTGTCATGGCGTTATGGGCTGTATACCGGCACGGATGTGGCGACGGCGTCGGATTCGCTCTATCAGTATTTTCTGCAACGACTGCTGCTGCCGCAAATCCAGCAGCAGGTGGTGGTGGCGTTACAGGACGCGATTGATAGCAGTGACGCTACGCGCATCTACAGCCTGTTAAAGCTCTATCTGCAGGTCTCCGGCCAGGGCAAGTTCGACAAGCAGGAGATGATCGCCAGCATTACCCAACTGTGGGAGCAAAATGGCAAGCTCCAGCCCTATGAAGAGCGTCAGGTGTTTGTCTCGCATCTAACCCAGCTTTTTGCCGTGCCTGAGTGGAGGCGTTTTGGTCAGGATGCGGATGAAGGGCTGCTGAAATACGCGCGGGCGGTGCTGGAACGCGAAGACTTAGCCAGCCGCCTTTACGGGCGTATCAAAGCCTCGCTGGCGCAGGATGCGCCAGCGGATTTAACCCTCGGTGAAATGGCTAAATCCCAGGGCGGCGACCTGTTTACCCTGAGCGATGACTATAGCGAGAGCGCCATTCCCGGCCTTTTTACCCGAGCCGGGTATTACGAGGCGTTTAAAAAAAAAATGGGTCCGGGGCTGATGCTGTTAGCGCATGAGGATGCCTGGGTCCTGGGAAAAGCGAAGCCGGACGCTGCGCCCCCCAAAATAGCCATCGGCAACGACGGCACGCTGGTTAACCCGGTGCAGCAGCAAATCCTTGCCCTCTATCTGGATGAATATACCCAGCGCTGGCAGGATTTTCTGAGCCATATTCGCATTAAAGAGAATGTGCTCACGCAGGATTACGGTATGGCAGGCGTGACGGCAAATATCTATATGCTGCGTACGCTCAGCGCCTCCAACTCGCCGCTGGTGAATCTCATTCAGCGTATTGTGAAGGAGACGACGCTGGTGAAAAGCGATGAAAAATCGCTGCTGGATAACGTCAGCACCAAAGGGCGAATTCTGAATGCGGCGGAGAAGGTGAGCCTCGCTTACGCCAGCATGGAAAAGAAGTTGCTCAGGGAGCGGGTGGATAACCCGTTCGCTGCGCTGCGTGAATTTGCCACCGGCAGCCGCGAACTGGCGCAGGATGGAAGCCCGGCGATGACCGGCGCGGAGCTGGGCAAGCTGATGGGGGCGTTAAGCGAGCAGTACACGCTGTTTGTGATTTACGACGATGCGCTGAAAAACGGGAACTCACCGTCGCTGCCGAACACGGCCCTGAAAATCAGTGCCGAATCGCAAACCTGGCCCGATCCGCTGAGCCACCTGGTGGGGCCGCTGCTGGACAGCGTTTACCATCACGCCAGCCAGGAGGCTATTGCCAGAAGCAATGAAGGCATTGAGGAGAGTATCGGACAGGTTTGCCGCACCACGCTTAAGGGACGTTATCCTTTCGCCGATACCACGCGTGAAGTTAAACGCGCAGACTTTGAACGCTTTTTTGGCGTGGGCGGCCTTGTTGATGAATATTACAAAAAACACCTCGCGGATAAAGTCGATACCTCTTCGCAGCCGTGGCGTTATAAAGGCGATGTCGAGACGGATGATGCGAATATGCTGGCGTTTTTCGAGCAGGCGGCAGAAATACGCGAAGCCTTTTTCCAGGGCGAGAATGGCCGGAAGCTAGCGCTGGCGTTTGATATTTCGGTTCTGCATCTGGACCCGGCGGTTACGCAGCTCAATATGAATTTTGACGGTCAGCAGGTGAATTATGCACACGGGCCGGTTTCATCAACGTCGGTCGTCTGGCCAACGTCACGCGCCGTATCAAAAACGACAATGAATGTGACCCCCAGGGCCGCGACGGGGAACTCGGCGCTGATGTTTAGCGGTCCATGGTCGCTTTTACGCTGGCTGGATAGCGCCCGCGATATTTCCTCAACCGACAATGATGAACTGATTTTACGTTATTCGCTGGACGCCAGACGTGCCGACCTCGAGGTCCAGGGGTTAACCTTCAAAGATCAGCTGGTTGTGGATATGTTGAAAGATTTTCGTTGTCCTGGCGAATATTAAATCCGAGGGGAAGATGTCTCTACGACTGTATTTACTTGGTGGTGAGTCGCGTGCCAGTCCGTTTGTCAGAATGAGAAAAAAACAGCGCCAGACGGAGGCTTTTATTTCTCAAAAAATTCTGACAAACATGGCAGCAGCAATGACGGACGAATATTTGTCTACGGCATATCCGTGGTGTTTTGTCATATCGTCCAGCACTGCACAGGATAAATATCATTATGTCGGGGCGTATAAAGTTCTTTGTAATGAACACGGTGAAAAAAGGCTTATTGGGATGTACAGCGCGGTCTCACACCAGTGGCTGAATAAGAACATGCAGGCTGAATTTCCGCTGACCTTCTGGATGAGTAGAATTTTAAATATGGTACAGGAAAAGGATTTTTCTGCCCGCAACACACCCTTGCTGCGGCAATGGCGCACGGCATTGCAGCGTGCCTATTCGCCATTTTGGGAGTCTTTTGCGCTGACGCCAGCCTGGCGTTTTAAAACGCGTTCGCAGGCCTTACTCAGGGAGGGATCACAGGAAGACTATTGCATCCGGAAAAGCGATGGAGTTGACGTTATGCCATGGAAAAACTGGCCTGACTGTCTGTTAAACGAGTCAGGAATATGGTTATGGCGGGAAAGTCGACACAGAAAAATATTGGATTCACAACGTATCAGGTGAATATATGTCACGTACTATAACATTAAGCAGTCCGGCGATGCCGTCGTTGCTGGGCGATACCGCTCTGGTCATCTCTAAGCTGGATGGCGAAGAAGCGCTGTCGTCCCTGTACTCCTATGTGATTACGGCTAAAACCCCGGCTAACCCGTTAATTCCCTGGCAGGCCGCGTCGAATGTCGATTTAAAAGCGTTAATCGGCAAAGAAATGACCGTCACCATTGAACTGGATGGCAACGGTCTGGGGGATATTTTTGCTATTGGTAAAGATACCCGGGAAATCTCAGGAATAGTGCAACGCGCCCGTTATATCGGACGCGATGGTAATCAGGCACTTTATGAGATTGTGATTCGCCCATGGCTACATCTGGCAGAACTGACCTCTGATTTCAAAATATTCCAGCAAAAAAGCGTGGTGGATATTATTGATGAGGTGTTAGGCGAATATAACTTCCCGTTAGAAAAAAGATTGTCGGGAAGTTATCCGCTGCTGGATTTCCAGGTTCAGTATGGTGAAACCGACTTCAACTTTATTGAACGGTTAATGGAAGAGTGGGGTATTTACTGGTTCTTTGAACATGCTGAGCAGCACCACAAACTGATTTTGGTGGATAACGTCGGGGCGCATAAACGTTTCCCGAGTGAAGCCTATCACGTGATTCAGTATGCTGCCGATCGTCCAAAGATGGACCAGGAATATATCAGCCAGTTCCATTTCCAGGAGACGATTACCTCCGGGAAATGGGTCACCAATGATTATGATTTTACGAAATCACGCGCCGATATCATGGCGCTGGACAGCAAGCCGCGTAAAACCAGTTTCAACGATATGGAGATCTTCCACTGGCCTGGCGATTACGAGCAGCCCACTATTGGTGAGCAGTTGGCGCGGGTGCGCATGGAAGAGCGCGGGGCGCTCGGCTCACGCTGCGAAGGATCCGGCGAACTGCGCGGTATTGCCTGCGGGTGTGACTTTGAACTGGTGAATTATCCCGTCGAAAAAGCGAACCGCGAATACATGATTTTGCGAAGCCATCTGCTGGTGGAAGAGATTAATCAGGTGACAGGCGTGGATGAGTTCCGCTATCACTGCGATTTTACCGTTCAGCCAACCACCAAAATTTATCGCCACCCGATGACGGTGCCCAAGCCGAAAACCAGCGGACCGCAAACGGCTATCGTTGTGGGGCCTGATGGCGAAGAGATCTGGACCGACGAATACGGCCGCGTAAAAGTGCGTTTTTTGTGGGATCGCTACGGTAAAAACAGAGAGTCCGACTCCTGCTGGTTACGCGTGAGCCAGGCCTGGGCCGGCAATAACTTTGGCGGGATCTATATTCCCCGTATCGGTCATGAAGTGATTGTCGACTTTATTAACGGCGATCCAGACAGGCCGCTGATTATTGGCAGCCTGTACAACAACGTCACGATGCCGCCGTGGGATTTGCCGGTAAACGCCACGCAGAGCGGGCTGGTCAGCCGCACCGTGGGCGGAGGGCGCAGCAACTTTAACGGCATTCGCTTTGAAGATAAGCCCGGGCTTGAACAGTACTGGGAACAGGCCGAGCGCAATATGACGCGTCTAACCAAGCAAAACGAGGATCAGACGATTGGCATGAACTCCAACGTGAATGTCGGCCTGTCGCGAAACCTGTTTGTTGGCGCGAACTATATGTCGGATGTGATCGGCAACAGTAGCGCAATGATCGGCGGCGCGCTGGCCATTCAGGTGGGAGGAGGCCAGACCGATAACGTGGCGCTGGCGAAGGGAATTAACGTCGGCGGTGCGTTTATGACGACCGTAGGCGGCTACCACTCTTTGTCCGTTGGCGGTGCTCATCAGGTCAACGTGGGGGGGTATCACTCTCTGGCGGTCGGCGGCGCAAGCACCACCGTTGCGGGAGGGGCGATGACGCTCACTGCGGGCGGCGAGCTGGTGATCTCGGCGAAGAAGATCAAAATCGTCGGTTCCGATCAGGTCATTATTCAGGGTGGCACGGTCGAGCTTAACCCTGGCGACTGCTGCGATAACTGCGGCGGTGGCGGCGGGGGAGGTGGCGGCGGCGGAATGATTGGCCTGCCGGGCCTGCCTGCGATTTCAGCGCTGTTTGGCGTTGTGCTTCCGTTACCGCCACTGCCGACGCCAACGCCAACGGAGACCCCGACGGAAACGCCGACGGAGACCCCGACGGAAACGCCGACGGAGACCCCGACGGAAACGCCGACGGAGACCCCAACGGAAACGCCAACGGAAACGCCGACGGAGACTCCGACGGAAACGCCAACGGAGACCCCGACGGAGACAGGCAGCGCAACGCCTGAACCCTAATGTGCATCTGACGACGAATACATTTCGTCGTCACCCACTAATTTCAAAGGAGAGTGAAATATGCAAAACGCAGCACGTGTCGGAGATGCTACCGCTCACGGTGGCGCCTTATGTTCCGGGTCGGGCGATGTCTACGTTAACGGCATTCCCGCCGCGATGGTGGGCGTCAGTATCGCGCCATGCGCGCTGTTACATGGTGCCGCACCCGTGGCAGTCGGATCAGGCTCGGTCTTTATCAACGGCGTACCGGCCGCCAGACTGGGCGATGTCACCGGGTGCGGGGCAGCTGTCATAACGGGCTCTGGCGATGTCTATATCGGTTAACGAGATGAAGTTCCGTTTTCAATGGCCCACATCGCGCCAGCCCGTGTCGCTGCAGGAAGGTATTACGGCGGATCGGGCCATCGCGTTAGAGGTAAGCAGTGGGGTTTTTGGACCCCACAGCCAGGTGCCGGAGGGGCAAGATGCGGTGGCTTTTTACTGGCATTTAACCCGTCCGGTCATGCGGAACTTTTGCGTTAACGCCATCTGTTTGCTGGATGGCGTAGAGCTTTGCTATGGCGAGAGCCAACCCCTGCGCGTCGGCAGCCATCTTCAGGCAGGACACTTCAGGCTTGAGATGGTCACGGACGACGACGACGCGCTAGCGCATCAGGAATTGTCGCCGTTTATCGGTGCGGATAATACATGGCAGGCAACGGACAAGATCCCCGAAGTTGAAGAGATTTTGCCGAACGGCGGCAGTTATATAAATGACTTACATTATTTCAATAACGTTATCGCGCAACGAAACAGTGATGATGTATTGAAAATGCTTGAAATCGAGTACAAACGGTTCCTTATCTGGCAAGAACAGGGACGCCAGTATTACGATAACGTCAGCAACGAAGCCGCCTATCTCATTAAAACTGATAATCAGTTTGACCGCGTAAAAGAATGTCTTAAAGAAAAGACCTTAACGGAATGTATTGTCGACAGAACTTTTCTGATGGAAAAGGTCTGGCCCGATTTTGAAAGCAGCGGCATCGCGGACGATATTTTTGCCGAAGAAGAAAAAATCGATTTACTCAAATCTCTGTCACCCGACCCGATCGTGGCGAAAGGAATGAATCAGGTACCCGAACTGGTGTTTCGTGATTTTCACAAAATTGGCCTCGATTCTCACTATTAATAACAGGAGTTACTATCATGCAGGATATTACGACATTAACTGAAACACTGAAAACCTCTTCTCTGAACAATTTACTGGAGCAGGTACTCTCGCAGGTGAAGGCATCGCCAGACGATCTCAAAGCCCGGGAAGTGCTGTTTAAATTGTATTGCGTCGATGGCGCGTGGGATAGCGCATTACTGCAGCTGCAGACATTATCGCTACTTGATGAGGAAATGAAAAAACAGTGTGAGTTATATAAAAATCTCGTCTTTAGTGAAATGCAGCGCACGCAGGTTTTATCCGGCGAGCGTCTGGCCGCAACATTACAGGGTGATATGCCGCAGTGGATGGCGAAACTACACGAGGCCAACGGACAATATTGCCAGGGCAATATGGCGCTATCAGATATCACGCGATCTGAAGCCTTTGAACTTGCTCCGGAAAGCCGTGGTAAAAGTGATACCCTGGGCGAATTTACCTGGATTGCAGACAGTGACGGGCGTCTCGGGCCTGTGTGCGAGTTTATTTGCGCCGGTGGATATCGTTGGCTGCCGTTCTCTGAAGTCCAGCAACTGCGTATTTCAAAACCGAAAGATCTGATCGACCTTCTCTGGACACAAGCTTCCGTTAACGTCGCGGGGGAGGAGTATTTTGGCTTCATTCCGGCGCGCTACCCGATTATGGCGGATGATGGCCAGGACTATAAGCTGGGGTCAAAGACAGAGTGGTCGATGCTGTCCGATCTGCTCATTCTCGGCCATGGCCGTAAGGTACTGATTACCGACAGCTGTGAGCATTCGATCATGGAGGTGGGTGAGATTGTATTCGAATAAGTCCTTTACCAGAGAAGGCCGCTATCTTCCTACACTTCTTGAGCGGTTACAGGATGACGAACCTAAAAGCCCACACGATCGCGCCAGACCTGTCGATGTTAAAACGATACGTCAGCTGGTTCAAAAAGATATTGCTGATTTAATTAATCATACAAATATCGAGGATACGCTCAACGAGCAACGCTATAAAGCAGTAACGGAATCGGTGCTTAATTATGGTATTCCGGCGCTGATCGGCAGGCATGAAAATCGTAATAACTGGCAGGTTATCGAGCAGGCTATTCGTAAGGCTATCATACGTTTCGAACCGCGTATTATCCCTGAAACACTGCTGGTGCGTTCATTGCAGGAAAAGGAACAGATGACGAGACATGCCGTTATTGCTTTTGAGATTAGAGGCCTAATTGACTGGCAGCCCCACCCGGTAGATTTGTGTATGAATGGCCGTTATGACATGGAGTCAGAAAAGGTGGATTTGAAACTTCTTTAATTAATGTGAATTTATATTAAATAGAGAAATTTACCCTATAAATTAAGATCTTTCCTTGGGCAATTTTCTTGGTGAATTATCCTAAAATGTTTGATAGCCATTACCAAGAGAGAGGTTTTTGAATAATATCGAGGTGAGCTTTGTCTTAATTTGTTAAGTTCCTGGAGATCTGTTCCCGCTAGCGAATGCAGTTTATTGCATTTATTGTTTATCTTGCTGTTTCCGGAGATAACTTGCCTTAAAGGGAATGCAACACATGGGTGTGGAATATGTTGAATATATTGTTGATGGATTCTAACTATTATCGTGGGTTAGGGGTAAAATCCTTAATTTTGAGTCAAATGCCAAACGAACGTCTGAATGATGCGCGTTTTGCATTATCAACAGATGAAATGAGTAAGGATGACGCTAATATCATCTTCTATGATGATTTTGTAACGATTAATGTTTTGAACAGGAAGAAAATTCGTAGTAATAGCGACCGCTGGCTTAAAGATACCAGGGAGCCAGAAAAGCTCACGTTGCATGTTCCGTTTTTGGCCCGCAATCAAACGCTCAATGACGTATCGATGAAGATCGGTAAAATTCTGGCGATCGCGACTGCGGACTATCATGTTCATTTCAATAAGAAAGATGCTTACTGGAGTTTTGGACTGAAGAAATACGCACAGCTCTCTGATGCGGAAACCGATGTCATGCTCTTAATTGGCAGGGGTTACAACAGCGGCGATATCTCACGAATGTTGAATCGCTCACGAAAGACAATCAGCACCCATTATCGTAACGCCAGTCGTAAAATGGGCGCCTCAAATCAGGCCGAGTTTTATCGTTACGCTTCGTTCGTCGCCAGATGCGGGTGTAATGAAAGAAACACGCTGTGTTTATAAATGGATTAGTGAAAGGCAACATTATGGATAATTATCACACCAGTCAGGGTGAGTGGCATCGTTTACTCTGCGCGTTACCGATCTATCTTTTTGTAAGTAATTCTGTTTGCGCCGCAAATAGTAACACTATTGTCGTTGATGGAGGAAAACTCCATTTCGAAAATCTGACGCTTGTAAATGACACAAGCGGTGCCTTTATTATCCAGGCAAAAAACGGCGCGGAATTTAACGGCAGCCAGCTTTTTCTCACCAGCAGCGGAACGCGCGGCGGCGGGGCGTGGATAGACGATAGCGTTTTCACCGGCGACAATCTGGAGATTAATGTTAGCGGTAACGCTGCCAGCGGCATTTATCTTGCGAACAATAGCTCTGCCACCCTTTCTGATATCACGATCGCTGCCCAAAATAACGCGATGGGGCTAAATCTGGACGGGACCTGGTCAACGCAAGGCTTCGCTACCGCGCAGCTTAGCGACAGCGCCATTGCCACCGAAAGCGGCGATGCCATCAAGGTTATGGCGGGTGATTTAACGTTGACCAATACCACCGCCACGACGACCGGCGACAGTAGCTATGCGGTGAATGCCAATCAGGCCGCAACAGTAAACATTGATGGAGGCCGGTACGCAACGCAGGGTAAATACAGCGATGCGGTGTGGGTCGTCAGCAGTGACTCCTCCGTCAATATAAACGACGCCACCCTCTCTACCGCAGGCGATCGTGCTATCGCGCTGAATGCGCAGAATGGGACGGCAACCATTACCAACAGTACCCTCGAAACCGCGGGACTTAACTCGTATGCCCTGTATAGCGGAAGGCAGCAGCTCACGGGCGATAAGCTGACCATTACTACCCAGGGTACCGGCGGGGCCGGCCTGTTTGCCGCAACCGGTGGGAAGGGAACCTTAACCAACAGCGATATCACCACGCACGGTGAACTTGCGGCAGGGCTACTGGCCTACCCGGGTTCGGCTATTACCGCCGATAACGTGCGCATAGAGACCACCGGCAAACAAGGCTTTGGGCTATGGAGCCGCGCAGGGCAACTGGATATCAGCAACAGCACGATCGTGACGTCTGGCGATGCGGCAGCCGGGCTGTATGTGAATGGTTACTCCACCACGCTCAGCAATAACGTGTCGCTGAATAATGTGACGTTGCAAAGCGCGCAGGCGCAGGCGATTAATGCTGACACCACGACGCTGGCGCTGACGGTAAACGACTCTACGCTCAGCGGCGGCAACGGTCAGGTGATGAACGTGAGCCATTATGAGGATGCAGCTGATCCTGCTAACAACCTCTACAGCACTGTGACCTTAACGGCGGCTAACAGCCAGTTGAATGGCGACATTACCTCATCGGACGTTGCCAACAGCGTGGCGGTTGACCTGACGTCAGCCTCGGTGCTGAACGGCGCAGTCGATAACGCAACGTCGCTGGCGCTGGATAATACCAGCCGCTGGAACATGAGCGGCAGTTCGGTTGTCGGCCAGTTGACCAACAACGGCACCATCGCCTTCTCTGCGGGTAACGCGGCGGACACTCTGACGGTGACCGGGGATTATGCCGGCAACGGCGGGACGCTGATGTTTAACAGCGTGCTGGGGGATGACAGCTCGCCGAGTAATAAACTGATCGTCGGCGGTGACGTGCTGGCGGGGACGACGTATGTCGCTATCAATAACCTGGGCGGGCACGGTGCGCAAACCGTTGAAGGCATTGAGATTGTTGACGTTGGCGGACGCTCTTACGGCAATTTCGTGCAGTCGGGCCGTATTGTGGCGGGCGCATATGATTACTCCCTCCTGCAAAAGGGCGAAAATTGGTATCTGACCAGCCAGGCGACACCGGTTGATCCGGAGCCAGAACCTACTCCAGAACCTACGCCAGCCCCTGAACCTGGTCCGAACCCCGATCCCACTCCCGCCCCTGAGCCGGGTCCGAAACCTGAACCTATGCCGGATCCGCAACGAAAAACGCCGGTGATTCGTCCGGAAGCGGGCAGTTACACCGCCAATATCGCCGCAGCCAATACCCTGTTTGCAATGAGTCTGCACGACCGACTGGGAGAGCCTGGGTTTGTGGATGCCTTGTCGGCACAGCCTGAAGTCACCAGCCTGTGGCTGCGTCAGGTCGGCGGCCATAACGGCTGGCATGACGGTAGCGGTCAGCTGACAACCCAGAGTAATCGCTATGTGGCGCAGATGGGCGGCGACGTGGCGCGCTGGAGTCGGGATGGCGTCGATCGCTGGCATGTCGGCTTTATGGCGGGCTACGGTAATAACCACAGTTCGACGCGCAGCGTAATGAGTGGCTACCGCGCCAGCGGTTCCGTGGAGGGGTATAGCATAGGGGGTTACGCCACCTGGTATGCCAATGCCCCGGCGTCACAGGGTGCCTGGGTGGACAGCTGGTTACTGTACAACTGGTTTACTAACAGCGTTGAGGGTAAAGAATTAGCGAGTGAATCGTACAAATCCCGGGGGGTCACCGCGTCGCTGGAGGCGGGTTATACGCAGAAACTCGGTGAATTCACGGGGAGCCAGGGGACGCTGAACGAATGGTTCATCCAGCCTCAGGCGCAGGCGATATGGATGGGGGTAAAAGCCGATGATTTCCATGAGGCAAACGGCACCCGCATT
Source organism: Enterobacter sp. UPMP2052 (assembly GCF_053709675.1). Lineage (NCBI taxonomy): Bacteria > Pseudomonadati > Pseudomonadota > Gammaproteobacteria > Enterobacterales > Enterobacteriaceae > Enterobacter > Enterobacter sp. UPMP2052. The sequence continues at coordinate 146,560 of NZ_JBSKJR010000007.1, forward strand.
CAAAGCGAAGGCGACGGGAATATCCGCACCAGGCTGGGCATTCGTACTTTCCTGAAAAGCCACCATGCGATGGATAACGATAAGGAACGCCTGTTCCAGCCTTACGTTGAGCTTAACTGGATCCATAACACCCGTGACTTTGGCACGAAGATGGATGATGTGAGCGTTTACCAGGCGGGTGCGCGGAATCTGGGCGAAATCAAAACAGGCGTTGAAGGGCAGATCAACCCGCGGCTGAACACCTGGGGAAATATCGGCGTCCAGGTGGGTGATAAAGGCTATCACGATGCTGCGGCCATGGTTGGCCTCAAATATCATTTTTAACACCCCTTAAGCCACTGCCCCGGTCGCGCAGATCGCCACCGGGGCAGAATGTCAGGAGGAAGCTATTTTCCACTTTTCATGGAGAGACAATGCAGATCTTTTCTGGGGATTCATTTTTCGTGATTGGCCTTAAGGCCCTATCCATTAATCTTAATATTCCTGAACCTGAGAGCCTGATCATATTTGATACCGGGCAAGACTATATTTATGTGCTTGATGACAATGAGATCAAGCATCTTATCTATTCCGATCCGGTATCTGCTTTTATCCTCTGTCGACGTTCATTAATAAATCGAACGGCAGGGGTCAACATTTTCAGCATGCTATTAAGCGGATGGCGCTTCGGCTGCGCGAAGCAACGACATCCAAAGGAAATGACCACCAGAGAAGCGCTGATAATAAGGATGATTTGTTTAGGGATCAGCCAAAAGCATATAGCAATGAAATTGCACGTCAGCGAAAAAACGGTCAGTACCCATAAGTTAAACGCACTGCATAAGCTCAAAATTAAAAACGTCGCGATTTTTTTTAACGAGTATGCGGCCTGGTATCGTTTATGGATGCAGTATATGAACACGCAGCAGAGGGACACCCTACACGCGCAAACTCAGGGTAAACAGGCGTAAGGACAGACCGAGGCGTGATGCTACGGGCACGCTGCCAGAAACGTCAGGGGAGACAAACCGGGAGAGCACAGGAGCAGGTTGAGGCTATGTGTTTTGGCGGGCTCAGAATGCAAAAACGGACCTCCGTGGAGGTCCGTTCTTATGAATGAGTGGTGCCCGGACTCGGAATCGAACCAAGGACACGGGGATTTTCAATCCCCTGCTCTACCGACTGAGCTATCCGGGCAACGGGGCGCATTAAACCCGATTCACTTCCCGCCGTCAACGAATTTTGTGGTTTTCGTTGCAGACTGCGCACTCTCTCACCACTTCGTCGTCATCTTAAGCGAAAAAGTGTGTCCACAGCGCTGAAAGCGGCATGGCGATCAGCAGGGCGGGGAGCATATTGACCACCGCAAACATTTTGATGCCGCAGATGCGCAGCCCTGTCGCCAGCAGCAGCAGGCCGCCGACGGCGGTAAAGTCTGCCATCATCGCCGGCGTGGTGAGCGGCAGGATCAGCGTGGCGCAGGTGGCAAGCGCCAGCTGAATGAGCAGCATCGGCACGCAAATCGCCGCGACGGCGATGCCGAGCGTGGTGGCGAAAATGGTGGCGGTGAAGAAATCGAGAAACGCCTTCGCAATCAAAATGCTCGGATCGCCGGTCATCCCTTCCTGCATCGAACCGAAAATTCCGGTGCCGCTGGCGCAAAACAGAATAATGATGGCGACATAGTTTTGGATAAACGTCTCGTGTGAGCCGCTCTTCGCCTTGCCCGGCCGGGCAATCAGGTTTTTGGCTTTGCTGACCGCGCTATTGATCCCTTTTTCGAGATAGCAAAACTCACCAATCAGCGCGCCGAGCAGGGTGGCCAGCACCATGACCGGCAGGTTGGCGCATTTCACCACCAGCAGGATCCCGATACCCAGCGACGCCAGACCAAAAATGGAGGGCATAGAGACGCGAATACGTTCCGGCAATCGCTGACTTAATACGGCGCCAAGAACGCCCCCCAGTAATACGGCGCTGGCATTGATAAAAGGGCCAATGACCACGGTAAGCTCCTGTTATTTAATCATTCATTGTGCATCAGTATGGCATGAAGACGCCATTCTCTGCCTGATTTTGAATGAGATCGTGCATAATGATGCTGTCGGTTGGCGAAGAGGTGCTTCGCCCGGCACCTCTTTCGGCAGAATGGGTATTCTGTCCGGGGCCATTTTCCCCCTGCAACGGGTATTTGCGTTTATGAAATCACTGAAAATTGCCGTCAGCCGCGAGCTGGTTTCCCTGGTCTCCACGCATCGCGAAAAGGTGACGCTGGATAACACCGATTTTACCGACGTGGCGGCAGTCGTTCTTACGGTCGCTGACAGTTGCAGCGGCATTCTCGCGCTGCTGAAACGCACCGGGTTCCAGCTACCGGTCTTTCTGTTCTCGCCGGAGCCAGTAGAAATGCCTGACGGGGTGATGGCGGTGATGACGGGCAAAGCGCAGGAGTTCCTGGAACTGGAATCCGCCGCCTGTCGATATGAAGAAAACCTGCTGCCGCCCTTCTTTGACACGCTCAGCCAGTATGTGGCGATGGGAAACAGCACCTTTGCGTGCCCGGGGCATCAGCACGGGGCGTTTTTCAAAAAACACCCGGCCGGGCGGCAGTTCTTTGATTTCTTCGGTGAGAACGTCTTTCGGGCCGATATGTGCAACGCCGACGTAAAGCTCGGCGATCTGCTGATTCATGAAGGCTCCGCCAAACACGCGCAAAAGTTCGCGGCAAAAGTCTTTCATGCCGACAAAACCTATTTTGTTCTGAACGGCACCTCCGCCGCCAATAAAGTGGTGACCAATGCGCTGCTCACGCGCGGCGATCTGGTGCTGTTTGACCGCAACAACCATAAATCTAACCATCATGGCGCGCTGATCCAGGCGGGCGCGACGCCGGTTTATCTTGAGGCGGCGCGTAACCCGTTCGGTTTTATCGGGGGTATCGACGAGCACTGTTTTGACGAGGCGTATCTGCGTGACCAGATCCGCGAGGTCGCGGCGCAGAAGGCCGATCAGCCGCGTCCGTTCCGTCTGGCCGTCATTCAACTTGGCACCTACGATGGGACGATCTACAACGCGCGTCAGGTGATCGACAAGATCGGCCACCTGTGCGACTACATCCTGTTCGACTCTGCCTGGGTCGGTTACGAGCAGTTTATTCCGATGATGGCGGAAACGTCTCCGCTGTTACTGGAGCTCAACGAGAACGATCCGGGCATTTTCGTAACCCAGTCGGTGCATAAACAGCAGGCCGGGTTCTCGCAAACCTCGCAGATCCATAAAAAAGACAACCATATTCGCGGTCAGGCGCGGTTCTGCCCGCATAAGCGACTCAATAACGCCTTTATGCTGCACGCCTCCACCAGCCCGTTTTATCCGCTGTTTGCCGCGCTGGACGTCAATGCCAAGATCCACGAGGGTGAGAGCGGGCGCAGGCTGTGGGCGGAATGCGTCGAACTGGGCATCGAGGCGCGTAAGGCGATTATCGCCAACTGCCGTATGATCAGGCCGTTTATCCCGCCGGTAGTGGGTGGGCGTCCGTGGCAGGATCACGCGACGCAGACCATCGCTCGCGAGCGCCACTTCTTCAGCTTTGAACCTGGCGCGAAATGGCATGGTTTTGACGGCTACGCCCGGGATCAGTATTTTGTCGACCCGTGCAAACTGCTGCTGACCACGCCGGGGATCGATGCTGAAACCGGCGAGTACACGGACTTTGGCATTCCGGCGACCATCCTCGCGCACTACCTGCGCGAAAACGGCATCGTGCCGGAGAAGTGCGATCTCAACTCGATCCTGTTCCTGCTGACCCCGGCTGAAAGTGCTGAGAAGATGGCGCAGCTGGTGGCAATGCTGGGTCAGTTTGAGCAGCACATTGAAGACGACACCCCGCTGGCGGACGTGCTGCCGACCATTTACCAGAAGTACCCGGTGCGCTATCGCGACTACAGCATCCGCCAGCTGTGTCAGGAGATGCACGATCTCTACGTCAGCTTTAACGTCAAAGATCTGCAAAAGGCGATGTTCCGCAAGGAGAGTCTGCCGTCGGTGATGATGAACCCGCAGGATGCCAATCAGGAGTATATCCGCGGCAGCGTCGAGCTGGTGCGCATTCGCGACGCCGGCGGGCGTATTGCCGCTGAGGGTGCGCTGCCGTATCCGCCAGGTGTGCTGTGCGTGGTGCCGGGTGAAGTCTGGGGTGGGGCGGTGCAACGCTACTTCCTGGCGCTGGAAGAGGGCGTGAACATGCTGCCGGGCTTCTCGCCGGAGTTGCAGGGGGTCTACAGCGAAAAAGATGCGGACGGGATTAAGCGGCTGTATGGGTATGTGTTGAGGTAAACCCTTGCCCGAACGTAGGCCCGGTAAGCTTGCGCCACCGGGCAAATCGCCGGGTGGCGCTAACGCTTACCCGGCCTACAAAACAGTCAGGCTTCTGCCCGTTTATACATCCTCCGCGGATGCCCAATCTTCCCGTACAACATCTCCACGCTCAAAAAACCTGCCTCCACGCAGTGCTCCAGATAGCGTCGGGTGGTGGTTTTACTCAGGCCGGTTTCACTCACCACGTCATCCACTGAAAAACAGTGTGCCGCTTTATCGTTGAACAGCGCCTGGACCCGCGCCAGCGTGTTCTCCTCAATCCCCTTACTGCCGTTATCCAGGCGGTAGTTCTTGGCCTGAAGCTGATAAAGCGAATCCACGTTCTGCTGGTCGACAATCTTCCAGACGCGCTGCTGCTCGGCAAACTGCACGAAGCGCTCAAGCGACTGGCTAAGCCGCTTCCAGGAGACCGGCTTGAGAATGTAATCAAACGCGCCGTTGCGGATCGCCTGGCTGCAGGTGTCCATATCGCTGGCGGCCGTGATAAAAATCACCGAGCAGTTGGCGCGGGTCAGCATGGGGTTGCCGATAAGCGTGATGCCCTTGCCGTCCGGCAGGTAGTTATCCAGCAGCATCAGCTGCGGACGCTTGCTCTCCAGCTGTACCTGCGCGTCCGCCAGCGACGAGGCAATGCCCACCAGCCTCAGGCGAGGATGCTTAGCGATAAGCTCCGCGTGCAGTTGCGCCAGTTCGTTCTCGTCTTCAACGATCAGTACGTCGATAAGTTCATGTTGCATAGTCAGTATCTTCCAGTTCCTGCGCGGGTCGCCGGGCGGTTCCTGTGGCGGGAATAAACAGCGAAAATATTGCGCCGCGCGGCGAATTATCAGCAACTTCAATGGTGCCGCCAGCCTGAGTGACATAGCTTTCGATCAGGTACAGGCCAATACCATGATCCCCACGCGTTTTGGTGGTAATGCCGCGCTCAAATATCTGGTCGCGGATCTCCGGTTTGATGCCAACCCCCTGGTCGGCCACTTCAATAATCAGCTCGCGCTCGTTCAGCGTAATCAGCACTTCAACCGGCTCATGCGGCAGCGGGGCGCGCTGCGTCGCCTCAATGGCGTTATCCAGCAGATTGCCGATGATTGATATCAGCTCCTCCTCAAGCAGCGGCAGGAATGGTTTATCGATCCGACAGGCCGGGTCGAACGACAGCGCAACGCCCTTTTCGCGCGCCCGTGCGGCTTTGCCTAACAGCAGGCCGCACAGCGTCGGCGAGCTAAAGCGTGAGGAGATAAAGTCCAGCAACTCCTGGGCGTGTTCCGACTGCGCCTGGATGTAGTCAATGGCCTCGCCGTAGCGGCCCATGTGCAGCAGGCCGGAAAGCGTCGTCATGCGGTTCAACTGCTCGTGACGCATGATGCGCAGGTTATCGACATAGCGCTTCACCTGGCTGAGCTGGGCGCTAAGCGAGTCGATTTCATTGCGATCGCGAAAGGTAATCACCCATCCCTGGAGTGAATCTTCCAGCATAATGCGCACCCGGCTGGCGATCACCGTGAGGTCGTTAAAGCGGCAAATCTCATCATGGGTATCTTTCGCCAGCATCGTCTGCGCCGCGAAAAACGGGACGGGGGCGATCACCTGATTGATCGGTTTCCCCCGCAGCGCGCGGGCGGGCTGGCTCAGCCCCAGCAGTTTTCGCGCGGCCTGGTTGATCACCTCAATGCGCAGGTTGCTGTCGATGGCAATCACCCCTTCGTAAATGGACTCCATCATCGCTTTTTGCTGGCGCACCAGCAGGCCGATTTCGCGCGGCTCCAGAGAGAAAATCTGCTTTTTAATGCTGCGGGTAAAGAACCACGAGAAGATAAACAGGGCAATCAGCAGCAGCACGGCGGCGATCAGGATGTTAATCACTTTGTTAACGGTGATGGTATCGAGATAGCTGGTGAGATAGCCCACCGACACAATCCCCACCACGCGGCCCGCGTCGTTAAAAATGGGCGCTTTACTGCGCAGCGAAATCCCGAGACCGCCCTTGCGAATGGTGGTGGTGCTTTTGCCGCGCAGCACCTCTTCGTTGTCGCCGCCGACCAGCGTTTTGCCGACCCGGTCCGCAAATACCGAGTGGAAAAGATGCAGCCCTTTATCGTCACCGATGACAATAAAACTGGCGTCGCTGTGTGCGGCTATTTTTTTCATGAACTCTTGAATGCCGCGGATATCTTTCTCTGCGACCTCCTGACGCAAGCTCGGAATAAGTGCGATCTCTTCCGCCTGTATTCTGGCGCGCATACTCATTTCCTGATAAAGCTGCCTGCCCACGTCCACATAATAATATCCCCCCAGCAGGGCAAAGAGCACCGAGAAAAAGGCGACCAGGGAAATAAACAGCTTTATCTGGAAGGAGACTTTCATCATTATCACGCAGCGCATCAATGGAAAAAAGGAATATAACATCTTTTCCCCTGCTGGCGCGGGGTTTGCCTGAAACTTGTGATCCTTTGCACAGCGCTGGTGGTCCGGTAAATCCGATAATTAAGGTTTATCTTAATGGTGCGATATTGCGTGTCGCTTACAGGTTTAATCGGCAATAAAAACCATAAAAACCACGCCAATAAATAAGGTGTGAATCACATTAAATAATAGAAACCATAAAAACCATAGCGGCCATAAAAACTTCGCTTTTAATATGCCATTCCTCACATAAAGTAAGCCTTTGTGACTCTAAGCTCAACGGACAAAATAACGAAGGGGCTTATTATGAGCACAACTGACAATTCATTCTCTGTTACCCACGACCCGATTGATATTCAACGGCCTTCGCTCAAAGAGCGCTGGTGGCATATTATGGATACCTGGAAAGTCGGGATTATTCCGCTGCCGCTGTTTGTGCTGGCGGGCGTGCTGATCGCCATTGACTGCCTGGGCGGCAAGCTGCCGAGCGATATCGTGGTGATGGTCGCCACGCTGGCATTCTTCGGCTTTGCCTGCGGCGAGTTTGGCAAACGTCTGCCGATTGTCGGCAAACTGGGCGCGGCGGCGATATGCGCCACTTTTATCCCGTCAGCGCTGGTCTACTACGGTCTGCTGCCGGACGTGGTGGTTGAATCCACTACCAAATTCTACAAATCCACCAACATTCTCTACCTCTACATCTGCTGCATCATTGTCGGCAGCATCATGAGCATGAACCGCACGGTGCTGATTCAGGGCTTTCTGCGCATCTTCTTCCCGATGCTATGCGGGGAAATCGTCGGCATGATTGTCGGGATGGGCGTCGGTCTGGCGCTGGGCCTGGAGCCGTTCCAGATCTTCTTCTTTATCATTCTGCCGATCATGGCGGGCGGCGTGGGGGAAGGGGCGATCCCGCTCTCCATTGGCTATGCCACCCTGCTGCATATGGATCAGGGCGTGGCGCTTGGCCGCGTGCTGCCGATGGTGATGCTCGGCGGCCTGACCGCCATCATCATCTCCGGCTGCCTGAACCAGCTCGGGAAACGCTATCCGCACCTGACCGGTGAAGGCCAGCTGATGCCAAACCGCGCCAACGCCGATACCACCGTTTCGCAGCCTGCATTCTCCGGTAAAACGGATGTCACCACCATAGCCTCCGGCGCACTGCTGGCGGTGCTGCTCTATATGCTCGGTATGCTTGGCCACAAGCTGATTGGCCTGCCTGCGCCGGTTGGCATGCTGTTTATGGCGGTGCTGGTGAAGCTCTGCAATGGCGCGTCGCCGCGCATTCTTGAAGGCTCGCAGGTGGTCTACAAATTCTTCCAGACGTCAGTAACGTATCCCATCCTCTTTGCCGTCGGCGTGGCGATCACCCCGTGGCACGAACTGGTTGCGGCATTCACCCTCAGCAACCTGCTGGTGATCGTCAGCACCGTCTCCGCGCTGGTGGCGACCGGGTTCTTCGTCGGCAAAAAGATTGGTATGCATCCGATTGATGTCGCCATCGTCTCCTGCTGTCAGAGCGGGCAGGGCGGGACCGGCGACGTGGCGATTCTGACCGCAGGCAACCGCATGAGCCTGATGCCCTTCGCCCAGATTGCTACCCGTATCGGTGGGGCGATTAACGTCTCCGTCTCTCTGCTGATACTGGGCAACTTCCTCGTTTAAGTCTTCAGGAAAAAACAATGAAACTCGCAAGCTTTTTATATCAGGGTAAACGCAGCTACGGCATTGTCCAGGCCGACGGCATCATTGATTTAGGCCGCCGTCTGGGCGATCGCTACGCCGACCTCAAGGCGCTATTGCAGGGAAACGGGCTGGCGCAGACGACCCGGTACCTTAACGATGCGGTCGATGTCCCGATGAGCGCCATCACCTTTTTACCGGTGATTGAACAGCCGGAAAAAATCCTCTGCGTCGGCATGAACTACGCCGACAAGCGCAAGGAGTTTGACCAGCACAACCCGGCACCGACGCTGTTTGTGCGCTTCCCGGACTCGCAGACCGGCCACAACGCGCCGGTGATCAAACCGCGCCACTCCCGCGAATTCGACTATGAGGGCGAGCTGGCGGTGATCGTCGGGAAAGGCGGGGAGAACATCAGCCGCGACGACGCCCTGCGCCACGTGGCGGGCTACAGCTGCTACATGGACGGCTCCGCCCGCGACTGGCAGCACACCTGGTTCACCGCCGGGAAAAACTGGCGTCAGACCGGGGCGTTTGGCCCGTGGATGGCGACGGCGGATGAGATCCCGGACCCGCACAGGCTGGCGATCCGCACCTGGCTGAATGGCCGCATGGTGCAGGAGGACAACACCAGCAGCATGATCCACAAGGTTGCGGAGCTGATCGAGTACATCAGCACCTTCACCCGCCTCAGCCCGGGGGATGTGATCATCACCGGATCGCCGGGCGGCGTAGGGAAAAAGCGCAACCCGCCGCTGTTTATGAAAGAGGGGGATCGCATTGAGGTGGAGATCGAACACATCGGTCATCTGAGCAACGTGATCGTCGAAGCGCCTGCCGTCGGGCTTGCGGCAGCACACTGAGTAAGGCGGCAGCATGCACTCTCACCCCATTGATTTTCGCCACACCGTTGTGGCGAAACATCCGGAGCGGTTAAGCCAGATCCGCTACCTGCTGGCGGACAGCGGACTCGGGCTGGACAACGACATCACGCTTTTCGTCGAGGCCTGGTCCGGCACGCAGCTGGTGGGTTGCGCCGGGCTGGCCGCCAACGTCATTAAATGCGTGGCGGTTAACGAGCAGCTGCGCGGGGAAAACCTCAGCGCCCGGCTGCTGGCGGAAGTCGAGAATGCGGCGCTTGAACGCGGCCATTTTCACCTCTTCCTCTGCACCCGGCCATGCAACACGGAGCGCTTTGCCCGCAGCGGCTTCTGGCCGATTGCCCGGAGCGGGAATAACGCGGTACTGATGGAGAACACCCCGCAGGGGATCGCCCGCTACTGCCGCTCCCTTGGCGCGACGCGCAGAGCCGGAAAAAAGACGGGCGCAATCGTGATGAACGCCAATCCGTTCACGCTGGGCCACCGGCATCTGGTGGAGCAGGCGGCGGGGCAGTGCGACACGCTGCACCTGTTTGTGGTGCGCGAAGATGCGTCGTTTTTCCCGTTCAGCGCGCGGCTTGAGATGGTGCGTGCCGGCGTGGCGCATCTGCCGAACGTGGTGGTACACGAAGGCTCGCAGTACATCATCTCCCGGGCCACTTTTCCGGCTTACTTTCTGAAGGAGAGCGGCAAGGTGCAGCAGGCGTGGAGCGAAATCGACGTGCTGATCTTTCGGGACTTTATTGCCCCGGCGCTGGGGATCACCCATCGCTTTATCGGCTCCGAGCCGTTCTGCGATATCACCCGTCAGTACAACCAAACGCTGCACGACCTGCTTGCCTCGCACATTGAGGTGGTGGAGATGCCGCGCATAAAAGCGGCCGGTAATGCCATTTCGGCCTCGGAAGTGCGCCGTTTACTCAAGACACAGCAGTTTTCCCGGATCCGGGAGATTGTCCCGGACTCCACCTTCACGCACCTCGAAACGCATTATCGCGAGCGTGCGGAAGTGGCATAACGATCAGGAAACGAAAATGAAAATTGTAAGGGAGGCGCTGGCCGGTACGCAGGAGTCCAGCGACCTGATGGTGAAAATCGCCCCCGCCGACGGCGAGCTGGAGATTGTCATCCACAGTGAAGTGATTAAGCAGTTTGGCGAGCAGATCCGCCAGGTGGTCAACGAGACATTGCGCGCCATGAACGTGCACCAGGGGTTGATCATGATTGAAGACAAAGGGGCGCTGGACTGTGTGATCCGCGCCCGGCTGCAAAGCGCGCTTCTGCGCGCCGCCGATGAGCAGGCAATCCACTGGGAGGCGCTGAAATGAGCAAACTCCGCCGCAGTATGCTGTTCCTGCCCGGCGCAAACGCCGCCATGCTCTCCACCGCGTTTATCTACCGCCCGGACTCCATCATGTTCGATCTGGAAGACGCGGTGGCCCTGCGCGAGAAAGACACCGCGCGCATGCTGGTGTTCCATGCCCTGCAACACCCGATGTATCAGGATATCGAAACCGTGGTGCGCATTAACCCGCTAAGTACGCCGTTTGGCCTGCTGGATCTGGAGGCCGCCGTGCGGGCCGGGGTGGACGTGATCCGCCTGCCGAAAACCGACACCCCTGAAGATGTGTATGAACTGGAAGGCCACCTTGAGCGCATCGAGCGTGAGTGCGGACGTGCGCCAGGTTCCACCCGCGTGATGGCGGCGATTGAATCGGCGGTTGGCGTGATCAACGCCGTGGCGATTGCCCGCAGCTCGCCGCGATTAATCGGCATCGCGCTGGCGGCCTTCGACTACGTGATGGACATGCAGACCGAGCGCGGTGACGGCACCGAGCTGTTCTACGCCCGCTGTGCGGTGCTGCACGCGGCTCGCGCCGCCGGTATCGACGCTTTCGACGTGGTCTGGTCAGACGTTAATGACGAAGCGGGCTTCCTGCGCGAGGTCGAACTGATCCGCAAGATGGGCTTTAACGGTAAATCGCTGATCAACCCGCGCCAGATTGACCTGCTGCATAACGCCTACGCGCCAACCCCGCAGGAGGTAGAGCACGCGAAGCGGGTGATTGAAGCCGCGCAGGAGGGCGAGCGTAACGGCCTGGGCGTGGTCTCGCTCAACGGCAAAATGGTCGATGCCCCGATTATTCACCATGCGCAGGTCGTGCTGGAACGCGCGGCGGCTTCCGGCGTGCGTCGGTAAGGATGACAGAATGAATCAGACAGAACTTCTCCATGTGAATTTTCCCCATCTGCGGGACCTTCAACCCTTTGATACCGCCCACAGCGCGACGCCGTGGCTGGCGGACGCTGACGCGAAGCACAACCGCAAACTGTGCGCCTCCCTCGAAGAGGCAGTGATGCGCAGCGGCCTGCAGGACGGTATGACGATCTCCTTCCACCACGCGTTTCGTGAAGGGGACCGGGTGATCAATAGCGTCGTGGCGCTGCTGGCGCGGATGGGTTTCAAAAATCTGACCCTGGCCTCCAGCTCGCTGATGACCTGCAACGACGCGCTGATTGAGCATATACAGAGCGGCGTGATCACCCGGATTTACACCTCCGGGATGCGCGGCAGGCTGGCAGAGGCCATCTCCCACGGACTGATGGATGAGCCGGTGCAAATCCACTCCCACGGCGGGCGCGTGAAGCTGCTGCAGGACGGCGAGCTGAACATCGACGTGGCGTTTCTTGGCGTGCCGTGCAGCGATGCGTTTGGCAATGCCAACGGTACGCACGGCACCTCCTGCTGCGGCTCGCTGGGCTACGCGATGGTGGATGCGCATTATGCCCGCAAGGTGGTACTGCTGACCGAAGCGCTGGTGCCGTTCCCCAATATGCCCGCCAGCATCGTGCAGGATCGGGTGGACTATATCGTGCAGGTCGAGAGCGTCGGCGATCCGGCAAAAATTAGCGTTGGCGCGGCGCGCGTTACCAGCAACCCGCGCGAACTGATGATCGCCCGCTATGCGGCGGACGTGATTGAACACTCCGGCTACTTCAGGCCGGGCTTCTCGATGCAGACCGGTTCCGGCGCGGCCGCTACAGCCTGCACGCGCTTTATGGAGGAGAAGATGGAGCGCAGCGGCGTGACGGCGCGCTTCGCCCTCGGCGGGATCACCGGCAGCCTGGTGGACCTGCACGAAAAGGGGCTTATCGACACGCTGCTCGACACCCAGTGCTTTGACGGACAGGCGGCGGCCTCGCTGGCGCGCAATCCGAAACACGTTGAGATCTCCACTAACGTCTACGCCAACCCCGGCAGCAAGGCGGCAAGCTGCGACCAGCTCGACGTGGTGATCCTCAGCGCCCTGGAAATTGACGTTGAGTTTAACGTCAACGTTATCACCGGCTCCGACGGCGTGATGCGCGGCGCATCCGGCGGGCACTGCGACGTGGCTGCGGCAGCCAACCTGACCATCGTGGTCGCGCCATTGCTGCGCAGCCGTATTCCCACGGTGGTGAAGCGCGTCACTACCCGCCTTACGCCGGGGGAGAGCATCGACGTGCTGGTGACCGATCACGGCATCGCGGTGAACCCGGCCCGCCCGGAAATCCGCGATCGCCTGCTGGCGGCGGGGCTGAAGATTGTGGATATCGATGCCCTGTACGCGCGGGCGATTTCCCTGACCGGCGTGCCAAAGCCCATCGCATTTACCGACAAAATCGTTGGGGTGATCCGCTATCGCGACGGCAGCGTGATCGACACCGTAAGACAGGTTAAGGAGTGAATATGACGACAGCGACACCCGTGCGCGCGGGTGTCGGCCTGGACGAGGTGCTGGCGGCGAAAGAGCGCCGTGCAGCACGCCAGGCTGACATGCTTGCGCATTATCACCAGCCGGTAATTTCCCTCACGCTGGTTACCCCGGGGGAGATCAAAGACAGCCTGCGCTATCGCAACACCATGGGCGTGGCGCTCCAGATGTGTGACCAATTGCTGTGGGAAAACCGCTGGCAGGTGCTGGATCGCCAGGTGCTGTGGCTGCCCACCGGGCCGGAAGCCCTGTGGTGCGTGGCCCATCCGGCGGCGGAAATCAAAGCCCACTGCGCGACGCTGGAGCAGACGCACCCGCTCGGCAGGCTGTGGGACCTCGATGTGATCTGCCCTCAGCACGGCCACGTCGGGCGGCAGTCGCTGGGGGCGCACCTCAGACGCTGCCTGATTTGTGACGCGCCCGCGCACGCCTGTTCACGCTCGCGCAAGCATCCCGTCGGGCAGGTGGTGGCCTGTGTGGAGAAGATGATTGATGACTGGTTTGCTCGAGACTAACCCGCGCCCGGTAGCGGTGCCCGCGCTTGCCGAGGAGGCGCTGTGGCAGGAGCTGGCGCTAACGCCCAAGCCGGGGCTGGTGGACCGGCTAAATAACGGCTCCCATCGCGATATGGATCATGCCCTGTTTGTTCGCAGCATTGAGGCGATTTCACCGTGGTTTTCACGGTTCGCCGCGCTGGGGGCGCAGCATGCGGATCAACCCGCCGTTGAGCAGTTGCGGATTATCCGCCCGATGGGGATCGCCTGCGAGCAGGCCATGTATGCCGCCACTCACGGCGTGAATACGCACAAAGGGGGAATTTTCGCCCTCGGGCTGCTGTGCTTTGCTTCAGGGCGTGTGAAAAATGTCTGTGCAGACAGCCTCTGCTGTGAGGTGAGTAACATCTGTCGTGGGCTGGTGGCGCGGGAACTTGCCGGGCGCAGCGGGCAGGCAACGGCGGGTGAGCGGCACTATCAGCAGTATGGTTTAACCGGCGCGCGCGGCGAGGCGGAGAGCGGCTTTGCCACGGTGCGCAGGGCGCTGGCCGGATGGACAGGGCGTTCGCTTCACGAGCTGCTGCTGCGCCTGATGGCGACGAATCAGGACAGCAATCTGGTGTCGCGCGGCGGCATTGAAGGGTTGTGCTACGTGCAGGACTATGCACGGGAACTGCTGATGAACGGCTGGGATCGTGATGCGTTGCTTAAGATGGATAAGGCGTTAATTGAACGGAACTTAAGCCCCGGCGGCAGCGCGGATTTGCTGTCGGTGGGGTGGGTGCTGTCTGCCATAAAATAGCCGGGTGGCGCTAACGCTTACCCGGCCTACGAACGGTGTTTTTGTAGGCCCGGTAAGGCGAAGCCGCCACCGGGCACAACAATTAATGCGCTATCGGCTGCGCACCGTTTGGCACACGCACGTGCTTGTACTTGAACAGCGCGATGAACGCGAAGAACAGTACCAGCGAGTATGCGGCGAAGATCAGCCACACCGGCTGCCAGTCGGTAATGCCGTTGGTGGTGTACATCTCAACCACTTTACCGCTCACCACGCCGCCCAGAATACAGCCGAAGCCGTTGGTCATCATCAGGAACATGCCCTGCGCGCTGGCGCGGATTTCAGGTTTCACCTCTTTCTCGACAAACACCGAACCGGAGATGTTGAAGAAGTCGAAGGCGCAGCCGTAAACAATCATCGACAGAACCAGCAGCACGGTGCCGAACGGGCTTGGATCGCCGTAGGCGAACAGGCCGAAGCGCAGCATCCACGCAAAAATACTGATCAGCATGACGTTCTTGATGCCGTAGCGGCTCAGGAAGAACGGGATGGTCAGGATGAACAGCGTCTCGGAGATCTGCGAGATGGACATCATCACCGACGCGTGCTCAACGATAAAGCTCCCGGCAAACAGCGGGTTATTATCGAAGCTGTGCAGGAAGGTGTTGCCGAACATGTTGGTGATCTGCAGCTCTGCGCCCAGCAGCATGGAGAAGATAAAGAAGATCGCCATACGTTTGTTTTTAAACAGCGCAAAGGCGTCCAGACCGAGCATGGTGCTCCAGCTCTGGTTCTTCTGCTGGTTAGAGACCGGAATGTGCGGCAGCGTCAGGGTAAACAGCGCCAGCACCACGGAGAGCGCAGCCCCGATGTACAACTGCATGTGGCTCAGCTCGAAGCCCGCGAAGCTCACGCCCCACATCGCCATGATAAAGCCGATGGTGCCCCAGATACGGATAGGCGGGAAATCGGTAACGATATCCAGGCCCGCGGATTTCAGGCGGTAATAGGAGATGGTGTTGATCAGGCCAAGCGTTGGCATATAGGCCAGCGAGTTAAGCAGGATCACCATGAACATCGCCCCCGGCGTGGTCACTTCGGCCGCCATAAACAGCGTCCCCGCGCCCACCAGATGGCAAAGCATGTAGAGCCATTTCGCACTCAGCCACTTATCCGCCACGATACCGAGCAATGTTGGCATGAAAACAGCCGCAATACCGAGCGAGCTGTAGACGGCACCGATTGACGCACCATCGAACTTGAGCGTCACAAACATATAGGAGCCGAGTGTAGTCAGCCAGCTTCCCCACAGGCAGAACTGCAGAAACGATAATATTTTAAGCTGCAGCTTAAGGTTCATGTTACTTTCCTCACAAGTGAGCGGGAGATATGTTGTTATAAGAACATTCAGGGTTGTTATTTGATGCAATTCTATCAGCAGGAGAGATTATGTTTTGTTACCTCCCGCAAAAAAATGCAATCCACATTAATTTGCAGATTAAATTGTGATGCAAATAAGGTTTTTGTATGGGTTGGGAAGATCTGATGCCCTCACCCTAACCCTCTCCCAAAGGGAGAGGGAACCTGAATACCCTCTCCCTTTGGGAGAGGGCAGGGTGAGGGGAATCGGTTTTAACGGCGACGATAGTTTTTCTGCGCCGTATTCACCTTATACAGATAGCGACGGGATTCTGCCGACGGGTGGCGGGTGGTGAGCGTGGTATAGACATCGCCTGGAGCCATGCTGTTGATGATATTCGCAGCCTGCACCTTGTCGCTGGAGAAGACGCGCAGCACGCTGCCCGCGCCGCCGTTATAGGCGGTGATCACCGCGTAGCGCCGCGAGGTCGGGTTATCGATCCCGCCCAGATAAACGTTGTTCAGCATTGCCAGATAGGCGGTGCCGGTATCAATGTTGCTTTGCGGATCGAACAGGTAGCTGCGGCTCGGCGTCCCGGAACGCCCCTGAGAGCGGAACACGTCTTTACCGGCGCTGTGCTGAACAACCTGCATCAGCCCCAGCGCGTCGGAACGGCTGACCGCGTACGGGTTGAATGAGGATTCGGTCTGCATAATCGCCAGAATCAACGACTCATCCACGCCATACTTACGCGATGCCTGGCGCACCATGCCGATGTACTTATGCGCACGTTTGTCGAGGTGGTTCGGTACCAGGTTGATGGTGACGCTGTAGATAATCTTCAGGCCGTTGGTGCGGCTCTTGAGGCGCGTTTTCAGCAGGTAATCGGCGAACGTCGAGGCGCGACCTTCCCAGCGAATCGGCTGCCCGGTCTGATCCACCACCTGGCCATACAGGAACGGCTCTTTGGAGATGGTGATGTCATCGGCATCCGAGTAAAGATCGATAGTGCCGGGATCGTCACCCATCAGCAGGGTTTTGATAATGGCCTGACGCAGGCGCGCGGCGGGTTCAGTACCTGCAATGGTTTCAATGGTGATCGTACCGTCATCAAAGTTGATGTGGCTACGGGTCTGATAGGCGTCGGTGTACTTAACGTAGTCCTTAGGTCCGGCGATAAGAACTTCGTTAAATCCCCAGATATTCTCGATGTTGTGGGCAAACTGCCCCATCAGAATGTCAAAACCGTTGGTGTCCTTCACCCAGGCTTCGTTGTAATCCTCGCCTTTCTTTGAGGAACAAGAGACCAGCAACGGCGCAACAAGAGCAAGCGCTAAAAATTTTTTCATCATTCCGGGAGTGCGTGTTGTGTTTGCTTAGTCGTTGCTTTCGCCGGGTGGCGCTGCGCTTACCCGGCCTACAAAACCGTAGGCCCGTGCAAGCGAAGCGCCGCCGGGCAACAGCGGCGCGGTATTATTTTTCCGGTGGCGTATAGCCTTCGATGTGCACGTCTTTACCTTCGAACAGGTAGTTCACCATCTCCTGTTCCAGCAGTTTGCGGTGTTCCGGGTTCATCATGCTGAGCTTTTTCTCGTTGATCAGCATGGTCTGCTTTTTCTGCCACTGGCCCCAGGCTTCTTTGGAGATCTCGTTGTAGATGCGCTTACCCAGGTCGCCCGGGTAGAGCTGGAAATCCTGGCCTTCAGCGTCGCGCTGCAGGAAAGTACAAAAAATAGTTCTGGCCATACTCATTCCTCATTTTCTGGCCGGTGCTAAATCAGTGCACCGACACGTAATTGCTGTAACAGGCGCTCCACGGGAGCCGCCAGCCCGACTGATGGCGGTTGCGCTAAGTTATACCAGAGACCGCTTCCTTCATCCATGCAGGAGGCGATGGAGGACACGGGAAGCCACATGGGCACAATATCCAGGTGGAAATGGCTGAAGGTATGACGAAACGCGGTTTGCTGTGTGAGAGTATCGTCCGCAATGCCGCGCTGTTTCAGCCATTCGCGAAGCAAATCTTCATCTTCAAACTGTGGGAAGCAGTATAGACCACCCCACAGGCCGCTCGGTGGACGCTGCGCCAAAAACACCTCGTCGCCGTGCTGCATCAGCAGCATATAGCCGGTGCGCTCGGGCAGCGTCTGCTTCGGCTTTTTGCCGGGATACTGCGCCCAGGCGTGGTTTGCATAGGCCACGCACAGGTTGTTCACCGGGCAGAGTTCGCACTTCGGTTTTGAACGGGTGCAGACCATCGCGCCGAGATCCATCATCGCCTGGTTAAAACGCTCAACGCCGTTTGCCGGCGTGACCGCTTCGCTAATGTCCCACAGACGCTTCTCGACCTCTTTTTTGCCCGGCCAGCCGTCCACCGCGTAGCAGCGTGCGAGCACCCGCTTCACGTTGCCGTCGAGGATCGGGAAGTGTTTGCCTAAGGAGAGGGAGAGAATCGCGCCCGCGGTGGAACGCCCGACGCCGGGCAGGTCCGCCACTTCATCGAACGTTTCCGGGAATGTGCCGTTATGGCGCGTCGCCACCTGCTGTGCTGCCTTGTGCAGGTTGCGCGCGCGGGCGTAATAGCCAAGCCCGGTCCACAGGTGCAGCACCTCGTCCAGAGGCGCATTCGCCAGATCGGTAACCGTGGGAAAGCGCGCCATAAAGCGTTCAAAGTAAGGAATGACCGTCGCGACCTGCGTTTGTTGCAGCATCACCTCGGAGAGCCATACTTTGTAGGGCGTTTTTTCAATTTGCCAGGGCAGGGTTTTACGCCCGTATTTGTCGTACCAGTCCAGCACCTGGGCTGAAAATTGAGAGGCTTGCATGGTCATCGATTCGCATAATCAGGGACGCAGATTGCAGCACAGCGTCAATCTGCTGTAAACCGGATCTTTCCCATGCTTGCATAGATGCCTTAACTTTGGATAATGCCCGTTTCCCGAACACTCTCACGAGCAGACCACTTTTTATGAAAAACGACGTCATTTCACCGGAATTTGATGAAAACGGCCGCCCGCTGCGCCGTATTCGCAGCTTCGTCCGCCGTCAGGGCCGCCTGACAAAAGGGCAGCAACACGCGCTGGACAACTACTGGCCGGTGATGGGCGTTGAGTTCACTGAACAGCCTGTCGACTTCACCGCGCTGTTTGGCCGCGACGCGCCCGTCACGCTGGAGATTGGTTTTGGTATGGGCACCTCGCTGGTGACTATGGCGAAAGCGCGCCCCGAGCAGAACTTCCTCGGCATTGAAGTGCACTCGCCGGGCGTCGGCGCGTGTCTGGCAATGGCCCATGAAGAGGGCGTTGAGAACCTGCGCGTGATGTGCCACGACGCGGTAGAAGTGCTGCACAAAATGATTCCTGACAATTCTTTGAACATGGTTCAGCTCTTTTTCCCTGACCCGTGGCACAAAGCACGTCATAATAAACGCCGTATCGTTCAGGCACCGTTTGCAGAGCTGCTGAAAAGTAAGTTAAAGCTGGGCGGCGTTTTCCACATGGCGACCGACTGGGAACCTTATGCGGAACATATGCTGGAAGTGATGTCGTCGCTGGACGGGTATAAAAACCAGTCTGAAAGCAACGACTATGTACCGCGCCCGGATTCACGTCCGGTGACAAAATTTGAACAGCGTGGCCATCGTCTTGGTCACGGCGTATGGGACTTAATGTTCGAGAGGGTGAAATAATGGCAAAGAATCGTAGCCGTCGTCTGCGTAAAAAGATGCACATCGAAGAATTCCAGGAAGTAGGTTTCTCCGTTGCCTGGCGTTTCCCGGAAGGCACCAGCGTTGAGCAGATCGATCAGGACGTAGATGCGTTCATCAACGAGGTGATCGAACCCAACAAGCTGGCCTTTGACGGTAGCGGCTATCTGGCGTGGGAAGGTCTGATCTGCACCCAGGAAGTGGGTAAATGCACCGAAGAGCACCAGGCGCTGGTCCGCAAATGGCTTGAAGACCACAAAATGGAAGATGTCCGCGTCAGCGAACTTTTCGACGTTTGGTGGGACTAATAAAGCAGGTACGGGGCCAGCATTAGCTGGCCCATTTTGTCTGAGGGAGTGTTTAAGATGCGCAAAACGTTGCTGGCTGTTGCTCTATTGGCAATCGGAACCACCGCCCATGCGGAGTATAAATGTAGCGTCACCCCGCGTGACGACGTGGTATTAAGCCCGCAAACCGTGCAGGTCAAAGGCGAGAACGGCGATCTGGTGATTACGCCGGATGGCAACGTCACCTTTAACGGCAAACCGCAAAACCTGACGGCCGCTCAGCGCGAGCAGGCAAAAGATTATCAGGCTGATTTGCGCACCGCACTGCCGTGGGTGAACGACGGTGCCCTGACGCGCGTTGAGAAAAGCCGCGTGGCGCTGGACAAGATCATCACTAAAGAGGTGGGTGAGAGCAGCAACATGCGCACCCGCCTGACCAGGCTGGACAAGCAGCTGAAAGAGCAGATGAACCGCATTATCGAGACTCGCACCGACGGCCTGACGTTCCACTACAAGGCCATTGATCAGGTGCGCGCCGACGGCCAAAACCTGGTGAACCAGGCGATGGGCGGTATTTTGCAGGACAGCATCAACGAGATGGGCGCAAAAGCCGTGCTGAAAGGCGGCGGTAACCCGCTGCAGGGCGTGCTGGGCAGCCTGGGCGGATTACAGACGTCGATTCAGAACGAATGGAAAAACCAGGAAGCCGATTTCCAGCAGTTCGGCAAAGACGTGTGTAAACGCGTGGTGTCGCTGGAAGATAGCAGAAAGGCGCTGGTGGGGACGTTGAAGTAAGTTTTCTGCGTGCCGGGCCCCTCACCCCGGCCCTCTCCCCAGGGGAGAGGGAGTAAACGTACTCTCACCCCTGGGGCAAAGTTCCCTCTCCCTGTGGGAGAGGGTTAGGGTGAGGGCATCAGGCATTGCAATCGTTGCATAATAGCCATCAGTACCTCCTCTTCATTTACCCTGAACTCATTGTTCCAGAACCGTATCACTTCCCAGCCGTTAGCCTTTAAAAAAGCCGTTCTGCGTAAGTCATATGCTTCTTCATCCTGATGTTGCCCCCCATCAAGCTCAATAATCAGCTTGGCTTTAAAACAGGCAAAATCAACGATGTATGTGCCAATCGGCATCTGGCGGCGAAACTTATAGCCAAAGAAGCGACGTCCTCTGAGTAAATACCAGAGGCGTAATTCTTCGGGCGTCATTTCCTTGCGGAGTTGTTTTGATTTTTCCATCCCCATACTCTGCCAGCCTTTCCCTCAGCTGGCAGAACGGGATGCAAAATCCTGACGCTGTGTTCAGGAATCGTCGGCGAGGAACAGCTCAAGAAGGGAGTTTAAGAACAGTTTGCCATGCTCGGTGATCTGCCAGTATTCATCACATTCGGTGAGATACCCCTGCGCCAGCGCCTCGTCGATCTGCGGGCGGATCACCGACTCTGCCAGCCCGGTATAGCGCGAGAACTCCGCACGCGGCGCGGCTTCCAGCAGGCGGAAGCGGTTCATAAAGAATTCAAACGGCTTATCCGCCGCCTCGACGTCGTGCTGACGCTCCAGATAGCGGCCTTCCATATACCCGCGCGGATGGCGCGTTTTAGCGGTACGCAGGATGCGCCCGTCCGGGAAGGTCACTTTGCCGTGCGCGCCGCAGCCTATCCCCAGATAATCGCCAAAGCGCCAGTAGTTCAGGTTGTGCTGGCACTGGTAGCCCGGCTTCGCATAGGCGGAGGTTTCGTACTGCTGATAGCCTGCGGCGGTCAACAGCTGATGTCCTTGTTCGAAGATATCCCACAGCGCGTCGTCATCCGGCAGTACCGGCGGGCGTGAGCCAAACAGCGTGTTTGGCTCAATGGTCAGCTGATACCAGGAGAGATGCGGTGGATTAAGTTCAATCGCCTGACGCAGGTCGTCCAGCGCTTCGTCGAGCGACTGGTCCGGCAGGCCGTGCATCAAATCGAGGTTAAAGCTGCGAAGGCCAAGCCCCGTTGCCAGATGCGCTGCGCGCTTTGCCTCGTCCGGGCCGTGAATGCGCCCCAGGCGCGTTAATTTTTGCTCGCTAAAGCTCTGTACGCCGATGGAGATACGGTTCACCCCCGCACGCTGATAGTCGACAAAACGGTCGGCCTCAACGGTGCCGGGGTTGGCTTCCATCGTAATTTCAGCATCCGCTGCCAGGTTCAGGCGCGCACGTACGCCGTCCAGCAGCGTCTGCATCGCCGGGCCTGAAAGCAGGCTCGGCGTACCGCCACCAATAAAAATGGTCTTAACTTCACGTCCCTGTGCGTAAGGTACATCGGCGTCCAGGTCGGCCAGCAGATGCGCAACGTAATCATCGTGCGGCACTTCGCCTTTCAGCGCGTGCGAGTTGAAATCGCAGTACGGGCATTTCTGCACGCACCACGGGATGTGAATATACAGACTCAGAGGTGGCAGGTTAGCCATTACGTAATGCTTCCAGTAACAGTTTCAGCGCGCGCCCACGGTGGGAAATCGCGCTTTTCTCTTCGCGGGTCAGTTCCGCAGCGGTTTTGCCCTCAGACGGGACAAAGAAAATTGGGTCGTAGCCAAAGCCGCCGCTGCCAGCCGCCTCGCGGGCGATCACGCCCGGCCAGCTGCCGTGGCAGACAACAGGCGTGGGGTCTTCGGCATGGCGCAGGTAAACCAGCACGCAGTGGAACTGCGCGGTGCGCTGGTCGTCAGGCACATCCTTCAGGGCGACAAGCAGTTTTTCCAGATTTTGCTGGTCGGTGGCATCTTCACCAGAGTAGCGCGCGGAGTAAATTCCCGGCGCGCCGCCAAGATAATCTACGGCCAGGCCGGAGTCGTCGGCAATGGCAGGCAGGCCGGTAATCTGAGCGGCATGGCGCGCTTTCAGGATCGCGTTTTCGATAAACGTCAGGCCCGTCTCCTCGGCGGAATCCACGCCAAGCTCGGTCTGGGCGACCACGTCCAGCCCAAAATCATTTAAAAGCGAGGCCAGCTCGCGCACTTTACCGGCATTACCGGTAGCGAGAACAACTTTCTGCATGGTTTAGTCCTGTTCGGTCAGCGCCGCGACTTGCGTCGGGATCGATTGCGGATTGAGGATTTTTACCTGTTTATGTCGCCCCAGTTCACCTTTTTCAATGATGACCTGGCTTTTGGCGACGCGAAACTGTTTAGCCAGATATTTGGTCAGATGCGCATTGGCCTGACCATCCACCGGCGGGGCGGTGATGGCGACTTTTAGCTCGTCGCCATGCAGCCCAACAATGCTGTCGCGGCTGGCTTTCGGCTGAATATACAGCCGTAGAACCAGCCCGTCAGCGCAGGTGCTTACGGCACTCATAGCGCCATCCACAGCCCCGGCAGCAGCATGTTGCCCGTCGCCTGTAACAGCTCGGCGATCCCCATGTTAGCCACGTACAGCAGCAGGACAAGGATCATCGGCGAAAAGTCGATACCGCCCATCGACGGCAGCAGATTGCGAATCGGGCGCAGCAGCGGTTCAGCCAGCTGGATAAGCGCGTACTCCACCGGGCTACGGCCCTGGCTCACCCAGCTCATGATTGCCATCACCAGCAAGACCCAGAATATCAGCAGGCCGACGGTTTTGATGAGGATCAGAACGGCAGCGATCCAGATAATCGGCTGGAAGGTAATGACCATAAACAGCACGATCGCTTTGATAACGCTCAGGATAAACGCCATCAGCAGCGAGGCGCTGTCGATAGGCCCCATCGCCGGAATAATGCGGCGCAGCGGCCCCACGACGGGCTGGGTTACCTTCACGACAAACTGTGAGAACGGATTATAAAAATCACAGCGGGCCCACTGCATCCAGACACGCAGTAACAGCGCCATCGTATACAGCTCAAGCACTGTTGAGAGCAGGAAAGTCAACGTCTTCATGGCGTTCCTTAGGTTTCCTTATTATTGGGTGTAATCGCGCGCACCGAAAATTGCTGTGCCGATGCGCACCATCGTACTGCCTGCCGCAATCGCGGCTTCCATATCATCCGACATGCCCAGAGAAAGCGTGTCTACCGTTGTGTAGCGCGCTTTAAGCGCTTCAAATGCTACAGCCATTTGCCGTGCTACGGCAAACTGCCTTTCATAACTTGACTCAGGTGCCGGGATCGCCATCAGCCCGCGCAGGGTCAGGTGCGGCAGTGCTGCCACCTCTGCCGCCAGGGCGTCGAGCTCGCTCAGCGCAATGCCGGATTTGCTGTTCTCGTCGCTAATGTTGATTTGAATCAGCACGTTAAGCGGAGCCATCTCCGCCGGGCGCTGGTCGTTCAGGCGCGCGGCAATCTTCAGACGATCGATCGTGTGACACCAGTCAAAATGCTCCGCGACCAGACGGCTTTTGTTCGACTGCAGCGGGCCAATAAAGTGCCATTGCAAATCGTCCTGCCCCTGGTCACGGAAATGGCAAATTTTGTCCACGCCTTCCTGCACGTAGTTTTCGCCAAACGCCCGCTGCCCGGCGGCAATCGCTTCTGCGAGGGCGCTCGCAGGCTTGGTTTTACTGACTGCAAGCAACGTAATTTCTTCTGAAGCACGGCCGCAACGCGTTGCAGCGGCTGAGATTTTGTCCCGGACCTGTGCCAGGTTATGCGCAATGTCGTTCATTTTCCGAGGAGTAGTCTATGGATGTGGAAGAAATCGTGGCCCTTAGTGTAAAGCATAACGTCTCCGATCTACACCTGTGCAGTGATGCCCCCCCGCGCTGGCGGCGATTAGGCCGCCTTGAGCCCGCCCCGTTTCCGCCTCCGGACGTGAACGTGCTGCTCAGGGAGTGGCTTAATGATGAACAGCAGGGGACGTGGTGGGCAAACGGGCAGGTGGATTTTGCCGTCACCACCGGCGAAAACCAGCGCCTGCGCGGCAGCGCGTTTATGCATATGCAGGGTGCCTCTGTCGCGCTGCGACTGCTGCCGCGTGCCTGCCCGCAACTTTCTGCGCTGGGCGTGCCGCGGGCGATCCCGGAGCTGTTACTGAATGACAGCGGGCTGCTGCTGGTGACCGGGGCAACCGGCAGCGGAAAATCCACCACTCTGGCGGCGATGGTCGATTTTCTCAACCACCACACCGACGGGCATATTCTGACGCTCGAAGATCCGGTGGAATTTATCTATCAGAGTGAACGCTGCCTGATCCAGCAGCGCGAGATAGGCCAGCACAGCCCGACGTTTGCCGAGGCGCTGCGGGGCGCGTTGCGTGAAGATCCGGATGTGATTTTGCTGGGGGAGCTGCGCGACAGCGAAACGATCCGCCTGGCGCTGACGGCGGCAGAAACCGGGCATCTGGTGCTGGCGACGCTGCATACGCGCGGGGCATCGCAGGCCATTGAACGGCTGGTGGATACCTTTCCGGCGCAGGAGAAAGACCCGGTGCGCACCCAGCTGGCGGGCAGCCTGCGGGCGGTTCTGGCGCAAAAGCTGCGCCCGGATTTGCAGGGCGGGCGCGTCGCGCTTTATGAGCTGCTGGTGAATACCCCGGCGGCGGCGAACCTGATCCGTGAAGGCAAAACCTGGCAGCTTCCCGGGATCGTTCAAACGGGTCAGCAGGCGGGCATGCAGAACTTTGAACAGAGCCTGGCTGAGCGCCGGGCGCAGGGCAGGCTATAGGAACCTGCCGGGCTACCGCGTGAAAAGAGGCTCAGTAACCCTGCTCGAAATAGCTCTCGAGGATAATGACGGCGGAGGCCGAGTCGACGCTGCCTTTGTTCAGCGCCCGGAAGCCACCGTGTTCAAACAGCCCGGCGCGCGCTTCGACGGTGCTCAGACGCTCGTCATGCAGCTTCACGGATACACCAAAGCGGCCATGAATTTTATTGGCAAATTTACGCGCCCTGGCGGTAAGCGGTTGCTCGGTGCCGTCCATGTTCAGCGGCAGCCCGACAATCACGTCGTCCGGCTGCCACTCTTTGAGCAGACGTTCGATAAGGTTCCAGTCGGGCGTGCCGTCGTTGGCCTTGAGCGCCGTCAGCGGGCGTGCCGTGCCGGTAATGCGCTGGCCCACGGCAACGCCGATGCTTTTGGTGCCAAAGTCGAAGGCAATAAGCGTTCCGTTCATCAGGCGTGCCCCGCTACGCCGGGCATGGTCAGAATATCAATGCCGATAAGTTTTGCGGCCTCGCGCCAGCGATCGGCAATCGGGGTTTTAAACAGGATGTTCATATCCGCGGGCGCGGTCAGCCAGGCGTTATCCAGAATTTCCTGCTCAAGCTGGCCTTTCTCCCATGAGGCGTAGCCCAGCGCAACCAGCACTTCGGAAGGCTGATTTGCCGTACCGAGTGTTTCAAGGACATCGCGTGAGGTGGTGATAACGGTGTTATCCGAAATGCGAATACTGGAGGAAAAGACCGGCGGGGTATGCAGAATAAAACCGCGATCTTCTGCAAGTGGCCCACCCAGCATGACGGCTTTATCAAGACGGATCTCTGGCAGACGCTCTTCCGTGGTGATTTTCAGCTTTTCCAGAATCCCTTCTACCTGGAGGTTTTCCAGCGGCTTGTTGATGATAATTCCCATCGCACCGTCTTCATTGTATTCACAAATGTACACCACGGCGCGGCGGAAAATTGGGTCCTGGAGTGCAGGCATGGCAATAAGAAAGTGATGCTGTAAATTCATTGTCAGAGGGTCTGTTTCCTGGTTTAAAAAGCGACAGCGTCCAGTATGCGGAGAAACGACAACGCTGTCACTCTTTGGTGGGTTACTTCTGTAAACGTTTTTCGATGGCGTCCATCAGCATACCGGTGATCGAAATCGGGAATTCCGCCTCAATTTCACGGATGCAGGTTGGGCTGGTGACGTTCACTTCGGTCAGACGGTCGCCGATGATGTCCAGGCCGACGAAGATCAGCCCTTTGGCTTTAAGCGTAGGGCCAACGCGGCGGGCAATTTCCCAGTCGCTTTCGGTCAACGGGCGCGGTTCGCCACGGCCACCAGCTGCGAGGTTGCCGCGGGTTTCTCCACCCTGCGGGATACGCGCCAGGCAGTAAGGCACCGGCTCGCCGTCCACCACCAGCACACGCTTGTCGCCGTCGACGATGGCAGGCAGGTAGTTCTGCGCCATGCAGTAGCGGGTACCCAGCTCGGTCAGCGTTTCGGCAATGACGCCAATGTTAGGATCGCCTTCTTTAACGCGGAAGATAGACGCGCCGCCCATGCCGTCCAGCGGCTTCATGATGATATCGCCGTGTTGCTGCCAGAACGCTTTCAGCTGTGCCTTGCTGCGGGTCACCAGCGTTTCCGGCGTCAGGTCAGAGAACCAGGCGGTGTAAAGCTTCTCGTTGCAGTCGCGCAGGCTCTGCGGCTTGTTGACGATGAGCGTGCCTTTCTCTTCTGCGCGTTCCAGGATATAGGTGCAGTAGATAAATTCGGTATCGAACGGCGGATCTTTACGCATCAGGATGACGTTGAGGTCGGCCAGGGCGATATCCTGCTCGCTGCCGAATTCGTACCATTTGTCGTAGTTCTGCTCGACGTTAACGAGGCGGGTACGCGCGCGGGCTTCACCGTTGATCAGGTAAAGATCGTTCATCTCCATATAGTGGAGTTCATAGCCGCGACGCTGCGCTTCCAGCAGCATAGCGAAGCTGGAATCTTTCTTGATGTTAATGTTTGCGATGGGATCCATCACGATGCCGAGCTTGATCATTTTTTTCTCCATCAATATGGGTCAACCCAGATCGCCAAAACGCACCTGTAGCGCGGTAATGG
Source organism: Enterobacter sp. UPMP2052 (assembly GCF_053709675.1). Lineage (NCBI taxonomy): Bacteria > Pseudomonadati > Pseudomonadota > Gammaproteobacteria > Enterobacterales > Enterobacteriaceae > Enterobacter > Enterobacter sp. UPMP2052. Next base: position 173,983 of record NZ_JBSKJR010000007.1, read on the forward strand.
CGGTGAGCGCCGTTGTCTCAGTGCGCAGAACGCGAGGCCCTAACAGAATATCAGTAAACTGGTAACGTGCCGTCATGGCGATCTCGTCAGCCGACAGGCCGCCCTCCGGGCCAATCAACAGGCGCACGCGCTCGACGGGCAGCGGCAGCGTGTTGATGCTGGCGCTGGCGCGAGGGTGGAGATTGAGCTTCAGCCCGCTCTCCTCTTCAGCACACCAGTCCTCAAGATCCATCGCCGGGCGGATCTCCGGTATCCGGTTGCGGCCGCTTTGCTCGCAGGCCGCAACGGCAATTTTCTGCCACTGCTGGATCTTTTTGTTCAGACGTTCAGCATCCAGTTTAACGCCACAGCGCTCAGAAAAAAGTGGCGTAATGAGGCTTACACCGAGTTCAATGGATTTCTGAATGGTGAACTCCATCTTTTCACCGCGCGACATCACCTGTCCCAGATGGATATGCAGCGGCGATTCACGGTCGTCCACTTCACCGCGCAGCACGTTGACGTGCACGCTTTTTTTGTCGGCGCGCGTAATTTCAGCGTCGAACACCTGGTTGGAGCCGTCGAAGAGCTGAATCGCCTGGCCTGCGCCCATACGCAGCACGCGGCCTACATGGTTGGCGGCGTCGTCAGACAGGGCGATCTCACGGCCTGTGGTAATCAGTTCAGGATGGTAGATGCGGGGAATGCGCATAGTCAGAAATTCCATGTGTCATGCGGTGTAAGCGAATTGCCGCTAGTGTAGGTTAGCTCTTTTGCGCCTGGCAAGCCCGCTGGACGTAAGGGTTGTGATTCCCCTGAACTTTCGCAATGCGCTCATCGCGCTGGCACTCCCACGCCGTCACCGGATACATCTTGTCCCAGGCGTTAAACAGCTGCGTCTGCTGGCGTGAAAGCGTAAGCGAGTAACGGTCGCGCATGTAGAAGTAGGTGCGGGCAATGCTGCCGCGCGCGCGGGCTGGCGGCTCGGCGACTTTCTCTTTGAAATCCACCTTCATGGCGCACTGTCCGTACTGGCCTTCGCCGCCGTTCCACTGGCTGTACATGAAGTTGCCGCGATCGCCGTTCACTTCGCCTACCGCTGGCTGCAGGTTGTGCATATCGCTTTCCATCTGGCGATAGACCGGGTCTTTGGCGCAGTTTTTACGCCCGCCATCCTGCCAGCACTGGCGCTGATGGCCGAACTGCCATGCCGGAACGACATGTTCCCATTCGATGCGGCTGGCGCGGTTCTCATTTTTACGGACTTTGTAGCCGCAGGATGCGAGGTCAACGACGCCTTTTTTGCCCTGCCAGTTAATCTTACAGCCACAGTAGAAATCGCCCGGCGCGTCAGCGTTAATCTTGACGCCTGCGGTTTTTGCCTGGGAAAAACTATGGATACCGTCGGCCAGCGCGTGGCCGGAGAGCGCCGTCGTCAGAAAGGCGACGGTGAGGGAGAAATTACGGGACATCTTACACTCCGTGTCAAAACGAGCCGGCAACGTAGCGGATGTTGTTCCTGTATGCAATCAGTCAGATCAGGAAAGTTCCTGATTGTTCATTTGATCATTCCGCAACCAGCGGATCGCCGCACTTCACGCAGCGGTAGGTTGCTTCGCCACGCACCACGCGGTTATGACGGCGCACGGTGAGCTGATGCTGCTGGCACGAGCAGCGGTAGGGGAAAGTATTGGTGCGTACTGATACAAGCTCGAACTGGTGCGTGCGGCGAGCGGGCACACCGAGCACCGCCTCCATCATCCATTTCCACTCTTTGCCGTGGGGCGCTACGCGGCCAAAATGTTTCCACACCAGCAGATGCGCCAGCTCGTGAGGCACCACCTCTTCGATAAATGCCTGCTGGTTTTCCATCATCAGCACCGGGTTTAAGCGGATCTCCCACGACTCCAGCCAGGCGGTGCCTGCTGCAGTGCCGCGCTGGTGGTACACCAGCCTGGGTTCCGGATAATTGCGCCCGAGCTTCAGGTTTGCCTGGGCGAGTTTTTCCCGCAGGCTGCGCATAGCGGCTTGCTGAAGGGCGATGGGGAGACGGGGAGCTTTCATAGGGGCAGAGCATAAAGCGGGAAGCGGGGAGGTGCAAGCGGCACCTCCCCGGCAGAACACTCAGTCGTGTGCGCCAATCTCACGCAGCGGACGACCTTTCATCAGGTTACGTTCAATATGTTCCAGCGAAACGTGTTTGGTTTCTGGAACCAGCCAGATGGTCAGAACAATGAAGAAGATGTTCAGGCCGGAGTAAACCCAGAAGGTGTTCGCATTGCCCAGCGTGTTGAGCATGGTCAGGAACGTTGCGCCGACGATCATGTTGGCGATCCAGTTGGTCGCGGTGGAGCAGGTGATACCAAAATCACGCCCTTTCAGCGGCTGGATCTCCGAGCACAGCACCCAGATCAGCGGACCGGCGCTCATCGCAAAACCGACGATAAACATCAGCAGCATGGCCACGGCAAAGTACTGTGCAGACGGGGAGTGAATGCCCACATGCATCATCGTACCGAGGACGCCCATCCCGACGGCCATCACCAGGAAGCCCAGCGTCAGCGTTGGTTTACGTCCCCAACGGTCTACCAGACCAATGGCAATAAAGGTCGCCAGCACGTTGGTCAGACCGACGATTACCGTGCCCCACATCTGCTCGGTGGTGTTGGTGTAACCCGCCAGTTCGAAGATTTTTGGCGCGTAGTACATGATGACGTTCATCCCGGTGAACTGTTGCATCACCTGGAGCAGCACGCCCAGGAACACCGCACGGCGGAAGTTGCTGTTCTCTTTAAACAGCGCCCAGCCGGACTGTTTTACCTTCAGGCTTTCGCGGATCTCTTCCAGCTCGTTTTTCGCTTCTGCGCTGGTATCACGCAGGCGCAGTAAAACCCGTTCGGCATCGTGGAAGCGGCGTTTGGCGGCGAACCAGCGCGGGCTGTCCGGCAGGAAAAAGACGCCAATCAGCAGCAGCACCGCAGGGATGATGATCACGCCGAGCATCCAGCGCCATGCACCGCTGTAGCTGAACGCCGTATCGGAAAGATAAGCGCCCAGAATACCGATGGTGATCATCAGCTGGTACATCGAAATCATGCTGCCACGGATTTTCTCCGGCGCGATTTCAGACAGGTACAGCGGCGCGGTGTAAGACGCCACGCCAACGGCCAGGCCGAGCAGTACGCGTGACACCAGCAGCACCTCAACGTTTGGCGCAGCGGCAGAGAACAATGACCCAGCCACGAACAGGATCGCGCCGATCATCAGGCTCTTTTTACGCCCGAGCTTGAAGGAGAGCCAGCCGCTGCCCACCGCACCCACGGCGGCACCGAACATCATGGAGCTGACCACCCACTCCTGAGTGTGTGAAGAGATCTGGAATTCATCGGTGATGAAAGGTAACGCACCGGCGATAACGCCGATATCCAGGCCAAAGAGTAATCCTGCCAGGGCTGCGAGGAAGCAGACGAAGAAGGTCATCGCCTTATTGGACGTACGCCCCTGTTTTTTATTGTCAGGCATTATGCCCTCCAGTTGGGTTATCAGTTTTTACGATGTTAAGAGTAGGTGAGTAGTGCGTAAAAATATGTGAGACAAATCACAACGGTGTAATCGGTTACACAACATTGACTACGTAAATAATATTAAAGCTTTGAAAATATAGAGGTAAACGAGGTGATATGCATCGCGAATGTACACAATTCAGACTTAACTGAAAGGAAATGTAACAGCAGAAGAAATGCGATCATGCAAAGGGAATAATCTGAAAGCAGGATATATTTGGTGCGGTGTAAACGGTTTCAAAGGGTGCGGTCTGTCGTCGGGTGGCGGCAATGCCTTACCCGACCTACGGGTCCGAGGATTTTGTAGGTCGGGTAAGGCGCAGCCGCCACCCGACATAAAAAAAGGCCAGCGCAAAGGCTGGCCTGTTTAACGCTACGGTCGGTCGATTATTTCAGACCGGCAGCGTCACGCAGCAGGGCGGCTTTGTCGGTTTTTTCCCATGGGAAATGTTCGCGACCAAAGTGACCGTACGCAGCGGTTTCTTTATAGATTGGGTGCAGCAGATCCAGCATCTGGATCAGGCCGTAAGGACGCAGGTCGAAGAACTCGCGCACCAGCAGCGTCAGCTGCTCGGATGGCACTTTCTCCGTACCAAAGGTTTCCACCATGATTGACGTTGGTTCCGCCACGCCGATGGCGTAAGAAACCTGAATTTCACAGCGGTCGGCCAGGCCTGCAGCCACGATGTTTTTCGCAACATAACGTGCTGCGTATGCCGCAGAACGGTCAACTTTAGACGGGTCTTTACCAGAGAACGCACCGCCACCGTGACGCGCCATGCCGCCGTAGGTATCAACGATGATTTTACGACCGGTCAGGCCGCAGTCGCCCATTGGGCCGCCGATAACGAAGCGTCCGGTTGGGTTGATGAAGTATTTGGTTGCAGAGTTCAGCCACTCAACGGGCAGAACCGGCTTGATGATCTCTTCCATCACCGCTTCCTGCAGCGCTTTCTGGTCAATCTCTTCGGAATGCTGGGTAGACAGAACCACCGCATCAATACCGACGATTTTGCCGTCGTCGTACTGGAAGGTCACCTGGCTTTTCGCATCCGGGCGCAGCCACGGCAGGGAGCCGTTTTTACGCACTTCAGCCTGACGCTGCACCAGACGGTGTGCGTAGGTGACTGGCGCTGGCATCAGCACGTCGGTTTCGTTGGTGGCGTAGCCGAACATCAGGCCCTGGTCGCCCGCGCCCTGTTCCAGCGGATCGGCACGGTCAACGCCCTGGTTGATGTCCGGAGACTGTTTGCCGATGGCGCTCAGTACCGCACAGGAGTTGGCATCAAAGCCCATATCAGAATGCACATAGCCGATCTCACGCACCGTGTTACGGGTGATCTCTTCGATATCAACCCATGCGCTGGTGGTGATCTCACCGCCCACCAGAACCATACCGGTTTTGACATAGGTTTCGCACGCTACGCGCGCTTTTGGATCCTGGGTCAGGATCGCATCCAGCACCGCATCGGAGATTTGGTCAGCAATTTTATCAGGATGTCCTTCTGATACGGACTCGGACGTAAAAAGGTGTTTTGCCATGTTATATTTCACCTAAGAGGAATTTGGTTAGCTCAAGCTGCTGTGTGGAATAGCCAAGGGAGATAATTCTACCAAGGCCGACGGGTTTTGACACTGGCAGTCTGAGTGTTAATCAGTATGGATGGATTAACATCTGGACGGCTATTTTAGGTCACTTCTTAGACCGATTTCCAGTTTTTTTTGACTCACCTCTCACTGCGTTGAAAACGCAGCTGGAAATATTTCCTGACGCCGCTGGCAACGCGCGCATTTTTGTTTTGCATTTTAGCCCCCTTCTCGGTATAAAACGCGGCGCGCGGCTTCTAAAAAAAAGCGCTCGATGAACTCATCGTGTTGCCACTTCCAGCCGGGTTAAGCAGTGAACTTTCAGCTTTGGCTTGGGGTCCGTTTCAGCAGAGGCGGCCGTGGAGGTGATACGAGATAATGAACCATCGTTTTCCGCTAATTCAGCGCAGCCGTTCTGGCGCGCATTTGATTCCCGCAACCCGCATTTCTAGTCTGCAAACCTGCCGATGTTATACCCATCTCGGCGCTTCTCAGGATTCCAGGGCCGGTCACGCTTTGTGAAAACTGAACAAGGGCGCTCTTGTTAATACAAGAGTTATCTCGTGGTTTCGCCGAACCTTGTCATACACAGTTCGGTTACGTGTTTTACAATGATATGAATAAGAAACCGGTCGCACGGTCTGGATTTCAGCATACTCTGCTGGGAGATGGAGCCGTTTATGGGTTGTTATCGCCGTATAACGCTGCGATAGTAGTCAACTGTTTTACACTTAATACAAAGAGTTGAGGTTCGCTATGTCTGACGACATGTCTTCAGTTTCGCCTTCGTCAGCGGGCGAACAGGGTGTACTACGTTCCATGCAGGAGGTTGCGATGAGCTCCCAGGAAGCCAGCAAGATGCTGCGCACTTATAATATTGCCTGGTGGGGCAATAACTACTACGACGTCAATGAGCTGGGCCACATTAGCGTTTGCCCCGATCCGGACGTCCCCGATGCGCGCGTGGATCTCGCCAGACTTGTGAAAGCTCGCGAAGCGCAGGGCCAGCGTTTGCCTGCACTGTTCTGCTTCCCGCAGATCCTGCAACATCGCCTGCGTTCGATTAACGCCGCGTTCAAGCGCGCGCGCGAATCTTATGGCTATAAAGGCGACTACTTCCTGGTTTACCCGATTAAGGTGAACCAGCACCGCCGCGTTATTGAATCCCTGATCCACTCCGGTGAACCGCTGGGGCTGGAAGCCGGTTCCAAAGCGGAGCTGATGGCCGTTCTGGCGCACGCGGGCATGACCCGGTCGGTGATTGTCTGTAACGGTTATAAAGACCGTGAATACATTCGTCTGGCGCTGATTGGCGAGAAGATGGGCCACAAGGTCTATCTGGTTATCGAAAAGATGACCGAAATCGCAATTGTGCTGGAAGAGGCGGAGCGTCTGAACGTGATCCCACGCCTCGGCGTGCGTGCGCGTCTGGCGTCCCAGGGTTCCGGTAAATGGCAGTCCTCCGGCGGCGAAAAATCCAAGTTCGGCCTCGCGGCGAACCAGGTGCTGCAGCTGGTAGAAATTCTGCGCGAGCGCGGTCGTCTGGACAGCATCCAGCTGCTGCACTTCCACCTCGGCTCGCAGATGGCGAACATTCGCGACATCGCCACCGGCGTGCGTGAATCGGCGCGTTTCTACGTTGAGTTGCACAAGCTGGGCGTCAACATTCAGTGCTTCGACGTCGGCGGCGGTCTGGGCGTGGACTACGAAGGAACCCGCTCACAGTCCGACTGCTCTGTTAACTACGGCCTGAACGAATACGCCAACAACATTATCTGGGCGATTGGCGATGCCTGTGAAGAGCACGGCCTGCCGCATCCGACGGTGATCACCGAGTCGGGCCGCGCGGTGACCGCGCACCATACCGTGCTTGTTTCCAACATTATCGGCGTTGAGCGTAGCGAAATTTCCGAAGCGACGCCGCCGCAGGAAGATGCGCCTCGTTCCCTGCAAAGCATGTGGGAAACCTGGCAGGAGATGCACGAGCCGGGCACGCGCCGCTCGCTGCGCGAATGGCTGCATGACAGCCAGATGGATCTGCACGACATTCACGTCGGCTACTCTTCAGGCACCTTCAGCCTGCAGGAGCGCGCGTGGGCAGAGCAGCTCTATCTGAACATGTGCCATGAAGTGCAGAAGCAGCTCGACCCGAGCAACCGCGCGCACCGTCCGATTATCGACGAATTGCAGGAGCGTATGGCGGATAAGATTTACGTCAACTTCTCGCTGTTCCAGTCGATGCCGGATGCCTGGGGTATCGATCAGCTGTTCCCGGTTCTGCCGCTGGAAGGGCTGAACCACGCCCCGGAACGTCGTGCGGTGCTGCTGGACATCACCTGTGACTCCGATGGTGCTATCGATCACTACGTGGACGGCGACGGTATCGCCACTACCATGCCGATGCCGGAGTACGATCCGGAGAACCCGCCGATGCTGGGCTTCTTTATGGTCGGTGCGTACCAGGAGATCCTTGGCAACATGCACAACCTGTTCGGTGATACCGAAGCGGTTGACGTGTTTGTCTTCCCTGACGGCAGCGTGGAGGTTGAGCTGTCTGATGAAGGGGATACCGTAGCGGATATGCTCCAGTACGTTCAGCTCGATCCGGGCAAGCTGCTGACTCAGTTCCGCGATCAGGTGAAAAACACCGGTCTGGACGATGCGCTGCAACAGCAGTTCCTCGAAGAGTTTGAAGCGGGTCTGTACGGGTATACCTACCTCGAAGACGAGTAATTATCCCGCCTGCTGAATAAGAAAAGGGTCTGACCGTGGTCAGACCCTTTTTTATGGCTACATGAAAATCCCGCCGGTGAACGACGGGGGGAGGGCGGTTAACTCAGCTGTTCGTCCTGGAACGCAATGGTCACCTTCGCATAGATATCAATTGGCGTTTCCGTCATCAGCGGCAGCCACTGCTTCGGCTGTGCTGTTGCGCTCATATCGCCGTTCCACTGCTTGTGCTCAGGCGTTTTCGGCATATCCATGCCGGTCTGACCGGTGGACGAGCCTGGCGAAAGCTTAACGTCGGTGCCTTTCGGATTGCTCGACGGCGCCACGCCGTTGGTCATATCGCCGTTCCACTGTTTGTGCTCAGGCGTTTTCGGCATATCCATGCCGGTCTGACCGGTGGATGAGCCTGGCGAAAGCTTAACGTCGGTGCCTTTCGGATTGCTCGACGGCGCCACGCCGTTGGTCATATCGCCGTTCCAC